>JAFXVX010000002.1 GCA_017534745.1 Bacteroidales bacterium | reverse complement strand
TTTCACCAATTCCGACGTGGTGCTCCTTGATATGCAGAAGGTTGGCACAAAGCCGTTCTACCGTCTCGGCCAGAGCATTGAGCACCAGACAAAAAAATATGGTATCTATCCGCCGAAAAATTATAAGAAGTGGGCGAAGATATGCGAACATATCATCCGCCACTACAACGAAGGCTGGGCGGACGGGTACCACATGGACATCGAGTACTGGGAGATCTGGAACGAGCCTGATCTTGACGATCCCGACGACCGCTGGAAGAGGGATCCGCGCACCTGGGGCGGCACCCAGGAGCAGTTCGACGAGCTTTACGTCGTCACTGCAAAACACCTCAAAAAGTGTTTCCCGGACCTGAAGATCGGCGGCCCGGCTTTCGCCAATCCGCGAAAGTACGGCCCCGCTTTCCTCGACTATGTGAAAGAGAAGGGAGCCCCGCTGGACTTCTTCTCCCACCACATGTACCACCGCAAGCCCTGGCGCATCACGGAGGATGTTAACATCATCCGTAAGATGCTGGACGAGAGGGGTTTCGAAAAGACCGAGTCCATCCTAAACGAGTGGAACTACAACCGCAGCTGGGAAGAGCCCGACCGCTACAGTTACCGGGTTCGTCCCACCGTGAAAGCCGCGGCGTTTATTGCCGCCGTTATGTGCGAGTGCCAGAGCGCTCCGCTTGACATGCTGATGTACTACGACCTTCGTCCCAACACGACATGGTGCGGGCCTTTCGCCTCGCATGTCTATGATCTCCGCCCGCCTTATTACGCCCTGTACTACTGGGCCGAGCTCGTGGATTACGGCACCCAGGTCCAATCCTCCTGTGACACGGGTAACATCTACACCTGCGCCGCCCTCTCGGAGGACGGCTCGCACGTCCGCCTTCTCATCTCCCGCTATCACGAGGACGATGCGCACAACACCCCGCGCGACGTGACGGTATCCCTCCCGGAAGGCTGGAGCGTCACCTCCGCCCGCATCACCGACAGCGAAGGCCAGGACCGTCGCCAAGGCCCGGCATTGACCTACACCATGGAGTCCAACTCCGTGATATTGTTGGAAATAAGCAGGAAGTACTAGTATTCGTACAGGGCGAAGGAGTTGGGCTCGCGGAGCCGCACCTTGATGAAGCCGTCGGCGTCCACCCGGACGAGGCGGCTTTTTCCGTTTCCGAGGACGGGCCGTAGTCTTACCCAACTTTTCCCGGGGAGCCAGGTCTTGATGCGGGCCCTTGCCTTGGCGGTGCCTTCACGGTATATTAAAAGGTAGCCGTGCTTCGGGTCTTTGACGGACTGGAAGCCGGTCCAGGAGCGGCCGGAGGGTTCCTCGCCGACAGGGAGGATGGAGCCGGCGTGGAAGTCGTGTGCTATCCTGTACCAGGAGCGAAGAAGGTCGCCGGTCGCGAAAGCCTCCTCGGGCAGGTTCGACGCCTCCATCCAGGCGAGGGGCTGGGCGGCGAAAGTGATGGCGGCGAGGTAATCGAAGGAGTAGCCGGACGGGGCGAACGGGTCCCCGTCAGGATACTTGTCGGGGTTTCTCCAGGGGTTGAGGAATTCAATCTGGAAGCGCTCCGGGGCCACATAGCGAGACAGCTGCCAGAGGTTGCGGAGGGTCTTGTAGGGGTAGTAGTTGCCCCAGTCGGTGTAGCGGTTCTCAAGGAAAATGTTGCCGTATTCCGCGAACCAGTTGTAGCCTATCCTGCGGCCGTTGGTGACGTCCATATTGAAAATCACATCGTCGCCGGTCTCTTCGCGGACCCGCTCCAGCAGGCTGCGGAGATTGCGCTCGGCTTTTTTTGTAGGGATTATAAGCCCGTCAATCTTGAAGATACGGATGCCGTATTCCCGCCAAAGGCCTGTGAGGACGGCGGCGTCCTTCTCCCAGTCGGCTAGCTCATCCTTGACGCTCGGGTTGAACCACAGACCTATCTCGATGCCGAGGTCTTTTCCCTTGTCAACTATCGGCTTGAGGCCGTGGGGAAATTTGACGGGATCCACATCCCAGTAGCCCGCTCTCTCCCAGATGTTGTCGAAGGAGCCGCCTTTGGTGACGGAGGCCGGGCTCTTGCCGACCTGCCAGCCGTCGTCGATCTGGAACACGGTGACGCCGAGACGGGCGGCCTTGTCCAGCTCCTGCAGGCAGAAGGCCTCGCTCACGCGGCCGTCCTGGCTGCGGTCGCCCCATGTGTTCATCATGACCATATCCTTCTGGACACGAAGGGTCTTCTGGTAGGCGCGGAGGGCGAGCGCCTCGCCCAGGGCATCATCGCCGGTCACCCCCAGCACGCAGCCGTAGAGGCGCGTCCATTCATCTTCGAGGATGTCCGTGGGCTCGAAACCGATGCCCACAACCTGGAAACGGCCGTTCTTGGTGCGGAAGTCGCCGTCGGCCTTTCCCACCTGCATATCCGAGCAGGGGGCCTCCTTGAGGAGGAACAGGCCATTTCCGGACACGGCATCCCTGGCCAGCAGGAGGTTGCCGTTCCAGAGTTTACTGTGGTGGTAGGATATGAATCGATGCTCTTCGAGAAGGGTGTTGTGGACGTCCGTGACGTCGTGAAACTCGACAGCGGTGCAGTGCCAGTTCCTTCCCTTCATGCAGATCTGGTCCAGTATGGGAAGTTCTTCCGGGGTAATGTCCCACACGCCTTTAAGGTAGGTGTCACAGGCGATTGCCGGGACGCCGTCGTACAGGCGGTACTCGCGGCGGACCTGCACCCTGCCGATGTTGTAGGATATCCTTGCTATAAGGCAGGCGGGGCTCCAGCGGCCTTCCGGCACCTCCACCACCTCCAGGACGGCGTTCTCCGGCGCCTCTTTGGCGAGGGCGAAGTCCGGCCGGTTCTGCTCCGGCCACAACGTCCTGCCCTTGGTAGATCCAGAACCGTCCTGCGTCGTACTGCTCGCCCCGAAGTCACTGATCCACAGCGTCCTCAGCGCGCCGCCGTCCCAGGCGAACGCCCTCTCGATGCGGTCGTTCCCGATTCGCAGCGTGTCCCTCTCCAGCTTCGCATAGCAGGTCTTCACCTGCGCCCCCGCAGGCCCTGCTGCCAGCATCACCAGCAGTGTGATGAGAATATATTTTTTCATATCGTTCCTCAAAATCGTATAGACACAAATATAATCATGTTTTTATTATATTTGCAATCTATGGACAGGAGAGATTTTTTAAAGATTTCGGCGGCCGGCCTGGCGGGGTTGTCCCTGCCGGCGGTGCACGGCGGGGCTGAGCCGCGGAAGGCGGCCGGACCGGACGGGAAGTATTCCGTCGTCATTCTCGGCGACACGCATTACGACTCGCCTAACCCCGAACTTTACCACGCCGGCTACACCGACCCCAACCCCGTGCGCGAGGCGGCTCACCGTCAGGAGTTTGCGCGCAACGGAATAATGTGGTCCGGGCGCTGCCACGATCTCGTGAAGCGTGCCGCCTGCCTCGTGGGAGAGGACACCAGGTTTATCTATCAGGTAGGCGACCTCATCCAGGGCGACACAGCCGATGCCGCGACCCACAAGCGTTTCCTCGACGACGCGATGAACCTGTTCAAGACCGACCTGGCTCCGGACCTTCCGTTTGTCACCGTGGCGGGCAACCACGACCTCCGCGGCAACGACGACGCGGTCTGCACCCAGGCCTACACCGAGTATATGTCGGAGCGTATGTCCCGCGAGCTGGGCCAGGAGATTACGGGGACCAATTTCCTCTTCCGGAGCGGCCCCGACGCCTATGTGGTAGTCAATTTCACTAAGCCGAAGGTGGATGAAATCACCGCCCTGCTGGAGCAGGCCCGCGGTGCGAGACACGTGTTCGTATTGATCCATGCCCCGGTGTTTCCGTTCGACGATGAGGACTACTTCTTTTGGTACTTCCTCGGTGGCCGGAAGGACTCCAAAGCGGAGAAGCGGCGCGAGATGCGCGCCCTTCTCGCCTCGCTCAACGCTATTGTTCTTTGTGGCCACACCCACGCGACCGAGTTTCTCGACTGGTACGGCGACGGCGGCCGCATCACCCAGATGACTATGAGCAGCGTCTGGAGCTACGCTTCCCGCGGCACCTACAAGGTCCTCGCCTCCGGAGCCAAGGGCTACGGGACCCTTCTGTTCAAGAGGAAGCCCGAGATCCTCACCGACGCCAACAAGGCCCTCTTCGACGAGTACCGCCCAGGTATCCGTGATTACAGTATATCGGATTCCGCAGGCTCCTACAAGATGACTGTCGATGGCTCCAGGGTATTCATCGACTTCTACGCCGGCGACTCCACACGGCTCTCCCGCCGCTTTACCCTCCGATAGAATAATATTGACTATGAGTTTACTGTGTATAATAGCAGCGGCCGCGACTTTCGCACTGACGTTTGAGAACGGGACAGTGCCCGGGAGGTCGGAATACTGCCAGTCGGTGCCCGGCATCGAAGGGCAGGCCGCGTTTTTCGACGGGTTTGATTCCCGGATAATTGTGCCGGCAGCGGAAGTGAAAGCGCCGGAGAGGTATTTCACAGTGGACGTGTGGGTTTGTCCTGTGGCATTCCCGAAGAGCCCGTGCCCGGTCGCGAGCCGGCAGAGGGGAGACGGAGAGCCCGGGGGATGGTCGCTTTGGATGGACGCCCTTGGGAAGGTGCATTTCTCAGTGGCATCTGCAGGGGAGTGGGTGCAGGCGGAGTCTCCCGAGGGACTGCCCCTCAGGGAGTGGTCCCGGCTCACGGCGTTTTTCCGCCCGGGGAGCGGGCTGTTCCTTGCCATCGACGGCAGGGAGGTGGCGAAGCAGCCGCTCGAGCTGCCTGGTTTGGAGCAGGCGGACTACGATCTCTGGATCGGCCGCACACCTTTCAAGACCCCGAGTTTCTATGAAAACAAGAGTATCCCGATCTACTCCTCCTTCGACGGCCTGATTGACGAACTTAAGTTCTATGATGACAAAAATGCCTACAAAGGCATTCTGAAAGAAAAATTCGCCCGCCCGGCTGCGCCGGAACTGGAGGCGCGCGTGCTGCCCTCCGGCCCCGACTCCCTCGCCTTCGGGGCGTGGTATATCCCGCTGAAATTCTACAAAGCCTTCGATGAGCGCTGGCGTGGTTCGCTCGACGACGTCGTCGTCGGATTCGGCCCGGAACAGCCGTGGAAGGTCGTTTTCTGGAAGGGTATTTCATACGCGCCGTGCTTTGTGACGGAGAAGGGCAACTGGATGTGCAACGAGTTCATCGAGCGCAAGAAGGTGACCGGATGGGGGTGTCCAGAGTCTATGAGCGACAAGCACGCTGATTTTTCCAGCGTGCGCATAGTCGAGAACACTCCGGCCCGCACTGTCGTCGTGTGGCGCAATCTTCCCGTCGGCGTGAACCAAAAGATTCCTTACCAGAGCGAAGAGAGCGGATGGGGCGACTGCTCGGAGGAGACCTATATTTTCTACCCGGACGGGGTCGGCGTACGCAAAATGGAGGTGTGGAGTTCACATCTCGATGAGTGGTACGAGTGGTGCCAGAGCCTTCAGGTTCTGCACCCGTCGCAGCGGCCGGAGGACGTCCTCGACGCTTCCCGCATCATGTCCGTCGCCGCGATGGACGGCCGCAGCGAAACCTTCGGCTGGGACTTCGACGACAAGGCCCGCCAGGACGGTGCTTCCATCTCCGGCGCCAACATACAGGTGACTTATCTCAAAAGTCAGTGGAACCCATATCTCATCCTCGAGGACGGCGACGGCATCAATGAGAAGGGCGAGGCGGGCCCGCGCATCGACCGCTACGTCGGCCGCTGGTCGGAGTTCTCCGACTTCCCGTGGCGCAACCACTGGCCCGTGACCCAGGACTACATCATCGGCCGCTACGCCTGCGTCCCCGACGCCCCCGCCCACACCTACACAGCGACCCAGTACAACGCCCCGCACTCGGTTGAAGGGAATATGATGACGAAGCTGATGCTATGCGGCTGCACAGAGGGCGACGCGGCGGACCTCCTGCCGCTCGCGAAGTCGTGGCTCCGCGCCCCGAGGATGACCCTCGCCGGCAGTGAAGTCCCCTACGACGTCACTCAGCGCGCGTATGTCATTCCGAGCGAAGCGAGAGAATCTCCGTCACCGAAGGAGATACACTCGGCCTCCGGCCTCGGTATGACAGGCCTCACCCTCCGTCTGGAGGCATCTTCAGAGCATCCCGTGCGCGGGTTGTGCCTGATTCTGAAGGGTATGCCGTCCCCCGCCGGCCCCTGCCCCGCCGCAGCTGCCGGCGGCCCCCATCCGGGGCCTGCAGTCAAGGTTGACGGCAAGGCGCTGGAGGGCGTGAAGGCCGGGGTGCACCGGGCCTGGGACGGGGAGAGCCTGATTCTCTGGCTTCCCGTTGAGGCCGACCATCCTGTGGAAATATCGTTTTGAAAATGAAAAAGATACTCTTCATTCTCTCACTCCTGATTCCGGCAGCCGCGGCGCTCGGGCAGGAGGCCGACCTGTCGTTTACGGACGCGACGGATCTCACCATCTGCGGTAAAGTTTTCCCCGACACACCTAATCCCTACGAGAGGATGGATTTTTCCCTCGCAGAGGGCTGGGAGCACAAGGACAGCACCCTACTGGAGATGTCTTCCGGTGTCATTGTATCCTTCAGGACGGATTCCCCCTCGGTATGGGTGAAGGCGGAGTTCAAAGCCCTTTCCCAAAGCAAGAATCAGTCAAGGGCCAAACGTGGTTTTGACCTGTATATAAAAAGGGACGGTAAATGGCTGTGGGCCGGCGTTTGCGGCTACAGCACCAACCTTGAGACCGAGAACGGAAAAGTGCTGTCGCTGGTCAAGCACATGGACCGTTCGATGAAGGAATGCATCATGTACCTTCCGACGGAGAGCAAGGTCACCTCGCTCCAGATCGGCGTTGAGAATGGTTCCAAACTGGAAAAAGGAGACATGCCGTTCCGCCACAAAATATGCCTCCACGGCTCCTCCTTTATGCACGGGGTCAGCACGGGACGCGCTGGGCAGACCGTCCCAGGCTTCCTGAGCCGCATGACCGGCCTGCAGTTCTGCAGCCTCGGTGTCAGCGGCGACTGCCGTATGCAGCCGCAGTTCGCCACCGCCCTTTCCAAGGCCGACGTGGACGCCTATGTCTTCGACTCTTTCTCCAACGGCAACGACAAGACCGTCAGGGCCAACCTCTTCAATTTCATCGAGACCATCCAGGCCGCGAGGCCCGGCGTCCCCATGATTTTCATGCACACCATCTGGCGTGAAAAGCGCAATTTCGACATGGAACACAACGATGTCGAGGCGCGAAAAATCGCCGCCGCCGACAGCCTTATGAAAATCGCCGTAAAGAAATACAAGGACGTCTATTACATCCCCTCCAACGCCGCCGACTCAATGCACGACACGACCAACGACGGCGTCCACCCCGGGGAGTGGGGCTACTACCTCTGGGCCGACTCCGTCCGTAAGCCCATCCTCAAAATCCTGAAGAAATATAAGGTCCGTTAGGAAATTTTCAGTGTCACGGGTTTCTTTGACGCTGCGATTTTGAATTCGACCGGCCTGTCGGCGAGGCGCGCGATGATCGCGACCTCGCGGCCGGCGAGTTCCTTGTCGAACTCGAGGGTCAGCTCGACGCTGCTGAAGTCGGCGGCCCATTTCACACTGGTCACGAGCGCTCCGAAGCCGGTCGAGACCGTGCCGGGCTTGTTGTAGGCGCACCACCAGTTGAGGATGGGGGAGGAGAGGCCGGAGAAATTGTGCCATCCTCCGCCGCGCCCGGTCTTTATCATAAAGTGCTCGTAGCAGTTGTAGGAGTCTTCACATTCCCTTTCCCAGTTACTGAGGGCCGTCTCGGCAATCTGCCGGGCCCGCTCGGGCAGGCCGAGATCGAGCATGGTCTTCCACAGAATCATCTGGTGCGGCATCCAGACCGTGCCGTTCCAGTAGCCGTCCTCACGGTAGTAGGGCGCGCTCTGGTCCACGGCGGTGATACCGCAGTCGCTCCAGAGATCTCCCTTAGTGAAAATGTGGCCGAGCAGGGCGCCCCGCTGGAAGTCGCTGACAATGCCGGCGACCAGCGGCGCCACTCCGTCGAGCCCCCTGTCAAAGTTGGTGCTTTCCGCCTGGCCCTTTACGGCCCTGGTCCCGTCCTGGGCCGGGATGCCCATCTCGGGAGACCAGATGTACCGGCACTTCGCTCGCCCATTTTCGTCGTGCTCCACGTATGCAAAATACCCAGAGGCCTGATCCCATGCATTGTCGAGTATGCCTTTGGACATGTCCGCTATATCCTCGTCAAACTGCTTCACATCAGCAAGATAGGCCTTCTTCTCCGCCTTCTTCGAGACGGAGGCCAGATGCGTTGCCATCAGCCGCAGGATTTTCCCGCACCTTATATAGTACGAGGTGGATACCATGGGGGTCGTCCGGCTGCGGAGCTCCTTCTGCGGACGGAGCATCCACTGCGGCGGGTAGTCGTCCCATCCGCCGCTGTTGTAGAATATGTTCCAGGTCTCCAGAAGACCGCTGGCCTTGCGGAAGCGAGGCCCGGTCATGAAGTCGTAAAAACGCTTGAGCCTCGGATAGATCTCCCGGAGCCTTGCCTCGTCGCAGCCGCCACGCTCCCAGACATCGCCGATGGCGAGTATCTGCGTCGCGAGCGGCGTCCCGTGGTGGACGAACGGCGCCTCCTCCTCCGGAGTCGTCGTGTACTGCCGGATGATTTCGTAGCCCCTGTCCGGGTCCAGCTCGCTCATCCCCCAGCCGATAAAACCGCAGTCCCAGGTGTAGAGACTGTTCCAGTTCTTCCCGGGGCAGAAATGCCTTATCGGCTCCCCGAACGCATCGATCGGATACACCACGTTCGTCAGCATCGTCGCCTCCATCAGCCTCACCCCGAGGGGGCGCTCTGCCGCTCTGCCGTTAGTAGCCATCCCGTTAGCAGCCAAGCCCTTCTGCCCCTCACCCTCCTTTTGTGCCGTGGCGGCAAAGTGGCTGTTTTTCAGCGAGTTATATAAAAGCCTATGCTCGTTTTGGCCGATAGGTTTTTGTGCATTTACCTCATTTTTAGCGAGTTGTCCGCCACGCTCTCCGACGGGGTCGTGCACTTCACCGGCATCGCAGACAATCATCTGCCAGATGGTCGTGTCGCGGCCGGGCTGAAGGGTGACGGGGCGGAGGAAATTGGCGGTCCAGTGGCCCTGGAGGTCGCCCTTGAGGTTTTTACTCGTGTGGTTGTGGACTTTGAGGGGCATAAGGTGCTCAAGGCGGGCGCACTGCCAGGTGCGCACTTCGCTAAGAGGGTAGTCCCACACGACAGTGTAGGAGGGCTCCACCTCCGGGTACTTGACGGTGAAGAATCCATCGCCCTCCCGGATTTCCGGGGTCCACTGCCCCGGGGCGCCGCCGGCCTTGCGGACGGCAAGCTGGAGGTTGATATTCTGAAGCTGGTCGGTGGCATTGACGCACCGGATTTCCAGGATCACGCGGTCGTCGCCGACGACGTGCCACGTCGCGTCGGCATAGACCTTATCCTTCCACTCGATGTCGTGGCGATAGGTGATGTGGCGCATGTCCGGAGTGACGTTCCAGGGGTGGACGCCCGATTCGTAGAGGGCACTCGGCACCTTGAAGTTGCGCCTGTACTGCCCCGTAACGAGGCAGAACTCCACCTGTATGCCGGAAGAAAGGTCGGCGATATGGCTGATGCCGTAGTACTCCTTGGAATAGGGCCCCCATTGCGACAGGCTCGCAATGTCGTGCGAAGCTGCCCCGGCCGGGATTTGCACAAATACACTAAGGAGTATAAACAGCAGATGTCGTCTCATGGCATTCAAACAGTTTTAAAATGCATTACGCTCCGCACCGTCATCGATTCGTCTGCGGCGGTCAGATAGCTTACGGAGTAGCGCCCGCCGCCCTTCTCAACGTTCACGACGACATGCCCACCCTCATAGGAAGATTCGTGGACGTCCTGCATCCAGGCGGCGCCGCCGTCCTTGGCGCGGCGCTCCGCCGGCATTATCGTCGGGCAGATCACCCGGTCGCCGGGATATATGGACCTGTCGGAGAGGAGCTCCATACAGGGCGGCAGGTTGTGCAGCTGGTCCCAGACGCAGCTGACCCAGACCTGCGGGCGTAGCGCTGAGACCAGCGCGCGGCTCATCGAGTTGTGGCCGTGGTGGTTGACCTTGGCGACGTTGGCCCTGCCGCAGACCTCCGCGATATCGTCTTCAATAAAGCGCTCGGTGCCGTCAGGGTCCTTGAAGCGGGCGGAGAAATCCCCCGCCGTGTAGAACCGGAACCCGCCGTATGAAAACACCATTCCGAGAGACATCGCATTTTCGTTGAGTTTGGAGGGATTATTCTTCTTTTTGGCTTCAAAAAGGTCCCTTATGCGCCCGTCCGGATAGGCGATCCGGCCGTTGGCGCAGATATTACGCACTCCGAACGACGGGTACTTCCCCGGGGAGTGCAACTGCACTATCTGGTCGGTCGCCCCGAGGCGGAATTTTTCAATTTCCAGCCCGCGGTGCTTCTGCATATAACGGTAGAATCGCTTCATGTGCTCCCCTGTGTCGGGATCTCCGCCGAGTACGGCATCCGGCAGCGGATCGTCGTAGTCCGGCCAGCAGCGGTCGATGGCTTTCCTGAAGGAAAGCGTCTCGGCCGCCTGGGAGAATCCGCTCAGCGCATACTCCTCACCGTCGCGGATAATCTTCTCCGCAAAAAACTTGTCGCTTCCGGCGTGGTCGTTATGATAATGCGTGAGGAGCATATAATCCACGTCCGTTACGGCGGGATTGACCCGCGTCACGTAGCGGGCGATCCACTCCCCGGCGTGCCTCTCTGCGCTCGGCAGCAGCGGCACTGCCTTCTCCCCGCGCGCGAGTGCATCGAAGTCGCCGCAGTCCAGCAGCATCGTCGTCCCGTCCGGGAAGATGAGGAACATCGACTCAGCGACACCAGTGTATATAAAATGAATCTGGAATTCACCTTCCTTCCACCCCCGCCAGGGCTTCCCGACCTCGGGGGCCTGCCGCCCGAGCGCAAAGGCCTTCTCCCAGTCCGTCGCCCACAGCGACGCTCCTGCGAGAATCGAAGTCTTGATGAAATCCCGTCGGTCCATACGGCCTGATATTGTCTAATGCTTTTTGCTGGAAGAGTATGACTTGGGCCTGCCTTCACAGAGGGATTTTACATCCTCCCAGCGGTAATATGGCCCGCTCACCGGCGTCAGCTCCGGAATAAGGGTTTCTTTTTCATTGAGAAGGAATTTGACCAGGATGTCCCCGCGTTTATTGCGGTAGAATATCAACTGGAGATTCGCCGCGAATGGGGTGAAGCGCGATGCGTTCCATCTTGCGCATGCCTCTTCCAGTGGCATCCTCTCGGAGACTCCTTCAAGACCGAAAT
This sequence comes from Bacteroidales bacterium, assembly GCA_017534745.1. Classification (GTDB taxonomy): domain Bacteria; phylum Bacteroidota; class Bacteroidia; order Bacteroidales; family UBA932; genus Cryptobacteroides. Next base: position 123,514 of record JAFXVX010000002.1, on the reverse strand, counting down.
AGCAGACCAGGCCTACGAAGGGCCAGTCATGGCCGAAGCGCAGATCGGCCGCCCTCGGGGCCCCTGCGATGACCTCGTCAGCTTTTCCAATGATGTCGTCTGCAAGGGGCGCGGCGCGCGGAATCCGCTTGTCGCCGGCCTCCTCCGAGTTGGCGTGATTAAGGTAAATGTAGATGGAAGATCCGCGCGAGTATCTGTACACCACCCCTTCCGGCAACAGCCTGAAAAGGTCTTCGTCGATGTCGAAGGCTTCACAGGTTTTTGCCGTCGAGAAGATGTCCCTTTGGAATTTTCTGGCCGAAGGGACATACTTCCGGGCCGCGGAAGGATCCTTGAAAATGGTACCCAGGATGGATGTCGTGTCAGGGATGAGGCTTTTGTTGAGAGAGTCGATTATCGGCCTGTTCGCTGAAGTGATCTTTTCGCTTCCGCCCCGTCCGATGTAGCTCATGTATTTCTCACCGGTGTCAAGATCTATGTCGAGGTCTTTTTGCAGTTCCTTCAGCTTGTTGGTGAACGCCGCCATGCTGACGATACAGCGGGGCACCGTGCTGGATACGGCGGAAATTTTCCTGCTTCCTTTTCGGAACACTTCAGGATAGCGCCGGTACATCCTTTCCGCGATGGTGGCGTGCTCCCTGCGCCCGCGCGGGGTGAGGTGTCCGTCCATCCCCCCGTGGCGCTCAATTACAAGGCGGGTTATGTCGAGCAAGTGCTTTCCGTCGGGAGTCAGCTGGTCGTCAGCGTCGGCCTCAGAGAGAACTTTTTCCAGGCGGGCGTAGTCGTGGCCGTCTCCCGCGGATCGGGATCCGTGCCGGCCGTAGTGGCTGATATAGAACGGCTTGTATCCTTTCGGGGCGGGGGTGTCGCTCAGGGCGTCGAACTCGTAGCTGTGGAGATTCTGGCTTGCGCGTTGGGGGAACGCCCGGAGGTAATTGACAAAATCGTTGTCCGGGACCGGCTGCGCGGCCGCTGAAATGGCGGCGAGCAGGAGAGGGATAATCAGATACTTTTTCATATTGATGCAAATATAATAAAATAACGGCGGCCTGATGTTTGATAAAAGCCATAATGTGGTTATTTTTGCAGTCTGTCCTGCAGATTGATGACAAGGTTTCCGGAAATACTGATTTGCGCCGCCCTCCTTTCCGCGGGGGCGTCGGTTTCGTATGCCCAGCAGGACACCATCCTGGTCCGTCCGGTCTCCATTTCCATAGAGTCGGGGAACATTGACATACAGGCAGATACCGTTGTCTTCGAAAACGTCACCGTCCCGAAGGACAACGTCACAGTCCCCAGGGATATGGTCTCCGAAGCGGACGCCCTCCGCGGCGCCTATCGCTTCGAGGACGCCCTCTCTATCTACAAGGCCGCCGCCTCGATGACGACCGACGAGGACCTCCACAAGAGCATCGAGGAGAAATTCTCCCTCGCCCAGAACGGTCTCAATATGACCGATTTCTGCAGCACCCCCGTAGTGGTGGCCCGCCAGAATCTGCCCCTGAAGGACTTCATGCTGTTCTACCCGCTGAAGAGCGGAAGCTGGCGCCAGACCCCCAACGTCCTCGACACCACGACAGTCTGCCGTATCCCTCAGGCGGTGTATATCCCAAAAGACGCGGTCTCGGTCTATTTCTCGACCCCCGACGGCTCCGGCAGTCGCAACATATATGTAACGAACGCGACCGACACCCTCTGGACGGCTCCCGACCTCCTCGGCGAGGCGATGTTCTCCGCCGGCAACGAAATATTTCCCATGCTCTCCGCCGACGGCCGGAAGCTCTATTTCGCTTCCGACGGCCTCTACGGGATGGGCGGCTACGACCTCTATTTCTCCGTCTGGGACGAGGAGAGCTCCTCCTGGGGCGAGCCGCAGAACATGGGGTTCCCGTATTCCTCTCCCGCTGACGATTTCCTTTATATAGACACAGACGACGGCAAATACTCCATCTTCGCATCCAACAGGGGCTGCGCCGAAGGGACCGTCAACATCTACGTCCTTGAATACGAGGAGATCCCGATGCGTAAGTCAATCAGGGATGTCGCTGCACTCAAGAAGCTTTCCGAGCTCAATCCCGTGTCGGACCCCAAGCGGCTGGACAACGGCTCCGCCGTCTCCTCCGCCATCCCCGGCTCAGACGGGACAACCCTCTACCGCCGTAAAATGGCGGAAGTCAGGAGCCTCCGTGACTCGATCTATACCGTAGAAAAAGCGATAGACGCCCTGCGCCAGAAGATGTCCTCCTCGACAGACCAGGAGACCCTCGCGGCCGCCGTCGCAAAGATCGCCTCCCTCGAGGAGTCCCTGCCTCCTCTCCGGGATTCCCTCAAGCGCTCCGGCGAGGCCCTCCGCCAGGCGGAGCTCGAGTTCCTCTCCAGCGGTGTCGTGAGCAAGGAGGACAGGGCCGGCCGCGAGGTCGCCGGCGCCTCTTCCGCCTACACTTTCACCAAGAACGCCTACGGCCCCAAGCCCCGTATGAGAGTCTCCGTGAAGGAGTCCGCCGCTGACAACACCTTCCGTATCGCCCCCGTCGGCCGTTTCGCCAAGGATAACACCCTGCCTTCCGGTATCGTTTACCAGATCCGCTTCATGGTCCGCTCCTCCCACGCCAGTGTCGATGACCTCCGCGGCCTGTCGCCTGTCTATGAGAGGATTACGAGTTCCCTGAAATATACCTACTCGGCTGGCCTCTTCACCCGCTACTCGGACGCGCTCGACAACCTCAACCCCGTCCGCCGCCTCGGCTTCAAGGACGCCGTCATCCAGGCCTTCCGCGACGGCCGCCAGGTAAGCATCGCCGAAGCCGTCCGCCTGGAAAAATAGTTTGCAGAAAAGAAAAAAGTTGTATATTTGCAGTCCCGCACGAGAAAGTGTGGGACGTTTCAGTTTTACCGAGACTTCCGGAGAGGTGGGTGAGTGGCTGAAACCAGCAGTTTGCTAAACTGCCGTACGGGTAACCGTACCACGAGTTCGAATCTCGTCCTCTCCGCAAGAGCTGCCCGAAGGCAGCTCTTTTTGCGTAGAGTCCGAGATATTTTTCTTATGCGACCTTCGCTCCGCTTCGGTCGGTGCCTCCGGTCGTCGCTTCGCTCCTCAACTGCGGCACGGCGGCTGATGCCGCCATCGGCACTTCGTGCCTCCAAGATGTCGGAGAGGACGAGATATATTCCGCTTATAATCTATGAAGCGTCTACGACGGTCCAGACGTCAGGAATACCAGCGACTCGGAGTCTATTCCCAGGTTATCTCGATTTTGTCGATATAGAGCCTGTATTCGTTGGCGGTGTTGCTGTCGCCTTTCGGACGGAGGCCGACGTACTTGTAATTCCCCGTGACGTTAATGATGGTGTAGGGGTATGGATTGTGATAGTCAAAAGTGCCTAAAAGCGTCCCGGCGTAACTGCTGTTGTAGAGATCCGATGGCCCTGAGTAGGCTATATCGTCACCATAGACTTCCACGTCCCTGTCCAGTTCAGTGTTTCTACCCCACCAGATTTGGATATGACGTACAAATCCGGCCGTGGTTCTGCTGACGATACCGCATTTATCTGTTTGGTGGAATAAAATTGAGTGGATATCGTTGAAATCGACAACTGCCGTCATTCCCGAATATGTGGCCACAGAAGTGGTTCCTTTTTTGCCTGACCAATTTTGATAAACATTGTTGCTGGTTATACCGGTGAAGGAGGATGTGATGACATCTGTCATATTGTCGCTGGGCTTACTTCCCAGTTTGACCGCAATGCGGCTTATGCCACAGTAATGTCCTAAGCCTTCGACTTTAAAGAAGACTCTTTTATTGGCACCGGTCCAGATATTTTCGGAAAGTTCTCCCTCACACGCCGTGATAGTCGCTGCGTTTTCGTGATCTGCGAAAGTGAACGTAATTTTCTCGATGGTCTCTTCTGCACTCAAAGCTATAGTACCACCGCCATAGACACACAGGGCCTGGTCATCTTTGTACCACTGCGCACGCGGGCTGAGTGTCAGGGTAATCCCGTCGCGCTCGAGAGTTATGACATACTCCCCATTGAGGAAATTTTCCTTGGTAAAATCAAAACCGATGAATTCGGTGGATGATTTCTTCTTTACATCTTTCTCACAGGCGACAGCTGCCAGGATGGCCAAAGCCAGGAACAAAATCTTCTTCATAGTGTCAAAAATGTTATACTGTTCGCAAAGATAACAATAATTTTAGCGAAAAACCTCCATATTAAGATGTGGTTTGTGGAAGTGGGGGAGATGAAGTATATTTGCGGGGGAACAGGCAAAAGATCGATTATGAAAAAGCTGATAATAATTCTTATGGCGGTGTTGCTGGTGGTGATGCTGGCTGGGTGCAAAAAGAAGGTTCAGGAGCAGATAGACCTCAGTGAGGAGTACTGCGAGACGCTCGATGCGGAAGTGGAGATAGGGACCGTTAAGCTCGGCGCCGTTGTCCATCGCCTTACTTCTAACGGTGGACGGCTTTCTGTTTTCTGGTGTCCGGCTGCTAATTTCGAGTCAAAGCCTTCTCCGGAAGAGTTGGTGGCGGCCTCACTTAACAGTGATGAGAAACTGTTGTCACGGGTCGGAGTCGACTCCATGGCTGACGACAGACTTGAAACGACTCTTCAAAACAATTTCCTTCCCGGGGCAGTTTACTACTACTGCGGTTTCGCCGAGATCGACCCTTCTCCGGAGAACGGTTACCCCGAGCGCTGCTATTACGGCGAAGTCAAATCCTTCACCGCTCCCGCGATAGGGGAGCCGTAGAAGCCCTGGATAATGTAAAAGCACCGCCCCTGACAGGAAGCGGTGCTTTTTTCATAATATAAATGGTTTAAAGTAATATCGAACATAGGAGTCTGAGGTCCCATCGGCCGGCCTTGGCGAGATAAGGCCTTTCTGCGAAAAGGGAGCGGTCCCAGCGGAGGCCTATCCAGACGCAGCGGTCGAGCAGTTCGCGCTCGACCGGCCCCACGGGGGAGTCCTCCAGGCGGTCGCGGTAGAACTCGTAGAGGTCGAGGAAGTTTCTCGCGGACAGGGCCCTGCGTTCGCGGCGGCCCTGCCGGGTCTCTGAGGCCGCGTTGTTTCGCCTGTAGTGATACAGTGGCTCAGGGAGAAGGGCGACCTTGCTGCAGTAGAACAGCAGCTGGCACGAGAGGACCATGTCCTCGTGCATATTTATCACCGGGTAGAACAGGTCCGGCCGATAGCAGGAGCGGCGGGCAAACTTGTTGACCATGTATCCATTGGCGCGGAAGGTCAGCACCGCCCGCGAGTATTCCTGCGGGCTGACATATTCCCTGTCCCTGGATACGTGGGACTTGCCCCCGCCCTTTTCTTTTCTCACGAAGAAATGGACGAGGTCGGCGCCGGTGCGCTCCGCTTCGGCGACCAGTTTCTCCACCGCGTCAAGTTCGATCCAGTCGTCCGAATCCACGTGGAGGATGTAGTCCCCGGTCGCCGCCTGCAGGCCGGTAAGCCGGGCCTGCGGCAGCCCCCCGTTCGGCTTCCTGATAATTTTAACCCTTTCCCGGACGGATGGGAATTCGCTCCGAATCAGGTCCTCGAGTATCTCGACGGACCTGTCCGGAGAGCCATCGTCCACGAAGATGAACTCGGTGTCGGGATAGGTCTGGCCGAGCACCGAACGGGCGCATTCGGCGATGTATCCTTCAACCTTGAAGACGGGGACGATGACGCTTACTTTCATTTCTCGTATTTGGATTTTTCCGGAAGTATCTCGTCAAAAGCCTTCAGGAGAGCTTCCCGGCAGGCGAGGAACTTGTCCTCGCTCATCTGCACATCGTTGATACAGACCATCTTCGCCGTCGGATTCCGGAGGAAAGAGCAGATCTTGCCGATGGACGCAGCGGCAAGGGAGAAGTGTTTGTTGGACAGTCTCCTGCTCTGTGCAATCCCTTTGTAGTACATGTAGTCCAGGAAGAGATACTGGTTGTAGTTGGCCCTTGTCCTGAGGGGGGTCAGCGAAGACATTATTTCGTCGTTCACGGCTGCAAACACCTCGTCGCACACACTTTTCAGCATGGGCGATGCCGTATGCTGGGGCCTGACGTACATGCAGGATGCCCGTTTGCCGGCGGCTTTGCGGGCAAGGGCATCGGAATGGCTGACCAGGAACCTGAAATCCCCACCCCTCATGAAATTGCGGGAAAATCCCATGGACGGCCTGCCGTCCGGGAAGAAATCATCCTCTGAGCACGGCCCCACGGTGTACATGTCGTCGTTGAAATACAGGAACTTCTCCGACAGGCCAGGGATCCGGTGGAGGAACATCTCTATCATGGAGCTGTTGAATGTCGGAAGGTGCTCCGCCGGCATTATGTCCCTGTGGAGAACGACGTGGACTGTCTCGGGATTGATCCAGGACGGTACCTGGCTCTCCCGCGCCACTACCAGATGGATCCGGTCGATGAAAGGCATATAGCGGGCGAGGCCCCTGAAATGGTATTTCAATGTCCCCCAGTCGCGGAACCTCTTGTTGAGAATTTCGTGGCCTACGGCGGTCACGTAATCCTCCTTCCACAGGGGATCCTGCCCGTCAACGTATGTTACGATGGCATCCATCTAGACGGCTTTGATAGTTGTGGAAACGGGAAGGTGGTCGGAGGAATCGCCGGCGAGGATGGTGTACTCGCCGGGGGCGGCGGTCCACTTGTGGGCCTCGGCGTCGAAGTAGCAGAGGTCCTGATAGGAAAGCGGGATGGAAATCTGCCTGCTCTCCCCTGCCTTCAGGTACACCTTCGCGAAGCCCTTGAGTTCCCTCACCGGGCGGGCGACGGGCGACTCGGGCGGCGCGACATAGACCTGGACGACCTCGGCGCCGTCGCGGTCGCCGGTATTCTTTACGGTGAGCTTCACCTTGAACTCGCCGAGCCGGCCTACGCGGCTCCGTGTGGCTTTTAAGTTGCTGATTTCAAACGTAGTATAACTCAGGCCATAGCCGAACGGGAACTGCGTGGCTATGCCCTGCGTCGCGTACCAGCGGTAGCCGATGAATACCCCCTCGTCGTAGTATTCCTGAACCTTGTCTTTCCCTTCCTCTATCACTCCGGGATACTGCCTCTCGGTCTTGAGAGGACCGTCCTCCAAGCTGCAGGGGATGGTGAACGGCAGTCTGCCGGAAGGATTGACACGCCCGGTCAGCACGTCGGCGAGGCCGTGGCCGCTCTCCGTGCCGCCGTACCAGCCCTGCACGAGGGCGTTCACCTTGTCCGCCCACGGCATCGCCACCGGCGAGCCGGATATATTGACTGCGACGATCTTCTTCCCGGTCGCCGCGAGCGCCTCGATGACCTCCTGCTGCCCGTAAGGCAGGGTCAGCTGGAGGCGGTCGGAGCCTTCGTTGTCCTGGTTCTTGCTCTTGTTGAGGCCGCCGACAAAGACGATGAGGTCGGCCTGCTCCGCAGCGGCCACGGCTGCTGCAATGAGCTCTTCCGCAGACCGCGTCTCTTCGAGATTCTCTCCTGTCGAGACGTTGTTGTAGGAAGTCTCAGTGCTGCCGACGTAACCGCGTTCATAAATGACATTTTCGCCGAACTCCTCCTGCAGCGCTTCGAGCGGGGTTACCTCGTATCTCGTTTTGAGTGAGGAACTTCCGCCTCCGACAACCATCTTTTTGATGGCGTTTTCACCGACGACGAGGATTTTGCCCGGATTCTCCAGGGGCAGGACGCCGTCGTTTTTCAGTAGCACCGTTCCCTCGGCGGCAATCTTCCTGGCTGCCTCATAGTGCTCCGGGCAGGTGAAACGGCCGAAGTGGCGCTCCGGCGCCATCGATGTACGGAAGATAAGGCGGAGGATACGCCGCACCTTGTCGTCGAGCTCGGTCGTCCCGACCCTCCCGTCGCGAATCCTTTCGAGATAGGGATTCGCCATGTGATAGGCGTCGTAGCCGTTGCTGGCGGCCCCCTGGAGCCCGTTGGTCCAGGTGCCGAACTCCATGTCGAGCCCGTTGGTTATGGGCTCGTCGTCGTTGCGGCAGCCGCCCCAGTCGCTGATGACTACCCCGTCGAAGCCCCACTCATCCTTGAGGATGTCGCAGAGAAGCTTCTTATTGTGGCAGTTGTACTGACCGTTGTAGAGGTTATACGAACCCATTATCGCCCAGGCGCCGCCCTTCTGGACGGCGGCCTTGAAGGCGGGGAGGTAGATCTCATACATCGTCCTGTCATCGACGATGGAGTTGGTGCTGTGGCGCTTTGTCTCCTGGTTGTTGACGGCGAAGTGCTTAACGCACGCGGCCACGCCGTTTTCCTGCACCCCCTTGACGTAGGGAACAACCATTTCCCCGGCGAGGAACGGATCCTCACCCATATACTCGAAATTGCGCCCATTGAGCGGAGTGCGGCAGATGTTGACGCCTGGCCCGAGGAGCACGTCCTTCTTGCGGTAACGGGCTTCCTCGCCGATGCAGTTGCCGTAAAGTTCCGCCATTTCGCGGTCCCAGCTCGCGGCGAGGCAGGTGAGGGCCGGATAGGCAGTGCAGGAGTCATTGGTCCAGCCGGCCTGGTTCCACTCGTCCCAAAGCACTTCAGGGCGGATGCCGTGAGGCCCGTCGGTGCACCATACCTCCGGGATTCCCAGCCGTTCCACGCCGGCCGAGGAGAACTTGGACTGGGCATGGAGCATCTTCACCTTCTCTTCGGTGGTCATCCTCGACAGGGCGTCTTCGACCCTCTCCTCGATCGGTGCCGACAGGTCAAGGTAAGTCGCGATGTGGCGCTCGGCGTGTTTTTTCTTCCCGCAGGCGCACACGGCGGCCACAAGGGCCAGGACGTAAAGGATTTTTTTCATATCTGGTTTAATTTTATCATTTCTCCGAAAGAGCGGTCGTAGGATTCCGGCTCAAAGGGCCGCAGGCCGCTCCAGTGGTATAGAGTCATCTCGCCGAACAGGACCTTCCCCGGTGTCTGATAGAAATCGACGCGGACGAACGGCAGGCCTTCGGAAAGCCTGGCGGCGAGAGTCTTCATAGTCTCGAACCCTGCCGGCTTCTCAGGCGGAATCGCCGCGTTCGGATGGCCGTTCCGGACAGGTATATGGTTAAATTCAGCGTCAAAGAAATCAAAGCACGTCTCCTTCCCGGGAGTATTGCGGTCTGTCGCAACAAACATCAACTCCGGCTTCCCGCTGAAACAGAAGAACTTGTAGTCTGTCATCCCGAGGCCCGAAGGGCCGAGAGGATCTCCATCCATAAACTCCTCCGCTATAATCCTTCTCGGGACGGCGCTGTAGGGCCACTCCCGGAAGCGGCGGCCGTAATCGAGGGCGAGCCTCTCCCCGAGCCGGCGCCGGGCCGCCTCCAGATCGAAGGTTGCCCTGTCAGTGCAGAGCATAGCGCTCCCGCTGTCGTGGGTGCATTTGAGCACAAAACGCTCCGGGAGGACGCTCAGGTCAATCGCCTCAGGAGAGTCCCAGACGGCGAGGGTCGGGATGATGTGCTCACGGCCGATTTTCTCCGCCGCCCAATCCTTCACCGCCGCCTTATCGACGAGAGTCGGATAAAGCGGATTGCGGTCATGGAGTTTGAGCCACTGTATCTTCTCGTTGAAGGTCAAAGGGTTCTTGAGGTCCGGACAGCGGCCCATCCTGCTGCGAAACTGCAGCGACAGGTACGCCCCGTCCGGGAGCCACCCGCCGACGGGAGTCTCTTCAAGCAGCCTTCTGAGGAGTTTTTTAAACATAATCTACATAAAACAGAGCCTCTTCGCGGGCCGTCGTTTCCCAGGAGCGGACCCTTTCCGGGTGCGCTGCCGGCGGGTTGTCCAGCACCTGGACCACTCTGTCGGCAAAGCGCTTCACGAACTCGGGCCCCGGCATCACGGTGAACCTGTCCGGAAGCACTTCCGGGATGCCGCCGACCCTTGAGGCGACGACGGCGGCCGAGCAGCGCTGGGCCTCCAGCACGACGAGCGGCAGACCCTCGTTCCTGCTGGGGAGGATGAGCACGTCCGTCATGTTGAGAATCAGCGGCATCTCCTCTTTTTCGACGCTTCCGAGGAAAACACAGAAGAGGTCCTTTGTCTTGCTTTCCACAAAATCGAGAAGCTTCCCGTCGCCGGCGACGACGAAGGCTGCGTCGGGACGCTTCGCCGCGACGGCCTTGAAGATGTCCGGCAGCAGGTCGGCGTTCTTTATTTCCACAAGGTTGCCGGCGAAGGTCACGACCTTCTTGCCGGAGCAGCCCATCCCTTTCTTTATGGAGTCGGTGCTGGCTTTCTTCCTGGTGTAGAACAGGCGGGACGCGGCGTTGTAAAGCACTTCTTTCGTGCCCGGCCCGAGATTCTCCGACTTGTCGAGGAGGTCACGGCTTACGAAGAAATTAATCTCCGCGTGTTTTATGACATCCACCGTCAGGTCCCTGATACAGGGATATTTATATGGCTTTGTGTGTATATCCGAACCATGCCAGGTCACGAAATACGGGATGCCATAACGCCTCTTCGCCTCCATCCCGATAATCCCTCCCTCGAGCGAATGGGTCGAGACCAGTTTGTACCCCTCGGCTATCGCAGCGCAACGCTTCAGGAGGCGGGGGAGGAAGAAAGGCCGTTTGCCGAGTTTGTAGAACAGGAAGTGGTCGAGAATAGAATAGCGGTTCGGGATGATACGGACCGTCAGCCCGTCTATTGTCACGACGTCCGACCGACGCAACTCTTCCTCCTCGACCTCGATCGTCCCGCTGACGCATTTTCTCCTTCCGCAGAACAGGCGCTCGAGCGGCCCGTAGAATGTCTGTATCAGGTAAGTGTCAACCACATACGGCACCGTGGCGGTGAGGGCCGCCGCCCTCGCGGTCTTAGCGTTGAACGCTCCCTTGCGGTCGAACATGTTGTCTTCAAAAATGACTGCCGCATCGCCCTTCAGCCCGAGGGCCGCCCTCCAGAGCGGCAGGACCTTTTCGGGCGAGAACTTGTCGGCGACTGCCGCCGCCCTCTCGCCGGTCATCCGGCGGAGCTTCTCCGACCGGCAAAGCCTTATGGCTTCGCGGACGAAGGCCTCGTCGCTTTCCGGCAGGTAGCCGTCGTAGCCGTGGCGGATTATCTCCGAGAGCCCTTCGTGGCATTTGAGCATCACGCAGGGAAGCCCCACGGACATGGCCTCCACGAGGGCGTTCGGGAAGCCCTCGCGGTCGGATGTCATCAGGAAGACGTCCGCCGCCGCCATCCTTTTGTACACATCCGTCACATCCCCTTCAAACCGAACATAGTCCCTGACCCCCAGTGTCTCCGCATGAATCTCCAGCAGGTCTCTCAGCGGGCCGTCGCCGCAGATCGACAGCGTCGTCTGCGGACACGCCTTGTGTATCTGGGCGAAATACCCCAGCATCCTGTCAATCCTCTTTCTCTCGGCCAGCGACGACACCGCAATCAGCCTCACCGGCCCTTCATGCTGCAGCGGCTGCCCTTCCGGATCCAGGACGGGCGCCGGCCACTTCTTTTTAAGCGGCGCCGGCAGCACGATGTTCGGCACGACCGAAGTGCGGCGCCGGCGGTATTTCCCGGGGAAGAACTTGCGGAAGTTGTCGAACTGATAAACGACGTGGTCGGCTTTCCGGTAGGAGAGCCACCAGAGGAGGTTGTTGAGCGGCTTGCCGGCGGCGCGGTCGGCGTACGGGTCGTTCCTTTCGCTCACCACAACAGGCACTTTCGTACCGAGGAGCGACAGAAGCACTTTCGGGCTCACCGAGTTGAGGAACGACAGCACCTTGTCTGGACCGAAGCGGTCGATCTCGTGCCTGATCGTCCTGAGCTCGGAGAAGAATTTTCCGAGCCGGCTTCTTTTGAACGGGTACTCGGGCAGGATAATCTTTACCCCTGGCACATCGATGTAAATATCCTTCTCAGGCCTCAGGAGCATGAGCGCGACATCCTCCCTCCTGGAGAGGAGGGAAGCCAGCGTCCGCGCCTGAAACGACGCACCGCCCCTGAACCCGTCTGCTACAATAAGTAATTTCATCGAACAATCCGCTAAGATACGAAAATTTCACGAAGTGCCGTTATTGCGATAGCGGGGAATTTTGTAATTTTGTCACGTGAAGGTTTCAGTGATAATACCGTTTTACAAGGTCGAGGCGTTTATCGGCCGGTGCGCAGAGTCGCTTTTGGAGCAGACTCTGGAGGATGTGGAGTTCATTTTTGTGGATGACGCCTCGCCGGACGGCAGCGCCGGGGTGCTGCAGGAGATGGTCTCGCGTTACCCTTCACGGGATGTGAAAATACTTCGCCACGAGGCCAACCGCGGCCTTCCCGCCGCGCGCAACACCGGCCTTGCCGCCGCCTCGGGCGAGTACATCTACCACTGCGACTCGGACGACTACCTCGAAAAGGACGCTCTTGAGAAGCTCTGGGCCGCCGCTTCCGCCGTCGGCGCCGACTTCGCCTATTGCGATTTCTTTCTCGAGAGCGACTCCTCCTCCCGCATCCTTGACAACCCCTCCTTCACCGACCCCGGCCGCATGCTCCGCGAGGGCTTCCTCTCCGGCCGCATGAAATACAACGTCTGGAACAAACTCGTCTCCCGCTCCGTCTATGAGCGCTCCGCCGCCCTTTTCCCCGAGGGCCACTCAATGGGCGAGGACATGACGATGATCCTTCTCGCCCTGTCCGCTACCCGCACGGTCCGCGTTCCGGAGCCGCTGTATCACTACATGCGCACCAACCCCGCGGCCTTCACGGCGCATAAGATTCCTCCGCGCGCTTCGCTTGGTCGGAATGACAATGACGGCGCTGCGAAGGTTCGGAATGACAATGTTGGTGCTTCGAGCGCCCCCTCTGTCATTTCGAGCGAAGTCGAGAAATCTCGCCTCGCGGACATTCGCTTCAATGCGGATCGCGTACTGGCGGCGCTCGATGGGCGCGTTGAGCCGGAGTACATCGCTTTCTTTAAACTCTCGGTGAAACTGCCGTTCCTTTTCTCCGGATCCGATGAGGACTACCGTCTCTGGCACGAGTGGTGGCCCGAAGCTGACCGCTACATAATGCGGAACCGCTTCCTCCCCCTCCGCACCCGCCTCGTCCAACTCGCCTCCCGCCTTCACCTCCGCCCCCTCGTCCGCCTCTACGCGACCCTCGCCGCCCGTGGAGCGTAACTATCTGACAGTCAAGAATAAACTGAAAATCTTTCCCTCTGATTTTAAGGGGAAAGATGTATAGTATTTAATTGTATATCAAGTGGTTACGCTCCATGGAATAGTATAAAAAAATACCCCCGGACGGACCGGAGGTACTTTTTTTTACCGCGAGGCTACGCTCTTAGCGGAGCTTCTCGTAGCCGTAGGCGGCCGTCTCGCCGAGCTCAAGCTCGATCTTCATGAGGCGGTTGTACTTGGCGATGCGGTCGGTGCGGCTGAGGGAGCCGGTCTTGATCTGGCCGCTGTTGGTCGCGACGGCGATGTCGGCGATGGTCGTGTCCTCGGTCTCGCCGGAGCGGTGGGAGGTCACGGTCGTGTAGCCGTGGCGGTGGGCCATTTCGATGGCGTCGAGGGTCTCGCTGAGGGAACCGATCTGGTTGACCTTGATGAGGATGGAGTTGCCCGCACCCATCTGGATACCCTTCTTGAGATACTTGACGTTGGTCACGAAGAGGTCGTCGCCGACGAGCTGGCAGCGGTCACCGATGGCCTTGGTCAGCTTGACCCAGCCTTCCCAGTCTTCCTCGCTGAGGCCGTCCTCGATGGAGTCGATCGGGTACTTGGTGATGAGCTGCTTGAGGTAAGCGATCTGCTGGTCGGAAGTGAGCTTGCGGCCGCGCGGATCCTTCTTCTTGCCGTCCTTTAGCTGCTTGTAGTCATAGTAGAACTTGCCGTCCTCGCCCTTGAAGCAGAACTCGGAAGCTGCGCAGTCCATGGCGATGGTGACATCCTTGCCGGGCTTGTAGCCAGCCTTCTCGATAGCCTCGATGATGCAGTCGAGGGCGTCGTTGATACCCTTGAGCTTCGGGGCGAAACCGCCCTCGTCGCCGACGGCTGTCGAAAGGCCGCGGCCCTTGAGCACCTTCTGGAGAGCGTGGAAGACCTCTGCGCCGATGCGCACGGCCTCAGCCTCGCTCTTGGCGCCGACCGGACGGATCATGAACTCCTGGAATGCGATGGGAGCGTCGGAGTGGGCGCCGCCGTTGATGATGTTCATCATCGGGACGGGGAGAACGTAGGTGTTGGTGCCGCCGATGTAGCGGTAAAGGGGTATCTGGAGCTCAGCCGCGGCGGCTTTGGCCACTGCGAGGGAGACACCGAGGATGGCGTTGGCGCCGAGGTTCGACTTGGTGGGGGTCCCGTCGAGCTCGATCATCGTCTTGTCGATGAGGCGCTGGTCGGTCGCGTCCATGCCGACGATCGCGGGGGCGATTTTCTCGTTGATGTTGGCGACTGCCTTGAGGACGCCCTTGCCGCAGTAGCGGTTCTTGTCGCCATCGCGGAGCTCGAGAGCCTCATTTTCACCAGTGGATGCTCCCGAGGGAACAGCTGCGGTGCCTACAAAACCGGAGTCAAGGATGACTTCCGCTTCGATGGTAGGGTTGCCTCTTGAATCGAGGATTTCCCTGCCGGTAACTGATACGATTTGCATAAGTTTATTTGTTAATTGAGTTTGTTTTCCTTTAACGCTCGTTCGGGGCGACGCAAAATTAGCAAATACGCGGGACTTTTCAAATTTGTTTCACTGTTAATATTTCCATATTTTTGCGTCGGAGATGAATTTGAAGAATATGAAGATTGTTTCTGTGACCGCTCGCCTGCTCATCCTTGCCTTTCTCGCAGGCACGTTGGCTTTTTGCACCAAACCTGACAACAATACTCCGGAGGATACCCCGGGCCAGGAAGAGCCCGGCGGTCAGGACCCGCAGGATCCTCCGGGTCCGGAAGATCCCGAAGATCCGGTGGACCCTCCGCTTCCAAGTCATTTTACAAGCATAGAGATAACATCTCCAACCCCTTCCGACCCCCATTTCATTGAAGATCAGGTCGGCCCGGCCTATGGTTTTTCAATCGACGAGAGGTTCCGCTTCCAGGCCAAAGGCTACCCGGAAGGCGTTGACGACGAAATAGAATTCATCTACACCTGCCCTACTCCTGCATTCACGGTCTCCCCTGACGGCCGTGCCACTATGCTCGCCGGCTGCGGCCAGCCCACCTCCACCAACCCCTTTACTTATCAGAATTACAGGGTCTTTGCCCGCTCGGTCAAAAAACCGTCCGTCCACTCCGCCGTGATTTATATCCGTATCAACGGCGACCCTGCCAACCGTGCCGTCCTCCGCCCGATGACAGGGAGCAGCGCGGATTATTTCTATAGTACGGATTATTTCCATTCCCCTAATAAAGTCAATCTCCGACACACCAAATACATCGGCCGAGGCGCGACGCAACATTTCGCCATCCTTGTGGAAAGAGAGTCCTCCACCGGCACCCACGACTATTCCGGCACGGGCGATTATAAGATTGCAAGCCAGAGCGGAGATGTGGAATTCTCGACGGTCACAGCCGGTGCAAGTACATACCTCGAGGCCAAGGCCCCTTACAGCGCTGCCATTAACGGTACGAGCAAGGTCACCATCCAGATTGGCTCCTACACCAGAGAGGTCGAATTCATAGTCTCCGTTCTCGATCCCTACACTCCCAAGGTCGGCGACTTTATCAGTTGCGACGGCAACGGCTTCTACGACGGCGGCAACAGGGGAAGTGGCATAGTGGAAACCATAACCTATGACCTTACCGCCAAGACCGAGGCGATGATAGCCTGGACAGGCAGCACCCACATTTCCGAGGATATGATCTACAGGGATTACTGCAAAGGCGGCATCAAGTGCCCGGACGGGGCCGTCGTGCACGGCATAGCCATCCCCAAGCGCATCGACCACCTTTACCGTAAGTCGAAGACAAGCGGTGAATTGTACTCCGAAGACATGGATAACCTTACCAATTCGGATGCGTTCCCCGTCTGGTTCTCGGGAGATAACGTCAGGCGCGTGGTCTGGAAGGAAAACTACAAAATGGACGCTTTCGCGCTCACCTGCGCCCTTGTCTATCACAACCGCAAGTGCGGCTCAACCCACGATGTCAAGCCGATCAACTTCTTCGTGGACAATGGGACTCTCCAGCCGACAATCGACAATGGCACGACCTCGGATGAGTTGAATCTCTGCCTCGATGATTTCGACTGGGAAAGCGATTTCTACGGTTCCTACGACACCGGCAACCTCAATTCCTCAGGGGGAGCTTTCTCCGACCGCGTCGTGGTCACCGACCAGAAAACCGTAGTCTCCCCCTGGCTGCTCCCGACAATTTCGGATTTCTTCTATATCTTCCGTGGAGACAGGCCTGATCTTGTGGAGATCTACAAGAACAACGCAATGACCGGCAACACTTGGTCCGTCAGCGATAAAATCGCCATTTTCCGCAAGTGCCTCGCGAATGTCCGCCCGGACGCAGACCCCCTGACCTGGCAGTACACTTTCTGGACTCCCCAGCAGAGTGACTACAAGCACGCCCCCGCGTTCACCATCGGTTCCGATTCCAAAGCGGTCATTTCCCTTAAAGAAAAACCGACCGACAGAGCTTATGTCCTGCCGGTCGCGTATTTCTAGGATTTTGTTACTGACCCTATGAAGGGAACTGTCCAAGTACCTCGAACAGAGGTGCTCCGTCCACTACGACTGTGCGATAGACAGTGTTGTCCACCTGGAAATAGGTGTCGCCCTTCAGGGTGATGACCTTGTAGTCGTCGGGCAGGTTTTCGATGAGAGCTCCCGCCGGAGGGATGATCGTGACGTACTGTCCGCTGGCATTTACGATATAGAAAACACCATCCTGATAGTAATACTGGGTGTTGACGCCAGCGTAGCTCTGGATGAGTCCGAGGCTCGCTGCCAGCGACGCGGCATCATTTGCCGTCTGCGCCGCCTCTGCGACCGCGGAGTTCTGTGCCGCGATGATTGCATTGTTCTGGGCAATTGTCCTGTTCTGGGCGTCTATCGTGGCGTAGTTCTCGGCGATGGAGTTGTAGGTGCGGTAATAGGTATTGTAATAACTGAACCTGACCAGCGACATCAGCGCCGCGTCGATCGCTGCTGTGACTATTCCGAACGGCGGCCTGCAGATGTGGTAGAAACCGTCCCAGAATCTGTAGTAGATCCCGTCGAGGAAGAAATAGTCGCGGCCATAGTAGCGATAACGGGAATATCCCGGAGGCAGTGCGCGCACGCGGTAACCGAAATAGTGGGGACCACCGTGATAATAGCGTGATGCGTGACCATGGTCAATGAAATCGCGGTGCTCGGGGCCTACGTGGTGAGAGCCGCCAGGACCGTGACCCGGGCCGAAGCCGTGACCGCCGTGGCCTGGATCGCCGTGACCGGGACCTCCGGGACCGTGGCCGACCTCACGACCGTCGTGTCCGTAAGGACGGGCGACAGGGCCGCCGGCGACGTGCGGATTGCTCCGCGACGTGCCCGCAGAGTGGCTCCCGGGCTGGCCTTCACGGCCGATGCCGGGCTGTCCGCCGCGGTCAACCGGCCTCACTGCGCCGTGGCCTGAGCCGGGTTCCGGCCTGCTGTTGCCGAGCGAGTGGCCGTTGGAGGCATAGCCGCCGTGATGCGCGGACAGCGGTCCAGGGCGCGAAGGAGTGCCGCCGGCTGAAGGGCCGGGCCTTGAATGCGTGGCGCCGGGGTGAGCCGACTGCGGCTGGCGGGCGTAGCTGCCATGGCCGCTGTTATGTGGCGCCGAGGGTGTCACAGAGCCATGGCCGCTGTTATGTGGTGTCGAGGGCGTCGGACGGGAAGGTGTCACTGCGCCATGGCCGCTGTAGTTGTGCGGAGCTGAAGGCGAGGGGCGTGAGGATGAAACTGAAGGAGCAGGACGCGAGGGGGTGCCGGAGGAGTGGCTTCCGCCATAGTGTGCGGACGGCGGTGCCTGACGAGTCACGCTGGGCGAGCTTCCGCTGTGGTGTGCGGACGGCGGTGCCTGACGAGTCACGCTGGGCGAGCCTCCGCCGTGATGTGCGGAAGAAGGCGCCTGGCGGCTCACGCTGCCGGAGCTTGAGTAGGACGAGTGCGAACTGCTGCCGCTGGGACGGGAGTAGGACGAGTGCGAACTGCTGCCGCTGGGACGGGAGTAGGACGAGCTGCTGCTACTTGGCCGCGATGGTGACGAGTGCGAACTGCTGCTTGAGAATGAGGAGTGAGAAGAACCGGAAGGGCGCGAGTAGGATGAATGCGACCCACCGGAAAATGATGAGTGTGAGCTTGAATGATGGGAGGCTCCGGAAGAATGGCTGAAGGAGGAACTGCCGTGTCCCCCGGATGCGCCTCTCGGCTGGGCGGCGGCCGAAAGCGGGGCCGCCACTGTGGCAACTGCTACAAAAGCTGCTGCGAGGAGGTTTGAAATATGTTTCATGGTTCCGAAGTTTAACGATTTACCCCCGCTTATGCATTTTTTGTACCAAATAAAAAAGAGATTCCTCGACTTCGCTCGGAATGACAAGGAAGTCGAGGAAAATTGAAGGGGAGATTCCGGGTCAAGCCCGGAATGACGGGTTACTTCAGGGCAGCGATCTTTTCTTCGAGGGCGGCGATGCGGGCGGCGGCCTCGGAATGGCCCTGGGACTGCGCCTGCTTGTAGTTGGTCATGGCCTCGTTGTAGAGGGAAAGCCTCATGTTGGCCATCTTCTGCTTATTCTTCTTCCAGCTCACCTCAGGGGCGGAATCGCCGATGTCCTCGAGGACTGTGCCGGCGTTGAAGATCATCTGGGTCTGCTTGGCGACGAGCCTCTTGAGTTCCTCGTTCTTAGCCTCGATGTCGGCGGCCTGCTCCTCGATCTTGCCGGATTTCTCCTTGATCTCGGCAGCCTGGTGCTGGATGGTCTGGTCCTTGGCTTCGATCTCAGCCTTGAGGTTGGTGATCTCCTCCTCCTGGGAAGCCACGACCTCCTTGAGGTTCTTTATCGTCTTCTGGAGGTAGGCGTTGGTCTTCTTGGACTTCTCCTGGAGAGCGTCGAGGGAGTCGAGTTTCTCCTTGATTATGGTGATCTGCTCCTGGATATCGGCAGCCTGGTCCACCTTGGCGGAGCCCTGCTCGACATTCAGCTTGAGGGAGGTCGTCTGGCCCGAGACATCGGCGAGGGAGTTGAGGATGTCGGAGAGTTCCTCGTTCTGCGAGGCGTACTCCTCCTGGAGGCCCAGGTGGTTCTCCCGGAGCTCGGTGTAGTCGGCCATCAGGGAGTCGTAGTTTTTCTTTGACACGACGCAGCTGGAGAGCATGGCGACCAGCGCGAGAGCGATAAATAGTGATTTTTTCATAATTAATTATTGTTAAACGATAAATTATCTTGAACCGCCGCCAAAACCGCCGCCGGAGAAACCGCCTCCTCCGCCAAAGGAGGTGCGGCCTCCACCGCCGCCGCGGGCTTTCGCGCTTGCCTCTGCCTCGGCGCTTTCCGCCTTTGAGAAGGCGTTCTCGCCGAGACGGCTGGAGAACCAGACGAGGTTATACATATAAGCCGAATTGACTCCGATAGTCTCGTTGGAGAACTTCTCGAAGTCTGTCGGGTAGAGTTTCTTCATGGCTTCGGAGACCTTGTCGGCTATGCCGAACAGGGTCGCGAAGACAAGGTAGTTTTTCCACAGACCGACCTCCGGGACTTCCCTCTCGGCGGCGAGGGTGAAATCGTTGAGGAAGTTGCGGAACTCGATGACGCGGCGGGCCTCCTCCTGCTCGGCTTCGGGAGTCCTGGACTCGCCGAAGAGGAGCTTGTTGGAGAAGCCGGTCATGTTGACGCTCTCTTTCCAGGAAGTGAAGGACTTGTAGTTGATCCGCGCCCAATTCTCGAGCTCGTTGTCTTCGAGGATTAGGTTGGCGCCGGAAGCGGAACGGACCATCGCGAAGAGCTCCTGCTCGCAGGAATCTTCGAAGCTCAGCGGCTCGTCCCCTTCCATAATTTGGAAGGAAATCTTTGTCTTTTTGCCGCTTTCATCCTTTAGGGGCTTCAGGACGCCTTCCATTACCCATTTGAGGAGGTAAGCCCCTATGATGCCCTTTTCGGCGTTAGGATGGAAAATGGTGCGGTAGGCGTTGTTGAACACGTAGAAACCCGCCGCAAGGTTGCCTCCGAACGGCGCCTCGCGGAAGTAGCCGTCGAATTTGGAAGTGCCGAATACCTTATCTTTATATACGGCGCCCGTCGCCTTGAGGAAAATTTCGCGCAGGCCCATAAAGATGGCGCCTAAGACGATGGCTATGACGGCAAGGATGGTGAGAACTCCTTCGAAGTCCATCCCGCTCAGGAACCCGCCTCCCTTGGATGCGTAGGAACTGCCCTTGAAGGCCTTCTTCCGCATCTTTTCGAACTTGATGTTGCGCTCTACGGTCGGGGAGAAGAGACCCTTGTCGAACTGGACGAGGGCGATCATCTGCTTAATGTTCCCGTCGGACTCGAAGGCGATGCCGTCCTCTTCGAGCCAGCACTCGCCCTCGTAGCCGAAGCTCCAGAAATGGACGTTCTCCTCCGTCCAGGCCGGGCCTTCCGTGTCGTTGGAAATGAACAGGTTGATGTACTGCGGCGTCGCGACGAGACCCGGGTTGACGAACATGTAGTTGAAGGCGTCGCAGTCCTTGAGGGACTGGACGAGGCCGGTCAGGTGATAGGTCACGACCCATTCGTGGTCTCCGTAGCTGCCCTGGCCCCAGCAGAGCTCCACTCCGTCGGAGCCCTTGTCAAGGATGCCGCAGCGGCCCGCCTTTTCGACGAGGCTGCGGTGGGTGTCCCACGAGCGGCCTTCGGATATGAACTCTTCGTCGCCCTCATAGACGTGGAGGTCGGAGACCGTCATCTTTCCGAGGTTCCCGATCGGGATGTACCATTCGGTCCCGGAGACGACGTTGACGTCCCAGATTTGGGAGACGTCAGCCGAGCCGTCGGCGTAAAGCTCGCAGAGGGTACGCACGGAGCGTATCTCCTGGGCGGAGACCGTCAGGCAGGCGAAAAGGACGGCGGACAGGGCCGCCGCCTTTGAAAGGAACCGCCGCATGGAACTGCTAAAAATCTGGAAAGTCGGCCTTCGAGGTGTCCTCTGCGAGGTACTCCTTCGGAGGGAAGCCGAGCATGCCGGCGATGATGGAGCCGGGGAACATGCGGGCGAGGTTGTTGAACTTCGTCACGGTGTCGTTGAAGGTCATCCTGGAGAGGCGGACGTTCTCTTCGTAGCCCTTGATGTCGTTCATTGTCTGCAGATAGACCTGGTTGGCCTTGAGGTCGGGATACTGCTCGGCGACGGCGCTGATCTGGGCGGTAATGGCGCGGAGGTTCTGCTCGTTTCTCTGGATGTCCTCGACGGTCGGCGAGGCGCTGGAGGTCACTTTGCGGGCCTCGATGACGCCCTTGAGGGTGTCGCTCTCGTGGGCCGAGTACTCACGGGTCAGCTTGACGAGGGCCTTGATGGCGTCGTAACGGCTCATCTGCTGGACGTTGATCTGGCGGAGAGCGTTCTTGGAGAGCTCGTCGGCCTTGACAAGCTTGTTCTGCACGCTGATGCCCCAGAGGATGAGGATGACTACAACAGCGATGACAACGACTGTGATGATGATGGTCATGGTATAAATGGTTATGGTTTAACGTTTCGCGTGCGCCGCCGGAGTTGCGCTAACGGCAAATATAATCATATTCCTTAAAAATTACTATTTTTGTCTGGCATCGAATATGCAGCCGGGAGCACCCGCTGCATAAAATGTGAAAGATTATGAGAAAGATTGTTTTACTGATTGCATCGGTCCTTCTCGTCGGCCTGTCGGCGTTTGCGGAGGACCCTAAAAAAGACAAAGAGATACCTGTCGGTATCATGAATGAAGACGGGAGTGTCAACTGGGTTCCCGGCGCCCTTGTGAAGAAGGGCACGACCATCGCGATAGACGGATACAAGCTTCCCTCCGACGCACGCCGTTCCCTGCTCTCCAACATTGCAGGGGAGGACCTCAACCCCAAATGGGACAAGTATAACACCGAATTCTGGACCGGCCTCGGCCTCCTCTGCGGAGGTGTAACAGGCTCTACGATATGCTTCTGCTGGGGCGGCGTCTATTTCATGGCTGCCCTTATAGGGACTGTTTTCGTGGCCCCGTTCGGCGGCGATGCGGTCGATGAGATGTGGTCCAATATGAGCAAGGAGGCCCAGATCCCGGGCTACATCAGCATCGCGACTTCCGCGATGACCATCACGGGCGTCGTGCTGATGTGCGTCGGCGACCGCGGCTTCCGCAAGACCGTCAATTACTGCAACTCGCTCGGAGCTCCCCAGCAGGCCTACTTCGATTTCGGCCAGACGCAGTCGGGCGGTATGGGCCTGACTTTCAACTTCTAAGGCATGAAAAGAATTTTCCTTATACTCTCTGTCGCACTTCTCCCCCTCGCAGCATCCGCGGCTTCGGACACAGAGATCCTCGACAAGATAGAGAAGACCAATGCGGCGCTTGCCGCCGCCCAGAGCCATTTCGACCAGTCCCGCTTCATAAAGGCTTCCGGCAAGACCATCAATATGGAAGGGACGATGTATTTCGTGCCTCCGGAGAAGCTGCGCATGCAGTACACGACCCCGGCGACGGACCTCACCCTCGTCAACGGCAAGATGATGTATATCAGGCGCGGAAGCGACGTGGGCAACACTTTCGACTGTGTGAAGACCCCTGCGATGGGTATTCTCCGCAACTCCCTGCTTTACAGCATCCGCGGCAAGATGCGCGATGTGGCGAAGGAGAACGACGGGACCCTCACGGTGACCGAGGAAGCCAAAAATTACGTCGTGACCGTGTCGGCCAAAAAGAAGGCCGCGAGGGGGTATTCCCGCATCAGCGTGACCTATCGCAAGAGCGACTGCCTGCCGGTGGTGCTCGTGATGGAGGAGTTCTCCGGCACCGTCAACACCTACACGATGTCCGACATCGTCACCCGTAAACCCGCAGATTCTGTCTTCGAAATCCCCAAACGATGAACGCACTTCTTGTCGCCGCCGCGCTGTCGCTGCTGCAAATAACTCCCTTCAATTCACTCTGGCAGTTCTTCAAAGGCGAGGAACAGCCTGCGGAAGAGGCTCAGTGGAGGACTCTTGACCTCCCCCACGACTGGGGAGTGGAGGGTCCTTTCGACATAGACGCCGACGGCAGCACGGGCAAACTTCCCTGGATGGGGACCGCCTGGTACCGCAAGAGCCTGGAGGTCAGCGCAGAAGACCTTCAGGGCGAGGTTTTCCTCGACTTCGGCGGCGTCATGTCCGGTGCGGAGGTGTTCTGCAACGGGCAGCCCGTCTGCAGGCGGCCTTATGGATACAGCTCCTTCCGCGCCGTCCTTACCCCTTTCCTGAAGGAGGGCTCGAACTTGATAGCGGTAAAGGTCGTCAATCCCGATGATTCCAGCCGCTGGTATCCCGGCGGTGGAATATATAGAAATGTCTATCTCGTCAAAGCTCCCAAGGCCGGATTTGCTCAATATGGCGTTTCCGTGACGGCCGGGAGTGCCGCCGTTTTCGTAAAGACCAGCTTCCGTGGCGACTCGTCCGGGGCGCTGGAGGCGACCCTTTCGCTGGACGGCAAAGTTATTGGCACCCAGACGATTGAAGATGTAAAGGTCGCTGACGGGGAAAGCAAGGAGTTCGGCTTTTTTATCAAGAACCCGAATAAATGGAGTCCGGAATCCCCCGTGCTCTATGACCTGGAGGTCAAGGTGACTACCCCGCTCGGCAGCGAGACGGTGTCTGTACCGGTTGGGCTTCGGGACGCAAAGTTTAAGCCAGACGGTTTCTACCTCAACGGCGAGAAGACCTTCCTCAAGGGAGTGTGCCTCCACCACGATGCCGGCGCTCTCGGCGCGGCCTGGAATGAGGGTGCGTGGATCCGCAGGCTCCTCAAACTCAAGGAGATGGGCTGCAACGCAATCCGCAGCGCCCACAACCCGCCGGCCCCGGAGCTGCTCGACCTCTGCGACCGTCTCGGTTTCCTCGTCATCGACGAGCTGACCGACACATGGACTGTCCCCAAGCGCCCCAACGGCTATGCGACCCTCTTCGACGAGTGGGGCGAGAAGGACCTCACCGACATGATCCTCAGGGATCGTAATCACCCTTCCGTGATCCTCTGGAGCATCGGCAACGAGGTGGGAGAGCAGGGATACCCGGACAAATATCACATCGCTGCGGAGCTCTCTGTGCTATGCCACCGCCTCGATCCGTCGAGGAGGACGACCAGCGGCAACGACAACCTCTGGGCCTCGGAGACCGACTGGCGCTTCACCACCGATGTCTATGGCTTCAATTACAAGCCCCACGCCTACGAAGCCTTCCGCAAGGCTAATCCAGGCAAGCCGTTCTACGGCAGCGAGACGGCGTCAACTATTTCTACGAGAGGATTCTACGTCTTCCCCGTGACCGACGACAAGAGCGGCGGGCAGGCGGATTTCCAGATGAGCTCCTATGACCTCTACGCTCCGTGGTGGGCCTCGTGCCCCGACTACGAGTGGGGCTTCGAGGACCAGGTCCCGGAGTGCGCCGGCGAGTTCGTCTGGACCGGCTTTGACTACCTGGGAGAGCCTACGCCCTACAATTCGGATGTCACAGTCCTCACGAATTTCCACGACCCGGTCGAGCGGGCGAAGGCCGAGAAGCAGCTCGAGGAGCTCGGGAAGATAAAATCACCTTCCCGGAGCTCTTATTTCGGCATCTTCGATCTTGCGGGCTTCCCCAAGGACAGGTTCTGGCTGTACCAGGCCCGCTGGCGTCCGGAGCTCCCGTCGGCCCATATCCTTCCCCACTGGACCTGGCCGGGCCGCGAAGGCGAGGTGACTCCGGTCCACGTTTACACTTCCGGCGACCGCGGCGAGTTGTTTATCAACGGCGTTTCGCAGGGCGTCCGGGAGAAGGGGCCGGGGCAGTACAGGCTGCGCTGGGACGAGACCGTCTATGAGCCTGGGACAGTGTCCGTAGTGGTCTGGAAAGACGGCGCAATTTGGGCGGAGGACAAGGTCGAGACGGCAGGGGAGCCGAAGAGGATAGTATTGACGGCGGAGGAGCGCTACGGGGACCTCGTCTTCGTGACGGCCGCCATCGTGGACCGCCGCGGCAGGCTATGCCCGGACGCCGACAATATCATTGAATTTTCCGTGAAGGGAAAGGGAGAGATTGTGGCGACGGACGCCGGTGATCCGACCGCCCTCGAGCCGTTCTCAAACACATCGATCAAGGCCTTCCACGGTCTCGCATCCGTAATCCTTCGTCCGAAAGGCCGCCTGATCCTCAAGGCCAGGAGCGACGGGCTCCGCCGCGGCAGGTGCAACGCAGGAAAAATACCCATTACAACTATATGAAAAAGATCCTTTTAGCAATCGCGGCGGCAGCGCTTGTCGCGGCCGGGTGCTCAAGACTCCCCGCCACTGAAAACTATGCCGTGACCATCGGCTATCCGCTCGAGGAAGGGGTTGAAAAGCCCGACCTGTCGATAGACATTTCCCTCGACTATCCCGTTAAGGGCCTTCCGGACAGCGTCCTCACCAAGATGACGGCGAATATCCTCGCCTTCGCGCTCGACCTGGACGCCGAGCCGTCGGATGTGAAGACGACGGTCGATTCGTTCGTGGCCACCCTCGAAGACACCTACCGCAGTGAGAACCTTGAGTTCTGGTTTGCGGACAAGGAGAAACTCTCCGCCGGCGAAGCCGAGGAGTTCTACTGCTGGGAGAACAACACCTATGGCTATTTCAGCTGCCGCTGGAGGGATTTCCTTACATATATTACTGAATACTACACCTATTCCGGCGGCGTCCACGGCGTGCAGGGCCTGTCTCCGATAGTCCTTTCCGTCAGGACGGGCGACCCCGTGACGGAGGTGGAGATTTTCTCCGAGGGCTACGAGGAGGCGTTGACCGAGGGGCTCCGGAAGCACCTCAAGGATGTCTTCCCGGAGGATTCCGACGATTACGAGAGCCTCTTTGTCAAGGATATAGAGCCGAACGGCTGTTTTGAACTCAGTAAAAAAGGAATCACCTATTACTACCAGCCCTACGAGATCGGAGCGTACTATCTCGGAGTCATCTCCGTCACGGTGCCCTGGAAGGAACTCCGCGACTTTATATAACGGCCGACAGGGTCGCGACCGAGATCCGGACGGGCAGAGGATAGACCCTGCGGAGCGCCTCGAGGGAGGCCCTGAGAGTAGCGCCGGTCGTGAAAACATCGTCTATAAGGAGTATATGCCGGACGCCCGGCCTCGCCGGGGCGGCCCGGAAAGCGGAAGCGACGTTGCGCGCCTTTTCTTCTACGGAAAGGCGCGTCTGCGTCTTTGTGCGCCTGCGCCGCTTTAGGGCGGCTGGGGCCACGGGGGCTCCAAGGATGCGGCCGACTCCGCGGGCGAGTACCTCCGCCTGATTGTAGCCACGGCGGAGCCTGCGGGTCCAGTGGAGCGGGACGGGGACTATGAGGTCCACGTCCGCGAAGTGGGCCGCCTCCCGCAGCCGTTCCCCCAGCATTTTCGCAAAACGGCGCCCCGCTCCCCTGTTGTAGTCGTACTTGAGGGCCTGCGGGATTTTGTTGTAGGGAGAGCCTGATTTGTAGATAAGAAGCGCCGCGGCATAGGCGTAGTATTCCCCGGGGGCTTCAATGCGGGAATTGAGCCTGTCCGCCAAAGGGTTATGGGGGAGTTTCCAAATATGTGTCATGGGCAGGTCTGCCGCGCAGGGGATGCAAAGGTCATCCTCCGCGGCGCCAAGGGGGCAGCCGCAGACTAGGCAGTGTCGTGGGAAAAACAGGTCCCGGAGGGCCCGGAGCGCGGTTATGATCAAGTGTAGAGTGCGCCGTTGACGGCAATCAGCTGGCCGGAGACGTAGGAGGAGAGGTCGCTTCCGAGGAACAGTGCCACAGAGGCAATCTCATCCGGCGTCCCGCCGCGGTGCATCGGAATCCTTCCGATGTACTCTTCGCGGACCTTTTCCGGGAGGGCGTCGGTCATCGCGGATATAACAAATCCGGGGGCGATGGCGTTGGCGCGTATGCCGCGCGAACCCATCTCCCTCGCCACGGACTTCGCCATCGCGACGAGTCCGGCCTTTGAGGCTGCGTAGTTGACCTGTCCGGGGTTGCCCATCTGGCCTGCGACCGAGGACATATTGATGATGCTCCCGCCTCCACCGCGTGACATCACAGGGACCACGGCATGGATGAAGTTGAAGGCGGATTTGAGGTTGACGTCGATGACGGCGTCCCACTGCTCTTCGCTCATGCGCATCACCAGGCTGTCACGGGTGATGCCGGCATTGTTGACGAGGATGTCGATACGCCCGAAGTCGGCGACGACCTTCGCTACGGTCTCCTGCGTCTGCGCAAAATCTGCTGCATTGGAGGCATAGGCCTCGCACTTTACACCTTTCGCCCTGACCTCGGCGATAACCTCTTCGGCCGCCTCGTCCACGGCAAGATCCGTAAACGCAATGTCCGCCCCCTCGGAGGCGAACCTAAGCGCAATCGCCTTTCCAATCCCTCTCGACGCACCCGTAATCAGTGCCGTTTTTCCATCAAGAAGTCCCATATTATTCAAATTTTGCCATTGTCTTTACGTATTCGCCGATGCGGTCGAGCCAGGTGTAGCTGCCGGTCCCCGGGGAGGCGGAGCGCTGGAAGCAGTGGGGACGCAGGGCGAGTGTGTGGAGCTCGCACTGGACGCCCATCGCCCGCATTTTCTCCCAGATTTTGACCGAATTCATCGACGGCCAGACGTCAGCGTCGCCGTGGATGAAGAGCATCGGGGCCGTGTCGAGGTCGAAGCTGAAATCGGGCACCAGGACATCCTCGTCGAGGTTGCCTCCGTGGAGTCCGTGGAAATCGGCATTGTCAGTGAGCGAATACGCAGGATAGATGCCGATTCCCCATTGGACGTTGCAGGGAAGCTTGTCGATTTCGTCAAATCCTTTGTAGGACTTGTGGCGGGAGGAGGTGACGCCCATGAGGGTCAGGTGGCCGCCGGCGGAGCTTCCCATTATGCCGATCCTGTCGGGATCGAGGCCGTAGGAAGCGGCCTCACTGCGTACGATGCGGACCGTCCGCTGGAGGTCCTGCCAGGCCGTCGTGTGCTTCGCAAGCCCGCTTTCGGGCAGCGGACGGGGCGTGCGATATTTGAGGGTTACGACCGTCATGCCCATCGCGTTGAGGTACCGGCGCGCCGGGGCGACTTCGAAGCCGTCCGGATTGTTATTTTTATAGCTTCCGCCGGAGTAGATGATCTGGATTGCCGTGGTCTTCAGGACCTTGGGGAAGTGCCATTCGATATAAGGCTCGCACTGGCCCTCCTGGGGATTGGGCATCTTTCCTTCCGGCCAGACCGGCTCTTTTACGACCTTTTCCCTGTCGTCGTCAGAGGGGAAGCGGTCCATGAGCTTTTCCTCCGGAGCAAGGGTCGAGGCGAACTGCATCTGGGCCATAAACTCGACGGCCTCATCAAGGCCGAGGGATTTGTGGCCTTTGTCGGCATAGAGGTGGACCTCCGCCGGGATGCCCCTTTTGCGTAATTCCCTGTAGGCCATGGTGGATCCGTTAGGGGAATACGGGTCAATCCCTCCGTGAAGGAAACACACCGGACAGGTCTTGGAGTCAAAACGGAAGACGCTGTCAATCTTGACATCCGGGCCATAGCCCTCGCGGGTGTTCCTTCCGCCGAGACCGTCGGTAAGTACATACGCAGGGGAGTTGAGGATAGCCCATGAGATGTTGCAGGGGAGCTTGTCGAACTTGTCTATGGGGTCGTAGGCCGGCGTTTCGGAACTTGTCGCAAGGAGAAGGCTGAGGTGGGCGCCGGCGGACATCCCGATCGCGCCGATCTTCTCCGGGTCGAAACCGCGCTTTGCTGCCTGACTGCGGATAACCCTGACAGCCCTCTGGCCGTCTTCCCAGGCGCTCTTGTAGTAGGGAAGCCCTTCCGGACGGGGAGTCCTATAGACGAAATTGACGCACTGGTAGCCGAGGGCAGTGAAGGTCTCCCTCCAGCGCTTTATGAGCTTAACGTCACAGCAGTTGTTGTATCCGCCGCCGGAGATGAGGATCATGCATGCGCCGTTGGGGTTTGACGGGGCGTCGTACCATTCGATATAGGCTGTCCTGTGCTTTTCCGGTTTGAACCCTTCGGCCTCGCTTTCGTCGGTCATTGCTGCGAACTGGTGATCCTGGGGATCAGGCATCTTGCCTTTGGGCCATATAACTTCGCGCTCGGAAGCGTACGCAAGGGCGAACGCGACGAGAAGGGACAGTGTCAATAGTGCTCTTTTCATACCTTTCAAGGGTTGCAGTCTCACAAAGTTAAGTATTTTTTGACTAACTTTGTCTTTCCAAGATTATACCGAATATGTACGAAGTACGTGATATTTCACTCGCCCCCTCCGGCGAGCTCAAAATCGAGTGGGTCCGGCGCCACATGCCGCTGCTCGATGCCCTCGAAAAGGAGTTTATGAAGACAAAGCCTTTCAAGGGTCTCAAAATAGCCCTGTCTGTCCACCTTGAAGCCAAGACCGCACACCTTTGCGAGGTGCTCGCTTCCGGTGGCGCCGACATGTGGGTGACCGGCAGCAATCCGCTTTCGACCCAGGACGACGTCGCTGCGGCCCTCGCCAGCGAGGGGCTCAACGTCTTTGCAGTCCATGGCGCGACTCAGGAAGAGTATGAAGCCGGCATACGCAAAGTTGTTTCCGTGGGACCGGACATCATAATAGACGACGGTGGAGACCTCGTGACCTGTATCCACAGGGAGTACCCTGAGCTTGTGTCGAAGGTCATCGGCGGATGCGAGGAGACGACGACCGGCATCCTTCGCCTCCAGGCGATGGACCGTGCCGGCGAGCTCCGCTTCCCGATGATGCTCGTCAACGATGCTGCCTGCAAGCATTTCTTCGACAACCGCTACGGCACCGGCCAGAGCGTCTGGGACGGCATTGACCGGACGACGAACCTTATCGTCGCCGGCAAGACCGTCGTGGTGGCGGGCTACGGCTGGTGCGGCAAGGGCGTCGCGATGAGGGCCAAGGGCCTCGGCGCCAAGGTTGTCGTGACCGAGGTCGATCCGGTGAAGGCGATGGAAGCCGTGATGGACGGCTTCCGGGTGATGACGATGAGGCAGGCCGCGCCGCTCGGCGATATGTTCGTGACCGTGACCGGCTGCAACGACGTAATTACCCCGGAGGACTTCATCCTGATGAAGGACGGGGCCATCTGCTGCAACGCCGGCCACTTCGACGTCGAGGTCGCCGTGGCGGACCTCCGGAAGATGGCCGTGAAGGCTTTCCCTGCGAGGAACAATATCGAGGGATTCGTTCTCGAGAACGGCAGGACCATCTACATCATCGCCGAAGGACGCCTTGTAAACCTCGCCGCCGGCGACGGCCATCCCGCGGAGATAATGGATATGTCCTTCGCTATCCAGGCTCTCAGTGCCAAGTACCTGGTGGATAACAGGAAGACTATGGTTCGCGAGCCTCACAGGATGCTCAATAACGTCCCTGAAGAGATCGATGCCGCCGTCGCGCGCATGAAGCTCGACGACTGGGGCATCGCCATCGACTCGCTCACCCCCGCCCAGCACAAATACCTCTACGGAGAATGAACGTAGTAATCATAATAATCGCTATCGTCCTCGGCCTTCTCGGCATCATCGGCAGTTTCCTCCCGGTGCTGCCCGGCCCGCCGTTCGGCTGGCTCGGGATGCTCGTCATCTTCCTGTGGGGCAAGGGGACGGGAGGCGACGGGTCGCCTATGTCCCTGACGCTGCTTATCATTATGCTAGTCGTGACGATAGTGGTGACGGCGCTGGATTACATAGTGCCGGCGCTGTTCGCCAAGAAGGGGGGAGCGAGCAAATCGGCCTCGGCCGGCGCGCTCGTCGGCTCCATTGTCGGCATGCTGTTCTTCCCGCCGTGGGGGATTATCCTCGGGGTCGCCATCGGTGCCTTCGCCGGTGAGTTCATCCATAGCGGCTTCACAGAGAAGGCCATTCCGGCTGCATGGAACGCCTTCCTCGGCTTCCTCCTTTCCACGGGGTTCAAGCTGATCGCCAGCGTGGTGATGTTTACCTATATTATTATATACGCGTTCTGATGAGATTCCGGCCCCTGCTCCTCGCCCTTGCGCTTTCTTCCTGCTCCCTATGGAGCGGGATAGGCGACATGCGCTGCGAGTATCTGGAGGAGCCGTCATGCATCGACCGTCCGGACCCGCGCCTGGTTTGGAGCAGTAAACATGACTACGCGACGGCAAGGGTTTCGGTGGCATCGTCCCGCCGGCTTCTGAAGAACCCTGATGTCTGGGATTCGGGTGAGACCGCGGCCACGAAGGTCCGCCTCGACAGCGTGCTGGTGCCGTTCCATAAGTACTACTGGAGGGTCGAGACGTTTGATGCGGACGGGAAGCGCAGCCGCGTGTCACCCGTCGCGCGGTTCTCTACGGGGCTTTTCAGCGGATCCGACGCTTCCGGTGAGTGGATCACCGGAGAGACGGCCCGCAGTTTCAGGGTGGCGCGAGGTCTCAGGAAAGCCCTCCTCTACGTCTCCGCCGAGGAGATTCCGGCCGTGTGGATAAACACCAACCGCCGTATGAAAAGGGGCCGTATCCACGAGGAGTGTTTTTCGCCGTATAAGTCGCTTTACAGCGTCATTGATGTGACCGGCAGGCTGAAAAAGAAACGCAACCGCATTGTGATTCACTCCGAAGCCCCCGTTATGGCGGAGCTCCATCTCCTGTACCGGGACGGCAGCAGGGACATAGTCTCGACGGACCGCCTCTGGGACGGGGCTTATCTTTCAAAGCCCCTTGCGGTGACCGGTGCATGGAAGTCGGGAGAGATCCCGTCGGAGGATTATCTCCTTAAGATTGAGAGAGGCGAGACCAGCGACGTGCTGCATCTTGAGGAAGTGGCGTTATCGTTTTCCGATATCCCGCCGTTTATCCTCGCCGACATTATCTACGAGCGCACCGGCGACACCGACCTGATTAGGCGCTTCTATCCTGTCTTCCGCGATTTCCTTGTAAAGGTTGCCGAATACGAGAAGCCCGACGGGACTGTTGCACGCGGGACCATCGTCAGCTGGCTCCCCGACCGCGAGGAGTGGCCGTCGGCCTACACGGCGACATGTTTCTACTACTACGACAACCTGCTGATGGCGAAGTTCTCCCGCATCCTCGGCCAGGACGGCTCCGCCTACCTAGAAAAGGCCGCC
The DNA here is from genome assembly GCA_017534745.1 of Bacteroidales bacterium. GTDB lineage: Bacteria > Bacteroidota > Bacteroidia > Bacteroidales > UBA932 > Cryptobacteroides. The sequence goes on along the minus strand of JAFXVX010000002.1, from coordinate 91,291 downwards.
GCCCTACGCGAGCGCATCCTCGACAAGCACTTTGTCTATGCCGAGGACCGCTTCTCCAACGGCGGCGCCGACGTACTCACCCTCGCCCTCTGGATGGGCCTCGCCCCGGAGGATCACCGCGACGGCGTCGTGAAGCGCCTCGCCAACCAGCTCCGCCGCGGCTCCGGCCCCGACGAGTCCCGCCTCGGCACCTGGACCGCCATCCAGTTCTGTCCGCAAATAAAAAACGACTGATTATATGATGGAACCAGCTCCGGCATCAAGATCGAGTACGAAGGCTACGCCCAGCGCGTCACTCATTATCGGCGCGGCTGCCATGTAAAGGTGAAGTTGCTTCTGTCGGGAAAATGACGTATCTTTCGGGCGATAAATTTAAAATTTAACTGATATGACTAAACTTATCACACGCATTTTCGTGGTCCTGGCGGTGCTGGGGATTGCGATGGGAGCTGTCTCCTGCAACAAGAACAACAAGAAGGACACTGGTGTCGGCTTCTGGAAAGTCGAATCGGAGAATGCCGAGGAGGCCGGTTCCTCCAACCTCTATCACGCCTGGTATTATTATGATGAGGAATTTGAAGGCTTCGATGTCTGTTTCTCCGACGAGGATGTTTTTTCGAATCGCGAAAACAGCAACTGGGCTTATATTGACTTGGGCAAATCTTTCTGTGGTGTAGAACACGCCCTTACAGAATCCTTGAATTCTGATGAATGGGGGTTCTATGGAGGGACCAGAACTTTGCTTTTTAGCCAGGAGACAGATAATTCAGGATTTACCGAGGGCACGATTTTCCTCAGCGTCAATATGGATAATAACAGTGTTGTGTTCCGGCTGAACGGCACGACCAAGTCCGGAGCGAAAGTAAAAATCGACTACGTCGGTTCTGCCAAGCGGATGGACGATTTTGTTCGCCCTAGACTCTAATAGGGAATTCAGCTCCATAAAAAAAAGCAGCCGCATTCCAGCGGCTGCTTTTTTAGTTCGATAGCACTATCCGGCCGCTGGCTGCGTCCACTTTGACGGTCGACTCTTTGCGTATGGTGCCGTCGAGGACGGACTTGGCTAGAAGGTTGACCAGTTCGCGCTGCATGACGCGCTTGACCGGACGGGCGCCGTAGGACGGGTCGTAGCCGGCGTCGGTCATGTAGTCCTCGAAGGCCTCGGTGAAGGTGAGGGTCACGCCACTGCCGGCGAGACGGTCCTGGAGCTCCTTCATCTGGATGTGGACTATCTCACGTATGTCGGACTTCGTCAGAGGGTCGAACATGATGATCTCGTCGATCCTGTTGAGGAACTCCGGGCGGACGCTGAGCTTGAGGGCCTCGACCACCTTGTCGCGGCACTCATCGAGCAGCCGGCGCCTTTCCGCTATGACTTCGAGCTGCTTCACGGGGTCTGACGACTCCTTCGGGAGCTTCTCCATGTAGCTCTGGATAATATCGGAACCGGCGTTGGAGGTCATTATAAGGATAGTGTTCTTGAAATCGACCGTGCGGCCCTTGTTATCGGTGAGACGGCCGTCGTCGAGTACCTGGAGAAGGACGTTGAAGACGTCGGGGTGAGCCTTCTCGATCTCATCGAGCAGGATCACGGAGTAGGGCTTGCGCCTCACCGCTTCGGTGAGCTGGCCGCCCTCGTCGTAGCCGACGTAGCCCGGAGGCGCGCCGACAAGGCGGGAGACGGTGTGCCGCTCCTGGTACTCGCTCATGTCGATACGGGTCATCATGTTCTCGTCGTTGAACAGGAACTCGGCGAGGGCCTTCGCAAGCTCGGTCTTACCGACGCCGGTCGTGCCCATGAAGAGGAACGAGCCGATAGGGCGCTTCTCGTTGGAAAGTCCTGCCCTTGAGCGCCTTACGGCGTCGGAGACGGCGCGGATGGCCTCGTCCTGGCCGACGACCCTCTTGTGGAGTTCGTCCTCCATCCGGAGGAGCTTCTCTTTCTCGCTCTCAAGCATTTTCTTCACGGGTATGCCTGTCCATTTGGCCACGATTTCGGCGATGTCCTCCGGGGTCACCGCTTCGGTGACGAGCGGATCGGAGATCTCCGCGGCCGCGGCGGTCAGCTCGTCGATGCGCTTCTGTGCGGCGGAAATCTTGCCGTAGCGCAGCTCGGCGACCTTGCCGTAGTCGCCCGCACGCTCAGCCGCCTGCGCCTGAATCTTATAGTCCTCGATCTGCTGGCGGGCGGTCTGGAGGTCGGAGAGGATACCCTTCTCTTTGTTCCACCGGTCGGTGAGCTCCTTGTGCTTTGCCTGAAGGTCCTTCAGCTCGCTCTCGAGCTTTTCGAGCTTGAGCGAAGCACCCTCCCTCTTGATGGCCTCTTTTTCTATCTCGATCTGGCGGATACGGTTGTTGAGGTCGTCGATGGGCTCCGGCACGGAGTTCATTTCCAGACGCAGGCGGGAGGCCGCCTCGTCGATAAGGTCGATGGCCTTGTCCGGCAGGAAACGGTTGGTGATGTACCTGTGGGAAAGGTTGACGGCCGCGATAAGCGCGTCGTCCTCGATGCGGACCCTGTGGTGGTTCTCGTACCTCTCCTTGAGGCCACGGAGGATGGATATCGATTCTGCCGGGGTCGGCTCATCGACCATCACCATCTGGAAACGCCTCTCCAGGGCCTTGTCGGTCTCGAAGTACTTCTGGTACTCGTCGAGAGTGGTCGAGCCGATGGTGCGGAGCTCGCCGCGGGCGAGGGCCGGCTTCAGGATGTTCGACGCGTCCATAGCGCCGGAGGAACGGCCGGCGCCGACGAGGGTATGAATCTCATCGATGAAAAGGATAATCTCGCCGGCGCTATCGACAACCTCCTTGACGACGCCCTTGAGGCGTTCCTCAAACTCTCCCTGGTATTTCGCACCTGCGATCAGGGCGCCCATATCGAGGGAATAAACTGTCTTTGACAGAAGGTTTTCCGGAACGCTGCCGGCGACTATTTTCTGCGCTATCCCTTCGGAGATGGCCGTCTTGCCGACGCCAGGCTCCCCGACGAGGATAGGGTTGTTCTTGGTTCTGCGGGAGAGGATCTGGAGGACCCTTCGGATCTCCTCGTCCCTTCCGATGACTGGATCGAGCTTGCCTCCCGAGGCCCGCTCGTTGAGATTGATCGCGAATCTTGAAAGGAATGAATTGTTGCTGTTTTCCATAATAAATGTCCGCCCCCGGTTTATGGGGACGGACATATACGGTCAAAATATATTCCTTCCTTTCGGAACTGACAAATTGTCAGTCCTACTCGGCCGAGGGCTCCGCAGGGGCTTCCTGAGGAACAGAAGGATCGGCCTGGGGGACGGGGAAAGCGGGAGCTTCAGCCTCGGTCGCATTGACGATCTCAGTGTTGAGCTCGTCGGAAGTGTTCCCTTCCGCGTTGCCCCTGAGGGCGAAGGTGGAGAGGATGGAGAGCACGAGGATGAACGCCACGAGTCCCCAGGTCGCTTTTTCAAGCAGGGAAGCGGCCGCACGTACGCCGAGGGCCTGGTTTGCGGAGGTGAAGTTGGTCGCGAGACCACCGTCTTTCCCGTTCTGGAGAAGGACTACAACCGTAAGGAGAATACTTGCGATAACGATAAGAACGACAAGTAATGTAAAAAGCCAGTTCATATATTTTTACTTCAGTTTTTCGATAAGGGATGCAAAGTAAGCACTTTTTTCCGGATAAAACAACATTAGTTTCGAATAAATGCGGCGTGCCTCCTCCGGATAGCCCTGCTCGAGATAGATTTCGGCAAGGGTCTCGGTGCAGAAATCGTCCATGCTGACTTCTCCCGTCGAAACCGGCACGGCGGGCGCGTCCTTGTCCGGGCGCGCTTTGATGCCCTTCGCTTCCGGGGCGTTTCTAACCTTGCTGTAGTCTTCCTCAGAGAAATAGTCGCCGCCGACGGCCGCGCGCCGGACCTTCTTTTCCTCCTTGCGGGGCACCTCCACCTTTTCTGCGGCAAGGTAGGAGGCTACTAGGTCGTGGACCTGCGAATCAGAGATGGAAGATGCACTGCCTGAGTGCATTATATCATAAACCGCACGGCGGTTACGCACGAAAAGGGCCGCTTCCACGTAGCGGTCTTCGCCCCACGAGCCGTCGCCGAGGGCGGACATACGGCGGCAGAGCTCCAGCCGCGCGCCTGCGTACCAGGGGTACAGGTCCACGACGCCGGCGAGCTCCTCCATATTGAGGGCCTTTATGTCAATCCTGTCCTTTACCATTGGGCGACTGTCGCGTTGAAGATGTCCTCGCAGAGTTTTTCGACGATCTCGTCGCAGAGCGCCCCCTGGACCGACTCGAGCGACTGGGTCGAGTCGTAGTCGGCGTAGGCGGAGAACTGCTTATCGACGTCCTCTTCCGGATATTTGTGGTTGGTGAACACGGCTTTGACCGTCACCGTGAGGCGGTTCTGGGCCGCGACTTCCTGGGCGGTCACAGCGGTCGCCCTGACGTCGTAACCCGTAATCTCGCAGACGAGGTCGAGGTCCGCATCGAGGTCAACTTCCTCAAGCCTTGTCAGTTTGCGGAACTTGTCCTTGAGCGCCTCTGTCAGAAGGTTGCTCAGGGAAGGATTCACCGTGAGGGCCTTGTATTCCACATAGGGTATGTGGATGGTCTTGACGTCCGGCTGGATGGAGGTGCCGGAGAAAGAGTAGATGCCGCAGGAAGAAAGGATAAGGGCCGCGGCGATGACGGGCAGGAATCTTTTCATCACTGTTTCTTTGTTTTATACTCCGGGGGGAGCTTGCGGTAAAGGGTGCGCTCCGACATGCCGAGCTCCTGCGCGGCCATCTTGCGGTTTCCACCCCACTTGTCGAGGGCTTTGCGTATGAGGTCGTCCTCGTTCTTTTTCCAGGAGAGATCCTCCGGCTCGGAGGGAATCTGCTCCTCCGGCTCGTCGTGGTCCTGCCATTCGGCCTCTTCCCGGACCGGCAGCTGCGGGGCGGGAGCACCGCCGCGCTCAACCTCGCGGCGCAGATCGTCTATCTCCCTCTTGAGGTCGATCAGGGCTTTGTAGATGGCCTGCTTCTCGTTCGGCGAGATCCCCTCGCCGGCGCCTTCGCCCGTGAATTTTGCCGGAAGATTCAGCTCTTCCTTTGGCATATAGGGCGCAATGGCCGCCGCGTCGAGCTCGATGCGGCCGGAGACCGGGGTAACCTTGACCGACTCGAGGGCGGTGACGGTCTGGGTGAAGTTCATCAGCTGGCGGATGTTGCCGGGCCAGCGGTAGGAACGTATGAGCTCGATGGCGTCGTGGGTGAGGGATATCTTGCACATGCCGTATTTCTCGGAGAAATCGGACGTGAACTTCCTGAACAACAGGTAGATATCATCTTTGCGGTCGCGTAGCGACGGGACGCGGATCTGGGCAGCGCAGAGGCGGTAGTAGAGGTCCTCGCGGAACTTGCCGCGGCTGACGGCATACGCGAGGTCGATATTGGTCGCCGCGATGACGCGGACATCCGTGTGCTCAACTTTGGCGGAGCCGACCTTGATGTATTCGCCCGACTGGAGGACGCGCAGGAGCTTCGCCTGCGAGGCGAGGGGGAGCTCCGCTATCTCGTCCAGGAAAAGGGTCCCGCCGTCGGCCTCCTCAAAATAGCCGGCGCGCGTCTCAATCGCGCCGGTGTATGCGCCTCTCACGTGGCCGAAGAGCTCCGAGTCGATGGTCCCTTCGGGAATGGCGCCGTAGTTGACGGCGAAGAATTTGCCGCCACGGCGGATTCCGTACTGGTGGATTATCCTGGAAATGTTCTCCTTGCCGACGCCGCTTTCGCCCGTTATGAGCACCGTGAGGTCCGTCGGGGCGAACTTTACAGCCGTCTCGAGGGCCCTGTTGAGGGCCGGATTGTTGCCGATTATATCGTATTTATTCTTGAGTCTCTGTAGCTCCTGTGTATCCATAGTGACGCAAAGATAATCAATACTGGCGAAAAAATACCCAAAACCTTGCGCTTCCTTGCGTGATATGCAAAAATTATTTATATATTTGCAATCTGAACAGGAAAATTCAACAAAACCATAAAATTTTATGAAAAACACTCTCAGAATAATCCTTGCCGCGACTCTCCTTGTCGCTGCATTCGGATGCTCTCCTCTCAAGAAGATGCAGGAGCAGGCTGAAAACGTCATCGTCAAGTGCGACCCGCAGGTGCTTGAGTGCATCGCCGGCAGCATCGACGCGACCGTGACCGTCACCTATCCGGCCGACTACTTCAACCCCAAGGCCATCCTCGAAGTCACCCCCGTGCTCGTCTATGACGGCGGCGAGGTTGTCGGCGAGAAGCTCTACTATCAGGGCCCCAAGGTGAAGGAAAACTACACAGTGGTTTCCCCGGACGGCCAGACCGTGACCGAAAAGATCCACTTCGACTACGTCAAGGGCGTTGAGAAGAGCGTCTTCGAGCTTCGTGGCGTCGCGATGAACAAGAAGAAGACCAAGACTGCCGAGCTTCCTTCCAAGAAGGTCGCCGACGGTGTCAACACGACCTACATGCTCGTCCAGCAGGGCGGCGTCGTCGGCTCCAAGGCTGACTCCTACCAGGAGGTCATCCCTTCGACCGCCGAAGGCCAGATCCAGTTCGCCTACAACAGCGCCGAGCTTCGCAACAGCGAGCTCAAGGGCCAGAGCATGAAGGACTTCCTTGCCGCTCTCGATGAGATCGCGGGAAACAATCGCAAGACTGTGACCGGCACCGAGATCATTGCTTACGCTTCCCCTGAAGGCTCCGTCGAGCTCAATGACGCCCTTTCCGCAAAGCGTGGCGATTCCGGAAACAAGGCATGGAACAAGCTCACCAAGAAGTACGACATCGCCGCTCCGGACGTCCAGAGCAAGGGCGAGGACTGGGACGGCTTCCAGCAGCTCGTCGGCGAGTCCAACATCGAGGACAAAGACCTCATCCTCCGCGTCCTCTCGATGTACAGCGATCCTAACGTCCGCGAGAGCGAGATCCGCAACATGTCCGAGGTCTTCACGACCCTCAAGAGCGAGGTTCTCCCCGGTCTCCGTCGTTCCAGGCTCATCGCCAACGTCGAGTACCAGAACTACACCGCCGATGAGCTCAAGCAGCTCTCCAAGGACGACATCGACGCCCTCGATGAGGAAGCCCTCCTCCGCGCCGCGACCCTCGTAGATGAGCCCGCCGAGAAGGAAAGGATCTACAAGCAGGCCATCGACAAGTTCGACAGCAACAGGGCCAAGCTCAACCTCGCAGCCGTCTATATGTCCGAAGGCAAGAAGGCTGAGGCCGAGCAGGTTCTCGCCACCGCCAAGGACGACGCTGACGCCAAGGCGACCAAGGGTGTCATCGCCCTCCGCAACGGCGACACCGAGGCTGCCGAGAAGTACTTCGCCGAGTCCGGCACTCCTGAAGCCAAGGCTTCCCAGGGCGCCATCGACATCCTCAACGGCAAGTATGACAAGGCTGCTTCCGAGCTCGCAGGTGCTCCCGGCTGCCAGCACAACACCGCTCTTGCCTACATCCTCGTCGGCAAGCTCGATCAGGCTGCTGCCGCTCTCGGCAACGAGTGCGACGCCAAGTGCTGCTGCCCTGCCAAGTGCGCCTACCTCCGCGCCATCATCGCTGCCCGCCAGGGCAAGGAAAGCGAAGTCAAGGCCAACCTCGAGAAGGCCTATGAGGACGCCGAGCTCAAGGAGCGCGCCAAGACCGACATCGAGTTCGCAGACTACAACCTCTAGTCTCCGACCCGTCGGTTCCGACAAAAACAGCCGCGTCGAATGGACGTGGCTGTTTTTTCGATAGAAAATAGCGTGAAGAACCATATGGTTGACAAAAAAGTATTGGAAGAGCTGAAAGGACGGGAAGTGGTTCTCGTCGTGGCAGACCGTGACGAGCTTTCGGAAAGCGATGTCCCGTTCCCCATCGTGTACACGGGGATGGGTAAAATGAGGATGTTCAACGCCCTCGTGGAGTGGTACGACGGCCGGTCCGGCGACCGTCCGGTCGTGCTCAACGTCGGCAGCGCCGGTTCCGCGCGCTACCCCATCGGCGAGATCCTCGATTGCCGCAGTTTCATAAACGGAGGCTGTGACCTTGTCTATGACCGTATCGATCTTCCGGGAGAGGGCTGTTCGGTGTTCTCCGGTGATTTCTTTATGAGCACCCAGACGTTCAGTCCGGAGCAGGTGGCCCTGCTTTCCCGAAAATATGACCTTTTTGATATGGAGGCGTATGCGGCAGCCCTTTTCTGCCGCACGAAAGGACTGCCCTTCTACTGCTTCAAGGCAGTCTCCGACAACCTCGACGGCACCCTCAAGGACTGGCGCTCCATCCTCGGCGACATCCGCCACCGCTTCACCGCCCTGCTGAATACAATCTGACTTCCGGCCCCCGGCCCCACCGGCCATTTTCTGCACCCGCCCATGCAGGAAGACGTTCCGCCGTCCACAAAAACACCCCTCAAATGTGGACGGAACGAAGAAAACGGGCTGTCCGTCCACAAAAACGTGGGTCTGGCGTGGACGGAACGAAGAAAACGGGTTATCCGTCCACAAAAACGTGGGTCTAACGTGGACGGAATTAGAGGAGCGAAGCGACGAGGGCGGCGTCAGCCGCCGTGCCGGAGTTGAGGAACGTAGTGACGACCGGAGGCACCCGGGTTCTGCGAAGCAGGTTCCGGCATTCCCCCTGACAGGGGGATGTCGCATCAGCGACAGGGGGTTAGATATAGGGACACAAAAAGCCACCGAAACCTCGGTGGCTTTTTGTGGTCCCTGCAGGGCATGATCCTGCGACCCCCTGATTATGAGTCAGATGCTCTAACCAACTGAGCTAAGGGACCCTTTTTGCGGGCCGGCGCCTGGCGTCGGCCCTGCAAATATAAGAATAATTTACTTATTCTCAGACTTTGATTTCGACCTCGACACCGGCGGGGAGTTCGAGCTTCATGAGAGCATCGACGGTCTTCGCGTTGGAGTCGTCGATGTCAAGAAGACGGACGTAGGAGTCGAGCTCAAACTGCTCGCGGGACTTCTTGTTGACGAAGGTCGAGCGGTTGACGGTGAAAATCTTCTTGGAGGTGGGAAGAGGAATGGGACCATTGACCTTTGCACCTGTGGATTTTACCGTGTCAACGATGCGCGCTGAGGACTTGTCCACGAGGGCGTGATCGAAAGACTTGAGTTTGATTCTGATTTTCTGGCTCATATTGGTAATTCTTTTTACTTTTTCACATTACTCATCGTCGGAGTAGTGGCGGTAGCCGCTCTTCTCGACGATGTCCTTGGCAATATTTGAAGGGACCTCGGCATAGTGGTCGAACGTCATCGTCGAGGTCGCGCGTCCGGAGGAGAGTGTCCTGAGGACAGTCACGTATCCGAACTGCTCGGCGAGCGGGACGAACGCCTTCACTATGCGTGCTCCGTTGGAGGTGGAGTCCATCGCGACAATCTGGCCGCGGCGGCGGTTGAGGTCGCCGACGATGTCGCCCATGTAGTCTTCGGGAGTCACCACTTCGAGGGACATGATCGGCTCCAGGAGAACGGGGTGTGCCTTGGGGCAGCCATGGCGGAACGCCATCCTGGCTGCGAGCTCGAAGGAAAGCTGGTCGGAATCTACCGGGTGGTAGCTTCCGTCGAGCAGCCTGACCTTGAGCGAGGGCACCTCATAGCCGGCAAGTACGCCGTTGGCCATTGCGGCCTGGAATCCCTTCTCCACGGAGGGGATGAATTCCTTGGGTACGTTGCCGCCCTTGACCTCGTTCTCAAACTGGAGGCCGACGTGTCCTTCATCAGCGGGAGAAATCTCCACGATGATGTCCGCGAATTTACCGCGGCCGCCGGTCTGCTTCTTGAAGACCTCACGGAGCTGGACGCTGCCGGTGATGGTCTCCTTGTAGTTGACCTGCGGGGCTCCCTGGTTGATGTCCACGCCGAACTCGCGGCGGAGCCGATCGACGATGATGTCGAGGTGAAGCTCGCCCATGCCGCTGATGATGGTCTGGCCGGTCTCGTTGTCGGAGCGGACCGTAAAGGTCGGATCCTCCTCGGAGAGCTTGTCGAGTGCAATCGCGAGCTTGTCAAGATCCTGCTGGGTCTTGGGCTCGACCGCGATGCCGATCACAGGGTCGGGGAACTCCATCGACTCGAGAACGATAGGGTGGGTCTCGTCACAGACGGTGTCGCCTGTGCGGAGGTCCTTGAAACCGACGGCTGCGCAGATGTCTCCGGCCTCGACAAAATCGATGGGATTCTGGTGGTTGGAGTGCATCTGGTAGAGTCGGGAGATCCTTTCGTTCTTGCCGGTGCGGGTGTTGTGGACGTAGGAGCCGGAGTCGATCCTTCCGGAATAGACCCTCAGGAAAGCGAGGCGCCCGACGAACGGGTCCGTCGCAATCTTGAACACGAGGGCGCTGAAAGGCTCTTTGTTCTCCGGGCGACGCTCGATCTCGGCACCGGTGCGAGGGTGTACACCCTTGACCGCGCCCTTGTCGAGCGGTGAAGGAAGGTAGCGCATCACGCAGTCGAGGAGGAACTGAACACCTTTATTCTTAAAGGAGGAACCGCAGCACGCAGGGACGATTCGCATGGCGATCGTGCCCTTGCGGAGGGCTGCGACAATCTCCTCTTCGGAAAGGGTATCAGGATCGTCGAAATACTTGTCCATCAGGGAATCGTCGCACTCCACCGCGGTCTCGACGAGCACCGAACGGGCGCTCTCGGCTTCCGCGAGGAGGTCTGCGGGGATGTCCTTGATCTCGAAGTTGACGAGCTCCTCGGACGAGTTGTAGTAGATGGCTTTCATCGACAGGAGGTCGATGATCCCTTCGAACTTGTCTTCGGCTCCGATAGGGAGGCAGACGGGCACAGCGTTGGCGCCGAGCTTGTTTTTAATCTCCTCGACGCATGCGAGGAAATCGGCACCGACGCGGTCCATCTTGTTGACATAGGCGATCTTGGGCACACCGTATTTGTCCGCCTGACGCCAGACCGTCTCCGACTGCGGCTGGACCCGGCCGACAGCGCAGAATGTCGCTATCGTGCCGTCCAGCACGCGCAGGGAACGCTCGACTTCGACGGTGAAATCCACGTGGCCGGGAGTATCGATCAGGTTGATCTGATATTTCTGCCCGGCGTAGGGCCAGAATGCGGTGGTCGCAGCGGAGGTGATGGTGATACCCCTCTCCTGCTCCTGGACCATCCAGTCCATAGTGGCCGCGCCTTCGTGGACCTCCCCGATCTTGTGAGTCTTCCCCGTGTAGTAGAGGATACGCTCTGACGTGGTGGTCTTACCGGCATCGATGTGGGCCATGATGCCGATGTTACGCGTGTACTTGAGATCCCTTTCTGCCATTCAGGATGCTCTGTTAGAAGCGGAAGTGTGCAAAAGCCTTGTTGGCTTCTGCCATCCTGTGCATGTCTTCCTTGCGCTTGAAGGCGCCGCCTTCATTGTTGTAGGCGGCCACGATCTCGGCGCAAAGCTTTTCGGCCATGGAGTGTCCTGAACGCTTGCGGGCGAAGGATATCATATTCTTCATCGAGACGGAAATCTTCCTTTCAGGACGTAACTCTGTCGGCACCTGGAAGTTGGCACCACCGATACGGCGTGACTTGACCTCGACCTGAGGGGTCACGTTCTCGAGTGCTTTCCTCCAAATATCGAGAGGAGCCTTGTCAGAATCTTTCATCTTCTCGCCTACCATGTCAATGGCATCGTAAAAAATAGAATACGCGATACTCTTCTTTCCCTGGAGCATAAGATTGTTCACGAAACGTGTAACCATCACGTCGTGGAACTTGGGATCCGGAAGTAGAATCCTCTTTTTAGGCTTCGCTTTTCTCATTGGAAATAAAAATTAAGGTGATGATTACTTCTTAGATTTCTTCGGCCTCTTGGCGCCGTAGAGTGAGCGGGACTGGGTCCTTCCATCTACGCCGGCAGTATCCAAAGCTCCTCTAAGGATGTGGTAGCGTACACCGGGAAGGTCCTTGACACGGCCTCCGCGAACGAGCACGATGGAGTGCTCCTGGAGGTTGTGGCCCTCGCCCGGGATGTAGGCGTTGACCTCCTTGGCGTTGGAAAGACGTACACGGGCAACCTTCCTCATTGCGGAGTTAGGTTTTTTCGGGGTCGTTGTGTAAACCCTGAGGCATACGCCACGCTTCTGGGGGCAAGCATCCAGAGCGCGCGACTTACTTTTGACGGTGATGGTCTCGCGCCCCTTTCGAACTAACTGTTGAATTGTGGGCATAAATAATTGTAAATCTATAATTTATGTTATTTTCCCCAAAAATTTGGGGCTGCAAATATACGAATTTTGCGGGAATTAACAAAGTTTTCAACAATCTTTGACTATCTTTGTAAGAAACTCTTACGACGTGATGAAACCTGTTAACCTTATCGTTATGGCTATAGCAGCCGTTGCCGCACTATCCTGCGGCACATCTTACCCCAAAGCCCCGAAAGACGGGACCGTTGACACATACTTCGGCACCGAGGTGCAGGACCCGTTCCGCCCGCTTGAAGACGAGGTCGCTCCCGCGACCATCTCGTGGATCAAGGCGGAGAACAGGCTGACCGATTCATATTTCAGAAAACTGAAAGAGCGCGGGCCTATCTTCGACCGCCTGATGGAGGTCTCCAACTACGAAAAAGTCGGCCTTCCAAGCCGCAGGCCGAACGGCAAGTGGTATTTCTACCGCAACGACGGACTGCAGAACCAGAGCGTACTCTATGAGGCTGACTCCCCGGAAGGCCCCGGCAGGGTGTTCCTCGACCCCAATGCGCTGAGCGAGGACGGGACCGTCGCCCTCAAGGGCGCGTGGTTCTCCCGCGACTGCCGCTACCTTGCCTATGCCGTTTCCCGCAGCGGAAGCGACTGGCAGGAGTTCTATGTGATGGATGTGGAGAGCAGGAAGCTCCTCGACGACCACATTGAGTGGTCGAAGTTCTCCGAGGCGGCGTGGCAGGGCGACGGCTTCTACTACGGAGCCTATGATCCTCCGGTGGAGGGCCGCGAGTTCAGTTCGGTCAACGAGACCCACAAGATTTATTATCATAAGATAGGTACTCCGCAGTCGGAGGATAAGCTTTATTACTCGAACCCCGATTATCCGAAGCGCTTCTACCAGGTCTCGACCAACGAGGAAGAGACGATGATGTTCCTCTACGAGGACGGCGAGCGAAACGGCAATAACCTCTATGTCAGGGATTTGACTAAGAAGGATGCACCCTGGGTGCAGATGACTCCCGACATGGAGTCGAGGGTCGGCGTCGCAGAGACAGACGGGACTACTATATATATCCTTACCAATAATGGCGCTCCGTGCAACCGCCTGGTCGCGGCCGACATCGCCCATCCGGAGTGGAACCACTGGAAGGATATAGTCCCCGAGACGGACGCTGTCCTTGAGGACGCCTCTTTCGTCGGCGACAAGATCATCCTCGAATACAGCAGGGATGCCTATACCCACGCCTATATCTGCAATCGTGACGGCTCCGACAGGAAGGAAATCACCCTGCCGGGCATCGGCACGGCCGGCTTCAACGGCAAGAAGGACGAGCCCTGGTGCTTCTTCTCCTTCTCATCGTTCACAGTCCCCGCGGCAATATATTCCTTTAACATAGAGACCTTGGAGAGCACTCTCTTCAGGAATCCGGAGACTAAGTTCGACCTTTCGGGCCTTGAGACCCGCCAGGTGTTCTTCCCGAGCAAGGACGGCACGATGGTGCCCATGTTCATCACCTGCCGCAAAGACGCCCCTCTCGACGGGAGCAACACGGTACTTCTCTATGGCTACGGCGGATTCGCCATATCCATGCCGCCCTATTTCTCAGCGACCAGGGTGCCGTTCCTCGAAAGGGGAGGAATATACGTCCAGGTGAACCTCAGAGGCGGCTCCGAATACGGCGAGAAGTGGCACGAGGCCGGGACTAAGATGCAGAAGGAGAACGTCTTCGACGACTTCATCGCGGCGGCTGAGTGGCTTATCGCAAATGGCTACACCTCAAAGGAGAAACTCGCCATCATGGGCGGCTCCAACGGCGGCCTCCTTGTCGGCGCCTGCATGACGAAGCGGCCGGATCTTTTCGCCGTCGCCGTGCCGCAGGTCGGCGTCATGGACATGCTCCGCTACCACAAGTTCACCATCGGCTGGAACTGGGCCCCTGATTACGGCACCAGCGAGGACTCCGAGGAGATGTTCCGCTATCTTCTCGGCTACTCGCCGCTCCATAATCTGAAGGAAGGTGTCAACTATCCCGCGACGCTCGTTACGACGGCGGACCACGACGACCGCGTCGTCCCGGCCCACTCGTTCAAGTTCGCCGCGAGGCTGCAGGAGTGCACCACCGGTGAAAGGCCGGCCCTAATCCGCATCGACACCAAGTCCGGCCATGGCGGAGGCAAGCCACTCTCCAAGGTTCTGGAGGAGCAGGCTGACATTTACGCCTTCATTATTCATAACACCGGCATGTAGTTTTTCGTACCTTTGCAGGATATGATGACTTTTGGCAGAATATTCAAGGTCTCCGTTTTCGGAGAATCACACGGAAGCGCCGTGGGCGTCGTCATGGACGGTGTGCCCGCGGGCCTTCCGCTTTCGGACAGCGATTTCGCTGCCGACATTGACTCTCGCCGCAGCGGCGCCCCCGGGACGACCCCCCGCAGGGAGGCCGACGTGCCCGAGATCCTTTCCGGAGTCTATGAGGGCCATACGACGGGCGCCCCGCTAGCCATAGTCTTCCGCAACGGCGACACCCGTTCGGAGGACTATGCCTCCTTCCGGGAAGACCCTCGTCCCGGCCACGCCGACTACGTAGCGGACATCAAGTTCGACGGCTACAACGACCCCCGTGGCGGCGGACATTTCTCGGGAAGGCTCACCCTTCCCCTTGTCGCGGCCGGGGTCGTAACTAAAAAGTACCTTTCGGAGGCTCTCGAAGGGGAGTTTTCGATAAAGGCGTCCCTCAGGGAGGTTGGCGGAAGCGCCGACAAGGCTTCCTGGGATGGGATACTGGCGGCTGCGGCGGCAGAAGGGGACTCCGTCGGCGGAGTCGTCGAGTGCCGCGCAGAGTGGCTCCCGGCAGGGCTCGGCGAGCCGTTCTGGGACAGCGTCGAGTCGCTTGTTTCCCACGCGGTGTTCGCTATCCCCGGAGTGAGGGGCATCGAGTTCGGCGACGGGTTCGCCGCCGCCGCGATGAAGGGGAGCGAGCACAACGACCCGTTCCCGCTTACGGCGGAAAAGAACGGGGCCGGCGGCGTCAACGGCGGGATTACCAACGGCAATCCCCTCGTCTTCCGCGTGGCGTTCAAGCCGACTTCCAGCATCCGCAAGGGTGGTGTCGGCGGCCGTCACGACGTCTGTTTCGCCCTCCGCACCCCGGTCGTCGTAGAAGCCGTTACGGCTATAGTACTTGCTGACCTGTTGAGGATTATGTGATGAAGGAAGAGGGAGATATCATAGGTAAAATCACCTCCGCGCAGTATAAGGAAGGATTCGTGACGGACGTTGAGCAGGAGTTCGTGCCCAAGGGCCTGAACGAGGACATTATTCGCACTATCTCCCGGATCAAGGACGAGCCGGAATGGCTTCTGGAGTTCCGCCTCGATGCGTTCCGCAAGTGGCAGAAAATGGAAAAGCCATCGTGGGGACACCTCGACCTGCCTCCGATCGACTTCCAGGACATTATCTATTACGCGGCCCCGAAAAAGGATTCGGAGCGCCCCAGGGAGATAGATCCGAAGCTCCAGGAGACTTTCGACAAGCTCGGCATCCCGCTGAACGAGCGCAAGGTGCTCGCCGGGGTCGTGGCGGTGGACGCCGTCTTCGACTCCGTGTCGGTGACGACGACCTTCCGCAAGACGCTTGCGGAGAAGGGGATAATCTTCTGTTCCTTCTCCGAGGCCGTGAAGGAGCATCCGGACCTCGTCCGGAAGTACCTCGCAACCGTGGTCCCCTCCGGTGACAATTTCTATGCGGCCCTCAACAGTGCGGTATTCAGCGACGGCTCGTTCTGCTACATCCCCAGGGGAGTGCGCTGCCCGATGGAGCTTTCCAGCTACTTCAGGATCAATGCACGCGGCACGGGGCAGTTCGAGAGGACGCTTATAGTGGCCGACGAGGATTCCTACGTGAGCTATATGGAGGGCTGCACCGCCCCGATGAGGGACGAGCAGCAGCTCCACGCCGCCGTTGTGGAGATTATCGTTGAAAAAGGGGCCGATGTGAAGTATTCAACCGTCCAAAACTGGTACCCCGGCGATGCCGAAGGGCGCGGCGGTATCCTCAACCTCGTGACCAAGCGCGGCCTCTGCCGCGGCGAAGGCAGCCACCTCAGCTGGACCCAGGTCGAGACCGGTTCCGCCATCACATGGAAGTATCCCTCGACAATCCTCCGAGGCGACAATTCCTCTTCGGAATTCTATTCCGTGGCCCTTACGAACAATCTCCAGCAGGCCGACACGGGGACCAAGATGGTCCACGTCGGGCGAAACACAAAGAGTCGTATAGTATCCAAGGGTATATCAGCCGGGAAGAGCCAGAACAGCTACCGCGGCCTTGTCGCCATCGGGCGCGATGCCGCCGGTGCGCGCAACTACTCGCAGTGCGACAGCCTGCTGATAGGCCCGCTCTGCGGCGCCCATACCTTCCCGGTGATCAGGAATTCGTGCCCGTCGGCCGTTGTGGAGCACGAGGCTACGACTTCCAAGATCAGCGAGGACCAGCTCTTCTACTGCAACCAGAGGGGTATCCCTCCGGAGGATGCCGTCGGCCTCATAGTCGGCGGCTACGCCCGCGAGGTGCTCTCGCGGCTGCCTATGGAGTTTGCTGTGGAGGCCCGCAAGCTTCTTTCCGTTTCACTTGAAGGTGCCGTAGGATAAAAACAACAGTTGAAATATGCAGGATATACTATTAAATATCAAAGGGCTGCACGCCTCGGCCGGCGAGAAGGAAATCCTCAAAGGGGTTGACCTGGAGATTCGCCGCGGCGAAGTCCACGCCATCATGGGTCCGAACGGCGCCGGCAAGAGCACCCTTTCAGCCGTGCTTTCCGGCAAGCCTGACTACGCAGTTACCGCCGGCTCGGTGACCTTCGCCGGAGAGGATCTTCTCGCGATGAGCCCCGAGCAGCGCAGCTGGGCCGGACTTTTCCTTTCGTTCCAGTATCCGGTGGAGATTCCGGGCGTCACGATTTCGGCCTTCATGAAGGCTGCTCTCGCAGCCCGTCGCAAGGCGGCTGGGCTCGGGGAACTTTCCGCATCGGAGTTCATCACCCTGATGAAGGAGAAGATGGCGTTCGTCGGGATGGATCCGTCGTTCTCCAAAAGGCCGGTCAACGTGGGGTTCTCCGGAGGTGAGAAAAAGCGCGCGGAGATATTCCAGATGGCGATGCTGGATCCGGTGCTTTCAATCCTCGACGAGACCGACAGCGGCCTCGACGTGGACGCGCTGAAGGTCGTTGCCGACGGGGTCAACGCGATGCGTTCGCCCGACAAGGCGACCATCATCATCACCCATTACCGCAAGCTTCTCGAGTACGTGCGCCCCGACAGAGTCCACGTCCTGAAGGCCGGACGCATAGTCTGCTCCGGCGGGGAGGAACTTGCCGATGTTATTGAAAACGAGGGTTTCGATAAATTCTGATGGGACACGGCAGATACATAGCGCCGCCCGAGGCCCGGTACGTCGTCGGGGCCGGAGAGTCTCTTGAGCTCACCTTCTCGGTGATGCCCGGGGAGTCGAAGGATATCGACATCTCCGTGGACCTCGCAGGCGAAGGCGCTTCCTTCGACCTCAAGGGGTTCTATATCCTCGGCGGCGAAGAGAAGGTGAACATCCGCGTCCTCGTCCATCACAAGGCTCCCGGCTGCCGCTGCTCACAAACGGTGAACGGCGTCGCCGGCGGAAGCTCCCAGGTGCGTTTCGACGGAAGGATCATCGTCGCGCCCGGCGCTGACGGCACAGACGCGGCGCAGACCAATCGCAACGTCCTAATCTCCGACTCGGCGAGGGTAGAGACGACCCCGCAACTGGAGATCTACGCCGACGACGTCAAGTGCTCCCACGGTGCTACGGTCGGCAAGCTCAACGAGGAGGAACTCTTCTATATGCGTTCCCGCGGCATCCCCGACAGGGAGGCCAAGGTGCTGCAGCTGGTGTCGTTCCTTTCGCCGGCGGTTTCGGGTGAAGACGGGATCGCCGCAGTCGAGGATGCTTTAAGACGGATTATGGTATGATAGAGCATCCTTTCGTGAAGATAAACCTCGGACTGAATGTTCTGCGGAAAAGGGAGGACGGTTTCCACGACATAGAGACCGTCTTTTTGCCGTTCAAGGACATTCACGACACCCTTGAGATAATCGTCGGCGATGATTTTTCGCTGACTTCTGCCTCGCTTTTCGGCAAGTATTCCCCTTCGGAAATCGCGCAGGCAATCACTCCCGACGGGTCGGTGATGATCACCATCGCCCGTCGCGGCGGTGTCGGCTGGGATCCGCTTAAAGACCTCACAGTGAAAGCCTGCACTCTCTTCATGGAGGGACGCAAGATGCCTCCGGTGAAGATTTTCCTCGAGAAAACTTCCCCGGTAGGGGCCGGGCTCGGCGGAGGCAGCGCCGACGGAGCCTTCACCCTCAGGATGCTTTCGGAAATGTTCGCTCCGGAAGTTTCACGGGAAGAGCTTATTGCCATGGCGTCAAAGCTCGGAAGCGACTGCGCCTTCTTCATCGACGCGGCGCCCGTTTTCGCCAGCGTCAGGGGTGAAATCCTGACGCCGCTGCCTGTCGGTTTGTCGGAAAAGCTTTCCGCCCTCGACATCCGGGTCTATGTACCCGAAGGGATTTCCGTTAGCACGGCCGAAGCATACGGCGGGATAGTCCCAAGAATGCCGAAGGAGCGGATCCCGGACATTCTTTCCCGCCCGGTCTGGCAGTGGAAAGGCTTGCTGGTCAATGATTTCGAGGAGACGGTCTTTGCCCGTCATCCTTCTCTTGCCGGGATTAAAAAAGAACTGTACGGGGCCGGAGCGAGGTATGTTTCCATGTCCGGTTCCGGCTCGGCATTTTTCTCGATATATTAAAAAAGTGTCTCTCCGGTGAAACGTTTTTCTCCCCAAATGCATCTTCTTATCCGGACGCTGGTCGATGACCGGTCCGGGGACGGAGGAGGCGGACAGTATGGAGAAGCGTTTATCGCGGAATGCAGGGACGGCGACAGGGCTGCGCAGAAGCGCCTTTTCGAGCTCCTTGCACCAAAGATGAAAGTCCTCTGCAAGCGCTACGTCGGAGACGACGCGACTGCCGAGGATATTCTCCAGGAAGGGTTCATCACTCTGTTCACAAGGCTTGACAGCTACTCGGGGGCAGGTTCCTTCGAAGGCTGGGCCAGAAAGATCTTTGTCAACACCGCACTGATGCACCTCAGAAGAAACGACGCTCTCCGCGACAGCGGAGACATCGAAGAGGCCGTGTGGCTGCGTTCCGACGACGTTTCGCCGTCGGGCCAGCTCAGCCACAAGGAATTGCTGAAGATGATAGCCGCTCTGCCGGCCGAGTACAGGACAGTGTTCAATATGTACGTCATCGAAGGTTATTCCCACCAGGAGATCGCAGATGCTCTCGGCATACGGGAGGCGACCTCACGATCGAAGCTTCAAAGGGCGAGGTTAAAGTTGCAGGAGTGGATAAAGAATTTGAGCTGAAGATGGAAGACATTGAAAGAAATCTTGACCTTCTTTTCAGGGAGGCGTTCGCAGACGCGACGGAGGAAGTTTCTCCGGCGGTCTGGGCCGGCGTATCCAGGGGGTTGGCCAAGGCTTCCGCACCGAAGGTTATCTTCCCGGTGTGGCTGAGGTGGGCGGGTCTCTCGCTTGCCGCTGCCGCCGCCGTCGCGCTCGGTGTCTTCCTCTTCACACGCTCCGGCAATTCTAACTTACCTATATATAATAACGACGGCCAGGTTGTCGCCGATGTTCCGGCGCCCGTGACCGTCACGGAGACGGAAGAGGTTGCTCCTCTCACTGGGGAGCAACCTTCCCACTCCGCGAACCTTCTCGCAGCCCGCGGGGAGACTTCTCCGCGCGCTTCGCTTGGTCGAAGTGACAACGACGGCGCTTCGCTTGGTCGAAGTGACAGTACAGTCATTCCGAGCGAAGCTTCTCCTGTCATTCCGAGCGAAGCCGAGGAATCTGACAGCGCCGTCATCCCGAGTCCGGAGGACGAGAGCACCTCATCTTCCGTAGAATCAACGGCCCGTGAGGAGATTTCTCCGAGCGCTCCGCTTGGTCGAAATGACAACGATGGCTCGCAGGTTCGGAATGACAAAACCGCTCCTGTCATTCCGAGCGAAGCCGAGGAATCTGCTCCCTCCTCTCCCGTTATTTTCCGGGAGGAGGCGACTCCTTCGCGGAAGGGTGTATCGCTCCTTGCCGGGGCGAACCTCGGCGGCAACCTGGGATCCAGGAGCGCCGCGCCCGCGATGATGGCGAGTCCCGGTTCCGGTTCGGGGATTGAGCCGCAGGGAATGTACGGGCTTGAAGGATACAAGTACGGACTTCCGATCAGCGCGACCCTCGGTGTCAAGTGGCAGTTCCATCAGAGATGGGCGGTCGGCACCGGCGTGTCATTCACCATGCTCCCTTCGAGCTGCAGCGGACGGTATGTCAACGCGGAAGGGGAGAGTATCTATTCCGACCATATCAGTCATTTCCAGACATATATCGGCGTTCCGCTCAACTTCTATTTCACTATCGTAGAGTCGAAGGCCGTAGGGTTCTATACCTTCGCCGGTGCAGCGGTGGAGCGCAGTATCATCAACCGCTATACTTTCCACAACGGTTCGGAGCGTATCCGCTACAAGGAGCCGGTCAAGGGCGTGCAGCCTTCCGTCGGTCTCGGTATAGGCGTGGACTTCCGTTTCACGAAGTTCCTCTCCCTCTACATAGACCCGAGCGCCCGCTACTATTTCGACTGCAAGCAGCCTCAATCCATCCGCACCGTGCAGCCATTCTCACTCTCGCTTGACGCCGGTCTGCGCTTTGGATTTTAAAAAACACTAAAAGTATTTAAAAAACAAAAAAACCTTGACTACCCCCGCCCGAAAATTGTTTCAGGCGGGATTTTTCGTTTATATATTCGCGGAAAAACTTCAGTGGGGTATGAAAGGAAAGTTCATGATCGCCGCGGCTCTCCTGCCGCAGTTTTTCTTTCTCGGAGGGTGCGAGTCCTTCCGGGACCTCGGCCTCGAGGGAAGGCCGCGTTCCTATATAAAGTCACCTCCCGTAATCATGGAGGCCGAGGAGCTGCCGGAGGGCTCCGCCCTGTACGTGACCTGTTTCGAATATCCGCCGGGATACGATTATATCCGCGACACCCTTCACGGTGTCGGCTCACAGGTCGTCCTTTACCGCGACGGGGAGAAGGTGTTCTCCGCGCCGGCCGACGGCCTGTCCCCGGACGAGTGCCGCGTTGTGGCCGGCCGTCTCTATATGCCCTTGCGGCAGGGTGGATGCACCGAGGTGCGCCGTGAGGAGGACATCCTATTCCGCTATGAGGGGGAGGAGCTCCTGGAGAGCATTGTCGTTGACGGCGAATCAGTTGTGACATTGGGCCGGAGGCTGTCGGGAGGCGGTTTCTGCTGCCGTATAGACGGCCGGGAGGTCTTTTCTTCACAGAAGGGTGTCCCGGTAGCTCCGGTTGACGGCGGAGGAGCCCTGCGCCTGGATGATGACGGCTATATATTCTTCTATACCCTTCCCCTGGTCGGGGTCAGCGGCAAAAAAAGCCTTTGCTATGTAGTCAGGAACTGGGAGGAGTCCCAGATAGGACTTCCGGACGACATCGCCGGGGTTTTCGACGCGGTGAGCGTGGACGGGACTATCTATGTCGCGGGGGAGACTTCCTCCGGCGGATGCTCCATCTTTCACGAAGGCACGAGGGCAAACATTGCTTCCACGTCGGCGCGCATATTCGGCATCAGGTTCTTTTCCGTCGGGGACCAGATGTATGTCACCGGATACTACAAATCGGCGACAAAGCAGCACCGCATGGTCTGGGATGTCTCCGCAAAGGTAAAATACAGGCTCGACCTCTACGATTCCAACTGGATCTACCCGGCGGAAAGCGGCTATTACTGCGTGGAGCGGAAAGGTGCAGACGTGCAGTGCTATTTCGGCACTAACGTCCTTTTCAGGACTTACGGGCGGCTCTGGAGCAGCCGTTGTGCCGGATATTGGGGCAGGACCATGTACATGTCCGTTACTGATGAGGGCGGGGAATACAGCACGGTGTACAGTTCCGACGGTTCTGTCGTCATGACGGTGAAGGGGGTAATAACCGAGGTTTGTTACTCCGCCTTAATCCTCCCAGACGAGGACTCTGGATGAGTCCGGATTGACTTCAATGGTGACCCTTAGGGCATCCTCTGGGATGAGCGGCTCGATGTTCTCCGGCCACTCCGCAATGCAGAGTGCCCCGCTGTCGATGTAATCGTAAAAGCCGAGATCGAGGGCTTCCTCGATCCGCTTGATGCGGTAGAAGTCGAAGTGGAATATGCTTTCGCCGTCGGAGGCAATGTATTCATTGACAATCGCGAAGGTGGGGGAGCTGATGTCTTTGGGGTCAACGCCCATGGCCCGGCAAAGGGCTGATGTGAAGGTGGTTTTCCCCGCACCCATGGGGGCGTAAAAGGCGATAAAGCGCCTCCCGGCCGTCTCCTTGAGAAAACGGGCGGCAGCCTCATCGATTTCGCCGGGGTTTGCGATTGTAATGCTGTGTTTCATCGTTCACTCGTCTTTCGGGTGCAAAAATACTAAAAAAGATGCTTGTTTACGTTCATTCTGCAAAATGTGTGGGGATAGAAGCCATTCCCGTGACGGTCGAAATTGACCTGACGGCCGGAGTGGGTATCCACCTCGTCGGACTTGCGGACGCCGCCGTGAAGGAGAGCCTCCTGCGCACGATAACGGCCCTGCAGTCGAAGGGATTCCGGATTCCAGGGAAGAAAATAGTGATCAATCTGGCTCCTGCGGATCTCCACAAAAGCGGAAGCGGCTATGATCTGCCGATTGCGCTGGGAATAGTCGCCGCCTCCGCCCAGAGAGATCTGCCCGGGATTGAGAAGTTCCTGATAATGGGAGAGTTGGGCCTTGACGGGAGTATCCGCTATGTGCCGGGAAGCCTCCCGGTGGCGGAGCTCGCCTCCACCCTCGGCTACCGCGGGTGCATAATGCCGGAGAGGTCGGCGCTCGAAGCGGCGGGATCCTCCGATGTTGAGATCTACGGAGTCAGTGACCTGGAGGACGTGCTCCGCATCCTTTCCCCGGACGCGCTCTGTGACGACCTCCTGGTGGAGAACTCGCCGCTCTACAGGGAGATTGTCGAAGGGGAGATCCCCTCCCCTTACGACGACTACCCCGACTTCGCAGACATCATTGGCCAGGAAGGCGCCAAACGTGGCGTCGAGATAGCGGCCGCCGGGGGGCATAATGTGATCATGGTCGGTCCTCCAGGTTCCGGGAAGAGCTCTCTGGCAAAGGCGATGGCGGGGATTCTTCCGCCGATGACAAGGGAGGAGGCGATCGTGACTTCGAAGGTCTGGTCGGTCTCCGGGAAGGGTGAGAGCAGCTACGGGCTGGTGCGGCACAGACCCTTCCGCGCGCCGCATCATTCCGCCTCAATCACAGCCCTCATCGGTGGCGGCTCCGGGGAGAACATCCTCCCCGGGGAAGTCAGCCTGGCGACAAATGGCATACTCTTTCTTGACGAATTCTGTGAGGCCCCGAAGTCCATCCTGGAGGCCCTCAGGGGGCCGATGGAGGACCGGAAGGTGACGGTATCGCGGCTCAAGGCGAAGGTAGTGTATCCTGCGTCGTTTATGCTCGTCGCCGCGTCCAATCCCTGCCCCTGCGGCTACTACGGCGAGGGCGACCGCTGCACCTGCACCCCGGGCCAGCGGGCGGCTTATCTCTCCAAGTTGTCGGGTCCATTGATGGATAGACTTGATCTACAACTACTTATGAGACCGGTCGATACCAGGCAACTGGTGCGGGGCGGGAAGGCGGAGCCGACTGCCGCAGTGGCGGCGAGGGTACTCCGCGCCCGGCGGATCCAGCAGGAGCGCTTCGCCGGCACACCGGTTTTCACCAATGCCCAGATGGGTTCGCAGGAGCTTGAGCGCTTCTGCCCGCTCGACTCCCCCTGCCGCGACCTCCTCGAGACCTTCATCGACCGCCTTGGCCTCTCCGCCCGCGCCTATTCCCGTATAATCAAAATCGCCCGCACCATCGCCGACCTCGCCGCCGCTCCAACCATACTCCCCGAGCACCTCGCCGAAGCCGCCTCCTACCGCTTCCTCGATAGGAGAAATATTTTTGAGTGATGTTGCGGCGAAAAGGTGGAGTGGGTTTGTGAGATGTTTAGTACAGGTACTTCAGCGGTCGGATCCGGAGGGACAGGAGGTAAACCGTCAATGCGAAGACAAGGCAGATGGCAAGTGTCAGCAAGAAAAGGATCCAGTCTTCCTTCAGGTTCATTTGATGCATCAGCAGGAGTTTGACGGGCAGATGACACAGGTAGATGAGTGTGGACATGCTGCGAAGACACTTCGAGGTCTTTGCTCCGATGCCCGCCCGGATATTGGCCACCAGCCAGACAAGGCAGGGAGCGATAAACAGGAGTCCCAGGAAGGAATCAGTCATCCATTGGGTCTCCCTGCAGATTGCCGCCTCAAGGATGGAAAGCGGCACTGCCGCGCCAAGGATGCATAGCGTAAGTTTTTGCGGAGGTTCACTCTCTGCAAGGAACTTACCTGCAATGCAGTAGGGGATAGCAATAATAAAAGAGTTGGCGGGGCAAAACAGAATGACATACCACCAGTAAACTGGCCGGACGGGAGTCCCCGCAATCAGCCCGTACCACATGGTTTCGGGCAACGTTGAAAGGAAACATACCAACCCGATGATGACAAGCCATTTTCTACTCAACTTCCTGGACAGCCACCAGACAAGCAGCATTCCCTGCCAGCTTGCTGTGAGAAACCAGGAGGCGGGGAATGTTGAATTGATGAACAGCCCGCGGCCGAAAAGCAGCAGCTTTCGCGGCAGGGATTCATCGGAATCGAGAAAGAAGTCGTGAATTATAAGCGGCGACTCGATGACGAACCAGACTGCGTACAGGATGAGAATTCGTGAAACGTATTTCCGGATATCGCCTCCCCTTTTGAAGAATAGGAAGGAACTGGTTACGAAAAAGAACGGAACTGCAATCCTGCACAGGCAGGTGAGCCAGTAATCACCGTCGGGATTTGAAGCCAGAGGGTGGACATGAAGGGTGAGCACCAGCAGCGCGGCAATGAACTTGCCCGCATCCAGCGCCGCGAAAGTCTGTCTTGTCTGCCGGATATCCGGGTTATCGGAGTTCGTGGACATGTCGCCCTTCGGCTTTGTGAAAAAAAAGTCGGGGTGATGTGACTCGAACACACGACCCTCTGGTCCCAAACCAGATGCGCTAGCCAACTGCGCCACACCCCGATGGAAAGAAGCGACCCGGTGGGCGGGCCGGCTTCCATGAGTGCAAAGTTAATAAAAAATAAGTATCTTCGTGCCATGATCATAAGTGCAAAAAACATTGAGAAGAGTTTCGGCGAGTTGAAGGTGCTGAAAGGGGTGGACTTTGAGGCGGAGAAGGGCGAGGTCGTGTCCATAATGGGCGCGTCGGGGGCGGGGAAATCGACCCTGCTGCAGATTCTCGGGACCCTGCTGACACCTGACTCCGGAAGCCTCACAATCGGCGGGACGGATGTGCTGAAGCTTTCCTCGAAGGAGCTTTCAGCCTTCCGCAATTCGTCCATCGGATTTGTGTTTCAGGCCCATCACCTGCTGCCGGAGTTTACGGCGCTGGAGAATGTAATGATTCCCTGCCTCATTGGTGGGAAGAGTACCAAAGAATCCCGGGAGAGGGCGGAGAGCCTGCTTTCCGCTGTAGGCCTTTCGGAGAGGACGACCCACAAGCCATCCCAGCTCTCCGGCGGCGAGCAGCAGAGGGTCGCCATTGCGAGAGCCCTCGCCAACTCTCCGGCAATTATCTTCGCAGACGAGCCTTCCGGGAACCTCGACAGCGCGACCAAGCAGGAAATCCACTCGCTGTTCTTTTCCCTCCGGGAGCGCTTCGGCCAGACGATAGTCATCGTGACCCACGACCCTTCCCTCGCCGCCATGTGCGACCGTACCCTTGTCATCCGCGACGGTGCATTTGAAAGGCAGTAAGACGATTTTCTTTTGTCACAGCAAATTTGTAACTTTGCACTCCTTTGGAAAACTGAACGTGAAAGAAACTGAACCCTGATATGAAATTCCTTACTGAAGAGAAACTTACCATTGTCGGCGCCGGTGGAATGATCGGTTCCAACATGGCGCAGACCGCGATGATTCTCGGTCTTACCCCCAACATCTGCCTTTATGACATCTACGAGCCCGGTGTCGTCGGCGTCGCCGAGGAGATGTACCACTGCGCCTTCCCCGGCGCGAACATCACCTGGACAGTGGATCCCGAGACTGCCTTCAAGGATGCGAAATATATACTTTCCTCCGGTGGCGCCCCCCGCAAGGAGGGCATGACCCGCGAGGACCTGCTGAAGGGCAACTGCCAGATTGCCGCCGAGTTCGGCGACAATATCAGGAAGTACTGCCCCGACGTCAAGCACGTAGTCGTTATCTTCAACCCCGCCGACGTGACGGCCCTCACTGCCCTTATCCACTCCGGCCTGAAGCCCTGCCAGCTCACCTCCCTCGCCGCCCTTGACTCGACGCGTCTCCAAAGCGCGCTCGCCAAGGAGTTCGGCGTGCAGCAGGACAAGGTGACCGGCGCCCAGACCTACGGCGGCCACGGCGAGGCCATGGCGGTCTTCGCCTCGAAGGTAAAGATTGACGGCAAGCCCCTCTCCGGGATGGGCCTTTCCGCCGAAAGGTTCGCCGAGATCAAGCAGGCGACCATCCAGGGCGGCAGCGCCATCATCAAGCTCCGCGGCCGCAGCTCCTTCCAGAGCCCGGCCTACCAGGCGGTCAAGATGATCGAGGCCGCGATGGGCGGCGAGAAGTTCACCTGGCCTGCCGGCACTTATGTCAACGACGGCAAGTATCAGCACGTCATGATGGCCATGCCGACCGTCATCGATGCGACTGGCGTCCACTACAGCGCCCCGGAGGGCACCCCTGAGGAAATGGCAGCCCTTGATGCTTCTTACGTCCACCTCTGCGCGATGCGCGACGAGATTGTCGCCCTCGGCATAGTCCCTCCGACCGCCGAGTGGAAGAAGGTTAACCCTAATCTTTAAGCCTTGTACGAAAAGTATCTCAAATACTATCCCGGCTTCCCTCTGAAGGGTGTCAACTTTGTGGATATACTTCCCCTGATGCATGACAGGAGCGTCTTCAGGAGCGTAATCCGCGACCTCGGCGCGCTCTGCAGCGCCCCCAACGTCGTCGCTCCCGAGGCGCGCGGCTTCCTCTTTGCCGCCCCCATGCTGACCGAGTGCTCCAACATCCGCAACATCATCCCCATGAGGAAGAGGGGTAAGCTCCCTTTCAAAAAGGGTGATCTTGTCAGCGTTGACATCGTCAAGGAGTACGGAAAGGACACGGTCTATTTCCGCCTTTCAGACATTGCTGCAGGAAGACCGGACGGGGATGTGTTCAATGTCACGTTCTTCGACGACATTCTCGCGACCGGTGGCACGGCCTCCGGTATAGCGAGGGCCCTCGAAAAGGTGAAGGTGGTGAAGGATGGCCGTGAATACGGCATCAAGGTCGAGGATTTCGTTTTCCTTGTGGAACTCGACGATCTCAAGGGCAGGGACAAGCTGGGTAGCATCGCCCCCGTAAAGTCGCTCATCCATGTGAGCGGCACCGAGGAAAGTTTGTAAATCCAAATATCCTTTATATCTTTGTCGCGTTAAACAATAGTTGCACCCTTAATGGAGCCTCCCAGTCAATCATTAGCTGGTTCCCAGCCGCAGACGGCCGTCTCATCTGACGACCCTTTGTCGCGATTGTGTCGTAAATACTCCAATTCTGCCGGAAGGAAGGCCTTCCGGTCGCTTCGTCGTGCATATCTATAGGAAAATCAACAGTTTATGGCTTTATATCTAAGAAAAGAACTTGAAAACGGCGCAGAGATCGGCGTCTGGCAGATAACGGAGACAGAAGAGGAGCTCAAAGCCCTCAGCGCGACCCCGTCCGACGAGATGGAGGAAATATCCTTCATCGGCAGCGAGTCACTGCGTTGCCAGAGGCTCGCCGTCCGCGCCCTTCTCAACACCATGTTCGACGAGAAGGTCTATCTCAGCCACCACGACAACGGCAAGCCCTATATCGAGAACAACCCGATCAACATTTCCATCACCCACACCAATAAATATGTCGCCGTCATCCTCCACGACGAGGAGGACGTCGGCATCGACATCGAGTCGCTCGACCGCGATTTCTCCGCTGTCGAGAAGAAAGCCCTCTCCGAGGACGAGATCGACGACCTCGACGACGAGCGCCGTAACGAGCAGCTCGCCATCTACTGGTGCGCCAAGGAAGCAATCTTCAAGCTCGTGTCGGTCTATAACCTCGACTTTGCCGAGCAGATCGAGGTCGAGCGCTTCCGCCCCCGCGGCGAAGGCGAGCTAGAGGCGACCTTCATCGGCAAGGATGAAGAGGAAGAAGAGTTCGAGCTCGAATACATCACCTTCGACAGGCATGTCCTCGTCTGGGTGGTGGGTGAATAGATTCCTTCGCTGCGCTCGGAATGACAAGAAGGCTGCGCTCGGAATGACAAATAAAGTCGCCTGTGATGGCGACTTATTTTTTACAAATATACAGCCGGCAGAGGCCGAGGGAAAGGGTGCGGTAGCGCACGGAAGAAAATCCCGCTTCCGAGAGCATAATGGCGAATGCGTCGGGGGCGGGAAAATTATGTACTGATGCCGGGAGGTAGCGGTAAGCGGCCTTTTCGCCGGAGATGAGGCCTCCGATCCAGGGGAGGATGTGGAGGAAGTAGATGTCGTAGAGCCGGCGGAGGACTTTATTCTGCGGGACGGAGAGCTCGAGGATGACGAGTTTGCCGCCGGGACGCAGGACGCGGCGGAACTCCGCGAGCCCCTTTTCTTTATGCTCGAAATTGCGGATACCGAATGAACAGGTGACGCAGTCGAAGGAGCTGTCAGCGAAGGACATCGCTTCTCCATCCTCCTTGCGGAGGGTGATTTTGCCGGCGACGCCCTTTTTCGCCGCTTTGCCGGCGACGAGGGCCATCATGCCGTCGGAGATGTCGATGCCCGTCACTATGCCGTCCTCGGGGAGGGCCCGGGCGATTGCGATGGTGGAGTCGCCAGTGCCACAGGCGACGTCGAGCACTTCCTTCGCGCCGCCACCGACGATCTCCCTTACGGCCTTCCGCCGCCAGGACTTGTCAACTCCGAGCGACATGATGTGGTTCAGCGAGTCGTAGGTCGGGGCCACGGCGTCGAACATCTGCTCAATATTCTCTTTTCTGGGCATTACGGGACGGGATCATAGCCGCTTCCGCCCCAGGGGTGGCAACGGAGGATGCGCTTCAGCGCCAGCCATCCACCCTTGAAGGGGCCGTACTTGCGGAAGGCCTCAAGGGCGTACTGCGAGCAGGTCGGAGTGAACCGGCAGGACGGCGGTTTGAGGGGCGATATGCAGACCTGATAGAACTTTATCAGCAGGATGAAGGGGGCGGAGAGGATATTCCGCAGTATTTCCAGGAACTTTTTCATCGGCCGGCGGCGGCGAGCTTCAGGCCTTCGCCGACGGCTTTGAAGATGGTCTCCGACGGGAGAACCTCGGGTGAGGTGTAGATGAAAAGGATGTCGAGAGGCCGCTCAAGAATTTCCTTCTGGAGCCTGTAACTTTCACGGATGCGACGCTTGAGGAGGTTGCGCCTGACCGCCCTTTTGAAAAGCTTTTTCGGAACGGAAACCATTATACGCGAGACGCTTTCACCTTCGCGGTAGCAGATCCTCAGGCAGCCGGAGGTCACATAGCGGCCTTCACGGAGAAGGGTGCCGGTGGCTTTCTGCCCGCTGAGGCGTTCGCTCTTCGGGAGGGTATGTCCCGTGGCGGACATGGCTTCAGACCTTGCTTTGGAGATACTGGTCTATGGCGCTGGCTGCGGAGGGGGCTTCCGGGGTCGGAGCCTTGATGTCTATCCTGAGGCCGGCTTCTTCCATCGATTTGACTACGCCTTTGCCGTAGGACATAAAGAGGGTCTTTCCCTGCTTGAAGGCCGGGAAGTTCTCGCCGAGGGACTTGACGTCGGCGGCGTTGTAGAAGACCACAAGGTCGTAGGAGTCGATATCGAGGTCCTTAAGGTCCGAGATGACGGTCTTGACGAGGACTGCGTTCTCCCACTTCAGGCCCTTTTCGTCGAAAAGACGGCTGAGGGCCGTGATATTGGAGGTGTCCGAAGAAGTGAGGAGGAAGTGCTCTTCCCTGTGCTTCGGGCCGATAAGGGAAATAATGCTTTCGGGGGTGCCGTCACCGAAGAAGATTTTCCTCTTGCGATAGACGATGTGCTTCTGGAGGTAATTGGCGACGAGCTCGCTGTTGCAGAAGTATTTGAGCGTCTCGGGGACACGGTAGTGAAGCTCTTCGCAGATAGCGAAGAAGGCGTCGATCGCGTGCCGCGAAGAGAAAACTATCGCGGTGTAATCGGGGATATTCAGCTTTTCCGTGCGGAATTCCTTGAGGGAGAGGGGAACTATTTTAAAGAACGGGCGGAAGTCAATCTCCACGCCGTATTTATCCATGAGAGCCTGGTAGCCGTTGAGCACCCTCGGGGGGTTCTGGGAAATAAGTATCTTCTTGACAGTCATATCCTTTGCTTCAAAATACCAGTGCCGAGGCAATGTAAAGACCGGTCGGCAACAGTTCGAGGGCGCAAAGGTACAAAAAAAGACTGAAAGGATTGCAATATGGGGAAAGAATTTGTGCTCTTCTTGCGAGCAGAATTAGGTAAGACAGAGCCATTTCCGCAATGAGAACCACTCTGATAGCCCTTGTCGGAGTGTGGAAAAGCACGAGCGGGCCGAGCGTCAGGAGCATGAAGACCATCGCCACGATAAACATCGTGTAGCAGATCCTCCTTGACGCCGAATAGACGTTAGGTCTCATCCGTGCCGCCTTGAGAAGCAGGGCGATGAGAAGCCTTACAAGGAGGTATGCGACGAAAATGGCAGTGACTATAAGGAGCCTCGTGCCGGGGCCGAAGGCGTCGAGAAAGGCCGGGGAATAGATGTCGTAGCGGTTGAGGATGAGGCAGAACGGGATGACGAAGGTCGCCGCCACGAAGTTGCGGTCACGCGTCATCCTGATGCTGCCCTCGATCTCGGAGGACATCCTCGGCCTCGTCACGCTGCCGAGGACATAGGGCAGAATATTGATGAAATTCTTCAGGAAAAGGATGGCGAGAACGACGAAGACCACCATGAAGACAGTCTCCGCGGCATTCACCCCGCCAAGCGCCGCTTCCGCGGTGCCCGGCTCTGTCGGAAGCATCAGCTTTCCGAAGTCTGCACCGAATTCATTCATTGCTGCGAATATACTTCTTTTTTTCTTATTTTTGTAGGATATGAAAAGAGTACTCGTTGTGACATATTACTGGCCGCCGTCAGGGGGAAGCGGAGTACAGAGGTGGGTTAAGTTCTCGAAGTACCTCGTCGGGGAAGGTTGGCAGTGCGTGGTGTGTACGCCGGAGAACCCGGACCTGATCGCGGTGGACGACACTCTCGGGGTGGAGATCCCGCCTGAGGTAGAGGTGCTGAGGCGGCCGATAGTGGAGCCGTATGAGGCTTACCGCAGGCTGCTGGGCCGCAAAAAGGGACAGGAGGTGACACCCATCAACAGCGGCGGCAAGTCGTTCAAGGAGAAGCTGTCGCTTTATGTCCGCGGCAATATGTTCGTCCCCGACCCCCGCGTCTGGTGGGTCAGGCCAACGACGCGCTTCCTTCTCAAATACCTGAAGGAGCATCCGGTGGATGTCATAGTGACGACCGGGCCGCCGCAGTCGATGCACCTTATCGGGCAGCGGCTCGCGAAGGCTACGGGTATTCCGTGGATTCCGGATTTCCGTGATCCGTGGACCAAAATGTACTATCTAAAGCACCTGCCTCTGACAAAATGCACATGGCGCAGGCTTGAGAAGATGGAGCAGTCGGTCATCGACGAGGCCTCCGCGGTGCTCACCGTGACCCCGCTCGTGCAGGAGTTCTACGCGGCGAAGACCAAGACCCCCGTCGCGATGATAACCAACGGCTTCGACGAGGAGGATTTTGCTTATGATGCCCAGCCGGACGGCTTCTTCAATGTGACCCACACGGGCCTTTTCGCCAAGGACGGCAACCCGTCAGTCCTGTGGAAAGTGCTCGGGGAGATGGCATCGCGCGATGCGGCCTTCAGGGAGAAACTGCGCCTTCGCCTTGCCGGCAAGACTGACCCGGAGGTGCTCCGGGCTATCGCCGAAGCCGGCCTCGCGGAGAACGTCGTCAACCTCGGTTACTGCGTCCACGCCGATGCAGTCCGCGAGCAGAAGTCCGCTACGATTCTTATCCTCCCGCTGAGGCACGATCCCGACTACAGGATCATTCTCCCCGGGAAGCTCTTCGAATATCTCGCTTCCCGCCGCCCGATGCTCGGCATCGGACAGAGCGACGGCGCGATGGCCCGCGTCGTCACCGACTGCGCCGCCGGCGAAGTCTGTGACTGGGACGACGAGACCGGCATGCACCGCTTCATCGAGGGCGTCTGGAAGGCTTTCCTCGACGGCGACGTCCCCCCGACCGCCGGCGACATCTCCGCCTTCACCCGCCGCGCCACAGCCCATTCCCTCGCAACCCTACTTGACAAAGTTTCCGGAAAATGAAAAAAGATATTATAAAGAAAATTGCCGTGGGAGTCGGCGTGGTGGTGTTTTTTGTGGT
Organism: Bacteroidales bacterium; assembly: GCA_017534745.1. Taxonomy (GTDB): domain Bacteria; phylum Bacteroidota; class Bacteroidia; order Bacteroidales; family UBA932; genus Cryptobacteroides. Next base: position 58,367 of record JAFXVX010000002.1, on the reverse strand, counting down.
GCTGTCGTATGCGTTTGTGCTGCCGGTGCTGCAGGGGAGAGTTGTGAATCAGAGCGATATATCCGGGCATATCGGGATGTCGCGGGAGATGGTGGAGTGGAACCAGGAGCATCCGGACGACCCGGCCCTCTGGACGGGCGCGATGTTCTCCGGGATGCCGACGGTGTCCATTGCTGCTATCAAGAAAGGCGACCTGACGCAGCCGATCTATGATCTGCTGCTTGCAGGGAAGCGGCCGGCGACGTACCTGTTCGTCACGCTGCTCGGAGCCTTCCTGCTGATGCTCTCGCTCGGGGTCCACTGGGCGGTGGCCCTCGGAGGGGCCGTTGCCGTGGCGTTCTGCTCCTACAATTTCCAGATTATCCAGGTGGGGCACAACACCAAGATGCAGGCGATAGCCTTCATGCCCTGGGTGCTCGCCGCGCTGGTATTTACTTACAGGAAATCACGCGTCGGCGAAGCTATAAAGCAGTGGCTGCCCTTGACGGCTCTCGGAGCCGCCCTTTTCGGCGTTGCCCTGTCGCTCCAGATTAAGGCCAACCATCAGCAAGTCACCTATTATCTTGCGATAATGGTGTTCATCTACGCCATCGTCGAGTTCATCGCTGCGATTAAAAACCGTTCTGTCGTAAGATTCCTGATTACATCATCACTGCTGCTCGTGCTGGGCATGGCGGGGGTGCTGTCCAATATGAACAAACTCCTGCCGATCTACGAGTACACGGCACACACGATGAGGGGCGGGTCGGAGCTCCGCAGTGCGGATGCGTCCGACGCCGGCGGTCTTGACATCGACTACGCCACGGCGTGGTCCTACGGCTGGGAAGAGCTTCCGAATCTGATGATCCCCAACTTCAACGGCGGGGCTTCCGCAGCGGAAGTCAATCCGGACAAATCGACGACCGTTGCGCTCCTCAAGAAAGCGGGGTACACCCGTAAGGAGCTCGCTGAGACGGCGAAAGCGCTGCCGATGTACTGGGGACCGCAGCCGTTTACGGCGGGGCCGATGTATATGGGCGCGATATCCGTGTTCCTGTTTATCCTCGGTCTTGGCCTGTACAAAGGACGGGAGAAGTGGTGGCTCATGGCGGCTGTGATTTTCGCCGTGCTGCTTGCGCTCGGAAGCCACTTCATGGCTTTTACGAAACTGTGCTTCAGGGTGCTCCCGATGTACAACAAGTTCCGCACGGTCTCGATGGCGCTCATTGTGCTGCAGGTGGCGCTTCCCGCGCTCGGCTTCCTCGCTCTTGACGGGATAGTGAGGGGGCGTTACGCCAAAAAGGAGATTGAACGCTCGCTGGCCCTCGCCGGCACTTTCACTGCCGGCTTCTGCCTTCTGGTCTGGATATTCCCTGGAATCGCGGGGACGTTTACCGGCGCCGTGGATGCCGGGCAGCAGGACATATTGGTTGATGCATTTATCGCCGACAGGAAGATGCTGCTGCGTCGCGATGCTATGAGTTCTTTCCTGTTCATATTGGCAGCTGCCGCTTTGATACGCCTTGCGATGAGGCCCGGGAAGGGCCAGATTGCAGCAGCCGGCATCGGCGTGCTGGTGCTCGTCAATATGTTCGCTGTGGGCAAACGGTACCTCAATGACGACGATTTCGTGACGCCGAAAGACTTTAAGAGCCAGTTTGCCGAAAGGCCGGTGGATGCGGTCATCAAGGAGGATCCGGCGGAGTCCTACAGGGTGCTCGACCTCACCGTCAATGTCTTCAACGACTCGCATCCCTGCTACCGCCACAAGTGCATCGGCGGCTACTCGCCGGCGAAGCTCCAGCGCTATCAGGATCTCATCGACCGCTATCTCTCCTCCGAGATCAACGCCGTCTATAAGGCCACGGGCAACATCGTGACTGTCAGTGAGTTGGAGGAGAAAATGCCTCGCACTCCGGTGCTCGACGCCCTCAACATGAAATACGTCATCCTTGGTGCGCAGAACCCTCCGGCCGAGAACCGGTCGGCTCTTGGAAACGCCTGGTTCGTGTCAGGCGTGGCTGAAGCAGGGAGTGCCGAAGAGGAGATAGGGCTCGTCGGAAAGGTAGGGCTTGACAGCGTCGCTGTCCTCCGCGCCCCGCTTCCGGAGAACTTGCCGGAAGTGCGGAATCGGGAAGCCGGGAGTATTTCACTCACGGAGTACACGCCGAACCGATTGACCTACTCGTATTCCTCTCCGGTGGCTCAGGTGGCAGTTTTCAGCGAAGTCTTCTATGACGGAGGCTGGAAGGCGTGGCTCGACGGCGACCGTTCACGGGAAGTGGATATTTTTGCAGCGGACTGGATACTCCGCGGCGCGGTACTGCCGGAAGGCGAGCACACGCTCACGATGAGCTTCGAGCCGCCGTCCTACAGCCGTGGCCGCGCCATTTCCCTCGTCAATTCTCTCCTTCTCCTGCTTGCGCTGCTTGTTTTCGCCCCGCTGTCTGCGTTGAAGCGGAAAAATTGCTAACTTTACGCGGAAATGGCGAAAGTTCTGGAAGATACCCCGCTGCTTAAGCAGTATTTCGAAGTGAAGGCACAGCACCCTGAGGCGGTGCTGCTTTACCGCGTGGGCGATTTCTACGAGTGCTACTCCTCGGACGCCAACCTTGTTTCCAAGGTGCTCGGGCTGGTGCTCACGAAAAAGTCCAACGGGGAGAAGGGGCCCGTCGCGATGGCGGGGTTCCCCCATCACGCCATCGAGGGCTATCTTTCAAGGCTTGTGCGCGCCGGCTACAAGGTCGCGATCTGCGACCAGCTGGAGGACCCGAAGTTTGCCAAAAAGCTTGTCAAAAGGGGTATCACTGAGCTGGTTACCCCCGGTATTGCGTTCGGGGAAAGCATGCTTTCCGGCAAGGAGAACAACTTCCTCGCCGGACTCGCCTTCGAAGGAAGGCAGTGCGGCGCGGCTTTCCTCGACGTCTCAACGGGCGAGTTCAAGATAGCCCAGGGCTCGGTGGAGTACATTGCGAACCTGACTTCTTCGCTCAATCCCAAGGAGACGGTCATCCAGAGAGGCTGCGAGAAGGCCGTCGCCGAACGTTTCGGCGAGCGCTTCACGACCAGCCTCGACGAGTGGGCCTTCGTCTATGAATCTTCGGTGGAAAAGCTCAAAAAGCAGCTCGAGGTTGACTCGCTCAAGGGCTTTGCCGTGGAGCAGTTCCCTCTCGGGATCTGCGCCGCCGGCGCCCTTGTAGTTTACCTCGAGCAGACTTTCCACTCCGGCCTCCGGAACATCCGTTCGCTCTCCCGCATCGATGAGGGGAAGTTCGTCTGGATGGACAGGTTCACTTTCAACAACCTGGAAATCTTCCAGAGCGCTGCCGGCCGCGACGGCGTCCCGCTCGTGGACGTGCTCGACCGCTGCTCGTCGCCGATGGGCTCGCGCCTTCTCCGCAGCTGGCTCACTATGCCCGTGATGGACATCGACGAGCTTGAAGCTCGTTACGATATAACGGAATTCTTCATGAACAATCCGGAGGTGCTCGACGAGACGGCCGCCGCCATCGGCACGATGGGCGACCTCGACCGCATCCTCGGCCGTGCGGCCAACGGCAAGATCTTCCCCCGCGAGGTGCTTCAGCTCTCGCGCGGGCTCCAGGCTGTGAAGCTAGTCGGCGAGGCCTGCACCGGCAAGGGATGTGCTCCGCTGGATAGACTGACCGGCTCGCTGAAGGATCTCGACGCCCTGGCCTCCAGGATCAGCACCACCCTTATGGCGGATCCCGCCGCGCAGATAGGGAAGGGCCCCGTCATTGCGGAGGGCGTGGATGCGGAGCTCGACGAGCTCAGGCGCATTTCCGGCGGCGGCAAGGACTACCTCCTGGATCTCCAGCAGAGGGAGGCCGAGCGCACCGGCATCACTTCCCTCAAGATATCCTACAACAACGTCTTCGGCTACTACATCGAAGTCCGCAACACCTTCAAGGACAAGGTGCCGCCGGAATGGGTGCGCAAGCAGACCCTCGTGAGCGCCGAGCGCTACATCACCGAGGAACTCAAGGCCTACGAAGAGAAGATACTCACAGCAGAGGACCAGATCTACCGCAAGGAGACCGACATTTTCGCAGCACTTGTTGCTGAGATACAGAGCCGTATCCCCGACATCCAGAACAACAGCCGTATCATTGCGCGCATCGATACCCTCGCCTCCTTCGCCTTCTCGGCGTCGGAGAGAGGCTACTGCCGCCCTAAGGTTGACACTTCGCTTTCCATCGACATCAAGGCCGGGCGTCACCCCGTCATCGAGACACTTATGCCTCCGGGCGAGGAGTACGTCCCCAACGACATCAGACTCGACTCAAAGGATCTCCAGATAATGATCCTCACCGGCCCCAACATGGCCGGTAAGTCGGCCCTGCTGAGGCAGACGGCCCTCATTGTCCTGATGGCGCAGATCGGTTCCTTCGTTCCCGCGAAGGCTGCGCGTATCGGCTATGTGGACAAGATATTCACCCGTGTCGGCGCATCGGACAACATCTCCCGCGGCGAATCGACTTTCATGGTCGAGATGTTGGAGACATCGATGATACTCCACAACATCTCCGCCCGCAGCCTGATCCTTCTGGACGAGATTGGCCGTGGCACTTCGACATACGACGGAATGTCTATCGCCCGCGGCATCGTGGAATACATCCACGAGAAGGGCGAAGGCGCCAAGACTCTTTTTGCGACTCACTATCACGAGCTCAACGACCTCGAGGGCCTCTTCCCGAGGGTAAAGAACTACCACATCGCCGTCCGCGAGGTCGGACGCGACGTGATCTTCCTCCGCCTACTCAAGGAGGGCGGCACAGCCCACAGTTTCGGTATCCACGTCGCCAGGATGGCCGGGATGCCGAAAGAGGTTCTTGAAAGTGCGGAAAGGACTCTCAAGGAGCTTGAGGGCGGGGAAGTTCAGAAGAGGATGAGCCCCCACAATGTGAAAGAAGGCCGCATCGAGAGCGACGGCAGCCTTCAGCTTTCATTCTTCCAACTCGACGATCCTCTGCTCGAGTCGCTCCGCGACCAGCTCAAGGAGGCCGACATCAACAACATGACCCCCCTTCAGGCCTTCGACCTTCTCAGGAGGATGAAGGAAGAGATGGGCCTCTGAGATTTCCCTTCGAGAGGGTAGTCAGATACCACAGATACTTCCCAGGAGCGTAGCGCAGGCCGAACGGAGCCTTGCGCAGGATGCGCCGCAGTGTGTCGGCCTTGCGGGCCCCGGCATCCGAGGCGAGAGCCTCGCGCCGGTCGGCCGCGAAGTGGCCGAAGTTACCACCCTCGAGGACTATTTCGAGTAGCCTCCCTGTGGTAGCGTCCTCTTTTTCAAGCGGCGCTTCGATGCCGAGATACCGGCGGATGAAGGACGAGAGGAGATTGTTCCAGCGGGTGAGACCGCAGTCCTTCCAGAGGGCCCTAAGGATTCCTTCGTCAAAATCCAACTCCTTGTAAGCGAGCGCAATGTCGCAAATTTGCCGCAGGCCGGTGCCGGAGGAAAAGGCGTGTTTCAGGATGTGCGCCGATAGCATAATGAGTGTTGCCTCCGGGGAGGGTACGGCGACTTTTGGCTTCAGCCCAAGGTCGAAATAGTCGCTATGGATATCGATATCTATGCCGTCAATCCTGAGGTGCGATGATCCGTCCGGGGCCGAAGGCGCAGTGACTCCGTCAGGGAAATTAAGATCTATGTCGCCGCTCTCCCTGAGCTCGGGCGAAGGGTAGAACGCCGCCACGGCAGGCCCCTTCATCACAACCGGCGAGAGCCCTTCAAACTGCTTCAGGACCTTCTCCAGCACGCCGGAGACAAGGGCGCTCCGCCGCCTTATTCTCCCTGCTTCCGCCATGAGGCTCAGGGTGACGCTGTCGGGGACAGGGAATTCTTCCGGCAGCGCGCTTACCCCGGCATAGACGATGCCGGAAACGCTCTGTTGCGCGGCCAGGGAGAGCACCTCCTGCCACTCCGCCTCGGTGAGGGGGGAGATACTCTCGGCCCTTTCAGGGCCTCGGTATGACAAAGAGGATTGGCCCCGTGAAAGAGGGACCGTGCCGAGGCCGGCCCGGAGGAGGGCGAAGAAGCCTTCTACTGCTCTGTCAGAGAATTTTCCTGCCACAGTTTGATTGTGCCGGCGGCTTCCGAAGAAGCCTCCTCAGGTGAGATTTCGTAGTTGGAGACGAGGGCCTCGGCAAGTGTCTCGGAGGTGAATTCCCCGGCTTCTGCCGCGACTTTCCAGAGAAAGGCGAAGCTTTCGTTGACCTCGAATGAACGTCCGTCCCCAAGGGTAAGCAAGTGCTTGCCCCTCAGCGAATTGACCATGCAGTCGCCGCGCAGTCTCATACCTTGATTTTGCGCCCGAAGAGCTTCTTCCAGAAAGAGCGTTTGCGCTTACGGGGTTTCTTTTTCGAGATCATCTCATAGATGGCACCCCACTCAGGGAGACCACCTAGATTGTGGTCGTCGATATACAGGTCGGCGACGACTTTCGCCGAGGTCGTCTTGTGGTCGGAGAACATATAGCCGGCCGGCTTGTTACTGTTGACCGCATAGAACTCCAGCCCCCTCTTGCGACACCACTCGAGGGCATCCTCGAGGAGTTTGCCGTCGCGGGCGGTCCAGAGAATCAGCTTGTGGCCGTCGGCCGCAAGCTCCAGTAGCGTCTCTACAGCGAAGGGCTTTTCTCTCCCGATTGCCGGGTATTTGTGCTCGACGATGGTGCCGTCGAAGTCAACCGCTATGACCATTTTTTAGATTTCTCGACTTCGCTCGAAATAACAATAGTTATTCTTTCTCGCCGTAGCCGTAACCGTAGCCGTAGCCATAACCGTAACCGTAGCCATAACCGTAGCCGTAACCATAGCCGTAGCCGAAGCCGTGACGGATCTCGGAGCCGTTGAGGACGATCCCCGGGTTCTTAATCTTCCCGGAAGAGTAAACCTCGTCGAGCACCGGCAGGTCGCGACGGTCGATCTTGCCGCTGCGGAGAATGAGGAGTGTCATGTCAACGACCCGGTTGATGACCATGAGGTCGGCAACAGCATTGTAAGGCACACCGTCAAGGATAATGTAATCGTACTTTTTACGGAGCTCGGCGATCACATCGTCGAACCGCTGTCTTCCAAGAAGTTCGGCCGGGTTTGGCGGGATGTGGCCGGCAGGGATGATGTCCACTCCGGGGATGATGTCCTCGCGGAGTATGTCCGCAAGGGTCAGCGACTCGTCGTAGAGGTAGTTGGATATGCCGGTCACGTGGTGCTTGAGGCCGAATAGATCTGAGATGGTCCTCTTGCGAAGGTCGAGGTCCACGATCAGGACCTTCTTCTTCGCGTCGGCCATCGCAGCGGCGATGTTGGATGAGAGGAAGGTCTTGCCCGATCCGGTTGACATGGAGGTCATGGCCATGACCGTGTGGGTCACGCCCTGGGGCCTCATTATGTCAATATCGGTGCAAAGGATGCGCACGGACTCGGTGAACAGGCCCCTCGAATTGGGGTCGTATGCAAGCTTGACCGAAGTATCGCCCTTCTTTTTCTTCACCTTCTTGAACGGCACCTCCGCGATGAACGGAATGGAGACATTCTCTTCGATATCCTTGCGGTTGCGGACCTTCGTGTCGAGGAAGAGCTTGATAAGGAGGATTGTAGCAGGTACGAGAAGGCCAACCAGGAAAGCCATCAGGAGCATCTTCTGCTTCGAAGGATAGATGGGGATCGCGGAGCCTTCGGCTTCGTCGATCATCCTGGCGTTGTTGTCCACCATCGCCTGGGTGAGGGCGTTCTCCTCCCTCTTGTTGAGGAGGAAGATATAGAGCGACTCCTTGATTTTCTGTTGGCGTTCGATGGACAGCATCTGGCGGGCCTTCGCAGGCATCGAGGTGAAGTTGCGAAGCGCCTCGTTCTCCTGCTTCTCAAGGTCTTTCTTGCGAATCTCAAGAGAGGACACGAGATTGTCGATAATGCCGGAAATATTGATCCTGAGGGTCTGCATCGAGGACTCCACGTTTCTGACGGCGGGGCTGTCGGCGCTGGATGCTTCGATCAGCTTCTCCCTACGGAGTACCAGCTCGTTGTACTGATTGATTGCCCTGTCGGCGTTGGAGTCGTTGATGCCGGTGTTGACCGGAATCATCTGGTAACTGCCCGCTGTCTCGGCGATGTATTCCTTGAGGTATTTCGCCATAGACTGGCGTATCTCGATGGCCGCAATGTCGGAATTGTAGCTGCGGCTCTCAGACAGATACCTGGAGGAAGCCTCATCGACGCTCATCAGCCTCTGGCTTGTCTTGAAGCGGGCCAGATTGTCTTCCACGTCTCCGAGCTCGCTCTGAATAATGGCAATACGGTCATTGATGAAGGATGCCGTGTTGACCGCCACGCGGTTTTTCTCAACGATGGCGTCTTCGTTGTACTGATCGACAAGTGCCGTCAGAATATCATTGGCTCTCTGAAGGTTGTAGTCCTGCATCGAGACATAGAGGATGGTCGGCGCATCTTCACGGTTGGTGATTTTCAGCCGGCTCCTGAACGCGTTCGCGGCGGATGCGGAAGGGATCTTGGAAATGATGATGCTCTTTCCGAAGCAGTCCGGGCCATAGGCGAGCGTCGGAACGATTGCGACATCCGCCCCGCCGAGCGAAACAGTGTCGCCAAGGGCGACGTCCTTTGCCGGCTTGCCTTCCTCAGCGAGGGTTATGGTCGTCGCATTTTTGGGAGTGACTCTGACGGAGAATCTTTCGGGTCCATCTCCGTCTCTTGAGATGGCGAGCCTGACAGGTGTCGTGTCGTAAATCTCCAGGTCGCGGAGTCCCTGGTGGACGGTGTAGCTTATGTCGATGTCCAGCGCCTTCACGACGTTCTCCATCAGATGCTTTGACTTCAGGGTAAGAACTTCATTGGATACGTTGACGCTGTTGATCAGCTTATTGTAGGAGGAGAGGTTGGCCGTCGTCTGGGTGCTCGAAGGATCTTTTATGACCACGATGGCATCGCCGCGGTACATGAAGGGAATCTTTGAATACCTCCAGTAGGCGTACCCCATAGCTATTGCTATACAGAGTACGAACCAGTACCAGTGGTTCAGCAGGTAGAAGAATATGTCTATCAGGTTAACCTGAGATGTGTTCTGTTTTCTCGTCTGCATAGCTATTTCTTAAACCATAACATTAGATAGGCGATAGTCGAGGACAGGCCGAGGCCGGTACCGACGATGCCCCAGATTGTGCTTCCGGTGTTGGAGAACTTGACTCCGCGGTGCTTGACATAGACAATGTCGTTCTGTTGAAGATAGAAGGCGGGAGAATTGAAGAGATCTTTGCTCTTGAGGTTTATTGAATAGACACGGCGGGTGTCTCCGGTGGTCCGGATTACCATTATTTCTTTGATATTGGCGGCATCTTCGGTCCCTGATGCGCGCGCCAGGAGTTCAAGGATATTGATACTTCTTCCACTGACATTGACGATCTTCTCGTTGGTTTCTCCAAGGACCGCGATATCGAAATTGTCGATAGAGACAGTCACTATGGGTTCTTTGATGTATCCCCCTGAAATAATCCTGTCGGTAAGGTCTTTTTTAATCTCTTCCAGGGTCATGCCTTCAACTCTGAGGCGTCCAAGGACCGGAAAGTCAATAAAACCGCCTTTATCAACAATATAACCGGCAACAGGGGCTCCTTCCCCGGTCGTTGACCATGAGTTGAAAGGGGCGGAGAGCTGAGGGTCCTGACTGTAAATCCTGATGCCGAGCTTGTCGTCCGGCTGGATCTTGAGCTCCGGAGCCCTCTGGGCCACATAGACGGAATCTATTTCTATATCCTGTAGGTAGTTAAGCGTCTTGGGCGAATAACAGGCTACGGCTGCTCCTGCAAGTATCACCAGAATGGCTATCCTATAACAATTCTTCATATATCTTGACAATTCTTTCAATCATTTTATCTTCCGTGAAATTCTCACGGAAACGCTTTGCCGCACCCGCGGAGAAACGGTCATAGTCCTGGAGAATGACTTCTACAGCACCAGCTATGGCCTTTGGGTCTCCAGGCTCCACATTGAGTCCAGAGACGCCATCGAGGTTGACCCACGAGACTCCGGACTCCTGGATCTTCGTAGCCACGACCGGCTTCCCGGCCGACATCGCCTCTATCTGCACTATCCCGAAGGCCTCCGTCTTCATCACCGAACTCAGTACAAAGACGTCGGAAGCGGCAAACAACAAAGGTAGTGTTTCTTTTGGTAAGTACCCAAGAAGAAGCACTTTATTTTTTAGTCCGAGTGCTGAAATCTTCTCTTCAAGCTCTTTTCTCAGCGGCCCTTCGCCTCCAATCAGTACGATATGATCCTCCGGAAGGTACTTTGCTGCCCCTACGAGATTGTCGTAACCCTTGTAGGGAATCAGGCGGCCGACGGAAAGGATAATCTTCCTGTTGCCGTACTTTGCCCTGAACTCCGCAACGTCCTTTTTCGGAACTGAAGTCATGGGCTTTATGCCAATGGGTACGACCGCCCCTTTGTCCCGGAAACCCTCGAGGTCCGGCGATGCCGCGAGGTAAGACGGGGTGGTGCAGACTATCCTGTCGGCGCGGCGGATGAGCCAGTTTTGAAGCGGTCTGTAGAAGAATTTCAGGGTCTTCTGGCTCAGGATGTCGCTGTGCCAGTGGAGGACGACGCGGCCCTTGTAGCCCGAAAGACGGAGGGCGAGGGCCGCCATCGGGTCCGGATGGTGGACGTGGATGATGTCGTAGCCGGAGCAGATTTTCCTCATGCGGGAAATCATCTCCGGCGCTATCATCGTCCCCGCCTTCTTTGAGAGCGCCCGCACAGTGATAACCTTCCCCTCGTCGTTTCCTTCGAAAGCGTCTGCACCCAGTTTCGCACAAAGCATGTCGCACTCCACACCCCTTTCGCGGAGCCCCATCGTGAGGTCCCACATCACTTTCTCCACACCCCCGCGGATGGGGTAGAACTTACCGAGCTGGAGTATTTTCATCGAGCAGTATATTGAAAAGTGACTCCCAATCCCTGGCGTAGGGATCTTTATGGATTACTGCGGGGACCGGTGCGAAAAGACCCTCTCCTTTGATTAGCCCTTCCATAAGGGTTGCCAGGGCCGATGCATCTTCAACAGTGAAGAATGCAGCCCTGGCCGCTCCGGAAGCCGCTTCGTGGGCATACGGAAGGTCGGCAAGGATGAGGGGCTTGCCCGTAGGAATGAATTCCGATATCGGCAGCCCCCATGTTTCGGTGCGTGAGGAAAAGACAAGTGCCGAAGCCTGTCCGAACCGCTCGAACAACTTATCCTTGGGCAGAAGGCCGGCGAATTCGAGCGAACTGACGTTGCCCCAGCGTTTCTTCAGGAAGCGGGCGTATCGGTTCTCGTCACCGCGGACGGTGATTACTGTCCGGAAGCGGCCTTCGCCGAGCCTCCTTTCCAGCAGTGCTGAGGCTTTGCACAGGGTCTCGAAGTTCTTGTGGCAGTCGGGGGTGGATGGGTAGATGAAGGTCGGAATGTCCGGAGAAGAGATACTCTCAGCCCCTTCGGCGCCTCGGTATGACAGATTCCTTCGTTGACGCTCGGAATGACATGGTTGCACGCCCTCAAAGGCCGGAGGGGCGACGATGATTTTTGACGCAGGGAAGTCGGTAAGGGCGGAAAGCCCCGCCCGGAACCAGTCCTGCTGGACGATGAGAAAGTCGTTGCGGCGGACATTCGCCCTGTAGGCGTATTTTGTGAGAAGGGCAAACAGGGGGATTTTTGGGTTAAAGCGCCAGTCCGATGCTTTTATTTTCAAAAAAGGGAAGGAGGTGTGGCAATAAACCGCCTGCTTTTTTGCCCTTACCCGTGGGGTCGTGTCGTGGAGGGAGAGCCAGAGGTCCGGCTCTTCCATCTGCCGCGAGAGGCGCCCCAGTACTATGTATTCACACCACAGCCTGTGCGCCCAGCTACGAATGCTCCAGGGGAATTCGATATACTCAATCCCCTCGTATCGACAAAGGTCCGCGCTGTGGACTATTGCTGTGACTTTAAGGTCCTTGCGGGAAGCAAGGAACGACAGGCAGTCGCGAAGGACAGTAAGTGTGCCGCCCTTTCTGATATTCACTGCAGAGACGACTACAGATTTTCGAGCAGTTCCGTCCATTTGTCCATTATTTTTTCCGGAGACCATTTCCCGGCGCCTTCAAATGCTGCTTTACCCATCGCAACAAGGGTTTCTTTATCCCGAATCAGCTTCAGCAGCGCTTCCGCAAACGCCTCCACGTTTCCTTCCCTGACCAGAATCCCGTTGACTCCGTCGGCAATCACATCCGACGGCCCGCACTTGCAATCGAAACTGACTGCCGGGATGCCATAGGCCTGCGCCTCGAGAAGCACCATCGGAAGGCCTTCATAACGCGAGGTGAGCGCCACGATTGAAGTGTCGCGGTAGATTTTTTCCGGATCTGACACATTACCTTCAAAGTTCACGGGAAGCCCTTCAGCCTGCTTTTCGAGCGCCTTATGGTCTTCTCCGTCACCAAAAATGGAAAGTGTCCATCCAGGCGCCTGCGGCGAGACAATCCGCCACGCATCAATAAGCCGGTCAAAGCCTTTTTGGTAGCACAAGCGACCTATTGCCGCTATACGCCTGTTGTCGAGAGACGCTGGCCTGGCCACCTTGAAAGGAAGCGGATTGGGAATCACCATGGCGTTTCCCGGCGAGCCCCAGTACCCCTTGTCTTCTTCCGTCAGCACAACGAACCTGTCGAAACGGCGCACTGCCTTCAGGTCAGCTTTGGCCCGCACCCTGTCTATGAGTCCCCATAGGCCGCCACGACCGTATTGCAGCCTTTTGAAAGCGGAGAAATGTACTTCCAGTACCTTTTTGCTACCGTCGCGCAGCGAAGGAAGGAACCTTTCATCGTTACAGAAGAGCGAGATGGTGACGTCGGGCTTCACGTTCCGAAGCAGCTTTCTGAGAAGCCTGCGGTGGCGTAGCTGACGCCACGGGTGACGGAACAGCTTGGAAAGCAGTTTTCCGTTGTCGTCTTCATAGCCTATTGCGAGATCGACTGTCCTGACTGCCTCCGGAAGCGGGAAGGCCAAAGGCCGCCCCTGCTGTTCGGTAGTCACAATCGTGACCTCGTGGCCTGCCGCGGAGAGCCAGGCCGCTTTCTCCGTAAGCACCCGTTCCATCCCCGCAGGGCGGTACAGTCCGGCTATGGTATATATTATTTTCATACAGATTCAGGGTCCGTTTTTTCTTCTACTTCATCGTAGTCGATCAAATCCTTGACAAGACTGGCGGCGATACCTGCTGCAAGGAAAGGGAAAACATCTGTGGCCACTTTGAACCAGATGATAAATCCGCAGATCAGCGCCAGGTAAAACACCCACTTGTATTCAGGGAAAGCCCTTGCCGCGGAAATGGCGGCGTAAATAATTACCAGCGAGATGGCTATCAGCCCCGGGAGACCAAACAGGAAGATGAAGCGCAGATAGCCGACATCGGTACCCATATAAAAGCCGAGGGTTGTTGAATCTCCGAGGTAATTGATGTCGTTCCTTGAGTTTTCGAAATAACCGTCACCAATGAGGTAAGTCTTCACTTCTTCAGGGAAAACTATCATTTTGTCAAGAAGCAGGTCAGAAGACTGGGTGCGGAATTCTCCGGTCTCGAAGAGGTTGAAAAATCCCTCGAAACCAAATCGCAACAAGCTTCTCATCTCTGGAGAATATCGGTACATAATAACCGTCGCCGGAATGAAAATGACGACTGCCAGTGTCAACATCCCTATAAGATTTCCTCTCATGGAGGCGGCTCCGGAGAATATATCCCTAAGGACTATTATGCCTATGAACATAAGCCCGACAAGCATACCGATCAATGTCGTCCTTGCTATGATGCTGCCAACGCCGCTGATGAACAGGAAACAAAAGAAATAGAGAAGGGATTTTTTCCATCCGGTCTTTTCCATGTCAACAAACAACGCAACAGGTATAGCCGCCAGTACGCAGGCGAACCTTGAGCCCGCCACATCCAGTGATGCTCCGATGCCATAAAGACGGTCCATTTCATGGAGGATATCCTGCCCCTGAATGAAAATATCGTCCACAAATGTCCGCACCTCGGGGATGAATCGGATAAGAAGTGCCGCGCTGCATTGGAAAATGCACGCGGCGCAGAAATAGTCCAGAATCAGCGGAAAATCTATCTTGCCGTGAGCGAACCGGATAAGGGAACAGGCGCCAAACGCGGACAACAGCCACACAAGCGTAGATACGGGATATGCCGTGTATGACCTTTCAGGAGTGTGGTTGTATGTTACGGAAAGAATCGTGAAGGCCATGACTATCGTTGACAGAATGAAAAGAACGATAATGTCTTTGGATACAATAAATTCTCTCCTGTGGACAAAAGAAAACAGAAGGAACACCGCACCCAGTGCGGCAAGTATGTTCTTGCTGTTGGACACGGGGAAAAATGAGTACTCCACGGGGAAGTAGAACATGTTCACCGCGATAAAGGCAAGTATTATTCCCGGGATATTCTTCATTTAACAAAACCCCTGAGCATGTGGATGGCAACCCTTTTGTCCTCGGGGGGCGGGGTCATATAGTCCCCGAAAACAAGCGTCAGCCACTTGTCGTATTCTTTTGGGCCGTAGAATTTCCGGCCTTCGAAATCGAGAAGGATTCTCTCCCGGACCATGCTTTTTTCCAGAAGAGATGGTTTGATTTCCGTCAGGTCACTGCAAAACGGGCAGCCGTCGAAATCGTAGCGGCGCATATATTTATCCTCTTTCTTCAAAATCGACGAGAGGGAGATGAAAGGGTGGATGATTTTTCCGGCAATCGCCGCCAGAGATTTTTTCAACCCTGTGCTGCGGGCGATTTTGAATTTGCGTGTAAACCGCTGGTTGGCTGCAAGATGCCGGAAGGCCGCCACTTTCTTTTTCATCTTTGTGAACTCCGCCTCCGAGGGAATTCCGTCAAGCGGAAAAATATCGATAAAGACCCCCCAGTCTCCGTCGCCTCCTTCCTCTGTGACAAGGGTGCGTTCATCGTGGACTTTCGTGAAATCAAGGGGATAATTTTCTCTGGTCCTTGCATTTATGACCTTTAAGTAAGGATGGGAGAAATTGCTGCAGAGTTTCTCGTAGTCAGGCCTGGGCATCCATATATCGATGTCATCGTCCCACGGGATGAATCCCTTGTGACGGACGGCCCCGAGAAGAGTCCCGAAGGCAAGATAATACCTCAGGGAGTTTTTCTCACAGAAGTCGTGGACCTCCTGAAGGATGTCCAGCATCCATGTGCGCAGTTGCTCTGGCGGAATAGGGGTCATGGCGGAAACAGTTACTAAATTATGGAGAGCGCTATGCCAAGCAGATCCGTCGATTTCTTCCGTTCCCGGGAAAGTATCTTGTTGGTCTCTTGATAATCAATCTTATCAATAGTCTTCGGCAGGGAACCGGTCTCCCAGAAGACCCGATTATTCAGAGAGCACAGGCGGGTCATGGTCAGCAGTCTGCTGTTCTCCTCATCGGCGTTGTCCAGGTACAGATAGAAGTCGGTGTTGAAGATAAGCGAGAAAAGAAGGGCGTGATAGCTGTTGGTGACGACGCATTTAGCATTCTTTATCAGCCACAGGAAATTCTCCGGAGACTCGGCGTAGAGTTCCACGGCATTATCATATCGGCTAACCCTCGGCGGGCAGAAGGATCGCTTGAGAATAACCATTTTGCAGAAGTTGCGCCTGGCCAGCCTGGATGCTTCGCGGAATATCTTATATGAGTAATTCAGGGAGTACACTAAAACATAGTCGCCGTCCACTACTTTTTTCTCCGGAACCATCTTCTCGTATTCCTCTCTTTCAAGCAGCATTGTTGGATCCAGCACCAGGGTGGCGTCTTCCCGTCCAAGGCGCCGGCATATCTCCACGCCCTCGTCCTCCCTCAGCAGAAGTGAAGAAAAGTTCTTTATCCTGTCGGCATACCATGACAGCATTTCCTCCGGGATTGTCGTCTGGCCAAAACTTGCCGCATAGGTCAGTTTGGGCCCACCCTTGAAGAAATCCAGCAGATAGATATCCTGATTCTTCACTTTCAGGTCATTCCAGACCTGATCGCTTCCAACGAGAAAAGCGTCGTACCCCTGAAGGGCTCCTTGCCGGATCTCCTCGAGCGAAAACAGGCGGGTGTATGGGATATTTGCGTCAAACCGCTCGAATTCCTTTATGCGTTTATCCAGTTCGGCGGAGTGGTCTTCCTGCTCAATGGTCCGTCTTTCAAGAATATACCATGCTGTCTCCAGGATATGGAAGATCGCTTTGAATCCGTAATTTTTAATGGATCGCTTTATCAGGTTCTTCTTTACGTCAGTCCTGGTATCCCACAGGGTGGGCATTCTTATGACTTCCGTTTCAATGTGATCCCCGGCAAGGCGGTCTATCGTCCTGCACAGGGCATAACTTTGAAGTTTTGTCCCGTAATTTCTGAATACCAGCGATATGACTCCCAGTTTTTTCATCTCCTCAATAAGCGTTTCAGTCTGAATAAATTCCTTTCCCCTATTAAAAGTTTCAACAGCGTTACGGCCTTTTTGCGGCGGGAGAGGGGGAAGAATTTCTTTTGGGTTTCTTCCCACGAGTGGTGCTGCAGATATTCAAACGCCTCGTCGTTCCCTGCCGGCTTATGGCTGCGCCTCAGGCCGTCATTGGTCGAGAACTCATCCCAGGTTCTCTCGATCATCTCCAACTGCGGAGAGCACTCTTCCAACAGATTCCGTCCTTTGTCCGTATTGACAATAATCGCCGATATGCCCATCTCATAGTTGGATACTTTCAACGGCACCTTCGAACCGATGCGCCAGAAATCCGCCAGAGTGATGTCTCCGTAATATCCCAGATGGTCGTTCTTGAACATGCACCTGTAGCAGGACGGACGCATAAAGTACTCCTTTATAAAGGCATTGTAAAATGCGTTCTTGTCCAGGATTCTCGTAAGAGCCCGTCTCTTCCCATTCTTTTGTCCGCTAAGCAGCAGAAGGCTCAGACCGCCCCGCCACCCGTACTTCTTTGTCCTGAAATTGCAATCGTCCACTTTAATCCCGGTGTCCGATTCAGCTTCGCCGATGTATTGCTTAAAAAGATATGGAGAAGGCACTCCCTGACAAAGAACATCCAGACAATAGAGCGAAGAAGCCTCGGTCTTTCCCAGGAAAGACCTGAGACCGGCAATCTGGCAGGGGGTACCGCAATACAGCACCTTCCGGCCATCAGCCAGATGACGCTTTGCCTCGTTGAAGGTGTTCAGGGTATTGCTCTGCACATATTTGGACCTCCGCAGATTACCCAGCCCCGAAAGGGAATCGATGCACTCATGGTGCAGGTAAAGCTCGTCGCCGAACGTTGCTCCGAAGACTACCCCTCCGTCGGAAATAACCTTGTGGGCAAAGGCGGAAAATACGCCTCCGGAAGAGCTTTGCTTCCGGACGGCAGCATCTTTGTTCCATGCCGCGATGCAGGACTCGCCGGGGTGGTGCGTCACCCCGGCAGTCTGTGACTGGCTCAGGACAGGGCACACCCTGACACAGTTGCCGCACTCCGTACATTTTCCGGTATCTATTACCGGATATTCGAAGCCGTCAACGACCTCCGTATGGATAGCGCCGAAACTGCATTTCTGGCGGCATGCCATGCAGCCCGTACAGTCCTCTCTGGGGCACAGATCAATCATTGATGCAATTTAATCTTTCCAGTAGAAATGCACGAATCCCTGTTTCGGGACCCTGTCCTCTTCGGGAGGAAGCTGCATATAGTCGCCGTAGATCCTGCGAAGAAAGGCATCGTAGCCGTTCATCGCCAGGAAGTCCCGACCCTCGAAATTCAGCTTCACCGTAGAGGAGAAAACCTCAATCTCGTGATAATCCTTGCTTCCCACATCGATTACGCTCATCTGGGCAAAATGCCCGGTCGAGCCGAATGGAATTGCCCTGTCAGCCGCGATAAGGGCGCGGTTGGCCCTCCTGAGCATCCATCCTGAAAGGCAGGAAAGCTTGACGGCGGAGAAAATGAGAAGGCCCTTGAGGTCCGAGCACAACTTGAAAAGTCCGCGGAAGCTGGTTTTCGAGCACCTGCACCGCAGTTGAATTATCCAGAGCTTCTTCAGCCTTCCGATGAGGGAGGAGAATTCTTCCGGGGAGTCGGTCGCTCCGTCGAGGGGGAAGACATCTATCCACACTCCGCCCCGTCCGCTTTTGCTGTGCGGTATTAGGGTTTCGCAGGAAGTGCGCGCAGTGTCAATGACCCTTCCGAATGCAAGGTAGGAATCCTTGTCTTTTTCCGACACGGCCGCAAGGGTCTCCGAAGTGAATTCGGCGAAGAAACGGTCGTAGTCGGGGCGGGGCATCACGATGTCGATGTCATCGTCCCAGGGGATGAATCCCCCGTGGCGGACGGCGCCGATCAGCGTGCCGTAGGCTATGGAGTAGCGTATGCCGCGGCTGACGCAGAAGTCGTGGACTTCCTGAAGGATGTCCAGACTTACGCGCTGGATGTCAGTGAGGGAGAGTTCGGTCATATCTTATAGACGTTCTTGCCGGCAAGGAAGTCCTCCTGGACTTTTGCCATGGCGAGGTTTTCCTCGGTGGAGATTTTGGGCCAGGTGCCTTCGCTGGAGAGGATGGCGCCGACAAAATCCTTAATCTCGTAGCGCAGGCCCTCGCCGGCGAAGGGATAGAAGAACTTCTTGTTCTTGTTCTGGTCCTCATAGCGGATCTCGAAGTAATCTGTCTTCCACCAGGGGGCCGGCACATAGGCGTAGCCCTTTGTGCCGGAAACCACGAGGTTGCCCTCGGTCTTGACCCCGAGGCCGACCTGGAAGGAGGCCACGGCTTTGTCGTAGCGGAGAACGGCCTTGGTGAAAATGTCAGTGCCGCCCCTTTGTTTGGAGTAGAAGCTGACATCCTTGTATTCCGTGCCCAGAAGCTTGAAAATAGGGAGCATGGGGAAGCAGGCGTTTTCGTTCATGCTGCCGCCGAGGGCCGCCGCGTCGAGCTTGGGGGAATGCTCGTCGGTGAGAGTCGTCACAGACGCATTCACTTCCACGATTTCTCCGATTTCACCGGAAAGAAGAAGGGTGACGAGGTGGCCGAAGGCAGGGCAGTAGGCCGTCTTCAGCGCCACCATAAGCCGCAGGTCTTTCGCTTTGGCAAGGTTGACAAGTTCTTTCGCTTCCTTAAGGGAGAGGGTGAACGGAGTCTCGCAGAGAACGTGTTTCCCGGCCTCCAGGGCGGCTTTCGAATAAGTGTAATGCGTCCCATGGGGAGAGGCGATATAGACGGCATCGACGGCGCTGAGGAGCTCTTCGGCAGACCCCGCGGCCTTCGGAATCCCCTTTTCCGCCACGAAGCGTCCGGCTTCGGCCGCATCGGGATTGTACGCCGCGACTATTTCTGCGCCGCTCACGAAAGCTGCCTCATCGACGAAGCGGCCGGCGATGCTTCCGGTCCCGATCACGCCTATCCTGACGGACGGCCTCGAAGCACGCAGCTGCGTACTGGAAACCCCTTCTGTACGAGGGAGATAGACTACTTCACAGAATTCCTTCAAATAGTCGAACTTCCCTGTCCAATCGGAGCCGATGGCGAAGATATCGACGCCATATTTTTTGATGTCGTCGATCTTCTGCCCGCGGTATTCTTCGATGATGACCTTATCGACAAGCCCTGTCCCCCGCACGGCCTCGATGCGGTCCATGAGGCTGTCGCAGGTGTTGAGTTTGCCACGCTCCAGGTCGAAATTGTCCGTGGTGACACCGACGATAAGGTAATCACCGAGGGCCTTCGCCCTTTTCAGAATGTTGTAATGTCCTTCGTGGAAAAGGTCGAAGGTGCCGTATGTAATAACTTTTTTCATATTTCGAACTCATGGATACAGGCTGCCAGCGCCTCAAGTTCTGCGTCGCTCTGCAGTCCCATGTGGGAGACCCTGTAAAATCCCGGGATGGAACCCGGCATAATGTAGGTGTCGTATTTGTCTATCAGGCCGCGGAAGACTTTCCTCGGCTCTTTCTCATTGACTTTGAAGCCGGTGATGGCATGAGAGGCCACTTCTGCCGGAATCTCCCAGCCGTATTTGGCGCAGAGACCGCGGAAGACTTCCGACCTGTGGCGGACGTCCGCGATGTTCTTTTCCTCGCCTCCCTGCCCTTTGAGCTGGCGCAGCCTCTCGTTGAGCTGGAGGAACAGGATGGTCGCCGGAGAGAACGGGGTCTGCCCCCTGCGGAGATTGGAGAAGTTGTCGTCGAAGTCCCAGTAGTAGCCCTTGTGATTGAAGGTGTAACCATCGAGGCGCGGGCTGAAGAAGAGCACAGACAGCCCCGGAGGGATGTTGAGGCCCTTCTGTGTGCTCGTAATGCAGATGTCGATCCCCAGAGCGCCCATGTCCAGCGGCTCTGCAAGGAACGAACTGATTACATCCACGACAAGCGAGACGCCGTTCCCGTGGCAGATGGCGGAGATTTTCTCAAGGTCGAAAAGCTGCCCGGATGACGTCTCATGGTGCTGGCAAAGAAACACGTCGGGCTTTTCCTCGGCGACCGTCCTTTCAAGCAGACCGTAATCGATATCCTTTGCGAACGGAACCTTGAAATCGATGGCGTCAACCCCGTAATAGCAGCAGAGGTCGAACCAGCGGTGACCGAAGGAGCCGCCGTCAATGACGATGGCCTTCTTCTTGGTCGTCACGTAGTTTTCTACGACCGCGCTCATCGCGCCCGTGCCGGAGCCCGTGTAGATGATGGTCCTGCCGCCGGGGCAGTGGATGAGTTCAAGCAGGAGCCTTTCGGATTCCTTGTTGATCTCGGAAAATTCATCCGTCCTCATGTAGAGGAACGGCTTGCTGCCGATGGCGGCGATTTTCGGGTCTATGTCGCCCGGGAATACGTAGGAGTGCATATTATTTGAGATTCTTTTTATCAAGCGGATAACGGAGGAGGAGTTTGATTCTCTTTGTAAAACTCAGGCGGAGCAGCCTCTCGCTCTGGGCTTTCCAGAAATCGTGGCAGAATTTTTCATCGAAGAAAAACGACCGGCGGTAGTAGTCCCACCAGATGTCTGCGTTGAGGCAGGGAGTGTTCCAGGGCTTCGGGCCGTTGTAATGGACTATACCCGAGGACAGGGCGTGGGCTACCTCCTCTTTTCCGTAGAGCCTTTCCATCTCTCCGGTTTTTTCCATGCACAGGGAATACAGGAAAGTGGTGAGGCAGAATGAGGGTCCCATTTCCATGAAACGACCATTGCAGGCTATGTTAATAATATCCATATCCTGCTGGAGATAGTTGTTTTTGCCCAGCTCACGGAACTTCGCCGTGAGCCCTTCACGGAGAATAAGTTCGGAATTGATAATGAGGTTGCCTGAATAAAAATAGCCCTTCTTCCAGTCGAGTCCGAGCTCCTTCCCGATATATTTCCTCATACTGGGCCTCAGGGACGAGCAGTTATCAACGCCGCCGAAGCAGTTGTCGCCAAGGTCCTTTTCGTAGTATCTCCCGAGGTCTTCCCGGAAGATCACATCGACGTCCGAGTAGAGAATCTTTCCGTATTCCGGAATCAGCTCGGGGGCGAGCATACGGTAATAGGCCGTTTCGGGGATACCCCTGACCTCGTAACTTCCGACGAATTCCCCTTCGACTTTGCGACAGGTGATACGGCAGTTGCCGTATTTCCCCGGCAGGGCCATAAGAGGCGAGTGCGAGAAATCGCACTGCGGCCCGTGCAGGATAAATATATCGTAGAATGTCTCCGGCGCAGCATTCTCCAGCAGCGAGGTGATGGCCACCCCTGCCGGCATCTCAAACTTCGAGTCGAAGGTGAAGAGTATGGGTATGGTTTTCATTCGTCGATATAGGCTTTATAAAAGTGATTGGAGACGCGCTGCTCTTCCGGCGGCAGGGTCATATAATCGCCGTACATGGCGGAAAGGTATGCGTCGGCATCCCGGATGGCGCGGAAAGGGCGCCCTTCGAATTCAAGGTCGGTGTAATCGAGAAATATGTCGGACGCAATCGGGATGATCCTGAAATCGTCGAAGATTTCGCAGCTTCCCGGGGACGCTTCCGGAAGATGTTCGCGGACCATGCGGTTCATCCTGTCCTTGATGCTTTTGACCGAGTCCGTCGTAGGACGCACGAGGCGCTTGAAGCAGTATTTTGCAAACCAGAGCAGTTTCTTTTTCCCCGCGAACCTGTAGTAGGGGAAGATATATTCGATCTTCTTATGCAAGCTCCTGAGGGTATCGGCATAGACGCCCCCGTCTTCCGGGACTCCGTCCACGGGGAAAATGTCAATGTTGACACCCCAGAGGCGGCGTTTCAGGGTGGAGTATTCGAGGAAGGTCCCCTTCCTGATGATCTTGGTGAAATGCTCAATGTAATCTCCTGATTCACCGAGGTTGAGGAGATAATTATCATCGCTTGTGAAGGTCCGGAGGAACCTGTCGTAGTCGCTTCTCGGCATCATGATGTCGATGTCGTCATCCCAGGGGATGTACCCTTTATGGCGCACGGCCCCGAGAAGTGTGCCCCCGCAAAGGGAATAGCGGATACCGTTCTCTCTGCAGAAAGCATCCACTTCCCCGAGAATTTCCATCTCGATTTTCTTCAGTTCTTCTATGGAGAGTCGTCTCATACTATTTCCTTCCAAGCAGGATCTGACGGAGGAATATATTCTGTTCCAGCACCTTGGCGGCGCCAAGAATAACAATGATCATCAATATTGAGATTATGGAGAACACCACAATTTGAAGGAAGGGATTCAACCCTGGAATCTGAGGCAGGCCAGGGATCAGGCACATCTGCATTACATAGATTACCAGTGTGTTCTTGCCAGTGTAACACATGGCTTTGGAGAGCCACTCCGGCATCTGCAGACCTTTGAAAAAGCCGAACCACACCGGGATGGAAATCATCCCGCAGGCGAGCCGGATGCCCTTTTCGGCTATCCCCTCGAAACTGTTGTATAGTCCACCCGCAAGACACAGCGCGACGACAGTGATGGCGTAAAGCCATTTGTTTTCAGTGACGAATTTATCGAACCTGCTGTACTGTCCCATAAAGATACCGGTCCAGAAGGGAAGCCAGTAACTCAGGACGGAACGGAAGAAATCAATCTTCGTGAAATAGTACAGCACGGCCGTGACGGCCCCAAGGGCGGCAACTAGCGCAAGGTCCAGCGCCCAATGCTTGACTTTGATGTTCTCCCGCAGCCATTTATAGACCGCGTAACCAACTTGCAGAAGGAAAAGACAGGGCAGGAACCAAAACGAGTCGTTGATTATGCAGGCCTTTTCGAAGGCCTCCATCCAGTTGCATCCGCCAGTCCAGGGATTGAAAAAGAACGGCTGGACAACGAGTGCCCACACGAAGTAGGGAATCATTATGAAGCGGAATTTCTTCCAGATAAACTTCCAGAAACCGCCCTTGCCCTCCACGCAAAGCGTGTCGGTGGCGGAATACGCGCACACGAATCCCGCAATCGCCATAAACAGTGGCATGTGGAAGCTGTAGATGAATCCGCACAGGAACGAATAGGTGTAGCCGCACAGGTCCGTGACGTGACCAAGGGCCACAAGGAAGATAGCAAAGCCGCGAAGGGCGTCAATGTATGTCAGCCGTTGTTTCATCTTTTCTGTTAAGGGGTAACCTGATCCTGGAAAGTACAGTCTCTATGAGGAATTTTCGTTCACTTCCGGTGCACCCGATCCAAAGCACGGCCGCGCTGGTGCAGACCACGCTTATAAATCCCACGACAAGAAAACGTATCCAGCCGTATGGCATCAGAAGGTGTGTGGCAATAGGTATTGCGGATGCCGAAATGACGACAAGCGCTATCGGCAGATAGACGGCTTTGAATATCTCGCCGAAAGTAAAGGGCATGGTCCCTTTAAGTATTTGCATAAAAATAATGCACTTGATGAAGACTATGCCTATCCACTGCATATAGATCGCTTCCGGCGGAAGGCCTATCTTGAGGAGGATAACCGAGATGACAAAACTCAGGAAGGTCATCGCGCTCAGACAGAGCTGATAGGTCTTGTTGCGCCCGGAGGCATTCTGGACACTGGTGAAGATGATGTACAGCAGGGTACACATACTTGAGATCTGCGCAAGGCGTATGAAAGCCACCGTGTGCTCCGGCACTTCAGTAAGCCACACGTTTAGAACAAATTCGGTCTCCAGTATCAGCGGGAGTGAAATGAGGAACATTATGAAGAAAGAGAACTTCGTTCCTCTGTAGGCGAGTGATTTCATGTAATCCTTTTCGCCCGCGGCGTACGCTTTGGTAATCTGCGGAGTGAGAGCCGTCGTAAAGTTATTGACGAAAATGGACACGGCGTTGCTTACCGTGTTCGTCAGTCCCCTCGCTGCATTGACGGCAGGCCCCAGGAATACATTGATCGCAACATTGACACCTTGGTCGTTAAGACTCCCGACGGTGGAGCCGATAAAGCTCCATCCGGCATATTTGAACATTTCCTTGAAGAGGCCCTTCTCGAAGAACAGCCGGAATCGGCATTCTGCGAAGTGGGATCTGCAGTAGATCACCACAATCCCCTGCTGGATGAACACCGTGACCATCCAGAGCACCGAATAGAGTTTGAGAGGATCGATTCCGAGGGCGCCATAGACCAGAATCAGCGCGATAAGGAGTTTAAGTACTGCCTCAATGATGCCAGTGAGGGCAAAGAGCCCCATCTTTTCATTTGCGATAATGGATGAATTGAATGGCGCCATTATTATTCCTCCCATTACGGCAAAGACTGCCGTATGGAATGAAAGCAGGGCAGCGGTTTCTCTGCCGGGTGGGATTGTCATCTTATTGGCGACAAACCACACTCCTCCCGTTTCCGCGAGCAGTAACACGATGACCGCGAAACCGAGCATTATATTGAGCGAAAGCGAGAAGACTTCGCCTGTCCTCTTCTGGTCTCCCTTCCCAAGTTCGAAGGTCAGATACCGGCTGATTGCGGCGGAAATAGACCCCGTCACAAGCCAGAACATCGAGGCGAAACCGGCTATGGCATTGTAAAGCCCGTAATCATCGACCCCAAGCGCCTGAAGGATCAGACGGCTTGAGTAGAGAGAAATGAGCAGGTTGAACAGGGACCTTATGTATAGAAGGACCGTGTTCCTGGCGAGCCGTTTGGTATTTGCTGTCTTGTCTGTCATTTAACTCCGCGGAGCCTTAGGTAGAGTCTGTAGCCCAGTCTGGGGAACAGCAGTTTGGTAATTCCCTGCAGCCACACGAACGGAACTCTCCATGGGAAGCACCGGCGGTTGAAGAGCAGGGTGTTGTGCATATTGTAACCTCTCGGCGAATAGAATATCTTTATACGCTCCTTCAGGGGGAGTTTAGTGTGGTCGCGTGTCTTCCCGAGGTGGTCGTTCTCACAGGAAGCGGAAAAGTGGGGAAGGACGAGGATGGGGAAACCGGCCCGGTGGGCCAGGTATGTGTAGTCGTGGTCCGTACCGCCGTGGATGTATTTTTCACAGAATATGCCCATTTTTTCGACGACTTCGGCGGCAACATAGGTAATGTTGCCGTGGGCGGCTTCGCACTCCTGAAAATGCTCTCCGTCGGGCTCTACGAATTTGTCTTTCAGTATAAATTTGCTGGTATATACAAACCCGCCATAAGTGAAGGCGCCAGTTTCCGCATCCTTTGTCGAGCCGGCGTAAATGCCCCTTCTGCCGTATCTTTCGAGGCAGAAGGTATCGGCGGCGAGAAGGTCCTCCCAGTACTCCGGAAGCACCGTGATGTCGTCATTTATCCAGAGGTAGCCATCGAAACCTCCCTCGTCCAGGGCTGCTTTCCAGGAATTTATCATCCCCCCGTTCCAGAAAAGGTTGCCGTTTCCCTGCAGGACCCTGACCGGAAATCCCCAGTCTGTTCCACTCACGGCCTCTCCCGTTCCGTCAGTGCAACCGTCGTCGGTGAGAAACACCACCGGTTCGACGCTCCCGGCGAGGGTGTCGCGGATGGAGTAAAGGCAGCGGAGCGTCTTCTCCTTCCGGTTGTGGCAGGTTATGAGGATGGCAACTTTCACTTGAGGATGCCTTTTATTTTTTCGAAATGCTTGTCGCCGAGCCATATCCTCATGTAATGGCGGGTCTGGATGCCGATGTACTCCCGGAAGGACGCGGCGCGGATTCGTGAGGCCCAGACGAATGAGTCGGGGGAGTAGCGCTCGCTTTTTTCGGGGAGCACCTTCACAGAAGTGTCATTAAGCGCCAGGGGAGTGATGAAGGCCTGGTCGTGCCTGTGGGATGCGAATCCTTCGCACTGCACTTCGTCCGGAGAGGGATCTTCAATCAGGTCCGGCCTTTCCAGCATGATTTTCAGCCAGTCGCGCAGAAGGCTGTTGTTTTTCCCCTTCATAAAAAGGATACCTCCCATCACCTGGCAGTAGTGGAGGAAGTCCTCACTGCCGAATCTCAGTCTTAGGTAATCCTGCGCGGATTTTTTTGTCCAGTGGAACATTTCGGCATCCATGGCGCCCCATTTTTCCCATTCCGGGTGGTCGTGGGAATACTGGAAGCAGACGGTGTCAAATTTGTCCATTAAGCCGAGATACTCCTTCCAGTCCGGTGACTGTCTCAGGGTGCAGCCGGCGTCGATGTAAACGACGACATCGCCTTCATCAAGGCTCTCGAGTGTT
Source organism: Bacteroidales bacterium (assembly GCA_017534745.1). Lineage (GTDB taxonomy): Bacteria > Bacteroidota > Bacteroidia > Bacteroidales > UBA932 > Cryptobacteroides. The sequence goes on along the minus strand of JAFXVX010000002.1, from coordinate 31,716 downwards.
TCCTTTATCATCACAGGCTTCCAGACCCAGTAGCCCGCACCCCGCGCAGACTGCATCAGCGGGCTCTTCTTGGCATAATCCGGCAGGTCTGACGGGGTGTAGAGACGCACCTCGTCGAAAATCCCGATCCGCCGCGCCTGACGGCCAATCCGCCTGAGCGACCAGGCCATGGCTTCGTTGGCGTATGAGATAAAGACTGTTTTCATTTCGAGTACGGCTTCGCCCTCGGGATTTCCACCTTAAATGGTGCCCGCAAAGCCATATAATCTTACAAAGATACAAAATAATCGTTACCTTTGTCCGTCAACATCCGGCCTGATGACAGAAGAACGAAGATACAAGGTTATTGATTGCCTTAGATTCTTTATGGCGGCAGTAGTGGTGTCCGTCCACACCACCGATTGGTCGCTTTGTGGCCTGACGGATGCGGCTGTCCCGTTCTTTTATGTCGTTTCCGGCTTTTTTCTTTTCCTGAAAATGCCGGGAGGGGCGAAGGACAACCGGACCAGGTTCCGTGACTGGACATTAAGGGCGTTGAAGATGTATTTGATCTGGACGGCGATATATCTTCCATTTACCGTATTGGGGTTCATCCGGGATGGGCTGACGTTCCGTCAATGCATTCTGGTGTTTTTCCGGAATTTCTTTTTCGTAGGGGAAAACTATCTTAGCTGGCCCCTGTGGTACCTGCTGGGCCTGGTTTGGGCCGGGGCTCTCTATTATGTCCTTGCGAGTCTGAAATGCCCCCTCTGGACAATTCTGGCTGTTGGCATATTGTTTTTCTTCGTGCCTTGGGCCTTCTCGGGACACCCTGACAGCCTTTTCTGGAAGTTATTCCGTGACGGACGCCTGTTCCGGGCATTCCTGTTCATCTCTGCCGGTGGTGCAGCGGGCCTGCTTCGGATTCCGCCTCTTCCTGTGAAGTGGACGGCCTGGATACCGGATTCTGTGGCTTCATTCCTTCGAGAGTCCAGCGCAATAATCTATCTTACCCATATGATTTTCGCCGGATTGCTGATTGTTTTTCTCCATATGGAGGACGGGGCGGCATTGTTCTGTCTAAGCCTTTCAGGCAGTGTGGTGGCGGCGGTCACGGCTATTTCCGTTCGAAAGAGAAAACACGCATTGAAACAATGAGTACGGGGATCATCATATTGAACTATAACGGAGCGGATGAGACTCTGCGGTGCCTGCAAAGTATCTGCGGGCACAATTCCGCGTCCGTCAAGTATTTCATCGTAGATAACGGTTCAACCGTCGAAGGTGAAGTACATGATATTGAATCATACATCAAATCCGCTTTTCAACCCGGAGTAGCGACCCTGATTGCCAGTAAAACCAATGACGGTTATGCTGCCGGAAATAACAAGGGTTTGAGAGCCGCTTTCGAAGATCCCGACATCGAGGATATCCTCATCCTCAACAACGACGTTTTCTTTGAGTCAGACCTGATACCGGAACTTGTCGCCTGCCGGGATCAGCTGGCTTCCCCGGGCATACTTACCCCGGTCCTGTACAACCCCGACGGAAGTATTGAGCATAACTGTGCAAGGACATTTCCTTCCAATTGGGAAGTGATGCTTCCTTTTATCCTTTTCAAAAAGGATATGTTCCGTATTTTATCCAGGACATCCAGATCCCAAAAGATGCTCAGGACGGATCCGGAGCTTATCAACAGGGCATATTTCCCTATAGGAATGCCAAGCGGTGCCTGTATGTTCATGAGCAAATCTCTTTTGATGGAAATGGGTGGCCTTGACGAAGGCACATTCCTCTACTATGAGGAGAATATTTTATGTAAAAGGCTGTCGGACAAAGGCTTTCTCAATTATTGCCTGCCGGCTTTGCGGGCTCTCCATGCAGGTGGAGCAAGTACTTCGAAATCTCCGAATCTGTTTCTTCAGAAATGCAACCTGGAGAGCGCCGGTTATTATCTGGAGAAGTACGGCGAAATGACTCTTCTTCAGAGAGCCGTCTGGAGGATAGTCCGTCAACTTTGGAGATTGAAATTCAGAATTAAAGAGCGCAGTTTATGAATCCGCTGATCAGAGCGTACCGCTGGTTCGTCAACCTAAAATCGGAGTCCTACAGGAAATGGATCCGCAGACAATTTCGTCAATTCGGCGATGGCACCGAGGTCTATCAGATTGACAATCTGTCCCACCCGGAATTAATATCTCTGGGCAACCATGTATATATCGGCCACCATGGAGTGCTGGAAGCGGTTACTCAAAAAGGCGGAGCCTGCTTTTCCCCCGAGATCACTGTGGGAGATGGGACAAGGATTGGGGATTATTGTCATTTGGGATCCATCCGCTTCATCCACATCGGACGGAATGTCCTGATGGGTCGCTTTGTCCTTATCAATGATCATGGCCACGGGGATACGTCCTTCCTTAACAGCGAAATCCCTCCCTTTGAGAGAGAATTGACTTCCAAAGGGGGGATTACGATTGGGGATAATGTCTGGATTGGAGATAAGGTTTCCATCCTTTCCGGAGTGACTGTCGGAGAGGGCGCCATCATAGGCGCGAACAGCGTAGTCACCTCAGACGTCCCGCAGCATTCCTTTGCGGCCGGGTGTCCGGCAAGAGTCATTACCCCGCCGGCTAGTTAGACCAGCTCACGTTATCCTTATTTGCTGAGCAGAATCTCAGTACGGCGGTTCTGACTGCGGCCTTCAGCGGTGTCGTTGGATGCGACAGGGCGGGAGGAACCGTAGCCGACGGTCTTGATTCTGTCCTTGTCAATACCCTTGATGACGAGGTATGCCTTGACGGCATCGGCCCTCTTGAGGGACAGCCACTTGTTGAAGGAATCCTTGCCGACGTTGTCGGTGTGGCCCTCGATGTGGATTTTGAGGTTCGGGTGGGCCTCGAGGTATTCTGCGTAGGCATCGAGGGTCTCCTTCGACTCGCCGGAGAGCTTGGACGAACCGGTCTCAAACAGCTCGGTGCTGTTGGGGATGATTTCCTTGATCTCTATACCGCCTTCGTTCTCGTTGAGCTTGTTTTCAAGTTCCTCGTCGGTCATGACAGGCTTGAGCTCCACTACGACAGTGTCCTTGACGACCTGTACGACGGTGTCCTTGACTTCCACGACTTGAACGACCGTGTCGCGTACAACGACCTTGACAGTATCGGGAACCGGCGCGGGGGCCTGGGAGGTTGTGTCGGGGGCGGCGATGTCATTGCCGTTATCCTCCGCAGCAGCTTTCTTCTTGCCGCCGAAGCGGAAGGCGAGGCCGAGGGTCGCGCTGACGTTGTGGTTGAGCTTCGAGGTGCTGCCCTCAAAGACCTTTCCTGACATTCCCGTGTACTTGATGTCGGGGACGATCGAGACGATCTTCCCGAGGTGGACGGGGAACATCACACCGGCACCGAGGCCGAGGGAGCCCTTGTCAATGTGGGCGTAACCCGCGTGGATGTAGGGGACGAAGAAGCTGACGGGACGGAAGAGCAGGTCGGCGTGGCCGTAGTTGAACTTACTCTTGCCGTATTCGGTCTTCTGGTCGCTGATCGAAAGGCCCTGCCATCCGGCACGGAAACCTATCCACTCCTTGAAGTACTTACCGAAATAGACGTCGATGGCCGTGCCGACGCCCTCATAGGAGAGGGAGCGGTCTGCGTTGTCGTGATTTTTGCCGTCAAAACCGACATTGACGCCGCCTCCGGCTCCGATGAACCATTCGGTGTCCCTTTCCTGCTGGGCACTCAGGGAAACAGCGGCTGCGAGAAGTCCTGCTGCAATTGCTATTATCTTCTTCATGGAACCTTATTTTTTAGCGGGAATATGGAAGAGGAGGCCTCCGGAGATTTTGACTTTACCGTCAAACGGGAATCCGGGATAGCCCTTTACGGCAGCCTTGTCCTCCTTCGACGGGAAGAGACCATTGTAGCGGTCTGTAAAGCCCTCGGCGCAGACGTCGGCGTAGATACCGACCGCCGGGCAGAATTTGAGCTCGAACTGGGCGCCAATGCGCATGCCGAAGTTGTGGTTCGGGCATGTGACTTCCTGCCAGGGGTGCTCGCCTTCGAAGTCGTTCTTGAACCAGTTGGTGTAGCCGTAGCCGACACCGAAATAGACCTTGGGCTGGAAGAAGCCGTCAGGGTTGCCGGTTATGATTCGGAGGTTTAGCATTGCGTCGGCGAAGATGTCGATGCTCTTGAAGTGATAGGGTCTGAAAAGCCCGTCCGCAGTCTCTTTGATGTTGTATCCGCCGTTGTTGTTGCCGAACTCCGCCATGAGGCGCAGGCCCCAGAATTTCTCGAAGTCGTAGCCTACCGAAAGTCCCGCCTGCCAGGTGAAATTCTTCTCCCCCTTCTTGGCGTCGTAATAGGAGAAACTGTTTTCATTGATGGAGATAAGGCCGGTGCCCTGCACTCCGATGTTCCACCCCTTCTGGGCGAACGCCGCCGTGCTCCCCATAAGGAGCGCAAGCGTTATGATGATTATTTTACGCATATCTTATAAATAAACGATTCGTAGGGGCTTAGTCTTCTCTAACATCGCGCACCAGACGTACGCAGCTGCCATAAGAACAGGGATACCCATCCGGGAGGAAGTTGCTAGTGCCGAAAAGAAGCAGGCAGCCATTCTCGGTATGATTGTCATCAGGACTCCCGGACCAGTAGGCACCCACATAACTGCCGACATCCTCGTGAGTGGTCGCGACGGTATTCCCAATCCGGACGCCGTAAGCCGGCCAGAACACGGCGCCCTGCGCTTCCATATTCTCCCAATTTCCGGAGGAACCGGAAGTGGCGCCTTCTGCATTGTAGGTGTTCTCGCTGAAATCGTACCCAATCTGACCGACTGGAGTGAAACTGCACGTCGCGGGCGTAGTCCAGTTGTCCGGCAGGAAGACAAGACCCCGGACGGGATTGTTTCCAGCACCGACATACACAGTGGCATAGGCGAACAGGCTATAAGCGTTATCTCGTTCCGTAAACAGATAAACGCCTTCGTCTGCCGTGATCGTCCGCCATCCCGACGCTGCCATGCAGTCTGTCCATCCTGCGGCATCCCCGGTAAAGTCGGTCACCTCAGTCCCGCCGGAAAACTCCGGAATACCGTGGTCGTTCATCGTCGTAGAGAATCCAAACAGGTCGATCCAGCCCGTATAGGAATTGAAATTCTGCCAGTCGGCGTCAGATCCTATGAAGTCGTACTGATGAGCAGCAATCCTCCAGCCATTCCGTTCGACGCTCGCGTCGCGAAGCCCGTTGTTTACATAAGCCTGGAGATTTCCCCTGGCGATGTATGCCTTGACTCCCTGCGCAATCGAGAACTGCCCGGAAAGGGCATCCTCGGGAGGAACGACCTTGTCGAGCGCGAGGTCAAACGTGTACTTCGTACCTTTGACGGTACCCGGGTAGCAGGTTGTGTTGGGATTGCTGGGATCGCTGTGCTCGTAGGTGAACTCGTTCTGCATCTCCATGCGCTTCTGGAGTATCAGGTCGCCGTTGGATGCGTACGCGGAGAAAACCATTTTGGGTTTGATGCCGCCGGCGTTTTTGTCGTTATAGGTACACATTGTCGGGGCCAGGACGGCATAAATGGTCTCGGACGCATCAGCTCCAACGGTAAGGGGCTCGTCAAAGGCTATCGTGACCTTGTTGGACGCATTGTCCATCAGGCTCCAGTGGGAAGCATCGGACTTGCGTTTGTAGTGGTGGTCGGTAAAGGTGCCGAAACTGCTCCAGAGAGTGTTGTCCTTATCCTCATCCCAGACAAAGAACAGAGGAAGTTTGCCGGAGAGTGCGAAGCAGTCGTCGTAGCCGTGCTGGGAGAATTCCATCGAAATGTCGATGTGGTCGATGGGGTAGCTGTTGCCGTCGCTTGAAGCCAGGGTGAAGGCAAGAAGGCTGGTCTCAATCGTCCAGTCGGACAGGTTGAGCTCGTGCTCTCCCGAGGTCAGCTCTTCCTTGGTCGCTATGCCGGAAGGGATAAAATCACCTTCTGTCCCGCGCGGATTGGTCCCCCTGTCGAGGAGCAACTGGTATTCCCAATAGCTTTTTCCGTCCTGGACGGTGGGTATATCGACCATTATGTAAGGCTGGTTCAGATACATGCCTTCCAGGCCGTCGCCTTCACGTGTATGAAGGTCCTGGGGAACGTAACCCCATTCCGGAAGGATTGCGGGAGCGGGATAGATCGAGACGAACCAGGAGTAGGCATCGTCCGCGCTGTCCTGGTCAAACCATTCGATCGAGTTTTTCGAGGAGGCGAAGGTAGCAGTGCTGTTTCCGGCCCCGGACACCAGGGAGAGGACATCCGAAATGGAAGAGGATATGTTTGCCGAGAAGCGGTTGATCACTTCGTAGGTGAGGGCTGTCTCGAAATCAAAGCCGTAGGTTTGGCTGAGGGTCTCGATGCCTGCCATGATGTCTTCCATACGCCCGACGGGTATGGCCCACATTGCCAGCTTGTCACTTTCTTCCCAGAGAAGGGTGAAACCGTCGGTGTCCAGCCGCGATTTGCTTTCCGAAGGAAGGGTTGCGCGAACCTCAAGGCCGCGGGCTTTCCCCTCGCGGACTGAAACTTCGCCCTGCTTCATTTCTTTGTTGCAGGAGATGGAGAGCAGCGCAGCTGCGGTTAAAATCCAAAATATCTTGTTATTCATAGCATTGTCCTCCATCATTAGTTGCCCACAAACGGATTGCCGCCGTCATGATACTCACCTGCGCCCGGCGCATCGGGGATGACGGGAGCGTATGGAGGTTCATAATCCCTCACAAGGCGGACGTTAAGGCCAAGGAAGCGGCTGAAGCGGTACGAAGCGCTCAGGTTGCTGCTGTCGAACATGAGTCCGAGGGCATCGCAGTCATCGTAGGGAGTGCTTGTCCAGTAGGCGCCGAGAGTCGAGGTCTCGGCGATGTTTCCGCCCTCCCTCAGGCCGCAGACCGGAAGGAACACATATCCGGCAATCTCCATATCATTATCCGGATAGATATCAAAATCATCAAATCCTGCCGTGGGATCGTTGATGTTTGAACCGAACTGGGATTGCTGGCCGGCGGCATATTTATCACCGAAACTGTCGGAGAAGATGATGATACCCGGGTATCCGTAAATCCTTCCCTTGACAAAGCGGGCATTGGGTACGCCGTTGACTGTCGAGGCGCTCCTGGTGTTGAGAAGATAATTCCACTCATCTGCCGAAAGGGTGCGCCAGTCGCGGCCGACGCAGATCTCAAGGTTGGGATTCCTGCCCCACTCGCAGTAGGGCTCGCAGGACTGGCCCGCCCATGGCGTGCCGGCGCTCAGCGTGCTCAGCGAGGGACCGTATGAGTAAGGGTCGGAGGAAGAAGACCAGGGCTGGTATTCAACGTGGTTCCCGTCTGCGCTGCCTGTGCCGGCGGTCGCCCATCCGAACATGTCGAATCCGGAGTATTCCTCAGGAAGGGCATAGGTGTCGCTCCAGTTCCAGCGTGTGTACTGGGTCTCGAAGAAGTTCCATCTCCTGTAGTAGAAGCCTTCATAATCCCAGCCTCCTTCAGGGTTGTAGTAGAGATTGCCTCTGGAGAATTCCACTTTTTTAGTGAGTGACACGGAGTATTGTCCCTCGAGGGGCTTCTTTACAGCCGTTGTAAAGTCAAGGGTGAACTTGTAACGTTTCCCGGGCTCGAAGCCGTTCTCGGGGATGACCTTTGTCGCCGTAAATACTACGTTGCCGCTGGGATCAAGGCCCTCAAAAATGAGTTTCTCGCCGCCGTAGGAAGCGCACCAGGAAGGGAAGCCGGGATACGCCTTGTACGATGGTAGTACGACCATGCGGAAGACGTCGCCTGTGGAGGTTGAAGTGATGGTCGGATAGCCGTTGTGGCCAAACCTGCTGACATCCTGCACGTTAAGGTGCATAAAACTGCCTCCCGGGCTTTCCCAACGGTCGGGGAAGATGAATTTGTTCCATCCTTCGGCACTTGCAAAGGCGGAGCCTCCAAATGTAACGTCGTGGTTCTCGGTGTACATTTGAATTTGGCTGAGAAGGACCGGGGTGTCAGTGTCGGACTTTATGTCGAACTCGAGCATTGCGGTGAGCGGAGAGAAATTGTCGAAGACGACACTCTCGCTGTCGCCCAGTATGCCGCCCATCGAATACGCTCCGTAGGGGGCGCTGCCGGTGTTCTCGAGTCCGCAATCCATACAGACCTGATAACTGCCGAATCCTTGAGCGGATGACTGCCCATTGGGGACGTTGACATGGACCCCCACTATGGGATTGTCGTCATTGTCTTTGGCGACCAGTTGGAATACCGGGGCGCTGGACATGGGATAGATGCCTATGAAATCGTAGTAGGCGGCCTTCCCGTCCTCGGCTTCGTCGCTGTTGGCGAACCAGTCTTCCTTGCCGAGCGGGGCATAGAGGGTGGCCGAGGAGGCCGGGTCGTCCGGGACGACCTTGGCTATTACGGACGTGATGTATTTGTTCAGTGACTGGCCGGAGTACCCGTGGTCGTTGAAGTAGGCTTCAGCGGCGGCGCTTGCTATATAGCCGTCAATCTTGGATGCAAAATCATCCCCTTCATTGTTAAGGTACACGGACATGATGCCGACCCTGTCGGTGGCGTCCCAGTAAAGGAGACCTTCATTGGAGGTCCCTTCGTCCGAGGATTCGAAGTGAACCCTTGTCCTGGGAGATGCGTAGGCCTTGAAGGTCATTCCCTCACATTCGGTGAAATCGCCTTCGGAAGCGGGAGCGGCCGGAGCGGCAACTTCCTTCCTGCAGGAAACCATTGCTGCGAGAAGTGCCGCCGCGGTGAAAATATTCTTTAAAGTTTTCATCTTTTTCTCCTCCTTCTTTACCATACAACCGTGTCATACTTTCCGGCGTCAGTACCTATGCCATAGACCGGGAACGTTAAAGTGAAGTCGTAGCGGACGCCGCTTCGGAAACCTCCGTCGGGAAGTTTTTTCTTCACAGTGCTGATGATATCTCCCTCGGCGTCGTAGATTTTGAATACGATACGGCTGTCTTCGCTCAGACCACGAGTCTGTGGAAGGAGACCGATGTAGGTGTATTTCTCTGACGGGGTGGTAGAGAGCGTCATCTGGCTCCACCTTTCGTATTCCTTGTCATAGTCATAGTATGTCCAACTGCTCACATATCTGCTGTCAAACGTTGTATTGAAAGGCCAGGACTGTGGACCGAAGGTCATGCTTTGCGGCTGTCCTTCCTTGTCCTCCCAGTTAAGGGTGTAGGTCGTGTCGTAGGTCTCGCCGTCATCCTGGAGGTAGTAGGCGGTATAGAGCACATCCGTGTTTATGAGGTCGATGCCGGTCTCGGAAGAGAGGGACTTCACGGAGTAGAGCGGATAATTATTATTCTGGTAGTCGCTGAAGTCCATGAAGCAGGAGCCCGCCATGTTGTCGCCGGTGTTTTCGATAGTGGCGTCCACTCTTGAGATGGTCATGGAGCCTTCCGAAAGTTTCATATTGAAGCGAAGCAGGGCTCCGCAGGGGGCGAATGCGCTGAAATTGACGAACTTGCTTTCAAGGACGTCCTCCCGGGAAACGATTCCGGAATGTGCCCCGATGATATGGTCAGTGGAGCTGAAATCGACTTCTCCGTATTCCTCCCAGTTGCGCTTGTCCCAAGTGGATCTGCCGGAGCCGTCCATCGGCAGGTAGGCCTTGACGAAGGTTTTATCAATCCCGCCTATCGTGTAGGTGCGGATGGGCTGATTGACCTGAGAGCTGTAGTATTCTTCGCGGAGGATGTTTTCGGTGTAGTCGCCGGGATTCTCCACATTATTGACAATCTGCAAATAACGGATAGTTGTTCCGAACGAGTTGTAATTGCTGTTCCCGGCAATCACCGCGAAGAAGATGCAGCCATATCCTTTGTCGTTGGCGAACCACTCGGCCGTGTTTTTGCCGGTCGCGCAGTACATTACCCTGGAGAAAGTTTTGTCTTTCTTGGTGCGTGCGTCTCTGGGAGAGTCCACAATGGCCTTTTCCCAATCAAGTGTCTCTCCGTCGGCATTGACGGGGACGGACATTACCGTGAAATAGCCGCGGCCGAAGATGATGGTGCCGCTGTTATCCGCGTCGGGGAAGAATATGCCATCGATGCTGTCGTCTCCCCTTGTCGAATTGTCAAGGGAGAGGGCGACGATGACCTTATCGCTGGCAGGATCCGCGGAAGATGCCAGCCGGTTTTTCTCACAGGAGGCGAAAAGGACGGCGAATGCCGCAAAAATCAATATAAATCTTGTCTTCATAGCCTAATTCTCCTGTCCCCATTCAGTGTTAATATCATAAGAACCAAGAACGAAATTACCTTCGTAGCCGACGGAGAGTCCGCCGTCCTCGAGGGTGATTGCAAAGGAGTAGCACTTGCCGGCCTCGAAACCGACTGTGGCAAGGGTGCCCGGAGCCGGGACCATCAGGGTGTATCCGTTTTCCTTGTAGTTCTCTTCCCACAGCTCGTAGGCGTCGGCCTCTATGCGCAGAAGCATTTCTTTGCCGTCGGGGATGCTGACCGTGGGGAGTACCGCTATATAATAATAATCGGAATACTCGCTGCCGATCTCGATCCCCCCTCCGTTTTCAGAATCGCCGCCGATAAGGAATTCCAGGGAGACTGAACTTTCATGGGCGTAACCTGACAGGTCGGGATCAAAAGTAATGGTCCTGTTGCCGGGATTAACCTTCATAAGGCGAACCCCCGCCAGGGATGTTCTCGGGTCGGACTGGAGGTAATCGTACGCCCAGTCGTAGCCGAACTTGAAGGAGACCTCCCCGATGCGGCACGAAGAGCCGCTTGCAGTTTTCATGCGGAAGCGAATGAGGGAGGTCGCGGGGCGGAAGGCGCCGAAACTTACGGTCTCACCGCTTTGGAAAGTACCTCCGTCGCTGATCATGGTGTGATAGCTCCGGAACCCAGCGGCGTACTCCTGCTCGTCATTTACGTAAACGGGAAGGAGGTGATAGTAATTGTAAACTCCGGGGTTCTCCGGGTCTTCTCCGCCGGCGGTCTGGAGTTTCTGCATGGTGGAGAGGTCAATGCTGGGGTATGTCGCGAAGAACCATCTGCTCGCCGCTCCGTCGTACCACTGCGATTCCGAAAGCGTGGATTTGAACTCGGCGCTGGTCTCTCCGGCAAAGGCCGGATCGATGTAGGCCAGGCCGCTGACGCAGGTCCCCGCGATCTGGCTCTCCTCAGCCGCCGTATTTACTGCATAGACGGCGAGGACGTCATGCTCGTCCCACACGAGCTGGCCGTCGATGTCCAGATTCTTGAACGTGGATTTCCCTACACAGCCGGCGTTTGCCGCCCTGAAAGTCATCCCGTCGGAAGGCAGCCGGTAGAACGGGTGGTTGTCTTCCGATGCCATCTCTCTCTTGCACCCGGCAAGGGAAAGGACGAGAAGTGCTGATATTATTATGGTCTTTTTCATTTCTCGAGGGATATTTCGTCAATAAGAGTGTAACTTCCGGCATCGGATCCTTCAATCGTCACGCCCTCGCCGAGGGTGACGATGAAGTTGTAGCGGTATCCGGGCAGGAAGCCTGATTCAGGAAGCTGCTTCTCGGCCATCATAACTCGCGAGCCTCCGCTGAAGGCTTCGAATCTGGCGGTGCAGACATTTTCCTCTTCAAAGAGGGAGTTGTATGTCGGGAAGACCACGAGGTAGTAGTAGTCGGACTCGGTGGTGGACACCGCGACCGGGGTGGAGAACCGGGCGGACACGCTGGGGTTGGTGTGGAGATCCCCGATGCGAAGTCCGTCCATGTAGGGGATGAGGTGGGGATTGGCTGAAACCACTGCGCGGTTCATCAGCTCCTCCCAGTCCTCCCACTCCTCGTCTCCTTCCTCTTCGTAATACATTTCCTTTATATGGTTCTGGCACTGCTTCGAGAACATGAGCGGAGGGATGCCGGAGCCTGTGATTCCCACTGTCGTGAGGTAGGAAGAATTGTAGTAGTAGGAAATGTCGGCGTACACGCCGTGGTAGGATACGCTGGTATTGCTGTCTCCGTTCCGTCCAAAGAGGTCGTTCTTTATCGAGATACGCAGGGAATCGATCGACTCGACACTGGAATCGGCTGTCTTCTTGACTTTGAAACGGAGTATGGCGTTGATGGGCTTGAAGGAGTTCAGGGTGATGGACTTGTTGTCCTTGAGGTCCCTGGCGCTGACGAGCACGCCGGTGTCAATGGTCCCGATTACGGGGATGTGGGAGGTGTCGTAGAGGATGTGGTAGTTGTTGTAGTTGACACCGTCCTGCACCCGCGGAATATTTGCGGTGGGAGCATAGACGTGATCGACCAGGATGCCCTCCTCGTCGTCTGAAAAGACGTCCATGTTGCTGGCGCGGAGGCGGAATGGGGTCTTCTCGTTAGCGGGGTAGTAGGCGAATATGCCGTAGAGGCTTTCATCAGAGGTGTAATCCCTGGTGTCGCCCTCTTCCGAGCCCTTGGCAGCCCACCAGGACTTGTTGTGCTCGGTCGCCGCAAAGATGGCGTTGCCGCTTTCCTCGTCAATGCCGTAGAAGGCTGCGATGCAGACGTGGTCTTCATCGGCCACGAGGTCGAAGTCGTAGTCCTGGGTTTCGGGGTTGAAGGGCACGGCGATGACGCCGATGCGGTCGGTCTCGTCCCAGACGAGGGACGCGGTCTCTCCGGAAAGCTCGGACGCGTTGTCCGCAAAATGTGATTTGGTGCCGATACTCGCCGCCGAAACTTTGAAGGTGAGCACCTTGGCATCTTCGAGGCGGACGGGATCGGAACCCTGGAGCTCGGAATTCTTGTGGCAGGCCGCCAGAGCGGTCAGCGCAAGGAGCGAAATGAGTATATATGCTTTTTTCATCTTTCTGCGTCTTTAGTCCCAATCCTCATTTGTGTAGCCGCCGGCATCGGAGTCGGAAGGCATTTCAAACCAGCCGTAAACGGGGAGGTTGAGCGGAACCGCGATACCGGTTATGCGGTGCTTGCGGTTGCGGCGGAAGCTCAGGTAGTTGCCGCCGCTGTTTGCAAGCTTGAGCGAACGGTTGACCGGCTCGCCGTCCTTGTTGATGTTGAAGGTGATGGTGAGGTCGTTGAGGTTGTAGTTGGAGGGGTCGGAGTGCTCGGGATCGACCTCGACCTTCTCGGGGCAGCAGACGATAACGGTAAAGGTGATGGTCTTGCTGTCGTTGAGGGCTAGGGGCTCATCGTTGTTGAGGGCCGCGAAATCGACGGTCGCCGTGTTGTGCACGGCACCCTCTTTCTCGACATCCTTCCATGTGCCGTTGGCAGGATCGACCATGGTCCAGATGAAGCGGCCGGTGATGTTGTGGTTCTCACTGGTGAGGGTGAAGCTGTTGACGGTGAAACTGTCGCCCTCCTTCGCGGTGACCTGGAACTCGAAGGCGGTGAAGTGGGGGTCGAACGTAAGGGAGACATCCCCTTCCGTCGAAATGGCGCCGCCGGAGCCGGAAAGCATCGGAGCATGGGCCATGTCCGGAAGGAACACGTTCTCGTCGCTCTCGCTGCGGGTCAGCTGCTGCGCCTGGGGGAAATCGAAGGGCACGGCCGCAGTGATGCCGCCGGCGCTCAGCTCGAAGGCGAAGTCTTCGTCGCTGCTGACGTCAGGATAGCAGGAGTAGAACTCGTGGTTCGCCCTGTCCGTCCATTTAAGGCCGTTGCCGTATTTCGGACGGATGCCGGCGAAGGCGACCTGCTGGGAGGGATTTTTGATTTCATCGACCACGTAGGCGTCGGCGTTAACAAGGAAGTCGGTGCCGTCGGTGTAGGAAATATAGGCGACGGTGATGTCGTCGCCAGTCACCCAGTCGATACGCTCGTACTTGCCCGAATATCCGCCTTCGGTCACGGTGAAATACTCGCCGCTGTAGGCGGTCTTCGTTTCAGTGCCGCCGGCGCAGTTGCTCACTGCGCGGAAGCGGATCTGCTCTCCCGGGGTGGGGGACCAGAAGCCGGACTTCTTGCAGCCCGCCGCGAGGACGGCGAGGGCAAGAAGCGAGGCCGCAAATGCTGTTCTTGTTCTCATCACGGCTTCCTCCTACTCCCACTCGTGGTTAAACTGAGTCTCGTCGGCGAAGTTGTACTCCTTCACCTCCTGCCCGATGGATTCGATAGGCTGAATCTGGTCAACCACCGATGCGAGAAAACTGATCTCGGCGGAAATTTTCACTTCCTGAAGAATCCGCGGTGACGAAAATTGTACTCTTTTCTTCATATTAGCTGCTAACATTTCGATTATCTAATTCATTGATTTTCGGCCCGTTATCTTTTAATGGTGGATTGAAAATGCCCGCATCAAGCCAAAAAATCCCACAAAGGTATTTAAAAATCTTTACAAATGCAAGCGCGCCCCCGCGTTTTATGCGCGAGGGCGTGAATTTTTTTGTCGGATCTTTATCGGCTGAGAAGCTCGTCGATGCGGGCGGGCCGGGCGGCGATGTAATCCTTTACCGCCTGGACCTCGGCGGCGTAGGAGCCGCGGGCGACCGGGTTCTCGTGGACCTTCTGGTTGAGGATGGGCCAGCGCTTGAAATTAAGTTCCTGCGATTCGCCCAGAAGGAGCGCCGTCTCATCGACGTAGTCGTTGAGGTCGGCGAGTTCGGGCTTGGCTGCGTTCCACAGTTCTTTCAGGCGGGCCTTTGCGGCGGGGTCCGTACTGGTGAGGTGCTTGACCAAGGTCCTGACCTCCGGAGCGGCCACGGATCCCTCTGTTTCGTAAATGAAGCCCTGGAGGTTGTTGATCGGATAGGTCCTGTCGTCGTTCTCGAAGGCGAGGTCGTAGTCCCAGGCGGGGCCGGTGTAAAGGACGCCGTCGCTGCCGTCTTTGTACATATAGACGCTCCAGTAGGTGTCGGTGTTACCGCAGAACTCGCCGATTATGAAGTTTTTGAGGAAACTGTCGAGGTCGAGGTATTTGTGGTATCCGTTCTCAGTGTAATTTCCACCGAACACTGCATCTTCGAGATGCCCGAAAAACTCCAGGATAAACTCGCGCTGCGCATTGGTGATTTCGTCATCCTTGGGATACTTTATCGTGACAGGGATGCCATAGCCGGATTGGAACCAGACGTCCTCGTCATAAGCGTAGGCGTCGATTTCTATGAGGTAGCCTTTCTTTGCCGGCACGCGGCCGTCGGCGACCTCCACCTGGTCGCAGAGCTGGTAGCAGCCCTGGTATTCACCGTTGAGGACGACATCGACGGGCTGGCAGAAAGGCGTGTAGGCCATCCCCAGGCGACGGCTGACTTCGAAGGTCAGGATGTTGCGCATGAGGGTCTTGTCGCCGTAGTTGTTGATGAGGGTCCAGCTCTTGGCCGACGCGGGAGCGCCGAGCGGGCTCTGCTTTTTGTCGAACTTCAGGCGGTAGGGCTTCTTGGGAAAGGTCCAGCTGGCGTTACCGCGGCCGCGGACTCCGGTCCCGGCGGCCTGCAGGATGTTTGTTCCACCCTCCGAAATTATATAGACCTGGGAGGTGACGTAATCCTCTTTGGAAACGATCGGGGCCGCGTTTTCGGTGTTGATCACCACGGTAGGGAGGTTGGTCAACTGGGTGAAACGGGAGTCGTCGCCGTCGCCCGGCTTGCCGTAGAACTCGAGTTCGGCGACATTGCAGCCGGACTCGTCAGGGCCGACGTATCGGAGGTAGCGGAAGCCGCGGGTGCAGTTTATGTCGATGTAGGTCATCTGTTTTGCAACGCCCTCCTCCTTGATGATGGCGAGGGGGACGGCGTCGCTCCAGTCGGCCTCGCGGGCCCCCTCGATGATGGCGAGTACGCTTAGTTTTTCCTTGTTCCTCTTGGGAGAGAAACCGAATCTGGTGACCACGAAGTTTTCGCCGAGGTCCAGGCCGACCCAGGTGCGGTTGCCTCCGTCGGTGGCAAAACTGGTTTCGAACTTGCCGTCGAAGGCGTTTTCGGGCTTATTGGTGTAGGGGGTTGTGCTGATGACTGTGCCTGAGAGTTTGACAACTTCTTCCGGCTGGTCCTCGAGCGGGTCGAGTTGCTCTTTTTTGCACGCCGCGACCGCCAGGAGGGCCATCGCCGCTGAGATAAACGCTTTGGCTTTCATGCTGCAAAATTATTATTTCCTGAAAAATAATGCTAACTTTATGCCGAAAAATGAAAAACATGAAACTAATCGAATGCGTCCCCAATTTCAGCGAGGGTCGGGACAGGAAAGTAATTGATGCAATTGTGGCGGCGATTTCTGCCGTGGAGGGAGTGAAAGTGCTGGACGTGGATCCGGGCGCGGCGACAAACCGCACAGTGGTGACCTTCGTCGGCGAGCCGGATGCTGTCTGCGAGGCCGCGTTCTGCGGCGCCGTCGCAGCGAAGGAGCTCATCGACATGCGCCATCACCACGGCGCGCACCCCCGCAGCGGGGCGCTGGACGTCCTGCCGCTGATTCCCGTGTCGGGGATCACGCTGGAGGAGTGCGCGGCCCTCGCGAGAAAGCTCGCCGAGCGGCTTTTCACGGAGCTCGGCATCCCGTGCTACTGCTACGAAGCGGCTGCCTACAAGCCTGAGCGTAAGAATCTTGCGGTCTGCCGCGCCGGCGAGTACGAGGCCCTTCCGGAGAAGATGGCGGACCCGGCGCGCCGGCCGGATTTTGCCGGCGAGTGGGACGCTGTCGCCGAGAGGACCGGCGCGACCAACGTGGGCGCCCGCAATTTCCTTATTGCCGTCAATTTCAACCTGAATACGACCTCGACCCGCCGGGCCAACGCCATCGCTTTTGACGTCCGCGAAAAGGGCCGCAAAGCCAGGGAGGGCGGACGGCTCGACGGCAAGCTCCTGAAGGACGCTTCCGGCGCCCAGCTCTGGATTCCCGGTACCCTCAAGGGCTGCAAGGCAATTGGCTGGTACATAGAGGAATACGGCATTGCCCAGGTGTCTATGAATATAACCGATATCTCCGCTACTCCGCTGCATGTGGCGTTCGAAGAAGTGTGCCGCGCCGCAGCCGCCCGTGGGCTCCGCGTCACGGGGACGGAGATCGTCGGACTCGTGCCCAAAAAAGTCCTCATCGATGCCGGTCGCTTCTATCTTGAGCGCCAGCAGCGCTCCCGCGGCATAAGCGAGTCGGAAATCGTCAAAATCGCCGTCAAATCGATGTCGCTCGACGACCTCAAACCCTTCAACCCCAGGGAGAAAGTCATCGAGTACAGGCTCGGGGAAGGCTTGCCGGGAAGGCTCGCGGGGATGTCGGTCGCGGAGTTCGCCCGCGAGACGGCGTCCGAGTCGCCGGCCCCAGGCGGCGGCAGCGTCTCCGCCGCGATGGGCGCCTTTGGTGCCGCCCTCTCCACCATGGTCGCCAACCTCTCTGCCCACAAGAGGGGCTGGGACGACCGCTGGGAGGAGTTCTCGGAGGTCGCAGAGAAGGGGCAGGAGATTCTGGAGGAGCTCCTCAGCCTCATAGATGAAGACACTGATGCGTTCAACCGCATAATGGACGCACTTGCCATGCCCAAGGGTACTGATGCGGAAAAGGCCGCCCGCGCCGCGGCGATTGAAGCAGCTACGCTTAACGCCGCCGCTGTGCCGCTCCGCACGATGGAGGCGGCACTGAAGGCTCTCCCTCTCGCCCTCGAGATGGCGCAGAAGGGCAACCCGGCTTCGGCCTCCGACGCCGGTGTCGCCGCCCTCGCTGCCCGTGCCGCCATCCGCGGCGCCCGCCTGAACGTCCGCATCAACGCCTCCGGCCTCGCCGATAAGGCTCCGGCAGAAGCGCTGCTGATGCGCGCCGACGCCATCGAGGCGGAGGCCGCCGCCCTGGAGGCCGAGGTGCTCGCCGCGATCAACCTCTGACACAACTTCTGATAACATTAAAACGCAATAACGCATGTCTTGTTTCATAGTACCACTCGTCCAGGCAATCGGCACAAGCATCTACCGCAAGTGCGCGGAAAAATCCATCGCCGACCCCTCCTCGACGTTCCTCAAGCAGCAGGTTCCCGCCCTTGAAAAAATGCTCTGGGGCGGCTCCGTCATGCTTATCGTTGATCACATCATCAACGGCGAAATCACCTGGCGCTTCCCGTTCTTTACGGCCCTGACCGAGGCCGGCGGTTTCTCCGTGATGCTCCGCGAAATGCTCACCGTCGGCGTCCCTATGTCCCTCGTTCTCACCGCCGTCTGGGCTCTCTACGCCCTCCTCCTCAAGCGCCGCTCCTCCACCCCCGCCGTCTAACCAAAGACCAGAAAATGACATTCGCAGAAGAGATTCTTGAAGGGATTCCGGTGGATTTGCCGGAGAAGAAGCCGTATGACCCGGCGGTAAACCACGCGCCGGTGAGGAAAGACATCCTGACAAAGGAGCAGAAGGTGCTGGCGCTGAAAAACGCGCTGCGCTATTTCCCGGAGCGGCACCACGCGGTGCTCTCGAAGGAATTTGCCGAAGAGTTGCGGCTCTACGGGCGAATATATATGTATCGGTTCCGCCCGTCGTATGAGATGTATGCCCGGCCGATTGGCGAATATCCGGCACGGTGCCCCCAGGCGGCGGCCATAATGGCGATGATCCAGAACAATCTGGATCCTCGCGTCGCCCAGCACCCCCACGAGCTCATCATCTATGGCGGCAACGGCGCCATCTTCCAGAACTGGGCGCAGTACCGCCTTGTGATGCAGTATCTTGCGACCATGACGGAGGAGCAGACCCTTGCCATGTACTCCGGTCACCCGCTCGGCCTGTTCCCTTCGCACAAGGATGCCCCGAGGGTGGTCGTAACCAACGGCATGGTCATCCCCAACTACTCCAAGCCGGACGACTGGGAGCGCTTCAACGCCCTCGGTGTCAGCCAGTACGGCCAGATGACCGCCGGGTCCTATATGTACATCGGTCCCCAGGGCATCGTACACGGCACGACTATCACGGTGATGAACGCCGCGAGGAAGGTGCTGCGGGCGAGATCCCTCGACTGCGCTCGGGATGACAGGGGTGCTGCCGGTCAGGATGACAATGGCGGGCTCCTGTTCGTCACGGCGGGGCTCGGTGGAATGTCCGGGGCGCAGCCGAAGGCGGGGAATATCGCCGGGGTGGTGAGCGTCACGGCGGAGATTAACCCGCTGGCGGCGGAGAAACGCTACGCCCAGGGCTGGGTGGACGAACTCCACCGCGACCTGGACGAGCTCATCCCCCGCATCCGGAAGGCCGTCGCCGGGAAGGAGGTCGTTTCGTTGGCCTACGTCGGCAACGTCGTGGACCTCTGGGAGCGGCTCGCCGCCGAGGACATCCGCGTGGACCTCGGCTCCGACCAGACTTCCCTCCACAACCCCTGGGCGGGCGGCTACTACCCGGTGGGCTATTCCATCGAGGAGTCAAAGCGCATGATGGCTGCCGAGCCTGAGCGCTTCAGGGAGGCCGTACAGGCCTCGCTGCGCCGCCAGGTCGCAGCTATTAACAGGTTGTCTGACAGGGGAATGTATTTCTTCGACTACGGCAATGCCTTCCTTCTGGAAAGCTCCCGCGCCGGGGCCGACGTGCTCCGCCCCGACGGCAGTTTCCGATACCCTTCATATGTGCAGGATATCATGGGACCGATGTATTTCGATTACGGTTTCGGGCCGTTCCGCTGGGTGTGCATGAGTGAGAAGCCGGAGGACCTTGCGAAGACCGATGCGCTCGCAGTGAAGGTGCTCCGCGAGATAGCCGCGACCGCGCCGGAGGAGATCGCCGGCCAGATGCGCGACAACATCCGCTGGATCGAGGAAGCGGGCCGCAATCACCTTGTCGTCGGCTCGCAGGCGCGTATCCTCTACGCCGACTGCGAGGGCCGCACCAAGATTGCCCTGGCCTTCAACGAGGCCATTCGCAGCGGCGAGATCAGCGCCCCCATCGTCCTTGGCCGTGATCACCACGATGTCTCCGGCACCGATTCGCCGTTCCGCGAGACCTCCAATATCTACGACGGCTCTCAGTTTACGGCCGACATGGCGGTGCAGAACGTCATCGGCGACGCTTTCCGCGGCGCCACGTGGGTCTCGATCCACAACGGAGGCGGCGTCGGCTGGGGCGAGGTGATCAACGGCGGTTTCGGCATGGTCATCGACGGCTCCGCTGACAGTGACCGCCACATCCGCGAGATGCTTTTCTGGGATGTCAACAACGGCATCACACGCCGCTCCTGGGCCCGCAACAGCGGGGCACGCAGCGCCATCGAGCGCGAGATGGCCCGCACACCTTCCCTCCGTATAACCCTTCCGCACCTGGCCGACGATGCCCTCGTGCGCTCAGCACTTGAAAAATAATGATCCACTATATTTCGAAAGAATGGCTCTCCCTTGAGCGGCTCAAGGAGGTCATCGACTCCCACGCGGAGATCCGTCTTTCCGACGAATCCGTCGCGGCCATTGTCAAATGCCGTAAGTATCTGGACGACAAGATGGAAGCCCTCGACAAGCCGATCTACGGCATCACGACGGGCTTCGGCTCGCTCTACAACGTGACCATCCCGAAGGAAGACCTCTCGCAGCTGCAGCACAACCTCGTGATGTCGCATGCCTGCGGGGCCGGCGAGACCGTCCGCCCGGAGATTGTCAAACTGATGCTGTTCCTGAAGGTGCAGAACCTCTCCTATGGCCACTCCGGCGTCCAGCTCGTGACCGTACAGAGGCTTATCGACATGTTTAACAACGACATCCTCCCGGTCGTCTATCAGCAGGGCTCGCTCGGCGCCTCCGGGGACCTCGCCCCTCTCGCCCACATGAGCCTCCCGCTCATCGGGCTCGGCGAGGTGCTCTACAAAGACCGGGTGCGCCCCGCCCGTGAGGTCTGGGCAGAAATGGGCTGGGAGCCCATCCGCCTGCAGTCGAAGGAGGGTCTCGCCCTTCTGAACGGCACGCAGTTTATGAGCGCCCACGCCGTGTGGTCCATCCTCAAAAGCATGAGGCTGTCCCGCTGGGCCGACCGTATCGGGGCGATGTCGCTAGATGCCTACGACGGCCGTATCGAGCCGTTC
This sequence comes from Bacteroidales bacterium, assembly GCA_017534745.1. Classification (GTDB taxonomy): domain Bacteria; phylum Bacteroidota; class Bacteroidia; order Bacteroidales; family UBA932; genus Cryptobacteroides. Next base: position 10,784 of record JAFXVX010000002.1, on the reverse strand, counting down.
CTCCCGCTGACCCACCAGCTCCGCCCCCACAACGGACAGATCGAGACAGGCAAGCGCTTTTGCGAGCTCCTCGAGGGCAGCGAGCTGATAAGCCGCCCCAAGGAGCATGTGCAGGACCCCTACAGTTTCCGCTGTATCCCCCAGGTCCACGGCGCCGTGAAGGACAATATCCTCTACGTCAAGTCCGTGATAGAGAACGAGATAAACTCCGCGACCGACAATCCCAACGTTTTCCCCGATGAGGATATGGTCATATCGGCGGGCAACTTCCACGGCGAGCCCATCGCCATTCCGATGGACGCCCTCGCCATAGCGATGTCCGAGCTCGCGAGCATCTCCGAGCGCAGGACCTATCAGCTCATCCACGGGCTCCGCGGTCTGCCGAAATACCTCGTGGCCAACCCCGGTCTCAACAGCGGCTTTATGATTCCGCAGTACACTGCGGCCTCCATCGTGAGCCAGAACAAGGGCCTCTGCTGGCCCGCATCCTGCGACTCCATTCCCTCGTCGCAGGGCCAGGAGGACCACGTCAGCATGGGCTCCAACTCCGCGACCAAACTGGTCCGCGTCGTGGACAACACCGAGACGGTCCTCGCCATCGAGCTCTTCAACGCTGCGCAGGCCCTCGATTTCCGCCGCCCGGCGAAGACCTCCCCGACCCTCGAGGCCATCTACGCGGATTACCGCCGCTCCGTCCCTTTCATCGAGAACGACACCTACATGTCCCCTCTCATCGCCCGCTCCGTCGCCTTCCTCCGTGACCGTCCACAAAAAATGGGGTAAAACGTGGACGAAACCCAAGAGATTATGCGAACATTAATTAAAAACATAGGTCTGCTGGTGGGGATAGTGCCTGAGGGGGTGCTGAAGAAGGCTGGGAAGGAGATGGCGGAGACGGGGACGCTGGAGAACGCCTGGCTCCTCATCGAGGACGGCGTTATCGCCGCCTTCGGGGAGATGTCATACCGAGACCGGAGGTCGAGTGTATCTCCTGAAGATGTGGGAGATCCTCTCGCTGGCGCTCGGGATGACAGGACCGAAGTTATCGACGCGGAGGGCGGGATGGTGATGCCGGCGTTTTGCGACAGCCACACTCATATCGTGTACGCAGGAAGCAGGGAAGGGGAGTTTCTCGACAAGATTAACGGGCTGAGCTACGAGGAGATAGCGGCGCGGGGCGGCGGGATTCTCAACTCCGCCGACCTGCTGCACAGGACTTCCGAGGATGAACTTTACGCCCAGTCGATGGCCCGCGTCCGCGAAATGGTGGCTCACGGCACCCTCGCCATGGAAATCAAAAGCGGCTACGGCCTCAACCCCGAGGACGAGCTCAAAATGCTCCGCGTCATCGACCGCATCAAGCGGACGGCCTGGCAGGCCGTGCCGGTTAAACGCGAAGCGGGCAGCAACGTCGCCGAGGCCTCATCGTGCTGCGGTGCTCCGACGGTGCGGAGCACCTTCCTTGGCGCGCACGCCGTGGGGCGGGGCTACACCCACGAGGAGTATGTGCGTGCCGTGATAGAGATGACCCCGGAGGCGGCGCGGTATGCCGACTTCATCGACGTCTTCTGCGACGAGGGGTTCTTCACGCCGGAGGACACCGACCGTATCCTGAAAGCCGGCGCCGCCGCGGGGCTGCGACCGAAGATACACGCCAACGAGCTTGCCGTCAGCGGCGGCGTCGAGGTCGGTGTGCGTAACAACGCTCTCTCGGTGGATCATCTGGAGCGCACGACCGAGGCCCAGATCGAGGCCCTCAGGGGCTCGGAGACGATGCCCGTGATGCTCCCGGGCTCGTCGTTCTTCCTCGGCATCCCGTTCGGGAACGCCCGCGGCTTCATCGACGCCGGGCTTCCCCTCGCGCTCGCCTCGGATTACAACCCCGGCTCTTCGCCCTCGGGCGACATGCGTTTCGTGATGGCTCTCGCCTGTATCCGCCAGAGGCTCACGCCGATAGAGGCTTTCAACGCCGTGACCTTCAACGCCGCCGCCGCGATGGGTATCAGCGATTCCGAGGGTTCCATCACCCCCGGCAAGCGCGCCCACCTTATCCTCACCCACCCGGGCTGGAATCTGACACGCCTCGCCTACCAGTACCGCACCCCCTGGATCCGGGAGGTGATTGCTTAATCCGCCATTCGGACTATCTTGATGCCGACGCAGGACTTCTGCGCTGCGGCATATTGCGCGATGCTGCGCGAATCGACTATTACCTTCCCGGCGACGGAGGAGGCGTGGATGAAGCCCGTCTTGCCGTCGCGGACGGTCACGATCCCGACGTGGGATATGTCCAACCCGGCTATAGAGGTGACAAAGCAGACAATGTCTCCCGTCCTTATGGACTTCTCGACAGCCGTGATTGACGCTTTTGGGATATAAGTTACAGGCTGCCGGTTGATCTCGGCTTCCACCTCCCGTATGGCCTGCACGTCCTTCAGGAGGGGATAGCGGTCGGGATGGGAACTCATATAGTTGACAGGATGACCCTTATATGCCACCCCGCCGAGAGAGACCGTCAGGTCCTCCAGAATGTGCCGCTTTTCACCCTTCCGTATCCATTCCGTGGTGTAATGGATACGGTCCGTGTAGCTGCCGGCAACGCCCTCCCGGTAGCGGCTCCGCAGGACGTTGTCGCAGAGTCCGCGCCAATGGAACCGCTTCTCCTGCGCGGACAGCACCATGTCCATACAGGTCTCGACGAAAAGGATGCAGTCGGTCCGTGTGAGGTTGACGGTGAGGACCTCGTCGCCGGCCTCGTCAAGCGTGCCGGCGACATACGGCGTTCCCAGCAGCTCCCGGGCCGCCATCTCCAGCAACTCGCTGCTGCGGAGTTCTTTCTCCGCAGCCAGCTTCTGCATCACCGCCTCGGCGATGACGCTGTCGCGGTCCGAATACCGCACCTGCGCCGCTGCCGACAGACTCAGCAGCAGCGCCGCGGTCAGAATAAGCTTATTTCTCACGCTCCCAATCATCCGAGCGGAAAGGCAGAACCGGAAGTCCGTAGCAGTTGTAGAGGGTGCCAACGCACCAATTCTTGAAGCAGTAGCGGACTGCGACCGGGTTCGGGACTTCAGGAGAAGACACCTCGACACAGACACGGTCCTTCACCATGCCGGTGGCAGGGTGGAAAACCCTGTCTTCCCCGGCGAGCTCGAACCCTGTAAGGTCCTGACCCATAGGCGACAGGCCCATATCGCCCACATTGAATGAGACTACGGCTTTCCCATTTTCAAAGACAGCGCTCTTAAACGAGGGACTTTCCGCCTCGAAACCGGTGAACCCATAGGTCTTGGACAGCGCCAGCATCGCGAGCCGTTCGCCAACCTGCTGCTTTTTGCAGGGGTGAATGGTGCCGTATTCGCCTATATCCACGGTCGCGGCCATGCCGCTGTTCGGGATAAGCGACAGGGTTTTCTCCTGTGCTTCGTAGAAATAGCCACTGCTGGCCCTGTCGCCGCCGCCGTACTTGTACGGGGCGATTTGGACGAAGTAGAACGGCGCATCCGGGTTCTCGAACAGCTCCCTCATCATCTTGACATAAGCAGGCTGCAACCTCGTGTACTGTTCTTCCCTGTGACGGTTTGCCTCGCCCTGGTACCAAAGTATTCCCTTGAAGGTGAATGGAATAAGTGGCGAGACCATCCCGTTGAATATGACACTGGGGGCGTGGTGGAGTTTCTTCTCCGGGATGGCGTTCTCGTCGAGGAACTTAAGGTCGAACTCCCCGGCAAACTGACTCTCCAGAATGTCCCGTTTGATCCACGCCTCTATGGTGCTCCCGCCCCATTCGCAGATGAGAATCCCCACCGGGACGTCAAGCGTTTCCTGAAGCATCGTCGCGAAGAAATAAGCCGTCGCGCTTGTCCCGGCCACCGCTTCCGGCGTATTCTCTTTCCAGGAGCCCTTGCTCTCTTCCACCGGCACTGTCGAGACCTTTCTCCCTATCGTGCACATTCTCAAAGGCTTGGAGGGCTTAGCGCCTATGATGTATTTCGACGCGCCTTCCACCGGCTGGGCGCGGAAGCCCTTCATCGGCATCTCCATATTGGACTGTCCGCTGCAGTACCACACTTCGCCGATAAGGACATTGCCGATGGAACATTTGTCCCCGTCGCTGAAGCGGATCGTATAAGGGCCGCCCGGCCCCGGGGTAGGGATCCGCATCATCCATTTTCCGTCGGATGAAGCCGTTACGGTGAATTTTTTCTTCGTCCACGAAGGGTCGACGGTCACCTTGACGGCGCCCTTGTCGGTAGTGCCCCATATGGCCGCATCGCAGCTGTGCTGCAGGACCATATTGTCACTGAAAAACGACGGCAGGCTGACTTTTGCCTGTGCCGAGGCGCAAAGGAGCGCCGCGGCGGCGAGAAGAACAAAACGAGATTTCATTTTCCTGGAATCTTAAAGTTTTCGTAAAAATATTCAAAAAATTTGCAGATTCAAATTTTCTCCATATCTTTGCAGTCCCGTTTGACGGGAAGTTCTTTGAGAGTTGCGGAATTTTTTGCAAGCCGAGTGAAGAGAAAGTTCGCTTTCTATTCCGAGGCGCAGCAAAAAATAGCGCAAATTTTCGGAGAAAATTTGCGGAAATAGCTCAGTTGGTAGAGCACGACCTTGCCAAGGTCGGGGTCGCGAGTTCGAGTCTCGTTTTCCGCTCCATAAAGTACGACTGCTGAAAAGTGGTCGTATTTTTTGTTATACCGCTGTCTCAAGGCCGTAGAATAATGTTTACCAAAGAATCAAACGGCCATTCATCTGACAGCGTGCATCCTTCAACCTGACAAAAAGTGGATTGATTTCCGGTAGTGGTAAAACAATATGGTAAAACAATCCGGATATCTTACGCTGGTTAAACAATAATTTCAATTGGCGTGGGTTTTCGGCCCGACACCAATAACAAATATACGCTTTTTCCTTTTATCGTCACGCGTTTTTTGCTGATATTGATTAAATTTGTAGGACTAAAGCAATCAATACCTATGGCAAAGATCTACGTAGCATCCAGCTGGAGGAACCCTTACTATCCAGATGTGATCGCCCGGCTTCGCGCAGCTGGCCTCGAGCCTGGCGAATTCATCCACACCACGGGCGACACGCACATCTACCAGAACCATTTCGAGCAGGTGGCCCTCCAGTTCTCCCGCGAGCCCAGGCCCCTCCCCGTGATGCGCCTCAACCCGGACGTCAAGTCGGTCTTTGATTTCAAGTACGAAGACTTCACCCTCGAAGGCTACGACCCCTGGCCCGGCATCAAGGCGCCCGTGGCGGTATAGTCGCAGCGATAGTGAGCGTCTTGCTGCTTTTTGATAATAAGTATTTTCGCAGATAGGTCGTCTATATTATAGATAACACGACTGATATCGACAACATAGATACAAATCATGCGGAAAAACTTATTGTTTTGGGCGGCAGTGGCGCTGTCCTTTTTGTCTTGTCAAGAAATCCCAACCCCTCCCGACGAGCAGTCGGATAAACCGGATCCGGGTTATCCGGAGGAACCTGTCATCCCGGAGGAGCAGGATGATCCGACTGTCCTGAAGGTGCAGGAGGGGGAGGACTTGTCTGCTATTCTGGCAGATATTCCGGAAGGAATCAAGACGCTTTTCCTGACCGAAGGTACCTTTACGGGCCCATTCAAAATGATTGAAGGGATTGACGTGAAAGGAAGCGGCGACAAGACCATCCTGACTGTCGGCACGGGCCGCGTCCTTATCCAGGAAACCGATTTTGACGAGGTGACGACATGGAAGGATCTGACCATTACGGGCGGCCAGTTAAATGGGGAGAACGGCGCCGGTGCTTATATCCGGAAAAACGGTGTGCTGAAGAACTGCAACATCCATCATAACAGGTCTGAGGGCGGGTCTTCCCAGGGTGGTGGAGTCTGGGCGGCGGAAGGAAGTATCCTCACGCAGTGCCGCATTCACGACAACTTTGCACAGAATGCAGGTGGAGGCGTGTATTCAAAAGGGCTGGTAAAATACTGCACGATAGAGGACAATGAGGCTCCCGACAATGTGGGCGGCGGAATCCAGTTGCACGGCGGAAGTACAGCCAGCAACACCAATGGGACGATGTTCAACTGCATCGTTCGTCGCAATTCTTCAAAGAATGCCGGCGGTGTACGCCTCTATGGAAATACGCAGGTAGCCAACCTGTTGGTCGAGGGAAATACGGCAACCGGCGGGGGCATTTCTGGCATTCTGTCCAATGGCATCGCTTCCATTGTCAACTGCACCATCGTCAAGAATTACGATGCCGCTGACGGCGGCAATTCTTCGGGCCTCTACATCAATCAGAACGGGACTATCAAAAATTGTCTGCTTTACGGTAATTATTCCAAAAGCAAGGATGCATCCGAGGCGGTTCAGATGTATATCAACCATCAGTATACCTGGTTGATGAACAATGCTGTCCGCGCAGGCGGTCTCCGTCTGCACGCATCTTACGACCCGAACGGTAATGGTCGCAACAAGGGGTTACAGGAGATACCTGCAGGAAGTGACCCTATTTTTGTAGACTTTTCCGAAGGGGATTATCATTTGACAGATAAGGCCACAATGCTTATTGACAAGGGAAATACCGCCCTGTTCGGGTTTATGGTTTTGGATGTCGGCGGGGCTCCGCGCCGCAACGGGGCGGCCCCGGATATAGGAGCATATGAATATCTGCCCCCTGTTCCTGCCGAGGGTTTTTGGTGCGTAATGATTGGTGACAGTATTTTTGATCGCTGGGACACCGAGGGTATCGGACATCCTTCTTTTTTTACGGATAATGGAATTGTCAACAGCGGGGTCAGCGGGCAGACAACAGATCAGATGCTGGAGCGTTTTGATGGAAGTGTCCTGTATTATAAACCGAAAGTAGTCGTGCTGGAAGGAGGAACGAACGATCTGACACGTGTGCAAACCTGGGAAAGCAGCGAATCTGCTATATCCAATATGGCAGAGATGGCCCGGAAAGCAGCGGATGCAGGAGCAAAGGTTTATATTTCTTCCATTCTGCCTTGCAATGCATCTCAAAGCGGAGCGGTTTCCCCGCAGGAACTGATCATTGAGACCAACAAAGCATACAGAGATTTAGCCTCCGCAAAAGGTTACGGGTATATAGACTTTTACACGCCGCTTGCCAATGCAGACGGCACCTTCAAGGACGGGTATCACAGCGACGGTGTCCATCCCGACAGTAATGGCTACGATATAATGGAGCAAATCCTTTTGGCAGCCCTGCAGTGAATAAAATGGTAACATCCTCACAACAACTCTATCGGCTCGAAGCGGCCTACAGGGAGAACCTTCCTGGGCTTCTGTCGTATGCCCGCCGTTTTGTGGCTGAGGATGTGGCTGGAGATCTGGTGCAGGATGTGTTCGTCCGGCTTTGGCAGAGTTCCAGGGCGTTCTTGGACATTCCTGAGGGACTGACCCGCAGGGCCTATCTCTACCGTAGTGTCCGCAATGCCTGCCGGGACTGGCTTAAACATCAGGCGGCGGTGTCGCGTTTTGAGGGAGAAGCTTTGTACTTGATGAAGCAGGAAGAGATTGATTTCTCCTCAAGACGTACTGTCGGAGAGCAAGAAGCCCTGTTGGAGGCGGTTTCAGCGCAGATTGAACAGCTGCCGGACCGGTGCCGCGAGATTTTTATTATGCACTATCGGAAGCGGATGAAGAGCGTGGAAATAGCGGGATATTACGGCATATCCCGCCGGACCGTTGAGGCGCAGCTATACAAAGCACTACAGACATTGCGAAACGAACTTTCAGATAAAGATAATATAGATACGAAATGACAGAAGAACGAAAGCAGTCCTTGTTTCTGGATTACATTGACGGGACCCTGGATGCAGAAGGGATGGAGGAACTCCATGCTCTGACTGAGGCCGATCCCTCGGCGAAAGAGGAACTATTCAGCCTCAAGGAAATGGCAGATATGGCATCGCAGGATGACGGGATGTCTTCTTTTGAAAAGGACCGCCGTGCGGCCGGTCTTATCCGGGCTGTGACCGGTGGACGGACCCTCGTCGGCATCCGGATCCGTGAAATCCTCCGCTATGCAGCCGTGGCGGCCGTGGCGGCCGGAATAGGCGTAGGCGGGACATTCCTGTTGCGCAGGTCCGGGGCTGAAACCATGACGGCGGTGGAAGCGCTTCCCGGTTCGACGACATCGGTTACTTTGCCGGATGGAACGGCTGTAACCTTAAAATCCGCGTCCGCGTTGCAGTATGACCCAGCTGCATTTGCAAGCCGGGAGCGTACGGTCTGGCTGGACGGAGAGGCTTTTTTCAAGGTCGTGGCTGATCCTATGCATCCGTTCATCGTGCGGACTCCGCATCAATCGGTCAAAGTCCTCGGAACTACCTTCAATGTACAGGCTTTCAAGGCGGATTCCCTTTCTACCCTTGTCCTGCTCGATGGCAAAGTTTCTCTGGACCTGCTGGATCCGGAAGGGAAACGGGTTCACAGTCTTGAGATTCATCCCGGTGAGAAATGCATCTACGACAAGACGACGGGGAGAATGAATGTGGAAAAGATATCCCGCGGAGAAACCGCGCAGGACTGGAATTCCGGCGTCTGGTATTTCCGGGGAGAGCCGCTCGGAAGGATTGCCTCCCGACTGGAGCAATATTTCAAGGTTACCATCGAGGTTGATCCGGGGCTCGGCAGGGAAGGAAGTTATTCGGGCGCCGTTTCGTTGGGGGAAGGGGTTGAGCGGATCTTGAACTTGCTCAACTACGACAATTCCTTCCAACTCGTGATGCTGGAAGACGGTTACTATTTGCTCAAGGCAGGGAAATGAAACGGTTGATGACTATTTTGACGGCATTTTGTCTGGCGATGATGCCGTTACTGGCGCAGGATTCTCCGCTCGATGCTCCTGTGACCCTCGATATGGATAATACCGCCCTGGAGGACGTTATCGATGCAATGATGCGACAGACAGGGGTGATGTTCCTTTACAAGCGCACGGATATTGGTGCGTCCCGGAAAGTATCCGTCCATGCTTCTGCTGTGCCGATCAGGCATGTCCTCAGACAATTGGACTTGGATGCGCGTGCGGAAGGCCGCAATCTGATCCTGACGCGCAAAGATACGGATCAACATTCCGAGTCCCGACCGGCCAAAGTCCTTGTTAAACCTCGCACAAAGGTGTCAGGGCATGTAATGGATACCCGTGGAGAACCGCTTATTGGGGCGACGATCATGATCCATGGCACTTCGGAGGGCACATCAACCGATCAGGACGGAAATTTTAGTTTGGAGGCCGCCGAAGGTGACCTGATTGACGCCCTCCTGATTGGATACCGCACCGTGTCCCAAAAGGCAGCAGCCCGGCTGGACTTTGTCCTGGAGGACGATATCACCCAGCTGGAAGAAGTCGTCGTAGTGGGATATGGCGTACAGAAAAAGGTCAACCTGACCGGCAGTGTAGAGAGCCTTGGCGGAGAAGCGATGGAGAACCTGCCGATGCCGTCCCTGTCCCGGGGACTCCAGGGCATGATACCGAGCCTCAATATCGATATGACGGACGGCAAACCGATCCGGAGTTCCGAATATAATGTGCGCGGAACGACATCCATCGGCGCAGGCGGCGGCAGCACCCTGATTATGATCGACGGGGCTCCCGGCGACCCGGACCTGCTGAATCCCGGCGATATCGAGTCGGTGACCGTGCTGAAGGATGCGGCCTCTGCGGCCATCTATGGGGCCCGGGGGCCGTTTGGTGTCGTTCTGATCACCACCAAGAACCCTTCTGCAGGAAAGACATCCGTCACCTATTCGGGCAATGTGTCATTCTATACCCAAACCCAGCACAACGATTATATCTGGGACGGATATACATGGGCGAAGAGTTTTGTGGAAGCATACTATGCCTATAACGACTACGTTACCAATCCGACCGGTGTCAACAATGCCTTTCCCTTCACGCCCAATCTGGAGACTTATCTCTCCGAACTGAAGCGCCGGCACGATGATCCTTCACTTCCGAAAGTCGCATTGACAGAAGACGGGAAATATCTCTACTACGGCAGCACCAACTGGTATGATGAACTATATAAGAAAGTGTCCTCGGGTACGGAGCATACGCTGACCCTATCCGGCAGCGCCCGCAATGTGGGCTATTATTTGTCCGGAAGGTATTATGGGCAACGGGGCATTTTCAAGTATAATTCCGATGATTTCAATCAGTTCAATCTCCGCGGCAAAGGCTACATCCAGATATTCCCCTGGCTTAAAGTGAGTGACAACGTGGATTTTTCTTGGCGGAGCTATAAATATCCGCTGACTTCCATTTATGAGAAAGGCATCTGGCGCAACATTGCCGACCAAGGGTTCCCGATGGCTGTGATGTATAATCCAGACGGAACGATGACCCGGCATGCGGCCTATACCGTGGGGGACTTCAAGACCGGCTACAACAAGAGTCTTTCGTCGCAGTTCAACCTGCGGAATACGGTGAATCTGACGGCTTCTTTCCTGAATAATTCTCTCCGGGTCAACGGGGATTTTACCTATAGTTATCGTTTCTCGCGCGACAAACGGATTCTTTATCCGGTCAGCTACAGTGACTATCAGGGCGTTGTGACATCCGAAGGTACCAACAAACTCAGCGAGCAGCTCAACGAGACCAATTACATCGGTACTAACGTCTATGCGGAATACGAGAGAACTTTCCGGGACAGCCATTATTTCAAAGCCATGGCCGGGATCAATTATGAGTACCAGAAGGTTGTGGCGAATTATATGGAGCGGAATGGCATCCTTAAACCAAATATTGCGGATTTCAAC
>JAFXVX010000021.1 GCA_017534745.1 Bacteroidales bacterium | reverse complement strand
GTCCCTGACAGCATAGGGTTCCGGGACATCTTATATGGCCCGTCCGTCATCAGGTGCCTGGTCCTTGGCGCAATCTCGCGCCCCATCGCATCAAAAGGATTGCCCTTCCCCACGCGCTTCATATAAACGATACTCCACACGCTGAGCGAGAGCCCGGCAATTGCAACAAGGGCCGATAAATATAGGCGCCCCACGGGAATATCCGTTAGTGCAGGCATCCCGGAAACCAGCCACATCAGGGCCGGAATCCCTGCGATAAAAATGGCAAAGCCAAGAAAGTATCCAAGAACCTGTTTCATCTTAACTAGACGTTTTGACCACAACAATCCCCGCCTGTCACCAACATCTTAGCTCCCGCCCGGGGCACTGATAATCGGTCTCTCAGATTCTTGAGAGGCCGATTGACCCGTAGAAACCCTACTTCCACCACCAATTATTACTCTGAGGATCTTCTGTCTTGACGGCGGCGGCTTTGTCTTCGCCGATGGCGTTGTCGAGATTGACAAAGAGTCTGTATCCAAGTTCATCTTCAAGATCCTTCACGGATATGCTCATATCCTTGGAGACATGAAGATTGCTCTTGCCACTCTCGCTATACTCTTCGTGGTCGAAGAGAAAGGCAATGGCGCAGAAGCCGTCCGTCCCGATACTTGTGGACTGGCTGTAGCGGAGAACCGCCTTGAAGAAAGCCGTGGGAACGGTCACTTCTTCGCTGGACCGGTCGCGGACATAGTATTTGGCGTCTTTGGTGATGCAGCCGGAGACGACATAACAGGTATCTGACTGGCCTGCCCAAGAACGGACTTCACACTCCAGATCCGTCCAAAGGCCACCTTCGAAGTCCGAGTTCCGTGGTACTATGTTTGTCCCGTAAAAGGTGGAACTGTTCAGCTCAAAACCTGCACGGTCAGCAGAGGGAATCTGCTGACCCCTCGCATACCATCCATTGTTGCCTTCCTTGTAGCCGCCACTTACATTCTGCTGCTTGGCGCCCGGAAGAAGTGGATCGTAGCCCCATTCATCGGTACGTAATGCGCCTGCGAAAATGGACTTATAAAGCGGATAGGCCACCCATTTGGATACTCGGTTGTCATAATCCCAATAGAACGACCAGTTGCGGATCTTCTTTCCGTTCAAGGTGCCATCGTGGCAGAAAAACTCGAATCCGTCAACTTTGAAAACTTCCGGAAGTTCAAGCCAGCCAGGGGCGGATGTGACGAGCGGAAGCTTCTCCTGAGTTTTATTGTCTTTCTTGCAGGATACGGCCGTCAGCACCATCAGGGCCGCCATCAGGAGGTAAATCGACTTTTTCATATCCGGGAGATCTTGACGTTAACGTTGCAAGTTAATGATTTTCGGCGGATTTCCCAAGATCTTAAAGCCTCATTTCTGGAGAGCACCACAATCTGGTGTGACGGCCTGGCAGGGAGATAAGATCACCTGCATCAACGCTCTCCAGAAGGGCTCGAAGGTACACGTCATCGGGCCGCCTGCAGATATTGCCGTGGCACACAAAAAGTATTTTCACCATAATGCTCAATTTCTCCGGCAAATATAAGATATATTCACCAGCCGCCGCAAAGGATTTTTTATATGCTGATTTTTAAGTACTTTTGCGTTCGGTAAAATCTGTCCTGAAAATATGAAACCCTGGATAAAAGACCTTCTGGTGGCGTTCGCAGGGACGACGCTGTCGATCATCCTGACCTTCGGCACATCTGCGCTCATCGATCACGTCAACCGCAACAAGGACCGTCGGCTGACCGCCCTCATGGTGCTCAGCAGCATCGAGTCTTCCGTCCGCGAGCTGGAGGAGAGCGGCAAGATCATGGCGCGTAAGGACACTGTGGCCCACTGGCTGCTGGACCTAACTCTCTCCGATGTACGGACCCTCCCCGAGGAGGTCCTGATGGCCCCCATCTCGGAAGTGATGATCAACTATTCCGTCAGCACCGACAAGACCATCGAAAACATCTTCAGCAGCAACACCGACACCTGGAAGAACGTCGGCAACTTCCAGTTCATCGACAACGTCGGAAAGTCCTACGCCGCCCTCCGGACGATCGAAAACGACTGGAAAGAGCAGATGCTGGAGATCTCCAGGAAATACCTCGTAATCGCCGAACACCCGGGAGACTATCCAGGCAAGACTCTCCCCGAGAAGATCCTCTCGGACGGTGAGGTAAGGGCCCAGCTGGGCGCCATCGGCCAGCGGCGGGAGTGGCTTAAATACATCACCTTCGCCCTCCGTGAGAACAACAGGAAGAACATGGCACTCATAGGTATCCCCGAAGAAGAGGTAATGGCCTTCACCGACGAGAGGGCCCTTGACACCGATGACGACGCCGTCAACGAGGCCTTCTTCCGCGGCGAATTCTCCATCCCCGCCATCTCCCTCGACAGCCTCACCACGATGAAGCCCTACAACGACCTCCTCGACAGCCTCCGCCGCCCGTAGGAACGCGGGTAATAACTATAAAGCCCATAACAAAATGACTGCAACAATGACAGGAGACATTACACGAAGCCAAAATGACTGCAACAATGACAGGAGACATTACACGAAGCCCACGATGCGCTTCGTCGAGTTGCAGCACAGCTCGATGCTGCTACAGGCCAGCCCGGTGCAGCAGACGGGCGATCCCACGTTCAACGGATTTAACGAAGAACAAGAATGGTAACAGAAAGGAGGAAAGGACAATGAAGACGAAAGCATTATTACTTCTGTGCGCAATCCTTGCGCTGGCTGCTTGCAGCAAAGAGGACAACATAGTGCCCCTGACTCCGACGGAGCCGGAGCAGCCGACACCGACCGAGCCGGTGACACCCATCACGTTCAACCTGACCGCCACGCGCCCCGGCGACGCGGCCACGACCCGCGGCAGTGAGAGTGGCGGATGGCGGTGGCAGTCGTGGGACGACGACGAGCCTGCCGATGCCCCTTTCCGCGCCATGACACGCGCCGGGAAGCAGGACTGGGAAGAGGGCGACGCCATCTTCGTGTTCTTCACGAACGTGAGTGTTCCGAGTCACCTTAAGATGACTTACAACGGTACGACATGGACTTCCATGGAGTATGACGGCGATGAGCCAAAGCCCGGAGCGCTGGATTTGTGGAATGGCGAAACGGGCATGATGACGGCGGTGTACCTGCCTTACGGAAGCAATGCCACCGTATCGGCCACTGGGGAGCCTGATGAGTTTGGCAGATATCATTCCTTTAAGTTCAGCGAGGCGCACTACGCCTACTACATGACAGCCACGCTCCCCTACACCGTGACCGACAATACCGTGTCCGGGGCTTTCGACATGAAGATTGCCGACGGTTTTGTGCAGTTCTTCGTAAAGGATGACGGGGCCGATCAATACGTTGATTGCCTATTGGGTATAGATGCGGTTGTCTCCGTTGATATTTCTTCCATTGGCGACGACGGCACCATCACCGAGACCAGCGATAAGATGTACAGGGACGATTTGCCGGGATTTTACTATAATGACGGCAACGTGAGCGGCTACCTCTTCTACGGGAAACTGGACGCCAATTATTTTGAAAGCGGTTATTATTTCGCCATGATTAAGCCCAACTCCATCTACGAGAACAACAACGACTCCGGCGATGAATACAATCGCCCTTCCGGTAACAGCGGCGACCTCGTCATACGTGACCAGCGTTACGACTATTATGCGAGGGACAAAACGCTTGCCAGCCACGATGCCATAAGATTGCCCGACGCCGACAATATTAACCGTTACAAGGACAACGGTTTGCTTCCCGTCGGCAAATGGATAGAGGTGGGGGAAAATATCACGGTCAAGCTTCAAAACATCGCCGATAATGGAACGATTACAGATCTTGGTACCTGGTATACCTGTAATTACAATCGGTTTGCCCCGGAAATCTACGGCCGTGATAATTACACATGGCCTGAGGCCCTGCAATTACCCGTTTTTTATCTTCTGCCGAGAACATATGAGTTCGATACGCTAAGAGACGGTTGTACTTGGATTCGTGCGTACGTGCATGGTGGTGGCGGACGTATTGGCCTATGCGATACCGGTTTCTTGTTTTTACCATCCGGAATATACTGGCCCCAGGATCAAACTGGTACAACAATCGCCTACTTCAACGAAGAGAATTATACTTTGCGCACGGAAGAGGTAGGCGAGGGAATCCATGCCGCAGTACGTTGCATCGTACGGTAACAGCCGATAAAATAGCCCGCCGATTTCCCTCATTGAGTGAGTTTTTTATTAAAAAGTTCCCTCATTGAGGGATTTTTGTTATATTTGCGGCAGAAATATGTCGTAATATGATTGACCACACCCTCATAGAGTATATGGAGTCCATGCTAAGCCAGACTCCAACTGAATTCAGGAGATATACATACGACGATATCCACTGGGAGAATCGCCTGCTGGGGATCGTTGGGGCCAGGGGCATAGGAAAATCCACCTTGGTGAAGCAGTATATACTAGCCCATAGAGATGAAGGAAAGTATCTATATGTATCTGCCGACTTGCTATATTTTACTTCCCATACGCTCGTGGATCTTGTCCACGAACTCTATATGGACGGATTTACCCATCTTGTGATAGATGAGATCCACAAGTATCCGGGATGGTCAAGGGAATTGAAGAATATCTATGATGCATATCCCGACTTCCACGTGATTTTTACCGGATCTTCCATTTTAGATATTCTCCACGGAGAAGCCGATCTTTCCAGAAGGGCTATAGTTTATCCGATGTATGGTCTTTCTTTCAGGGAATATCTAAAGCTATTCCACGGAATTGATACCAAGGTTTTTTCTCTGGAAGAGATTCTTGCCCACAAGGTTGAGATCCCCGGCCTACCTCATCCTCGTCCAGTATTTGAGCGGTATCTTCAAGATGGATACTACCCCTTTGCCTTGGAGCCGGGATTCCCTGTCAAGATGCAGCAGGTCATTTCCCAGACAATTGAATCTGACATAGCACAGTTCGCCGACCTTAAAGCAACGACAGCAAGGAAGCTCAAACGACTATTGGCCGTGATAGCGGAATCGGCCCCTTTCAAACCCAATATGTCTTCACTCGCCACAGTAGTCGGAGTAAGTAAAAATAACGTTGCCGATTACCTGATTTTTATGGAACGTGCCGGATTGGTGGGACAACTGAGAGACGCGACAGGAGGAATTCGGGGAATAGGAAAAGTTGAAAAGGTTTATATCGATAATCCTTCTCTTATGACAGTTTTGAGCGGAGGTACGCCGAACATTGGTAATCTGAGAGAAACATTTTTTTACAATCAGATGAGGGTTAGAAATGATATCATTAGCTCAAAAGACTCAGACTTTGTCATCGACAAATATACCTTCGAGGTCGGTGGCCGAAAAAAGGGCCATCGGCAAATCGAAAACATCCCCAATGGGTATATCGTTCGAGACGACACGGAGTATGGCTATTTAAATGTCATCCCGCTTTGGTATTTCGGGCTAAATTATTAAGACATTCTCCGCATTATAAAGACACTTATGGTCACTTTTTTCTTCCCGGCTGAAAAACCGGAAGACCGATAAATTCCGATTTATCTAACTCTCAAAGGTAATCATTTCTGGACACATTTGGACACATTCCCGGAAAAACGGACACGATCGGACACGTTTTCCGAGAATAATCGTATCCGCATTCACCGATGGGATAACCTGTTAATTCTCATAGACTTTACTATTCACCGACGAGTCTGCGATAAATACCGATAGCCACCGATATCTTAACCACCGCCCGAGGCACAAAAAAAGACCGGCTGAAAATGAAGTGAACCCCGAAAGTTTTTTGTCTAACTTTCGGGGTTCACTTCATTAATCAGGGCGGCTTTTAATTTGAAACCTAGGAGACCTACTCAATTGTCACCTTGTATATACACTTCGCCGATTTATTGGACAAGTACATATGTTTGCAGGTGCTGTCTAAGGCCAAACCGTCGACACGGGGTAGCACCGAACTCTCACAAAGTGTCACGAGCGTTCCGTCATCCAGTCCGGTCGCGCCACGGACAATCTCGCGGACCGAATACTGGTCGGCAATAAAGAGGTTGCCCGAACCATCGAATGCAAGTTCCAACATATCAGGAGCAAACGAGGCGTTGGCCGAAGAGCCGTCTGCCATATCTGCATAACTGGTCGCTTTAACTCCACTTCCAAAGAAAGGCACAGGGGTCGCGCCCTTGGAGGCCACGCGGTAGAGTTTGAAGCATTCTGATGGTGTACCGGAAGAAGCCGAAACAGCCACAACCATAGATCCGTCCGTGTCAAAATCAAATGACATCGGCCAGGCATAACCCGTAGAGACACTTATCTGACTGAAGTCAGCATATACCTGTGCACTGACTGCTCCAGGGAAGCCATTTTCATAAACATAGATTTTACCGGCAGAACTGCCATCGCCCCTTCCCAGCACATAGATGTTTCCATTATGCTCCTTGATCTGCATCGGCTGGTTGATTCCGGTATTGGATGCCGCTATAGAATAGATCTGGGTGGTCATATCGTACTTATATACAGAGTTTCCGGTTGCACCGACCTTGTTGGCGATCCACAAATTACCGCCGGCATAACATACACCGTAAGGATATTGCGGATATTTTGATGCGGTATTTGTCGCTGACTGTGTCGCCGTGTTGTTGACAACATCAAGGAAATACACGTGATATTGCTCTGCGGTTACCACGAACTTATTATCATCAATCCTGGTTAAACCATGCGGTGTACGGGCAAGGCCGGTCACAATGGTTTCAGTAGTGTACTTCGTAAGGGAAATCGGCTGCATTGACTTAATGACGGCGCGCTCGATCTTGACGTTTTTGGCTGTACGCTCGGAGCCCGGGACGGTGGTGCCGTCGGCGAAGGCCAGGCGGACCTTGATTTCAGGATAAATGTGATCATCGCCGGGACCGACGGGAAGCGGGATATAGACCGTCAGGCCATCATCGGAAGTACGCTGCGCAGCGGTAGCCGAGGAAATCGTCTGTGTGATTTCATATTTGCTGCCCAGCGGATAAGCCTGGACGTACGGAGTTTCACCCGTAAATCCACCCTGGTCCGTCCGCCAGCCGATCGTTTCACGCATCGTCGAACAGATCTTGTAAGAGACCATTCCGGACTCGCTGCAAGGGGCCCAGACAATGAGTTTGGCCGCCTTCGGGGGAAGATACTTGTAAGTAACCTTCAAAAGCCCGCCCACGTGCTTGAACTGGAGATCCGTGCCGTCGGCAGTCACCTGAGCCAGCATCGGAGCCTCAACATTACCCTCAAACCAGGTATACCCCGTCTTGAGGTTCATCTTGAGACTTCCGTCCTCTTCCCTGGCACCGGTAGCCGGATAAACGGCGAAACTGCTCGGACCGGTTACAATCATGTCAGCCGCATCGGCTTCCTTGATGTCGAATGTTGCTGGGCCAGACGTATCATCACCGGTATACGTAAAAACTGTGTAACCGTCAGAATTGTTGGAGCGAACGTTGATGTTGTTGTTCTTCTTCCACATAAATTTGCCGCCCACAAATGCCGTCTTTGTGCTCTCCGGAGCGGCAGCGGTAAGGGTTTTAATGCTCTTGGATTCAGGTCCGAGAGTGTCTGTTGAGTTGTCGAGGTTTTCCTTTGCGCAGGAAAAAACCAGAGTCAGCAATGCAGCTGCAAATAAGATTATTCTTGTTTTCATAGCCGGTCCTCCTTTATTCCCATTCCCCCACCTCGGGGTCTTCATCCCAGCCTTCCAGGCCGTCCTGGCTTCCCGTAGTGACACCCGGGACATTGGTGCTCGCACAGAAACTCACGTCCGAGTGTATTCTTGCGAGTGAGAATACCGGCGAAAAATAAACTTTTTTCATATCCTTTTATTTATAAATGTAATCTACAAGAACCGGCCAGTGGTCGGAAGGGAGGACACCGTCGTAATTGATGCGAAGCACCAAATAGCAACTTACATCCAAATCCCCTTTATAATACTGATAATCATAGCGGTGATACCACTTTTTCGCCTGTTCGTCAGTGTCAGACCAGGCGTTATAGGTAGCAATGGGATTCGGATTGACTCCAAGTTCGGCACTGCGATAATAGGTATCGGTGAAATATGTCTTAAAATAGTCGGCGTGGGTCGACTCAGTCGTCGGGGAGTTCATATCACCGGTCAGAATAACAGGAGAGCCGTCCGAAATCATCCCCCGGACCTTTTCGATAATCAATTCGGCTGACTTGACGCGAATGGTGAGCGCTTCGTCGTCTGTAATGGTCGTGCCCGAACTGGCCACTTCCAGATGGGTTGTCAGGAAATAGAAATCCTTGTCGGCATCCTTATCGTGCAGTTTGACCCACACGCAAAGGCGCTTGCGGCCCGGATCCGTCTCTACCCAGCCCGGAGCGGGTGAGCTCGGCACGTCCGGAGTCGGTGAAAGGTAAAACACACCTTCGTCCAGCAAGGTGAACTTCTCTGTCTTCCACGCCAGGCTGGGCTCCTCATCGGTCTCCTTGAAAGTGTAGGCAGGAAGGTTTTCCTTGAGGAACGTCCGCTGAACGGGGCGTGACTCCTGGAAACCAATCACATCGAATGCGTAATCCTTCAGCAGTTGAAGCACTGCCGCCTTGCGAACATCCCAGTGACGGTTTCCCTCGTCGCTGTCGTTATAGAAACGGATGTTGTATGTTCCGGCGCGAAGTTTCTTTTCAGTGGAAACAGGCATTACGCCGTCGCCGATCCAGAGCTCCCGGATCATCCCGGCGCCCTGGTCCGAGATATACAGCCGTTTCCCGTCCGCGGACATCAGCAGTCCGCCGATAAGGTTGAAAGAGGCGGCCGTACCGGTCCCGTTAGCAATCTGCGCGCGATTCTTCTGCTGAATGCTTCCGGCAACCGTCTCTACCTCAGCATCCCCGTATCCAGCTGATCCTTTCCGAATCCTGCGGATCCGGTGGGAATCGGCAATGTACAGATCTCCATTGGGTGCGACGGCCACATCGGCGATATTGGCCGTGAATTTGGCGGTAAGCGGAGACCCCGGGACGCCGTCATCAAAGTTTTTTGCGTCCTTCACGCCTGCAATCACCTCCGTGGCGCCTGTGGCCGGATCGACCTTGATAATCTGGCACCCATTGGTTGAGACAATCAGGTTGCCGTCGGCATCAAAGACCAACGAGAGCGGCCAGGCCCCCAGATCAATCGACAAGGATGGAGCAGTGGTGAAATCTCCTCCGGTGAATTTGTATACGGTATTGAGGTCGCGGACGGCGACAAAAGCGTCTCCGTCACTACTGAACGCGATATCCATCACGCTCTTGCCGGACCATTCAGCAAGGGCCGCTTCAGTCTGGTTAACCCGGGAGGACGGGTCATACGTACGTATTTCGGCTTTGGCTTTATCAGCAAACCAAACCTTACCACCGTGCATTATTCCGAGCCAGGGCACATGCTGCTCTGTTCCATAGGTGTACGGCATTGAAATATGCTTCTGCTCCAGATCCCACAGCCTGATGGTCTGTGATTGCTCCAAAATGAAGGCTTTCTTACCCTCCTCGATCCAGCCCATCCCACGGACGGCTCCGAGCACGGCGTCGTCAGGACCTCCCTCTTTCTTTCCGGAAACAGGGTTACTGAAACCGGCGGTACCGAACAGAGTGGTCACCGTGAATGAAGGAGTCGGCGGATCGGGAATGACGGGGCCGGGAGGATCGACCGGATTGTCAGTGCCCGGCTCCTCTGGCGTCGTCTTGGTGCAGCCGAAGATCGTCAACAGCACGGCTGCCATAAGAAGTATTCGTTTCATTTTATGGTTATTTTACGGATCAGGCAGTTCTGTACGTCGCAGACGTAGATCGTATTGTCATCATAGACCAGAATGCCGGCCGGTTCGTTGAACTTTATGTTGAGTCCTTTCCCGTCAGTGTATCCCTTGACGCCGCCCATCACGGTCTCCAGAATACCGTTTGCATAGTTGCCGTAGGCATCCGGCTTGAGTTGACGGATGGCGTGGAAGGATGCATCGGATATATACATTACCCCCTTTGAATCGAAGTCGATGCCGTGGCACGAGGTAATCTTGGCGGTGAGCGGGTCTCCGTTGACCCCGTCGAACAGGGTATTCCCCTTCACGCCGTCACCGACTATGACGGTCTGCGTCGTGCCCGTCGGGTCAATGGAAAGGAGGCAATAGCCATTATGGGTCGCCGAAATCACATTCCCGTGGGGGTCGATAGCGATGAAACTGGGTCCTTCCGCCACCTCTGCAAAAACGCTCTTCTGCCCGGCCGGAGTGAATTTATAGATTACTTTTTCGTCCCGGCACGGCACGAGGAAATTGCCGTCCCCGTCCATCACGACATTCATCGGAGAATTCATCCCTGTCGCTACCGTAACTGCCCTTCCTGAAGACGGCTCATAGCGGTAAAGAATCCCGTTGGCCTTGTCGGTGCACCAGTAATTGCCACTGCCGTCAAAACATCCCTGCCAGAGGGCGGCACCGGGAATCTGGGCATCCATAAGGGTTGTAACCGTAAGGTCAGCAGCTATTCTGCGCAGCTTGTTGCCGCCCCTGTCGGTAAACCAAAGGGTTCCGTCAGGGGCCTTATTGATGCCGGTAGGCATATAGGTCAACGCCTCTGTCCCAACACCGTCCACGCATTTGCGCTGCCCCTGCTGGCCGACGATGGTCGAGGCCATATATTCGTGATCAGGCCGCTTGAGATAATTGATTTCCAGGCCGCCGCTTTCACCGGCCGGGCCCTTTACCGTAATCATACCTGGGCCGGGGCGATGCTCGGGGAGGACTATCTGCAAACGGCTCGAGGAAGCCTCCAGCACGATGGCGGGCACATCATCCACCAGTACTTCATTCTGCTCCTGGATCGGGGAAAAATTCCACCCGATCAAAGTCACAAGGTCTCCGGGATAGCCATTTCTGGGATCGACCGACACCAGGCGCAAATCCGTAATCCGTGCGATATACTGCTCCTTGCAGGCCGTGAGGGCAAGGAGGAAGAGAAAGATATATAGTATTCTTTTCATTCTATAGTGATTTCTCGAATGGTGAAATTACTGTATTCAGAAATATAGAGATGAGCGCCGTCGGGGGCCATCCGGATTTCGCCCGGAGTGCCGAATCGGGCGTCAGAACCGACACCGTCGGTCTGCCCGCTCTGGCCACTGAGACCCGCAATGGTACTGACGAGGGCATCTGCATAGCCGTCGGACATCTTCTGAATCATTTTGATGATCTTGAAACTGTCGTCCGCCACATATATGTTGCCCTCGGCATCTACCGTCATACCGAATAGGTTGGATCCGAATTTTGCCGTCAGCGGCTGGCCGGGCTGGCCGTTGTCATCGGCCTTGGCCGCCCGGATGCCCGCTATGACAGTCTGGGCACCGTTGGCAGCGACCGATATCACCTGACAGCCGTTCGTCGTGACTATAAGCTGCCCGTCCGGGGCGAACTGCATCGCCAGCGGTCCATCTTGGAAGGTCGCAAAAGCCTCAAGAGCAGAGAAATCGCCACCAGGAGCCTTCAGTATGCCCTTCGCTCCATCGCGAATCAGCACATAGCCATTGCCGGCAGCATCGAATGCCACATCCATCGGAGATGAGCCGCCCTGCAGGTCCGCGCTCACAACTTCGCTCTCGTCGGTCTTGTAATTGTACCGGACTATACGGTTGTTGCCCTTGCTTGCAAGGTAAATCCAATCACCGTGAAGCGTTCCACGCCATGCTGCGTTCAGCAGCATCTTGGCAGACTGGGTGGATGTCACGGCATATGTGGAAAGATTCATAAACCGGAACGCATTGTTGCCGTTGTCGAAAATGACCATCCGGCCGTCCGGAAGGAACACAAGGCCGCGCGGCTGCCAGTATTTCACCTCGGAAGGTCCGCCATCGATGACCGTCACGGCATCCGCCGCACGTCCAGCCGTGCCGGAAACCGTCCTCACTGTGTACTTAAGCTTCTTGGCAACATACATAAATGCCGGTCCCTCGGCTGTCTTGTCCCCGACAGTTACGACCACAGGGTAACTTCCGAGAGGATTCTCGGGGGCCTTGATGCGGAGTTCTTTCAACGAAGCGGAAAGAACCTCCGCCCTTACTCCGTTCAGAGTGACGATGTTTTCGGAGGCAACAGGGCTGAAACTGAGTCCCCTGACGGTTATTTCCTCCCCGACCAGACCGGTCGTGGGCTCAATCGAAAGAACCGTGAGATCCGGCTTCCTGTCATAGGTAAACATCGGACCGGTGACACTCTCACCGCCGACCGTCACGACGAACGGATACTGCCCTTCCGGGTTATCCGGCAGTGTGACCACCAGCCGGCTGATTGTCGCAGAAGTCACGCTGCAGGGCTTGTCATTGATTGTGACAACATTCTCTTCCGGTCTCGGGGAGAAAAGTTGCCCGCCAATCGCAATCTGATCACCTTCATAGCCGTGCATCGGCGAATAAGAGAATATGGCAAGCCTGTCTTCTTCAGGATGCTCGGCATAGCGGAATTTGATGCCGCCTTTGCTGCGGCCATCGACCGTTACTTCCACCTCATAGACGCCGAGAGCCTTTTCCGGCATAATGACCGATATGCGGTCCATCGCCGAGGCCGTCACCTCTGCAGGAGTGCCCCCGACGGTCACCGCGACATCCTTTCCCTCAAAATACCAACCGGAAATCGTTGCTTCAGTACCCGGATATCCGGCCTTGGGAATGATGGAAAGCACCTTGGGATCGTGCGGACCGTCCACGATGCCGGCATCCCGGCATCCAAGGACAGACAGCGCTGTCAGCAATATATATATTGTCTTTTTCATACGCATTACGGTTCGTCTACAGTTACCATCCAGCAGCTAACCACGGCCCTTTCACAGCCGTCGGCAGCGCGGTTGCGGAGCTGATAAACGTCCACGGTTGGATGGCGGATCACCAGCATGGCACTGCCGCCGCCATCAAGATTGGACGACCAGACACAGCCGAGAGCCTTCATCATCTCCCCCATTTCCCAGTACAGCATTCCATCCGACCACGTCGGCTGGCGCCCGTCCACAATCATAAAATAGAGAGTCTGCCTGTCTGCCGTGTAGCCGACCACGTTGCGAGGATGCCGCCAGGGCGAATACGCGCTGAACGAGGTCGGGACAATACCTTCATCCTTCACGACAAGCACGCCGCTTCCCGTCAGGTCGCGGAAGTCACTCTGATGGGGACGGTAATAGGCCGAATCGCGGATGATCGGGAGGCCATCATAGTCGAATCCTATAAAACTTATAGCCTGGTCAGTCAGTGTCGGCGAATAGAAGAAATCCTCCTTCAGGATGCTTCCGTCCTTGTGGATCGGGCCGCGGGTCTTGCCGTTGGAGGTGTCCCAGAAATCGGCATTCACGGCCGCCACGACTCTGCGGCCTGGCTTGTCGACCAGGCTGATCATATCGGAAGGCGTCTGCCGGGCACCGATGACATAGGTGTCCTTGTCGTCCGGAAGGACGAGCTTCATCTTTACCCCGGGTGTATTCAACTTAATCCGGAGTATGAACGCATGCTCCACTTTATAGTCCGAAGTCTGGAAATGGATATCCGTCTCATCCACGCCGTTGGCGAGGAGGAAGGTGCTGTCGGCATAAATATGGGCGACAGAAGGGGACTCCGCCACCATTCTGCCAAGTTCGGTCCGGGGGACATACGGGGTGTCCGGTATGTCTTCCGGTCCGCCGGGAAGTTTCTGGCAGGCGAGGACCGACAGGGAAACTATAAGCCAAAATATCTTTTTCATAACTTCTACTGTGTTGCTGTCCAGAGCGGGTGCTGCTCAAGTGCCTTGTTGAGTGTCAGTTCCCTGGATGGAATAGGAAGGACTGTGTATTTGGTCTCCACGCCGACGGTCGACTCGAATTTCCCGGTCCGGACCAGATCGTACCAGCGGAATCCTTCGCCGAAAAGTTCCAGGCGGCGTTCAGAAAGGACCGCGTTCAGGAAAGCGGACTCGCTGCCGGGATGAACGTCCTGGAGGCCACGGAAGCGACGGAGCTGGTTGAGCCGGTCGATGCCACGGGCAAGGCCCTGGCCCTCGGCGCTGATAAGGTACATTTCACCAAGGCGGGTGATATAGATCGGATCCTGTCCCGCATCGCCCTGGTAATACTTGTTTACCACATTGTTGCTACCCTGAATACTCACGGAATAAGGTGTACGCTTGTCATAGTGGACAAACATATCCATCGCCTGCTGTGTCGGACAGAATGTGTAGCTGCCGCCCACGTCCGATTCCTTGGTGTAATAATAGGAACCGATGTTGAAAGAGCCCTCATTGGGGAGGTTGGAGAAAGTGAATATCTCCTCCGTATTAGCCTTCCCACGGAAAATCTGGGAGAAATCTGCAAGAGCGAACCGGCCGCAGGTAATCAGTTCCTCGGCCAGCGCAGCGGCCTCGGCTTTTTTGCCCATTGCCAGATATGTCCGCGCCAGAAGGGCCTTTGCGGCATCCTTGGAAACATAGTTCTTGTCTGTGAAATCCGGCGCCATCTCGGCCGCTTTCTTGAATTCCCCTTCCACAAATTTCCAGGCCTCGGCCTCGGGTGTCTGCGGGACATCGTAATCAACGGGCCCGGTCACGATGGGAACATTGCGCCAGCGCGTTACAAGATAATAATAGTAGAGACCCCTGAAAAAGTAACCCGTACCGCACATTTCCGCTTTCCGGGGGCTGTCAGGGAGCCTTTCGGCCGCATTGATAAAGTTGTTGATCTGATACAGGCCGGCATAATAGCCGTTCCAGGGGCCGGAGACGATACTTTGTCCCGGTGCGATGGCCCCCTGTATGACCAGCGCGGGAGTATTGGTGGAGGTGGCGCCCGGGCGAATCAGGTCACCGCCGATGATATCGAAAAGGGCGTAGCCGTTGAAGGTCGGCTTGTACTGGGCTATATTGTAGGCGCCAGTCATAAGGAGTTCCACATCCGCCTCGGTCATTTGATCAACCGACTTGGCGTTGTGCGGATACTGTGTCAGCAACTTGTCGCAGGACGTTGCCGCGATTACCAGCAAAATGAATAATATCTTTTTCATGGCCTTCTACAATTTAAGATTTATGCCGAAGGTGAAAGTAGTCGGCTGTGGAATCCACATACAGTCGAGGCCCATCTTCGTGGCACTCATCGAAGTGTTGACTTCCGGATCGAGGAAACGGAACGGGCTGTAGTGCCAGAGATTGTCTCCCTGTACGTAGAAACGGAACTTCTCTATACCGATCTTTTTGGTCAGCCTCTGAGGGAGTGTGTAACCGATCTGGATGCTCTTCAACCTGATATAAGAGGCGTCATGCAGGAAGCGGGTGTTCTTGAACATCGTAGAGTTCCAGGTGTAGCCATAGATAGCACGAGGCACCGTGTTGGAAGTACCCGGGCCCGTCCAGCGGGCAAGGGCTTCACTCTCCTGGGCAGGCCAGTTGCCATTGCCGAGACGGAGGCCGCCGGTCCAGTACTCATAGAGTTTGGCGCCATACGAGAATGTAAAGAAGATGTTGGCATCCAGGCCTTTCCAGGTGAAAGTATTGGAGAGACCGCCGGTGAAAAGCGGATTGGCCGACCCCACAAACTGGGCGTCGTCCTCCACTTTTATGTCACCGTCTCCGTTGAGGTCCTCATAAATGACATCGCCCGCACGCACACCGTAGTGCTCATACTGATAGTCCGGGACTTCCTCATCGTACTGATAGATACCGAGCATCTTGATCATATAGAAACTGCCGACCTCTTCACCAACCTTGAGGGCGTGGTAATCATCCGTCATCAGGATTTCGTTGTCGCCGATGAGAGAGGTGAGTCGGTTCTTGACAAAAGTGATGTTGAAATCGCCTTTCCAGTGAAAATCGCCCTTGCCCAGGTTGCCGCCGATAGCGAATTCAAGACCCTTATTGCGCATCGTGCCGATATTGGTCGTGAGCTGCGTATAACCCTTTGTGGCCGAGATCGGCATATCGTACAGCAGGTTCTCCGTATCCTTGAGGAAGGCATCGGCCGTAAAGGTCAGAGCGCCGCGGAAGAAACTCAGGTCTACACCGACGTCCCACTGGTGGGCCGTCTCCCACTGCAGATCGGCATTGCCGGGCTGCATCACTGCGTAGCCGTTCTTTCCATTGTAATTATACCCGGCATTGACCAGTGTCATCCAGGCATAGTTGCCGATAC
Source organism: Bacteroidales bacterium (assembly GCA_017534745.1). Taxonomy (GTDB): domain Bacteria; phylum Bacteroidota; class Bacteroidia; order Bacteroidales; family UBA932; genus Cryptobacteroides. The sequence goes on along the minus strand of JAFXVX010000021.1, from coordinate 84,475 downwards.
CGCCCTGGTTGCCCGTGGCGCCATAGCTGGCGCGGATCTTGGCGTTAATGTCATCCCACTTCCAGAACGGTTCCTCGGAAAGATTCCAACCAAGCGAGACGCTGGGGAAAAAGCCATAGCGATGCTTGAAATCGGAAGCGAACTTGGACGAGCCGTCAAGGCGGGCATTGACCGTCATCAGGTATCGGTTCTTGTAGTTGAGTGTCGTACGAAACATAAAGGACTGGAGCGCCCAGGCCGAGAGGCCGGTCGTGTAGTCGGTAATTTCGGCCGCCACGGAATTGACGTCGAAGTCCTTGTCGGGGAAGCCCTGCCCCACCTGTTTGGCTGTGGAGGTCTTGTCAAGCTGGAAAGAATGACCAAGCATAGCGTCGAGCGTAAGTCCGCAGCCGAAGGCGTGGTTGTAGCTCAGGATGTTGTCAACGATGATGGATGTGAAATTCTTTCTGGCGTCGGTCAGCACCCCTGCGGAATTGCCGTACATATGATCCTTACTGTAATAAACGTGGTCCTCGGCCGACATAAAGTCGCCGCCGAAAGTGGTCTTAAAGTTAAGATCCCTGTAGAAATCAATCCTGGCATAAGCGTTGCCGTAAACCCTGTAGGTCTTGTTGTAGACCTTCTGTTCGTTGAGGGCCTGCACCAGATTGTAGTGCAGCAGGTCGGCATTGATGATGGTGTAGCTGCCGTCGCTCTTGAACGGGGTATCCCAGGGGCGATGCTCCAGGCCGTGTGTCAGCATCGAAGTGCCGATGGCGCCGTCGGGCACGCGATTGGCGCCGGTGTAACTGAGGCTGATGGAAGCCCCGACCTTGAGCCACTTGGTCGCCTGACTGTTGATGTTGGATTTGACACCGTATTTCTGATACAGCGAACCGATGCCGACGCCTTGATTGTATTTGGCGTAGGCGGAGACATAGTAATCAACGTATTCGCCGCCGCCGGAGACGGACAAATCGGCCTGAAAACTCTGAGCCACACGGAAGACCGCATCGATCCAACTGAACTGCGGCTTGCCCGGGAAAGGATTCTCCAGGCGGGCGATGGCGCTGCCGGTCTGCTTGTTATAGTTGTCGATGGCCTCGTTCTGGACTTCGAGATAAAGGTCGGCGTCCGCGACACGAAGCTTCTTAAGGTTTTGAAGGTAACTCAGGCCGTAGTTGGCATTGGCGGAGAATTTCGGCTTGCCCTTGGCGCCCTTTCTCGTCGTGATGATAATGACGCCGTTGGTGCCTCTGGAGCCGTAAATGGCCGCAGAGGCCGCATCCTTGAGGACCTGGATCGACTCGATGTCGGCAGGATTGATGTCCGACAGGCCGCTCAGGGCCTCGCCGCCGTAGGCGCCGGTGTCACCGGACGTATTCGACATCGGGACGCCGTCAATGACATAAAGCGGCTCATTACCGGCCGTGATAGACCCGATACCACGAATGCTTACGCGGGAACGGCCGCCGGGCGTACCGGAAGCCGCGGCGATGTTCACGCCCGCGACCCGGCCCTGCAGCATTGCATCAGGACTCAGGAACTCCCGCTCACCCTCATCGGAGGGTTTATAGGTCGCTATGGAAGACGTGATGTCGCGGCGCTGCATTGTGCCGTAACCGACGACGACAGACTCCTCAAGAAGCTGCGTGTCATCAACCATAACGATGTCAATGTCTTCAGTCGCACTGCCGACGGTGTAGAGGGCATCCTTATAACCAAGCATCGAGACTTGCAGTACATCACCCCTGGCGGCCTTGATGGTGAAGGCGCCATCCGCATCGGTCGTCGCTGCCTGCGAGCCGTTCATAACCACCACTCCGACAAGAGGACCGACCTTATCCCGAATCTTGCCCGAGACAGGGCCGGGAGCGGCTTTTTCTGTCGACGGCTCCGACTTTTTCTTGACAATAAGGATCATCTTCCCCTTTATAACGGCCTCTGTGCCGGTCCCTTCCAGGATAGAAGCAAGGGCTTCCTGGAGGGGCCTTCCGCTTGGCGTCGGCACGACCCGGGAAGGATCGGTAATGCGCTCGTTATACGCGATGGAAAGACCGCTCTGGCTCTCTACTGCGGCAAGCGCTTCCCCGATCGGCATCCGGGCCGAAGGGAAGTTAATGACGGTCTGCGCTCCTACGCCTGCAGGCAGCAGGAGCAGGATGGTAACCGTCAAAAACAGGAAGGTTCTACGCATATATCAAACTACTTTATATAAATCTTGTTTTCTTCCCGGGTGTATTTCATCCCGGGGACAATCATACAGATGGCGTCCATAAGATCGTCGAGGGTCTCGCCATGGATAAAACTGGCGGTAATTACGGTCGTATCGTATTTGCCGGTCGTAAGCGCGATGGAAACGCCGAAACGCCTCTCCAGAGTCTTTATCACGGAACTGATTGAGGCCGAACGGAAGCACAGGGCGCCGCTTTCCCAAGCCACTGATTCCAATGCATTGGCCGGAGCTGTCGTGACGGCACCGGTTTCCTTTTCGTATGCAAAGTACTGGTTGGGTTTCAAGGTAACGGCCCGCTCTTCACTTTCTTCCGGCCAGGCCGTAATGACTCCCCGGTAAAGGGTGGCCTTCACTGTCGGCTCATCGAAATAAGCATTGACATTGAATCTGGTGCCATGCACTTTGACCGTAATATCAGATGTATGAACATAAAACGGATGCTGCTCATCGGAAGTCACGTCAAAAGACGCTTCCCCGGATAGGAAGACGCTCCTGTCTGACCCGAATTTTTCGGGATAGACCAGTACCGACTCAGCATTCAGCACCGCTTTGGTGCCATCGGGCAGGATTACTTCCGTAACCTCGCCGCGGGAAGTTGTAGCCTGACACATCCGCGGAACCGGAGCCTCCTGACGGGAAGCCCACAACCAGGCCGCCAGCGGGGAAATGAGGGCGACAGCTATTGCGGCGGCAATGGCCACCCATCCGGTCCGCACGTGATTCTTCCCCGGCCTCCTGTTGTTCCGGCTTTCGGAGTCCTTGATTGTCCGTTGTACCGCCATCCAGGCGGCATCGATTTCTTCTTTAGGGACTGAGCTTCCATCGATTCTGTCCCACCCTGGAAATTTTTCCATTTTTTCCGTTTTTATATGTATAAGACGACTAAACCCTCCATTACACCCAAAGGAAGTGCGATAAAATGTTGCAATTGGTGCACTCCTCTTCAAAATTGACTATATTTGCTGTGACTATGCCACAGGAAAGTAAAGAATTGCTGAAACTGATAGCCAGGGGCGATACCATTGCCTTCCGGCAGCTCTTTGATGCCTGGTACCCAAAAGTTAAAGTCTTTCTGGCAGAGTACACTATGGATGATGAGGACGCCCGGGATCTCGCGCAGAATATCTTCGTCAAGATATGGGCGGCGCGGGCAGGTTTTCCTGAAATCCGCTCCTTCGGCGCCTATCTATACCGAATGTGCCGCAACGCCGCCCTCGACTATTGCAAACGGCGTCATATAAAAGTGGAATTGCAGGAAGACTTCGTCGAGACATATCCCCTCGATGAAGACTACTTCGCGAGAGAGATGCACTCCCTTCTGGAAAAAAGGATTGCCCAGATGCCCCCGCGCCGGCGCGAGGTCGTCACACTATCCCGCATCGAAGGTTTATCCAACGACGAAATCGCCACCGCACTCGGCATCAACAAAAAAACCGTGGAGAACCACCTCAACGCAGCTCTCCACGATCTCCGAAAACTTACTTCTTAGACTGATTATCCTTTAGTGCCAGTACTGTCCCTAAAACAAGGACGATACTATCAAAATCAGCCCGAGATTTCAGAGCAAACCAGGGCAAATATCTTGGTTTGGCTGCTGGTGGGGAGAGCGTAATCCTTTAAATGTATACTCTGGAATTTGCGCCTCAGGCACTTGAGGAGTGGATGTGCTATCTGCCTATGGGGCCATTTTCGCGAAGGGCCTCAACGTGCGCCTTGTTGCGGTTTACCAGCTCTACGTCGACTCCTCCTCTGGTAAGATATGCGCCGAGCACTGTTCCGAGCGATCCGGCGCCATAGATTGCAGTTTTCATATCTGCAAAGATAGAAGAAAGATTGCTATATTTGTACAGGATATCCGGTTTTGCATTTATGGGACTACTGATTACATTACTTCAGGTCGCTCTTGGCATCTTTTCCAGGGACCCTGATCTCTCGGCCGGCAACCTGTGCGGTTATTTCCCGCAGGATACCCTTGTGAGCGAAGCCCCGAAGGGATACAAGCCCTTTTATATCAGCCATATCGCCCGTCACGGAAGCCGTTTCCTGGACAGCAGTGCGTCGAAGTATTTCCAGGCCATCGACACTCTTGACTTCTATGCCGCGAAAGGGATGCTCACCGCCGACGGACTCGCGCTTATGGAAGACCTGCGGTGCATGTACAATATGACAGAAGGCCATTATGGAGAGCTCACGGAGCTGGGTGCCAGGGAGCATCGGCAGATATGCAGCAGGATGGCACGCCATTATCCGGAAGTGTTCTCCGGCGGCAAACGCCGCCACATCAATGCTTTTTCGACCAGCTCGCCACGTGTCGTCGCCAGCATGGACGCCTTTGTCACAGAACTCGGGAAAAAGTGTCCTGAAGTGGTGGTCGATACTTTTGTGACCAACTGGGGAAGGGATGTATTAAGCCAGGAAGTAGTTGGCTACAACCATCTCCTGAATGATTCATTGAAAGAGGAGCTCAAAAATAAAGACCAGGAATTACGCCAACTCGGAATAACCATAAATGGCGGCACCGGAGACTTCCATGTCTTTGCCGAACGGATTTTTCTGGAACCGGAGACGATTCCTTCCTCCACGGTGTATTTTCTGGCCAGATATTCATATAAAGTATTCAAAACCGGACGGTTGACCGAGCCTGCGACGATGCCCGGCATGGGCAAGTACTTTACCGCAGCCGAACTGTATGCCCTGTGGATCAACAACAGCATGCACTGGCTAAAGTATCTGAATACGCCCAACTATCCGAGTCCTCTGGTAGCCACGCGCGGATATGGGATTCTGGACAGTATAATCAAAGATGCCGATGAGGCCATCAGGTCCGGGTCCGATGCCGCCGCGACCCTTCGTTTCAGCCACGACACCTACATCCTTCCGCTGATGGCCGCAATCGGGTTTGAAGGCACCTGCCCGGAATGCGATGAAACCGAGATTCTGGAGCATTTCCAGGATTTCAACTTCGTTCCGCCGGCCGGCAACTTACAGCTTGTCTTCTACCGTAAAAAATGCCACGGCCCTATCCTGGTCAAATTCCTTCTCAACGAAAAAGAAACCCTCATCCCCGGCCTCAAACCCAAGACCGGCTGCTTCTACGAATGGGCCACCGTCAAGCGCTTCTGGGCAGCAATTAAATGATAGACGCTATGAAAAAGATACTCCTTGCACTCGTTTTACTTCTCGTTGCCGCAGGCGCACGGGCACAGAAAATCCATCCGGATATTTCTTCAGTACTCGTGAAGGCCACCATCGATCCTTCGGCGATCAAGGGCCCCATCAAGCCCATGAACGCCGTGAATAACGGCCCCAACGTCGGTGACGATCCGCAGCAGATGGAGGATTTCCGCATTTTGAATATCCCGTTCAGCCGTACCCACGACTCGACCGTAGATGATTATTACGGCTATCACCTTGTGGATATTTCCGAAGTTTTCCCGGATTTTGACAAGGATCCCGACAAGGAATCCTCCTATGATTTCCGCGAAACCGATGCCTTTATAAAGACGCTGCTGGATTCCGGCGCAAAGGTGATGTACAGGCTTGGCCAGTCCATCGAAACCCACCCGGAGGCGAAATACAACATCTATCCGCCCAAAGATTACAAGAAATGGGCAAGGATCTGCGAGCATATCATAATGCACTACAACGAAGGCTGGGCAAACGGTTTCCGTTACGACATCCGCTACTGGGAGATATGGAACGAGGCCGACCTGGACCAGAATGCGGACCGATGGAAGACCGACCCCCGTACCTGGGCCGGTCCCCTGGAAGAGTTCCATAAGTTCTATGAAGTAGCGGCAAAACACCTAAAAAAGCGTTTCCCGGACCTGAAGATAGGCGGCCCCTCCTACTGCAGGATCCTTCGCGACAAGACGTATTTGTATTTCCCGCAGTTCTTCGAATACATGCATGCCCACGATGTCCCTATCGACTTCATTTCATGGCACAAATACGATGTTGAGCCTTCGCTTTATGTGAAGGAAGCTCACATGCTCAGGGAATGGATGAAGGAATACGGCTATGAAGATGCCGAACTCTTCCTGACCGAGTGGAATTACTGGCAATTGAAAAAAAGCGGTTCCGAGTCTTCATACGAATACTACAACTTTGAAACCCGCCTTAACATAAAGGGCGCCGCCTTCGTGGGCGCCGTTATGTGCGCAATGCAGGATGCTCCGGTGGATATGCTGATGTATTATGATTTCCGCATAAACGTGGATTCCTTCTGCGGTTTCTACGATCCCCAGACACGGAAACACATGCCTACGTATTATGTATTCTACGCCTGGAGCAAACTCCGCGGGGATCAGTGCGAGTGCGCCCTGGAGGGCGGCGAGGGGGACATCTATGCCGTAGCGGCCGTCAAGGACGGCAAAACCACGCTCATGCTGACCCGTTACAATGGAGACAACAACACCTGTAACATAGCAACGGTAAACATCTCAGTCAAGGGATACAGTCCTGGCGAGGTGGTCTACTGCCACCTTACAGACGATAGGCATAGTTATACCGAGATCCCCCTCTTCCCTGCCGAAGACGGGACCGTGAGCGTCAAATTAAGCAATAATTCAATCGCAGTTGTAGAATTCTAACTTATTATGAATAAACTTCTGCTTCTTGCCGGAATCGCATTTGCGTGCACTTCACCGAAATATCTCACGTATGAGCAATTCGGAGCCAAGGGGGATGGCGTCACCGACGACTTCCCCGCCATCATAGCCACCCACGCGGCCGCCAATGAAAAGGGGCTCCCCGTTAAGGCCAATGGCAGAAAGACGTATTACATAGGCAACACGCCCGGGACTGCCGTAATCCGGACTGACGTCGATTTCGGCACCGCCAGGTTCATAATCGACGACAGCCGTGTCAGCATTGAAGACCGCGAGGACTATATCTTCCGGGTTGAATCCTCTCTCGAGCCCTTTACCATCGATGGAATCGGAAGCCTTAAGCGGGACCAGACCAACATAGGCAGGACCCTTCCCGGACGCTGCCTCGTCGAGGTGGTCAATGACAATCATAAAGTGTACATCCGACTCGGCGCGAACCAGAATAGCGGGGTCAGCCAGCAGGAATTCTTCATCGCAGACAGTGACGGCAACATAGACCCCTCTTCTGCGCTTATCTGGGATTACAACGAAATCACCCGGATGACAGCCCACCCCATTGATGATAAGCTCCTGACAGTCAAGGGAGGCATTTTCACCACTATCGCCAACCAGGCTCCTTCCAAGTACACCTACTACGGCCGCGGCATTGACGTCCAGAGGTCCAACGTCAGGATTGAGGGCATAACCCACTATATCGAAGGAGAGCTCGACCATGGCGCCCCGTACGGCGGCTTCCTGGCCTTGGACACGGCTGCCGACGTCGTGGTCAGCGGCTGCCTCTTTTCGGCACACAAGACTTACAAGACCATAGGATCGGCCGGCGTGTCCGTCAGTATGGGAACATACGACATCTCCGCCCATGGATGCGTGGGCGTCAGATGGGAGAACTGTTCGCAGACCACCGACATCAACGACACGCACTACTGGGGGATCTTCGTTTCCAACTTCTGCAAGGCCCTCGCCATGGACCACTGCGTCCTCTCCCGCTTCGATGCCCACCAAGGGGTGAGGAACGTCACCCTCACTGGCTGCGAGTTCGGGCACACCGGCGTCAATGTCGTCGGTTCCGGCTCGCTCCGGCTCGAGAACTGCATCGTCCATCGCAAGTCACTCATCGCCCTCAGGGACGATTATGGCAGTTCCTGGGAAGGCGAAATCATCGTCAGGAACTGCAAGCTCATCGTGCCTGAAAAGGCCAAAAACGTGTCCCTGCTGCGCGGGTCAAATGCCGGAAAGCACGACTTCGGCTACACCTGTTACCTCCCGGAAAGGATTGACGTCGAGAATCTTGTCATTGACGACAGCCGCGTCAGCGACAAGGACTACGAGGCTCCCCTGATTTTCGGGAAATTCAAACGCAATGTCGAAGAGGAAGGGCTTTATCCTCCTATCGCAAAGGGAGTCATCAACATCAGAAACGTTGAAATAGCCAGTGGCAAGACCCTGGCGGTAAATCCCGAGCCCGAAATGTTCCGGGATTACACAATAACGGTAGCGCGCTAGTTATTTGAGCAGCGCGCTGCAAATCCACATCATGGCCATTTGCCCGTGAGGATCACCGTTGGAGCGGGGACGGTCCATGTACCACTCGCGGCTGTTTTTACGGTCGGTCCCTATGCAGATATCTGCAAGATTGGCATATTCATCCAGTTTCCCGCACAGGGAAACCCAGGCCTTACGTGCGGCGGAGCCGTATGTGGCCTCGTCCAGCCAGCCATGGCGCACACCTTCGATAAAAGCATAGGCGAACATGGCCGAACAGGAGGACTCATCCCAAAACTCCGGATCATCAATAACCTGCCCCCACATGCCGTTTTCGCGCTGATATTCAAGGAGAGTCGGCATCATTTTCATATATGCGTCCATCAGCGGAGTACGATACTCACTATCGTCAGGGAGATAGGTCAGAAGCATAGGCAGACCTGCCGCCATCCAGCCATTCCCCCGTCCCCAGAAAAAGGGGACATCTGCGGCATGGTAGAACAGTCCATTGTCCCGCTGGAGCGTGTCCATGTACATTTTCATCTCACGGGCCGCACGGTCGATGTACTTGCGGTCGCCGGTGGCGCGATAAGCCTGGGTCTGGAGGACTGTAATCATGTACATATCATCAATCCAGAGGCGGGTCTGGGGAGAATAACCTTTTGCAAGGAATTCCCGCTGCTCCTCAATAGGGAAATTACCATTGCCGCCCACCTTCTTGCCGGGCTCCCCTGTCGGATCTTCCCACTGATGATCGGCATATCGAAGTCCCAGCTCCAATGCCCGCTTGTCACCATTCATCAGATAGATCTCCAGGGGAATGGCTCCGAAGATGGAGAAGTCCACATGGTTATCGCGATTACGCAATGATTCTCTCTCTCCATAGAACGGCTCAAAAAAATCAATCAGCCGCTTCTCCAACTCCTTGTTGTGGGAACGGTGGGCAAACTCGATGGCGTTAACCCAAAGGCTCACCACAGAATAGTTCATTTCCTTGCCACGTCCATAATTATAGGGTGCCTGATAACCCGGAAGATTATTTCCATAATCCAGCGGATCAGCGGCAAGCAGGTGCTCCGCAACGCGATTCCCAATGGTCTCCACGCTGATGTCTTCGGGGAGGTCTTTAAAACTGTTAAGGGCGACCCGCGTTCCGCAGGAAGCGCACAGAAGCGACGCGATCAGGATGGCAATCTTTAATTTCATAGCTACTTATTGAGTGACGAAACAAAGGTACGTGATTTTCAGGCGCTTTACAAGGATTCCAAAAAAATCACAATTTTTAAGGAATCAATTCATCAGAACTGAGTGCTCCCTTTGATCTGATTGGCGTGCTCGCACCAGCGAGCCTGGCCTTTATAATGGGTAAGGGCGGCGCCGGGGACTGTAATTTGGAAATTACTCGGGACGATATTGAAAACGTTTCCCTTCTGATTAATGGTTGAGGAGTGAAAGATGACGGGGGGATTCATGCACCTGCAAACCACTATGCGTAATTTAGACTCTCCGCTGTAAATAAATGTGTCGTCATAGAATGACGTCACGTTTTCCGGAATGAGCAGACTTTCGAGCGGAACGCCATAGAAAGCCTCAATGCCTATTGTTTTGAGGCTGGAAGGAAGATTCACATCCTTAAGGCCGGAGGTAATGAATGCATAAGAGCCGATTTCTGTGACAGCGTCAGGAATGGAAACTTCCGAAAGGGAGCTACATTGCCCGAAAGCAAACATATCTATAGTCTTTACGCCTTCCGGGAGTTTTACCGACTCCAATTTAGTGTATTTATAGCACATTGCATAAGGGACCACAGTGATGTCATATATCTTGGAGGTGGGTGAATCGTCAATGCCTGTCGCGTATTCCCCTAATTCCAGGGCGAATGATGCCTTTTCCATATCGAGCACCTTAAGTGTATTCACACAATAGGTGCGCATGGCGTCGATGTCCTTACCGCCAATCTCACCCGAAACCCACTCAAGGGATGTCACTTCCTTGTCCGCGAGAATGCTCTCCAGGTCACCGGTCTTATAAGACAGTTCTTCTCCATTGACCTTCACAACGGAATTATCCTTTCCACCTTTATTGTCTTTCTTGCACGAGACACACCATACTGCCGCTATGACAATAAGCGCCGCAATGAGGATTCTTTTCATATCAATTTCATCAATTATTACAGGTCACACACGGGGCGGATGGGGAATCCAAGATAGCGGGAAGAAGCAGCCATTGTTACATTGGGGGTGAAACCAGAAATATACGAGCCGCTTAAACAACTAATGTACTCGTTACTTTCGTTGTCGTTTCCGCTTAATGAATTGGACCAGTAAGACGCTGAGGAACCCACATTCATCAGGGTCTTACCACTCATAACACCCGCAGCCGGGATGAAGACAGAGTTGTTGTTCTCCCTGCAGGTCACCAGGAAGCCACCCCCATCCCACTCCCACTGGTATTTATTTTTATCCAGCAGGGTCTGCCACTCGGCAGATGTCGGAATACGCCAGGATCCACCCCAGTTGGCGTGGGCGGCGTCATCTTCCGGATAAAGGGTTATCGTTTCGCCTTTGTATCCCGCTTTATATCTCGTTATAAAGCCGTCACTATAATAGCGATAGGTGTTCTTCGTGTATTCACTCTTGGGACGCACTTCGCCCCAGGCGAAGCGTTCACCCGGATGATCCACGTAGTCAGCCCCGATATTCTTCGTGGCCATCTTGATTCCGTTACCCATATCCACGAACTCGTGGCCCATGTGGGTAGAGGTGATCGGTTGCGTCTCCTCCTCCTTGACGGCGCGCACCTGCATTCCCCAGTACCTCTGGTAGCGGTCGAAATCAGTGGCCATTTTAGGAAGGAAACATCTTTCGGACGTTTCGTTATTCAGATAGGCCATGGAAGCATATAACGCATCTTTACTGTTGATGGAAGAGATCCAGTAGTAGCCTTTGTATCCCATCCCTTCATCGTTGTCCCAGACCGAGTTCGCAGACCGGTAGCCGACGGCGGGGAGGAATATGCTCTGGCCGTTAACAGTGCTGGTAACCTTCATGCCGTATGCACCGCCCTGAGTGGTCCATTCGTGGTTGCACCACCAGGCGAGGGCCTCAAACTCCTTCGCCGTAGGCATCCTCCAGCCTTCGCCGAGCACCGCCCGCGCGGCGTCGTCTTCAGGCTCCAGCACCGTCTTACCGTCCGGAGAATCGGAACCGCCCCAGCGGTCCGCCTGGTCGGAAGGGCAATACTTCGAGACAGTCTGATCAGCGGAACCGGCCCAAATGTAACTGGAGAACTCATACCCGCTGGACTTCCCATCCTTAAATTGCCACGTGGCAGTGGGATTTGTGAAGCGATTACCATCCTGATAATAGTAGTCCGTCTCGCCCCAGGCGTAATAGTCGCCACCCTCCTCGGGAGCCGTTGCCCCCAGGTTGTAGTCCGCCCAAAGGAGTTTGTAGGCAGTCCCGTCACCGCGGGAGATAACAATGCCGAGGTCGATCGCCCTGGGGCCGGTCGGCTCGGGCTCTTCGGTCGTAAAGGACATTACGGCGCCGAATTCTTCGAGCTCGCCAATGGAGACTACGGCCACAAAATAGTAGGTCGTAGAAGGGAGCAGGGAAGATAAATCAGCCTCGAAATCTCCGCCAGCAGAAGGCATATTGCCGGCCTCGACTTTCTGTCCTTCAGCCTTAAGGGCCCGCGCATCTCCGGATGTTGCGGAATAGTAGAAATACGCACTGACCGGCACGTCGTAATCATTGCCTGAAATGACGGCCGTGCCATGAAGACGCGCAGACTCCTCCGTGACCAGAGACGCTTCATTCGTACTGCACTGCGCAATTATACCCACCGGCGGTATCGGGTCGTCGATTTCGCCCGATTCCTCGAATCCGTCGTTATTTTCGGCCTCACGGGGTTTCTCGCAGGAAACCATGGCCATCAGGCACAGTCCGACGGCCAGAAAAAACAAAGCTATTTTTTTCATTTGTCTTACTTTTTGAGACCCTCGAGCTTGCCTTTGGCTTTTTCAGCGAGGTTTTCGCCTTTTTCCTTGAGGTTGCCGGCGACCTCGTTGAGCTTTTCGGTCGCTTTGGAGGCTGCGTACTTGATTTTCTCTTCGAGGGTGACTTTGCCGTCGCCGTCGAGATCGCGGGGATCCCTGTTGATTTCTTCTGCCATAGCTGTGCGGATTTTACAATTTGCCCCAAGGTACAAAAAATTGAGTATCTTTGCTATGTTATGAAGCGGATTATTGTATTTTTTGCAGTTATTTTCGTCGCCGTCGCCTCCGCGGCCGGCCAGCAGAAGGACACCCTGCGGATCCTGGCGATAGGCAACAGTTTTTCGCAGGACGCGGTCGAGCAGTACCTCTGGGAACTGTTCGACGCCGCCGGCATCCCGGTCATCATCGGCAACATGTACATAGGCGGCTGCACTCTGGAGCGGCATTTCAACAACTCCGTCACGGGGAAGAAAAAATACGCCTACCGTAAAATCGTCGGCGGCGTGAAGACCAACACGCCCGAAGTCGGCCTCTCCGACGGCCTCTCCGACGAGCGCTGGGACTACGTCAGTTTTCAGCAGGCCAGCGGCGTCTCCGGCGAATACGAGACCTATGAGCCCTACCTGCTGGCGTTGCAGGCCTACGTCCGCCGTCGCGTGCCGGCGACGGCCGTCTTTATGTGGCACCAGACCTGGGCCTATTCCGCCGATGCGACACATCCGGAGTTTCCCCGCTACGGCAGCGATCAGATGAAGATGTATCAGGCGATTATGGACGCATCGAAGCGCGCGCTCCACAACCACGGCTTCCCCATCATCATCCCTTCCGGCACTGCCATCCAGAACGCGCGCGCCAGTTCCCTCGGCGACACCCTTAACCGCGATGGCTACCACCTCGAACCCACCTACGGCCGCTACACGGCCGCCTGCACCTGGTTCGAGGCCATCTCCGGCCTCAGCGTCGTCGGCAACACCTACCACCCCGACTCCATCTCCGACGACACCGCGGCCATCTGCCAGAAAGCCGCCCACTCCGCCTGCCGCAAACCCTTCAAGGTGACGAAATAGGTTCAAATCAGAGCGGGCAACGAGGGTCCAATAACCGGTTAATCAATTATGAAACGTTACTTAGCTATATTGCTTCTTCTCGCAGCCTGCGCAAAACCGGCGCAGGAGCACTTGTCGGATTATGTGTCCACTCTGGTGGGCACACAGAGCGACTGGTCGTTCTCCACGGGTAATACTTACCCCGCCATCGCCGTACCATGGGGTATGAACTTCTGGACGCCGGTGACGGCAGAACGCGAGGAAGACGGCTGGGCTTACCAGTATGACAAGCACCGCATCACTGGCTTCAAGCAGACGCACCAGCCTTCTCCATGGATAAACGACTACGGCGCATTTTCCATAATGCCGTTCACGGGAGACGAAGACTCCGGCAGTTTTTTCTCCCACAAGAGCGAGGAGGCCAGGCCTTATTACTATAAAGTTTATCTGGCCGATTACGACATAACCGTGGAAATCACCCCGACCGAGCGGGCGGCTGTCATGCGCGTCACTTTCCCGGAAAATGAAAACGCCCGCATAAAGATCAATCCCTTTAACGGGGGCGAAGTTCGTACAGACGGAGAGTGGACCAGGGGCTACAGCGTGCAGAATCACGGCGGTGTGCAGGAAGGATTCCGTAACTACTTCGTGATAAAGGCAGACGTCCCCCTCCAGGAACGTTTTGCCACCACACGCGGACAGGTTGCGACGCTTTACATCGCATCTTCTTTCATATCTGACGAACAGGCACTTCGCAATCTTGCCGAAGTGCTGGACCGTCCGTTCGATGATGTGCGCGACGCCGCCCAAGTAAGCTGGGATGAGGTTCTGGGCCGTGTGCGCGTCAGCGGGGGAACCCTGGAACAGATACGCACCTTCTACTCCTGCCTCTACCGCAGCACCCTCTTCCCCCGCAAGTTCTACGAAATCGGGGCCGATGGTCAGCCAGTGCATTACAGCCCTTACAGTGGAAAAGTTGAGCCCGGTTATCTCTACACTGACACGGGCTTTTGGGACACATTCCGTGCACTTTTCCCTCTGCTGAACCTCATCTACCCCGACATCAATGCCGAAATTCAGTCCGGCCTTGCCAACGTAGCCCGCGAGAATGCGTTCCTTCCCGAATGGGCGTCGCCCGGCCACAGGGATTGCATGATAGGTAACAACTCGGCATCGGTCGTCGCCGATGCAGCTGTTCAGGGCATTACTTCCCACGAAGATCTGGAAGTGCTTTACAAAGCTCTCGTGCACGGGACCGAAAACGTCCACCCTGACGTGTCATCTTCAGGTCGCAAGGGTTATGAGTATTACAACTCCCTTGGCTACATCCCTTACGATGTAGACGTCAAAGAGAATGTTGCGCGTACTCTGGAATATGCCTACGATGACTGGTGTATTGCTCAGATCGCCCGTATTCTGAAACGCCCGCAGGACGAAATTGACCTTTACTTGTCGCGCTCCGGCAACTGGCGGAATGTCTTTGACCCCGCCGTTCGGCTTATGCGCGGCAGGAATGCCGACGGTGGTTTCCAGGAGCCTTTCAGTTCATACAAATGGGGCGACGCTTTCACCGAGGGCAATGCCTGGCACTACACCTGGAGCGTATTCCACGACGTGCCCGGACTCATTCGGGAAATGGGAGGAGAAGAGATGTTCACCCAGATGCTGGACTCCGTCTTCAAGGTCCCGCCCATCTATGACGACAGTGCCTACGGCTACCGCATCCACGAAATAAGCGAGATGCAGACCGCAAATATGGGGAACTACGCCCACGGGAACCAGCCTTCGCAGCACATGTTATACCTATACGGCTGGACTTCGGAAGCCTGGAAAGGCCAGATGCACATCCGGGAGACGATGGACCGCCTATACAGCGCCGATCCGGACGGTTACTGCGGCGACGAGGACAATGGACAGACGTCCGCCTGGTACATTTTCTCGGCCCTTGGTTTCTACCCCGTCTGCCCCGCCAGCGGAAAGTACATAATCGGCACTCCCCTGTTCCCAAAAGCCGAAATTACCCTTCCCGGCGGCAAGACGCTGGTAATCAAAGCCTCATGTCCCGGTCCCGTATTCAAGACCGTAACGCTGAATGGGAAATCACTCCGGAACAATTCCGTCGAGATTTCCCACTTAAAAGAAGGCGGAACCCTCCGGTTCCGTTAGACCGACATACAATAAAAAATGAAAGAAGGCTCCGGAGTGTCGGAGCCTTCTTGGTATTTGATATATCCCCTAAAAAAACTTAGCTGAGGATGCGGAATTTGCCGATCAGAGGCAGGGGCTTGGCCTCGCCCTTGGCGGCGTGGACTATGCCGATGATGGCGAAGACAAGGATTACCACATCGAGGATCCACCACAGGAAGCCTAAGTGGGGAACCTTGCCGATGGCATAAGCGACGACGGCGCAGATCAGAAGGATCAGGCCCTGGTTGGAATGGTAGCGGGCAAACTTCGAATCCTTTGCGGCGAAAATCGGGATGAGCACAAGGATGCCAAAGTAGGCAAGTATTGCCATCACCTTGTTGGAGGACACATCCGCAGGATCCATGGCATCGGCATCTTCGGCGGCGGGGCCTTCCTCAGCTGCCGGGGGGACAGGGGCGGCAGCGGGCTCCGGACCGGCAGGATCCGGGGCGGCAGCAGCGGCCGGAGCGGCAGCCGGCGCAGGGTCTCCCTTGTGGGCCTCGATAGCAGCCGAAATCTCGTCACGCATCTTCCCTCCGACGTTGGAGAAACGAAGCTCTTTGCCGTCCACCAGCTTGATGCTGAAGCCGGCAAGGCCCCACTTACCGTAGCTCTCAATCTCGGAGACGCCAATGACCCATCCCTGGTCCATCATCGCCATCGGATTGTCGGGAAGCCAATAGACCTTCCCGGGGGTAAATGCAAGCCTTCCGCTGGAAGAACTGATTTTCGTGAAATTGAATGACGGTCTGAAGCATTCCTGAATGTCCGGCTCGACCGTAGCCTGAATGAAAGTCAAAGGTAACTGTTCCATAATGTATTATTGATTGGTATTACTTCATACTTCCTCGCAAGATACGAAAAAATCACAAAAATTGACGGGGCCTGGTAAATTTCGGAAAAGAAATTTTGATAATTAAAGATGATTGTCATATCTTTGCAGTAACACTAAAGTGTGACTATTATGATCGAACTGTATCATGGCTCCGACAAGATTGTCCGTACTCCGGAGTATGGCAAGGGCAATCCACTCAATGACTATGGATTGGGATTCTACTGCACCCGGGAGATAGAACTTGCCAAAGAATGGGCCTGTTCAGAAACAAACGACGGATTTGCCAATCACTATATGCTGGACGAGGCTGGCCTTTCCTGTCTGTATCTCAATGGTAAGGGGTATCATATCCTTAACTGGCTGGCCATTTTACTGGAGAACCGGCGCTTTGATCTGTCATCCCCCATTTCCGTTCGGGCAAAGAAATATATTTTGGATAATTTCCTCCCCGATTATAAGGATTCTGACCTGATCGTGGGGTACCGTGCGGACGATTCTTATTTTTCTTTTTCCAGAGCCTTCCTGTCAAACACCATTACCTTGGAGCAACTCCGCCGTGCCATGCATTTGGGCAAATTGGGCGAGCAGACCGTACTGCGCAGCCCCAGTGCCTTTGAGGCCATCTCTTTTATCAATCCGATTCCTGCCGACGCTTCCGTCTATCACGCAAAACGCTCGGCCAGGGACCGGGAAGCACGCGAATCCTATCAGAAAATGCTTACGGAAGCGCCCTCGGAAAGTGAAGTTTTTGTCTCAACCATCCTAAACGAGAAATGGACCAATGAAGACCCGCGCCTATAACATCGCCTATCTGGATGACGCAATGTCATCTATCGGAGCTATGTTGGATTATGCCGTCAATGCCTGCGGAGAAGACATTGTTATCTTCTATTCCCGGTTCATTGCCAGCGGCATTGCAGGCGCCTGCGCCACTGCAAACCCGAAATACCTCTCCGGGATGTCCGGGATTGAGCTCGCCATGCTGGTCGCCAGCCGGACAGGAGATGCCCTGCCGGAGAAAGAGGCATATATTGACATGGGAAGTCCAGAATATTGGACCGGCTGGACGCTGGCATACCTTTCCTGGTACCTGAATACAGATTACAAAACTCTTCAATCGCGAGGAGTCGGTGTGCAGGATATTTATGACAGGTATCAGGTGCTACACGAAGCCGATTTATCAAAAACGGTCCAGTTTGCTACGAAACGTCTGGAGGAAAGAAGTGAGAATCCTTTTAAACAAGCCCGAAAGAACGCATCCCTTACGCAACGCATGCTGGCGGACATGTCGGGAAATTCACTCAGGGTCATACGCTCCTACGAGCAGGGGCAACGTTCAGTTGCAAACGCAGGCGCTGAAAGCGTCCTGCGCCTGAGCCGCGCCCTAAACTGCCCCATCACGGCTCTGCTGTAGCCCGGAGCGGCGTCAAGGTATTGCCATTATTTTCCAGAAAAAACACGGATGGCGCGGGAGACATCCTCTTTCATTGCCTTCATTGCGGCGAATTCGACGTCGTGGAGGTAAGATGTCTTCCCTGAAGCGATTACTTCTGCGGCGGCGTTGTAGCCAGCCTTGGACATATAGGAATAGTAGTTAATCTTGCGGATACCGGACTTAATGGCGCGGGTGTAGTCCGCCGGGGAAACGCCGGACCCGCCGTGCATCACGAGGGGGACGCCGGTACTTTCACGGCAGGAAGCGATTGTCTCAAAATCGAGGACCGGAGTGGATTTGTAGAAGCCGTGCGCCGTGCCGAATGCGATGGCGAGGGCGTCGATGCCGGTCTGCCGTACGAAATCCGCAGCCTCGGCAGGATCGGTATAAAAATCCTCCGGATTGGCCGAACCGTCCTCGCGGGTGGCGAGGCGGCCCAGCTCGGCCTCAACGCCGATTCCCCTGGGATGGCACATCTCGACCACGCGGCGCGTCAGGGCCACATTCTCCGCATAAGGCTTTGCGGAAGCGTCTATCATAATGGAAGTGAAACCGAGCTCCACGGCCTTTTCAATCATCGAAAGTGATTCCCCATGATCCAGGTGTACGCAGACCGGCACGCGGGCGCTGCGCGCCACCGCCAGCATCGCGGGGCCGACCAAAGATATGTCGTTGAACACGTTATGCACCTCCGCGTGGGCGATGATAACAGGCTCGCCGAGTTCTTCCGCCGCGGCCACCACGGCCTGCAGCGAGTCGAAGCCCGTGGCGTTAAACATCCCTATTGCCTTCCCATCCTGCTCCGCGAACGCGAGGATTTTCTGAAGATTAACAAGCATAGTACTACAATTCAGGATATTCGTTACACAACAGGACCTCCGCCGGGACATCCTCCTCGATGTCCGGGAAGCGGCCGATGGGCTCCAGGAACCTGTTGTCGGCGCTGTCGTCGTTGACCATAGAAACCTCACCTATGAGGCAGGGGCCGTCTTCCGCCCAGAAAGTGTGATAAATGAAGGGGGTGTAACAGACGCTCTGCCCTTTGCGGAGGCGGTAGGTCTTTCCGGGCTCAAATTCGGTCATCACACCATCCAGGCGCAGCCGGACGACGCCGTCCTCAATCAATTCCTCCGTCCTGTAATCGGCGTTCCACAGTTTCATACAGAAGGTGCCGTCTCCCTCACGAAAGATGATGTCCTCCATCTTGTTCCAATGGAAGTGGGTGGGCGTAACCTGGCCGGGGCGCACCATCATTATCTTTTCGCAGTAGGGCTTGCGGTCAAAGGCAGGATTGCCGTTGCGGAGAGTTATCAGCGACAGGCCGATGCGGTCAAAATCACCGCTGCCGAAATCGGTGATGTCCCATCCCATGCAGTTGCGCTTGATCTCCTCGCACTCCTTCCCCTTCGAGGCCCAATCATCCGGAGTCCAGAAGGCCCAGTCGGGGAGGTGAAAAAGGAATTTTTCGCACAACTGCTTGTTTGCGCGGATAATAGCGTTGATTTCAGACCTTTTCATTTTTCTTCGAATATGTCAAACTGTTTATGGCTGCAGGCTCATCCCGCATGCTCGGAATATCGTCATCCCAGACAGACAGGAGATGAAATCGTCCGGCGTCTTTATGTCGGCAGACATCCTAAGAAGAAGCTCTGTTTCAGAAATCACATCTCCTAGAAGAGAGATAACCCGGTCCTTCTCAGGAAACATACACCACCTCCTTCTCTACATGATTCCGGAAATCATCCTTAAGTTTTGCTCTGGAGGAAATAAGATCAACATGTCGCCCGAAAACAGTCTCAAGTTGCTGTGCAATCAATGCGTATGTGAAAAGATTCGACCGTTTCAAACTGATGAGAATATCAATATCACTATCCTCCCTCCCCTCATTGCGAACAAAACTTCCAAACAAGCCCAGGCTGTCTATTCCAAATCTTTCCTTGTTACACAAATAGTAAACCCTTAAAAGGGAAAGAATATAGTCCCGATCCATGGTTTTCGACCGCCTGATGTCCTCCAGGGAAATAACGATACGATACCCCATCGCCGAAAGGACACGCTCATATGTCTCCGGACTACCCAAAGTCCCTTTTTCCATCCTGGAAACCTGGGATTTGCTCATCCCCGCCAAGATCCCCACCTGCTCCTGAGTCATCCCGCGAGCCTTCCTTATGGATTTAATGTCAATTGCATTCATCGTTTGCTGTTTTCCGCAAAGCTAGAATAATTTAATAATTATGCAACTTTATTCCTCGTGGGATTTCAAGAAAGACACTATAGTTCCTATCTCCGGCGCACCGCCTGTGGATGTGGCGCTGAACAGATTGAAGCGGGCGCCGGCTGAGGCGAATTCAAGCATTTCCTTCAGCGGCCACCCTTCATGGATGGCATAGAGCGCACCGGCGCAGAAGGCATCGCCGGCGCCGACGGAGGACACTATTTCGCTGCGGTCAACATGGAAAGAGGGAGCATAACAAACCTCACCTTCACGGGAGGCGGCCACTCCCCCTTCAGGGAAATGGATGACGACTATTTTACGAACGCCGAGTTCCAGCAGGGCGGATGCGGCGGCCTTGATGGCAGGCAGGTCAGGCTGGCCTTCGCGGCGCAGCGGAGTCCCGAGGCAATTCTCGGCCTCAACCTCATTGATAATTAGATAGTCTATATATTTCAGGCAGGGAAGCACCACCTTGCGGTAGCGGTCGCCTTCCTCCGACACTACATCGACCGATGTCTCGTATCCTTGCTTCTGCAGGCCGTCCAGCGCCCGGGCGGCTGCCACCCCGTATTCTGGGTCTTCCTTGTCCAGCGCATCGAGAAGCAGGAGGTATCCCAGATGGAAAATACGAGCCGGAGACTTACAGGCAAGCACCTGATCCACAGAGAGCTCCGCATTGGCGCCGCGACAATGGAAAAATGTGCGCGAGCCGTCGCCCGCAGTTTCCGACATAACGTCGGTGTAGGATGTCGCCGCTCCATCAAGGACCTTGAGATTGGAACGGTCTATCCCGAACCGGTCACAGGCGTCAAGACACATCTGACCGAATCTGTCCGCCCCGATGCAGCCGCCCGCATAAAGCGGGATGCCGCTGTGCATCGCGGCAAGGTCGGCCAGGACATTGTGCGCGCACCCTCCAAGCCCTTCCTCCTGACGGAAGATTGTGGCGAGGTTCCCCTTCCGGGGATAAGTTCCAATGAATTTTACATTATCGACAATCCAGTTGCCGACCGCAATTATCCCTTTTCGTTCCATCCCTACAGATCGATCATCACCTTCATCGAGGTTTCCCTGTGGGCATCGATGAACTTGTAGGCGTCGTCGAACTTCTCGAGGGGGAAGCGGTCGGTGATGAGGGGTTTGAGGTTGATTGTGCCCTTGTGGACCTCCTCGACGGCCTTCAGGTAGTCCTCGTGCTTGTACATTAGGGTACCGATGAGGTTAAGCTCGTGCTCGCCGAGGTGCTCCATATTGATCACGGGGTTATGCGCGAACACCGCGACAATCACGATGTCGCCACCCTTCTCGATGGTAGCCATCAGCGACTGGATGGAGGACTCCACGCCAGCCACTTCGAAGGCGGCCTGGAAGCCTTCCTCCCCGAAAACCTCCTTCACTCCCTCAGCAAGGGGGGTCTTGGCCACATTGAGGGTGTACTTGATGCCGCACTCGCGCGCCTTGGCGAGGCGGAAGTCGCTGATGTCGGCAATCAGCACCTTGGCAGCGCCGCGGGCCTGGGCAAACTGTGCGATGAGGTTGCCGATCGTCCCGGCGCCGGAGACCACCACGTTGCGGCCCGCCAGAGGGGCCCGGCTCGTGGCGTGCGCTCCGACTGCGGTGGGCTCTATCATCGCACCGAAATCGAGCGGCATATCCTCAGGCAGCAGCACAGTCCTGTCCTCGGTCACGACGAAAAAGTCCTGCGCCGCGCCGTCGGCGTGGAAAGCCTGCACTTTGAGGTTCTCACAGATGTTGTATCTGCCGTGTTTGCATGGATTGCACTCACCGCAAACCAGCTGCGGGCGCGCGGTCACGTGATCACCCGGCTTGAAAGCCTTCACTTCCGGACCCACGGCGACGACGACTCCCGAGTACTCGTGTCCCTGGACCACAGGGTAAATGCACGAAGGGTGCAGCCCGTGGTAGGAATGGATCTCGGATCCGCAGATACCGATGCGCTTGATGTTCAACAGAATCTCGTTTCCCTTCAGGTCTTCGGCCTTCGGGGCCGGAGCGTCATTTTGCACCACAATGGTTTTGGGTGCGGTCATAATCACTTTTCTCATATGCTATTGCCAGTAAAAATCGTTCTGACGGCTTTCAGCCGTGTTGAGGCGCAGTTCGCTTTCGGGATAGGCACTGAGAAGGCCCCTGCGGAGATCGATGATCTCTGTCGGGAACACATAGCCCTTTTCGATGGCGCCCGGGAAATGATAAAGCAAATAGGTGTCAAAATCCGGCAAATGGCCGATATAGAACTCGTTGGCCGGAGCGGCGATGTTGTCGCGAAGCCAGGTGGCGCCGCGCCGGTGGGTGTCGAACCACTCGTGGCCCTCGCCCATAAGCTCTATCACCCTCTCCCACATAATCGCGTTGATGAGTTCATCCTTGTCCGCGAAATTGGCCGCCGACCAGTTGGCCGGAGCCGTTGCAATGCCGGTGTCCTTCGAACGGCGGGCCCTGTCGCGGAGCACGTTGACATAAGTGATTGCCGACTCGGCCCACGCATCGCCCGGACCGGCGCTCAGGGAGGCCGCCGACTCCGCAGCGATCAGGTAGAGTTCGGCAAGACGCATAAAGTAGAAGTCCGCCTTGCCGCTGGTCACATCGTAGCTCGGCTCCAGATACTTCTTTATATAAGCATCCGAGGAGGTCGTGACGTTGCTGTTGTTGGGATAGGTGGTCACAGTCCTGTTAGTATTCTGATTGAGATACTTGACAAAGAATGTGGCCGCGAAACGAGGATCCGCGGTCGTCGTGTAAAGATTGCTATTGTGCGACTCGGTGCCTTTCTGACCGCCGGAGTACTTGATAATGTTCTCCAGGGCGAAACGGCAGGGACGGACGCGCCCGGCGTTGGAGTTGGTTGTGGCGACATTGGCCGTACCCTCCGGAAACGGTGGCAGCATATGGACAGCGCAGTAGCTCTGTCCGGCCTTGTTGGACGCAGTAATCTTCAGGATGCTCTCCGGAAGGAACCAGTCGCCCGGCTCCGTCCAGCGGAACAGGGTCCTGTAGTCCGGCGCCAGCGAATAGGGACCGTTTTCGATGACATCCACGGCCGTGTTATACGCCAGCGTGAAGGCATCGTCAGCAGACGAAATCCCGCAGGCGCTGAAATCGGGAGTCCTTATGGAAGTGTCCCAGAAATTGTCATCCGGGGCCGAAAGCAGGGAGCCGATGGTAAGATACACCGACGCTTTCAGCGACAGCGCAGCCCAGTTGCAGGGCCGGTTCTTGAAAGGCGCGACCTCCTCCATCCTTGCCTGGGACCGCATATTCTCCCAGGCAAAATCAAGGTCCTCAAGCACGAAAGCATAGACATCCCAGAAGGGAACTCTCGGATTGTAGAGATCCTCCGACTCCACAGGCGAAGACTTGATAAGAGGGACATCGCCCCAGATGCGGACCGCAGTGTAGTAGAAGATGGCCCTGATGAAGCGGGCTTCCGCCTCTATCTCCTTCTTAAATCCTTCATCCACAGGACTGTCCGGCAAGTGATCAATCAGGCGGTTGCAGCGGTTGATACCAAGCCACACGGCCGTCCAGATATTCTTATTGCCGGTGGTCGAAGTAGAGTATTTGGTGAAGAACATACCGTCGAGCCACTCGTCGGTCGTCCTCTGGCCGCCCCACACGATAAG
Source organism: Bacteroidales bacterium (assembly GCA_017534745.1). Taxonomy (GTDB): domain Bacteria; phylum Bacteroidota; class Bacteroidia; order Bacteroidales; family UBA932; genus Cryptobacteroides. The sequence continues at coordinate 60,806 of JAFXVX010000021.1, read as the reverse complement.
CCCGGACCCTGTCTGGAAGTACTCGTACATCGTGCCCTTCCAGAGCGAAGTGTTGTTCATCGTCAGGTAACAGCCGTTGATGTTGGCTTCCAGCGCCTGCGGAGAATCATACACGTCCTCTTCGGAGAGCGACGTCGTCGGCACCTCATTCAGGAATCCTGAACAGGAGGTGAGAACGATAAGTATTGCAGTAAGAAACTTCTTCATGGCGCGTCAGAATGTTAACCGGATATCGAAGGAGAACGTCCTGCAGGAAGGATAACTACCGCCGTCAATACCCATCTTCTTCACGTTGGTCCCGTAGGTATTGACGTCCGGATCCCAACCGGTGTATTTGGTAAAGACGTACGCATTCGCAACCGAACCAGTCAGGGTGATGTTCCTTATGGCCTTCTTGCGAAGGGAAATCAGGTAGGAAAGCGAGATGTTCGAAATGCGCAGATACGACCCGTCCTCCACATACATACTGGAGAACTTCTTGAAGTCGCTGTTCTCTATCCTGTTGATCGCAGGATAGGCGGCTCCTGGGTTCTCCGGGCTCCAGGCGTCGTAGTAGGCGGAGCGGAGGACGTTGTGCCTTGTGATGTTGGTCGCAGTCTCAACCGAGGAGTTGAAATTGAACAGGTCGTTGCCGTGGGAGCCGCTGAACGCCATCGAGAAAGTCAGACCCTTGTAGCGCAGCGAGGTGTTGAATCCGTAGATGAGCTTAGGATTGGGGTTTCCGATGATCGTACGGTCGCCCTCGTCGATGTAGCCGTTGCCGTTGAGGTCGTAGTAGTCGAGGCTACCGGGCTCGCGCGGCAATCCACCGTTGCTGATCGGGGTGCCGGTCTCGCCCTCAGGGACTATCCTCTTGACTTTGTAGCCGTAGAAGAGGCCCATTTCATAGCCTTCCATAAAGATATTCGCCGTCTGCGCGCAGTAGGCGGAATTGCCTATCTGGGCGCCTTCGAAGCAGACCACCTCCCTCTGCTCGGCGGTGCTGATCCAAATGGATTTACGGTCGGCCGTCTTGCTGACGGAGACTATCTTGTTGCGGTTGAGCGTGAGGTTTCCACCGATGACCCACTCGAGGTCCGCCGTCTTGACCGGGACGGCCTCGACGGTGAGCTCGAATCCGCTGTTGCGGATCTTTCCTTCATTGACATAGTAGGAGGTCATACCCGACGAGGCGGGGATTTCCTTGCTCTGCAGAAGGTCGAAGGTGGTCTTCATATAGCCGTCTGCGGTGATGCTGAGGCGGCCGTTCCAAAGGCTCAGGTCGACACCGCCGTTGACCTGCTCGGTCGTCTCCCAGCGGAGGTGGGGATTGGCGAGGTTGCTCGGTGTCACGGTGACCGAAGTCTCCGACACGTTGCCCGGGTCGTGGGCCGAAATAGCGGAGATTGTGTAGGTGCTCCTGGTCTGGTAATCAGCGATGGACTGGTCGCCCACGCGGCCCCAGCCGGCGCGGAGTTTCATCGAAGATATCCACGAACTCCGGAACCACGGCTCCTGGCTTATGCGCCAGGCGAAGGCGAACGAGGGGAAGAATCCCCACCTGTTCTTGCCGATGAACTTCGAGGAGCCGTCCGCGCGGAAGGTCGCCGTCAGAACATAGCGGTCCTTGTAGTTGTAGATTCCACGGGCGAGGAAGGAGAGCGTAGTACTCTTTGCCTCCGTGTAGCTCTCGCGGCGATTGGGCGCATAGTTGATGCAGTCCAGGCCGCCCTTGAACTGGTCGATGTTCCAGCCCTCGATAGTCTGGGTGCCGATGAAATGGCTGTAGAGCGTCGTGCCGACGGTCCCGGAAAGGGAGTGGCCCTTCCACTTGCCGTTCATCATAAACATGTTGTCCCAGTTCCAGTTGAAGTACTCATAGGTGCCGATGGCGCCGGAGGATCCTGTGCTGGTCGTGTTGATGGCGGAGGACTTGAACTTGCGCCTCTCGGAGTTGCGGTAGTCAAGACCTGCACTGCTCTTGAACGTGACCCACTTGGCCAGTTTGGCCTCGACGTAGAGGTTCGGAGTGATGCGGTAATCCTTCCTGTCGTTGGAGAAATGGGTCTTGTCCAGCCAGCGGTAGGGACTCGACTTGACGTCTTCGTCGCCGTCGTCGTAGATCTGGCTGTCGTCAAGATCGTAGTCCGCAAAGTAGGGCCTGTAGGAAAGCATCGACCGCGCCAGGGACGTTGCGGAGGACATGCGTCCGCCGCCCGTCGATTGGGTCATGTCAGAGTGGATATGGGCCATAATGAACCTCGTGCCTATCTTGACTTTGGGATGGACGGTCCAGTCGAGGTTCAGGCGGCCGATGTACTGCCTGACGCCGGTCTGCTTGATGACGCCCCTCATATCGTTGAAAGAGAGGGAGAAGGCATAGGAGAGGTTCTTCGGCTTACCGTAGATGGCGAAGTTGTACCTCTGGCTCACGGCTGTCCTCATCGCCTCATCCTGCCAATCCACCGGCCTCACCTTGAGCCCGGCGTGATTGGCCGGATCTTCATAAATCTCGTTGAGATAGCCTGTACTTCCCGTGTCTTCCAGATATTGCACATACTCGTCGAAGGAGAGGACGTCTATCCTCTTTGAAGGCATACTGACATCGACACCGGCAGTGAACCGGATAGTTGGACGCTCTTTGCGGCCCATCTTGGTCGTGATGAGCACGACGCCGTTGGCGCCGAGGGCGCCGTAAATGGCCGTCGCGGAAGCGTCCTTGAGGACTTCTATGCTCTGGATATCGGACGGGCTCAGGCCTAGGAGGCCGTTCATCGCCTCGTCGCTGCTGCCATTATCTGCGCCGCGGGAGAGGAGTGTCTCTCCTCCCTGCGAGGTATTGAGCAGCACGCCATCTACCACATACAGCGGTTCGGAACTGCCGTTAAATGAAGACAATCCCCTGATCCTGACGGAAATACCGCCGTCCGGGGCGCCGCCGTTGCGGACAATCTGCACGCCGGCCGCCTTGCCCTGCATCAACTGGTCAAGGGAGGTCGATCGCGCCGCCTCGTCGTCTTCCACGCGGATGGACGTCACGGCGCCGGTCAGGTCGCTCTTGCGCATCGCGCCATAGCCGACGACGACCGTCTCCTCGAGGGTGTCCTGCCTCTCGGCGTAGATTTCAGCGAGGACGGTCGAATCGGGCACCTGGGCAAGCGCCGTCAGGCCGAGGAGGGAAATGGATATGAGTAAAAGTATCTTTTTCATATCATTTCCTCCCAAAAGTTAGTGACACGCCAAGGAGCATCGCGGCCGAAGTCGGGCAGACGTCGTAATTAACGCCAAGAACTGCCGGATTCCAGCGCGGGAATGCTCTCCAGTAAATAAGGTCATAGCCAGTCAGCGACACAGCCACTGATTTTACGACAGTCTGCTTTTTGAGCGGAATGTCATAGGCCGCGCGGACCTTCGAAAGTCGAAGGTAATCGCCCTTGCCGACATAGCGGTCTGTTACCGTGAAATCGGGGCCGCCTTTGAAGAGCAGTTTGTTCAGGTCCAGTACTTCAAAGCCGGCAGCCCAGCTGGCGAGAACCGACAGAGAGAACCCTTTATAGAGGAAGGATGTCCCAAAATTCCCATAGAACCTGGGATGGGGATTACCGATGACCTCGCGGTCGAAACGGTTGACGATGCCGTCCCCCGTGACATCCACTGGGTCGCCGTTTTCGTCAGTCCTATGGCCGTAGAACGAAGCCGCGGGATAGCCGAGAGCATTGGCGGTGGCTATAAGGCCGCTCCCGATTTCGGCTCCCGGAAGGTCCTCGTCCCCGATGGAACTTATCTGGGAAACATTGTAGGAAATGTCTGCAAAGGCGTCCCAACGGTAGCCCTCACCCTTTAGGATGACTCCGCTGATTTCGCCCTCGATGCCGCGCATAAGGGTCCTTGCGCTGCGCTCGAACTGATCCTGCCTCGGGGCTCTTCTCCAGTAGTATCCATCCTTCTGCCCGAAGCAGTAGGAATTGAAATTGTCATCAGTCGCCCTGTCGAAATAGCAGGCGGCAATGCGGATGCGGTCGTTGAGGAAACCGAGTTCCAGGCCCGCCGTAATCTCGCGGGTACGCAGGCGCCAGAACCCTTCGTAGAACATCTGAAGATTGTCCGGCACCGCAGGGTATTCTCCCGTGAGGAAGTCCCCGTAGCCGGCATACGGAAGGTTCATCTCCCTCCCAGCCTCGCCGTAAGATGCGCTGAGCTTCAAGGCGGAGACAATCTTTCCGTCTCCGGGAATAAGTTTCGCTGCGTCGAACCAGCCGTCGAAGTTCTTGTAGAGGCGCGGGAGGCTCTCATACCTCGGAGTGTGGTCCAGGCGGAGCATCGCGTTCACCCCGGCCATCCCGGCGTATTCATAGCCGGCCTGGAGGCGGGCTCCGTACGAGAGGTACGTGTACTGGAACTTCCTGACCGACGGATCGCTGTTGTAAAGGTTGAGGCCTCTCGCCCTCAGCGAGTGGGTGAAGAAGTCGCTGCCGCTCATGTAGCCGCGCTTGGTGTCTTTCCCGCGTACGTCAACGGCGGCGTCGATGCTCACCTTGTGTTTTTCCTTGAAATAACGCCTGAAGGTGCAGGTCAGGTCGGCATTGTAGGCGAAGTCCGTGTCGCCTTCAATTGTCGAGCGGCCGTTCTCCTCGCGACCGATCGGTGTACCCTCCCCGTACCATAGGAGATTGTTCGAATTGCGGAAATCAAAGCCGAAATTGAGCCTGATTTTCACAAACTTGCCTATATTGGTCTGGAGGAGCAGGTCACTCACGAAACGCTTGTCCTGCGTCTCGTTGTCGTAGTCATTTTTCCACCCGTCGATGCTCTGATCCGGGAAAAAGTCCGGATTGCGCTGCAGGAGGGTAAGGCTGCCGCTGCCGAAAGGCTCGTCGCAGGCCGCCATATTATTCCGCCCCATCACAAAGGCGGAGTTCATCCCGAATGACAAGACCTTGTTGGCCCTCATCTCGAAACGGGTGCGGACGCCGCCGGCAAGCCCGTTGTTGTGGGGCTCCACACCGTCCGTCTGGCGGAACCATCCGGACACGCCGTATTCGGCGCGGCTGGTCGTCCCGATCAGTGAAAGGTAGTGGTTGTGATTGAATCCGGGCGCAGCGCCGGCGACCTTATTAATCGGGAAGGTCAGGCCGAGATCCGAATTCCACCGTATGCTGAACTTGTCTTCGCCGCTTCCGATTGCGGTCGTCACGATGACGACCCCGTCGGCTCCCCTGTTACCGTACTTCCCTGTCTCATAGAGGTTTTTGACAACCTTAATATCCTCTATATCATAGATATTGAGGAAGTTGACATAAGGATTTATCTCCACCCCATCGACAATCCAAAGGGGCTGCGAAGCGCCGCGGATGCCGCTGCCGCCCCGGATGAGCACGGAGAGTTCCTCGCCCGCGCTTCCGGTCACGGGACTGACCAGCACGGACGATGTACTCCCTGGCAGCAGGGTCGCGGCATTGAACGGCTCCTGGGCCGCTGAAGGCAGGGCAGACAGCACTGCCACAAGAAGCGGAAGCGCAGTTTTAATAAATCTGCCCATAGTCTTCATACACAAAAGGATCTATACCGCTTCCTTCGAGTTCATCAATCATTCGCACTCCTCTCTGGCGAACGCTGACGGTCTTTTGCAGGCCGGAGACGAAAATCACCACTTCGGAAGTACGCTCCTCCTCACTCGGATTGTCCTTGCAAACGACCACGAGCGGAGCCGTCTTGAGCACCCCGGCGGGATTCTCGAAGCCGCCGGTCGCGACGGAAAGCCAGTCGGCTTCCACGTCCGCGACAGCAGCGCTCCAGCTCCGGTTCGACGACACGTAGAACGTGTCCCTCACGAAGCCGTCACCGCCCTTGGCGCGCACGGATGTCTCCTCCCTGTCGAACTCAAGGCGCGGCTCCCCCTCCCGGAATGTCTCATTCAGACACCCCGGGAGAAGCATCGCCGCCACCGCGGCCACATGAAGCCAACGCGACTGCATTATTGCTTAACGAGTCGTACCTCGAACATTGCGGTATAAGCCTGACTTGTATTTACGCTAGGCGCTGTACCGCTTTGGCACATAAGCATATTCCACTTAGAAGTGCTTACGGCCGCATTACCCCAGGTATTGTAATAGCCAAGGTCTTTTAATGCTTTCCCATTCAGTTTCCAGGTAGTCCTACTGAACAACTGAGCCTTAGCGACCGCCATATTGGCATACGTGGAAGTTCCGCCAAGGAAACCACCCAAATCGGATGTCCATTGGTCGTTTGATGGAAGTCCCCATCCGTTCGGAGCAAATCCACTTGTACTTGAAATTGCATGGGCATTATACAGATAAATATCACCGCTGACTATAAGCGCAGCCGTTCCCTGTGCGCCATCAGATGGCTGAATTTGAGTAATCGGATTCCCGTTCGTAAACTTAGTTGTCTTGTATCCTTCTGCCGTCCATATCTGACTGCCGATCTTGACGAGGGCATGGTTCTGTCCGGAAGGCGACGGGAGGACATACGGAGATACAGATGCCACCGAAATATCACCCGAAGGCTGGGAAGTAAGGATATCAGAGCCGTCGTCCTTTACCCAGATAGTCGAAATAGTGCCGGGACCGCCTTCGGCATACGTAACCGCAGTAGGATTCATAGTCCAGGCGTTCACGGTACCGCCGTCGTCAAGGACAAGTCCGTGAGCATAATCCGGCTCGCCGGAGGCAAGAATGGGGTATGCCGCCCGGACCTGAACGTTCTGCGTGGCGCCGAGATACTCCTTGGTAATACGGGCGATCAGGATATTGCTTGAATTCTTAACATCATAGATATAGGAGTCGGCAAATGTAATAGCCGACACGTCAACGCTGTAGTATCCGGCAGAGACAATCTCGACCCTGGCCTGGGAGACTGCGACGGAGCATTCGTTGCCTTCGGCGGTCTGGAACACGACATCGCCGTTGCGGGCGTCGCCGCTGTTTGCGGCAGCGGTAAAGGTGACGGAAGTGTTGCCCGTGCCGCTGGCAGGACTGACGGTAATCCACTCCGGCTTGCTCTTGACGCTCCAGGCGGAATATGTGCTGATTGTAACGGCCTCACTCGTTCCGCCTTCGGCGGCGAATTCGGCGACAGAAGGGGCCGAGGCAGCGATGTAAGGCACATTGATGCCCTGGCGGATGTGCTTCATCGAGCCGTCGCTGGCGATCGAGCTCTTGACTCCGTCAGCCCAGATGGCTTTGGAGAAGGTCTTGCCGTCCTTGTCGATGAATTTAAGCGTGAGGCCCTTCTGGATGGTGAACGGTCCTACGATGACCTGCATCTTCATAGGGGTCTCCCCGAGAAGTGTGATGTAGTCCTTGGACTCTTCTTTGACCGTTACCTTGATTGTAGAATAGGCGTTTGAGTGATTGGTCATCGTCATGACTCCGGTGGAGGTGTTGAAAACACCCTTCGCCGTCAGCCAGTTGTAGTCGCTGAAAACATCCGTGGCAGGATCGGTGAAGGAAATGTCCACCTCTTTGAGGGTGCCCCGGCCATAGAGGTCAAGTTCGAGGATGGGAAGTACCGGCTTGAAATTCAGGACGACAGGATCCTCTTCATTTGCAGGGGCGTCGGCCTGCGCATAGTAATACTTCGGAGTCGAGCTGCTGGTGGACTCTCCGGTTGCAGGATCAAAGGTGAAAACGGCGCTACCGTTGACCATAATAGGCATAAAGCGGTAGTCAGTGACGGGGGCACTGGCTGCCACGCCGGAGAAGCCTATATTCGCATCAGCGTTCAATTTGGACGCATAAGCGGGTGAATAGGGGTGATACGCGAAGTACTTGTCGGTCGCGTGGGCGGGGTCGCCCACGGCGGTGAAGGCCGCGCTCGCGCCGGCAGCGTCCGTCTTATATTCAAGGTTAGAGTCAATGGCAACACCGGGATCGGCGCCGTTAGCCGCGCTGAATATCGAGATGTTGTCATCCGCCTCCCAGGTGTTGACACCTGCGGCGGTCGTCACTTTGGTGAATCCGGCGACAAAGGTAATGCCGTCAGTCTTAGGGGCCGGGATGTTGTTTTCGGGGCCCTCAATCTGCTTTGCACATCCGCAAAGCAGAAGGGTCGCAATCGCGATGCTGAAATACTTTTTCATAACTACTTTCTGTTTGCGGTTAAACTCTGTCAAGATCTTCGAATTCATAGTCTTCGATTGTCGCCTGATTGTTCGAGATTTCGAGAATCCCAGCTCTCAGGGACAGTTCCTTCACCCTTGTCTCGGGTGGCAGATACAGTTCTTTTTTCATAATATGAGTGGTTTATTGTTGATTTATTCAGGTTGCATTTCAACTCGCATTGTCTGCGACATTCCTTTTTTAACGGTGTATTTTATCCTCACGAAATAGCAGCCGTGGGCCGGCTTTTCCATGTTGGGGTAATAGAATTCATTATCGACGGCGGTGCGCAGGACCTTGAAGCCGGCGGGGCTGGCGGCCTTGTCGCCGAGGGTTACTTTGAGGCGGAGCGTCTTAAGCTCTCCGGCGGGATTCTTGGCCGTTAGGGTTATGATCCCTGACTTCTTGTCGAAGGTGAAGCCGTCGGAACGGGTCGTGAGGTTCCAGACCACGGACGCGTCCCGGAAGGAGCGCGCCTTGAGGGTGTCCTCGACCACCACGCATTTGCCGTCAAGCAGCGATACCCTCCTTTTTACCGACTCGAGAACGCCTGCGTAGGTCGGGGTGAGGTCCGCCACGGCATACATGTTATCCCTGTCCGCGCCGGAGTCGCAGAACTCCGACTTGGTCTCGAGATTCTGGAACTGGTTGTTGACAGTCAGCGTGTTATGGCTGAAATTATTGTAACGGAGAAGGTCGTTCCAGCGGAGGGCGTCCGGCTTCATGTTGAAAAGCGAACCCTTGCCGAGGCTGACGAAGGCGCTGTAGCCGTCGCTGCCGAGGTCCTCGGCCCAGCGGACGCCGCCCTGCTCGAGCATGAATTCGCCGACATCCATGTGGCCGTGGGGGCAACTGGGGTTGCCGGCCTTGAAGCCGAGCCAGATGTCGTCGGCGGTCCAGCCGGAGCGCATCGTGCAGATCGGGTTGAGGCCGCGGACGATGTAGAAGAGCTCCTCCGGCTGCTTCGCCGAGGCGAAGTCGGCGCAGGGGTGCTCCACGGTGCCGGCGCCCCAGACGAGCATCAGCGGATCGTGGCGGGCGTACGAGCCGTGGACGAACGAAGGGTCGTCCGTCCAGCGGTCCAGCATCGCCTTCTGGTGATAGAGAAGAGTCGGGTCTCCCGTCTTCCTGTAGAACCAGAAAATGCAGTGCTCCGGAAGATTATCCCCGGTGCTGTTGTCGCTGAAGGAGAAGGACTGCTGGGTGTTGGTGAGGAGTTCGGAGAAGTATTTTCCCGTCTGCATAAAACCGGGGATGGCTTCGAGCATCGAGACGCTTGAGGGACCGAAATTCGTCTCCATGGCGTCCAGATACATCGTATTGAGCATAGTGCCGTAGCCCCAGTAGCCGATGCCCTGGGAATAGGCGCCGTCGGGGCGGTATTCCGCCTCCATCGGGATGCTCATCTTATCGCGCGAACGAGCGAGGATCTTGTCGCAGGTCTCGGTCGCATCTTCATATATGGCGATGGCCCCGATGGCCATGCTGCCGTGACAGATCTGGCTCCAGTTGCTTGTCATGTCCATCCAGCGTAGATTGTACTCCGGATTGCCGGCGCCTCCGGTCTCGGAAGTGACGAGCGCCTTGTCCCTGATGCTTTCCATCAGGGAGGTGCGAAGGTCCGCTGGAAGGGCGTCGTAGAGCCAGTCGTAGGCAATGGACGCGGCGACGGTGATCTCCGCCACGTCGAGGAAGTGGTAAGGGTTCCAGTTCTTGAGGGCACAGATGTCGCGGGCAAGGGCCTCGGCGGCAAGCAGATACCGTTTCTCCCCTGTCATCCTCCACGAATAGGAGAGGAAGAGCATCCTGCGGACGGCCTCGCAGCCGATCTGGTGCATCTCCTTGCGGGCGTTCAGTTTGAACTCGAGGGCCGGGCCCTTCGCAATCTCGTCGCTCTCTGCGAGGATCACGTCGTGGACCTTCTGCCAGCGCGCGTCAGCGCTGATGTTCCCCATCAGCTTCTGTTCCTCTCCCTTCTGCAGGAAAAGCCTCGGGTGCTGGGGAAGAGCCAGCGCCTGAAGCGTCAGAAGAAGAGGCAGTATGACAGAGAGCAGTCGCACTAGTAGAGAGGGTTGAGTTTTACTGAGAAATTGTATTCCGTCCATGACGGGACGGTGTATCGGAGGCGGAGGAAACTGATCCCATTATTCTGGCCTTCGTACTTATGGGCGGGCTTGGCGGACACCAGCTCCGCGGTGAACGGGAACCTCGAGGACACCAGCATCTCGAGCTGCTCCCCTCCGGGGCCGGTCAGCACGAGACGGGATTTCTTGCGCTCAAACTTCACGGCTTCAGTCGTCATATTCCAGACCATAACGACCTGGTTGTCTTCAGTTTCTATGTGGTCTTTGACCTCCACCGCAGGGCCGGCGAGATGGGCGGTCCGCACCAGGCTCTTCATCTTGCCGGGATAGACCCCGGCTATCTCTGACGAGACCGTCATCGTCGCCTCGTCGTCCTTGATATAGCACTGGGCTTTGACATCCTGGTACACGCCGTCGGGGTAAGTCGTCGAATGCGCGAAGTTGTTGTATTTTGTCAGCTGGGTCCATCGGTCGCTGCCGGCCCACATATCGAAGAGGCCGACGCCGTGGACCTGGACCTTGTTATAGTCGTCGCTGCCGAGGTCAAGCGACCAGCGGACACCTTTATATTCATAGTAGAACGAGCCGATGTCCATGTGGCCGTGGGGGTTGCGGGCGCGGCCGGACTTGAAGCCGAGGTAGGCGTCGTCGCGGCCCCAGCCGGTGCGCATCACGCAGACGTCGTTGCGGCCATGGCCGGCGTAGAAATTGCCCTCCGGCTGCTCCGGGGCGGCGAGGTTCACGGCCGGCTCGGGCCCGGTCCCGGCGCCCCAGATTATCATGAACGGGATAAGCCTGTTCTTGATGGTCTTGACGTAGGATTTGGTCTCGTCGAATTTCTCGAAAAGGGGCTTCTGCCACCAGTACATCTTCGGCTCCGGCCTGATGAGGTTGAACCACATCACGGCGGGCTCGAGGTAGATGCGGGTGCTGTTGTCGGAGTAGCCGAAGGTCTGGAGGGAAGGGGTGATGAGCTGCTGGGAATAGTTGCCGGATTCGATGAAGCCGGGGACTTTGAGGTACTCGTCGATGGCGTCCCTGCCGTAGTACCTCCAGAGAGCGTCGAGGAAGAGGATGTTGTACTGCGTTCCGAAGGCCCAGTAGCCGAACCCTTCAGGGAAACAGCCCTCCGGAGGATAGGCCGCCTCCATGGGGATGAGCATATTCTTGCGGCTGCGGTCAAGGATGGCCTGCGCCTTCTCGGGCTCCTCGCTGAGGAGCGCGAGGGCCGCCACGCCCATGCCGCCGTTGCAGACCTGGCCCCAGTTGCTGGTGTGGACGAAGCGGTGGGCGTTGGCAGGATCCAGGGCGGGGACCAATCCCTTCTTAATCAGATTGATGCGTATGGAGTCCTTCGACGCCTCGGGGAGCCAGTCGTAGAGCCAGTCGTAGCCAATGGCGAAAGCAGTGGACATCTCGGCGACGTCGAGGAAGTGGGGAGGGTTCCAATCGACGAAGGCGGCGGCGTGGAGAAGCTCCTTCTCCGCCCTCGCAGCGCACTTTTCAAGACCCTCCATCCTGTAGGCGTAACTGAGGAAGAGCACCCTGCGGAGAACCTCGCAGGAGACGGCGTGCATACGCGGTCCCTTGATAACTCTTTCGCAGAGAGGGAGGGTGTCGATGACGGAGCATTCCTCGATGATGGCCTCGTGCATTCGGGTCCAGATTTCATCCTTTGCGATATTGGCTTTCAGGGCCTTCTCCCCGCCCTCGCGGAGGAAAAGACGCGGATGGTCCTGCACAGCCGCGGACACGCTGGCAGAGAATAGAATCCCTGCCAGGAAGAAAAGTATTCGTCCGGCCTTAATCATTATCGCAAATTTATGTTTTTGGAGGGCAACGTCAAAGGAATTGATTCTTAAAACGATTTATACTTTTTTACTAAAATTTATTGTTCCGCCCGGGTTTCCTCGGAGATACGGACAAGTTCAAAGAACGACGGCGCATCAAGCAGGATGTAATTGGGATGGTCGCTGCTGACCGTTTCCACTACCGTTTTGTACCACGACGGCCTGGCGAGCACCACCCGGCACCAATGGAAACGCTGGCCGGTGCTCTCACGCTCCTGCCGGATATTCTCGGCAAGACGGGCAGCTTCCGTCACGGCGCTGTTATCCTTGTTAAGGTCATTTGGATTGGCTTTTAGTACAGGCATCCCCTTGTGGAGGGTGATTGCGGTAGAAGCCCTTTGCAAAACGATTCCGTTGGGACTGAACGACGCATAGGCGTCCAATCCCTCCTCGGACATTCCGGAAGAGAATCCGTCGATGATGAAGCCCGTGACCGTCATCCCCCACTGCCTGTAGAATTTCGTGCAGTGCTTCTTCCAGGCATTGATGCCCGAAGGGAGCCCGGACTGACGCGGCTCCTGGAGTTCGCCGGGATTGAGGTAGCCGGCGCCGTTGTCTGCGGCGACAAAATAGTCGTTGGCGCTCGCAGTTGTGTAGAAATAATGCAGCACCTGCGGGGAACGGAGGCTCAGCGCCGGACCAATCGGCCACATCAGGGGGATTGAGCCTCTCTGAGGATCGTCCCACACATTGAAGGCCTGCTGGTAAATCCAGGATGCGGCATCCCAGTCTCCTGCGTAGAAAATATAATACTCGCGGTCCTCATCGAGATTGACGGTCCCGTCTTCCTTCAGGAGTCCCCGCTCCTTAAGGCTCTCACGGGTCACCCAAGGCTGCGGATACTCGGCCTTCAGGGGAAAATGCTGCCAGAAGGAGGCATTCGCCAGGGCGCCGTTGTTGATGGCGTCCGCATCGATGCAGGCGTTGTACTGGCTGAGGATGCGGGTGAATTCCCATTCGGTAGCCACGGCGTCACGACTGCCGCCCTGAGCGTTGGTGTATTTGTGCGCCCACGAAGGGAAGCCGCCGACATAGCAGATCGACTCCGGATCACGGCTTTGGTACGCGGCCATCATCAGATCGCGCATCGCCTGAAGGTCGGTCCCCGCCGGCTGTCCGGGCTCATCGTTGACGGAATCTCCCCAGGGGCAGAGATCGAAGAAGAATCCCCTCTTGCTGACGAAGAAATCATGGTTGGTCAGGCAATGCAGGTCGCCTTTGACGTTAAGGGGGCATCCCAGCCAAAACTGGTCGATGTAATAGCCCGCCCAGTTGGTGTCGCACTTGCCTGTCTTAATGTAATTCTCTATGAACCAATAATATGCGTCACATTTCGCCGAGCCGGTGGAAGGCAGCGCCGTTCCCGGTATCGTACCAGTCCCGGTGAACTTGGTGGTGCCGTCCTCATTCACGAGCCAGACCTTGACAGGAAGCAGGCCGGCCTTGACCACCTTCGAGTACAAACTGCCCGCCTCCGGGTTGTAGCGGATTGCGATGAGATCCTCGATGCCGGCCACGGACGAGGCGACATTGCTCGTCGAAGCCACCGCGGGGTCATAGACGACAACGCCCTTTACCCTACCCTTATAGGCCGTAATCACTTCCAGGGGCGTATTGAACGTCTCGACATTCACTCCCGACAACCATTCTCCCGGTTTGCTGTAGATGTCCCACCAGTACTTGTCGATGTTCTTCCCGTTCTCGCTCACATAGTCTATGTAGAGCGTCGCCGTGGTGCGGTTGACTATACCCTGAAGGGTGGAGAGGGCGTGCATCTCGTCCCAGCATTCGAGCGGAGAGGACCAATAGGAGGAAAGGTCGATGCGGCCGACCTGGTCTGCAACCGTCGGCGTGTAGGGGACACCGCTATAGTCCTCCTTCGGTCCGAAAACACAGGATGACACTACCAGCGCCGCGGTAAGCAACCAATATATGGGAAATCTTGTCATATTCTACACGGCTTTGGGTTTTCCGATTAGACAAATTGCGGTACTGACCAGCGCTCCGATCGGGCACCACCACGGCCATGCGATGAAGATCGCCCTGCCGAAGAGCGCCGTCGAGAGCGGGGTGAGGATGTACGGCTGAAGCAGGAGCACCACGAGGAGGCCTGCGACGAGGGCCGTAATTACGCTCGCGGTGTTGCCCCGTTTGGTATAAAGGGCTGTGACAAAAACGCCCAGCATACCGGCGTAGGAGAAGCACATGACTCCGGTGGCGAAATCCACCAGGTTGAGCCCGCTCGCCTGCTGCATCACGGCGGTCACGATGGCAAAGCCGGTGAGCACTGCGCCCATCAGCGCGGCCATCTTCTTCGAAGAGCCGAGCTGGGCCGCATCGGTGTCCACCGCCCTGCCCCTGGACTTCCTGATCGGCAGGTACAGGTCGCTCACGAAGCTCGACGCCATGGCGTTGATGGCGGAATTGAAGCTGGAGAGCGCCGCGGCGAGAAGGCCGACTATCATAAGACCGCGGACACCGGCCGGGATGCAGTTTTTGATAAACTGCGGGAAGACGTCGCGGGCGTCGGTAAAGAAGCCCGACTGCGCCCCGAGGGTCGGATCGGCGGTATATTTCACGTAAAGAAGGAGGCCGATGGACAGGAACACGAATACGATGGGGATCGCGAGAAGCTGCGAATAGACCAGCGAGACGCCGGCGCTCTTGATGGAGCGGCAGGTGAGCTGGCGCTGAACGAATTCGTGGTCGGTGGAGAACTGCGCGAACTTGAAAATAGCGTAGGCGATGAGGGCGCCGGCAAGGTTGTAGGGTTTCGTGATGTCAAAACGGGGGTCCATCAGCTGGAGCTTGTTGCCGGGTTCCCAGCCGGTCATCGTGCCATCGGCCGCCATCGCATATTCCGGCTGGGCTGGCATTTTCACCATGCCGAGGTGGAGCCTGTCGATAACCTCGCCGAAACTCATCCCGAGCTGGGAAAAGACGATGGCGAGCGCCGCGACGCCGGTCCCGACTACGAGGAGGATCTGGAGCGCGTCGATGTAAAGGAGGCCCTTGATGCCGCCGGCCATCGTGTAGATGGTGCTTATAACTCCCAGGATGATAATGGAATACATTATGAATCGGAAGTCGATGGTGCCGAAGGCCATCACAGACACGGCGATAGCCGCGATGAAGAGGCGGCTGCCGGAGGTGAAAAGCTGGCCGAGGAGGAACATCACAGAGCTGGCGCGCTTTGAGGTCTCGCCGAAACGGTCGCCGATGTAGCCGTAGATTGTGATGGTCCTGGCTTCATAGAGTTTGGGCAGCACGATAAGAGCCACGAAAAGGCCGCCGATGACGGCGCCGACGCAGCTCATTATGAAGGTGATGTTTGTGTTGAAGCCGAGCTCCGGCGAGCCGACGAAGGTGCCGGCGCTGATGGAGGTGCCGGTCGCGGCGAGCGCGACGAGCCACGTCGGCATCGACCGGCCGGCGACGAAGTAGTCCTCGATATTGCGGTTCTTACGCGAGAAGAAAAATCCTATCGCGGTGAGCCCTATCAGGAAAAACGCAACTATAATCCAGTCTATAACGCTCATACTGTCAGCAGTTTTCGCTTCGTTCGGCGGTGGTGTCTATCAAAGTGTAGGTTTGGAGGTAGGGCTTGGCGGGGTCGCCGGTGCCCTGGTTCATGAGGGCCTTGAGCTGGCCGAAGTGGTCCTGGTACACCTGGCGGGGCGTACAGTCCAGTCGGCGGCAGATATCGGCGGCCATTCCTACGACTTCACCTTCCATCGCACAGGTACGCATTACACGTACCGTGCCGAGGGCGAGATGGCTGACGCTTATGTCGCGTCCGGCCATGAACATATTCTCGATGTCCCTGTTGTAGAGGCAACGGAAAGGGATGGGGTAATAATCCAGCGGTGTGAGGCGGCCGCGGCTTAGCCAGGGGTCCCTGAAGCGGGCGGCGTTTTCCGGGTCAGGCTCGTGGTCGTCGATGTACCATGAGGTCGAGACGCAGCCGTCCGGGTACTGGACGAAATCGCGGAGATCGTTCTCGGTGAGGATATGATCGCCGAAAAGACGGCGGCTTTCACGCTTGCCGGCGTAGAAGGACAGCCAGGTGAAGTCTTCGCAGGCAACCTCGTCGCGGAAGCGGGAATGATTCTTCAGGTAGGACCAGTTGGAATAGGCGACGTACATGCCGTAGTCGCGGATCTTCTCGGCGTCTTTTATCATGTCGTCCCTCATGCCTACCTCCCAGTACCACTGGCCGCGGCGGGCATTCTGGACGGTCTCCTCGTCGATAGGGAGGCCCCAGTCGATGTCCGGGAAGGCCACGGGGGTCTCTCGGGGCTCGCTGTACCACTGGATGGAGGCGCCGAGGGTGATGCCGTCCGGGCTCTCCGGGGCGGAGGGCTCGCCATAGACATCCTTTGACTCGCGGCCCATCGCCCACTGCGCCCCGGCGAGGACACCGAGTGTCGCGTCGCCGGTGCAGTCGGCAAAAACTTCACCCTCCAGCCGTATCTCGCGGTAATTATCCACCTGGGTGGCGATTACCGCCTTGATGCGGGCGCCGTCCTTTTCGACGGCCGTCACGCGGTAGCCCGTAAACGCCGTGATATTCTTCTCGGCGGCGATGGCTGCGGCTTTCTTTTCGTCTTCATAGACATCCGCCGGGCGGGCGTTGCCCTTCCGGGCCGGGCCGAACTCGTTGAGGAGGTAGCCAAGGGAAGGAAAACGGCCGATGTTGAGGCGCCCGCCGAGGCCGACGCGGACCTCGGAGGAGTTATTGCCACCGTAAACCTTGCGGTCCTGGACGAGAGCGACCCTGCTGCCGAGGCGGGCCGCACTGATCGCAGCGCACATCCCGGCTACGCCGCCGCCGACTACGACAAAGTCGAACCGACCCTTGAACTCGGGCTTAGGGAGACCGAGGAGGGCACGGCGGAGTGCGTCGATGTCTCCAGGCTCATCCCCTCCGAGGGTGAGAAGCACGGAGTCGAAGCGGGCATCGAAGCCGTCGAGGTCGTGGACGGCGAGGCCGTGGCGGCCTTTGCCGAGGCGGATTTTCCCGCCGGGCTGCCAGTGCCACTCGGGGCTGCCGGTCCCGAAGACCTCACCAAGGGGCGTACCATCGATTATAATGGTGAATTTGCCGGGGCCCGGCTTGTCTGACCAGTACGCCGTCCAGTTTTTGGTGCGCACCCAGACATTGTACTCCCCGTCCTGCGGGGCTTCGAAGGTCGTGGAGGCATCCCCGACCGGCTTGCCGAGCCCGTGGGCCAGCAGCTCCGAGGAGCCCATAACCTCCATGAACTGAGGGTCTGAAATCCATCCGCCGGGGCTCCGGAACATCGAGCCCGGGAGTAGTATGGAATTGTCTCTTTCTATCATTGCTTTATCCTGCTGCCAAGCGTGTAAAGAGGATTGATTATTTTGGTTTCAAGCTGTCCGTCGCCCTTGATTGCTCCGAGAAGCATACGGAACGAGTACTCGGCGACGAGTTTGGTCGGCTGGTTCACGAATGAGAACCAGGGGTTGAACATTTCCGAACGGTCTTCCTGGTCGAACCCCACCACGGCGAGGTCTTCCGGGATCGCGAAGCCCAGCTCGTTGATGGCGGACAGGCCGTCAACCGTGATGGCGTTGGACGGAAAAATCATGGCGTCAACGCCTTCTTCGCGGGCATTGTGGAGCACGGAGACCATGTCGCGGCGCATCGTCTCGCGCGCGAGTATGGCCGAAGTGAAGGGAATACCGCATTTTGCAGCCTCATCACGGCAGCCCTTCTCCCTCGCAATAATGGTAGGGATGTCGGTCTCGTAGCGCACGAGACCGATGTGCCTGCGGCCCTGGCCGCGAAGAATCCTCACGGCGCTGCGGCCGGCCTTCTCGTTGTCGAGAAGTACTCGGCCGATGCCCTCGACGCCGGGAAGGTCCCGGTCGAAAATCACGACTGGAAGCCTGCGGTTGAGGATTTTGGCGATGGAATCTTCGACGCCGTTGCAGGGGGCCACGATGAAACCGTCCACTCCGGAGTAGAGGAATTTATCGACCAGCTGACGGAAGTTTTCCTTCCTGTCGTCGGTGCTGGCGAAGATGGTGAGGTAGCCGGCGTCGGTTGCGAGTTTTTCAATCTTACGGCAAATCTGGCCGAAACAGGTGTTGGAGATGTCGGAGACGATGACGCCTATGGTGTCGCTGCGGCCCGTGCGAAGCGAGGTCGCAGCTTTATTCCTGTGATAGCCAAGGCGTTCGGCCGTCTCGACGATGCGCTCCGCGGTCTTTTGGGACGCGGAGCAGAGGTACTCGCCGGAAGGGCCCCTGCGTGCGTTGAGCACGAAGGAAACCAGGGATATGGACACCCCGGCGGCTTCCGCGACATCGCGGATCGTCACATCTGGGGAAACTATTGGCCGGTCACTCATAGCATACAAATATATAAATAGTGCTCCCACGAAGGTAGGATTTTGTTTCTAAAACGTTTTACAAAATTTTACAAATATTTTACATGGGGGTATTGCGGGGTTACGGGATTTATTGGGTATATTTGTCGGTGTGCGCTTTTCGCACCCGTTGTTATATATGAATTTACGTCTTTTTATTCCCGCCATTGCGGGCTTTGCCGGGCTGCTGGCTTCGTGCCGGTGCGATATTCCGGTGGACAAAATCGCTGAACTTTCCGTAAAGCAGTGCACTCTGATGGAGCAGTCGCTGACGGAGGACACTTTCCCGCGCAACTTCCAGAACGGGGAGCTGGTGCTCGCCAATACCCACTGGTGGTGCAGCGGCTTCTTCCCCGGCGTGTGCTGGTACACCTACAAGCTCAGCGGGGACGAGGCGATGAAGGAGATGGCTCTCAGGCAGACGGCCAAGATCCTCGACGTGTCCCTTCTGTCCGGAGACCACGACCTCGGCTTCGAAGTGATGCCTTCCTCCGGCGAGGCGTGGAAGGAGACTGGTGACAGCCTGTATCTGAAGACTTTGCGCGATGCCGCCGAGGAACTCGCCGGCCGTTTTTCCCCCGTCACCGGAGTCATCAAAAGCTGGAACAATCCTAAGTTTACATACCCCGTCATCATCGACAACATGATGAACCTGGAGCTGCTGACCTACGCATCCAGGCTCTTCGATGTCCCCGAGTGGAAGGAGATCGCAATCACCCACGCCCGGACGACGATGCGCAACCATTTCCGCGAGGACAACTCCTGCTACCATCTCGTGGACTACAATCCCGAGGACGGCAGCATCATCCGCAAGCAGACCGTCCAGGGCTTCGCCGACGAGTCTGCATGGGCCCGCGGCCAGGCCTGGGCGCTCTATGGCTTCACGATGATGTTCAGGGAGACCGGGGAGGAAGACTTCCTTGCCCAGGCAGAGAAGGTCGCGGCCTTCCTGCTGCCGCGCCTCGAGGGCCGTCCCGTCCCGCCGTGGGACTTCGACGCCCCTGAGGATGCCGCACCGGGGTGCGGCACGAACCCCGAGGGGCCGTTTACCGGTCCGGTCGCCGGGGCTGACGTCCAGGACGATGCCTCGGCCGGAGCGGTCATGGCCTCGGCGTTCCTCGAGCTCGCGGGGCTGACGCACGATGCTGCCTTGGCAGCGCGCTGCCGCAAGCAGGCGCTTGAGACGCTCAAAGCCCTTTGCGGCGAGAAATACCTCGCGGCCGAGGGCGAAATCGGCGGCTTCCTCCTCAAGCACAGCACCGGCCATTACCCCAAGGGCAGCGAGGTCGATGTCCCCCTCACCTATGCCGACTACTATTTTATGGAAGCCCTCTGGCGCTACAAGAATCTTTAATCCGACCATACATGTCTCCCCGGCAGACCATCCTCGTAACCAGCCAGAGCAACGTCGCGACCACGACCGGCGGCTCAATCACCATATTCAAGAGATTCTGCAACATGCTGGCACGGCAGGGATACAACGTCATCGGAACCTGCCACAGCGACTGTCCGGACAGGCCCGCAGGGCTGGACGAGAGTATCCGTTTCGTCAACACTTCCCTTGAATATGATGGAGTTACCGCCTGCCGGGACGCATTCAACAAACTGGTAGAGGAGATCTCTCCGGACCTTATCGTGTTCTTTTTCGCCCACGACTATCTGGAGGTTCACCTGCAGAAGCGGTTCAGGTACATCCCGCGCATCCTGATGTTCCACATGAGGCCGGACTACTTCTTCACCTACAAGCCGAGCCTCAAGAGACGCCTGCGAAAATACTACATCAACACCACTGCTCAGGTCCTTATGGAGAGTTTCAAGGACCTCCTGCCCCGCTATATGAAACGCGGGCCGGTGGCGGTGATTCCCAACGGTGTGGAGAGCCAGGAAGCCTGCGTCGATTACGGCACGGAACGCCGCAAGATGATCTTTTTCTCAAGGATAGACCGCGCCAAGGGCGTGGATATCCTCATTGACGCCATGGCCATAATCGCGAAGAAGTACCCCGACTGGAGCATCGACCTTTACGGCGACACCGAGCCGGAAGCCTATGGCGATATGCTCCGGCGGCGCGTGGCGACCCTGAATCTGGAGAAGAACGTCCGATTTATGGGCGTGACCAGACAGATAGGGGAGACGCTGCGGCAGTACGACATCTGCCTGTTCCCGTCCCGCACCGAAGGGATGAGCCTCGGCCTTGCTGAAAGCATGGCCGCCGGGCTCCCCTGCGTGGGCTTCAACAACGCTTCCGGCGTCAACGAGATGCTTATCCACGGAGTCAGCGGCCTCCTTTGTGACGACAATGCGGAATCGCTGGCCCAGGCAGCCATACGTCTCATCGAAAACCCTGAAGAACGGAAGCTGCTGGGTCTCAATGCCCGCCGCTGGGTCAGTCAGTATGACCCCGAAGTGGTGGACATGAAGTGGCTGTCGCTGATTGACACAATCCTCAACAAAGGGGGGAAGCCAGCCCTCCTGCCGGCCAGCGAGCTTGTCCGCCTCTACAGCACGCCGGTAGAATAAGCGCTACACAATCGCTCCGTGGGAGCGGCAGACGAGGGCGGAGAGCTCGACGGCGCGGCGATGGGCCGCAGCCGGGGTCTCTCCCTGAAGGATTGACGCTATGAACGCTGCGGTGAAGGAGTCGCCGGCGCCGACGGTATCGACGACCTTGACCTTCGGCGTGTCAATATGCGAAAGAAGACCTTGTGGGCCATAGACCTCACTGTCCTTTGCTCCGCATGTGTAGATGAGGTAGTCGAGATTGTAGCGCCCGATAATCTCCGGGATGCCTTTAAGCCCCGTGATTTCCATCACGACGGGAAGTTCGTCCTCATTGAGTTTGAGCACGTTGGCCCTTTCGAGGGAGGCCTCGATGACCTCCCTGCTGAAATAGTGCTGGCGGAGATTGATATCAAAGACTCTCACCGCGTCTGCAGGGACTGCGTCGAGGATTCTGAGGATGGCCTTGCGGGAGCGGGGGGAGCGCTGGGCGAGGCTGCCCCAGCAGACGGCGTCGGCTTTCGCCGCCAGCGCAAGCACCGCCGGAGTCGCCTCAAGTGCATCCCAGGCGACATTCTCGAGGATTTCGTACTTCGGTACGCCCTGGGCGTCGAGGCTCACCAGCACCCTGCTGGTCGGGAGCCCCGGATGCTGCAGGTAGTCAGTCCGCAGGCCGTACGACTCGCAGGCCGCGAGCGTTTCAGCTCCGAGCTCATCGTCTCCGACCGCGCTCACCGGGTAGCTGTCCGCCCCGAGTTTCATTGCGTGGTAAGCAAAGTTCACCGGCGCCCCGCCGAGCGCCTTCCCCTCCGGCAGACAGTCCCAGACTATCTCCCCAATCCCTAAAACTACAGGCTTTTTCATTTCTTCACGAACTCGACGCGGCGGTTGCGGGCGCGGCCTTCCGGGGTGCCGTTGTCGGCGATGGGGGCGTGGGAGCCCTTGCCGACGGCGGTGAGGCGGCCGGCGTCGATGCCCTTGGCGACGAGGGCGGCGACGATAGCCTCAGCCCTCTGCTGGCTGAGGGGATCGTTGACGCTGTCGCTGCCGGTGGAGTCGCAGTGGCCCTGAACCTCGAAGGAGAGCTCGGGATGCTCCTGCATCAGCTTCGCGACGCGGCCGATCTCGACCTCCGACTCGGGCTTGATGGTCGCCTTGCCGGTGTCGAAAGTGATGGCGTAGGAGACGATCTTGCCGTCGGAAGCGAGGCGGTCGTAGAGCGGCACAGCGCCCTTAGCCATCCTTATATTCTTGATAAAGAAACGGTCCTTCTCGTCGCAGTTGGAGACGGAAACGAGCTTCATCCTCGTCGGGGCGGCCATGTTGGGGATATTGATCATACGGACCCCGTTTACATAGTATTTAAGCGCCCTCTTGTTGAAGGAGACCTGCACCTTCAGCCAGCTGTCGGCCTTGATAAGCGGGGTGAGAAGGTTTCCCTTGGCTTCCCCGAAGCGGGGCGCCTCGAGGGACGGCGGATAGAAAACATAATTTAAACCGGCCTGTGCCGATTCTTCCGGAACCTCGTTGAAAGCCGGATTCAGCTCCGCGTGGAAAAGTTCATCCATATCCTCGGAATAGAGGATCAGGTCGAGATGGTCATTAAGGCTGGAGCCCATAGTGGCAGGAGACCAGACGTCGAACTCGATGGTAAACTCCTCCGGGAGGTAATCCGAAGTCTTCATCAGAGGGATGATCTGCGTCCACCAGCCGGAGATCTTGATCACCTGCTCTCCGTTCAGGCTCGCGATCTCGCACTCTTCGCCGCCAAGAAGGTCCCAGTGGGAGGGGAATTCGCCAAGTCGCTCGCCTTCGACAAGGTCCTCGAAGAATATCTCATCACCGGAGACGAAATCACTTTTGGAGTAATCGACCTTCGTCTGGGCGAAGGCGCCTGCGGATGCAATCAGTGCCGCTGCAAGCAGAATCTTTTTCATAGCCTATTTGCTCGTTACGATATTATCAACTCTTGAATTGAGATACGCTTTGGCGTCTTCCCACTTGTAGTAGGGGCCGTTTGCCGCAGGGCAGTCGCCGAGGCGGACCTCCTCGCCGTTGAGGAGGACCTTCACGAGAGTATCGCCCTTCTTCTTGCCCTTGGGGGTGTAGAACACAAGCTGTATGTTGGCCGCCTTAGGCGAACGGAAGGTCTGGAAGGTCTTCACGAGGTCGTCCGCGGAGGGCGGGATGTAGCCGAAATCGTCGAGGTTCATGTCCATAAGGAGGGCCATGAGGACGTGGTCGTGGCCGAAGCGGAGGTCGGCGCCGCGGCTTTTATCCGCGAGCCGCTTATCCGCCTTCGCTATCATGTCGTCGATAATAGAGCAACAGGAAATCTTGTATCGGATGTACTCCCTGAAACGCTCGTAGTTGTCCACTTCCCACATCTGCGCCATCTCGTCAGTGGTCATAAGGTCGGCGACCTCGATGCGATCCTCGGCCGGGATGTTACCCATACCGCCGATAAGCATGTAGTAGTTGAAGAACACGTCGTAGGGATTCCTGCCTCCGAGGCCGGCCTCAGGGTCCTTGAAGATGCGGCTGAGGACGGTCTTCCAGCCGGTCATCTTGTGACGGAAGAAGACTCTCGGCTCTTCGCCGTAAGGGAACCTCGGCTCGGGGCCCTTGTAGCGGAACGGGTTTTTGCCGCCCATGTTCGGACGGGTCGCCTGGACGTCCAGCATGCCCTGATGGGCATAGACGTCCGCTTTCGGGGCGACGCGGGAGAGCGAGGCGCAGAAGGCGGCCATGCTCACGATGGAGCGCTGGGCTCCCGATGAGCAGGCGTCCACGACGCTGCCCTTGCCGAATGCCTTCGGGAAGTTTGACACCATGTCCGCAGCGATCCACTCGTGCTGCTCCCAGCCGAGCGGGGTCAGGTCGCCGACCCTGTACTGGCACCTCTCCCAGAAGGATTCAAGGTCTTGGAGGAGCTTGAATCCGCGGGGGGTAAGGTTGCCGGAGCCGGCCCCTTCGCGGAGGATCTCCAGCGGGACCGTATAGGCCTTTTCGGTATAGGCGAAACGGGAACCATGGCGGCCATAATGGCTAACATACACAGCCTCGTAGCCCTTCGGGGCCGGGGTCTGGGCCTTATGGGTCATGTCATAGACGCCTTCAAGGCCGCTGGCCTTGTTCCTGTCGGCGCGCACCTCGTCGCGAACGCCCTCGCGGACCTTCGACGGGGCCGGCATGGGCGGCTCCACTTCCACGATGTAGAAGTGGGTGTCGCGCAGACGCTCGCCGGCGTGGTCGTATTTCTTGTTGTCGTTGGGGTAGTTGACGACGTGGGTCTCCGGATCGCCGAAACCCCTCACACACATTGTAGTGGATCCGCCGCCATCCATATTGAGGGCGTACTGCGGGTCGAAATGCTTAATCAGGAAGAGTGTCAGCTCACGGGCGCTCATACCCTCGCTGATCCCCTTCCTCCTGCCGTCAACGGCGAGGAGGATCACGTGGTTGTCGGCTGTCTTCGCCACGGCGGTGCGCGGATGACGCACGCCCTGGTGGCGGACGGGATCCTCGTAGTGGTAGTCCTTATAGGTCTCAGGGTCGATGGCCGGGTCCACGAACGTGGCCCCCACGGGCTCGTAGTTGTCGATCAGCATCGGGGCGCTGGTGAAGATATTCGTCTCCTCGGAGGCGGCGTAGAACGCGCGCTGCTCCTCGATGCTCTTGCCTTTGCCGTCGAAGGAGATACGGACTCCCTGCATGCCGTCAGTATAGACGGCACCTTCGCTTTTCCAGTTGGGAACGGGGAATTTGAACACGGTGTTATACGGCATGCACGAGCGCAGGGCGCAGTTGACCTTGATGACGATGGAGCTCGCCTCGTAGCCGGCGTTCATCGCCGCGACGGCCCGGTTCCGCAGGAACACGTCCGAAGTCGGCACATTCTCCTGTGAATACGAGAACCTGAACGCATACCTCGTATCCGAAAGGTCCTGGTCTATCACGAACACCTGCTGGTGGACACCGGTGATGTCGTCTATGCCGTCGAATGTGTAATAAGTCACGGACGGGGTTATCTTCTCAGCCTTCCAGCCCTCACCTTCCGGGTGCTTTGCGGAGAGTGAGAACGCCGCAACGGCGGCAAGAAGGAGCGTCAGTCCAAAAAACTTTTTAAACATACTCAAACAATTACTAAAAATCGCACCGCCACACACTCGTGGGGTCTTACAAAAATAGCGATTATTTTGTTACATTTGCAATCGCTTTAAAAATATGCATCTGGTATGAAGAGATTTATTTTTGCTGCGCTGGCGCTGGCGGCTTTATGGGCCTGCACCGGAGCATCCCCCAAGTACGAAAACCGCGCGGACGCTATTGCGGCGCAGATCCACGACCCGGCCTCGAAGTATGTCGTAGTGGCCTGCCACCGCGGCGACTGGCGCAATTACCCGGAGAATTCCATCCCGGCGATTGAAAGCGTCATCGCGATGGAGGCGGATATCGTTGAGATAGATATTCACATGACGGCCGACTCCGTCCTCGTGCTCTGCCACGACAACAATGTCAAGCGTACGACCAATTTCAGCAAGGTCTTCCGCAGCGAGCCGGACAAGAGCGCGAAAATCTCCGACCTCACTCTCGAAGAGATCAAGAGCCTCAGCCTCAAGCGCGCCCACGGGGTCGCTATCGACACGCTCCGCATGCCTACCCTCCGCGAGGCCTTGCTTTGCACCAAGGACCGCATCTGCGTCAACATCGACAAGGGCTACGACTACTACGACGCGGTCCTCGCACTCACCGAGGAGCTCGGCGTGACCGACCAGGTGCTCATCAAAAGCTCGAAGCCTGTGGATGTGGTGGCTGAGAAACTCGCCGCTCATGAGCACAACATGATGTATATGCCCATAGTAAATATCCAGAAAGAAAAGGGCGCGAAACTGTTCAGTGATTATCTGGCTCAGGAGGAGGCCCCTCTCGCCTACGAGGTCTGTTGGGATTCCAACGACGACGGCGCCTTCCCCGAAGCCTGCGCCAAAATCCGCGAGCAGGGCTCCAAAATCTGGGTTAACACCATCTGGGCCAGCCTCTGCGGCGGCGACGGCAACGACGATGACGCCGCCTTCCAGGCCGCCGACCCCGGCTCCGTCTATCAGCAGTACATGGACCAGGGCGTCTCCTTCATCCAGACCGACCGCCCCCAGCTCATCATCCCCTGGCTCAAAGCCCACGGCCACCACAGCCTTTAAGGGCGCGCCCTTTAAGCTCCACGCCCAAACTCGTGGCGGCGGTGGCCTCAACACCTGACCACACCCCGACTGCCTAGCCGCGCCATCGCCACCTTAATGCCCGTGGCGGCCAAGTCCCTATGACAGAGGTGCTTACATAAAACCCTATGCGCCAAAAAGAGCATAGGGTTTTATGTAACTAACTGAGCGCTAATGCCATAGCCGCCACGACCATTCCGCACCAACTCACCTTCTGTCCACAGTATGCTCAGTCCCATCCACGCTGGAGGGGTGTTTTTGTGGATGGCGGGGCGGTTGGGACAGTTCCGTCCACGCTGGAGGGGGTATTTTGTGGACAGGAAGGGATGTCGCTAGAGGCGCGACCGTTAGAGTGCTTACGAGAAGAACGATAACGAGCGGAACGCTTACTGGAGGGCGGCGAGGGGGAGGGAGCGGAGGACGGGACGGCCGGGGGCGGCGAGGAGGACAAAAGTCACGGCGCCATCGCCGGCGGCCTTTTTGTCCTTCGCCATCGCGGCGGAAAGCTCCCGCACGGAGTAAGGGCTCTCGACCGGGAGGCCGGCCTTGAGAAAGGCGCTCCGGACCCGGGCCTCAAGCGCCCCGTCCTCGGAGACACCCAACCGGTCCGACAGCCGGCACGCGAGCACGATCCCTATCGCCACCGCCTCACCGTGGGGAATGGGCCCCGCCGGGGCCCCGCCGGGAATGGAGGCGGACAGAGTGGCGGCCGAAGTGGCTGGCGGGGTAGCGAGCGAGGTGCCGGATGGAGCGGCGGGCGAGGTGACAGGCGCGGCCACAACCGACACTCTCGATCCGGGGGCATCGACCGGCACATTCGCCACTGAGGCATCGGCAGCTGAGAGTTTCTCGATGGCGTGGGCGAAGGTGTGGCCGAGGTTGAGGATGGTGCGGCGGCCGTGCTCGAAGGGGTCTTCCTCAACGATTTGCGCCTTGATGCGGCCGGCGGCGAGGATGTGCTCCGGCAAGACTTCCGGGAGCGCCGCAACGGCCTCTTCAAAGAGGGCGGCGTCAGCAAGAAGGAAGGTCTTGAGGAGTTCGGCGAGGCCGCAGCGGATTTCACGCTCCGGGAGAGTTTTGAGGAACGAGGGGTCTATGTAAACAAACTCCGGCTGGTGGATGAGGCCGACCATATTCTTGTAGCCGTCGAGGTTGACGCCGGTCTTACCGCCGATAGCCGCATCCACCATCGCCAGCAGAGTCGTCGGCACATTGGCGAAACGCACACCCCTTTTATATATACAAGCCGCGAACCCTCCTATATCCGTCGTGATTCCGCCACCCATGGAGAGCACGAGCCCGCCACGGCTCACTCCCGCCTCCATCATCGCCCGCTCAATCGCCATCACCGTGTCGATATTCTTCGTCCCCTCGGAGGCCTCAAGCACATACTCGCCCTTGAAACGCTCCCCCAGCACCCGCCTCACCACCTCGAAAACACCGGACACAGCCCTGTCGTACACGACGAAGACCTCCTTCTCGCCGGCGAGAAGGGCGGCGAGGTCACAAGGCCCCGCCCCCGTTATGATTCTGTATAGATCCACTAATACCAGGGATCGTCGGCCGCGGGCTTGCGGATGCCGGCGAGAAGGCCGTTGTAGCCGGTGACAAACCACTCGCCGGTGCTGGGCTTCTTACGGAAGCTCACGGCGCGGGGATTGTCTGCGCCGGCCGACCTAATGTAAAGAGTGATGAAGTCATCGGCGCTTCGGGAGTTGGGGTTGTCCGTCACGGTGACCGTGTACGGGACCGTCGGCTTGTAGCCGTTGGCTACCGTCGCTCCGGCGAAATAGGAACGCGCGACGTAGGGATACTGCACGAACTGGTTCTTGCAGAAATTCTTGTCGTAGGCGCCCCAGTCGGTCGGGCCGTTGAGCACGTCGAGCATCTCGTAGCAGGCCTCCGGGTCCGACTCGTACGCCGCGAATGCGATCACCGTCAGCGCAGCGGTGCAGAACGGATCTTTCAAGTTGAAGATACTGAGCGCCTTGAGCTCCTCAGCGCTCTTCGGAATGGCGTTGACCTTATAGGTCTTCTTGTTGTTCTGCGCCATCGCGGGCATCGCGATCGCAGCGGCGGCCACAAGGGCCAGGACGATACTTGTGAAGCGTTTCATATCAAGTTGTGTTATATCTCTTCCGCAAATGTAATCAATCTCCCCGAAACAGTCAAATGTTGCGTTTTACGACATAATTGAGTAGTTTTGCGGCCCCATGAACGAAACATATATGAAATACGCTCTTATTACCGGCGCCGCGGGCGGGATGGGACGCATCTACGCCGAGAGGCTCGCCGAAGCCGGCTACGGCCTCCTGCTCGTCGATATCAACGCCAAGGGCCTCGAGGAGACCGCGGCTCTCGCCCGCGCCGCACAGGATGGCGCAGCGACGGCAGACGAGGTGGCGGCAGTCAAAGTGGCAGAGACAAGCACGACGGCGGCAGACGAGGTGGCAGAGACAGGCGGGACGGCGGCGAAGATTGTCACGGCGGCGGTGGATCTGACGGCGGCGGACGCAGCGGCGAAAGTGCGCGAAGCGGCGGACGCGGCGGGGATCACCGTTGATATCCTTATCAATAACGCCGGTATGATATTCATCTCCGAGATATGTGAAGCGTCGAAGGAAAGGCTCAGCCGGATGATGGCGCTCCACTGCACGACTCCGCTCCTGCTCTGCAACGAGTTCATCCCGGACATGAAGAAGCGGGGCTGGGGAAAGGTCCTCAACATCTCGTCGATTGCCGCAGGCATGGCCTGGCCCGTAATCGGCATGTACGGAAACACCAAAAGATTCGTCAAGGCCTACTCCAGGGAGCTCCGGACTGAGTGCCACGGAAGCGGGGTCAGCGTGACCGTCGCATCCTTCGGCGCAGTGGATACGCCGCTTTTCGGATTCAGCGAAAAGCAGAGGCGTTTCATGAAATCCGTCGGTGCGATGATCACCCCTGAAAAAGCCGTCGAGAAGGCCCTCAAGGCCATGTTCAGAGGAAGAAAGAGCATCACTCCGGGCTTCATCAACCACCTTGCCGTCGCTTTTGTCCCGCTCATCCCCGACTGGATCATACGCCCCCTTTACCGCCGTTTCGGTCCCGCCCTCCGCGCCATGCAACGGTAGAGATTTCTCCGCGCGCTTCGCATGGTCGAAATGACAGGTGAAGAAGGCCGGAGCGAATGAATCTCCTTAATTTTCTGCGTCAGCGACTTGCATCACCGCAAAAAATGTCTATCTTTGCAGTCCCGTTCAGCCGAACGGCCTCCCGGAGAGATGCTCGAGTGGCTGAAGAGGCACGCCTGGAAAGCGTGTGTACCCCAAAAGGGTATCGCGAGTTCGAATCTCGCTCTCTCCGCAAATAAAGGAAAAAAGCACCGCAGTTTGCGGTGCTTTTTTGTTGTCATGGCCTTTATTCTATTCCTTCACGCAGCGGATGGAGAGGCCGTAGCCTCGACAGTCTTCCAGGGTGGTATACCAGGCGGAGGAATCAAATCCGACGTAACCGGCTTTATAGTCCGCCGTCCGGGTGGTGTATATACAACCTGTTGAGCCGACACCTTCAAGTTTGCCGGTACTGTAGTTTATATCGCCGGCGGAAGGATACCAGATGGTCTCCGCATCGCCGAACACGCCGGAGAAGCTATATCCACGATTCGATGCATCGTAGACAACGGCAGGCTTGGGCTCGGAAAGACTGTTGTAAGCCACGGACCAGGGACTCTTGTCCCTTCCTTCAAAGACCTTCCAGCCCGCAGGGCAGGGGTCGTTGACCGTCTTGGTCTGAAGCCAGCGAAGGCTTATATCCCGACTGTTATGATTCCAGTCTCCGTGGTTGGCGTCCACGGAGGAGGTAATGAAGGTCATCGGGTGCTCCCTGGCATAGTCGCCGTCTATCCCATCGCCGCAAGCAACGGGGGTCGGCCAGAAAGTGTCGGAAAAAGCCTGATTGTTGGAGTATTTGAGGGCGGGGCCAAGGAACGGGTCCTTCCTCCCCCACTGGTAGAGGAGACCTAATGCCTTGTCGTCTCCAGGGGAGGCCGACAGGGCGCCGAGATTACGGTCCATAACCTTGCCGGCTCCGCCATAATATTCCTGCGCCGTCGATTCCGGGTCGAAGCCGCACACCCAGATGTGCCACGACCACAGGATCTTGCCATCGGCATCCTTGGCGGCAACCAGGAAGTTACCGTTTTTCAGCGGCATCGGGATAATGATTTTGATCATCGGTCCCCTGTCGGTCACCTCGAGGGCGCAAGTATTGACGATATCGTAAGAGCCGGGATCAAACAGGTCCATTTTTAATTTTTTTGCCAAATATTTTTTTTGTTTCCACCATATCAGCTACGACCTCATTGTGATACCTGCCGGCGGCCTACCTGACGGCCAATTTCCGGATAATGTTCGACTACGTCTCGACCAGCAGCCGCGCAGGCACCTGGAAGATAAAGGAACTGAATATCGAGGAGAAATAACTCTAGAAATACCTTATCGGAAGGACGTAAGCCCTGGTGGTGTGTCCTACGGTATAGTACACAGAAAAGACATTTCCATTGTTTGTGATGTTGCCCTGGCAGAGTCCGTGCTGAAAAGGATTCTCGTTGGAGAGCCACCATCTGATGCCGTCGTAGGTCTGCCCGGAACCACCGAGAACTCTTGTCGACCTTGAAAAGACCTTGCATCGTTCGACTACGTCCGGACTGTCATTGGTGTTCACGACATTGGCCGGCACCTTACCGATGAAGATGGAGTTGAAATCATGGACGGTGGGAAGCACCCACGGCGTCATGTATTCGCCGGTGAGGGAGCCTTCGTCAACACTCCTTGCATTCAGTCCGTTGTCAGCGGCGTCGAAGCTGGTGTGGAACTGCTTATAGGAACTGTCCTTCATCTTCTCGCTTTCGCCAAGGCTGGGCTTTTTCAGGGCATCCTCCACGAAAAACAGGAAAGGGAGGGTTTCGAAGCTCTCGCTGCGGCCGGCATTGCAGTACACGTGGCAGCACGTGTTCAGCAGGGCGGAATGCTTTCCCCTGAAATATAGCAGTCTCTTCCACTCGTCGTTGGAGGTAATCCATGAAGGAAGGTTATCCGACTCTGTTATGAAATTTTCGTCGCTGCTGTCGGTGTAGTAGTACTCCCCGTCAGGCTCGGAGGTGCGGTAGAGCTTGCTGACATTGGCAGGGATGGCGATGCCGTGGATAGCCTTTCCTGCGGAACGTATGCCGGTCGAAGGCTTGAAATACAGTTCCCAGAAGGGGTCCTCCGTCATGTGCTCCTCTCCGAGATAGGCGATGATGCAGGAGACATCGTTGCCGCCAAGGTTGACGGGGTCTTCAAAGATATCCCCGCCACGGAAACCGCTGTCGATAATCTTTCCCTCAGGGGTGATGCCGTCGCCGAACTTCGGCTGGTACGGGTCATAGACGCAGTTGATAAAATTAAACGAATGTACCTTGCCGTCACCGGTCTTAAGTTTCACCGTGGAAGTTTTCTTGTTGGTTCCCCTCGAGGCCTCGGTCCCTGCGAGCACCGACGCCGTCAGGATGTCGCCGTCGAGGCTGAAACGAACTTTGCCCGCTCCGGGCAGTTGTTCGTAAATCGTCACTTCCTGGGGAGCATCCGAGGGCTTCACTTCAACCCTGAATTTCTGCTCCGCCCCGACGCCGATATAGTAGGTGCCCCTAGGAGCGTTTCTCGGGACGGAAATTCCGCAGGAACCCGCCACGGTCAAAAGGTTGACCTCCGTCACCGGGATAACCTCACCGCCATCGCCGCCTGTTTCTCCACCAGTCTCGCCGCCAGTCTCGCCACCGGTTTCGCCGCCGGTTTCGCCGCCAGTCTCGCCATCGGTTTCGCCGCCTTCCGGATCAACCACTTCAGTATTATCAACGGTCGTCCCGTCACAACCGGACACCGGTAACATTACTGCGGCAAAGGCCGCGGCCCAAACTAAAAAAATACGACGCATGACTTTTCCCTTTTATTGTATAAGGACAAAGATAAGGAAAAATTTTTCGCCGGAAGATACCATTCTTTCTGTTACAAAGGTTATATTTGTAGCAGAAACACTTACGGGGATGAAGGTTTTAAGGGCTGTATGCATCGCGTTTTCCAGACACGTAAAGTTCATACTTTTCGTGCTGGCCGCCCATGGCGGCGGCGGAAGTGTGGGCGCAGACCGACTCGCTGCGCCTCGCCTACAGCGTCAGCGGCAAAGTTTCCGACGCCAGGACAGGCAAGGAGCTCCCGGCCGTCAACGTACGTGTGTCGGGCCGGCAATATGCGACCGTCTCCAACGCCGACGGCGTGTTCGTGATCAAGTCCGACGCACCTATCCGGGAGCTTGTGATTTCACACCTTGGATATAAGACGGTGCGGCAGGCCGTCGCCGGCGGGGAGGTCAGCGTCCGGCTGACCCCGGACAAATATCTTCTGGACGCATCAGGAGGGGTTTTTCTTGTGCTTAGGCCGATAAAAGTTGCACCAAAAATGCACCGAGGGGTAATTCTAACCGTTAATCAAATAGTCCCGAGCCCCTGCAGTAAGTTCATCAGCGCTTCGCTTTCATCGGCCACATAGGGCTTCCTTGACAAGACCATTCTGGCAATCTTGACGCCATCTTCAGTCTTGGTAATCTGTTGAAAGTAGGGCTTACCGAATTCTGGCCAGACGAGTTCGGCCTTATCGCCTTCGTTGACCAAATCCACATAGACGACAACCATCCAGCCGCGGTCGGTATCGTATTTCTTACAACCGTTGACCTTGATCTTCATCTCGATTTCTTTGGCGATTACGATGCCTTTCTCAAAGTCCATGTCAATCTTGGTGATTTCGACTGAGGGAATTCGCATCTGCTGGGACAGGATGGCGTGGTCCTCGTAGGAGACGTATCGGGGTGTAGCGATGATCTCAATGGCCTCGACATACATTCGGCCGCTGTAGTTCAGCGGGTTGGTGCTTTGGGCATAGCCCAGGATGCAGGCAAAGGCCAGCAATGTGATAAGAACAGTTCTTTTCATTGTTTTGTATGTTGTTAGGATTGTACTTCAACTGACTCCTCGTTGACTTCCACGAGGATGATGGGGAGGCCCATGCCTCCCGAAAGGCCAGTCAGGCGAAGGTCAATCCACTCCCGACCCTTCTCCGGATTGTCTTTGTAGGATTTGGTGGTAAGTCTTTCTGCACCGCTGATGATGAGCGCGCGGACGAAGCGGCGATTGATGATGCCGGTGGCTTTACGGAGGACGACTTCAAACTCGGGATTCTTCTGGTCAAGGACATATACTCTGCCGACCGCATTCTCTTGAGGTATCAGGGATTCGATAGCTTCTTTGTGGCCGTCCAAGGAAATGCAGAGGACGGAGGTGTTCCACTTCTTGCGCAGGTCGTCCGCCATCTGGGCGACGATGAAGGATTCGCTCACTTCGTCAGTGGCGGTGATACGCTGCACACGACCCTTTTCGTAACCGGGGATCTGATTGATTATTTCTGCCATATATAACTTTTTTCGGCAAAAATAACCGCACCTTCGGCAGAAATTCGGCAGAAGCTAAGAAATAGCGTGAAAAACAGAAATATTTTGGCAGATTGTTCTGCCCAGTTGGAATTGCTGCCCTTCAGTTTCGTGAATGTGGCCGAAGAGATGCCACTTGGGTTTGGCCTTTAGGACGAAGTTCAGGATGTTCAGAGAACCCAAATCATTGTCCAGGATGCCGTAAGGTGGCCAGTGGGTGACCAGAATATCGATGTCGTCTGGGGTGTCTTCATCGGCAATTCTGGAATCTTTAGAGATGGAGCCGATGACAACTCCGTCGCAGTCCTCTACAGCATCCTGAAGAACGATAATTCCGGCCGCCTCAAACTGTTGGACGATGGATTTATATCGGCCTCGGTTGAAAGACAGTTCGTGATTACCAGGGACAAATAGTTTCCACTTGGCGGGAAGAGCACCGAACCAAGAAATGAAATCGTCATACTCGCTGCCGTTCAAATCATCCTCCACGGCATCACCGGCACAGATGATAATATCTGCATCCTCCGGCACCTGCAGGCGGCGATGGTTGCCATGGGTGTCGGAGAAAGCGAAGATATTTATGTCGTTGATTCTGAACATCCCGTAAGTTACAGACTCTCAACTACTGATTTGAAGTTATCCTGTGTGCAGAATGTGAAACTAAACGAGGATGACATTTCCTTGATTTCATTCTCACTATAACCATACTCCCTTCTAACATTGAAGAAGTGAAGGATTGCCGCGTAAACAAACTTAAAATCAATTGTTTCAGCCATTTCCTTTTCATTATTGAAGAGATCCAAGATTCGTTGTTTGTCGGCAGGGTCATCTACGAATGCAAGAAGGTCCTGTGACGGACAATATGCTAAATAAATGAAGTTCACAGTCTTCTCACCACCACTCAGGACCAAGTTTGCAATTCCGCAGAGATGACATAGCATCTGTTTGAAATCGAAGTGGCCAGAATCCTTGTTTTCCCAGGACAGATAGAGGGTATTCTTAGAACAATCGTAATTAAGTTTTCCCTCAAGTATCGGGATAATGCCATCTAACAACATCCTATGGCCCTTGCGCAATTTAGGTCTTGAGTAGTTATAAAACTCATGGCACTTGGCTTCTACGAATACATTCTTTGACTTTAAGTATCCGTCGAGATTGGCGGGATATCCACCAAGACCTGTCGGCAACTGCTTTTCATATGTAAAGCCATCAAACTTCTGACCTTGACTATACATGAAACGGCTTGAAGAAGCATACGAGGCCATCTTTGGTGGATATACAATACCATTCCTATGATACTCTTGCATCTCACCGCCCTTGCCATCATCAAACTGTGCTTTCACTTCTTCCGGCATCATATCCACATACTCCTGCCATTCTTGGTTAGTATAATAATCGTGAAAAGTGTGGCCATTCACAACGTAACCTGTACTAAGGTCCCCTCCATCCAACTGTTTCTTTGCCCGATCAAAAATCTCGGTGACTGTCATTCTTTTATCCATATAAACATCATTATCAACTACTTAATTCTTGTCCACCCTTCTTTATCAATATTTTCTTTTGATATATACTCTGTCCCATGAAAACTTGTTGAATACTTTTCAGACGGAAGGGTATGACAGACATAGTTTAAATCCTTTATATCTACTTCGATTTTGGATTGAATGCTCTTCTGAGTGCCACTATTCTGGCTTTCTAATAATTGAACAAAGAAACCCAGTTTACCTTCTTCATATAGTTTCACCAAATCCTTTACATAGCAGAATTTATCCGGATTACCGGCCTTGAATTCAATCAAACATAGGCGTTTCCCATTGTTGTCATGAATACACACGTCCACCATTGCAGACTGCCCATCACTGCCATCAGTTTTATGGGGTTTTTCTTCTCCGGAAAAACGGTATTTCCATTTTGTTGGTGTCTCAACTGAATAATAGGCATCCCAATTATTGGCCTCGCAATATTGTATAAATTGCTCAATAAAAACAAATCTCAATTCCTGCTCACTGATACGGCGTTCTCCAGTACTATATCGAGGAAAGATAATTCTACTATTCGCCTTTTCATAGTTTGCTTTACCAGAGGCCTCGTCGTTGTTTTTATAGCAGTTGTCCAACACTTTGAAAGTATTGTCGAGAATCTCTATGATTCTATTTTTGATCTCGTTAGCCATTATATTTACTGTTTAGGTTGCTTGTAATAGTTTCAAAGGTATCCCTAAGGGATGTGGGCTCAATAACCTCTACGTCATCTGCATAGTACAGGACATCGTGGATGAAGTCATAGTTGGGCGTCAGATAGTATACAAAGATTGAATACTCGGCCGTCTTCTCTACTTCCTTCTGGCTGGAGTGCAGCGGAAGGGTGCGGAAGTAGTTAGCCTGGCGGGCACACACCTTCAGTTTGATGCGGGCCGGTTTCTCACCGTCGTACTGCAGGACACCGTAACGGGTGCTGAAGAAGTTCTGAGCGTTGAAGCTTTTGGGTACGGTGAAAGGTTCCTCACTGATAGCGACGGTGTTCATCCGGTCCAGGGCAAAAGAGTGAGGCTCTTTGTAACCGCCGTTATGGTCCCTGGCGAATAAATACCAGCGACGCTTGTACTCCTTGAGGCAGAACGGTTCCAGCAGGAAATCACGCGGAGCCTCCATCTTGAAGCTCTGATAATTGACTTCAATCATGCGCTCGTCACGTATTGCACGAATGATATCTGTTAGGAAGCGGTGACTGGATGGTTCGCTCTCAAAGAGAAGTCGCGTGCGCAGGCCCGCGCTTTCATTAATAAGATTATTCAAGCTGAGCGCTTCCATAAGCCAGTCGTGGACGCCGCTGCCACCTATGTCTCCCTCGTTCTCGATACGATACGTGTTGTCACTGCGGTCGCAAACGATGTCAATGCCGAAAATATCGGCAATGGCGGCAACATGATTGGCGAATGTGCGCGTGGCAAGTTCTTTCTTGTCGTCATTGATAGAACTGCGCATCCATAAGTTCTTGATTTCGTTCAAGGTAAGCCGTCCTCTGGTCTGGAGAGTTTCCAGCAGCCATATGTAGGATTTAAAATAGTTCTTTGCCATATCTGCATACAAAGATAGTAATATCTTCGGCAAAAAAGTGGCATAGTATTAATAATTTAACCTCTGCCAGAATCTTGCCGAAGCGCCGATTATCTTTGCAGTCGAAAAAGTATTGATATTATGGAAATGACGATTATTGACAGGATGTGCAGCATTGTAGACAAAATGCACGATGAAGAGAATCCAAGGAACGGGATGTCCTTTGCACTTATGGAAAAGGCTGCTCCCGATATTGACATCCTGGGAAATGAGTTGGGGCTTTCCCCCATACAAACCGTACTTCTTACCGCGATTACACGCAAGAATTCTTCGTCCTCTGTTACGGGACAAGCGCTCGCCATGTCTCTCGGAATCAGTTTTCTTAAGTATCTGAGTTATAACAAAGAACTGGAAGCTCTACGGAAAATAGGCTATATCAGAATCGATAAGAAAAGGGAAATTACTATCCCCAGCCGGGTTTTGAATTCCTTAATCGATAATAAGCCTCTGGAGCCAGAACCAAAAACGGGCCTTGATTCTATGGCTCTTTTGGTACGCATTAAAAATGGGCTTGATCTGCTGGAAGATGAACAATGCTCAATAGAAGAGATGTTGTATGAACTCAATGACCTAATGGAACTAAATCCACAAAACAGTGTTTCCAAAGCCATTTTGCGAATAAAAGAGCCCCTTAATTATAGGGAAGCCGTCGTGCTCTACGGAATGGTCTATAGGTACTATTTCAAAGACGATGACATGGTAGGATGGCATAATATGGAAGACTATTTCTCTGACGAGGATCTTGCCCGTCTCAGGTCTGATTATAAGCTGGAGCTCCTCAAACTTCAAAAGAACGGAATCCTTGAGTATGCTGGTCGCAATAGTTTTATGGAACGCGACTATTTCAAATTGAGCGATGAAGTGAAGGAAGAGATTTTCGCTGATGTGGGCGGCATCAAGAAGCAGGAGAAGAAAATCACAGCTTCGAAGAAAATCACAGCAACGGAAATCACGGAAAAAACTCTGTTTTACAACCAGGCTGAAAAACGGCAGGTTGCACAACTGAAAGATCTCATGAGTGAAAAACGCTTCAATGAAATTCGAGAAAAGATGAAGGACAAAGGCCTTAGGACTGGTTTTTCATGCCTATTCTACGGGGGGCCTGGTACCGGCAAAACCGAGACGGTATACCAGATTGCTAGGGAAAGTGGCAGGGACCTCTACATTGTCGATGTCTCTCAAATAAAGAGTTGCTGGGTTGGCGAAAGTGAGAAGAACATCAAGAAGGTTTTCGAGAAATACCGTGAGGCTGTAAAAGGTGGAGGACCTATTCCAATTCTTCTTTTCAATGAGGCGGACGCCATTTTCGGCATTCGTCGGGAAGGAGCCGAAGATGCTGTTGACAAGATGGAGAATTCCATCCAGAACATCATTCTGCAGGAGATGGAAGACCTCGACGGTATCCTAATTGCGACCACGAACCTGACCACAAATCTGGATAAGGCATTTGAAAGACGATTCCTCTACAAGATATGCTTCGAAAAGCCGTCCATGGAAGCCAGGGCATCCATCTGGCGTGCAATGTTACCTAGCCTTTCAGAAGGTGAAGCTAGGATTCTGGCCAACGACTTTGACTTCTCCGGAGGACAGATTGAAAACATAGTCCGGAAAAGGGAGATTCAATCCATCATCGACTCAACTGAACCAGGCTTTAACGATGTCCTCGCATTTTGCTCTGAGGAGATCATAGGCAACAGTGCCGGCCGAAGAAAAATAGGCTTTTGAAACAGCACCATTTCTTGTTAAATTTGTAAACACGCTTTGAATTATCATGAACGATAAGCATTTCAACACCCATAATCTAAAGAAGATTCAGGAAACTATTGCTGAAGGTCCTCAACCTCTCTACGAGCTATTTAACAACAAATCAGTCGGCCGCCTCCTATCCTCTGTTCAACTTGAATACGGTCCTTACCTTGACCGCATCTCAAAGAAATCCCTAAGATTCAAAATGGTAGACAAAGGCCAGGATTTGGCCATGATCTTTGGCTTGAATCCCGTGGTCTTCGGAGAAAAATATCTCCAGGCAATTTCCGGCGACGGACAGGAAGGACGAAGAATCAGAACCCTTCATTCCTCCGCTCTTCTATGCCTGCTATGTTTCTACGGATTATCTGAGAAGCGTCCGCTTATTATGAGCCTGGACGGCAGGTCGGTGAAGTTCACTCATTCCACCTTCGAGGTAAAAACGCCTATTGGCACCGATGAAACAGGGAGAATGCACGAATCCAATATGGATGTGGTCCTTTCTGGGAAAGATATGGCAACGGGCAAGAGAGTCATATTCTTTCTGGAATCTAAGTTCTCTGAATATCTGTCGTGGGGCCGGTACAGTGGCATATCAAATCACGTATACTGGAAAACATACGCACAACTTTTCAATGGTAATTACCTAGACAGGATGGGATTAAAGCTTGAAGACAGCCCCGAGAATGAAGGATACTCCGACCTCTCCTCAATCAAAGGCCGGACACTGCACTATGCTGGAGGAATTAAGCAGATGGTTTCCCATTGTTTGGGAGTGAGTAACGCTACAGGCAGTGAAACATACAAGGACAGCGATATATACCTTGGCACAATCCTTTACCTATTTCCTAATTCAATTGATACAGAGGGCCGAAAATTCGAAGATTACAACCAGATTTATAGCGTTTTGAGCGAAGGCCTCATCGACCTTTTCGGTTCAAAAGTAACGATTCTGAAACAATGCCTGACATATCAGGATGTTTTCAAGACTTATGACCTGGAGGATTCAATAAGGACCTTCTATTCCCTCTGACAGAAAACATCTTACAATGACACAGTATATCGCAGACGAAGCCCACTTCAAGGAAGTGATTGCGCGGGTGCCCAAGGTGAAGCGATCGCTTTGGATAGGCACGGCCGACATCAAAGACTTGTACGTGGAGGAACGGCCTTTCCTGGGACTCATTGCCGATCTGATTAAGAAGGGTAAGGAAGTCCGACTGATTCACGCCAAGGAGCCGGGACCGAACTTCCGGGAGGATTTTGACCACTACCCGGTGCTGTTCACCGGACTGGAGCGAGCATTGTGCCCGAGAGTGCATTTCAAAATCATCATCTTCGATCTAAAGACAGCCTACATCGGCTCTGCAAATCTAACTGGAGCTGGAATCGGAATGAAAAGTACCCGCACCCGAAACTTTGAAGCGGGCATACTGACAGATGATTCCGCCCTTGTGGAAGCGGCGATAAACCAATTCGACTCCGTTTGGGCAGGATTCAAGTGTAAAGACTGTGCGAGGAAGAAATACTGCGGTGATCCAATTCTGAAAGGATGAATTTGGCGGTGCATTTTTGTCTCAAAAAAGACGCACCGAGTCAGGAGAAATATGGCGGAATCGAAGATTTCGCATTGATGTCAGCGCAACGCTTAATTAATCAAAAACCCTGTTGTGCCCATCTACAACGAGTATTTGTCCCGTAAACGAGAAAGGATAAGATACGGGCAATACTCTCGCTCTCTCCGCAAAAAGAGCGAGATATTTTTTCATCGATGTCGGAGGGCGTCAGCCCGACGAAATCTCGGAGAGAGCGGGATGCTACAATGCGGCATCCACCACCGTTGTGGTTTCGGTGAGCTCCATGCGGAGGGGGAGGGTGGCGTTTTTGACGCTGACGAAACTGCCGTTCACCTTGTTCTCGGCGGGGATGGTCTTGGAGCCGCGGTAGGTGATGCCGTCGCCATCTACAACTGTGAAGGTCAACGCTTCCTCGTTGGATTCGTCATCATTGCGGATGGCAACGAAGAACGGGTCCGCAGTGGGAGTGCCAAGCCTCACGGAGAGAGGGCCCTTTACCGTGGCGCCGCCGGGCACCAGGCTTCGAACCAGCTCACCGCTGGCCCCGGAGATGGTCACCCATCCGGCGGTAATCGGGGTCTTGGTGCTTGCATTCGCCTGATAACGGAAACTGAGCCTGTAGATACTCTGCTGGTTGATAAAACCAGCCTCCTCTGTCGTAATCCGACCGTCGGAGACATCCGTCACGAGCACGGAAGAAGCCAATGTGTAGTTGTATTTCTTCTCGATTGAATTGTCAGAGTCGAGAAGAACGCCTTCCTGGTCGTCGTAACTCCACTCCTCGCGGGGGGTGAACATGGTGAGCCGTGTGCTGCCGGGCGTGATGCCGGAAGTGGTCACCACGCCGGAGAGCGTGGCCCTGCGGGTATTCTCCGCATCCGGCGTCGCTGTCAGGGTCCCGATGAACTCATCATCAAGGTACACCAGAACCTGCTCGTCCGCTTCCCAGACGGATTTCAGGGAGGTTGTCGTAGCCTCCGTCCCCTCGCCTATTTCCAGCGCTTTGGACGAAGAATCCACCTTCTGGGCCTTGACCACAAGCTCCAGTTTACATACATCAGCCTGGTCGCTCCCGGCATCCTCCTCCGCCACCTGGCAGCCGGTCCACGTCATTGCGCCCATGAGGGCTATCAAAGTCAGTATATTCTTTTTCATGAGCGTACTATTTCAAATAAAAAGCCTTCCCCGCGGGGATTTCAGGCCCGTTAAACTGATAGAAATTCACAACGCCGTCTGAACTGCCCAGCACATAGACCGTCCTGCCCCCCAGTTTGCCATCTGTCAGGGCAAGGGCGGAATTGGACCCTAAGAGGATATTGCCGGAGCGGGCAGTCACACCAGTGCTTTCAATCTTTGTAATGGTAATCTCGGGGGAAGTGCCCGCGATGATAGCCGCCGTTCCGTGCGGAATGACACTGCCGTCGTCGCCAATCAGGCGGAACACCACTTTGGTTCCCTCCCTCGCGGCCGTATAGGCCCGGGCGCCTTCCGGCATCCGGTAATCATAATTCCCATGGTAATAAGTCGTCACATACATCGTCTCGCCCAGCAGGACAACCTCCGCCGCAGAAAGGGTCAGGTTCTCGGCGAGAGCCACCGATGCCGAGATGGTGACATCCTCGGCAGGCATCGTAAAGGTATTGCCGGTGATATCAGACCCGTTTACCTTATAGGTGACGGCGTAACCGTTGGGAACGGTGCCGGTGTATGAAAGAGTGACGGTATTATCCTTGCCGCTATAATAAGTGCTGCCCATTTTAAGGACTGAACTGCCGAGAGAAGTAAGTTCACTGACATTATACATTGTCTGCGCGCCGTCAATCACTACATTGGCACCGAGTGAAATCCTGTATGCAAGCCTGTCTCCGGCAAGGGAACCGTTCGTGAAATAACTGTTCGATATGGTGCCGCCCCTGAACAGACCTACGACGGGATCGATATTGCTGGTCGCGCCGCTCACCTGCTCTCCAGTATAAAGGCAGTCGTTAATCGAAGCCGTAGTAGTATTGTAGTATTTGCTCAACATACCGGCAATTCCGCCGAAGTTTTTGCAACTGGACATGCCGCCTGCGAGAACAGATGCCGAAGAAATACAACCTTCAACCGTCGTAACGCCTTTATAATACCCTATGGTCGGATAGCATAGCCCGACAATCCCGCCGAGACACTCGGCAGAATTACATCCTGCTTGGATGGTAACATTGCTTCTGACAGCGCAATTTGTGACAGAAACGTTATCCTGGACCGTTCCAACAATGCCACCGACGTTTTTACGTCCCTTTATCGAGCCGCTAAAGAGGATGACATTTCTTATCCGGCTCACGACCGAACTGGTGCCCTGCACATATCCGAATACGCCCAGATTCTCTCCGTCCGACGAATCGATCACTATGCCGCTGATGGTGTGGCCGCCACCGTCATACGATCCGATGAACGGAGAAATGCTCGTCCCGACAGGAACGTAAGAATTGTCGCAGACAATATTGGCTGTCTGGAGGAAAGATGCTCCTACCGGCACTTCCCCGGCATTGCAATACTGGGCAAGCTTATAGAGATCGGCCTTACAGGTTATCAGGTAGCGGCCCTCGCTGTCTTTGCCGAAGTCTTCGATGGAATCCGCCGCCCTGACTGTGCTGGTCGTGGTAATCGTCCCCGGCCAGACGAAGGCATTGCCCACCACATCCGTGATGGTCCCGCTGTAGCCGGTAACGCTGAGCGCGGTACCGGCAGGTGCGTTAACGGTACCTGAAAAACTCAGGACGTTGGTCCCGGCACCGCCCGCGTATGTGAACGTTCCCCAGCTCGTCGATATTGTCGGCGTTCCGCTCACGGACATGATCTCCCTGAAAGGAAGATAGATTGTGGTGAGCGAGTTTCTGTAATAGTAGCCCGGAACGACCCTGGGATTGGAAAAGAGGGTCGGAGGAGTGGGGTCGACAAGGGCCTGGCGAAGGAACATATTATTCCAGAACCAATCGTCTTCCCCTGACCCGGCAGCATCGAAACGAACTACTATAGAATGATTAGCGGTAGGAGTAAGAGAAAGGGCGCCGGCATTGGATGCCCGATAGTCCCAGTTGCCATTCTGGAATGCCTGCTTATAAAGATGGCTGTCGCCGGAATCGAACTCGTAATGGCTGACGCCTGCCCTTATTTCTGTCGCCCTGTCGATGTAGTCGTAGCGATGGGGGAAGAATTGGTAATGGGGTGTACTGATTACACTGCCGCTGTTTGCATAACTCAATATAAAACAGGCCTTGTAGGCTGATATTACCGGCGTGTTGACATCACCGTCAGGATCGCTGCCGTCATATTCGTTATCGTTGTCCACGACAATCTGGATGTATTGATAACCGTCATTCTTCTCATACATCGAGAAGTACACGGTGGCATATATCCTGTGGCCGATGTAATTGAGATATTTAATAACCCTGGCGTCGTTGATACCCAAAAACTCTTGCACGAAGTAGGCCGTGGTCATTCTATGGAACTGAGAGTAGGCATCGCCGTCATCGACCTCTTGCCACTGGTCGCCATTAGCGGTGTAATAATGATCATAATACTTCCCCTCGGGGACGCCCGAGGCCAGCTGTCCGTTGCTTGTGAAATAGACCAGGTCGTCGCCTTTACTCAAGCAGTTGCTGGTGTATCGATATGCGGAGAAGTCTAAATCAAGGGTATAAGAAGCAAGGACCGTACGTTCTTCTTCGTCAAGCACCTCAAAGCGGAGGCTTCGGGTCGTGCCGGCGTGATATGAGTAGATAATGTCTGCCTCGGTGTTTCCGTCGCAATACATTCGGGAGACCCGGACATATTGTCTGTCCTCATTGGGAGCAAAGGTCACCGAACCGACCCTTTCTGAAAAATGGAAGTCGGGGCACGCCGTGATACCGACGGTGCGGTATCGCACTGTCTCCTCTTTAGAGGTGCTGCCACGCCAGATTCCAAACTCATAATAAGCATTCGAATTGGAATCATCACAGG
The DNA here is from genome assembly GCA_017534745.1 of Bacteroidales bacterium. Lineage (GTDB taxonomy): Bacteria > Bacteroidota > Bacteroidia > Bacteroidales > UBA932 > Cryptobacteroides. Next base: position 16,737 of record JAFXVX010000021.1, on the reverse strand, counting down.
AAATGGAGAATGCGCTGTGCTGCGCCAGGGCGCTGTATCCCGACAGGATAAGCAGCGCGGCCGTGACAAGGGCCGTTAAAGTAATTCGTCTCATCCCTGGTCCTCCTCGTCAAGGTTAACGTATTCATAGTCCGTCTGCGACACATCGCAGACCACTCTCTCAAATCCCACCGGCCTCACTCTGACAAGAGGCGGGGCATACAACAGTTTGTCGGACTTCTGCATAAGCATTTGGTTTAGACGTTCTTCAACTGGCTGCTGCAAAGATAAATAAACTACTTGAAAATTGTGGAGATATTATAGAGAATAATTATCTTTGCCGCTAATCATGATTAACGAAAAGACATTTAACAAGATATTCAACGCGGTACTGCTGATCGGGATGACAGCGTGCGTGACCGTAGCCTGCGTGTTCAACCTGCAGAAGCCCGACGCCCGGGTGGCGCTTACCCTGCTTTCGGCCGTAGGAGCGATGATGGGGGTCGTGAGCGTGGTGCTTTCAGCTAACGGCAACCTGCTCACCTTCGTCTTCGGCCTGATTGACGTGCTTATATATTCATATACCCTGCTGGACCAGAACGTGCCGATGACTCTGGCGCTGCATGTGCTGTATTTCCTGCCGATGGAGTTCATCGGGTTTTTCAGCTGGAAAAAGAAGGGCGGGACGGCCAAAAAGCCGGTCAAGGCCCGCCGCCTGAGCGCGAAAGGCTGGCTCAATACGGCGGCGCTGTTCGTCATGGTCTATGGTGCAGTGCTGGCCCTCGCCTGGCTCGTTGCCCGCTGGCAGGGAGACGTGGTCTGGGCGCGCATGGCGTTCGACAGCGCGGTGACGACCGCCAATATCGTGGCCCTTGTACTGATGACAAAGGCCTACATGGACCAGTGGTATCTCTGGACTCTCGTCAACATTACCTCCATCGTGCTGTGGATCATAGTGCTCCACTCCGGCGAGGGCTCCGGCTACACCGTAGTCCAGCTGCTCAAATACATCTTCTACCTCCTCAACGGCCTCAACGCCATCCGCATCTGGCTCAAACTCAGCGCCGAAGCCCAGCCCGGAGAGGCGGAATAACCTCTTTCGAATGAGTATCCGGGGGAAATCCTGCATCGCGGCGGCGCTTGCCGTGCTGCTCGCCGGGTGCGACAAGCCGACGGCGGGCGGGGGATCGTCAGGGCCGCCGGAGCCGCAGAATGTCACCATCACGCTGATGACCTACAATGTCGGGACGTTTAACAAGTACCGCGACGAACTCGGGCACTTTTCATACCCCGAGGTCGCGGAGGTGATTGGGACTGTCGGCCCTGTAGTCGTCGGCCTCAACGAGACGGACTACGGCGCGGCACGTACCCTCGGGGAGTTTCAGGCTTCCCGGCTCGCCTCCACCCTCGGGCAGGGCTGGTCTTCCCGCTTTTTTTACGCCGACAAGACGTGGTACGGCAACGCCGTGGTCTGGGACAGGTACTCGCTTGGGTCCGGAAAATCGTTTGACAGGATCAGTCTCGACAAGACCGACGGCTCGGAGGTCCGCTCGATGGGCGCCGTGGAGTTCCGCAACTTTATCTTCTGCTCGACACATCTCGACCACATCTCGGAGACCGACCGCCTCAGCGCCGTGGATAAAATCACGGCCTGGGCAGAGGCGCACTACTCCGGCAAGCCCATCTTCCTCGCCGGCGACATGAACGCCACCCCCGGCTCCGCGCCCATTACCAGACTCTCCCAGAACTGGATCCGTCTGACCGGAAACAATCCAACCTTCCCCTCCGACGGGCCGACCCGGTGTATCGACTACATATTTATATACAAAGCTGACGCCTCCGGAGAGATGCCCCCCGGCGTCGAACTCCTCGGGAGCGGCGTCGTGACCGCCGACACCGTCCCCGCCGTCGCCACCGCCTCCGACCATTGCCCCGTCTGGGCCTCCCTCCTCCTCAGCCGGTAATCCGGAGGAAGAGATTTGCCGGTAAGACAAAAAAATGCGATATTTACGGCGGGAAGGGATGGAAGGGAACGGATTATGCAGGAGTGAAAATAAATCTGTTATAATGAAAAAACTTCTTACCGCTATTTTCGTGCTGGCAATCGCCGCGGTCGCGGCTTATGCCCAGACCGACCACGACCCCGAGCCGTATGAGCTCGCAAAGCAGCCGTTTACCACAGTGAAGACCCCTTCCGGGGATGCTATCAAGCTCATCTATGAAGGTGACATACAGGGCGTTACCGTGACCTGCGCCGAGGGCCCGGAGAAAAACTTCACCGTCCATTTCATCAACAGCAACGACTTCCGCATCAAGATGGACTACGTGCTCCAGACCGCCGTCAGCAACGGCATCCGCGTCGGGAACATAACCATCCCCGCCGGCGGCACAGGCGTCTGCAAGTACACGACCCAGTTCAACGGCGACATCCTCGCCTCGGTGAAAATGACAATCTCAAAAAGCCCCATCGGCGAGGCGGTCATCAAATCCGTCACGGTGACGCACCACGCGGACTCCCTGCTGAATAAGTAGAGATTCCTCGGCTTCGCTCGGAATGACAAAAGAAATTTACTCAAGGACGGCGCTGCTCGTCGGGCCTGAGGGGATGGCGAAGCTCGGGGCGGCGCGGGTCGCGCTGCTCGGGGTTGGCGGCGTCGGGAGCTGGTGCGCGGAAGCGCTCGTGCGCGGAGGCGTGACGCACCTGACCATCGTCGATTCCGACACTGTGAGCGTCACCAACATCAACCGCCAGGCGATGGCCGACACGACTACGGTCGGCCGCCCGAAGGTCGAAGCGCTCCGCGACCGCCTTCTCGCCATCAACCCCGAAGCTGAGATTGAGGCTATTCAAAAAATCTACTGCGAGGAGACCGCAGACGAGTTCGATTTCGCCGCATACGACGCCGTCATCGACTGCATCGATTCACTCAAAGATAAAATAACTCTGATAATGCGGGCGGCAGCCTCGCCGGCGCGGTTCTACTCCGCCCTCGGCGCCGGGCTGAAGGTGGACCCGACCAAAGTCCGCGTCGCGGAGTTCTGGTCGGTTCGCGGCTGTCCGCTCGGCTCGGCGCTCCGCAAAAAGATGCGCCGCGAGGGGAAGGAGCCCGCGAAGCCCTTCCTCTGCGTCTATGACGATGAAGTCCTCCCCAATAAAGGCGAGCCGGAGGACCCTTCAGAACCCTCCGGCGGCAGTACGTCCAAGGCCGTCGTCAACGGCACTTTCGCTCACATCACCGGCATCTTCGGCTTCACCCTGGCCGGGCTGGTGATCAGCGATGTACTGAGATAGATTCCTCGGCTTCGCTCGGAATGACAGATTAGAAGTACCTGATCGGCAGGACGTAGGCCTTCCAAGTGTCGTTCTTGTGGAGAACGTTGGTGTTGATGGTGAGACCGCTGTTGTCGTCCTGTATGGTTGCCTGGGTGAGGCGCAGGATTTTGTCGCCTGAAGACTCCCTGCCGGACTCGTTGGCCAGCCACCACCAGTAATCGTAAGTCAGCGTAAAGCCTGCCTGTTTTGCGCTATGGACGAAGATTTCCCTCTGTTTCTCACTGGCGCTGTAGGGGATGCTTTCTTTGAATGTCTGAAGGCCGGTCGGGTTGTCTCCACCGGTGAAGATTGAGTAGAAGTCAGCAATCGTCGGCCACAGCCATGTGGTCATGTACGTGCCGGCGATGCTGCCCTCTTTTTTCGCATAGTTGCCGAAGGAAGCCGAGCCGGAGTAGTTATAGCCGAATGCTCCCCAGAAGGAATAATTGTCTTTCGGGATGTCGCTTGCGCTATGGCCGCTTTCTCCGGGGAATACGGTGTGGTAGTCAACAAAGAAATTGGCTGGTCGGATCTCCCAGGTGGAGCCCCTTCCCTGGTTGGTGTAGACGTGGACACAGGTGTTGAAAATCGCACTGTGCTTGGCGGAAGTGCTGCGGAGGAGATTCTTGCGATCATCGGTTGTCAGCCAACTGGTTGGAAGGTTATTGGAATCGAGGATGAAGTTGTCGTTTCCATCTTTGTCGTAATAATACTCTCCCGATGTTTCGGAGGTCCTGTAAAGGTGGTCTATGTTGACCGGAATGGCGATGCCGTGGATGACGGCACCTTTTGCCGTCTTGAGACCTTCCGACGGCTTGCACATGCTCCAGAACGGATCTTCCGTGGTGTGCTTGTCTCCGAGCCAGGCGATGATGCTGTTGTCATCCCCGTCCTTGCGGATGGAATCCTCGAACACGCCATAGCCGCGGTATCCGCCATCGTAGATTTTCCCGTCCTTGGCGATAAGGTCGCCCACCTTTACCTTGTACGGGTCATAGCGGCACACTTTGAAAGTGAACTCATCAGTATGGCCATTGCTGGTAGCCTCAAGGGTGATGGTGAATTTCACCTCGTTGGACGTGGTGGAAGCTGCTGTGTTGTAAGGAACTTCGACGCTTAGGATTCCGTCGGTGATGCTTGCGTTAACAATACCCCATGATGGCTCCCCGAAAATCCTGACATCCTGCGGAGCGGTGGACGGCTCCACCAGGACCCTGAATTTCTGCGTCACGCCTCGTCCGAGGTACTGCGTGTTCCTTCTATAGTTTGGATAGTATTCGTACACCTGGACTTCGGCGTCTTCCTGCCTGGTGACAAGCCTTATATGCTCCGGAGCGGCAAGGACGTTGAAAGTGAACACGGCCTCGACGCTCTTGTCAGCCTTCGATCTCGCGGAAACCTTGCAACTCGTGTATGGACCGATTGCCTCTACCAGGCCGGTCTCGCTGATGTTGAAGTAGTTGAGGTAATTGTTGTTGCCCCAGCCGTACACGCGGTATTCAATCTCGTCATCGGAATCCGACGGCTCGCCGACCGCCTGCAGCTGGAAGGTCTCTCCGACGACGTATTTGAACTTGCCGTCCTTGAAGTGGTAATCGCTCTGGGTGGGAGCGGTGATGGAGATGCTGGTGAAAGGCTGGACGACCTTGACGGTCGCAGTCGCTTCCTTGCCGCCGTCTTCGGATATTGCGGTGATGGTCGCTGTACCCTGGCCGTGGCCGGTCACCAGTCCATCGTTATCGACGGAAGCGATGTCGTCCCTGTCGGAACTCCAGGTGACATGGTGGTTGGTCGCGTTGGAAGGGGAGAACTTGACGGTCAGGCGGGTCCCCCCATCGACCTTAATAACGTTGGAGGACGGCTCGATGCTGATCCCTGTCACGGCGATCTTTTCGGCTACGACTTCGATCTTACATGTGGCCGTGAGGTCGTTTGTGGTCGTTGCGGTGATGGTCGCGTTGCCAGTGTGGACGCCCTTCACGACGCCGTCCTCTGAAACGGTGGCGACATACTCATTCGAGGATGTCCACGTCACATACTTGTATGTCGCATTCCAGGGCTCCACGGTGGCGTACAGCGTCACAGTGCCGTCAATCTCGATGGTCTCCTGTGAGCGGTTCAGGCTGACACTCTTCGCAGCGACGTAGATATCATCGTCCTGCCCTTTGGTTTTCATTTTTTTGCAACCCGCGATCGCCATCAGCGCCACCAGCGCCGCCGCGAATATGATAACAGTCCTTTTCATACTTCGTTAATACTTTCAAGTCCACAATATTAACCAAAATCTCCCACTATTCAAAATTTCCGGTTTTCGATGGGAGACTTCGCTGGCGCCAGAGATGACTGACGACGGAGCGGGATTGTTATTTTACGGGGGAATGCATATTTTTGTGGTATGAGAAAAATCTTTACAATTTTTGCTGCGGCGCTGCGGGCAAGGTGATAAGTGCGGAGTGATTGGTTGGGAATGATGAAAAGATTTGTTACATTTGTGGACTGACACGAAACAACACATAAACAATACCAAAATGAAACTCAAAACCCTCTTCCTCGCCGCGCTGGCGGTCCTCGCGATCGCTTCCTGCGACTCCAAGAAGAAGATGATTCTCGGCGTCCAACTGGATCCTGCCGAGATTTATCTCACTAAAGAAGACAACGCCAGCTCTTCATTCGAGGTTTACGCCTCCGACAGCTGGACGGTTAAATCGACCGCCGACTGGCTGAACATCAGTCAGGACAAGGGCAAAGGCGACGCCTCCCTTTCCGTCTGGGCCGCTTCCGCAAACACCGGAAAGCCCCGCAAGGCGACCGTCGTTTTCCGCTGCGGCTACTACCACTATGCGACCCTGACTGTGACCCAGCAGGGCGAGCTTGAAGCCAGTGACGGCCTAAGCCCTGAAAAAGCCTTCTCGGTGCAGGAAGCCAGAGAGCTCGTCCTCGACCCGACCAGCGACTTGAGCAAGAAGTACTTCGTCAAGGGTAAGATCCACAAGATTTCCAACACCTACACCAAGAACATTTCCTACGGCAACGCCGACTTCTACATCTCCGACGACGGCAACTCCTCCCAGGAGGACTTCTACTGCTACCACGTCCTCTATCTCGGCAACCGCAAGTTCAAGACCGGCGACACCGACATCAATGTCAAGGACGACGTCATAATCTACGGCAAACTGACCAACTACAACGGCACCATCGAGACAGAGCAGAACAACGGTTTCCTCTATGACCTCAACGGAGTCCATGAGGAAGTCCAGACCGAATTCGAAGAGGTCACCGTCGCAGAATTCCTTGATAAAAAGGATGAAAACCTCGCCTACGACGTTGTCGGCAAGGTCACCTCTATCTCCCTTGCCTCTGCTTCCAGCAGTTACTATGGAGTGAATATCGCCGGAGGAGGCAAGACCCTCCAGTGCGCCTTTCCGTCCAACTGGGACGATTGGAAGGACAGGCTCGCGAAAAACGGCACCCTGAAGATCCGTGGCAAGTACAGCACATACAACGGCTCGCCCCAGATGAGCAACGGCGAGATTCTCTCCTTCGAGGAAGGCCAGATCGTAGTCGTGGAAGGCTCCGTGAGCGATGTTGTTTCGGCCGAGGACGGCTCAGAGGTAACCGTCTCCGACGCCATCGTCGCGGCTCTCACGACCAAGGGCTTCGTGGTGACCGACGGCACCAACAACTGCTACGTCTATCAGAACGCAACCCCTTCAGTCAAGATCGGAGACAAGGTCAGCCTCAAGGGCAACAAGACGACCTACTACGGCCTGCCTGAAGTGACCGAACCTAAGGACATCGCAGTCGCCACCTCCGACAACAACGTCCCGAGGACCGAGCTCAAGGACATCACCTCGACAGTTGACACCTACGACTCCGACAAGGCCGACTACATCACCTTCACCGGCACCCTCGCCAAGGACGGCAACTACTACAACATCTCGAAGTCCGGCGCGACATGGAAACTCTCCGCGAGCCAGCCGACAAGCGCCCTCACGACTGTCCTCGACGGACTCAACAACTCCGAGGTGACCATCACCGGCTACTTCAACACAAAGAACACCGGCAAGAAGCTCATCAACATCATCCTCACCGAGGCTGTCGCGGCCAGCGGCTCCTACTGCCATGCCGACAAGACTGCTATCGAAGTTCCCGCAGAGACGACCAGCGCGAAGTTCAACATCATAGCGAATGCCGCCTGGACCCTCCAGGCTCCCGATGCCGTGGGATTCCAGTCCGTCAATCCGGCCTCCGGCAACGCCAACGCCGAGGTGACCGCGACCTTCGAGGCCAACACGACGAGTGAGAACAGGGTCTTCGAGATCCTCCTCACCTGCGCCGACGCTTCCGTCCGCCAGACCATCACCATCACCCAACTCGCCCAGGGCGTCAGCACGGGTGATACTGTGACCGCCGCTGTGGCAAAGGCGACAGCCGATGGCGTTGACGTAACTATCGGCGACGCAATTATTGCTGCCTTCACGCAGAAGGGATTCGTCATCACCGACGGCACGACCAACTGCTACGTATTCACCAGCTCCGCTCCTTCATCGACCCTCAAGCTCGGCGACAAGGTCAGCCTCAAGGGCAAGATGAAGATTTACTACAAACTCCCCGAGGTGACGAATCCGGCCGAGATTACAGTAATTACCTCCGGCAACAACATTCCGAGGACAGCGGTTGTTGACATCACGCCAAACATCGACACTTACGATGCGACCGCCGCAGATTACATTACCTTCACCGGCGCCCTGACCAAGGACGGCAACTACTACAACTTCAGGAAGGATGGAGCGGAGAACAGGCTCTCCGCCACCTATCCGTCCTCAGATATGACGGCTCTCCTTGACGGACTTCTGGACAACGACGTCATAGTGACAGGTTACTACAACACCAAGAACGTCAACAGCAAATACCTCAGCATCATCGTGACCGACGTTCAGGCGGCGGACCCGGATGCGAAGTACTGCCGCGTCACGGAAGGCAACAGCATCAGCGTTGCCGCGACCGCGACGAGCACGACGCTGCACGTCAAGGCGAACGCCGCGTGGAGCATCACTGCAGGAAGCGGCGCGTCGGTCAGCCCCGCCAACGGCAACGCTGACGCGGCCGTCACCGTCAGCTTCGCGGCCAACACCGCGACCTCTGCCAAGACCTACACGCTGACCCTCGTCTGCACCGACGCCTCCGTCAACCAGACCATCACCATCACGCAGGCCGCTGCCTCCAGCGGCTCCGGCGGTACGGTAGAGTTTACCCCTTCCAACGCCGGCGGCATGAGCGGATCCAGCACGGCCCTTTCGGGCAAGCTGGAAGAAGTCAATGTCAGCATAAGCAGCGGAACTATCGCAGAGGACAGCATCAGGATCTTTAAGAAGCAGACCATAACGTTCTCAGTTTCTTCCGGAATGAAGATCACACAGATCGTGTTCACCTGCACCGCCAACAACACATCCCAGTATGGCCCCGGATGCTTTACTGCGCAGGAAGGTTACTCCTATGACGGAAAGATCGGCACATGGACAGGCTCCTCCGACACCGTCAGCTTCACGGCCGAGACCAACCAGGTCCGTGCGACCAGCATCAAAGTGACCTACACGAAATAAAACCGACTGCCATGCAAAAGATATTTAGTTGGCTCAAAACAGCGGCGCCGGTGGCAGTGCTTCTCGCACTGTCCCTGGCGGCCGTCTCCTGCAAGGACAAGTATGAGCTGATTCCCGTGCTCACGCTTGCCGAAGCAAGGGTCTCCGGAAGCGGCGGGTCGGTGGAACTCACTGTAGGTGCAGCGGCCCACTGGACGCTTTCCGCAGAATACCTCTGTGAGGAGACCGGCTGGTGCAGCTTCGATCCCGCCGAGGGCGACGGTTTCGCCACCGTCAGCATCTCCTGCGAGCAGAACCCGAGCAGCAACCCGCGCGACGTGCGCATCGTCATCCGCACCCCGGAAAACAAAGTCTCGACAATCCTCACCCAGACCGGGGCCGCCTCGACCGGCGTCCCGCAGTGGCTTGAACTTCCGCGCATGGGCAGGAGCGGACTCATCTTCGCCCCCCACGACATGAACGGTAACCCCTATATCAACCTCAAGACCTCCGGCATCCGCAACTGGTCCTGCTACTTCGACCCCGACGCGGCGATCTCGCCGTGGGTCGCCTACCCGCTCAACCCGGGCCTCCGCGGCTCCGGCGAGCGTGTTGACAAGTGGGGCGAAATAGACCCCTGCGTCCCCGAGGACAAGCAGATCAACCTCGGCGGAGGAAGCTACGGAGGCGGCTGGGTCAGGGGACACCAGCTCCCGTCAGCCGACCGTCTCGCCTCCGAGGCCAATCGTTCGACCTTCTACTCGACCAATATAACGCCTCAGAATTACGACTTCAACGGCGGCATCTGGCTCGACCTTGAGAACAAGGTCCGCGTCTATTCCGCCGCGAGCGACACCCTGTACGTCTGCACGGGCGCCAAGTACGACAGCAGTTCCGCCTGGTCCGGCACCTCAAGGGGCCGCGCCGCAAGGGTTCCCGACGCCTACTACAAGGTCCTTCTCCGCTACAAGAAGGGCGATCCGACCGGAGAGTTCTCCGCGGCAGCCTTCTACCTGCCCCACTCCGCCAGCATCGCAGGTGAGGACTTCATGAATTACGCTACGACAGTCAAGGATGTCGAGAGTAAGACCGGCGAGGTCTTCTTCGCCTCCTTCGCCAGTATCTATGGAGAGGCCATGGCTACTGAAATCAAGACTGCAGACCCTGAAACGACACTTGCAAACTGGAAGTAAATGAAAAGGATAGTTTCAATAGCCCTTGTCCTGCTGCTTACCGTGGCATCTTCATGCTACGGTGCAGGCAAGAGGACTTATATCATAGGGTTCTACAACCTTGAGAATCTCTTCGACACCTACCACGACGAAGGGAAGAACGACTACGAATACCTCCCCGACGGCGGTAACCAGTGGACCGAAGTCAAATACGCCAAGAAGCTCGCCAACATGGCGAGGGTCATCGCGGCGATGAAGGTTGACAACGGCCGCTGGCACACCGTCCTCGGTGTGAGCGAGATCGAGAACCGCCACGTCCTCGAAGACCTCGTCTCCGAGCCGGCGATCGCCGAGGCCAACTACCAGATCGTCCACTACGACGGTCCCGACCGCCGCGGCGTCGATGTGGCCCTCCTCTACAAGCCGGAGCAGATGAAAGTCGTCGAGAGTGAATCGATTCCCTTCGATTTCAACTCCACGGCCATCACCTTCTCGCTCAACCAGGAGGAGCAGGAGCGCTTCCGCACCCGTGACATCCTCATGGTCCACGGGATTATCGACGGCGAGCACTTCGCCTTCTACGTCTGCCACCTTCCTTCCAGGATAGGCGGCAAGGGCCAGGACCTCCGCGCCCGCGGAGGCGAGATCATCTATGAGCACTCGCTGCAGATGATGGAAAAATACCCCGGCATCAAGTGCGTCGTCATGGGAGATATGAACGACAATCCGACCGACGAGTCGATGGCCATCTATCTCCACGGCAAGGAAAAGATCGAGGACGTAGGTCCGGAGGATTACTTCTCCCCGTTCGTCTCGATGCTGAAGGCAGGCTACGGTTCCCTCGCCTACCGCGGTGAGTGGAACATCTACGACTGCATCCTTGTCAACGAGGCCCTCTCCCACGCCCCCGAAGGCACGCTGCAGATCCAGCCCTGCATCAAGAAGGGGAAGAAGCGCTACTACGCCAGGATCTTCAACAAGCCGTTCATGGTCAACCAGTCCGGCCAGTACAAGGACACCCCGTTCCGTACCTTCTCCGGCGGCGCCTTCATCGGCGGCTACTCCGACCACTACCCCACCTACATCGTTATCCAGAAATAACCCGATATGACCAGAAAAATAACCATAATAACCCTCGCGCTGCTCTTTGCAGCAGCGTCCGCCTTCGCCCAGGAGGAAAACACCGGAGGCGTCAAGGGTACGGTCGTGAGCCGTGAAGGGAAGACTCCGATCGAGAACGCCCGCCTCGTCCTCATGAAGGGCGCGGCGGAGGTCTCGACGGTCTCCTCGGACGCGGAAGGCAACTTCCTCATCCCGGGCCTTGAGGACGGCAACTACACCCTCGTCATCGCGGCGCCCGAATACCTCGAGCAGCAGGTCAACCTCGCCGTCGTTGACGGTGCGGTCAAGAACATGTTCAACCTCTCCCTGACGAGCACGAGGACGGTGAACGAGACCGAGGACGAGTCGCTCACGGAGTTTGACATGGACGACTCCGGCTACGCCGACAACCCGACGGTCCTCTTCGGCTCCAACGACGTGTTCAACAACATCGCCAGTTTCAATTTCAGCGCCGTACGCTTCCGCGCGAGGGGCTACAGTTCAGAGTCGCAGGACGTCGCGTTCGCCGGTATCCGGATGAACGACGCCGTGACGGGATACACCCCGTTCTCCCTCTGGAGCGGCCTCAACGAGGCGACCCGTTCCAAGGAGAGCACCACCGGTCTTGAGACTTCCGAGTACGGATTCGGCGGCTACAACGGTATCACCAACATCTTCGGCGACGCCTCTTCGATGCGCAAGGGCCTCAGGCTCAGCCTCATGACCAACAGCGCCCTCTACCGCCTCCGCGTCATGGCCTCCTACGCGACCGGCAAGATGGACAACGGCTGGGCGTTCGCGGCCAACGTTTCCGCCCGTCTCGGCGGCAACGACTGGATCGACGGTGTCTATTACCGTTCGTTCGCCTACTACCTCGCGGCCGACAAGTACTTCGGCGACGAGCATAAGCTGAGCCTCATCTTCTTCGGCACCCCCGGCCAGAGGGGCGCGCAGATGGCATCCACCCAGGAGGTTTATGACCTCATGGGCGACAATATGTACAACGCCAACTGGGGCTACCAGAACGGCAAGGTCCGCAACGCCCGCGTCCGCAAGACGCACGAGCCGGTCGCGGTCCTCAAGTACGAGTACACCCCTTCCGAGGAATTCAACATGTCCCTGACGGCCCTCTACCGCTTTGGCAAGAACGGCTACACCGCCCTCGACTGGTACAATGCCCAGGACCCGAGGCCGGACTACTACCGCAACCTCCCGAGCTACTTCTACAACCCGGATCCCAACATGAAGAGGAACAATCCGGACAAGGCGGCCGCGGCGGAGCAGGCCTGGTACGACGAAGTGCCCGATGTGGTCCACCTCAACTGGGACAGGCTCTACAACGTCAACCGCATGAGCGAAGGCGGCCGTTCCAAGTACGTCCAGGAAGAGCGCCGTACGGATCAGCACGATTTCAACTTCGCTGCGACCTTCAACCTCCGCCCGCTCGACTGGCTCACCGTCAACGCCGGGGCGAACCTGAGGATCAACCGTACTGAATACTATAAAATAATAGCGGACCTCCTCGGCGGCGAGTACTTCCTCGACGTGGACAACTTCGCCGACCGCGACTACGCCGCCACCCCTTATAAGACGCAGAACGACCTCAACTACTACCTGCAGAGCGGCCAGACCCGCGTCCTCCACAAGGGAGACAAGTACGGCTACGACTACTACGCCCACACCCGCGACTTCAATGTATGGGGCACGGCGAAGGGAGTCCTCGGCAACTTCAGCGCGACCCTCGGCCTCAAGCTCGGCTACAGGCAGTTCTGGAGGGAAGGCCTGGTACGCAAGGGCCTCTTCCCCGGTGAGGTGACCGCCGACGAGATCGCCGGCATCTACCCCGACCTCTCCCTCAGCGAGAGGAAAGTCCTTGCCAAGTCGATGTCCTCCAAGGACACCTCCTACGGCAAGTCCGACAAATACGGGACGCCGGTCTATGGCGCCAAGCTCAACCTCAACTACGTCATAGGCGGCAACATGAGGGTTTACGCCAACGTCGGCTACTTCTCCGACGCCCCGACGTTCAACCAGACCTTCATCTCGCCCCGTACGCGCAACACCATGATGCAGAACCTCCCGGTCAAGACCTTCTCCGCCGACCTCAACTGGCAGTGGAGCGGCAAGGGAATCAACATCAGGGCGACCGGATACTACACCACCATCCGCAACCAGTCCAAGGTGATGAGCGCCTACGATGACCTGCAGAACGCGTTCTCCAACTTCGCCCTCCGCGGCATCGACGAGCGCCACATCGGCTTCGAACTTGGTTTCAAGATTCCGACCTATTTTGTTGACAACCTCTATATCCAGGGAGCCCTCGCGTTCGGACGCAACGTTTACACTTCGACCCCGACCTTCATCCAGACGGTGGACAACAGCGCCGAAAGGGTCTCCTACCTCTACAAGGACGGTGACAACCTCAAGAACGTGACCGAGGTCCCCGTTACCTTCTGGAGCAAGAACCCTGTCCTCAAGAAGGATGTTTACGGCAACTACACCAACGAGATCTACCGCTGGCAGAAGCACTACGTGCCTTCCATCCCGCAGCTCGCCGCGTCCGTCGGACTCAGCTACAGCATCAACTACTGGTTCTTCGAGCTCGATTTCCAGGCGTTCGCCGAGGCCTACCTCGACATGAACCCGCTCTACCGCACCGAATACGCTGCGGCAGGTCCGGACTACACGATCGAGCCTGACGAACTCATGTACATGACCCAGCAGGAGAAATTCGACCCGGCGTTCCTCCTGAACGCCTCCGTCGGCAAGTCCTGGTACATCAAGCGCAAGTACAACATCGGTTTCTCCGCCAACCTCAAGAACATGCTCAACAACAAGAACATCAAGACCGGAGGTTACGAGCAGACCCGTATGGTCGATAACACCGAGAACAAGGACCGCTACTACCGCTTCGACTCCAAGTACTTCTACATGAGCGGTATCAACTACATGCTTAATGTTTACTTCAGATTCTAAAGAGTATGAAAAAGTCAATAATAATCCTCGCCGCCCTCGCTGCGGCCGTATCCTGCCAGAGTCTGAAAGAGGAGTTCCAGCCGGTGTTCTCGAACCCCGGCGACTCCGGCGAACCCTATAAAGTCTGGACCGACCAGGAAGTGCTCGACGCTTTCGGTGTAGCTAAATTCACGACCGTTTCCGAAATCAAGGCCTTATACAGGAACCACGGTACTCCGGTTGAGATCAAGAAGGACTACGTCCTCCGCGGAGAAATTACGACCTCCGACGAGAACGGCAACGTCTATCGCGAGATCTACATCCAGGACCAGACCGGAGGCCTCGACCTCAAACTTGGAAGGTCTTCGTCCTACGACGACTACAAGGTCGGCCAGATCCTCTATGTCTATTGCAACGGCCTCACCATCGGTGAATACGGATACAAGAGCGGCAAGTGGGGCGGCAGCGGCCTCCTCCAGCTCGGTATTCTGGGCGACGAATGGCGCGAATACATGCTGGGCTACCAGAAGGAAGTCCCCGAGTACGAGACAGCCTACATAGACCTTCCCGCCATCATCGACAGCCACATCTTCCGCGGAGCAGTCCTTCCGGAGGAGCAGAGGATCAAGCCCATGGTCAATCCTGCGGCAGACGATCTGACAAAGGATTCTATGGTGGGACGCCTCGTGACCCTCACCGGAGTGACCTACGGCAACTCCGTGGGCGGCACGGAAATCTTCTGCCTGTTCTACCCGAACCCCAACCTCAACCACACCAAAAACGAGTCCTGGAACAGGGTGTTCCTCTCATCCCCCACGACAAAGGTCGATGGCGAGGACTACACCTTCGGCATCAAGACCTGGGCCCTCACCAAGGACCGCTTCGGCGCCATGGCGAAGTCCGGCGTGTGGGATGACGTGGAGATCGGCGACGGCTCGGGCACGATAGGCACCGCCATGACGACGGAGGCCAATTTCGGCTATGTGATTCCTTACAAGCAGGAGATTATCGCCCACCCGCAGGCACAGTCCGTCAGCCACTACTTCATGTACGGCGACAAGGAAGTCCAGGTCCGTACGAGCGGCTACTCCCGCTTCGCCGACGTCGAGCTACCGGCCGACGTCCGCAGCGGTGCGCGCGCCATCTCGATGACCGGCATCCTCACCCGCTACCAGGGCAGCGCCCAGTTCACCCTCCTATCCGTTCCGGAATAGCCTGTCATACCGAGGCCGCCAACTCCTGTCATACCGAGGCCGCCAACTCCTGTCATACCGAGGCCGAAAGGCCGAGAGTATCTCCTTAATAAAATGAGCAGAAAGATGAACTCTTTTTGCTCATTTTTCCTTATCTTTGCGCCCACTATGGCGAAGGCGAAGAGCAAAGTTACCGCGACCAACAGGAGGGCCTCCTTCGACTACGAGTTTCTGGAGACCTTCACGGCCGGCATACGCCTCGTCGGGACTGAAATAAAGTCCATCCGCGAGGGCCGCGTGTCGTTGCAGGACGCCTGGTGCTACTTTGAAAGAGGCGAGCTCTATGTCCGCGGGATGAACATCTCGACCTACAAGGCGGGATCCTGGGGGCAGCACGAGCCGATGCGGGACCGCAAGCTCCTCCTTACGCGCCGCGAACTGCGGCACCTCGGAGCCGAGGACAAGAAGAAGGGCCTGACCATAGTAGCCGTGAAGCTTTTCATTTCGGAAAGCGGATACGCAAAGCTCCTGATCGCCCTTGCAAAGGGTAAAAAGGAGTACGACAAGAGAGAGACCATCAAGGCGAAAGACATCGCCCGTGAGATGGATCGGAATGGATATTAAAATACGACGTGGACAGATTTGCATGCTTGCAACCACGTGAAAAAATGCTAAAAATGAAGACTTATCTCTTTACGTCAGAGTCGGTGTCCGAGGGACACCCTGACAAGGTGTCGGACCAGATTTCCGACGCTGTCCTCGATGAATTCCTGAGGCAGGACCCTGAATCCAGGGTCGCCTGCGAGACCTTCTGCTCGACCGGCATGGTCGTCCTGATGGGCGAAGTCACGTCGAAGGCCTGGGTTGATGTCCAGGCGGTCGTGCGCAACGTAATCAACGACATAGGCTACGACAAGGCTGAATACATGTTCGACGGCAACTCCTGCGGAGTGCTGTCGGCCATCCACGAGCAGAGCGCGGACATCGGCCGCGGCGTCGTGCGGGAGAATCCGCTCGACCAGGGCGCCGGCGACCAGGGCATGATGTTCGGCTACGCCTGCCGTGAGACCGAGGATTATATGCCCCTCCCCTTGTACCTGAGCCACCTCACCCTCAAGATCCTCGCCGACATCCGCCACGGGGAGCCGCAGTTGATGCCGTACCTCAGGCCGGACGCCAAGAGCCAATATACCATAGAATATAATGGGGAGACCGGAAAGCCCGTGAAGGTCCACACCATAGTGATCTCCACGCAGCACAACGAATTCGACTCTGACAAGGCCATGCAGGAGAAAATCCGCGCCGACGTGGAGAATATCCTCCTCCCGAGGGTCAAGGCGGCCCTCCCTGCGGAGACCGCGGCCCTGTTCGACAAAGGGTTCATCCTCCACGTCAACCCGACGGGCAAGTTCGTCATCGGCGGCCCTCACGGCGACACCGGT
>JAFXVX010000020.1 GCA_017534745.1 Bacteroidales bacterium | reverse complement strand
GACCCACCTCTTCCCATTCCGAACAGAGAAGTTAAACTCACCATCGCCGATGGTACTGACCCACCAGTTGGGAGAGTAGGTAGCTGCCGTTCTTCGAGACCCCGGACATCTTCGTGATGTTCGGGGTCTTTTCGAAGAACGCCAGCTACGCTGATTCACTGGGGAATGCTTTCCCCAGGCCCCTTCTGCCGCCACCGCACAGGCCTTTGTTAGTCTATATTTTTGCCCGTCGGGCAAAAAACAAAAACGGCAGCTGTTACACCCCCTGTCGCAGAGCGACATCCCCCTGTGAGGGGGAATGCGACCTTCATTTCATTCCGGTCGGTGCCTTCACTGTTCGACTTGCAAGCAAGTCTCACTGCCGTTCCGGCACGGCGGCTGCAGCCGCCCTCGTCGCTTCGCTCCTCTAAACACGCCAACTCAGTGGTTCGGTGTGAGCATAACAGGTCAGGGGGCTTGTCCACCCCCGGACAAGGGAAGGGGGAGGGGCCCGTTGGATACAAGTCCTCGTTTCGAGGACGCCGTAGACAATGGGAGGGGCCGTAGCGAATAGCGGAGTCCCCCTGGCCTGTTATGCTTGCACCGAATTATATGTCGTTGAGTCGTGGCGGTTAACGTTGTGTGGTACAGCGAGTTGGATAAAAGCCTATGCGCCAGAAGGAGCATAGGCTTTTGCGTAAAGCTCTGTGTGTCAGGTACTTTGCCGCCACGGGGTTAAATGGTGGGGAGTGTTTGCCCTTCTCCCACGGGGTTATTTTACAACGCCGACGAGGAAGAGGTTGACGAGGGGGCGGAGGGGGGAATTGGTGGTGAGGATGATGTAAACGGTGACTTCGCCGCGGGGGAGGGAGGATGTGTCGAGGGTGACGTCGAAGGTGCCTTTGGCGCCGGGAGCGAGGGTGGGGACGGGACCGACGCTGGCAGCTGGGGTGTCACAGTCGGATTTGTAGCAGCGGAACTCGCTTTTGCCCATGTTCTCGAACGAGAAAGTGGCTTTGACAGGAGTGCCGGCATCGACGGCGCCGAAGTCGGCGGTGGAGGTCTCGAAGACGGGCTGGGAGCCGGCCTTCCGCTCGGCGTCGCTCCAGGAGGCGAAATTCTCCTTTGTGAAAGCTTCAATGCTGATTTTCTTGCCGTTAAGGCTGGCGTTGTAAATATTCTTGCCCCACAGGGAACGGTCGGAACGGATGGTAAACGTAAGGGTCGCGGTCCCGCCGGCGGGGACGGGGTTGGGCTCGACGGAGATCGACAGCTGCGGGGAGACGTCGGTGAACCGGACTTCGACCGGGGCGCTGCCTGTGTTGGCGACGGGGACCTCGTCGGAGCGGCTTTCGCCCTGCTCCAGATTGCCGGCTTTGAGAGGCATGGTCCGGAAGGACAGCGGCCCTACTGCGACAGGATAGAGTTCGGAGAGGGATTTCTTCGTCTCGCTGACATTGCCGCGTAGCCGGAGGACCACCGGCTTGGGCAGAGTGGAGATATAGACGGTCAGGGTCTTGTCGAAGGGCAGGGGACCGTCCTCGTTCTGGAAAGTCGCTTTGATGCTCCCACTCTTGCCCGGCTCGACCGGAGTCTTTGTCCATGTCGCTTCCGTACAGCCACATGATGACACCACTTCGTAGATGCTGAACGGCTTGTCGGAGATATTCTTGACTTTGAAAGTGCAGCTCTGGGGACCTGCGGTCACGAGAATGTCGCCGAAATCGTGGACCGTCCTGTCGAACTCGGCTATGCCGCCGACCGCGACGCCCTTCTTCGAAGAAGCGACGGGAACAGTCACCTTCTCAGAAACTGCCGGGTCTCCTGCCATCATCTCCAGGGCAGCTGCAGACGCGCTGTCCTCCACCTCTTCCACTCCGCCTGAATACTCCAACGGATCTTCCTCGGGGGGGACCTCGACGGGCTTGGCGGCCCTCAGATGGCATCCTCCGGCAAGGGCGAGTGCTGCACAGAGTATGAAAAAATTGACTCTCACAGTGCAAAACTAATAAAATGGAAGGAAAATTTAAAGATATTTTGTAAATTCGCACCGTTTGCAAACATCAACACAATTACTATTCAGATTATGGCTTACAAAATTTCCCCCGAGACTTGCATCGCCTGCGGCACCTGCGCCGGTGAGTGCCCTTCCGGAGCTATCTCCGAAGGCGACGTCTACAGCATCGATCCCGCCATCTGCATTGATTGCGGTACCTGCGCCGACGCCTGCCCCATGGGCGCTATCGCTCCTGCCGAGTAATAAAGGCACGTCTCGAAAAAAAATGCGGCCCGAAGCAATTTCGGGCCGTTATTTTTTTGCAAAAAGTTTTTGCAAAAACTTGATTATTTAAAAATATTCACTACCTTTGCAGTCCCCAAATGGAGGACTCGTTAGCTCAGTTGGTAGAGCATCACACTTTTAATGTGGGGGTCTCGGGTTCGAGCCCCGAACGGGTCACAAGGAAAATACGCTTCCTTAGCTCAGTTGGTAGAGCACCTGACTCTTAATCAGGGTGTCTAGGGTTCGAGCCCCTAAGGGAGCACTAAAAAAAGACAGTCTTTGGCTGTCTTTTTTTAGTGCTCGGCCGTCTCCAACCTACTCTTTTTCAACGGAGTCGGCGGAGGGGGTCATGACGATCTCGATGAGGTTGCCGGCGTCCAGGATGGACTTGACGGCAGCCTGGATCTTGGCGGCGTCAAGGGCGGCGACGGCAGCTTCGTACTCCTTGTCGTAGTCGAAGCCGTATTCGTAGAAGTCCTCGATGTTGTTTCTCCAGTAGGGGTTGGAAAGCCTGTTCTCAGGAATCTTCTTCTGGAGATTGAGGATAGCGGCAGCAGTCTCTTCAGCGGTCGGCCCTTCCTCGGCGAGCGCCTTGATGCCCTGCTTCGCAAGGCCGCGGAGCTTATCGCATGCCGAAGGACGGCAGTCGAAGGAGGTCTCAATCGAAGCGATCTCCTTGGGATATTTCTCAACATTGGCAGAAGTGTGGGCGCCATAGGTGCCACCTTCATCCTCACGGAGGGAATTGACGTAGCGGATGTCAAGTATGTATTCCGCGGCGTCGAGGGCGGCCATTGTGGCGGCGTTGTAGGAGACCGGAGCTGAGTAGATGTTGAGCACGGTGCTCTTGGGAGTCTGCATCTTGGCGTCGAAGACATTCTCAATGGCTCCCTCTGCGAGATATTCCTTGCGGTCAATCCACTTCGGGGCAGCCTTGCCCTTCGGTATGGATCCGATGTACTTCTCGATGAGAGGCTTGATCGCGTTGATGTCGAAGTCGCCGACAACGGTCATCCTGAGGCCGGCTGCATCGGAGAACAGCTGCTTGTAGACTCTGCCGAGGGTCTCGGCGGAGGCTTTCTCGACAGTCTCTTCGTCGGTTATCTTACGGCGCGGGTTGTCCGAATACAGCGTCTTCATGGCTTCCTTCTGGAACTTGTAGTTGGGCTGGCTCATAAAGTTGGGGAGGATGGCCTTCATCTGGTTGATGCCGGTGGCGAACTCATCTTCGTCGAAGCGAGGCGCAGTGTAGTAGAGATACGCCAGCTGGAGGGCGATTTCCAGGTCGGCGCCGCGGGTCGAACCGCTTACGCCGTTTTCAAGCTCGGAAACAAACGGCCGGACATACACAGTCTTGCCGGAGAGCATCTTGGAAACCTCCGTGCCGGAGAAGCCGGCAACGCCGGTGTTCGACAGGTAGAGCGAGAATACGCTCCTGTCGAAGGACTCGAGGTCGGCGGTCTCCACGCGGCTGAGTCCGCCGTCGCGGTAAAGTTTGAACAGAATCTGGTCCTTGGTGTATTCGGTCGGGAGGAGGGTCACCTTGACGCCGTTCTTAAGGGTCCACTCGGTGGAAGAGCAGACGCTCGCGGCGCTCTTTTTGACCTTCGCGCCCTTGAGCTTCGAAGGATTGAGGAATTCTTTAGCGATGGAGGTGGCCTCGTTGGGCTTGATGTCGGAAGCCTTCACCTCGGCGATCGCGGCAAGGAGCTGCTCCTTGGTCGGAGTCGCTATGCCTTCCTTCTCGGGGCCGGTGTAGATGACGACAAGATTGTTCTCAGTGATCATCTGGGCGGCTACCTGAGAAAGGGCGGCGGAATTGATCTGGCCGAGAATCTGGCTTACGAGGGTGTAGTCCGTCTGGGGATCCATATAAGGATACTTGTCGAAGAAACTGCGGATAATAGGACGCACGAGCTCGGGGTTCTTGCGGGTCTCCGCTTTCTTGACCCTGTTCTCATAGTTGGTGAGGATGTCGGTCTTGGCCCTTTCCACTTCGTCGTCGGAGAAGCCGAAACGCTTCATCTTCTCAAGCTCGGTGTAGAATGCCTTGAAGCCGCCGAGGATATTGTCGTCGCGAAGTGTGACGTCGCTCATAGTGGCCTCCATTGTCTCGCAGAGGTTGCCGGTGCCGAGGTCGGCGCTGATGAAGGGAGAGTCGGATTTGGAGGTGATGTCATTGAACCTTTCGGACATCACACCGGCGATGACATCCTCCATCAGGCCCTTGGACTTCCCGATGATGGTCGCATTGTACTGCTCGGGCATGGCGTCTTTCTCCCAGATCATCTCGATGGAGGAGACAGAAGCCTCAGGGTCGGTGAAAATGCCGACGAGCGGCTCCTCGTGGCCGGGAATCATAATAGGCTCCTTGGCCTTCGGATTCTCCTTGGCGGGGATGTCGGAGAAGATCTCTGCGAGCTTCTTCTCGGTGCGATCGACGTCGATGTCTCCGACTACTATAACCGCCTGATTGCCGGGGTGATACCAGGTCTGGTAGAACTCGACGAGGCTTTCGGGCTTGAAGGTCTCAAGGTGCTCCTGCAGGCCGATGAGGGTGCAGGAAGCCCACTTGGTGTCGCCGTAGTAGTAGGGGAGTTTCTTCTCGTGGAAACGCCAGGAGGCGTTCCTCCTCTGACGGCGCTCCTCGATGATGACTCCGCGCTCCTTGTCGATTTCGACGGGGTCGCAGGTCACGAAATGGGAGTAGTCGTGGAGGATGAGAAGGCAGCTGTCAACCACGCTTTCGCGGGCGACGGGAATATTGTTGAGCATGTACTGCGTCTCTTCCCAGCCGGTCGAGGCGTTGATGTTACGGCCAAATTCCGCACCGATGGAGCGGAGGTAGTCGAGGATGCCTTTGTCCGGGAAGTTCTTGGTGCCGTTGAAGCACATGTGCTCGAGGAAGTGGGCGAGGCCGTCCTGGGAGGGATACTCCTCCTGGATGGCGCCCACGTCGGTCGCGAGGTAGAATTCCGCGCGCTGCGCCGGGAGGGCGTTGTGACGGATGTAGTAGGTGAGGCCGTTGTCGAGTTTGCCCGTCCTTACGGCAGGGTCATTGGGAAGCGGACGCATCATCTGCGCCATCATTTCTTCCTGACTCTGGGCCCACAGCCCCTGTGCTGCCATCAAAATAGCAGCGACAATAATCATAAACTTTTTCATAACCATAAAATTTACTAGATTAGGTTTAGCAGGTAAAGATACAAATAATTTCATATATTTGCACTTCGATGGGTTGGAAATTAAATGTCTTTAGAGGATAACAAAATACTGGTTTTTCGGACGATTGTGCACTGCGGCGGGGTGAGCGCGGCGGCGCGGGAGCTTGGCGTGAGCCAGCCCGCGGTGAGCCAGGCGCTTTCCGAGCTGGAAAATTCGCTCGGAGCGAGACTCCTCAAAAGGGACAAGAGCGGAATTGAGCTGACCCCGGACGGGGCGCTGTTTCTCTCCTATGCCGAGAGGGTAGGAGCCCTGTCGGCAGAGGTCGATGCCCTTTTCGCTCCCGGAGTGGAGCGTAGGGTCACGATTGCCGCTCCGGCACACCTGGAGTCGGCATTCCTCTCACCTATAAAGGAGCGCTACAGCGGCAAGATCAGTATCGACATCGTCCCGGAAGGGGAGCTCGCCGACGTTTCGCTTGTAACAAGGCCTGCTGCCGGCGACATCCCTGTCGGCAGGCTGTCCGTCAGTTTTACCGCCGCCGGCGGAAACACTTCGTCCGACACCGTTCCGGTGTTCGCAAGGGTATCCGAATCATTTGCGAAAATTCCTCTCTATAATATTATATTGGGAATACTCGGAGGGAAGCTATGAGGGACAGGATTCGGCAATACCTTGAGACGCTCGGAAAAGGAGAGATAGCGGATCTCGGAGACATCTTCGGCAAGAGCATCCCGGAAAGGATGCACAAGGCCGAAATGGTTTCCGCCCTTTCTCTGTATATATCCCGTAACCCTAAAAAATGGCTTTCAAGAATCCCGGAGAGGGATATCCGCCTTCTCAAGGAACTCTGTGAGGCCGGCCCAGGTGCGGCCATCGAGGAGGATTATCCCGACTATTTTACGGCGGTTGAGTACTGCGGGCTAGTCGAAGTTGACGAGTCCGACCAGGACGTCCGCCGGATATCCCTAAGCGAGGACGTCTATGACTGCATCCTCCCATGGATCGACCGGGCCATCAGGGAAGGCGAGACCTCCGGCCGCTTCGAGTTCGAGCGCGGCATTCTCGGCGTGACGAACCTCTACGGCGTCATCCCGTTCGAGACATTCGTCGATCTTATGATCGATTTTTTCGAAGAGATATTCGCCGGCGGGACCGACCGCTTCATAGACCTTATGAAATCGAGTTCCGTGATGCAGCTTTGCCGCTACACCTCCGAAAAGGGCGAGGACCTGGTGGTCTCGCCGCTTGTCGGAGACGTCGAGCTGCTTCTCGGTTTCCTGCCCGAGCCGAGGGAGTTCCGCAAATTCACGGCAGAGGAAATCCTCGAGGCCGGAAGCGCGGCCCCCTGGTTCTCGTTCCGAGTCGATACCCCGGAGGGCGACGCCCTATCGAAAGCGCTCATCGCCGTGGGCTATTATCCTTCGGAAGTCCCTGTCCTTCATCACGATATATGGTACGGCGCCCAGTATCCCGACAGGAGGGAATCCCTCTCCGACATCATCCTCTCCATGGTCGATCCGGACAGGGAGACCGCCCTCGCCGAACATGCCCTCGCAGCCCTTTCCGGCTATGTCAACATACTTCCCAACTGGTTCCTCGGCGGTCTGTCGCCGAAGGA
The DNA here is from genome assembly GCA_017534745.1 of Bacteroidales bacterium. Classification (GTDB taxonomy): domain Bacteria; phylum Bacteroidota; class Bacteroidia; order Bacteroidales; family UBA932; genus Cryptobacteroides. The sequence goes on along the minus strand of JAFXVX010000020.1, from coordinate 83,215 downwards.
AGCCGGAAACCTGAAGGTAGAGTATGCCGTAGATCCGGAGGAAGACGGTGAGGATTCCTACAAAAGGTGGAAAATGCCCGCTCCGACAAAGAGCGAAGGCTACACGGACCTTGTCGAGAAGGACAAGGCCCTCGAAGCCCTCTCCGCCTTTATGCCGAACGGCTTCCCGTTCGGTATGGCCGTCCCCCACGTCGCTCCCGATGACCCTTGCCCCTGTGGCAGCGGCCTCAAATACCGCTATTGCCACGGAAAGATAACCAACTGACAACTATGATAGTTTCATCCAGAAGCAGCACAATGCCGAGCTCCCCGATCCGGAAGCTCGCTCCGTACGCGGATGCCGCCAAAAGGAACGGCGTCCACGTCTATCACCTCAACATCGGCCAGCCGGACATCAGGACTCCGGAGGTCGCCCTTGAGGCGCTTAGGGGCATTGACCGCAGCATCCTCGAATACAGCCCTTCCCAGGGCATCCTGAGCCTTCGTGCCAAGATGGTCTCATATTATGCAGGCTACGGTATAGACCTCAGCCCGGATGAGATTATCATCACAACCGGCGGCTCGGAGGCCATAATGTTCGCCTACATGGCCTGCCTGGACCCTGGCGATGAAATCATAGTCTCAGATCCCTCCTACGCCAACTATATGGCCTTCGCCATCAGTTGCGGCGCTGTAGTCAAACCGGTGAAGACTTCCATCGAAAACGGATTCCGTCTCCCGCCGGTCGAGAAATTCGAAGAGCAGATTACCCCTAAGACCAAGGCCATCCTAATCTGCAACCCCAACAATCCGACAGGTTATCTTTACACGCGTGACGAGATGCGCCGCATCCGGGACCTCGTGAAAAAATACAACCTCTACCTCCTCTCCGACGAGGTTTACAGGGAATTCCTCTACACCGGGAAGCCTTATATCTCCGCCTTCCATCTCGACGGGATAGATGAAAATCTGATTCTTATAGATTCTGTTTCAAAGCGTTACTCCGAATGCGGCATCCGTATCGGGGCGCTCATCACCCGCAATAAGGCAGTCCGCGACTCCGTGATGAAATTCTGCCAGGCCCGGCTCAGCCCGCCGCTCATCGGCCAGATCGTGGCCGAGGCCTCCCTGGAGACCCCTCAGGAGTACATGAAGATGGTTCACGATGAATATAAGGCCCGAAGGGACTTCCTCATCGAGGGGCTCAACAAGATTCCCGGCGTGTTCTCGCCGACTCCCATGGGCGCCTTCTACACGATGGCGCGCCTTCCTGTCGATGACGCTGGCAAGTTCTGCAAGTGGTGCCTCACCGATTTCTCCTACGAGGGACAGACAGTGATGATGGCTCCGGGCTCCGGTTTCTACACCGATCCCGACGAGGGGCGTGACCAGGTGCGCATCGCCTACGTGCTCAACAGGGACGACCTCGGCAAGGCCCTTGTCGTCCTACGCAAGGCCCTGGAGGCCTACAACCGTTAGAAGTGGAATTCGAAGCCTACGTTGATGCTGAAGCGGTTGGGTGATTTTACCCTTTCCCCTTCAGCATTGATTATATACCGGTGCGTCACCCTCCAAAAGGCGTCAACACGTATGCAGGTCAGGATGTTGGAGATACCGACGCCCATCTCGACGTAGGGTTTGCGGAGGCTCCCGAGCCCTGCCGGGAAGATAAACGGAGCTTCAATCCTGCCCTCCTGAAGCGGTCTTCCGTCGTTTTGCTTTGAGATTGTGCCCCATGCCATTTTGAGGGTGAATACCTCCCTGAGGTTCAACTTCTTGATCCCCGGGATCTTGCCGAGGAAATAGCCACCGAAATTCTGCTCATAGAAGAGCGTAGTCCAAAGGTCGGAGGCGAATTCGTAGGGCTCCATACAGGCGTATGCTCCCTTGTCGAAGAAGAAGGAGTCGTTGCCTTCGTGGAGTTTCAGCAGGGGATAAGGCACCTGGCCGAAGATCTTACCCACATTGAAACGTAGGCGCGCCATCCCGAGAGGCACGGTACTTACCCTGTAGTCTATCGTGAGTTCACTGCGTAAATAGCCGAAATCAGTGCCCAGGAAGTCCCGGAGGGCTCCGGAGAGGTCCACTGTGATCACCGGATACTTCGTGTGCATGTACCCTTTCTTGAACACACCCCTGGTTACGCTTTCACGGAACGAAAGTCGCCCCTGCCAGTGTATCTGGTTGGTAAGTATGGAATTCCATGTTTCTCCGTGGGGAGTTACCATGGGGACATAGCGGTTGGCGCCAATCCTTATGGATTCAAGTGAGAGGGAAGTGTTGAACCAGGATGCAAGCTCCCTGTCGTATTTAAGCGAAAACTCCGTCACCGGGCACAGTTTCTTGTTCGTTGTCCGGGCGAATATCGAGTTGAAAATGTTGCTTTCCGTGAGGATGGCGCTGGTCCCGCGGCCGAGTTGGATGACGTCGTGTTTGGCCGTGAGCGTCAGTTTCCTCCAGGGGTCCTGGGAGAATACCCATTCTATATTTCCTCCGCCCTTGAACCGGTGGTCCCTGAAACCGTAGGCGACGTATCCGGTGAGCCTGACTTTCTTGCTGACATTCTTGGTCGTACGGGCTCCGAGGCGCATTCGGAAGCCCTCCAGATTATTGAACGCGAACAGGGTGGAATACTGCCCGATACCTATGTATTTGGTCTCATAGTAGCCTACCGCTATCATATTTATTATATCGTAGGCCGTGCGGTAGAACGGCACGTTCTGCACCCTGTCCACCATCTCGTAGATGCCCTGCTCCTTTTCCGTCAGGGCATACGGGCGCTCCTTGTCCCACCACTTGTCGTCATGTTCCCCGGCATCGGAGGCGACCTTGACGGCATCGTCGTTGCGCGTCTGGGGTGCATCACCTGCGACGCTGAATACCGGATTCGAGTAGTAATTCTCCCTCTTTCCAAGCAGGGATATAAAGAGTCGCGTGTCCTTTTTGGTCACGGCGAAGTCCGCGTAGATATTGTCCTTGAGGTAAAACCACGCTGTGTCGCCGACCCTTCGGTTCTCGGTCTCGGTGACGTAATCCCTGACCCAGTTGACGTTCGCCCCCTTCGCGAGGCGGGCCTTTACGCTCCTGAGACCGAAATCCGTCGCGTCCACGTTCATCTCCCCGTCGAAGACCGGGGTGGAGACTATCTTTTTCGGATGATAGCGGATTACGTAGGTCTTTCTTCCGTCAAGGGCCAGTGAATCAACCAGATAGTAGTTGTAAAATGCCTCGCCGAATATAGTCGCGGGTGAGGGGACATCGACGCCGAAAACGTTGATGTAGTTGTCGTAGAAATTGGCCCGGAAGTGGGTCGCGCCGGTGTATTGGAGAAGTACATTGTCCTGGTTGAGACCGGAGATCCGGCTGGCGCTGATAAGCTCCTTGTTGATTAGCGGCGACAGCTGGTGGACGCGTCTGGACTTCGTCTCGGCGATCATCGCCGGGATGAAAGGCTTGCCGGAAACCGCCGATGTGTCGATGTAGTCCATCACGAACCCGAAGTGCTTGCGCAGGATCTTGTTTTTCATCTGCTCGTTGGGGTTCGCAAGGTCGATTTCCGTCTTGGAATAGACGTCGCAGGCGAACTCCGGCCTCTTCTCCGGGTCGTTGCGGTCCCTCGCGTCGGAAATCTTCCGGAGTATGGACTTCATGTAGGAATTGTCCGGCTTTACGATAGCTGCGTTGAGGCGGTTGAGGGTCGGCGTGAGGACGAAATTGACTTCGGAGAATGCGCCGGGAACCACCACATAGGAGGCGGGTTCATAGCCGAGGATGGATGCGGTAAGAATATGGGCGTCCTTGCTTCTTGTCTCAAGGAAGAAGTTGCCGTCCAGATCGGTGGTTGTCCCTATGGTTGTGCCGTCAAAATAGACGCCGGCAAAGGGGATCGGCTCCCCGTTGTCGGCATCCTTCACCGTACCCTTAATCCTTGTCGATTGGGCGGCGACAAGAATGGTTGAAAGGCTTAGGATTAGCGATATTAGCGCTTTGCGCTTATACACCTGGAAGACAGCGGACTAGACGGCCGCCTCTTCACCGGCGAGGTCAATCGAAGCCACGGCTTCGCCGGAGGCTTCATCCGCCGACTTGGTGTTGGTCGTCTCTTCTCCCTCATCGAGAGGGTAGTCTTCTCTTACCGGGGGAGTGCCGTAACAGGCCTCGAACACAAAGAGCGCCGCCGTAAGCGAGCAGCCCTTGAGTATATTCCTTACTAACTTTCTCATGGTAACACCATTTTCTGCAAATATATTCAATCCGGACTTAAATTCAAAGTCCGCAGTGGTAGCGGATGAGGCCTTCGACGGGGTCGGGGATATACTCGCGGATGTGGACGCCCGCGGCCTTTGCGAGTGGGGTGAAGATGTCGCGGCAGGCGTTGCCGAAGCCGCCTATGATGCCGACGGGGTATTTTTCCGTGTCGAAGCGGAGGAGACATCTGTCGATGAAGGCCTTGAAGTTGGCGTCCACTATGCCCTTGACGTAGGGATTGGCGTAATGGCTGATGAGAAACGGCGCCAGGGAGCCGAGATAGCCGGAAGGGGAGCCCTTGGAGTGGTAGATGTTTTCGACGATACTGCCGTAGGATGTGTCGAATCCGGTTTCTTCCAGATCTTTCACAATTTCCTCAGGGACAAGACCTTTGATGAGGTCTGCGAGGAAAATCCTGCCGAGGGCCGCAGCGCCGCCCTCATCACCGATGATAAAGCCGCCGGAATTGACTTTCATTGTAATTTTCTCCCCATCATAGAGGCAGGAATTGGAACCGGTGCCGAGGATGGCGGCGACCCCTCTTCTGTGCCCGCAGGCCGCTCTGGCCGAGCCCACAAGGTCCGTCTGCACTTCAACCCCGGCCGCCGGCGCAATCCTTTGCAGCGCCGGTACCAGCCAGCTTTTCACTTCGTCCGTGACGAGACCGGCGGTGTAGAAATGGATGGCGGAGATTTCTCCGCTCGCCTCACCCAATCGAAATGACAGGATAATCCTCTCGATGGCGCTGCGCTCCATCGCTGAGACGTTCATTCCGTCGGTGAGGACGCGGCGGACGGTCTTGCCGTCGCCGTCCACTATTCTCCAGTCGGCTTTTGTCGCGCCGCTGTCAACAACTATAATCATAGGCTATTCCGCTTCAAGAAGGAAAACTGCACTCGTGAGAGACTGGGAGAAGGACGGGTTGAAGCCGCCGCCGGCGAGGAAGGCGCCGGAGAAGGACTTCCCGTCTCCCCACCAGCAACTTTTATCGACGTTCTGCTCGCTCACCCTGTAGTTGAGCCCGGGCTCAAGGCCCTGCAGCCGGAAGATGTGGGAGGCGTGGACCCGGAGCTGGTAGCGTAGGCAGTAGGTAAAGAGAACGGCCCTGCGCTTGTCCTTTGATACGTACATAAGTGCGTAGAAATCACCGCTATATGGAGATGCAATCCGGTAGAGGTCGCCGGTAAAAACGAGGTCGCGATAGGTTTTGTATGAACTGATGCAGCGGTCTGCGAGGGCCTTCTCCTCTGCTGATAGCGTCTTAGGCTGGAGCTCCATCCCGAGGCGGCCGCCCGAGGCGATGTCAAATCGGAATTTGAGGGGAGTGACGTTCCCGCTCTGGTGATTGGGAACGGCCGAGACGTGGGATGCCATAATACAGGCCGGGTAGATGAGCGACTGGCTCCACTGGATGCGGGCTCTGGAGATCGCGTCCGTGTTGTCGCTTGGCCAGACTTCATTGAAATAGCGCAGGGCTCCGTAGTCAATCCTGCTGCCTCCGGAGGAACAGCACTGCACGATGATGTCCGGATACTTTTCCCTTATCCTGCGGCAGACATTGTAAAACCCCTGGACATATTCTACGTAGAAACGGTCCTGGTCCTTGCCGAGGTATGGGCTGCCGAAGGACATGATCCTGCGGTTGCAGTCCCATTTAATATAATCGATGCGCGGGGAGAGGGCAACCGTGCGGTCGAACACGCCGAAAACGAAATCCTGTACGGCGGGATTCGACAGGTCAAGGATCCACTGGTGGCGCTGCTCGTAGATTTCGCGCCCGGGGCTCTGTACTATCCAGTCCGGGTGGTTCCTGGCGAGGTTCGACTCCGGATTAACCATTTCAGGCTCAATCCAGATACCGAACCTGAGGCCTTTGGAATGGGCGTATGAAGCCACATAATCGATTCCTTCCGGAATCTTGTTTGTGTTGACTTCCCAGTCGCCAAGACCGGCGCGGTCGTCGTTGCGGGGGTAATCCATCGCGAACCAGCCGTCGTCGAGGACGAACATCTCAAGACCCATTGAGGCCGCGTCGTCTATCATCCCGAGAAGGGTCTCCGTCGTGAAATTGAAATAGGCGCCTTCCCAGCTGTTGAGAAGCGTAGGGGTCGGTTTGCCGCCGCCGTAAACGCCCTCCCTGCGGGCCCATCTGTGGAGATTCCTCGATGCGGCGCCTGCCCCTTCTGCGCTCCAGGTGTAGATCATTTCCGGGGTAGTGAAGGATTCGCCGGCGCCAAGGGGATAGGCTGATGCAAAGGGACTTATACCGGATACTATATTGAGTTTTCCGCTCTGGTCCAACTCGAAGCTAATACGGAAATTGCCGCTCCAGGCGAGAGCTCCGGCAACAACCTCGCCGTCGGTCTCGCTGAATGGGGAATTGACGGACAGCATAAAGGAGGGGTTGCTCTCCAAAGTGACCTGGGCGCCGCGACGGTTCTCTATCAGTTTGACTCCGTGGGTGAGGGTAGTCTGCTCCATCTGCATCTCTCCGGCCCAGCTGCCGTGGAAATGGGTGAGCAGGAATGAGTCTCCGGCAAGATTAAGCGAAGCCGAAGCGAAATTGCGCAGGCGCACCGGTTCCCTGCCTTTGTTCCGGATGACGCTGTGGATAAGGATAACGTCCTCTTGGCGGAATGCTTCGAAGACAAGATCCGCTTCGAGGGATGTGACGTAATCCCTAAGGTGAATGGTCGTCGTTTCGACGCCGTCCTTTTCGGACTTTTCGTGCGAGACGTAATAGAGTTCTGTGTTCTGAGATCCGTCGGGATACTCCACGTGAAGCGCCTCCTGGCCGTTGAAATCTCCTCCGGCCGTCGGATAGGCCGTCGGGGCTCCGAAGGCGTGGTCGCCGCTCGACCGGAAACAGAGGAACTGCCCCGGATCGCCTACCGGAGCGCCATAGTGGACGGTCCTTACCGTCCCCCTGGCATCCACCTGGAGGATAAGCCGGGTCCCGTCGGTCTCGACGGAAATAATCCCTGGCGTCACGGCCGGAATGGCCACCGTCTCATGGGTAAACGGTTGGGTCTTGGGGGCCTTGCGGGCCTGCGCCGGCAGAATGGCGATTGCAAGGGCCGCTGCAGCGAGAATGAGTGGTCTCATGGTTTTCTGGTTGTTTCCTACAAATATATTCAAAAAAGCCATGAAAAGAAACTTTTGCCTTTTGCGGAAAAAAAGGATATATTTGTAGTTATGAAAAAATCGCTTGCAATTATCCTTTGCGCCATCGCGGCATCTTTCCATGCCGCCGCAGCCCCGGAAGGGGAGCAGGCAGCCGCCGCAGTGGCCTATAGCCTCCCTAAAACAGTCCTCTCGCTCGACGTGACGGCCGAAAGGGAGGTCTTTTTCGCCGGGCCGTATGCCCGTTACGCTAAAAAATATCTCGGCATCGACGCTGAGGAAAGCGACAGGACAGTTGTCCGCGTCCTTTCCGTCGAGATCAACCCTCTTGTCGAGGCGGATCTTTCCGCACGCTACAAGATCGCTTCTTCTCCGGTGCTGGACAAGGTCCTGGCGCTTTCGGCCGAGGGCCTTGTGAGCGTAGGTGACAAGGAGCCGGGCGCGCCCATAGCTTGGCGCTTCCAGGCAGTCCCCAAGGCCGATTTTACAGGCAAGGCCTTGACCAGCGGTATTTCAAGGGAGACTAAGACACTCTATAAGAACGTCTCGACCGACACCTCCTTCACCCGCGTAGCCGTGAGCCAGGACGTCGTGGTTGAAAAATCCCTCGAAAAGAGGGCAGCCGAGGCCGCCGACATCATCCTCTCGGCCCGCGAGGAGCGTTTCAAGATCACCATCGGCGACACCGACGCGACCTACAGCGGCGAAGCCCTCGGCGCAGCGATAGCCGAGCTTACCCGCATCGAGAAGGAGTACCTCACGATGTTCATCGGCTATTCCGAGAAGGAGACTCTCTCCCGGACCTTCGACGTCGTCCCTGAGAAGGCGGACGCGACGAGGATGTATGTCGCTTTCCGCGTTTCGGGAGCGGACGGCCTGACCGACGGCGACAGCTTCGACGGGACCCCGTATTTCCTCGAAGTGAGCCCTGAGTCGGCTCCTGCAGCCGCCGTGGGAGAGCAGTTCAAGCCTTCCTCCAAGCTCCTTCCCGTCCACTACCGCATCCCCGCGGTCTGCAAGGTCACCCTCTCGGACGGCAAGTCCCAGCTCATCTCGACTCGCATACCCATCTACCAGATGGGCATCAGCGCAGTCATGCCCGTCAGCGCAAAATAACTTCAACCATATAAAACCTTATCATCATGACAATCAAAGATCTTGAGCCGAAGCTCGTCTGGGGCAATTTTTATGGCCTGACGCAGATTCCCCGTCCTTCAAAGCACGAGGGCAAAGTACAGGAATACCTCTACAACTGGGGCGTCTCCCACGGACTGGAGACCCTCCGCGACGAGACCGGCAACATTATATTCCGCAAAGGTGCGACTCCCGGATTCGAGAAAAGGCGCGGAGTCATCCTCCAGGGCCACATGGATATGGTTCCGCAGAAGACCGCGGACACTGTTCACGATTTCCTTACCGACCCCATCAAGACGAAGATAGTCGATGGCTGGGTCGCCGCTGAAGGCACGACCCTTGGCGCCGATAATGGCATCGGCCTTTCCCTCGCCATGGCCATTCTCGAGGATCCGAAGGCAAAGCACGGCCCCCTCGAAGTTCTTTGCACTTACGACGAGGAGACCGGTATGACCGGAGCCAATGAGCTCCGTCCCGGCGTCCTCAAGGGCGACATCCTCATCAATGTGGACTCCGAAGAGGAGGGCGAACTTTGCGTCGGCTGCGCCGGCGGCCTCGATGCGACGGCGGACTTCCGTTACCGTTCGTACCGTACTCCCGAGGGCTTTGTCGGCTACAAGATCGCCGTCAAGGGCCTCCAGGGCGGCCATTCCGGTATGGATATCTCCCTCTACAGGGCCAACGCCAACAAGGCTGTCGCGAGGATCCTCCTCCCGCTTATCGAAAAGCACGGCGTCAAGGTCGCTGACTTCTCAGGTGGATCCCTCCGCAACGCCATCCCCTTCGAGGCCGCTGCCGAGATTGTAATCCCTCTCGGCGAGGTGCGCAAGGTCAAGACCATCGTCGAGAAGGTCTTTGCCGACATCAAGGCTGAGTTCCGCGAGAGCGATCCCGGCGCCGAGCTTGCCTTTGAGAAGCAGTCAAAGCCGGCTTCAAAGTACATCCAGGAGAGCGTCATGCTTCGCGCCGTCAAGGCGATGCTCGCCTGCCCGGCCGGCGTCATCAGGATGAGCCGCAGCATGGAGGGCCTGACCGAGACTTCGACCAATATGGCCATAGTCAGGACAGAGAAGGGACATCTCACGATCCATTCCCTTATGCGCAGCGCCGTGGATTCTTCCAAGGCTTATCTCGCCGAGAGGATGAGGTGCCTGTTCGAGCTCGCCGGGGCGGAGATTTCCTTTGCCGGCGGCTATTCCGGCTGGACTCCGAAGCTCGACACCCCGATGAATAAGATTATGCTCGACCAGTGGCAAAAGGTGACTGGTAAGCCTATGAAGATCACGGCGACCCACGGCGGTCTCGAGTGCGCCATCATGGGCGCCAAATATCCTGCCTGGGAGATGGTCTCCGTGGGCCCGGACATCGTCCATCCCCACTCTCCGGACGAGAGGGTCAGGATCGAGAGCGTCGGCCACGTCTATGAGTACCTCAAGGCCGTTCTGGAGAACGTCCCCGAGAAATAGGGTACACTTTTGGGAATTTTTTGTAAATTTGCCCGTCCAAAAAAGGAAACGAACAATTAAAACAATAAAAATGAAAAAGGTTCTGATTATTGCAGCTATGCTGCTCGCGGGTGCGACTGCCGCGTTTGCGCAGTTCCACCTCGGTGCCGGTTACTACGGCGAGTATTCCACCGCTTCCTGGAAGGATGGCGACATCAAGCATCGTGAAAGCGGCATTCTGAACGGTTTCTACCTTGGAGGTTCCTACAACATCGCTTTTGACGGAGTTGAGGGCCTTGGCATCGCCCCCGGTGCTTACTTCACCTTCGTCGGTGGACACCGCTGGGAAGGTCTCGAGTGGGGTTACAACCACCGCACCGCCATTGACATTCCCGTCCACATCACTTATTCCCACGATCTTGGCCCCGGTGCCATCTTCGGCTATGCCGGTCCTGCTTTCAACGTCGGTCTTGGCTACAAGCGCAGCGTGAAGTGGTACAACGACGAGTCCGGCAAGTATGAGAAGCTGACCTACAATTACTACAAGATCAAGCATCTCGAGGATGAGGGTGTTTTCCACCGTTTCGATTGCAAGTTAGGTCTCGGTGTCGGCTACCGCTGGGAGCACCTCGCCGCCGACTTCGGTTGGGATTTCGGTCTCATCAACCAGTACAGGAACGAAATCCGCAAGGCCCCCGGAAAGAACAAGGCCCATATCCACTCCTTCCACGTTGGAGTGGCGTATGTGTTCTAAAACCTTCTGGCCCGGCGCACCAATCGCCGGGCCTTTTTAAAAGTATAATGTTATGAAAAAGACAGTTTTAACTATTTTGGTGTGCTTCGCCGCAGCGGCGAGCGCGTTTGCCCAGCTGAACGTCGGCTTCGGCTACTATGGTGAACTTCACGACTTTAAGGACACAAAGGATTCCAAGACCGAGCATTATGACATGCACGGTGCTTTCGTGGGTGCTTCCTATAACTTCTGCTTCACCGGCGACGCCGGCTTCGGCATCGCGCCCGGTGCTTATTTTGCCTTTGCCGGTGACATTGAAGACAACATCTTCACCCGTCACACCTCCGTAGAGATCCCAGTCCATCTCACTTTCTCCGTCAATGCCGGCCCCGGCCTGTTTTTCGTATATGCGGGACCTGCGTTTAATGTAGGTATAAACTTCAAGCAGAAGTGGATGGGTGACGACCCCAACTCAACCGAACTCATCGACTGGTACAAGAAGGACATCGGCCTCCTTTCCCGTTACGACCTCAAAGTCGGTCTTGGCCTCGGCTACAACTGGGAGCACCTTATGTTCAACCTCGGCTGGGACTTCGGTACCCTCAACCGTTACACTAAGGATTATACCGACCTCTTGCCTTCCAGCAGCTATCGCCTCCATAATTTCCATGTCGGCCTGGCCTATGTTTTCTGATTTAATTTTTGTAAATTTGAAAGATTCGGAAAACGACTAATACAATCAGATATGGCAAATCCCTTTTCACTTGAAGGCAAGAACGCCTGGATCACAGGCGGTTCCTACGGTATCGGCTTCAACATCGCCAAGGCTTTCGTCGCGGCGGGTGTGAAGAACATCATTTTCAACGACATCAACGAGGCCGCCCTCGAAAGGGGCCTCGCCAACTACAAAGAGGCAGGGATTAAGAACGTCTTCGGCTATGTCTGCGACGTGACCGACGAGGTCGCCGTGAAGGCTCTCGTGGAGAAGATCCACGCCGAAGTCGGCCAGATTGACATCCTCGTCAACAACGCCGGTATCATCAAGCGTATCCCCATGCATGAGATGGAGCGCAGGGAGTTCCAGCAGGTTATTGACGTGGACCTTGTGGCCCCGTTTATCGTGTCCAGCGCTGTCCTTCCCGAGATGATGGAGCGCCGTGAGGGCAAGATCATCAACATCTGTTCGATGATGTCAGAGCTCGGCCGCGAGACGGTCTCCGCCTACGCCGCCGCCAAGGGAGGCCTCAAGATGCTGACCCGCAACATCTGCTCCGAGTACGGTGAGTACAACATCCAGTGCAACGGTATCGGCCCCGGCTATATCGCCACTCCGCAGACAGCTCCGCTCCGCGAGAGGCAGCCCGACGGCAGCCGTCACCCGTTCGACAGCTTCATCTGCGCCAAGACTCCCGCAGGACGCTGGCTTGATCCTTCCGAGCTCGGTGGCCCGGCCGTGTTCCTCGCCTCCCACGCCTCCGACGCCGTCAACGGCCACATCCTCTACGTCGATGGCGGCATCCTCGCCTACATCGGCAAACAACCGAAATAGCCTTGTCATTCCGTGCTTGACACGGAATCTCTGTCATTTCGAGCAAAGTCGAGAAATCTAATTCATTATGACAAAAATCAACTGCACTGTGCGTCAGGCGTCGAGCAACGTCGATGCGAAGCACTACGACACCGAGCGTATCCGCCGGGAGTATCTCGTTGAGAACGTGATGGTTCCGGATGAGATCAATATGGTCTATTCAATGTTCGACCGCATAGTTGCGGGCGGAGCGGTTCCTGTCAAGGAGGAGCTGGTGCTTCTGCCGCCGGAGATTCTCCGGGCGGAGTTCTTCACCCAGCGCCGCGAGGTCGGCATCATCAACGTCGGAGGGACCGGCGTCGTGAAGGTAGGGGAGGAGGAGTTCACCATTCCTTTCAAGGAGGCCATCTACGTCGGCCGTGGCAACCGCCACATCTCCTTCCGCAGCCTCGATCCGGCCAATCCCGCCAAGTTCTACTTCAATAGCGCGACGGCTCACCGTGAGACCGGCATCAAGCAAGTTTCCAAGAAGGACGCCGTCGTGATGCACCTCGGGAGCCTGGAGGAGAGCAACGAGAGGACCATCAACCGCCTGCTGGTCAAGGAAGTAGTTCCCTGCTGCCAGCTCCAGATGGGCATGACCGAGCTTGCCCCGGGCAGCACCTGGAACACCATGCCGGCCCACACCCATGACCGCCGTATGGAAGTCTACTTCTACTTCGAACTCCCGTCGGATGCCGCCGTCTGCCACTTTATGGGCGAGCCCCAGGAGACGCGCCACATCTGGATGCACAACGAGCAGGCTGTCATCAGCCCGCAGTGGAGCATCCACGCCGCCTGCGCGACCCGCAACTACACCTTCATCTGGGGCATGTGCGGTGAAAACGACGACTACGGCGACATGGACGCCTGCGCAACCCCTGATCTCCGCTAATGTTGTCATTTCGTGCTTGACACGGAATCTCTGTCATTTCGAGCGTAGTCGAGAAATCTCATTGCATATGAAATTACATCACATTTTCATCATCATCGCCCTCCTCACCCTCGCCGCGTCCTGCAAGGACCCGGAGCCGAAGGTGATGGCGCGTTTTGTCCCCGAGAGGGCGGACGACTTCGTGTTTGAGAACAACCTTGTCGCCGGCCGCTTCTACGGCGAGGCGCTGGAGGGGAATCCGACTTCGCCCGGCATCGACATCTGGGTGAAGATCCCCGGCGCCCTCGTCGCCAACGACTGGTACGCCCACGCCGTGGAGGATCCCGGATTCTATCATCACGACCACGGCGGCAAGGACTGCTACAAGGTGGCGGTCTCGCTCGGTGGCGGCGCCTCTGTGCCGCTCGTCGATTCCGTCCTGGCGTTCCCCGCGACCAACTACCGTTCCTACGAGATCCTGGAGGAAGGTCCGGACAAAGTGGTGTTCGTGCTCAGCTATCCCGCCTGGAGCGCAGGCGAGGGCATCTCCGTCTCGCTGGACAAGAAGATAACCGTTGTGCCTGACACCTATTTCATCGAGGCAGAAGATACTTACAACTTCACAGGCGTCGATTCCCTCACCATCGCCGCGGGCATCAAGCTCCACGGCGAGCAGGCGACTATCGTCGAGAGCTACTCCGCTCCCGACCGTTACGCCATCTGGGAGCACGCTTCCGACCAGAGCGCAGAGCCCGAGGACGGACTTATCGGCGTCGCGGTGGCGATGCCCGGTGCGGACGGAATTTCCGTCCGCGAGGACCTCGACCACGCGCTCGTCCTCAAGAAGATAGCTTCCGGCGAGCCTCTCCGCTACTTCTTCGGCTCCTGCTGGTCCAAGGGCTTCGTCTCCGACGCAGATTCCTGGTTCGACCTCGTTTCGGCCGTGGCGGCTAAATAGCTGGTCAGCAGCCTTTTATGCAAAAGCCTATGCCCCCGTTTGGAGCATAGGCTTTTTTGTAAAGTGCTGGCCAGTAGCAGTTTGCCCGCCACGCCCGGGAAGTCGATAGCAATGGTCTAGAAGCCGAAGTAGCGGTCGGCGTTGCCAAAGCAGATGTCCCCAACCATCTGGTGGAGCTGCGCCATCTCGCTGCGGGGGAGACGGCCGGACTCAACGTCGGCGCCGAGGATGTCGCAGAGAATCCTGCGGAAGTACTCGTGGCGAGGGTAGCTGAGGAAACTGCGGGAGTCGGTCAGCATGCCGACGAAGCGGCTCAGCAGGCCGAGCGCGCTGAGCGCGTTCATCTGCTTCCGCATACCGTCCTCCTGATCGAGGAACCACCAGCCGCTGCCGAGCTGCATCTTGCCGGGGAAAGTCCCGTCGTTGAAGGTGTAAGCCATGGTGGCGAAGACTTCGTTGTCCTTGGGGTTGAGATTGTAGAGGATGGTCCTCGTGAGCTTGTCTTCGGAAGCGAGTCTGCCGAGGAAACGATGGCCGGCGGCGGCTGTCGGGAGGTCGTGGATGGCGTCGTAGCCTGTGTCGGGACCGAGGAGTTTGAACATCTTTGCGTTGTTGTCCCTTATGGCGCCGATGTGGAACTGCTGTGCCCAGCCGCTCGCGTGGTCCATAACCGCGAACTCGTAGAGCATCGCACTGCGGAACTTCTCCAGCTCGTCCGCCGTCGGGGTCTTGCCGGAGAGCACTTTGACAAATATGGCGTCTATCTCGGCCTGGGTATAATCTGCGGCGTAGAAGTTCTCGAGGCCGTGGTCGGAGAGCTTCGCTCCCATCGACGCGAAGAAATCATGCCTTTTCTGAAGGGCATCCATGAGGTCCGTGAAAGAACGTATCTCCATCCCCGCCGCTTCGGAGAGTTTGCCTATATATAATTTATAGGATTCGGGCTTCTCGATCGCCATCGCTTTGTCGGGCCTCCAGGCCGGGACGACCTTGGTCCCGAACGGGTGCTCGGCTATGTACTTATGGAAGCGGAGGTCATCGACGGGGTCGTCGGTCGTGCAGACGACCCTGACATTGAACTTCTGCATAAGTCCATGGACGCGGAATTCGTCCTTCTGGAGCTTCTCGGTGCACTCGTCGTAGATCTCGCGGGCCGTCTCAGGCTTCAGTATCTTATTGATACCGAAGGCGCGGGCGAGTTCCAGGTGGGTCCAGTGGTAGAGAGGGTTGCGGAAGGTGTAGGGGACTGTCTCAGCCCATTTTTCGAACTTCTCATAGGAGGGCTTGTCTCCCGTGATGTAGTCCTCGCTGACTCCGTTCGCCCTCATCGCTCTCCACTTGTAGTGGTCTCCTCCCAGCCATATCTCGGTCAGGTCGCGGAACTTATGGTTCGAAGCGATCATTTCGGGGATGAGGTGGCAGTGGTAGTCGATGATGGGCATCTGCTCTGCACTCTGGTGATAAAGCTCTTTTGCGGTGTCGCTGTGGAGCATGAAGTCTTTGCCGATGAATTCGTCCATATTTGGGTCAGGGTTTATTATCCGTCGTAAATATAGAAACTTTTTTCTTATTTCCGTGCCCGTGCACGGAAATTTTATTATCTTTGTTGGAGCCCGTGGAAATGGGATATTTTTGAAAACGCAAAACCGTTCGTCATGGAAAGATTAAACAGAAAAACCGCCCCTCAGGCGAAGAGCTACACTGAGAAAGTCATCCAGTTCGGAGAAGGCAATTTTCTCCGTGCCTTTATCGACTGGATTATCTGGAAGACCAACCAGAAGACCGATTTCAACGCATCGGTAGTCATCGTCCAGCCGATTGAAAAAGGGTTGGTGGACGTCCTTGACGAGCAGGACGGCCTCTATCACCTCAACCTGCAGGGCATCGACGACGGCAGGCCGGTCGATAGCGTGGACCTTATCGATGTCGTGAGCCGCGGCCTCAGCCCTTACCGCGAGTTCGACGAGTACCTGAAGCTCGCCGAGCAGCCCCTGATGCGCTTTATCATTTCCAACACGACGGAGGCCGGTATCGCCTTCGATCCTTCCTGTAAACTTTCCGACGCTCCGGCATCTTCGTATCCCGGCAAGCTCGTCCAGCTTCTGTATCACCGCTACGAGTATTTTAAGGGCGACAAGTCAAAAGGCTTCATCATCTTCCCGTGCGAACTCATATTTGAAAACGGCAAGCACCTCAAAGAGTGCATCCACCAGTACATCGACCTATGGAATCTCGGCGAAGGCTTCCGCGAGTGGTTCGACACGGCCTGCGGCGTCTATTCGACGCTGGTGGACCGTATCGTCCCCGGCTATCCGCGTGACAACGCCGCGCAGCTCTGCGAGAGGGTTGGCTATGACGACCGCCTCCTAGACAAAGCAGAGATCTTCCACCTCTGGGTCATCGAGGCGCCCGCCGCCGTGGCGGAGGAGTTCCCCGCCGACAAGGCCGGCCTTCACGTCCTCTTCGTCCCCAGCGAGGCTCCGTATCACGAGAGGAAGGTTACCCTTCTCAACGGCCCTCACACCGTTCTTTCCCCGGTCGGCTATCTCAGCGGGCTCAACACCGTCCGCGAATGCTGCGAAGACGAGCTCATAGGCAAATTTGTCCGCAAGGTCATGTATGACGAGCTTCTTCCGACCCTCAACCTTCCGGAGGAGGAGCTCCTGAAGTTCGCGGGCGACGTCCTGGACCGTTTCGTGAATCCGTTCGTGAAGCATTTCGTGACTTCAATCATGCTCAACAGTTTCCCGAAGTTCAAGACCCGCGACCTGCCCGGGCTCAAGACCTATCTTGAGCGCAAGGGTGAGCTCCCGAAGGGCCTTGTTCTCGGCCTTGCCGGTATAACTACTTATTACAAAGGCGGCAAGAGGGGAGAGGACGAGATCGTTGTCAACGACGACGAGGCGATCAAGGACCTCCTCACCGGCCTCTGGGCGACCGGCGACATCGACGCCGTCGCAAAGGGCGTCCTTGGAGCCGAATTCATCTGGGGCGAAGACCTCAATGCCATCCCCGGCCTTACCGCCATGCTCGCCGCCGACCTCAAACTCATCCAGGCCGAAGGCATGCGCGCAGCCGTCAAGTCCATCCTGTAAGTTATGGATTTCCTTCAGATTCATCCTTCAGACAACGTGGCTGTCGCTCTTCGCGACCTCGCTGAGGGCACGGAGATTGTCATTTCGAGCGCAGCCTCCTCTGTCATTTCGAGCGCAGCCGAGAAATCTCTCACCCTCAGGGCCCCTATCCCCGCCGGCCACAAGTTCACTCTGCGTGACCTTGCGGGAGGGGAGGACGTGATCAAATACGGCTACCCGATAGGTCACCTCACCCGCGCAGCGGCGGCCGGCATCCTTGTCGATCACTCCTGCATCAAGACCAACCTCTCCGGCCTTCTGGAGTACACCTATAACCCGGTGGAGATCTCTCCGCGCGACACTTCGTGTCTTGGTCGAGATGACAAGACTGTCATTTCGAGCGCGGCTTCCTCTGTCATTTCGAGCGCAGCCGAGAAATCTCCTTCTTTCAAGGGTTTCCGCCGCTCCGACGGCCAGGTGGGTGTTCGCAACGAGATATGGATAATCCCCACGGTGGGCTGTGTCAACGGCATCTGCCAGCAGCTCGCTGAGGAGTTCCGCCGCGAGATCGGTTTTGCTGCCGCCTCTTCTGTCATCCCGAGCGGCAGCGAAGGGATCTCCTCCGTCGATGCCGTCGTGGCGTTTCCCCACAACTACGGCTGTTCCCAGCTCGGCGACGACCACGAGAACACGAGGACCATCCTCGCCGACATGGTGCATCATCCCAATGCAGGGGGAGTGCTCGTCGTAGGCCTCGGCTGCGAGAACAACCAGCTCGAAGCCTTTCGCGAGAAGGTCGGGCCGATGGATGAGCGCAGGGTCAAAATGTTTGTGACACAGAAAGTTGAGGATGAGATTGGCTATGGCCTCAAATGCCTCCGCGAGATATATGAAATGGTATCAAAAGACGTCCGCGAGGAAGTCCCCGTTTCCGAACTGCGAGTTGGCCTTAAGTGCGGAGGATCCGACGGCCTTTCCGGTATCACGGCCAATCCACTCCTCGGGCGCTTTTCCGACTGGCTCGTCGCCCGGGGCGGCACGACAGTGCTGACAGAAGTCCCCGAAATGTTCGGCGCTGAGACGATTCTGATGAACCGCTGCCGTGATGAAGCGACCTTCGATAAAACCGTCCACCTCATCAACGATTTTAAGGAATATTTCATAAAGCAGGGCCAGCCAGTCTATGAGAACCCTTCGCCCGGTAACAAGGCCGGCGGTATCTCCACCCTTGAGGAAAAATCCCTGGGCTGCACACAGAAGTGCGGGACCTCCGCGGTCATCGACGTCCTCCGTTACGGCGAAATGCTGAAAGAGAAAGGGCTTAGCCTTCTCAGCGCTCCCGGCAACGATCTCGTCGCCTCGACCGCCCTCGCTTCCGCCGGCTGCCAGATCGTCCTGTTCACGACAGGTCGCGGCACCCCGTTCGGCTCCTTTGTCCCGACGATGAAAATCTCCACCAACACTCCTCTCTATGAGAAAAAACCTGGCTGGATAGACTTCAATGCAGGTGTAATCGCCGAGGACACTCCGATGGACGAGTGCACAGCGAAGTTCATCGATTACGTCCTCCGCGTCGCTTCCGGAGAGCCCGTGAACAACGAAAAAAATGGCTACCGTGAGATAGCCATCTTCAAAACCGGCGTCACGCTGTGATTTCGCGACGGTCCCAGGTGGACCAGTAGCGGAGGGCGAGGGAGCGGACGTGCTGCCAGTAAGCGGGGCTGTGTCCGAATCGGGAAACGGCGGAGGCGATATCTTCGCGAATCTGCGCTTCGTATTCGGGTTTCAGCCTGAGGGACAGCGTTTTGCTACCACATGTAAACAGGGCTTCGGGGCGCTTCAGCGGCTCTTCCGAGACGGTGAAGAGCCCGTGGCCGACGGTTGCGCCGGTGCTGACCTGGAGCCCGTCGCCGAAGCAGCTGACGGGAGGCTCAGTCCCGGCAAAAGAGATGACTGAGACTTCCACGGTAAGGCCTTCCTTTTCAAACAGTTCCAGCGCCCGGAGGCCCATTTTGGCGCCGATGGTGGAGTATATTCCGAGATGGCCGTGAATTTCGTTGGTGAGAACGGCAAGGCGCCATTCGCGGGCGCCGAAGCGGGCGATGGTCTCCGCCGCTATCTCCCGCACGTCGGCGGCATAGCACTCAAGGGGTATGTCAAAAGACTCGAGGGCCCCTACCACTTCTCTATAAGTTTAAGTAAAAGGAAGCCGCCGATTACCTGGATCAGCATCCCGGGCCAGCCGATGCGGACGTCCTGGAGGGCATACATGATGTCCCCGGTCATGATGAACTCAAACGTCATCCCAACGGCCTGATAGGCAAGCACTGTCAGAAGGACGGACCAGATGCTGAGCCCCATCTTCCGGCCGAAAAGCCATCCTGCGCCGACCATCGCGGTCGATTTGACGAGGATGGCGGGCAGAGAAGCCACTGGCGGCATCCCGAAGAAGGCGCAGTTGACAAGCGGGGAAAGGATGGCGGTCATAAGGCCGACCTTCCAACCGCACTTGAAGGTTGCAATCAGGGTGAAGAAGTAGATGGGGAGGAAGATCAGGCCGCCGCGCGGGATGAGGTGGCACAGTTGCGGGACTACGATGTTGCCCGCGATGAACGCGAGGGCGGCGAGATAGGTCTTAAGGTCGGTGAATGTGTACTTTTCGTGTTGGATTGCGAGTGTGGTCATGGCTTAGTCGGCATTATATCTTGTCAGGATGTCCATGTGGACGAAATTGTCCCTTTGGGCAGGGGATTTTTTCAGTACTATAAATTCAGTGAGGTCCTGGATGGCTCGGGCGGCCTGCTCCTCGGGGTGCTGTGTTATCAGAGCATTGACGACGCCGCTACGCAGAGCATCCAGGTTTGCGGGAAGGTTGTCGAAACCGACGACGGTAAGGTCCTGCAACCCGTTCTGCTCCAGGAACGGAACGATAAGATGGATCCTGGAGTTGAAGGTCGCTATGTGCCTTACGCCTGGGTGCTCCCTGAAGAACTTCCCGAGGCGGAGAGCGACTCCCTCCGGATCTTTGGGATCTATGAATACATTGTGGACCGTGCAATCCGGCAGGTTCTCCCGGATGAAATCGCGGAAGCCTTCACGCCGGCCGACCGTCGGGTCGGACTGGCGTAGCTTGTCCCTTTCTATACGGACAATCAGAATCTCCTCGCAGGGCCTTCTGTAGCTGAGGATATCGGCACAGAGGTAGCCGCCGCGGTACATCGGCATACCATAGGAGGAAAGATACCCGTCTTCCTCAATTTTAGTGTCCACAAAAACGTAGGGGATGCCTTTGCTCCGGAGCTCTGCCGTGAAAAGGGCGGTCTCGGCCTGGAAGAGCGGAGCGATAACAACCCCCGCGGGCTGCTTGGCGAGTGCCTCACGGCAGGCGGCGCGGAAGGAGTCTATATCGTACTGGTTATACGCCACCCGGACCACCTCGACGTTGAGCCTGGCCGCCTCGGAGGCGGCTTTGGCAATGCCGCTTTCATAGAGTCCCCAGAACTCGCCGGGGGTATATTCCGGGAGAATAACGGCTATGCTCCGGACTATTCCGGAGGCCAGGAGAGAGGCGTAAACATTTGGCTCATAACCAAGCTCTTCGATGACTCTCAGAATCTTTTCGCGACTCTTGCGCGAGACGCCCTCGCGCCCATGGAGCACCCTGTCCACCGTCCCTTTGGAAACGCCGGAAGCGCGGGCGACATCTTTTATGGTTACTTTCCCCATTTTCGCAAAAAGATTCAGGCATAAAGATAAATATTTTTCCGTTACCGAACACGGTAAATTAAAAGTTTATGTTATTTTTGTAAAATAAAAACAACCATCCGGTATGCCCAGAATCATAACTTTCGGTGAGATAATGCTCAGGCTTGCGACGCCGGGCTATCTCCGTTTCTCCCAGACAGATTCATTCAATGCGACTTTCGGAGGCGGCGAGGCCAATGTGGCCGTTTCGCTGGCCAATTATGGCATGGACGTGGAGTTCGTGACCCGTTTCCCGGACAACGACATCGCCCGCTCATGCATAGCGGACCTTCGCAAGCATGGCGTTGGGACCCGCTTCTGCGTGACCGGCGGCGAGCGCCTCGGCATCTATTTCCTTGAGACCGGCGCAGTAGCCCGCCCCAGCAAAGTGATCTATGACAGGGCCCATTCGGCCATTTCCGAGATCGAGCCCGGGATGATCGACTGGGAGAAGGTGTTTGAGGGCGCTGACTGGTTCCACTGGACAGGAATCACTCCGGCTATCAGCGCAGGTGCAGCGGCCGTGTGCCTCGAAGCCGCCCGCGCGGCGAACCGCCTCGGCGTGACCGTCTCCTGCGACCTCAACTACCGCAAGAACCTCTGGAAATACGGCAAAAAGGCCGGCGAAGTGATGCCTGAGTTGACAGAGTGCTGCGATATTATCCTCGGCAACGAGGAAGATGCCGAGAAGGTTTTCGGCATCAAGCCCGAAGGCTTCGACGCGGCATCGACCGGCGGCGCCATCGACCAGGGCCGCTTCCGCAGCGTCGGCGAGCAGCTTATGAAAAAGTTCCCCCGCGCCAAAAAGGTCATCATCACCCTACGCGGCTCCATCAACGCCAACCACAACACCTGGGGCGGCGTCCTCTTCGACGGCAAGACCCTCTTCGAGTCCCCGCGTTACGACATAACTCACATAGTGGACCGCGTCGGCGGCGGCGACTCCTTCATGGGCGGGCTCATCTACGGACTCCTTACATATAAAGATGACTCCCAGAAGGCCCTCAACTTTGCAGTGGCGGCCTCCTGCCTAAAGCACACCATCTACGGCGACTACAACCTCGTCACCGTAGCCGAGGTTGAAAACCTTATGAAAGGTGACGCCTCCGGCCGCGTCTCAAGGTAAAACAATTGCATTATGGCACAGTATAGCAAACTACAGGTCATTGAGACTATGAAGGAGACGGGTATAGTCCCGGTCTTCTACAATGCTGACATTGAGATTTCCAAGAAGGTTCTGAAGGCCTGCTACGACGGCGGGATCAGGGCTTTTGAATTTACCAACAGGGGGGATTTCGCCCAGGAAGTGTTCAAGGAGCTGGTCAAGTACGCTATCCGGGAACTTCCCGGGATGATAGTCGGCGTCGGGTCCGTGGTGGATCCCGGGACGGCCGCGATGTTCATCCAGCTCGGGGCCAACTTTGTGGTAGGCCCGCTCTTCAACCCGGCGATAGCCCCGGTGTGTAACCGCAGGCTCATCCCGTACTGCCCGGGCTGCGGCTCGGTCAGCGAAGTCGGCGCCGCGCAGGAGCTCGGCTGCGACCTCTGCAAGGTCTTCCCCGGCGACGTACTCGGGCCGGCCTTCGTCAAGGGCCTCCGCGCCCCGATGCCGTGGAGCCAGATAATGGTGACAGGCGGCGTGAAGCCCACGAAGGAGAACCTCAAGGGCTGGTTCAAGGCCGGCGTCACCTGTGTCGGCATGGGCTCCAACCTGTTCCCGAAAGAGGTAATCGCCGCCGGTGAGTGGTCTAAGATCTCAGACCTCTGCCGTGATGCACTCGCAATTGTAAAATCACTAAGATAACCATGACGACCAATCAAAAACTCATGACCAACTGGAGGTGGTGGCTCTGCTCACTGCTTTTCGTAGCAACGACAGTCAACTACCTCGACCGCCAGGTCCTTTCCCTCACCTACGAGGAATTCATCAAACCCGAGTTCCACTGGACCGACGCCAACTACGGTACAATCACCTCCTTCTTCTCCATTTTCTACGCTTTTGCCTGCCTGTTCGCCGGCAAATTCGTGGACTGGATGGGGACCAAGAAGGGCTACCTCATCTCCATCGGAGTGTGGTCGGCAGGCGCCTGCCTCCACGCCGCCTGCGGCTGGGCGACCGCCGTTTTCGGCGGCTTCGGCTCAGTGGCGGCGATGCGTGCCGTTGAGATAGGCTCCCAGGCGGCGACTCTTGTTGCGACACTTTCGGTGTGGCTGTTCCTCCTCTGCAGGGGCATCCTCGCGCTCGGTGAGGCGGGCAACTTCCCGGCTGCCATCAAGGTGACGGCGGAGTATTTCCCGAAGAAGGACCGCGCATTTGCGACATCCATATTCAATGCTGGTGCATCCGTAGGCGCCCTCGCGGCTCCGCTTTGCATCCCCCCGCTCGCCAAGGCCTTCGGCTGGGAGTGGGCGTTCATCATCATCGGTGGCCTGGGCTTCATCTGGATGTTCTTCTGGCAGTTCATGTACGACAAGCCGGAGAATTCCAAGCACGTCGGTCAGGGTGAGCTCGAATACATCCACCAGGACGACGAGGCTGAAGCCGCTGAAAAGGCCGCCATCGCCGCCGAAAAGAGTATTCCCATGCTCCAGTGCTTCCGTTACAGGCAGACCTGGTCCTTCATCGTCGGCAAATTCTTCACCGACGGCGTCTGGTGGTTCTTCCTATTCTGGGCTCCTTCCTACTTCAGCAACCAGTTCGGCGCCCCCGCGACCTCGGGTCTCGGACAGGCCCTGATCTTCACCCTCTACGCTATCGTGACTGTCATTTCCATCGGCGGAGGGTACCTTCCGAAGATTTTCGTCGATAAGAAGGGGATGAACCCTTACGCCGGGCGTATGCTTGCGATGCTTATCTTTGCATTCTTCCCGATTGCGGCGCTGTTCGCCCAGCCCCTCGGTGTCAGGTTCGACACCCCCTGGTGGCCGGCAATCCTCATCGGCCTCGCCGCAGCGGGACACCAGGCCTGGAGCGCCAACCTCTTCTCGACCATCGGCGACATGTTCCCCAAGAGCACCATCGCGACCATCACCGGCATCGGTGCCATGGCCGGCGGTGTCGGCTCCATGTTTATACAGAAGATAGCAGGCAACCTCTTCACCCACGCCGAGAACGCAGGCGCCGCCTTCCGTTTCCTCGGCTTCGAGGGCAAGCCTGCAGGCTACTTCATCATGTTCTGCTTCTGCGGCATCGCCTACCTCGTCGCCTGGAGCATCATGAAAGCCCTCGTGCCGAAGTACAAGAAGATTGAGGTGTAGCTGCAAACTGTAATTGCTTTTCTGTGAGCAGTTTATCGAAAACCCCTGTGCCGATTTTGGTACAGGGGTTTTGCGTTAGTGCTTGACATTCAGCTGATTGCGTTTTGCGCTACTCCTTGGTGAAATGCACCGGGTCGTTGGTCTCAAGGTTGATGCACTCTACAGGTTAAAATACGTTTCATAATTAACTACTGTCTCGTGAAGGACACGTGGGCGTTTGAACTGTCAAGAAGATCCAAACTGTCGTCGGTAAACTTGCTAAGGGTGTAGAGGACATTGTCGAACATTATAACGATGCGGCCCTGCGTGCTGATGCCCATATCCCAGGTTATGATCATAGTTTCGGTGGTCCCTTCCTCCAACCAGCTGGAAGAGCCGGAGGAATCTATATCAATAAAATATGTGGCGTGTCCCGACTTCTCACATTTCCATTTCCCGGGCAGAATGTTGGTCATATTGGTAAGACGACAACGGTTTCCGTTGGTCGTGGTCCAGTCCATATGTTTCGAGTCAAGGGAATTAATACGCGTCTCGTGGGGCTCAGAGTCTTTAAGCAGGATGAGTTTATCCCCGATGAGAGACCAATAGTAATCGTAGACGACAGACGCCATAATCATCCGGAAACCATAATCCGACGAGAAATGAAGAGACAAGTCCGGGAACTCATACATATCATTGGTCGTAGAAGTCATTGACTCACAGGCCCAATAACCGATGAGATTGTCCGCAATGATCGGGACGGACGGCTCCTGCTCCGGGGTGTTTTGCTGTGCTTTTTCTTTTTTGCAGCCCGCAATTGCAAGCGCGAGGAAGAGAAGGGTAAGAATCCGTTTCATAAAATTCGATTTTTACAAATATAGAAAAAAATATTGCTTATCTTTGTAGGCTAAGCTTATTATAGCTATTTATTAAAGACTACTTATGGCATTTTCAGATATATTGAAGAAAATCTTCGGTTCGAAGTCGGACCGGGATATGAAACAGATAAAGCCGATCCTGGACAAGGTCCTGGCGGCGTACGACGAGATTGATAAACTCTCAAACGACGAGCTTCGCGCCCGCACTGACGATGTCAGGAGGCGGATTCTTGAAGTGGAGAAGCCGTTTGAAGACAGGATAGAGGAGATCAAGGCTGAGCTCGACAAGGATATTCCTGTCGAGCAGAAGGAAGACCTTGCGTCCGAGTCTGACAAGCTCGTCAAGGACGAGGACGAAGCCATCGAGAAGGTGCTTAATGAAGTGCTTCCCGAGGCTTTCGCGATCATGAAATCGACCGCCCGCCGTTTCAAGGAGAGTCCCGAGGTCGTGGTTACGGCTACTGAGTTCGACGGCCTTCTCGCGACCAATCACGATTTTGTCCGCGTCGAAGATGGCAAGGCCATCTGGCAGAACCACTGGCTCGCCGGCGGCAACGAGATCACCTGGGACATGGTCCACTACGACGTCCAGCTGATCGGCGGTATCGTCCTCAACGGCAGCGTCAAGGGAAACAAAGAGCAGAGGGGATGTATCGCCGAGATGGCAACCGGCGAGGGTAAAACCCTCGTCGCGACGCTCCCTGTCTTCCTCAACGCCCTCGCCGGCAAGGGAGTCCACGTGGTGACCGTCAACGACTACCTCTCCAAGCGTGACTCCGAGTGGATGGGGCCCCTCTATATGTTCCACGGCCTCAGCGTCGATTGCATCGACAAGCACCAGCCCAACTCCGACGCCCGCAAAAAGGCCTACAACTGCGACATCACCTTCGGTACCAACAACGAGTTCGGTTTCGACTACCTCCGTGACAACATGGCGATCAACATGGCGGACCTCGTCCAGAGGAAGCACCATTACGCCATCGTCGATGAGGTTGACTCCGTCCTCATCGACGACGCCCGTACCCCGCTCATCATCTCCGGCCCTATGCAGAAGGCCTCGGGAGACGAGCAGTTCATGGAGTTCCGCCCCTACGTGGAGAACCTATACACCAGGCAGCGCTCCCTCGTCACGACTACCCTCAACGAAGCCAAGAGGCTGATTGCGGCAGGCGACGAAGCCGAAGGAGGCAAGCTCCTCCTCCGCTGCCACAAGGGTCTTCCCAAGTACCAGCCCCTCATCAAGTTCCTCTCCGAGCAGGGCATGAAGCAGCTTCTCCAGAAGGCTGAGAACTACTACATGCAGGACAACGAAAGGGAGATGCACATCGTCACCGACGATCTCTTCTTCGTCATCAACGAAATCCAGAATTCCGTCGAGATGACCGACAAGGGCCACGACGTCCTTGCCAACGCCGTCTCCGATCCGGAGTTCTTCGTCCTCCCGGACGTCGGCGCCGCAATCGCCGAGATCCAGAACAGGGGAGGCCTCTCCGTGGCCGAGCGCCAGGAGCTTAAGGATAAGCTGATGGAGGACTTCGCCCTCAAGAGCGAGAGGGTCCACACCGTCAACCAGCTCCTTAAGGCCTACGCGATGTTCACCAAGGACATCGACTACATCATCGTTGACAACAAGATAAAGATCGTCGATGAATCGACCGGCCGTGTGATGGAGGGACGCCGCTGGAGCGACGGCCTCCACCAGGCTGTAGAAGCCAAGGAGAACGTCAAGGTCGAGGCTGCGACTCAGACCTTCGCGACTGTGACCCTGCAGAACTACTTCAGGATGTATCACAAGCTCGCCGGTATGACCGGTACCGCCGAGACTGAGGCGGGCGAGTTCTGGAGCATCTACAAGCTCGACGTCATCGTCATCCCGACCAACAGGCCCGTCATCCGTGACGACCAGGACGACATTATCTACAAGACAAAGAAGGCCAAATACGCCGCCGTCATCGACCGCGTGGTCGAGCTCTCTGACGCCGGCAGGCCGGTGCTCGTCGGTACGACCGATGTCGAGACCTCCGAGCTCCTCGCAAGGATGATGAGAATCCGCGGGCTTCACCCCAACGTCCTCAATGCCAAGGAGCACGCCCGTGAGGCCGAAATCGTCGCCCAGGCCGGACACCCCGGCAAGGTCACGATTGCGACCAACATGGCAGGCCGTGGTACCGATATCAAGCTTACCCCTGAAGTCAAGGAGGCCGGCGGTCTCGCCATTATAGGCACGACCCGCCACGACAGCCGCCGTGTTGACCGTCAGCTCCGCGGCCGTGCCGGCCGTCAGGGAGACCCCGGTTCATCGACCTTCTACATCTCCCTGGAGGACGACCTGATGCGTAAGTTCGGCTCCGAGCGTATCGCAGGCATGGTTGACAAACTCGGCATGAAGGACGACGAGGCCCTCGTGAGCGGCATGCTTTCGAAGTCCATCGAGAACGCCCAGAAGAAAGTAGAGGAGAACCACTTCGGCGTCCGCAAGCGCCTCCTCGAATACGACGACGTGATGAACTACCAGAGGGAAGCCATCTACAGCCGCCGCCGCAACGCCCTTTCCGGCGAAAGGATAGAGATCGACGTACGCAACATGATGTCGGACACCGCCGAGATCCTCGCCTCCCGCTGCGAGCAGTTCGACTTCCCCTCTTTTGAGGAGTACGTCATGGCCCAGCTTTCCATCGACCTCGGTTTCGACGAGGAGTTCTTCAACGGGGCAAGGCCGGCGCAGGTCGCGGACAAGCTCGTCGAGCACATGAAGGAAGTCTATGCCCGCAGGATGGATACTATGGTGACCAAGGTCTATCCCTTCATCAAGCAGGTTTACGAAAAGCAGGGCTCGATGTACCAGAACATCGCCATCCCCATCAGCGACGGCCGCAAGATGCTCCAGCTTTCCGTCAACCTTGAAAAGGCTTATAACTCAGAGGGTAAGGAGCTTGCCAAGAGCCTCTCCCGCAGCATCATACTCTACCAGATCGACGACCACTGGAAGCAGCACCTCCGCGACATGGACGACCTGCGCCAGAGCGTCCAGAACGCTGCTTACGAGCAGAAGGACCCGCTCGTCATCTACAAGCTCGAGAGTTACAACCTCTTCGCCCAGATGCTCGAGGACCTCAACAAGGACGTCCTCTCCTTCCTCCTCCGCGCGTTCATCCCGCTGCGCGACCGCGACGAGGCTCCGCAGAGAGCCGCCCAGCGCCGCACGGATATGTCGCAGATGAGGACCAACGACCCTTCTCAGCTCTCGACCAACGCCGAGCAAAAGGCCCGCACTCCAGTCCACGTGGACAAGCGCGTCGGCCGCAACGACCCCTGCCCCTGCGGCTCCGGTCTCAAATACAAGAACTGCCACGGCAAGGGACAATAACAGTGTAAATAATTATGGCAAAAGTAATAATGGAACAGACAGTTAATGTGAACGAGGTCAGCAGGATTTCTGCAGGGACCGTGATCAAGGGTGAAATAACATCCCCCAACGACATCCGTATTGACGGACGTTTCGACGGCCAGGTGTGCTCGAAGGGCAGGGTGGTTGTCGGCGAGAAGGCCGTCGTCAAGGGCGACGTCATCTGCCAGAACGTCGATTTCTGGGGTTCGATGAAGGGCAACTTCTACGTGAAGGACACCCTCTCGCTGAAGGCCGGTTGCTCTGTGGACGGCGACCTCCACGTCAAGAGGCTCTGCGTCGAGCTTGACGCACGCTTCAACGGCAACTGCAGGATGATTGCCGAGGGCGAGTTTGACAAACTCGTCGCCGGGATTACCGGTGTGCCGGCTCCTGAAGCTCCTGAGAAGTAGTTAGACGGAGAGGCTTGCAGCCGCGCTGCGGCCGGCGAGCCATCCTGTGGAGAAGGCGCACTGGAGGTTGTAGCCTCCTGTGTCGGCATCGACATCAAGCAGCTCGCCTGCAAAGTAGAGTCCGGGTATCTTCCTGGACTCTAATGTTTTAGGGACGACCTCTTCGGAAGGGATGCCTCCCGCCGTGACGACGGCCCTCTCGTAGCCGACGTATCCGGCAATGTCCATCTTCCAGTCCTTGAGCATCCCCGCGAGGGAATCGACGCTGACCGAAGGATTGTCTCCGAGGAAGGCGAGAGTGAGCTCCCAGGGCATGAGCTTTCCGAGAAGGATATGGAACAGCTTCCGGAAGGAAGCGCCGCGGCTGCGGGGATCGTGGACAATCTCCTGCCAGCGGCCGTGGATGTCCTCATCCAGCTTCTCAGGCTCCACCGAGGGCTTGAGGTCTATCGAGACACTGACTTTCGAACCTTTTATGAGCGCTTTCACGGCGTCCCGGCTCACGGCGAAGCCGAGCGGGCCTTCCAGGCCGCCGTCGGTGAACTCAATGTCTCCGAACTCCTCGCGTGAAAGGGAACCGTCAATATAGAGCGACAGCCGCACATTGTCCAGATTATTGCCGTTGAAAAGCTCTCCTTTCGGGGAGAGGGGAGTGCGCCTTTCGATATATCCCGTCAAATCTGTTTCTTTGTACCCATCCGGCACGATGGCAGTCAGTGAAGGGAAAAGGTCTGTGTGGGCTATGCCGAGGCTTTCCGCGAAGCGGTAGCCGTCGCCGTCAGATCCAGTCCAGGGGTAGGAGAGGCCGCCGGTCGCGATGATAAGTCTGTTGGCAGAATAGGTGACCTGCTCTGTCGTTGTCTCAGTCCTCACGGGGCCGGGCTTCCTGCCGAACTCCTTGACAGTCGTCACGGTGCAGCTGAGTCGGAATACTCTGCTGCCTCGCTCTATTGAATCGACTTTGCAACCAGGGACTATTTTCACACCGGCAATCATGGCGGCACGGCGGAGAGCATCGACTACATCTCCGGAAAGATGCGAGGCGGGGAAAGCGCGGTCTCCGCGCTCCACTACGCTCTGCATCCCGTTGGATTTCAAAAGAGCTATGACATCATCCGGAGTCAGTGAATGCCACGCCGGGTCCACCAGAGGCCTGCCGGAGCGGATGTGGGCCGCAAAGTCCTCCCAGGGCTTCACATTGGTGAAATTGCACCTTCCTTTACCGGTCACCATAATCTTGCGGCCTATCTTCTGCTGCTTTTCAAGCACCGTCACAGTGCCGCCCACCGGTGACTCTTCCAGCTGCTTCGCCGCCCCCAGCGCTGCCAGCATCCCGGCCGCTCCTCCTCCGATTATTATAATATCTGATTTCATAGCATACAAAAATACAAAAAAGTTGCTATATTTGCAGTCCCGTTTCAGCGAAAACGGTACGCCACTTTAGCTCAGTCGGTAGAGCAGCGCATTCGTAACGCGCAGGTCGGGAGTCCGAGTCTCCCAAGTGGCTCAAAGACAACGGTCCAAAGATGAAAAAGGCAATCACCGTCCTCTTCGCCGCAGTATGGTTTCTTAGTGCATTTGCGCAGAGCGGCCCCCAGCTTTACAATTTGAATCTCGACTCCTGGCACAAGGAGAAGAAGACATGGTGCCCTTGCGGCGCTGGCAAGACCGACCCCGGAAGGACCTGGGACACCGCAAACAGCGCCCTCTCTCTCCTCGGCATAAACGCCGTGACCCCTGAAGAGGAGCACGTTGCCGTCAAGGGCGAAGGCAAGAAGGCTGCGAGGATCGAGAGCCGCAACTGCCTCTGGGCCTTCGTCTCCGGTGCCCTCTACACCGGCAATTTCCGCAAGATCGTCCGCTTCGCAGGCGCAGAAATGGACTGGGGCGTCCCCTTCGAGGGCCGTCCGAAGTCCTTCTCCGGCTATTATCACTATATCCCCGCCATCATCAACTACGCCAAGAAGCCCTACACCTATCTCAAAGGCAAAAGCGACATAGGCCATATCACCGTGACCCTCACCGACTGGCCCGAGCGTTACCTCATCGATTCGACCAAGGGCAACTGGGTTGACCTCGAGAACGACCCCCACGTCATCGCCCACGGCGAGATCTACATCCGCCACGCGACGAGCGACTACGTCCGCTTCCGCGTCCCCCTCGAGTACCGCAGCGACAGGACCCCAAAATGGGTCATCATCGTCTGCACCCCGAGCGCCTACGGTGACTACTTCACCGGCGCCGACGGCAGCGTCCTCTACGTGGACGAAATGAGATTCAACTACTAGGAAATCACTCCGGATCCGATCATCTCTTCGCCTGTGTACCACACGGCGAACTGGCCCGGCGTTATGCCCCTCTGGGGCTCGTCAAACAGGATATAAAGCCCTGACTCACGCATGATTAAGCTCGCCCCCTGAAGGGCCTGGCGGTAGCGGATACGCACTCTGTGGCGGCGCACTTCTCCCGGCCGCATCCTAAGGTCTTCCCTCATAAGGATAATCTCAGAAGGGTCGATCCTGAGGCAGCGGCGGGACAGCCCCTTATGGGCGTGTCCCTCGCCGACATAGACCCTGTTGGCCTCGATGTCGGTCCCCAGGACGAACACCGGCTCCTTGTGGCCGCCGATGCCGAGGCCCTTGCGCTGGCCGACGGTGTAGAACTGTGCGCCTTCGTGGGTACCGATGACCTTGCCGAACGGGTTCTCCCTGAAACGCGTCTTGCGGATGTGCTTGCGGCCGCTGCGATAGGTCTCTTCGATGAACTGGATATCCGAATAATCAAACGGCTGCGAAAGCCTTTCAAGCTCTTCGTCAGTAAGGGCCGCGACGGCTTCCTCGCGGAACGGCGACTCGCCGAGAGGCTCGCCGTCGGAGGTCAGCACGTTCTGCTGGAGGGTAAACGGCGCTGTCATCGTGAATAGGGAATCCTCCTTCAGGAGCTCGCGGATTTTCTCCTCGCAGAAGCGGTAGAGCGAATTGTAGGAGTAGTAGGCGTCGAAGACCTCAATGGTCTGACCTTCACGGCTTTCCAGCTTCTGCTTCAGGAAGGTCGGAAGGTCCACTTTGCCGACAAAGCAGATTCCCTGCGAATCCTTCTTGTCGGCGCAGGGGAGGTCCGCTTCCGCAGCCAGGCGGCGCACTTCCTTTTTTGTAAGTTCCCCGATTGGGAATACAGCCTTTGAAAGCTGCTCCTGCGAAAGCCGGCAGAGGAAGTAGGACTGGTCCTTGTTGGGGTCGCAGCCTTCGAGCAGGCTGTAGAGCGTCCGTCCGTCAGGAAGGACAGTCTCTTTCCGGCGGCAGTAGTGGCCCGTCGCCACTGCATCGGCTCCGAGCTTTTCCGCTGCCTTGAGGAAGGCGTCGAACTTTATCTCCTTGTTGCACAGCACGTCCGGATTTGGCGTCCGCCCGGCAGCGTATTCGGCAAACATATAATCGACTACCTTCTGCCTGTACTCCCTGCTGAGATCTATAAAATAAAAGGGTATCCCTATCTTCCGCGCCGTCATCTCTGCCACAAACCGGTCTTCCTCCCATTCGCAGTCCCCGTGAAGCGTCGCATCTGCATCG
The DNA here is from genome assembly GCA_017534745.1 of Bacteroidales bacterium. Lineage (GTDB taxonomy): Bacteria > Bacteroidota > Bacteroidia > Bacteroidales > UBA932 > Cryptobacteroides. The sequence goes on along the minus strand of JAFXVX010000020.1, from coordinate 50,854 downwards.
TGCCAGTTTTGCATAAACATCCCGAACACGTCGTAGCCCTGCTCCTTCAGAAGCAGTGCCGCTACCGCGGAGTCCACCCCGCCCGATAAACCTACGCAAATTTTACTCATATCTATATTCTTAAAAATCAGACCGTAGTGTCTGATTTTAAATGTGAACAACTATTCTTCTTTAAAGATAAATGAGGTGGCGGAGGACATGACGCGGGAGAGGTCTGAGGGGGAGAGGAGCTCGAGAGGGAAGCCGAGGGAGACGGTGCGGTAGGCGCCGTTGTCGTTGAGGACGCCGGCGGAAATCATGGAGTCGGTGTATCGCATGAAGGTCTTTGCGCTGTCCCTTGCGGGAGAGAGGCCGTCCGGGGCTTCGACGCAGTATTTCTTCGGGTTAGGGGAGGTGGGGAAGGGCATGGGAGAGGATTTTTTCACCGAGCCCTTCTTCATGAGGAATACCTCGCCGCTGCGGGAGGCGTGGCCGGAAAGGGGCTTGAAGCCCAGGACATCCTCGGCGAAGGCGGCCGCCTGCTTGCGGTACTTCTCGCTGCCGGCTTCGTAGATGCCGCCGCGAAGCTCCTTGCCCAGGGCGGAGCCGGAGATGATGATGCCCTTTCCCTGCCCGACGAAGCCAAAGAGCGCGTCGATGAGCTTTTCCGGATAGACAGGGAAGCGGTCCTTGAAGGCGCCACGGCCTATCCTGGTAAGAATCTGTTTGCCGCAGATGACATCGACCGCGCCGGCATCCTCGTCGCCCTTGAATGCTCCGAGGGAGGAGGAGACCACCTCGTAGCCGGAGTCCATGAGCGCAGCGGCGTGGAGGGACACGAAGTCGAAGGTGTTGCCGGCGACAAGCATCCCGGCCTTATCCACGAAGGAGGCGCCGTAGCCCGGGTCGTCGTCATCGATCCAGGGCATGGAACGGCGGAATTCGTACTGCTCGCCGACCCACTCGATCCCGTAGCCCCACGGTACTCCTCCGTCGTCGTTCCATGAGAAGCCGGCGGTCTGTGGCGTGTCGAACCACGCCGGTCCTGAGACGCGTGTAAAGTTGTTGACTACTAGGACTTTGCCCTTAGGCTCTTCCTTCGGGGAGCCCACGGAGAGCACCTCCGAGGGGAAACTGAGACCTCCTTCGTTGAAGGCGGCTATCTTGAAGGAATAGAGCGTACCTGGCTCGATGGGAGCCTCGTAGGAACACTCCTCGACTTTGACGCCGGCATCGAAGGCTCCGTCGTCTTTCCTTGTGTACACGAAGTAGCCCTTTGGCTTCGCCGTAGGCTCCTCCGGGTCGCTCGTCGGGCTCCAGCTCAGGCGTACCTTGCCATCTTCCGTCATGGCCTTGAAGTCTTTGACGGGAAGGGGCTGGACGCTGTAGCCGCAGCCGTAACGGCCTGACAGATATTTGAGTATGCCTTTATAGACAGCTCGGGAGACTGTGAACCGGAAGGTCGGATCCAGGCCATAACGCATGTCGGCGAAATTCTGATGGGACAGGAGCTCGAGGAGCATCGCCGGGACGGAGGACGTCCGCGACTCGCTGTAGGAACGGTCCCATATCTGGCGGCGCGACCACTTGGGCTCAAAACTGCGGCGTATGTCCTCGACGACCTGGCTCTGGACGGTCTCGGCGAGGAAACGCCCGGAAAGGCGTTTCTCCCCGCCGGGGAGTTCGTCACTGCCGTTGCACAGTCGCGTATAGATGGAAAGGGTGCCGACGATGGAGTCGTTCGGCGTCACTCCCGCGTCGGAGTGGAACGCCAGCGACAAGTCCACAGGAATCTTTTTCCCGGAGTGCTTGGGGTTCATCCTGGAACCGCCGGCGAGGGTGGAGACCCAGCTGCCGCGGCAGGCGTATTCCTTGACATACTCCGTGTCCCAGTCGTCGAAGAACGAGGAATCGAATCCGGAATACAGCAGATTGTACATCGCCCCTTCCGCGAAGGCGGGGAGGCCTGAGATTTCGTTATCCTCGCCTCTGGCGATCTTTCCCATGCCGCCGCCGAAACGAACGGCGTCGGCGGTCAGCACCCCGCCGGTCTTTCCGGCTGAAAGCGTGACGCAGCCTTCCGTCCCCTTGTCAAACTCAAATGTCCCGAGATAGACAAAAGTGCCGCCACCCATCGTCTGGTTGACGTAGAAGGCGCTCTCGCCGCCCATGTGCTTTACAGTGTAAAGTGCTGAGCTAGTGCTGTTTTTGACGGTCTTATAAGAAACGTAAACGGCGTAAAACCCTCTTTCTGGGATGTCCGGAGTCCATTCGGCGGAATGGGAACCCTTGCCTTCGCCACTCATCCTCGCCGTCCCCATCTTGAAGGGATTGTCCTTGCCGGAGTAGATCGGCTTGGGGTCGGCGAAGCCTTCGCCGGCGTCCTTCCAGTGGCCCTTCTCCGAGTAGGTCCCCTTGCGGCGGAGAGGACCGATCCTTGGGCCTTCGAAGGCGGGGTCGTTGTCGCAGACCACTTCATAGACCTGCGTGTCTCTCTCGCGCGGAGTCATGACGATGGCGCCGGCGTTCTCAAGCATGGGGATGAGGAAGGGGAGTACGTAACTTTGCGTGTACATGTCCTCCACTGTGCCCATAAGGGCGGCCCTCTGCCACTCCCAGCGCTCCTCGGAAGGCTCCCAGTAGCGCCCGTGGCTCTGCCACAAGGCGATGTGGCGTCCGCTCAGCCCCCTTTTCCACCACGTCCCGTCGGCGGGACTCACGAGGGGAGTCGTCGCGCTGCGGCGGTCGTTAACCCTGTAGGCGGTCTCCGCCGGCCGGCCGTTGGAACCGAGCTCCGGGGTCACCAGATCCTCCAGTTTGGTCCCGTTGCCAAAGATCTCACCTATGCCGTAGGAGGAATAACTCTTTGGAAGCAGTTTTTCAAGGTCCTTCCGGAGTGTCTCGGCGTCCTTTGTCCTCATGGGGAAATCGGACAGTTCTTTGGAGAAATAGAAATCAAGCTTGCCTTCCCTTTTCATCACCTTTTCCAGGCGAAGGGGAGACTTGACTGTCGTCTTCCTCTCAAGCCTTGCTCTCAGCGAGTCCGCCGCCACCCGGAATTCCCTTGCGGAAATCCCTTCGGCCCGGGCTGCAACTCCGAGCGCCAGTGCCAGTATGAGAACTCCAAGCCTTTTCATTTTTTCCGGAAGAGGGCTACGGCGATCCCTGTGAGCAGAGCTCCGGACAGAAGCCCTATTGTGTCGGCTATAAAGTCGGCAAGGTCCATGCTCCTGTAGGTCAGGAAACTCTGCACCCATTCGGTCGTCCCTGCTACGGACAGCCCGGCCAGAATCCCCACTCCTATAAGTACATAGGCCTTTCCTTCGAACGACAGGAAGAACAGCGCCGGGAACGGCAGGAACATCAGGAAATGGGCGACCTTGTCGATATCGATGCCAAAAAGAGTGTTGCTGACATCCGGGAGTGAACTCAGGTTTGCAAAACAGAGGACGAGGATGGATATCAGGTAAAGGATAAGGAGTATCCTGAAAATCTTTCTGGCCTTCGCGCTCATCATAGCTGCTGCATGTCGTTGAGGCGTTTGTAGTAGCCTCCGAGTGCGGTAAGCGAGGCGTGTGTGCCCCTTTCAACTATGCGTCCGTCCTTCATCACGATGATCTCGTCGGAATCGCGTATGGTGGAAAGCCTGTGGGCTATTGCAATGGTCGTCCTGGAGGACATCAGGCGCTCGAGCGCCTCCTGGACGGCGCGCTCGCTCTCGGTGTCGAGAGCCGCCGTCGCCTCATCGAGGATGAGGATGGGAGGATTCTTAAGGATGGCTCGTGCGATGCTGATCCTCTGGCGCTGGCCGCCGGAGAGCTTGACTCCGCGATCGCCGACGGAGGAGTCGTAGCCTCCTTCCTTTTCCATGATGAACTCATGGGCGTTCGCTATCTTTGCCGCGGCGACGACCTGCTCCATGGTCGCGTTCTCCACCCCAAAGGCTATGTTGTTGAATATCGTGTCGTTGAACAGGATTGCATCCTGATTGACGTTGCCCATTAGGGAGCGGACATCGGCAATGGCGATGTCGCGGGTGTCTATGCCGTCGATTTCAATGGATCCGGATGTGGGGTCGTAGAATCGGGGGATTAGATCGACGAGGGTGGATTTGCCCGCGCCGGATTCTCCGACTATGGCTATCCGTTTGCCTTTGGCAATATCGAAGGAGATGTCCTGAAGGACGATCTTGGATTCGTTGTAGCTGAAACTTACTCCCTTGAGGGAAATGCCCTTCTCGAAGGAGGAGAGCCTGACGGGGTTTTCCTTCTCCTTGATCGGATTCTCGGCGTGGAGTATCTTGTTGATCCTCTCCATCGAGGCGAGTCCCTTGGGGATGCCGTAGAAGGCCCTCGAGAGCTCCTTGATGGGGGCGATGACGCTGTAGAGAATGATCATGAAGAATATGAAGGTCTGCGCATCGATGAAATCCTTGCCGAAGAAACCGCTGCCGCGGAGGATTATCACACCGCCGAAGCACAGCACGATGAGAATCATCAGTGTGCCGAGGAGTTCACTGACAGGGTGGGCAAGGGCCTGCCTTGTCGCGACTCTGTTGTTCTTGCGGCGAAGCTTGTCGCTCACGGAGTCGAAGCGGGCGTCCATCTTCTTCTCCGCATTGAATGCCTTGATGATACGAAGTCCGCTGAGGGTCTCTTCAATCTGCGACATAGTGTCGCTCCAGTAGGCCTGGGCTTCAAGGGACTGCCGTTTGAGCTGCTTTCCGATCACGCTCATTATCCACACAAACCCGGGGACGAAGATCATGACGAACAGCGTGAGTTCGGGGCTTATGTAGATAAACGTCGCAAAATAGATAAGAATCAGGATGGGATCCTTGATGAACATCTCGATGGATGAGGTGATGGAATTCTCGACTTCGGCGACGTCGCCGCTTATCCTGGCCAGGATGTCGCCTTTACGCTCTTCGGAAAAGAAACCGATGGGGAGCGAGAGGACTTTGCGGTACAGTTCGGTGCGTATATCCTTGACTATGCCCGTGCGGATCGGGATCATCACGGCGCTGGCGCCGAAATAGCAGGATGTCTTAATGAGGGTGAGCCCGGCAAAAATGCCGGCGAGCATGAAGAGGGCACCCATCGTGCCGTGGGTCTCGATATAGTTGAAGACTCCCCAGTAGGCGTTGTTGATGAGAATGTCCTTGAAACTCATGCCCTGGGTGCTCCAGTCGATGAATTCGTAGGTCTTGGCGTCGATGTTGAAAAGGATTTTCAGCATCGGTATGATGATGGAGAATGAGAAGACGTTGAATATGCCGGAGAAGATATTAAGCAGTATCGACCCCGCAAAGTGCGGGGCGTACGGCCTGGCATACCGTTTCATCATCCTTAAAAATTCGCGCATACGTACTCAGTATATATCCACCAAAAATACAAAAAAATCCCGTATTCTGCAAAATACGGGATAGATTCTGTCACGCCCTACACCACGAAAAGTGGGGAGTGAACCCTACAGCAGCCGGAGGATGTAATGGAACATCAGGAGGATGCGCTGGCGGAGGATGGGGTAATCGATGGAAGAAGGGTTGTCTGCGGGCTTGTTGTTGCGCATGGTAATGCCGGAAGTGAACATCACTGAGGGGATGCCCTTCTCCATGAATGGCCGCTGGTCGGACAGGCGCTTGTAAAACAGGCGCGTGAAATCCTTGCTTCCGTAGTAGGTAAAATCGATGTCGAGGCCGAGGAAATACTGGTTATTGGCAGCCTCGAGGGCGTGGCGGCGGCCTGTCTCCTCTTCGGAAAGCATCATCAGATAGTCCTCACGGCCGGGATTGAGGGGCGAAAGTGTCCCCCCGACCTGATCGATATTGACCATATAATGGACCTTTTCCGGGGTGATGGGATTGCCTGTTATGGGGTCAAACAGCTCCCCGTGGCCGATGAGACGGGCGATTTCCGTAGCGCCGCTCAGATTGAGGCGCTTGCCGTCGAAGGCGACGAAAATGATGCCGCCGGGGTAATCTTTACCGAGCAGTCGCAGGCGGGCGAACATCTCCGCGAGGGAGATGAGCGCCGCGATGCCGGAGGCGTCGCTGTCTGCCCCGGGATACATCACGTCTTCGATAACACCCATCCCGTCGTAGTGTGCACCTATTATAATATATCGTCCTGTGTTTTTGCCGGGGAGATAGCCGATGACATTGTTCCCGCGACAGCCCCGATAGACGAAACTGCGGAACCAGCTGCCGTCGAACTGCTTGAGGCCGGCGGCCCTGAACTGCCTCGATATCCAGAAGCCGGCGATGCCGCAGCCCACGGTCCCGGTCGCACGACCAGCACACAGGCTGTCGGCGAGGAACGAGACCTCGTAGCGGAGTTTCTCCTCGGAGAGGACCTTCTCGGCCTGACGGGGATTGATTTTCGACGGATTCAGTACCGACGACAGTAAAAATATGAGTAATATTTTGAGGCTCACTCTCGGCTAAGGCACGATAAATGCTTATATTTGCAAGTTAAAGACCCATAACGGGCTGCCAAAAATAACGATTTTGCGCCTTAATAAAAAATCAAAACGCCTGCTGCAGGGAATTTTCCTTGCAGCGTTGCTGTGCCTGGGTCCCTTCACGGCCAGGGCGCAGTACGACAAGGACGTTTTCTCCTTCCGGGGGCGCACGGCGCTCGCCGACGGCAAACTCTCGGAGGCCATCGCATCGTTCAATATCCTTGCAGCTCTGGACACGACAGACTACTGGACCTTCTTCTACCGGGGCATAGCCAAATACAACCTCGGCGACATCAGGGGCGCCCGGCGCGACTTTGACACCGCTGTAAGGCTTAACCCGGTCTTCACCTCCGGATACCACTACAGGGCTATTACCGAAAGCCGTTTCGGCCTCTATGACGATGCCCTTCGGGACCTCGAGAAGGCCATCAGCCTCCGTCCCGGATATACAGGGCTCTATTTCAGCCGTGGCGTGACCTATTTCCTCTCACAGCACTTCGATCTCGCCGTGAAGGATTTCGATAAATATATAAGGAAGGAGCCGAAGGATCCGTCGGCGTATCTGAACCGGGGCGCCTCGTACCTTTTCCTCGGCGACACCCTTAAGGCCATAAACGATTACAATAAAGCCATAAAGATAGACCGCTTCGAAGGTGAGGGTTACCTTCGCCGCGGACGCGTCTATGCGGCGCAGAAGAACTATCCTTCCGCCCTCGAGGACTTCACCCACGCCATTTCGCTGGATACGACAAATACCTTTGCCTATTTCAACCGCGCCATTATATTCTTCGAGCAGGAAAAGCTCAATGAAGCGATGGCGGATCTCGACAAGGTGCTTCAGTTCGAGCCGGGCAACGCCCTGACCCTCTACAACCGCAGCCTTGTCAGCGCCCGAGTCGGCGACTATGAAAGCGCGCTCTCGGATATGTCGAGGGTTATTTCCATTAACCCCAGGAATGTCCTTGCTTACTACAACAGGGCGGCTTTTTACGTCTCCATGGCGCGATGGGATGATGCGCTCGAGGACTACGACAAGGCTATCGAACTCTATCCGGATTTTGCCAACGCGTATCTGAACCGTTCCTATGTCAAACTCAAGCTCGGGATGATGCGCTCTTCCCGAGAGGACTACGACACGGCGAACCGCAAGGTGCGCGAGTACCGAAGCAAAGTCTCCTCCGGTGCCGCGTCATTTGCTGACACCACAAAAAAATACAGCGCCCTGCTGACCCTCGACGCAGAATTCGCCAAAAAGGATTTCGACGACGAGATACTCCGTCACCGCGACATAGACATCAACCTGCGGCCCCTGTACCGCTTCGCGCTGACAAAGGAGCGCGGCGACGTGCGCTACGCCCTTTCCCGCCGCTACGAGAACGTCCTTCTGGACAAGTTCCTCGCGGAACTTCCGTTGCCTGTTACTGTCACGAACAATCCGGCAGCGGAGGAAGCGCCGCCGGTGCAGGACATGGATGAGGTCCTCTACGGCGGCTCCGTCTCCGGAGGTGCGAGAGCTTTCCTCATAGCTCTTAAGGAGCTGTCCTCCAAGCAGTTCTCCATGGCGCTGTCCCGCTACGACGAGGCCATCTCTTCGGAGAGCACCGGCCGTTACGATGCCCTTTATAAGGCGTTCTACTATATGAACCGCGGCGTCCTCCGGGCCGACATGATCGAGTTCATCGCCTCTATGGAGACCAACGTCAGGACCCTCACGATGGACGACAAGGGCAACACCAGGGCCCGTGTCAGTGACAAGACGGACATCACCTACGACTACTCCGAGGCCATAACGGACCTTGAAAAGGCCGCAGCCATCGTGGGCGACAGCCCGTATATCCTGTTTGACCTCGGAAACCTGAGGTGCCTTTCTTCCGACCTCCCGGAGGCAATCTCATGCTACGACAAGGCGGTGACTGCATATCCTTATTTCGGAGATGCCTATTTCAACAGGGGGCTCGTCCAGATCTACCTCAAGGACAAGGACAAAGGCTGCATAGACCTCTCCCGCGCCGGCGAGCTCGGCGTGGAGGATGCCTACGGTGTGATCTCCAAATACTGCGACAAGAAAGAGGAGCAATGATACGGTTCAAGAGCTTTTCCAGCGGCAGCTGCGGCAACTGCAGTTTTCTCGGGACCACTGAGGGAGGAAGGCTCCACGGGGTGCTCATCGACGCCGGAATCAGCTGGAGGACCGTCCTGCGGGCCTTATCCTCAGACGGGCTTTCGCCTGCGAATATCGGAGCAATCCTCGTAACCCATGACCACTACGACCACATCCGGCATCTGGGTTCCTTCTGTAAGAGGATGTCCGTTCCGGTCTATTCGACCGAGACCATTCTCGCCGCAGTGAGGAAGCATCCCTACACGGGTCTTTTCTATGGGAAGGGCCTTGACCCCCTCGAGTGGACACCCATCGCGGAAGGTATCGAGATACAGTGCTTCACAGTCCCTCACGATGCGGCGGAGACGGTCGGCTACGCCATCCGGCTCGAAGGTCGTATCTTCGTGATAATGACCGATATAGGCGAGATGACTAACGACGCCCTGGAGCTTGCCAGGCAGGCTGATACTGTGGTCATAGAGTCCAACTATGACAAGGACATGCTCCTCGGTGGGGGCTACACTTTCGCCCTTAAGATGCGTATCTCCAAAGGTTTCGGACACCTTAGCAACGCGGCCTGCGCCGATGCCCTCCGGGACATCTGGCACCCTGGCCTCCGCAACATCTTCCTCTGCCACCTTTCCGCCAACAACAACACTCCGGAGCTGGCTCTGGAATCCGCCCGCGCCGCCCTCTCCTCCGTCGGAGCCCCGCTCTCCGGCACGTCCGCATCTGAGCCAGCCATCGCCCTCCGCGTCCTTCCGCGCGGCGTCCCGACCCAGCTCTTCGTGCTGTAGGGCCCCTTGCATTTCCACGGGGGATGCTCTTCCTTATTCAATTGTTGGACGGGACATCGCTATGATGGCCTCTCAATCCGTCCCGTGTGCGATCTCTGAGTCTTCTATGGTTAATCCGTCCCAGGCGGGGAGGACGGAGCCGCCGGTGCGCTCGCGCAGGCGCTCGGTGAACTCGGCGTGAGGGGGGAAAGTGTGGGAGAGGTGGGTGAGCCAGGTGTGCTCGGCGCCTATGCGGCCGGCTAAGGCGACGGCCTCGTCGAGGCTGAAGTGGGAGTGGTGGTGGGCGTATCCTACAGTGTTGAGGGTCAGGTGCTTAAGGCCCTTTAATTTCTCCAGTTCAGAGTCCTCTATGCTACTCATGTCGGTGATATAGGCGATATCGCCGAAACGGAAGCCAAGTACAGGCAACTGGTCGTGCATCCCGCGGATCGGGATGACGGTCACGGCCGGGCCGGGTTCGGCGCCTTCGACCGGAGTGCAGCGATAACCTACGTTCTCAACCCACTCCAGGGTCTCGGCAGAGGGGCGGATTTCGAACGGCCGTTCATCAATCCTGTGAATCCTCCACTCCGGGGAGCCGGGATATTTATTCTCGGCGAATGCGTAGGGGTACTCACGGCGCAGGGTGTTTTCGACATACTCTTCGCAATAGACATCCACGACACTGCGGTCGATATAGTTGAGCGCGCGGACATCGTCAAGCCCGCCAGTGTGGTCTTTGTGGTTATGGGTGAGAAGGATGGCGTCGAGGTGACCTATCCCTGCCCGAAGCATTTGCATCCGGAAATCAGGGCCGGAGTCGATGAGGATACGCAGGCCGCCGTACTCGACGAGCGCGGAGGCGCGGAAACGCCTGTCGCGGCTGTCGGTGCTTTTGCAGACTTTGCAGCCGCACCCAACTATCGGGATGCCGAGGGAAGTTCCTGTCCCGAGGAATGTCAATCTCGCTTTCATATCGTCACATCTGTTATCTTTCCGGAAAGGGCCTTGTCGAAGGGCCGGCCGAGTCTGATGTAATTGCCTGTGTATCCGTACATCATGCCGTCCTTGTCGGCCGACTCCCAGAGGACTTTTTCTCTGACACCGCGATTTGCCTCAATAAACGCCGCATGAAGGGTGTCTGAAAGGCTTTCGAGCGCTGCGACCCTCTCTTCCTTGACTTTCTGGTTGACCTGCCCCGGCCAGGTCGCGGCGCGCGTCCCCGGACGCCTGGAGTAGGGGAATACGTGGATGAAGGCCGGTCGAATGCGGTCACGGAGGAACGCAACTGTTTCTGCAAACATCTCATCCGTCTCGCCGGGAAGACCGACGATGACGTCTATCCCGAAAAAGACCAGCGGCTTTCCGGGGCCTTCCATCCTGTGTCTGATATAGTCTATACGGGATGCAAACAGATCCGTCGAGTAGCGGCGGCCGACCTTCCGGAGAAGGGCATCGCAACCGCTCTGGAGGGGAATATGGAAATGTGGCTGGAATTTGGTGCCGGAGGCGATCCAGTCTATTATTTCCTCGGTGATGAGGTTCGGTTCTATGGATGAAATCCTGTATCGTTCAATGCCTTCCACCGCGTTAAGGGCTTTCAGCAGTTCGAGGAATGACTCGCCGGAGGTCCGGCCGAAGTCGCCGGTGTTGACTCCGGTGAGGACGATTTCCTTTATACCCTTTGCGGCGATCTCCCGCGCCTGCCTCAAAACCTCGCAGGCGGGGACGCTCCGGCTCCGCCCGCGCGCGAACGGCACCGTGCAGTAGGCGCAGAAGTTGTCGCACCCGTCCTGTATCTTCAGGAACGAGCGCGTCCTCTCCCCGGAGGAGTACGCCGCCAGCGTCATTCCGGACTCAACCTCCGTCATTCCGGGCTTTGACCCGGAATCTCCCGCCAGCGCCGCGGTCTCCTCAACGAGCCGCCCCTTCTCCCCGGCGCCGAAGACGCGGCGGACGCCCTCGATGGCGAGGACTTCGTCCCGCCTCAGCTCGGCGTAACACCCTGTCACAACGATGATTGCGTCAGGGGCAACGCGATGCGCCCTGCGTATGAGATTGCGGGACTTGACTTCGGCTGTGGCTGTCACAGCGCAGGAGTTGACGAGGTAAACGTCGGCAGGGGAGTTCCAGCCGACAATCTCCCATCCCAGCGCCCTGAAGCCTCTCTCGTAGGTCGAGGTTTCAGCGTAGTTGAGCTTGCAGCCGAGAGTCTTGAGAGCTATCTTCATGCGAGAATGAGGAAAACACAGGGGCGTTTGCCAATGGTGGGAAGGGATTTCTTCCACTCCAGGGCGGAACGCGTCAGGATGGTTTCGGAAGGAAGAGTTATGTCTGCGGCGATGCAGATTTTAGTCGTCGGCCTGCAGACCTCCGCCAGGTCGTGAAGGAAGGCGTCGTTGCGATACGGCGTCTCGATGAAAATCTGCGTCTGTCGAAGCTCGGCGGATCGCTTTTCGGCGGCGCGTATGGCCTTCCGGCGCTCTTCCGGCTTTGCCGGGAGATAGCCGGCGAAGGCGAACGACTGGCCGTTGAGGCCGGAAGCCATCAGCGCGAGCATAAGGGAGGACGGCCCGACGAGCGGGACGACCCTGATGCCGTGCGAGTGGCAGAGGGCGACAAGCTGCGCCCCCGGGTCTGCTACCGCAGGGAGCCCGGCTTCGCTTATAAGTCCGACGTCGCCCTCATCGAACAGTCTGAGCAGGTCTTCGACCTCTTCCGAAGAGGTGTGCTCATTGAGCGTAAAGAACTGAAGCTCATCGATATGCCCTTTTAGTCCCGCCTTCGAAAGATAGCGTCTGGCGGTCCTCACTTCCTCCACTACGAAGGTTTTCAGCGAACGTGCCCTTTCAAGAACAGCCTCCGGGAGCACTTCGCCGGGCTCGTTCTCCCCGAGAGGGGACGGTATCAGATACAGGGTTCCTTTCATTTCTTAATCACTTTGCCTTTCCCGTCTATCGAAACTGAGACTTCCTCCACCGGAGCCTTGGGCTCCATGGCGAGGGCCTGCCGTTTCTTCTTCGTCAGGAACATCTCCTTGAAGAACTGCCTGAAGGTGTTGAATTCCTTCTGGTAGGCAATACCGACGCCGTTTCGCTGGGTGTTGTCAAGGTAGGAGGTATAGTTGTCCGTCGAGTGGGAGAACACGGTCACGCGCACCGTCCCCTGACGGTTCAGTTTCACTTCTATTTCAATATTGCCGGCGACGGAACTGCCGTTCGTGGTCGAATACTGACGGTTCCCTATGGTGCCGTTGACGACTACCATGTTGTTGAACAGCTGCGTGGATACAGCTACGTCAAAGATGTCGTTGCCCCGGTCGTTGGCCTGGTAGTTGAGGCCGAGGTCCAGCGGTATGCCCAGTTTCTGGAAAATGTTGTTGATCTGGTTGGACATAATGCTGGAGACGTTGGAGAATAGGATATTGGTTCCCTTGACGCTGACTCCGGACGATTCGTCAGGCATGAACGAGTTGGAAAGCAGCAGGTAAACGAACTGCTTTTCAATCTTGTCCTGTGTGTTGAGCGCAGCCTCAACCTGGGATGCAGTGATCGGATCGAGGTCCGGAATATCGATGGAGAAGGATATCTTCGGATTCCTCAGTTTCTCGGTGATATTGATACCGCAGTTGACCGTCCTGCGCGTCGCAACCGCCGTGGTGTCGGCGAGGAGGTTCGACAGGGAGGTCTTTGTCGTATAGACTCCGTGGATATCAAGATCCGTATCCATGACATCGCCGTTGAAGCGCACCGTACTGCCATCGGAGATGGACAGTTCGCGGTTTATCATGCCCAGGACATTCAGCTTGAACTGGCCTTCATTGACTCCGTAGGTGCCGCCGAGGGAGAACTCCTTCTCCTTGGAGTTGGAGTGGACGTCTATGATGCCGTGGCCATGGGTTGTGAGAACGGTGCCGCCGCCACGATCGACCTCGATGATGGCCGCGGTTGAAGGCGTGGCGTTGGCCCTTATATGGATGTCCATGTCGGTCTTTTTCTTCTTCCTTGCCGCCGTGCGCTCAACGAGAAGGTCGTATGGATCAATAATCTCCTCCTCCGGCAACTCGTAGAATGTGAGGAGGTTGGTGGACTTGGCCGACGAACCGTTGCTGAGGGGTATGTGGAGGGCGCCGGTGCGGGCGGTCGTTGCATCGATATCGATGGCGATATCATCCAGCGGACCGGAGATGTCTATGGATCCGGTCGCGAAGATATTGCCGTAGAACCCGGCTTTTTCCATCTCGGCTCCTGTGGCCAGACATTCCATATCCCGGAAATCAATGCCGACCTTCAGAGAAGGATCCTTGAGCCTCTTCATCATAAGTCCTCCCTTGACAGTGCCGGTGCCCTGGTAGCGGTCCTTGAGGGACAGGCCTGTGAGATCGAGGCCGTTCTCGCTGACTGAGAACGGTCCTTCGGCGAAGTAGGGGACTTTGGTGTAGTCGAGGGTGAGTTTGCCGCCGACAAGCTTCGTTTTCTCGGACTCAATGTGGATATTGTCGAGGGTGCCGTCCACGGAGATGAAGCCGTAGAGCTCTCCGTCCATCCCGGAGAACACTCCCTTGAGGAACGGCTCTGCTATGGTGAGATCGAGGTCGTCGAGGGTGATGCCTGCGCCGAGCTCTTTTGTCGAGGGCTTGATAAATCCTGTCGCATCGATGTTGCTCTTGCCGTTCAGGTTGTTCCTGAGGGCGACGTCGAAGGTCTGGTTCGAGGTGTTCCACTCACTGCGGATGAGAGTCTTGCCGAGCCGCTCTCCCGCGATATAGGTCGAATCCACCGCAATGCCGGCAAGGATGCCGACTCTGGGTTTGGACGGGGATATGATGAGCGCTTCGCCGCTTGCAAGGCCCTGTATGTCAAGTCCCTGCTTTATCAGCGAATTGAGTACCGATATGTCGAAATTGTCGAGTCCTATGCTGAGGGTATCATCCTGGGCGGGGGAGAGGCCGCCATCGACGATGATGGTCTGCTCGTCGGAGCGGGCTATGAGGTTCTCTACGGTGAGATTCTTGCCCCTCATCGTGACGGGGTCGGAGGAAATGCCCCAGCCGGTGCCCTCGTAATAGAGGTTGGATGGCAGGACGGAGCCGCTAACCACGAGCGAATCTCTCTCGTCCCTCGAGAGGTCGGCCTCGAGGAATATATCAGCCTTGTTCTCCGCTTCGGTCTCATTGTCGTAGCTGGCGCTGAGGCCGATGTGGTTGTCGTTGATGAAGGTGGCGACAGTCGGGCTCTTCATCGAAATACCGCCTATCTTGAGCTCGGAGCCGTCGATTTCGGCGTTGATAACGTCGCCGGAGTTATCGACGACGGCCGTGAGGTCTTTGAGATACTTGTTGTCGTAGGCTACGCGGCCGGAGGTGATTTTTCCCTTCAGAATGCCTTGGTTGCTGAGATTGATGCTGACCTTGGAGCCTTCCTCGATGTAGGCGCCTTCAGACAGGAAGGAGAGGAGATCCGTCGAGTCGTGGAAAATAAAATCGAGCTCGTACTTGCCGCCGTCGTATTCGGCGGGCTTGGCGCCGCCCGGCCTCAGAGCCGGCAGCTCCTTTCTTACCGTGGCGTCCTGCAGGTCTTTTATGAAGTTTCCGAAACTCTCGGAGCCGACGAAACTGCCTTCGGCGAAGCCGGAGGTGAGTTTCATGCGGGAAACCTTGTCGTTGGAGTGGGACTGGACAGAGATTTCCCCTATGTCGTGGATGCCGTCTTCGTCTTCGAGGATGATGTCGTCGATTGTCACGTCGCCGAGGACGTCGCCCTTTGCTATCCTCATGAAGTCGGCCCTTGTCCGGAAGGACACCCGGGATTTTTCCCTCTTGTCGATGTTGAGTGCATGGAGGTCGGCGTGGCCGACGTTAGCGTAGAACTGGTAGGCGGCGTTATCAGTCCTCGGGGAGAGGTTGAACGTGCCCTGGAAGAGGAAGTTGAGGTTGGGGTCGTTGGACACGATACGGCCGTCGAAGGCGCTGCCGGAATACACGCCCTTGGCGTGGATATCGCTGTAGTCGTAGCCGAGGGCGGAGAGCCGGTCGATATCGAGGGACTGGATATCGACCTCGGGGCTCTTGCCGAGCCTGGCATCGACTTTGGCCTTAGCCGTAACGGGGCCGACGGCCTTTATGCCGGCGACCTCGGCCACGGATAGGTTCTGCGTCGAAAGGGTGCCCGTAATCCTGACGGGCTCCTTGCCGCTGATATTCCGGACCACGGCATCGACTGAGGCGTTGCCGGCTCCGGTCCTCGCCGTGCCCTTGACATCGAGCTCGGCGAGCGTGCCATTGAGGTCTGCGTCAAGGTTTATAGTCCTGCCTTTCAGGTATTTGGATAGGTTGACATTGGACTTCGGTGAGAAGCCGCGGAGGAATGCTCCGAGGCCGGCGCTCGTCGTCTGGAAACCTCGTACAGAGGTGTTGAGACGCATGTCTTTGGGCAGGCCGGAGATGAGACCGGTCACGGTGCCGCCGGTGTTGCTGTTCTGATCTACAAATCGCAGATTGTTGAGGTAGAGTGAGGACACGGGACCGTCCACCTCGCCGCTGAGCGAGGCCCTGATGTGCCGGCCGCGCATCGCCGGAGCGAAGTAGGCGAGGCTATTGTGGAAGTCGAGTACTGAGCCCTGCTGTATGCCGCCCTGAATCGTGACTTTGTCGGTGAATTCCCTGTAGTCGAGGAAGGTGCCGATGAGGTTCAGGTAGTCGAGCCTGAGGTCGGAGGCGTCGTCAACGATATGGAGGTCGCGCATTTCGGCACGGCCACCGCCGCAGACGGTGCTGCCGCTGATGTGCCGGATCCTGTAGCCGGATTTCTCAATGCCTTCCAGGTGGTCTGCCGTACCCCTCATGTAACCCTTTGACATTGAGAGGTCATGGCCGTCAAGATTGATTGTTATCTCAAAGTCGTCCCAGTCAATGCCTTCGAAGATTTCTCCTTCGACTGTATTTTTGAGGTCGGTAGTATCCTTCCCGAAGTAGAGCCGTTTGGACACCATCTTCGGGTTGTCCATCCTGTAGGTGAAGTTGCGCAGCTGGACGCGGTCGATGTCGAAGACGTCGCCGGGCTCCTTCTTCTTGTCCTTTTTGGTGAGTTTGAAGATACGCTGGAGGTTGACGGTCGTGCCGCGGTCGTTGCCGTAAGGGGAGTAGGCATCCCTCATCTCGATGACAAGGTCGAGCATGCTGTCCTTGAGCGTGACCTTTCGGAAATGGATCCCTTCTTTTTTGAACAGGCCCTTGATGGAGAAATGCGCCGTCAGGGTGCCGATCCTGGCGAATGTGTCTATGGGCTGGAATCCTTCGATTTCAGGGTCCTCGTAAGGCTCCGTGTCAAGGATCAGGACGTCCCGCAGCACTATTGCGTCGAACGGCTTCAGTTTGATGCTCCCAATTGAAACATCGCCGTTGATGTACTCCTCAAGCTTCTCCGTGGCCTTTTTTGCGACGAAAGTCTGTACGGCAGGGATCTCCGCGGCGACCAACACGCCGAGGATCAGCAGCAGCACGCTGCCGAGCACAATCCCGATTATTCTCCCTGCCTTTGCTTTCATTTCGTCAATCCGCTTCTCTTGTTTTCTATTTCTTCGTCTCGCCTTTCGCCTTTCGCTTTTGCCTTTCTGCTCTTCGCCTTTCTGCTCTTCGCCTTTCTGCGGCTATTTTTTCATTAGGCGTCAGCCCCAATCTTTGGGGCTGATAAGCCTAAGAACGCAAAAATAACTAAAAAATATTATATTTGCGCTGTTTTGGACGTGGATGAGCACAAATGGAGCCAATAATTCTCGGAATTGAGTCGTCCTGCGACGACACTTCAGCAGCTGTCATACGGGGGAGAGTGATGCTCTCGAACGTGATTGCGAGCCAGCAAGTTCACAAGGACTTCGGCGGCGTCGTGCCGGAGCTCGCTTCCCGGGCGCACGAGCTGAACATCGTTCCGGTGGTCAGCGAGGCACTGTCGAAGGCGGGCGTGAAAGCTTCGGAGCTTTCAGCCATCGCTTTCACGCGCGGCCCCGGCCTTCTCGGCTCGCTGCTCGTCGGCACGTCGTTCGCCAAGGCGCTGTCGCTTTCGTTGGATGTACCGATGGTGATGGTGAACCATCTTCAGGGCCATGTTCTCGCATGCTTCATCCAGGAGGAGGGCGTGCCGGTCCGCGAGCCGTCGTTCCCGTATCTGTGCCTTCTCGTTTCCGGAGGCAACTCCCAGATAGTCAGGGTCAACGGCCCTCTATCCTTCGATATCCTCGGCCAGACCATCGACGACGCGGTGGGGGAGGCCTTCGACAAATGCTCCAAAATGCTCGGGCTCGGCTACCCCGGCGGCCCCGTCATCGACAAACTCGCCGCCCAGGGAGATCCCCTTCGCTTCAAGTTTGCAAAACCCCATATCCCCGGCCTCGACTACAGCTTCAGTGGCGTCAAGACCTCGCTCCTCTACTTCGTCCGCGACGCCCTCAAGGAGGATCCGGCCTTCCTGGAGAATAACAAGGAAGACCTCTGCGCCTCCTTCCAGAAGACCTTGATAGACATCCTGTTAGACAAACTGATCAAGGCGGCTAAGCAGACAGGCATTCGCCAGATAGCCATCGGCGGCGGCGTCTCCGCCAACAGCGGCCTCCGCGCCCGCATCCTCTCCGAGGGTGCCCGCCGCGGCTGGCAGACCTGGCTCCCGCCCCTGAAGTTCACCACCGACAACGCCGCCATGATCGCCGTCGCCGGCTACTTCCACTTCCTCGCCGGCTCCCGCGCCCCCCTCGACGTCGCCCCCCTCTCCCGCGCCTAGGCCTTTACTGGCTGTCACCCTCCTCCCGCGCCTGGGCTCATAGACAGCGGCTTTCTGGTTAGGACGCTCTTTTCTCCCCTCGGGTCAGTGCGTTCTTTTCTCCCCCTCTGGCCGTGGCGCTTAACTGTTTGACGCATAGTGATTTACGTGAAAGCCTGTGCTCTGTAGAGCGCATAGGCTTTTGCGTAACAAGCTGAATATAAGTTATTTGCCCGCCACGCCGCTTGTCACGATGAGTGAAGAGATGCGAGTAATGGCGTCAATTTTCTGCCATTACTCACACTCGGCGTTTGCTGCGGAGCTAGAACAGGAGGGTATAGACGGCGATGGCGGCGAGGATGGCGGAGCCGGTGAAGACGGCGGTGCGGCCGTAGTTGCGGCCGAGAGCTGAGCCGGAGAGGATGCCGGCGACGACTGCGACGGCGGTCACGACAAGCACGGCGGCCGCGGAGGGAAGGATTTCGGAGAGCGCCATGCCGGACAGGGCGAGCGAGAGGCCCACGGTGAGGGCGTCAATGCTAGTTGCGACAGCCCCGATGATGATGTTACGGGCGCTTGAGAGGTTGATTTTCTCAGTCTTGCCGCGGAGGGCGCTGAGAAACATCTCGACTGCGACGAACATAAGCAGCACAAACGCCGCCACCGAGCAGATCATCTCGAAGTGCGAAATCCTGCTTTCGAAAAATGTGCGGAATACGTGTCCCAGAAGCCACCCTGCGAGGAGAAGCCCCGTCTGAGTGATGGCGAAGGCGCTGGCCAGACCTGCTATACTGCGCTTCGCTGCAGTAGCGTCGCCAGCGGAAGTGGTGTCGGAGCTGCGGGGGGATTTGCCGGGGAGGTGGAGGCCGGTGGAAGAGCAGAGGGACACGGCGAAGCAGTCGGCGGAGAGCGACAGGCCGAGAAGGAGAGCTTCCAATATTGATTTCAGCACTTCCATGGGGAGGCAAAAATACTGAAAATTTTCGTATCTTGCGAAGATTTATGGATGTTTTAAAGGCATTTGAAATATTCACTTTCGTGACGGGCGTCGCCTACCTTGTGCTTGAGATCCTGCATAAGAATGTGATGTGGATAGTAGGCATCCTGACCGCTGCTGCGGCGGTGGCGGTGTTTGCCGTCAAGGGGCTATATGCCTCGATGGGGCTTAATGTTTACTACGTAGTGGTTTCATTCATAGGGCTTTACCAGTGGCGGAAAGACGGAGCGAAAATCGAGGTGGAAGCCGGAGATATACACCTGAGGCGTATATCGGCCGGCGGGCTTGCAGCCAGCGCGGCGGTCCTTGTCGCCGGCACAGTGGCGCTGTTTTTCATCCTCCGTACGCTCGGCGATCCGGCTTCGTGGCTGGATGCAGCCGTGGCGATGCTAAGCGCCATCGCAACGTGGTGGCTGACGCGCTCGATCCCGGAGCAGTGGCTCCTCTGGATCGTCGCCGACATCACCTCCGCCGTTCTCTGTATAACGCAGGGAATGCACTGGATGACAGCGCTTTACGCTTTTTACGCCGCCGGTGCCGCCTACGGCTGGTTCTACTGGCGCCGCCACGGAAGTCAGATTGAAAATTGATGCGATATGGCATATAAGGAAAAATACCCGTCGATGCTGCTGGAAAATGCGGTGGAGGCGATAAGCTCTCTGCCTGGAGTGGGGAAGCGCAGCGCACTCAGGCTGGCGCTGTACCTGCTTAGGCAGCCGGCGGAGAATGTTCACCATTTTACAGAATCGATTGATTCCCTGAGAGATAAGGTCCGTTACTGTAAGACATGCAGGATGATATCCGATAGCGACGAGTGTCCGATATGCTCGGACAAAACGCGTCGCCACGACCAGATCTGCGTCACGGCCAGCATCCGTGACGTGATGAGCATTGAAGCGACAGGGCAGTATCATGGTGTCTATCACGTTCTTGGCGGGATAATCTCGCCGATTGCCGGCGTGGGCCCGTCGGATCTGGCGATCGCGGACCTCGTGGAGAGACTGCGCGGGTGCGAAAATCCGTCTTCGACGGAGGTGATTTTCGCCCTCAGCGGCGATGTGGAGGGGGAGACCACTGCGTTTTACATATACCGCCAGATCGAAGGGTTCGGCGTGAAGGTGACATCCCTTGCCCGCGGCCTCGGTTTCGGCGATGACCTTGAATACGCCGACTCGCTCACCCTCGGCCGCTCCATCGCCGGCCGCCAGCCGTTCAAAGTCTGACAGCAGAACAGCCTTCCGCTGTCATTCTGAACGAAGTGAAAGAATCTAAATTCAACAAAATATGGACAAAAAAAGTTATGCGCTCGGAATGAGCATCGCCCACAACCTTATGGGTTCGGGAGTAAAAGGCCTTGATTATAAGGATTTTGCAAAAGGCGTCGAGGATATCATGTCGGGAAATGAACCGGCCGTTTCCATAGAGGAAGCTGGGAGTTTGCTCGAGAAAATGTTCAAGGAAATCGAACGCGAGCAGAAGGCTGAAAACGAGGCCATTGGCGCCGCCTTCAAGAAAGAAGGCGAGGACTTCCTCAAGGAGAATGCTTCAAAGGAAGGCGTCGTTGTACTTCCTTCAGGTCTTCAGTACAAAGCCATCGTAAAGGGCCATGGAAAGGCTCCGAAGGCCACCTCACGCGTGAAGTGCCACTACGAAGGGCGTTTCACCGACGGCTCGGTGTTCGACAGCTCCTACCGTCGCGGCGAACCTGCCGTGTTCGGCCTGAACCAGGTCATCCGCGGCTGGACCGAAGGCCTTCAGCTCATGAACGAGGGCTCCAAATACGAGCTCTACATCCCTTACCAGCTTGCCTACGGCGATTCCGGCTCCCGCGGCGCCATTCCCCCGTGCGCCGCTCTCGTCTTCACCGTCGAGCTGCTGGAGGTGCTATAGCTGCGCGTGGGGCCTCCTGTAGCCGGAGCGCAGCCAATGTCTCGTGGGGAATAACCGCCTGTATGTCAGGCTATTACTGGAAGTCTTTCTGCGTCATTTGATACAGAAAGACTTTATGTTTCTGCCTGATTACCAGGCGGTTACGCCCCACGCTGCTTGGTGGCGATCAGGAGCTTGTGGGAGGCGGCGAGGACGGCGAAGATGTGGATGTTGCCGCCGGAGGAGCAGCCGAGGCGGGCCTTGAGGGCTTCAGATGTCATAGGAATATTCCGTGCTGTTACTTCAGCGCGTGGGTATTTCTTTCCGAAATCCTTCAGGGACTGGCGACTGAGCTCGGCTGTTTCCAGGATCCGGAAGGTCTTTCCGAAGCTCCGGAGCTCCTCCGGAATATCCTCTGCCACAAATAGATGCGTGTTGACATCCAACTTCTTGAGGTTGTATCTCTCTGAAATCAGGTTGAACGCCCCGGATTTCGCCAGCGCCTTTCCGGGCTCGAAGAGCCGCAGGCCCTTTTCCGCCGCGGGCATAGTAGTTAGCGTCGCTAGCTGGGTGGTGGAGAGAATGGGCAGGGTAGGCGATGCCGGCGAGGGGATGGCGGAAAGATCAGCCGGGGTGGCGAGGCGGGGGACTGCGGCGGAGATTTCCTTCTGGCTGAACTGCAGGGTGTTGAACGTAGCGGGGGAATCAACACGGGCGACGACAATCGAAGGATTGAGGTCGGCGGGGTGATTCCGGTCGAGAAGGAGCAGGAGCTCCTTGCACTCGCCGGCGGCCTCGACTATGTGTATTTCGCTGATATTCTTAAGAGTACGAAGGATGATGGAGATGTCCGCCATGGGGGAAATCTTCACGATGGTGTAGCGGGCGGCGGCGAGAAGTTCGTCGATAAGGACGGTGACATCCGGCGAGCAGTCCTCTAAGCGGAAAACTTTCCGCGAGGATGCGTCGCGCCGCGCCGGATCGAGGAAGATCACGTCCGGCCGGAACCCGTCCAGGATGCTCTCCAGCGCCCCTTTTTCAAGGGCACGGCAGGAGAACCGGACGTTCCCGGCTCCGAGCAGGGCGAAGTTTTTCTTCGCCGCTGCAACCAACTCGGGCGACATATCGTTGTAAAGCACTTCCTCGGCAACCTTCGCAAACGCCACACAATCGACTCCCAGCCCTCCGGTCAGGTCGGCGACCCTAAGCCGGCCCCTGGCACCTTCAGCCGCCCCAGCCGCTGTCTCCGCCGCCTCGATCGTCGTTTCAGTCGCCCCTATTGCCATCTCTGCCGTTGTCTCTTCCGCTCCAGCCCCTGCCGATGCGCCGCCAGCCCCCGTACCAGCCGCTCCTTCTAGCCGCTTCAGGAGGGCGGCTTTGTAGGCTGCGGTTGCGGAGGAACTGCACTGCTCCGCCGACAGCGGGGAGGGGAGAGTGAGCGCCGTAACTATGTGCCACTCAGGGACTTTCTTGCGCAGTTTGCGGCGGCTTTCGATCGTTTTGACCGCGAGTGATACATCGATCTCCGGGAACTGCTTCCTGGAAAGAAGCAGTCTCGCGGTGTCGTCATCCTGGTGGGCGATTATGAACTCTTCGAACGTCATGAGCAGTCCTCCGGCAGCGTCTTCTTATAGTGGCAGGTGAGGACTTCGGCGCAGTCGCCGTGCCAGTTGTGCATACCGTTGCCGAGGCACCTGTCGAAGACCGGGCAGTCCGCGCACTGGCCTTTCCGGGCCCACGACCTGTCGCGAAATTCGCCGAAACGATCCTTCCAAACCTCCCAAAGGCTGTCCTCGTAGATATTTCCCTGTGAGAAACGATCCCGGTCGATGTTCGGACAGGCGCAAATCCTGCCGTCCACCAGCACGGAGGCTATATTGATACCTGCGTGACACATATACGGCGCATCGCGCACATCCATTTCGTAACCTCCCAGATAGCCTTCGCAGCTGAAAGTCACGTTCATAGGACCTCCGGCTTTACGCTTTGCTTTAATAAAATCCATCATCCCCCGGAACTCCGGCCCGTCCAACTGCATGTCAGGATCGGCTGCCGCACGGCCTATCGGAATGACGGTAAACAGGCGCCACTGCTTGACTCCGAGTCCGGTCAGGACTTGATGTATCGCTTCAAGTTGGCCTATGTTTCTCTTGTTCACACAAGTGACTACGTCAAAAATTAGCCTCTTCTCGGCTGCCGCTATCGCGATGGCCTTGATGGTCCGGGAGTAGCATCCCTTCCGCCCGCGCATCCATTCGTGCTCCTCTTCGAGGCCGTCAAGGCTGATTGTCAGCGCGCCTAAACCCGCTTTCAGTAGCCTGGAATGCATATTTTTGTCGTAGAAATACCCGTTGGACACCATGCTCCAACCCATCCCGCGCTGCCTGATCGCCCTGCCGACCTCTTCGATGTCGGGACGGAGAAGGGGCTCGCCGCCGGTCAGAACGACGGTAAAACCGCGAGGGATATTGCGCCTGGGAATAGTGTCGATCGCTCTCAGAAAATCTTCGAGCGGCATGTCCGGATTCCGGCTCCCGAGAGTGCAGTCGGAGCCGCAGTGACGGCAGTGCAGATTGCACCTTGTCGTGCATTCCCAAAACAGGTAATTCAGCTCGCGGACCCTGGTCTCATTGGACCTGAAAATCCGCCATAACCACCACTTGAAACCGGACTCCATTTTGCTCTTTTTAGTCAGTACACAAAGGTAATATTTTTCCTTGTTTATACCGAAAAATCCAGTAGTGAAAATTGAAAAATTTTGCTCTCCTCGGTAAAGGGGAAAGGTGCGAATTTCGAGTGTATTGTGACGGTGTGTGTTATTGTTTTTCGATATTAACATTTTTGTTTATTTCGGAAATAAAAATGTTTCATCTATTTATTATTAGTGAATTACGCGTTTAGAGCGTGAGGCCCCTTTTTTGGGCGCATTTTAAAGCTGAATGGCGAGAATTTTCCTGTCTGCCGACTCGATTTTTATCGTCCGGCGGTCGGATTTTCTCTTGCAAAACACGACGGATTTGGCTAACTTAGCGATGTGATTTTTTACCCCTTGGCCGATGGATTTCGGAGTGCTCATAACGGACTTTTCCGGCGCCTTCAGGAGAGAATATTTTCTCCCGGATGAGGCCGGTTGCGACGCCCCTTTTGAGCCCGATTTCGAGGTGTTGGATTTCACCTCTCTCGAGGGTGTGAAGAGCTATTGCGACGAGGCCTCAGCGGCGGAAATTTCGCGCCGGATTTCGCCCTTCCGTTTCCCGTCTGAAAAGTGGCGCGAGTACCCTGTCCATATCATCGACACTGGCGAGTACCATTACATGTCGAAACTCTTTACCGACTCCATCGACATCCCCTACACCCTCCTGATGATCGATAATCACACCGATCTCCAGGAGCCCGCCTTCGGCGGAATCCTCAGCTGCGGAGGCTGGCTCCGCGAGTCAATGCTGACCTCCGGTACCCTCCGGCAGGTCCTCCTCGCCGGCCCCGAAGGCCGAATCGCCCTCTACGAGCGCAGTGCGGAGAGTGTCATTCCGTGCGAAGCGAAGGAATCTCTTCCCTCCGGCATTTTCCCGCCCGCTATCGGCGAGTTTTCTCTCATAGCCGAGGCGCCCCTGACTGTAGAGGGCTTGAAAAACATTTGTAGCAATGATTTAGGTCGTGCTTTATATGTTTCTATAGACAAAGACGTTATGTCTAAAGAATCGTACTTGACAGACTGGTCCCAGGGCACGTTATCCCTCGCCGAACTCAAATCCCTCCTCATCGCGGTCCTCCACCGCCTCTTCAGCGGCGACACCCTCTCCGTCTCCATCGCCAACGGTCTCACCACCGCCCGTCTTCTCGGCATAGACATTTGCGGCGGCCTGTCGCCCCAGCACCCTGCCCTGACCTGCGACACTTCCCTAAACCGCCATACCGACCTCGCCCTCCTCTCTGCCCTTACGGATTGACGCCTTCAACAGACATAAAGTCCTTGCGTGTGAGGGAAAAATTGATTAGATTTGTGAATCTGGCAGGAATAACCAACTATAACCAATATGGACTACAGAGAAATAGCAAAGCAGTGGATCGATGGAAACTTCGATCCGGAGACCAAAAGGCAGGTTAAGGAGCTCGCGGAGAGCGATCCGGCCGGCCTCGAGGATGCATTCTACAGAAACCTTGAGTTCGGGACCGGTGGCCTGCGCGGAGTTATGGGCGTCGGGACCAACAGGATGAACCGCTACACCGTAGGTATGGCGACCCAGGGCCTTGCCAACTACATCAAGGCCAATGTCGCAGGGCAGGGTAGCGTCTGCATCTCCTACGACTCCCGTAACAACAGCAGGGAGTTCGCCCGCATCTCCGCGGAGGTTCTTTCCAACAACGGTATCAAGGTCTATCTCTTTGAGGATCTGAGACCTACGCCTGAGCTCAGCTACTCCATCCGTGCCAAGGGCGCGACGGCCGGCATCATGGTGACAGCCAGCCACAACCCCAAGGAGTACAACGGCTACAAGGTCTTCTGGAGCGACGGCGGACAGATTACCGCCCCCGTCGATAAAGACATCATCGCCGAGGTCGCTAAAATCAGCGACCCGGCGCAGGTGCTCTTTGAGAGCAGGGGAGAGAAGGCTCCGATTGAGATGATGGGGGCAGAGCTCGATGAGGCGTATCTCAGGGACATCCTTTCGCTGGCGCTCTCGCCGGAGGCTTGCGCGCGCCACCGCGACATCAAATTCGTCTATACTCCTCTCCACGGCTGCGGCGTCAAGCTCGTGCCGGAGTGCCTTAAGAGGCTGGGATTCAACAATGTATATCATATCCCCGAGCAGGACGTGACCGACGGCAACTTCCCGACTGTCGCCTCGCCGAACCCTGAGGAGCCGGCTGCGATGAAGATGGCGATAGAAAAGGCCGACGAAGTGGGCGCCGACATCGTCATAGCGACGGATCCCGACGCCGACCGTATGGGCATCGCCGTTCGCAACGACAAGGGCGAAATGGTCCGCCTCAACGGCAACCAGACTGCTTCGCTCCTGACGTATTATATCCTCAGTCGCCGCAAGGAGCTCGGGACCCTCGGCGAGGGCAAATACTGCGTCAAGACCATCGTTACGACCGAGCTCATCGCCGACATCTGCAAGAGCTTCGGTGTTAAGTGCTACAACGTCCTGACCGGCTTCAAATACATCGCTGAGATCGTCAAAAAGCACGAAGGAGACGGCGAATTCATCTGTGGCGGCGAGGAGAGCTTCGGCTTCAACGTCGGGCAGTTCGTGCGCGACAAGTGCGCGCAGGTCGCGTCGGCGATGGTCGCCGAGTGCGCCGCCTGGGCAGCTGACCAGGGCCTCTCCCTCTGGCAGCTCCTCCAGAAGGTGTATAAAGAATACGGCTACAGGCTCGAGTCAATGGTCTATATCGTCCGCAAGGGCAAGAGCGGCGCGGAAGAAATCAGCCGCATAATGGCTGATTACCGCGCGACCCCTCCGGCGGAAATCGCCGGAAGCAAGGTGGTCAAAGTCGTTGATTACGAGGACACTGCATCGACAGGGCTCCCCAAGTCAAACGTCCTCCAGTTCTTCTCCGAAG
This sequence comes from Bacteroidales bacterium, assembly GCA_017534745.1. Lineage (GTDB taxonomy): Bacteria > Bacteroidota > Bacteroidia > Bacteroidales > UBA932 > Cryptobacteroides. The sequence goes on along the minus strand of JAFXVX010000020.1, from coordinate 24,349 downwards.
AAGGCGACGTCGTCACGGTGCGCCCCTCCGGCACCGAGCCGAAGATAAAATTCTACTTCGGCGCCAAGGGCCCTAAGGCCGACGCCAAAGTCGAGAGTCTTAAAAAGCAGTTTGTCTAAACCTCTTCCAGGCAGGTCTCGTCCTTGCAGACGAAGACCCTGCCGGGGTAGCGTTCCAGAAGGGAGCGGTTGTGGGTGACCATCACCACGGCCGTCCCTTTTTCTTTATTGATGTCGAGAATGAGCTTCATGATGCCGGCGGCGGTCTCGTCGTCGAGGTTTCCGGTCGGCTCGTCGGCGAGGATAGCCTCCGGTGCGTTCAGCAGCGCCCGGGCTATCGCGACCCTCTGCTGCTCGCCGCCAGAGAGCTGGTGAGGCATCTTGTGGGCCTTGGTCGTAAGTCCCACGTCCTCAAGTACTTTCTCAATTCGGGCGTCAATCTCCAGGGTCTTTTTCCACCCTGTAGAGCGGAGCACGAACTCCAGGTTGTCGTGGACGGAACGGTCCATCAGCAGTTGGAAATCCTGGAACACAATCCCGAGCCGGCGCCTCAGATACGGGATCTCGCGCGGCTTGATCTTCCGGAGGTCGTATCCGCACACCTTGCCTTCGCCTTTTTTCAAAGGGTTCTCGGCGGTCATAGTGCGGATGATGGAGGTCTTGCCGGAGCCGACTTTGCCCACTAGATAGACAAAGTCGCCCTTCCGGACTTCCATGTTCAGTCCGTAGATTACAATGTTTTCACCGTTTACTATGTCGGCGTCGGAGAATGAGATTATCGGTTCCATACGTGGGATTTTTCAGAGCATGAAGGGCAGAGTCCCTTTACGATATAATTGGTGCTTTCGGCCTTGTAGCCCTCCGGAAGGCTGATTCCGGGGATCAGCAGCCCGTCGAGGCAGAAAGTCTTGTGGCAGGAGGTGCAGAAAAAATGGGGGTGGAGATCGTCGTCGTGGCCCTCCGACGAGCTGTGGCACAGCTCGTAGCGGACGCTCTCCGAGCCGTCCTCCAGCGAGTGGGCCAGGTGGTTCCCGTGGAACAGCGACAGGGTGCGGAAAATTACCGACCTGTCAACTGTCGGCAGGATGTCCGACAGTTCGGTCAGGGAAACCGGCCTCCCGGCCTCCTCCATCGCCTCGGCGATGAGGATTCTGCCCGCTGTGGGACGTATTCCGTGGGAGGACAAAAAATCCGCTATTTTTTCTTTATCCATGTGGGTACAAAAGTAACATTTTTTACTTACTTTTGTGCTATGAAAGGAAAGACTCTTATTTTTTCAGCCCCTTCCGGTTCCGGAAAAAGCACTGTCGTGCATCATCTTCTTGAAAATCACCCTGAAATTGAGTTCTCGGTCTCGGCTACTTCGCGCGCCCCGAGAGGGGAGGAAAAGGATGGAGTTGACTACTGGTTCCTTTCGGAAGAGGAGTTCAGGCGGCGGATCGCCGAGGGAGGATTCGTGGAGTTTGAGGAGGTTTACAGCGGCTCCTTCTACGGGACCCTCAAGAGTGAGGTCGAGCGAATCTGGGCCAAAGGCCACGTGATTATCTTCGACGTGGATGTCAAGGGCGGTGTCAACCTGAAGCGTTATTTCGGCGACAGCGCCCTTTCCGTATTCATCCAGGCCCCTTCCGTGGAGGAGCTTCGAAAAAGGCTCGTCCTCCGCGGGACCGATTCCCCCGAGGCCATCGACCGCCGCGTAGCGAAGGCGGCCGAGGAGATGACATACGCCCCTAAGTTCGACCGAGTCCTCATCAACGACGACCTCCAGACCGCTTTCGCCGAGGCCGAGGCCATGGTATCCGAATTTTTAGCAAAGTAGAAATATGGTTAAGCTTTATTGTAAAAACACCGGGACCTACGGCAAGTTCAAGGAGGGGACGACCCTGCTGGACGCGCTGGAGGGCTTCGAGTTCGACCGGCCTCTGCCGATTCTTTCGGTGCGCGTCAACAACGTCTCCGAAGGCCTCAAGTACCGCCTCTACAACAACAAGGACGTCGAATTCCTCGACTACCGTTCCTACGCCGGACGCAACACCTACTGCCGTTCGCTCTGCTTCCTTCTCTGCAAGGCGGCGGCGGACGTATTCCCCGGCTGCCAGGTGCGCTTGCGCCGGCCCGTTTCCAAGGGCTATTTCGTTGATCTCAAGAAAGTTGACGGTTCTCCCGTGACCGATGAGGATGCCGCCCTCATCTCGGCGAGGATGACAGAGCTCGTGGAGCAGGACATAGAGTTCCACCGCCACGACGTCCACGTCGATGAGGCCATCGCCATGTTCCGCGAGATGGGCTACGCCGACAAGGTCAAGCTCCTCGAGAACAGCGGCCGTATCTACATAAAATACTACACCCTGGACGGCACTCCGGACTATTTCTACGACGCTCTCGTGCCTTCGACGGGATACCTCAAGGTCTGGAGCCTGACCCGTTACAGGACGGGCATGCTCCTCCGTGTCCCGGACCGTCACCAGCCGGACCAGCTGGCCCCGTTCTACGAGCAGCCCAAGACCTTTGAAGTCTTCCAGGAGAGCATGCGTTGGAACAAGATAGTCGGCATGGACAACGTCGGCGACGTCAACGAAGCCGTCCAGAGAGGGGAGGCCAGCGAGCTCATCCAGGTCTCCGAGGCCCTTCAGGAGAAGAAAATAGTCCAGATTGCGGAAGATATCTACAAGAGATACTATTCAGAGAATCCCGTCAGGATCGTTCTGATCACGGGACCTTCCTCCAGCGGCAAGACGACGGTCTGCCGCCGCCTCTCCATCCAGCTCAAGGCCTGTGGTCTCCGCCCCGTGTTCTTCTCCACGGACGACTATTTCGTCAACCGTGAGGAAACCCCCCGTTTCCCCGATGGCAGTTTCGATTTCGATGGCTTCGACACGGTGGATCACGCCTACCTCGAGTCCGACGTGATCAAGTACCTCGCCGGCGAGACCGTCGAGATGCCGGAGTACAACTTCGTGACAGGCCTCCGCGAATTCAACGGCAAGAAGATCCAGTTTACCCCCGGGACAGTGCTGCTCATCGAGGGCATTCACGCCCTCAATCCGCAGCTCCTGCCGAAGGTGGATCCGTCCCTCCAGTTCAAGATATTCATCAATACAATCACATCGATATCCCTCGACGACCACAATTCGATCCCGACCTCCGACAACCGGCTTCTCCGCCGTATCGTCAGGGATTACAACAAGGGAGCCTTCACGGCCAAGGACACGATTTCCAACTGGCCGAACGTCCGCAGGGCCGAGGTCCAGTGGATCTATCCTTATCAGGAGAACGCCGACGTGCTGTTTAACTCAGCCTACCTGATTGAGTTCGCGGTCCTCCGCAACCACGCCGAGCGCATCCTCGCCACCGTCCCGAAAAACTGCACCGAGTACAGCGAGGCCCGCCGTCTTCTCGACTTCCTGGCCTACTTTACTCCGGTCTCGGACAAGGAAATCCCCCCGACCTCGCTGCTTCGCGAGTTCGTCGGCGGGTCGTCGTTCAAATACTAGGGGCTATTTAAATCAGGTAGCGCTTTCTCAGCAGCTCGATGTCATCGGTGGTGATGTCGAGCTGCTCTGTTATATAGTTTTGCAGCGAGCCCCACTGCGCGTCGATAAGATCGAGCGTGGCGCAGAAATTCCTGGTGCTCACACCCATAAACGCCTGGATGACATCCATTTCCTCCTCGCCGCCGCCCTTGGCCGCGACCTCGGCGCAGAGGGCGTCCACGAGGGGCTTGTACTCCCTGTTGGAAAGGTCGAAATCCTCCACGATAGTCTCCCGTGAGGCGCCGAGGATGCCGAGGATGAGGGCAGCGCCGATGCCGGTGCGGTCCTTGCCCTGGGAGCAGTGCCAGAGCACTGCACCGTCGGCGCCTTTAAGCAGAATCATATTGAGGAAAGCGGCGTACTGGAGCTGGGAGAACTCGCTGAGAATCAGCGAGGGATAGAGCTCCCGGGCCTTCTTTTGGAAGAGCTTTGTGAAGGAGAGAGCGACGATGTGCTTCGGAAGGTCGAGCCAGGTCTGCTCCGGGACGGCTTCGCCGCTCCGGCGCTCGGCTTCCTGGTCGATTGTCGGGAGAAGGATGATCTCCGCGCCCGGGACCTCCCGGTCAGGGGCGGCCTTTGACTCCTGCAGGGAGCGGAAATCGAAGACGGCCCGGAGATTCATCTCCTGAAGCTTCCTGACGTCGCTGTCAGAGGCCTCGGCGAGGAATGCGGTGCGCAGGAGACGGCCGGGGCGGACTTTACGTCCCCCCGCCGGCAGGCCACCGAGGTCGCGGGCGTTGACTATTCCTTCAAATGTAAGATCCATCGCTATAATCCCCAGTCGGAGGCACTCATCGTGCTCTTCGGGGCGTTGGGAACGTTGGGGAAATACTCGACTCCTGTAAGGGCTTCCAGGTCGGAAACGGTCATCATGTCGTATGAGGTGACATCTACGCCCTTGAGTGAGTTGGAGTGGGTGCGCACGAAGGCGGCGCACTTAATTTCCGTGGCGGAGCAGTCTTTCAGGGCTTTGCCGGTGTTGCCTCTTTTCGTGCGGAGGAGGACGTAGTAGAACATCGTGGGTTTACTTACGTCGCTACGGCCGCAATAGGAGTCGAGGGTTTCGGGCTCGGCGCTGACGGTGATGCCGCCCTTGTACACGTGTCTGAAAGACTTGAAGTAGCAGCCGATTACTACATAGAGGGTGTCGGAGCAGACCTGCCCGTCCACAAATTCCTCGAGGATGTTCCATCCGCCGCCGCCAGTGTTGAACTTGCTTAACTGTGGGGCTATGTTGGGAAAGTAAAAGACATCTTTGTTGGTATTTTCGGAACAAAGGCGTTCTTCCGATCCGAGCATGTGGCCCTTGTTACAACCGCTGCTATCTCCGACTTTTTTTGTAGAATATTGGATATCAGAAGGAATTAACGGATCTCGCCTATAAGCGTCAGTTCGATCTGTGTTCTTGACTTCATACATACTATGGCGCGGGGCGGCGACCCAGAGAGGGCAGTGGTGGGTCGCGCTGTAGCAGACGGTGTAGTTGCGGGCCGTCTTGCCTCCGGGGCCCTTCTCGCCACCGGAGCAGAGATGCCAGGCGTAGTACTGGGTGTTGTCCTCGGAGTTGTAGTGGAAATTGCCGCTCTTCTGGATGTTCATCTTCGGGAGCTCGTACCAGCCCATCTGGCTGCCGGATGGCGGCTCGGGGATGTCCTGGTCCTTGAGGGTGCGGAAGGAGCTGACGGAGCCGTAGAAGGTCTTTATCTCGCTGTCCCTCTGGAGGATTACATAGGCGCGATAGTAATAGAGCATATCGTTCCCGAGGCCGTCGATGCCGGCGTCGAATGGACTGTCGGTGTATTCGGACTGGGCGATTTCGGTGAGGGATGAGGACGATGTTCCCCATTCAAAACCGACCTCTCGGACCTGATCAGTCGCATTGGCATACGAGCCGCTGATGACGGCGTCGGAGATTGTGATGTTAGAGGCGGAGCCGGTCATCACAGTGACGCTCATCTCCTGAGGCTGGGGCGGATCGTCCGGCCCGGGGCCCGGGTCGCCGCCGCCTGGGCGGGTCTTGAAGGACTTGATTTCGCCGTAGAATACTTTTGCCGTGGCGTCGATCTGCAGTATGACATAGGCGCGATAGTAATAGGTACGGTCCTCGGCGAGGTCTGAGAGCGGGACGCTGAAGGGACTTGTCCGATTGAGAGCCTTTTCGATGCCGTCGAGATTGTCCTCGGAGGTGCCCCAGTTGAAGCCGGCGTCGATGACGGGGGCTGTGTTGTCGGAAAATGTCGCGTTAAGGGTCGCGGTCGAGGTTGTCACGCCGGTCGCGGAACCGGTCACTACGGTGACGCCCGCTTCGCTCTGTTCCGGCTGGTTGCCGTTTTCGGGGCCGCACATTGTGAATAGTGCGGCGATGGCGAATATCGCTATGGTTTTGTTCATTGTCATCACTCTGTGGTCAGATCGTTTTGCAAACATCTACAAAGTTAACATTTATTATTGAATTCTTCGCTCTTATGGTTACTTTTGTAAAAACTAATCCGATATGGACAGGAGGACATTTTTGAAAGGCGCTGCGGCCGGTGCCGCGCTTGGTATTGCAGGCGGGTGTGCCGGCGGTGGAGACGGTTCCGGCGCTTTCGGCGGGCTGTTTGGGCGCGGGTTCGGCAGCAGGGCCCTCAAGATTGACGGCTCGGAGAGGATGCGCCTCTCCTATGAGCCGTATGAGCTTGAGCTTAAGCATGTTTTCACCGTGTCGTCGTATTCCAGGAAGACGACTCCCGGGGTACAGGTGCGTCTCGAATACGGGGGAGTGACCGGCTACGGCGAGGCCTCTATGCCGCCGTATCTTGGGCAGAGTGTTGAGAGTGTGACCACGTTCCTTTCCAAAGTGGACATGACGCGGTATCCGGATCCGTTCCTCCTGGAGGACATCCTTGCGGACATCGACTCGCTCTCTCCGGGGGACTCCGCCGCAAAAGCCGCCATCGACATAGCCCTCCACGACCTTGTCGGAAAGCTCCTCGGCCAGCCGTGGTACCGGTTGCTTGGGCTCGACCCTTCGAAGGCGCCCTCGACGACCTTCACTATCGGCATCGACACCCCGGAGGTCGTCCGGGAGAAGACCCTCGAGTGCGCAGGGCTCTATAACATCCTGAAAGTCAAGGTAGGAGTCCCCGGCGACCGCGAGGTCATCGAGACGGTCCGTTCGGTGACGGACCTTCCTCTCGCGGTCGATGCCAACCAGGGCTGGACCGACCGCTCGAAGGCGCTCGACGAGATCTTCTGGCTCGCCGACCACGGCGTCGTGATGGTCGAGCAGCCCATGGCGGTGGGGCGGCCGGACGACAACGCCTGGCTGACCGAGCGCAGCCCGGTGCCAGTCTTCGCCGACGAGGCCGTCCAGCGCCTCCGCGACATCCCTTCCCTTCTGGGCGTGTATTCAGGCATCAATATCAAACTGATGAAATGCACCGGTATGCGTGAGGCCTGGAAGATGATCTGCGCCGCCCGCGCCTTAGGGATGAAGGCCATGCTCGGCTGCATGACGGAGACCTCCTGCGGTATCTCCGCCGCCGCCCAGCTCTCCCCGGCCGTCGATTTCGCCGACCTTGACGGCAACCTCCTAATCTCCAACGACATCTTCTCCGGCGTCACCGTGGTCTCCGGCCGCCTCACCCTCCCTCCAGACCGCCCCGGCATCGGCGTCGTTCCGCTTTAGTGCGGCATCTGTTCCTAATGGGAGTTAAATAGGGCCATTAGGAGCAAAATGAGGTGTTTTTGATCCTAATGGCGCAAAATTTAACCCATTGGGAACGGTGGGCCGGTCGCTAATTTGGTGCAGTTGCGAGTAATGGCTTGAAAAAAGTTCCATTACTTGCAAAAAGGGGCGATTTTGACAGTAATGGCGCATAATTTTGGCCATTACTATCGGTTGGCCGTTAGATATTTGTCGATTTATGATTACCTTTACGGAGAATGAGTTCTGATATGGAAAAATACCTTGATATATTGAAGCACTTCACCCTGGAGGGTGGAGTGGTGGCCGTGGAGCCGCTGGGAAACGGGCTTATCAACGACACGCTTCTTGTCCGTACCGACGGGCTCTCAGACTACGTTCTGCAGAGGATCAACAACGCCATTTTCAAAGACGTGGATCTGCTTCAGCGGAACATCGATTTGGTGACGGGCCACATCCGCCGCAAACTCCTTGCGGCAGGGGAGGGCGACGTGGACCGCAAGGTCCTCCGCTTCCTTCCGTGCGCGGAGACCGGGAAGTCCTACTGGACTGACGGTCAGGCCTTTTGGCGTGTGAGTGTGTTTATTAAGGATGCGTTCACCTACGACCTCGTGACCCCGGAGTACTCCTACTTCGCCGGCCTCGGTTTTGGCCGCTTCGAGGCGATGCTCTCCGACATCCCTGAGACCCTCGGGGAGACGATTCCTGACTTCCACAACATGGAGCTGCGTGCCCGCCAGCTGAAAGAGGCCGTCGCCGCGGACATGGCCGGCCGGCTTCGCGCAGCGGGCGTTGGTGGCGTGGCGGCGAAAGAGGCAGACGGCGAGGAGTCGGGCTTTGCTGAAAACGGTGGCGGGGCAGCGAAAGAGGCAGACGGCGAGAAGTCGGTCTGTGCTGAAAACGGCAGCGTGGCAACGAAAGAGGCAGGTGTAGCTGATGGGAGCGACGGGACTTTGGCTGAGGCTGGCGAAGCGGCCAGGCCGGGAGAGCTTGCGAGCCTGGTGTCAGAGATGTTGGAACATATGGAGGAGATGTGTCTGGCGGAGAGGCTTCACCGGGAGGGGAAGCTTCCGAAGAGGATATGCCATTGTGACACGAAGGTCAACAACATGCTTTTTGACGCCGAGGGTAAAATCTTGTGTATCATTGATCTGGATACGGTGATGCCGTCGTATGTTTTCTCGGATTTCGGCGATTTTCTCCGCACCGCCGCGAACCCGGTGGCGGAGGATTCTCCTGAGGTGGAGAAGATCGATTTCCGTATGGATATATTCTCTTCGTTCGCTCAAGGGTATCTCGAATCGACCGCTGGCTTCCTGACGCCTGTCGAGAGGGAAAATCTGCCGTATGCGGCCTGTCTTTTCCCCTTCATGCAGGCGGTGCGTTTCTTCACTGATTACCTGAACGGCGACACATATTACCGCATCGCTTATCCTGAGCACAATCTGGTCCGTACGCGCAACCAGATGGCTCTCTGGCGTTCCGCCATGAGCAAGCGCGCCGAGATGTCTGCTATTATAAGGAAATATGCTTAGCGTCAAATATTTCAGCGAGCTCACCTCAAGCGAATTCTATGACATCGCACAGGTCCGGGAGAAGGTCTTTCTCCTGGAGCAGCACATCGTCTGCCAGGACTTCGACGGCGTGGACAAGCGTGCCGTCCACATCACGCTCCGCGATGCGGGAGGGCAGGCCGCTGGCGAGGCTGCGGGTGAGGCCCCCGGCGGGGCGGCCGGTGCGGTTCCCGGCAAGGCTCCCGATGCGGCTCCAGGTAAGGCTCCCGATGCGGCTCCATGTAAGGCGGCACGGACCTCGGGCGACGGGCGCATTCTGGCGTATTTGAGGATGTTCGAAGATGGAGGGAAGGTGATTGTCGGGAGGGTGCTCACGACGGAGAGAGGGAAGGGTTACGGCCGGCGGATCATGGACGTGGCCGAGGATGTGGCGCGTGAAAGGTTTGGTGTAAATAGCATCATGCCTCATTCTCAGACACAGGCTATTCCGTTTTACCTCAAATGTGGCTATAAGATCACATCCGAGGAGTTCCTGGAGGAAGGGGTGCCGCATCGCATGATGGAGAAAGTATTCTGAGAAAACGTGACGTTTTTTTCAGCGAACCGTTTGAAAATCGCCCGTCTGAGATGCTTCAGCGGGCGATTTTCAGAATAAACGTTTGTCCGTTCGCGAAAACGGATAACAGGACGTACCTTGCGGTCAGAATGTTTAACTTAAAACCGAACGTTATGCCCAACAGATCAACTTGCTTTTTGCCCGAAGAAGAGTTCCTGAAACTCCGGGCCGTTTATGCGCGTTTCAATGAGCCGTGGACCAGAGACGAGGTCGAAGAACTCAAGGAAATGACCGCCGGCGACGTCCCCCTGAACGACATCGCCGCTCACCTCCAGCGGACTCCCAACTCGTTGAAAATCAAACTGCAAAGCCTCGGCCTCCTTGAAAAGCGCCCCTCCGGCAGGCAGTGGACCACGGAGGAGGACGACGCGCTCGTCAAAGCCTACAACGACGGCGAGCCCTTCCCGGCCATAGCCGAGAAGCTCGGCCGCTCCGAGCGCGCTATCCTCGCCCGCCTCGTCAAGCTCCGCGTCGATCTCTTCGCCGCCTGAAGGCCCGGCGAGGTGCCTATGCTACCTGGTGCCGTCAGCCATCTTGCCGCCCGACGACCCGGCGAGGTGCCAATGCTGCCTGGCGCCGCCAGCCATCTTGCCGCCTGAAGGCCCGGCGAGGTGCCAATGCTGCCTGGCGCCGCCAGCCATCTTGCCGCCTGACGGGCCACACTGGCCTGCCGCCACAGGCGTCCCCACGTGGATCGTCGACGCTGGCACTTACACGTGGATGGCAGTCCGTCCTCGTAGCCTGTCAGCGCTGATGTCCCACCTCCGTCTGTCGCCGCTGGCGTCACTCCCTCACGTGTCGCCGCCCGACGGCACCGCCGTCGTCGCCCGGCTCTTGTGGCTCTGAGACTCCGTATCTCGCGGAGCCTCGGGGCCGTTTTGTTTTCTCGGGGAAAAAACGTATATTGCGCTGTTATGGAATTCAGGATTGGAAACGGGTATGACGTTCACGCGCTGAAAGAGGGGCTCGAGATGCACCTCGGGGGCGTGAAGATTCCCTCCGATGTGGGGTTTGTCGCCCACTCCGATGGGGATGTGGCGATCCACGCGCTGTGCGACGCGCTTCTCGGCGCTGTCGCGGCGGGCGACATCGGCCACCTGTTTCCGGATTCGGATCCGGAGTGGAAGGGTATCGACAGCAAGGTGCTGCTGCAGAAGGTGATGGATGTGGTCGCAGCGAAGGGTTATGCGGTCGCGAACGCCGACATCACGATCGCCCTCCAGCGGCCGAAGCTCGCGCCCCACATCGGCGCGATGCGGCAGGTCCTCGCGCCCATCCTCGGGGTGGACGTGGACTGCGTCTCCGTCAAGGCGACGACGACCGAGCATCTCGGTTTCGTCGGCCGCGGTGAGGGCTGCGAGGTCTGGGCGAGCGTGCTGCTCCGCCGCTAACGCCGGCCGGAGCGGTAATCCGTCCACGCTGGCGGGGTGTTTTTGTGGACGGCGGAGCGGTCGAAAACTATTGAAAAACAAGTATATGGAACAGATTAAGCTTATCGATTTGCCGTGGGGGGCCAAGGGGCTGGAGCCGGTGATCAGCGAGGAGACGGTGGGGCTTCATCACGGGAAGCACCTGCAGACCTATGTGAACAACCTTCTGAAGCTCCTTCCCGGGAGCGGGTTTGAGGGGATGCCGCTGGAGGAGATTGTGAAGAAGGCTTCGGGCGGCATTTTCAACAACGCCGGCCAGATCCTCAACCACAACCTCTATTTCCTGCAACTGCGTGCGCCTAGGGAGGAAAACCGCCCGGTGGGCCGCCTCGCCGCCGCAATCGATGCGCAGTTCGGCTCTTTCGACGCCTTCAAGGAAGAGTTCTCCGCCAAGGCCGCCGGGCTCTTCGGCTCCGGCTGGGCCTGGCTCTCCGCCGACCCCGACGGCAAACTCGTCATCACCCAGGAGCCCAACGCCGGCAATCCCGTCGTCAAGGGCCTCAGGCCGCTCCTCACCATCGACGTCTGGGAGCACGCCTATTACGTCGATTACCGCAACCGTCGTCCCGAATACATCGCCTCCTTCTGGAAAATCATCGACTGGGATGTCGTAGAGGCCCGGTTCAACGCATAATGGAATGGATAGTCACAGAAATTGACGGGAAGATCGCCTCGGTGGCGGGGGATTACGGGCACTTCGCGCGGATAGCGGGCGAAGTGGCGAAGCTGCCGCCGAAGAGCGTCGGCAGCGTGCGCACCCGGAAGATCACGACCGAAGAGCTGCTCCGGCTGGAGCGCGAGGTCGGCCGGGAGAAGCTCCTGCTGTTCGGCACCGATTTCCAGAAGAAGGTCTGGAACGCCCTCTACGACCTTTCCCACGGGCAGCAGCCGCGGCTTTACAGCTACACCGAATTCGCCAAGGCCGCCGGCTTCCCGAAGTCGGTCCGCCAGGTCGCCCACGCCCTGGCTATCAATCCGATAGCCTATATCCTTCCGTGTCACCTCGTAGTCCCCAAGGAAACTATGGACCGGGCCCGCGAGATTTACGCGGACGCCGCCAAAACTCTCTTCAAGGGGACCGACATCTACCTCCTCGACACCATCGATGTCGGCGAGTACGCCTATGGCCCCGACCTCAAGCGCTTCTTCATCAAGCGCCAGCTCGACCGATAGCTCGTGGCGGATACATCGCTGGTTATCAAGGTGTTGCGTAAAAGCCTATGCTCCAAAACGAGCATAGGCTTTTGTGTAAATGTCAGAGCAGTAACTATTTAGGCGCCACAGCCATTAATTTTTGTTTTTTCGTGAGAGATAACTATCTTTGTGTGTTTTTAGGGTGACGCCCCTATAAGGGGCGTTCGACCTCAAGGCGCGGAAGGCGTTTGTTTCTGGATAGAAACGGCCTCCGGGCCGGATTTCCCTGCTTCAGGCTTTGGAGAGCGGGGAATGGAAGATTTTACCTCAATCACAACGACTTACAAAACTAATATGCTGAAGAAAATTGCAGTGGTGGCTCTGGCGCTGTTCCTGTTTGCGGGAGCGGCATCGGCGCAGTATTTCGGCGGCCTTTCCGCCAGCACCTACAAGATCAATTCGCTGTGGCCGGAAAGTTTCAGCTCGATTTCCGGTTCGGTGACGGTGAAAATGAGCAACACCGGCGGTGTCCGGCAATTCAGGGATATCAGCGCTGTGCTCTATAAGGGCGGCAAGCCGTTCATGAGAGGCACCTGCAGCGATGTCACAGTGCCTTCCGGCGAATCGGAGGTTGCTTTCAGCGGCCGCGCCCAGCTCGACGGCGTGTCGATCTTCTCGGTCTTCGGCTCCGCGCTGATGACCGACCTTTCGACCTACACTGCCGACGTCTTCTTCACCGCCGTTGACGCCGACGGCACCGCCACCCCAGTCGCCCGCAAAGGCGTCCCCGTGGGGAACTACCTGAAGAAGTAGCGCCCTGCTAAAGCACGGGGCGCTGCGAAAGGGAGAAGCGCGGGGAAGAAGTGGCGAAGAGGCGGAGCGAACGGCGCTGAGGCAGGACAGATGCTAAATGGCAGCGAGTAGCGGAAGGCCGTGGGGGATAAGTCGCTGAGGGACAGCGAGTTGCTTGGTTTCTTTCTGTATAAAAAGTGACAGAAAGACTTTCGGCAAGTGACTGAATAACAGTTGGTTAGGCCCCACGACACATTGGGCAAAATTGACGATATGAAAGATAATCTGGACAGGAGGGTGGTGCAGGCGACGAAATGGTCGGCGGTCACGGAGGTGATGGCCCGGCTAGTGTCGCCGGTGGCAAGCGTCATCCTGGCCAGAGTGCTGGCGCCGGAGGCGTTTGGTGTGGTGGCGACGCTCGCAATGGTGATTGCGTTCGCCGAAATCTTCACCGACGCCGGATTCCAGAAATACCTCGTTCAGCATGAGTTTGCTGACGAGGCGGACAGGGAGCAGAGCACCACGGTTGCTTTTTGGAGCAACCTGGTTATGTCGCTCGTGATATGGGGCGTGATAGCGCTTTTCAGCGAGCCCATCGCATCGCTCGTCGGGAGCCCTGGGATGGGGTTGGTGCTTACAGTTGCCTGTGTGTCAATACCCCTCACGGCGTTTTCCAGCATACAGACGGCGCTGTTTAAACGTGACCTCGACTTCCGGACGCTGTTCAAGGCGCGTCTCGCGGCGGTGCTGGTGCCGCTGCTCGTCACGGTGCCGCTGGCATTCCTGCTGCGTTCCTACTGGGCGCTGGTGATCGGTACTATCGTACAGAACGCAGTGAGCGCATTGCTGCTCACGGTGTTCTCGAAATGGAAGCCGCGGTTTTTCTACTCGTTTGACAAACTTCGGGAAATGCTTTCATTCAGCGTCTGGTCTATGGTTGAGGCGGTTAGTATCTGGCTCACCAGTTATGCCGACATTTTCATTGTCGGCAGGGCGCTGGACCAGCATTATCTCGGTCTGTACAAAACATCCATATCAATAGTGACACAGATACTCGGCCTCGTTATCGGCGCTACCACTCCGGTCCTCTTCTCTGCGCTCTCCAAGCTGCAGTCGGACGAGGGGGAGTTTCAGGGCCTGTTTTTCAAGTTCCAGAAGTATGTGGCGCTGCTGGTGATTCCGCTCGGGGTGGGGATGTTTTTCTACAGCGACCTGGTGACGCGCCTGCTGCTCGGCGGGCAGTGGATGGAGACGGCCGGATTCATCGGCCTCTGGGCGCTGACCGGCGCGTTTGTTATAGTCCTCAGCCACTACAGCAGCGAGGTTTACCGCGCCAAGGGTAGACCGAAGCTTTCGGTGCTGGCGCAGGTGCTCCACATCGTGGTGCTCCTGCCGGCGGTGCTCATCGCGGTGCGATACGGATACAAGCCCTTGTATATCACCCGCTCGCTCGTCCGGCTTGAAATGATACTGGTCAATCTCGTGATAATGTACGCAGTCGTGAAGATATCGCCATGGAAAATGCTCGCGGGCATAGCGCCCTCCTGCGCCGGTGCCGCAGTCATGGGCGCCGCCGCCTGGGGGATGCTCCACGGCATCCCCGCGCTGCTTTCGGGCGACGCTTCGGCGCTGCTGTCGGGCCCCTTGTCGGGCAGCGCCTCCGCCGCCCTGGCGGGCCCGGGCGCCCTTTCGGGGAGCCTCCTCTACCAGGCCGGGACGGTGCTCGTGTGTATCGCCGTGTACGTCGCGGTGATCTGCGTTTTCCCCGAAGAACGAAAACTGTTATTGTCATTTCGAGCGAAGTCGAGACCCGAGCTTGCGAGAGATGGCACCGACAGGTGGCAAAATCTAAAAACATGAATTATAAATATCATATCTTCAGCCCCTACAGGGTGTGCCCGCTGGGGGCGCATGTGGATCATCAGAAGGGGATTGTGACGGGGTTCGCGATCGATAAGGGCGTGGACCTGTGGTTCGATGTGGCTGAGGGGAGCGCCGTGACGCTCCGCAGTGAGACGTTCTCCGGCGATGTGGCGTTCGATATTGCGGCCCCGACGCTTGTGAAGCAGGGCAACTGGGGTGATTATGCGAGGGGTGCGAAATACGCGCTGCGCAAGCGCTTCGCCCTGAGCCGCGGCATCGACGGCGTGATCAAGGGCTCACTGCCGGTGGGAGGCCTGTCCTCCTCGGCGGCGGTGCTGATAGCGTATGTGATGGCGTTTGCAAAGGCGAACGACATTTCCCTGGCGCCGTTCGAGGTGATGAAGATCGCCTCGGAGGCGGAGAGGGAGTATATAGGGCTCAACAACGGTATTCTCGACCAGGCCTGTATAGCCCTCGGCCGTAAGGATCACCTGCTGATGCTCGACTGTGAGAGCAACGATTACCGTCTCATCCCGAAGGCCCCGAATATGCCCGATTTCGAGATCGGCATATTCTTCAGCGGCCTCACGCGGAGCCTGATGGGCAGCGACTACAACCTGCGCGTGGCCGAATGCAAGACGGCCGCGTGGATAGTCCAGGCCTACGAGAACGTACCGCTCAAGACTCAGGACAAGACCTTTCTCCGGGATGTGCCTGAGTCGATGTTCAAGAGGCGCCGCGACGAGATGCCGCCACGCTTCGTCAGGCGGGCGGAGCATTTCTTCTCCGAGCACAAGAGGGTCCGTGAAGGCATCACCGCCTGGGAGACCGGCAACCTGGAGTGGTTCGGGTCGTTGATCAAGGGTTCCTGTGAATCGTCGATCCACAACTACGAGTGCGGCAGCCCCGAGCTCATCGCCATCTACCAGGCGATGCTCACGACTGACGGCATCTACGGCGGCCGCTTCTCCGGCGCCGGCTTCAAGGGCGCCTGCATCGGCCTCGTCGATCCCGCAAAGAAGGAGTCCATCCGCCGCGAGATTACCGAAAAGTATCTCGCCCAGTTCCCCCAGTACCGCAACACCTTCCTCGTCGATTTCTGCCGCTCTGACGACGGCGCCCGGTTTGTATAGACTACGATGAAAACGATAGTGATAGCCGCGGGGTACGCGACGAGGTTGTATCCGCTCACGGAGAATTTTCCCAAACCGCTGCTGCGGATTGGGGAGAGCACCATCCTCGACCGCCTGCTCTACGACATCGACACCATCCCCGAGGTTAGTGAGCACATAGTCGTCACTAACCACAAGTTCGCCGGAATCTTCGATGAGTGGGCGCGGAAGCGCTCTGTCATTCCGAGCAAAGCGAAGGAATCTCTCAAGCCCGTACGGATCATCGATGACGGGACGGAGAGCAATGAGACGAGGCTGGGGGCGGTGAGGGACCTGATACTGGCGCTGGAGACGTGCGGGGTGGATGAGGATGTGCTGGTGGCGGCGGGGGATAATGTGCTGGAGTTCAGCCTGCGAGGGTTCGTGGAGGAGTTTCGCCGGAAGGGGACGTCGATGATAATGTATTACTACGAAAGCGAACTGCGAAAGCTGCAGCGGACGGGCGTCATTGAGATTGACGGCGATAGGAAGGTGCTGCAGATGCAGGAGAAGCCGGAGGTGCCGGTGAGCGGCTGGGCGGTGCCGCCGTTCTATATCTACAGGCGCGAAGACCTTGATCTGGTGCGCCACAGCATCGAAAACGGTTGCGGCACTGATGCGCCCGGCAACCTGGCGCGCTACCTTGTCGGCCGCACACCCATCCACGCCTGGCCCATGCCCGGCGTCCGCTTCGACATCGGCTCCCTCGACACCTACGCCGAGGCCCAGCGCCGGTTGTCATTTCGAGCGAGCGGAGAGAGTCGAGAAATCTGAAGAAAAAGAGTTATGAAAAAGATACTTGTGACCGGCGCGGCCGGGTTTATTGGGGCGAACCTCGTGCTGAGGCTCCTGAGGGGAAGTGAGCCCGTTGAGATCGTCGGCCTCGACAATCTCAACGACTACTACGACCCGTCGCTGAAGGAATACAGGTTGAACCTTATCGCCTCTTCTGCATCAGAGCATCCCGAACATTCCTGGAACTTCATCAAAGGAAGCATTGCGGACAGGGTGCTCGTAGAGAAGTTGTTTGGGGAGAATGAGTTTGATGTGGTGGTGAATCTGGCGGCGCAGGCGGGGGTGAGGTACAGTATTGAGAATCCGGATGTGTACATGGAGAGCAATGTGATGGGGTTCTACAATATTCTGGAGGCGTGCAGGAGACATCCGGTGGGGCATTTGGTGTATGCGTCATCTAGCAGTGTGTATGGGGGGAACAAGAAGGTGCCGTTCTCGGTGGATGACAGGGTGGACAATCCCGTGTCGCTGTATGCGGCAACAAAAAAGAGCAACGAGCTGATGGCGTATTGCTACAGCAAACTATACGGTATCCCGACGACCGGACTGCGGTTTTTTACGGTGTACGGTCCTGCCGGAAGGCCGGATATGGCGTATTTCGGCTTCACGGACAAGCTCCGTCGCGGCGAGACGATCCGCATCTTCAACTACGGCAACTGTCGCCGCGACTTCACCTACATCGACGACATCGTCGAAGGCCTCGTGCGGGTGATGGGAAGGGCCCCTGGGGCGGAGATTTCTCCGCTCGCTGCGCTCGGTCGAAATGACAAAGGTGGGGTGCCTGTCATTCCGAGCGAAGCGAAGGAATCTGTCATACCGAGCGATAGCGAGCGTATCTCCTCCGCTGCGCCGGACGTCCCTTATGCGATCTACAACATCGGCGGGGGGCAGCCGGAGAACCTGCTGGAGTTCGTGCAGATACTGCAGGAGGAGTTGGTGCGCGCGGGAGTGCTTTCGGCGGACTACGACTTCGAGGCGCACAAGGAGCTCGTGCCGATGCAGCCGGGCGACGTGCCGGTGACTTACGCCGACTCGTCCGCCCTCGAGCGCGACTTCGGCTTCACCCCGCACATCCCCCTGAGGGAAGGTCTTCGCAAGTTCGCCGAGTGGTATAAAGAATATTATGCATAACGTTTTGCGTTTACATAACGAGAGCTGCCCTTTCAGACAGCTCCCGAACGGATGGCGGGGAAGAACGATCGGTCAGCCTCTATCGGCTGCGCATATGAGCTCTTACGCGCTCGCGACGTCCGTTGCGGAGCCTGTAATAGGCCCGTACGTGGACGGGACGATCATTCGCACCTTGTGCGAGAATAACGACAATCGTCACTTTGACATACTTGTAAGACATTGCATGATTAAATATGGAATGTCAATGGAGGAGGGTCGAGAATCTAGCCCATCCGTTTTAGAACGGAAAAAGAGCATTGTCCCTCACGGGAAATATGCTCTTTCTGTCTTACAAATCGCGGCTGATTCGACAGCCTAATTCAATCATGCTGGGACAAAGGTACGATAAAATAAGGGAATTACAATAGCTGGACAAATTATTTTGAGATTTTTTCCGATAAGGTGATAATATGAAAATAGCAATAGCAGGAACAGGATACGTTGGGCTGAGCATGGCGACGCTGCTGTCGCAGAGGAACTCTGTGGTGGCGGTGGATGTTGTGCCGGAGAAGGTGGAAAAGATCAACCGCCGGGAGAGCCCGATAGCTGATGAGTACATTGAGAAGTATTTTGCGGAGAAGGAGCTGGACCTGAGAGCGACGCTTGACGGGAAGGAGGCGTATCGCGACGCGGACTTCGTCGTGATTGCGACGCCGACCAACTACGACTCCAAGAAGAATTTCTTCGACACGTCGCACGTGGAGGAGGTCATCGAGATGGTGCTGGAGGTGAATCCGGACGCTGTGATGGTGATAAAGTCCACGGTGCCGGTAGGGTATACGGCCGCTGTGCGGGAGAAATTCAGCTACCGCGAGAGGCTCGCGGACGGCAGCTTCCGCGTCGTGACGCCGCGCATCATCTTCGCCCCGGAGTTCCTCCGCGAAAGCAAGGCCCTCTACGACAACCTGTATCCCAGCAGGATCATCGTGGGGTACGAGGAGATTTCTCCGCTCGCTGCGCTCGGTCGAAATGACAAAGGTGGGGTGCCTGTCATTCCGAGCGAAGCGAAGGAATCTGTCATTTCGAGCGAAGGCGAAGCCGGAGTCGAGAAATCTATGCGCTCCGCGGCGGAGACCTTCGCCGGCCTGATCAAGGCCGGGGCGCTGAAGGAGGATGTGCCGGTGCTGCTGATGGGTTCGACGGAGGCGGAGGCGGTGAAGCTGTTCGCAAACACCTACCTGGCCCTGCGCGTGAGCTATTTCAACGAGCTCGACACCTACGCCGAGATGAAGGGCCTAGACACTCAGGCCATCATCGAGGGCGTGTGCCTGGATCCCCGTATCGGCAATCACTACAACAACCCCTCCTTCGGCTACGGCGGCTACTGCCTGCCGAAGGACACCAAGCAGTTGCTCGCCAACTTCAACGATGTGCCGGAGAACCTCATAAAGGCCATCGTCGAATCAAACCGCACCCGTAAGGATTACATCGCCGACCGTGTGCTCGAAAAGGCCGGCTACTACAGCTACAGCGGCCGCAACGCCTGGGACGCCGCCGCGGAGAAGGACGTCA
The DNA here is from genome assembly GCA_017534745.1 of Bacteroidales bacterium. Lineage (GTDB taxonomy): Bacteria > Bacteroidota > Bacteroidia > Bacteroidales > UBA932 > Cryptobacteroides. Next base: position 5,152 of record JAFXVX010000020.1, on the reverse strand, counting down.
CCATCGGCGTCTATCGCCTCACGATGAAGACCGGCTCCGACAACTTCCGCCAGAGCGCGATCCAGGGCATCATGAAGCGCATCAAAGCCAAAGGCGCGCGCGTCATCGTTTACGAACCGGCCCTCGAAGACGGCACGACCTTCTTCGGCAGCCGCATCGTCAACGACCTCGCCGCCTTCAAGTCGCAGTCCGACGCCATCATCGCCAACCGCTACGACCCCTCCGCCCTCGACGACGTCGCCGACAAGGTCTACACAAGGGATTTGTTCAGGAAAGATTAATAATTATTTGGATTTTAGCAATCTCTGTAGTACCTTTGCGATACTTCCCTGAGATTGCGGTGACGCAGCACTGCTGCCACGAACCAAGCTAGATGCAGCAATCTCCGGGATTTTTTCCGTTAAAAAGGTTTCGTGAAGGTACAATCGACGTTCTTTCAGATTGAAAATAACGACCACCACGCAGATAAAAGAATCATCTCCTATAAGGATTGGAGCTGCCATCATCCCAGTCATTTGTTTTTTGCCATTAGTGGCATAGTAGTCCAGAGGTAGGATAATCTGGCCCTTTTCCAAGACATCCTTTATCGCAGCAAATGATGCGGCTTTGATACGGCCTATACCATGTGACTTGTCTGATTGAATACCTTTCATATCAAGTAAGACATCACCCCACGGAGAATGAGCCAGACCGCCCTGGGAAATGAAGAACTCCAGTACTTGTTGGGCAAATGTGATTCCGGGCTTTGGGAGGAATTCGTTTCCTGATAGAATTATAACCGGTTTATTTAAATCGAGCGTTGACATACGTTTCTATTTTCCGGCAAGATAAGCAAAAAATATTCAAATAACGAAGATTAAACGCTTAATTTACAATGAGTTACAACTCAAGGCGTTGCGCTGGGCGATGTGATTCGTTTTTTATTGGTATCATTTGACAGACAGTAATTTACGCAATATTTTATCAACAATTATAATGAGCATTTTCAAAGACAAAGTTTTGATGATCACCGGGGGGACCGGGAGTTTCGGGAACGCGGTGTTGAAGCGGTTCCTGAGGACGGACATCGGCGAGATCAGGATTTTCTCGCGGGACGAGAAGAAGCAGGACGATATGAGGCATGAGTATCAGGCGAAGTATCCCGATGTGGCGCACAAGATCAAGTTCTACATCGGCGACGTTCGCGATTTGAATTCTTGCAAGTCTGCGATGGCTAATGTGGATTTCGTGTTTCATGCGGCTGCGTTAAAGCAGGTACCATCGTGCGAGTTCTTTCCTATGGAAGCCGTGAGGACTAATGTTATCGGCACCGATAACATTCTCACGGCCGCAATTGAAGCGAAGGTCCAGGCCGTTATTTGCCTCTCTACGGACAAGGCAGCATATCCTATTAATGCTATGGGAATTACGAAAGCTATTGAGGAAAAGGTGGCGGTTGCAAAAAGCCGTAATTCCGGCGATACAATGATTGCCTGCACACGCTATGGCAATGTTCTTTGCAGTCGCGGAAGCGTAGTGCCTCTATGGATATCACAAATCAAGGAAGGGAATCCTATAACCATTACCGAACCTAAGATGACTCGCTTCATTATGTCTCTTGACGAAGCTATTGATCTCGTTCTTTTTGCCTTCGAACATGGCCGTAGCGGTGATATTTTCGTTCAGAAAGCCCCTGCGTGTACCATACAGACGCAGGCTGAGGCTGTATGCGAAATCTTCGGCGGAGACAAGTCCCAGATTAAGGTTATAGGTATCCGTCACGGTGAGAAACTTTATGAGACCCTACTTACTAACGAAGAGTGCGCGAAGGCCATTGACGAAGGAAACTTCTACCGCGTTCCAGCCGACAACCGTGACCTGAATTACGACAAATACTTCACCGAGGGCAATGACAAACGTAACATCCTTACAGAGTTCAACTCCGACAATACCATTCGGCTTAATGTAGAACAGGTTAAGGAAAAACTTCTGTCTCTGGAATACATACAGAACGAACTCAATGGAATAGAGAATATTGCCAAATAAGATGAGAGTTTTCGTCATAGGTTGCAATGGGCTTATAGGCCACGTCATTGCACTGTATTTTAAAGAACGTGGACATGTGGTTTCGGGTTATGATCCTGAACTCGCGGATTTTGTTCCACAATATAGGGGCAGCTATTATAGTGGTAGCCAAATAGAAGCAGCAATCAAAGAATTTAAGCCGGATGCAATCATCAATTGCACGGCAGTTGTAAATCAGACAGCAGAAGATAATAAGGCTGAGGCAGCTTACATCAATACATATTTCCCTCATCTTCTTGAAGGATTAACGGCTCAGACGGGAATAGTAGTAGTTCACAGAAGTACCGATTGTATTTTTTCCGGTGCAAAGGGACAATACGTACTGGAAGACACACCTGACGCAACCAGTTTTTATGCGCGCACTAAGGCGGTAGGGGAACTTGATAACAACAAGGATATTACTATCCGCGTTTCCTTAATTGGTCCTGCTTTGAAAGATGACGACGGAAGCCTTCTTAATTGGTATTTAAAGCAGCAAGGTAGCGTGAACGGATATATGAATGCCATCTGGACGGGCCTGACAACCCTTGAATATGCAAAGACGGTGGAGAACCTCCTTAATCAGAATGCTCATGGAGTGTTTCAGGCCGCCCCTGACAGTCCCGTTAGTAAATTTCAACTGATTTCATTGTTTGAAAAATATTTTCCGGCGGGTCGTTCAATCGTTCCTGTGAACAACAAACGTGTAGATAAGTCACTTGTTCCATTTTGGGGTAACTATCATATCAAAATTAAGGACTACGAGCCCCAAATCATAGAAATGAAAGAGTGGATTGAGAGCCATCCCGACCTTTATCCGGCATATTATTATTCTAAGAATCAATAAAATATCACGATATGAACAAACTGAAATTAATGATCGTAATGGGCACTCGCCCGGAGATTATCAAACTTTCCGAAATCATCAAGAAGGCTGACCGGTATTTCGACTTGAAAATAGTTCATACGGGGCAGAACTACGATTACAACCTCAACAAACTTTTCTTCGATGAATTGGGCCTTCGTGAACCGGACTTTTACCTTGGTGTGGTTGGTGACAATTTGGGGCAGACAATGGGTAATGTGCTGGCGAAGAGTTATGAGTTGTTTGCTGCTGAAAAGCCTGATGCCGTCCTGGTTTTGGGAGACACAAACTCATGCCTTTGCGTTATCAGCGCAAAACGGTTAAAGATTCCCATCTTCCACCTTGAAGCTGGCAATCGCTGCAAGGATGAGAATCTTCCCGAGGAGGTTATCCGTCGGATTGTCGATGTTACTAGCGATGTCAATCTTTGCTACTCTGACCCTGCACTGCGAAATGTCCTTGCTCAGGGCGTGCGTCCGGAGTACACATTTAAGGTGGGTTCAACTATGGCAGAGGTCCTGACTGCTAATATCGACAAGATTAACGGCAGTCAAGTACTTGAAAAGCTAGGTCTCCAGCCACGAAAATACATCTTACTCTCTGCTCACAGAGAGGAGAATATCGATATCGAGAATAACTTCTTCTCGCTCATGAACGCTGTAAATGCCATGGCCGAGAAATACGATATGCCGATATTATACAGTTGCCATCCTCGCTCTAAAAAATTCATTGAAAAGCGGGGTTTCAAGTTCGACAAGAGGGTTAAACAGCATGAGCCATTGGGCTTTTTTGATTATAACAAGCTCCAACAAAATGCCTTCTGCGTAGTTTCGGACTCCGGAACCATCCCCGAAGAAGGTAGTTATTTTAAGTTCCCGGCAGTGTCTGTGCGTACCAGTACCGAGCGTCAGGAGGCTATGGAGAAAGGAATCTTCGTCGCGGGTTCTATTACGACGGAACAGGTGCTTCAGGCGGTTGATCTTGCCGTCAGTATGTGGCAGGATGGAAATCAAGGCTTGACAGTCCCTGCGTACTCCGATGAGAATGTCAGCACGAAAGTCGTCAAAATAATCCAGAGCTACACTGGCATTATCAATAAGATGGTTTGGAGGAAATAATATGAAAGGCATCGTTCTCGCCGGAGGTTCCGGCACAAGACTTTATCCGGTGACGAAGGGGGTGAGCAAGCAGCTGATTCCCATTTATGATAAGCCGATGGTGTATTATCCCATCAGTGTGCTGATGCTGGCGGGGATACGGGATATACTGGTCATTTCGACTCCGCAGGATCTGCCGGGGTTCAAGCGCCTGCTCGGCGACGGCTCCGACTACGGGGTCAACTTTGAATACGCTGAGCAGCCAAGCCCGGACGGGCTTGCGCAGGCGTTTATCATTGGAGAGAAGTTCATAGGCGATGATAGCGCCTGCCTTGTGCTGGGGGATAATATTTTCTTCGGCAGCAATTTCACGGCTAAGCTCAAGGACGCTGTTCGTGTTGCGGAGGAAGAGCGCAAGGCCACTGTTTTCGGTTACAGGGTTAATGACCCTGAGCGATACGGCGTGGCCGAATTTGACGCCAACGGCAACTGCGTGAGCATAGAAGAGAAGCCGAAGCAGCCAAAGTCAAACTATGCGGTTGTCGGTCTGTATTTCTACCCCAATAAGGTGGTTGAGGTCGCGAAACATATCAAGCCATCCGCGCGCGGTGAACTGGAAATTACAACAGTCAACCAGGAATTCCTGAAAGATGGCGAACTCAAGGTTCAAACCCTTGACCGCGGTTTTGCCTGGCTGGACACCGGCACCCACGATTCCCTTTCCGAAGCTTCGAACTTCGTTGAGGTAATCGAGAAACGAACCGGCCTCAAAATCGCCTGTCTTGAAAGCATCGCCCTTGAAAACGGTTGGATAACAAAGGAAAAAGTCCGTGAAATAGCAATGCCGATGATTAAGAATGAATATGGGCAGTATTTGATGAAGATTTGTGAAGAGTGCAGATAGGAAGCCGTTAACCAGAAGGAAGTAGAATTATTATTGATAAGCATGCAATTTGAGTGTAATCTTTTAATCACCGGAGGTGCCGGTTTCATCGGGAGCCACGTCGTGCGGCTTCTGGTCAACAAGTATCCTAACTATCGGATTATCAATCTGGACAAGTTGACCTATGCGGGGAACCTTGAGAATCTGCGGGACATCGAGGACAAGCCCAACTATGTGTTCGTGAAGGCGGACATCTGCGACTTC
>JAFXVX010000019.1 GCA_017534745.1 Bacteroidales bacterium | reverse complement strand
TTGCTTGTACTTCCTTTCAGTCTTTTCAAAGATCTCTTTAAACCGGCCCTCGGCTCAGCCGTCAGGCCGCGAAAAATCCCGCTCGTTCAAAAGCGGGACTGCAAAGGTAGAAATCTTTTTTTATTCTGCAAAAATTATTTTGAAAAAATTTCACTCGGTCCTTCCGGTATAGGCATCGACGGAGGAATTGCCGGATGCGTGGGCGAAGAACTTTTTCGACGCCTCCTTGATCTCCTTTTTCCAGGGATCAGGGCCACTGGCTTTCTGTACTACCCAGAGTTTCAGCTCTTTTTTGTGCCAGTTGACGGAGCAGCTGGTCGCCCAGGCTCCCCCGTGGCCGAAGGTGGAATTTTCACTGTCCACCTTCGGAGCGGTGAGGCCGAGGGAATAGCCGTCCATCTCCTGCGGACGTGTCGAAACGGCAAGAAGGGACTTGACGGTCTCCTCCTTGAGGATACGGACTCCATTTTCTCCCACACCAAGATTCATAAGCATCTTATAAAACTTCAACTGGTCCTCGGCCGTAGTCCAAAGGCCGGCGCCGGCGGAGGCGAACACATGGGAGTCGTTGTACGGGCGCTGCTCCCAGGCCATCTCCTCCACCCAGACCGCAGGAGCATTCTCCACGTATTTGTAAAGCTCTATTTTATTCTTAATCTGCTTGTCAGTAGGCCAGAACCAGGTTGATTTCATGCCAAGAGGATCCAGGACTTCCTTTTTGAGGTAATCCTCCCATTTCATACCTGTGATGACTTCAACGACAGCGGCTCCTATGTCGATACCGGTGTTGGAATACCTTACCGCAGTGCCGGGCTCGAACAACAGCGGAGACGCTGCCGCGACGGAAGCAACCTGACGCAGGCGGGCGCCTCCGGACCAGCCGCCGCCCCTGACGTCACGGCGCTTCACACTGGCCTCGAAGGGGAAACCGCCCGTATGATTCATAACCATGCGGACAGTCAGCGTGTTTTTAGCCTTATGCATGGTCTGGACACTGTCATTTTTCTCATCCAGCACCCAGAGTTCGGCGAATTCCGGGAGATATTTCGACACGGGGTCGTCGAGCGAGAGTTTGCCCTCTTCGACGAGCTTCGCGATCGTCACGCCGCAGAAGCCCTTGGTCTGGGAACACTGCATGAAAGCACTGTTCATTTTGATACGACGCTTCGCGGCCACGTCGGCGTAGCCGATGCAGCAGGTCTCCTGTACTCCGTCCTTGTAGAACACGTTTATGGCGCCGGGGAGCTGTCCGCTATCGACATACGGCTGCAGCACCTCCCTGGCATAATTTGTCTTGGAGTCAACGACTTTCTTCTTGCCTTCGGCAGTAATCCCGGCCGAGACAGCCATCACCAGAATGGCCGCAATGAACAACCTGATTCTCATATCTCTGAACAAAATCTATCGGCGCAGCCGCGCACGGAGTTCTACCGTGCGAAGCCAGTCTTTATAATAATTATTGGCATTGACCTTTTCGATGGAGAGGTCCGCATCGGAATTGTCGGACCAGCGGCGACAGTTATAGACCACATCCCAGATGCGGCCGATACGCCATGTGCGGCATATACGGATACCAAGGGCGTAATCCTCGCCATATTTTGTCGTCGGGAAGCCGCCGAGGGCGCGCAGAATCGGAGTAAAGAAACCGCGTGGCGCGCCCAGGCCGTTGATTCTCAAGGCATTATTACGGCCGTTCTCCTCGGTCCATTCACGGTGGTCGATAACACCCGGAGGGAGCGGATTCATCTCGATGTCCGTCATCTGATAGGTCCCGACAACCATCGCGCATTTTTCGCGACGGAAGGTCTCCGCGAACTTTTCGAGGGTGTCCGGACCGCTGTAAAGGTCATCGGAGTCGAGCTGTACGGCGAAGCGGCCGCAGCGGGAATCGAAGAGAGCCGCGTTCCAGTTGCCGCCTATGGCGTGCCAAGTCTTGTCCTGGGCTATGTAGATAAGGCGGGGATCGTCGAATGATTTTATGATATCCACAGTCCCGTCGGTCGAGTTGTCATCGACGACGAAGACGTTGTATGGGAACGATGTCTTCTGCGAGAGAGCTGAACGGATGGCGTCGCCGATGGTACGCGCCCTGTTCTTACAGGGGATAACGACAGACACCTCCACCGGAAACTCCCCTACAGAAACGTCTATCGAGGAGACCTCGGACGGGGCGATATAGGCCCCGATCGCCTTCAGGTGGGCCGTAACGGCCTTCTCCATTTCGATCTGGACTTCGCGGTTACGCGGGTTGACATAATCGAACTGCTTCTCTCCGGAGGCACGGAGGTCAGTCTCCACCTCGTAATAAAGGAATTCTCCGATACGCACGAGGCTCCCCAGCCTCTGCGCCCTCAGGCGGAGGTCGTAGAGGGCGGCGAATGAATAGACCGCATCCATCGACGAGACGGCCTCCTTGAAAACGGAGCTCCTGTAAAGCAGCACTGAACCGAAATCGAAATCGTCCCTCAGGGCCCCTTCCTGGCAGTCTATGACAGGCGCGGGAGAGACGACGTCCGCCTTCTTGAAGAAGTGGTCGGCATAGACCATCGCCGCGCCGCTGTCCTCGGCGACGCTTATCATCCTTCGCAACGCATTGTGGACCAGGGAGAGCCCTGTATGCTTGATATAAAGAAGCACATACGGCGCCTCAATCTCCGCCGAAAGCCGCCTCAGCGTCTCCGTCGCCCCCAGAGGCCCTTCCGCCGCGATAACTTTCCCCACCAGCGGCTCATTCAGCAACGCCTCCAGCGTCCCCTCCTCCGCCGGGGATGCGACGATACAGTCAATAACTTTGGCCATGGCGCCTAAATCACTGTGCTTCAGTAATTTAGACAAATTCCTATACTCCATTTTGCCTATAGGCTTTTTCGTAACGCATTATATGTCAGACACTTGTCCGCCACAGCTTCACTGTTGGTGGGCGGGACGAAGAAGGTCGAGGACGGTCTTGACGGGGTTGAAGGTGTCGGAAGGGACCTCGACGAAGAGGGTGTTCCAGTCGCTCATGGCCCCGTTCCACAGGCCGGGGAGCTCGAGGGCCCTGAGTTCCCTGCCCTCGAAACTCTTCGAGGAAATGAAACCGGCCTGCTCGTCAACGTATTTGAGGAGGTCGAACTTGCGGCCACGATAGTCGCGGAGACAGCAGACGAGGTCCACGGGATTGAAGTGGGTGGCCCTGGAAAGCACATCCGAGGCGGCAGGGTTGATCTGGACGCTCTCGAGAATCTGGAGCGAGGTCGAGCCGTCGCGGCCCGCGATGATGAAGGGGCCGCCTCCGGGCTCCCCCTCGTTGCGGACCATGCCGCAGACGCGGATGGGACGGTCGAGTTTGGAGCGGAGCAGCGCTGCCCTCTCGCTTTCGCTGCGGGCGAGAGGAACCTGCACGCAGAGCTCCTTGTCGAGGAAGTCTTCAACCTCATTGCAGAGCATGTGGAAAGCGTCTGTCTCGGGACTAAGCGAATCGAAACGGCGCAGATAGCCGAAGATGCGGTCGCGAAGCTCCAGTGCCTTCCCCATGAGTACCTTTTTATATAAAGAGGTCACCGGGAGCAGCCTTTCACATGCGACATTGTCAATATTCTTTATGGAGACAAGTTCTTCCTCCACTGCATTGAGGTTGTAAATAAGGGCTCCGTGGCCTGCGGGGCGGAATAGGAGCCTGCCCTCTCCGGTCCGGAACGGCTTGCCGGAGGGGTCGGCGGCGACGGTGTCGGTCGCTTTGTCCTGGAATGTAAACCGGACGTTGTATTTCACTCCATAGCGCTTTTCGAAAGCGTCCTTCACGTCGGCTAAAGCCTTCTCAAACAGCGGCTTGTGCTCCGGCGAGATGGTAACCGTGAGATTGCAGGTCCCGTCGTCGTTGCGCATGTATTCACTGGCCTCAACCAGGTGCTCCGCAAAGGCAGTCCTGACTTCGGCGGGATAACGGTGGAAAAGGATCACGCCCTTAGGCTTGCTGCCATAGCCGAGGCCTGGCTCGCCGAGTACCTTGGAAAGGACGCTCCGACGCCAGGCCGGAGTGTCGGCCGGGGCGCCGAAAAGGGCCTCCGAGTAAAAGGCGAACTTTTCGATGGATGCGCACAGACGCGCAGCCGGAGAATCCGGGGCCGGATCTCCACCTCCTTCGAGGACTGACAAGCCGGCAAATATATCCTTGAACATCCTGGAGGCCGCACCGGAAGCCGGGACGAACTTGCAGCGGCCTGCGACGGAGGCTTTGTCGTAATACTCTGTCGCGGCTTTCGCCTCGCCGTCGGAGAGCACTTTTATGCCGCGCTCCGGAGTCGCGGGACCGACGATTTTCATCCATGGAAAGCCTTTTCGGAAGGCTTCGAGCTGCCGTTCGACGGTGGCCTTTGAAGATCCTCTCTCCTCAATCTGCCTAAGATCGGAATTGGTTAGCATAGCGGAAGTGGTTAAATATAAAATTCTCTGCGGTATTTGTATTCAGAACGCATGTTCTCAAAGTTGCCGGGAGTCATCCTGAACATAAAGTCATCCGTAAAAATGGGATAGTTGTATTGGAACATGGCCGCGATTTCTCCCTGGGTGCGACCTTTCACGTCGATGGTGATGGCCTTGAGATCTTCGCGCTCGGCTTCCGGATAGAAGTCTGCGAGCTCATCGATCCCGAAGAATGCGGCGACCGAGCGGACGGCCGCCGAAGTCCCGTTCTGCTTGCCCTGATAGGAATAGCCTGCGATGTGGGGAGTGGCGATGTCAACTGCGTCAAGCAGTACCGGATTGACATCCGGCTCGTTGCACCAGGTGTCGATGATTACCGGACCAAGCTTCGGAAGGTGGTGTAGGAGGGCGGCTTCATCGACTATCTCGCCGCGGGCGGCGTTTATAAAAAACGCCCCCGGCTCCATCGCCGAGAAGAAGTCCTCGCCGGCCATCCCCCTCGTGTTCTCATCGAGCGGGGTGTGGAGGGTCACTATCTTCGAATGCTCGAGAAGATACTCCATGGAACAGAAGCCTTCCGGTCCCTCCGCGGCCGCCCTCGGCGGGTCGCAGAGGAGGACGTCGAAACCGAGCTTGCGGGCAGTGTATTCCACCTTGCGCCCCACGTGGCCTACTCCAATGATGCCGAAAGTGTCTCCCGGCTCGAGCAGAATGGAGCGCCTAGACGCGGTCCCGTAAAGGGCGGAGAAGACGTAGTCCATCACGCCACCGGAGTTGCAGCCCTCGGCATTCGTGACTTTAATACCGCGGGAGGCGCAGTAGGGAAAATCTATATTGTCGGTGCCTATCGTCGCGGTCGCAATGATTTTGACACTGCTGCCTTCCAAGAGGGCGGCATTGCACCTTGTCCTCGTGCGGATGATCAGGGCATCCGCATCGACGAGGTCCGCGGGACCTATCGCCGGTCCCTCTTTGTACACAACTGTTGCGTAAGGTTCGAATACCCCTTCGAGAAAGGGGATGGCGTTGTCGCAGACTATTTTCATTTGAGCACTATCTTTTCCACAAGCCCGACAAACCGGTCGGATCCCGTAAACAGAGGGTCCTCACGGAGGATAGCATTGATTTTTTCTTTTATGAGGTCCGTCTCATAGCTGAGGCGGCTGCGGATCACGGAGGAGTCGAGGGTCACATACAGCGTCCCGGCACGGAAAAACTGCCTCAGGGTGTGCTCCGCGGCACCGGATGCTTCTTCCCAGGCCTTGAAGATACGGCGTGTGTTCATCCCGGAGGTCAGCCTCATAGCCCTGAGATAGACCGGAACAACGGAAGCAACCGGGTCCGGCTTCTTTTTCTCCATCCTTATGCCGTATTCCTTTTTTAAAAACATACCATTTACCGTCCTTTAATCACTTACCTAGATTCACTGCTATTGTTTTTTCACCGTTTGTGCAATGGCCCACGCACTTTTTTTTGTTTTATGTCCCCTTTCCCTAAATCCCTTTCCCCGAGGAAAGGGACTTTCTCTATTTAATTAGACCTTTGTGAAAACGCCGGAGGATGTGTCGAAATAGGCGCTCTCGTCGGTGATGGAATCGACTATCGGCGAGAGCCTGGACTTATTGCAGTCGGTGATAAATATCTGCCCGAAATCCTTGCCGGCCACCATACCGATGAGGTTGGCCGTGCGGGAAGGGTCGAGCTTATCGAACACGTCGTCGAGAAGCAGCATCGGAGGATAGCCGTAACTGCTGCGCATGATGTCGTACTGGGCGAATTTGAGGGCCACGAGGAAAGACTTCTGCTGGCCCTGCGATCCAGCCCGGCGGATTGGGTGGCCGTCCATGGTGAATACGAGCTCGTCCCTCTGGATGCCACGCCCGGTGAAACCCAACACCTTATCCTTCTCGAGCCCTTCTGCGAGGAGATCCCGGAGAGAGCCCCTGTCAAGATCGGTCCGGTATTCGACCGAGACCTCTTCATTGCCCCCGGATATGAGTTTGTAATAGGAAGAGACTATCGGGGAAAGCTCACCGACAAAACGCCGCCGGCCCTGCGAGACCGGGCCTGCGCAGGCCTCCATTCGCTCATCGATAACCCCGAGCAGGCCAGAGTCGGGGGATCCGTCCTTGAGGATGCGGTTTCTTTGGAGAAGGAGACGGTTGTACTGCTGGAGGGCGCGGAGGTACTCCGGGTCCATCTGCGAAAGGACCGAATTGGTGAAACGCCGCCTCTCCTCGCCAGAATCGCTGACCAGCGAAATGTCTCCCGGGGAGACCATCACCACCGGGAGCAGGCCGATGTGGGCCGAAATCCTTTCATAGGGTTTGTCGTCACGAAGTAGCTTTTTCTCCCCCGGGGACACCTTGACAGAGATGCGCGACTCCAGACCGGAGGGCATCAGGTATGTCCCTGCTATTACAAAACTGCCGGCGCCGTAGCGGATATTATACCGGTCCTGCACCGGGAAGGCGCTTTTAGTCATGGAGAGGTAATGGATCGCGTCCAGAAGGTTCGTCTTCCCCTCCCCGTTGGAACCGCATATACAGTTGACATTCGGGGAGAAATCGATCTCCTGGAACCCTATGTTCCGGAAGTCCTGAACCACTATTTTCCTCAGCGTCGGCATGATTATACAAAGTTAATCGCAAGCCGAGAGAAAAACAAATTTTCTTTGCGTTTCCGGAAGGTAACCCGCGATATACGCGGAGTGGGTTTGCGATTACGGTTATTTTTTGTAACTTTGCGGGCTATGAATATAAATAAGCAAAATAGATATGGCAACTAAAAAAGTAAAAGAACAAATGGACCCCCAGCAGAATGTGGCCGAGGCGGTTTCCAAAACTGAAGAGTTTCTCGAAGCTAACAAAAAGTGGATCTACGGCTGTCTGATCGCCCTTCTGGTGGTTGCAGCGGCTATTGTGCTCTGGACAAGGTTCTATGTCCAGCCCCGCAAGGCCGAAGCCGCCGAGCAGATGTTCCACGCCGAGTGGAATTTTGCCGAAGGCAACTACGACATCGCCCTCAAGGGAGACGACAACTATCCCGGATTCGAGGAGATCGCTTCCACCTACGGCAACAAGGCCGGCAAGGCCATCTGGATGTATGCAGGCATCTGCTCCCTCCAGATCGACGAATATGAGGATGCCATCGGGTATCTCAAGAAGTACAGCGGAAAGGACAAGATTATGCTTGGCCGCGCCCAGGCCGCTATAGGCGACGCCTATGTCGGTCTCGAGAACTACGAGGAAGCCCTGAAGTGGTTCGAAAAGGCCGCAGCGACCTCATCCAACGCCTTCTCCGCAGGATACCTGCTGAAGGCCGGCGTGACCGCTGAGGAACTTGGCGACAGCGACAAGGCGCTTGGCTTCTACAAGGAGATTAAGGACAAGTATCCCCAGGCTCCGGAAGCCCGCGACATCGACAAGTACATCTCCCGCATCGAAACAGCCGAATAACTATGGGACGCGCATTTGAATTCCGCAAGGAAAGGAAGCTGAAGCGCTGGGGCCACATGGCCAAAGTCTTCACCAAACTCGGAAAGGAGATCACCATCGCCGTCAAGCAGGGCGGTCCCGAAGTGACCGGAAACCCCCGCCTCCGCGCCCTTATCGCCGAGGCAAAGTCCGAGCAGATGCCCAAGGAGAACATCGAGCGCGCCATCAAGAAAGCCACCGAATCCAAGAGCGGTGACTTCAAGGAGCTCATCTATGAAGGCTTCGGCCCCTTCGGTATCGCCTACCTTGTCGAGGCCGCAACAGACAACAACACCCGCACGGTCGCCAATGTCCGCAGCTACTTCACAAAGTGCGGCGGCTCCCTGCAGACCAGCGGTTCAGTGGCCTTCATGTTCGACCACAAGTGCGTCTTCCGCATCAAGGAAGACCCTTCAAAGCCCATCGATCTCGACGAGCTTGAGCTCGACCTCATCGACTGCGGCGCGGAGGAGGTTTTCCGCCAGGAAGTCGAGGACGAGGACGAGAACGTGACCTCCGAGATCAACATCTACGGAGAGTACACCGCCTACGGCGCCATCCAGAAATACATCGAGGACAACGGCTATGAGCTCGTCTCCGGCGGCTTCGAGCAGATTCCGAACGTCGATCTCAAGGACGTCACCCCTGAGCAGAGGGCGACCCTCGACAAGCTCACAGGCCTCCTCGAGGACGACGAGGACGTGACAGCGGTTTACACCACGCTGAAGCCGGAGGAGTAGTTTTCCTCCCTGTTTTACAATAAAAAATGTGGCATTGAAATCTGAAGACTACGGGCCTCCGGCCCTATCCCTCCCATCTCTGATGGGCCCCTCCCGTTCACGAAAACACGGGCATTTACGATCTTAAGATTTCAATGCCACATTTTTAAATAGAAACACATGAGCATACAACAGGAGAACATCGGAAAGCTTGTCGCCCGGAGGGAAAAGGCCCGTGAGGGCGGCGGGAAGACCAGGATTGAGGCCCAGCACGCCAAAGGAAAGCTGACGGCGAGGGAGCGCATAGCGCTGCTCCTCGACGAAGGCAGTTTCGAAGAGTACGATATGTTCGTGCAGCACCGCTGTACCGACTTCGAGATGGACAGGCAGCGCTTCGACGGTGACGGCGTGGTGACCGGATGCGGCACTATTGCCGGAAGGCTGGTTTATGTGTTCGCGCAGGACTTCACAGTGACCGGAGGGTCCCTCTCCAAAACGATGTCCGACAAGATCTGCAAGGTCATGGACATGGCCGCGAAGGCCGGAGCACCCCTTATCGGGCTCAACGATTCCGGCGGCGCGCGCATTCAGGAAGGCATCGACGCCCTCGCCGGCTACGGCGAGATTTTCGAGAGGAATATCCTCTATTCCGGTGTCATCCCCCAGATCAGCGGTATCTTCGGCCCCTGCGCAGGCGGTGCGGTTTACTCCCCCGCCCTCACCGATTTTACCCTGATGGTAAAAGGGACCTCCTATATGTTTCTCACCGGCCCCGGTGTCGTCAAGAGCGTCATCGGAGAGGATGTGACCTCCGAAGACCTCGGCGGTGCATCGGTCCACAGCACCAAGAGCGGCGTCGCCCATTTCGCGGCGGCTGACGAGAAGGAAGGCATAGCGACCATCAAGGAGCTCCTTTCCTACCTCCCGCAGAACAACGCCGACGAGGCTCCTATAGTGCCGAGTAAGGATCCTGTCTCACGTATCGACGACAGCCTCAACGAGCTCATCCCCGACAACCCCAACAAGGCCTACGACATGTACAAAGTCGTCAGGAGTATAGTTGACGACGGACGTTTCCTGGAGGTTCACAGGGATTTTGCAAAGAATATCATAGTCGGCTTCGCCCGCATAGGCGGCCGCAGCGTGGGTGTCGTGGCGAACCAGCCGGCGGTCCTCGCCGGGGCGCTGGACATCAATGCCTCCCGCAAAGCTTCACGCTTCGTCCGTTTCTGCGACGCATTCAACATCCCGCTCGTGACGCTGGTCGATGTCCCCGGATTCCTCTGCGGGACCCGCCAGGAGTACGGCGCAATCATCACCAACGGCGCCAAACTCCTCTACGCTTACGGCGAAGCGACGGTGCCGAAAGTCACCGTAACCCTTCGCAAGTCCTACGGCGGTGCCCATATCGTGATGAGCTGCAAGCAGTTGCGCGGCGATATCAACTACGCCTGGCCATCCTCCGAGATTGCGGTCATGGGTGCCGACGGGGCCGTCGGGGTGCTTTATTCCAAGGAAATTAAGGCTGTCGAGGACCCCGCCGAGAAAGCAGCGGTCACGGCGCTCAAGAAAAAAGAATACGAAGACCTGTTCTCCAACCCCTACAGGGCTGCCGAGAGGGGCTACATCGACGACGTGATAGAGCCGAGAAACACCCGCTTCCGCGTCGCGCGCGCCCTTGCCCAGCTCGCCTCCAAGAGGCAGGAGCTTCCGGCAAAGAAGCACGACAATCTTCCACTGTGATGAGAAGGCTGCTTTCCATAGCGATCTTTGTCACGGCAGCGGTTTCCGCCGCCGCGCAGAATCTCACAGACCTTATCATATCGGAAGCCTGCGTGGCCAACCTCACGGGCATTGTTGACGCCGATGGCCAGCGCCGCAGCTGGCTCGAGATCACCAACACCTCGACAGGCACCGTCAACTACGCCGGATGCTTCCTCAGCGATGAGAAATCCAACTTGAAAAAGTACATGGTCCCCAAGGGAGACCTGTCCAACAGGCTGGGTTCCAGGCAGGTAACCGTTATATGGCCATCCTTTGAGATCTGCCCGGGGACGACGCTATATCTCGTCTCGACCGACGGCAGGACAGTCATCGACACCATCGATGTCCCTGAAGACCTCCCAGCCGACATGTCGGTGAGGAAGGTCGCCAAAGACAACAAGAGGATTGATTTCCGAACGGATCCAAACCCGGCGGTCCCGACCCCGGGCATGATGAACACCGACGGTGAGATCGAGTCCGGAAGCGAGAGGGTCGCCCACCACGACCCCCACGGCTGGACGCTTACGCTGACGAGCGTTTCGGTCGTTTTCGGCGCTCTTCTCATACTGATGATAATTTTCACCGTCAGCGGAAACACATTCTCCGGCAAATACCGCCGGGCGAAAAAAGGCACGCCCTCTCCCGAAGAGGCCGCAGCGATAGCGATAGCTCTGTCGGAGCATCTCTCCGATGAAGACGCTGACATTGCCGCAATCGGTCTTGCCATCCATCTCTTCTTGAGCGAAGAAGTCCACGACAGCGAGAGCTACCGCATCACAATCACATCTGTCACCCCTCTCTGGGGCGACAAGACCAGGAATTTCAGAAAAACAATCAAGCGATAGGGATATGAAAAAATACAGTTTCACAATTGCGGGAAAGAAATATGAGGTGGAAATAGCCTCCATCGAAGGCGGCAACGCCTCCGTCAGCGTCAACGGCAAGAGCTACACCGTCACTCTAGACGGCGCTCCGGAAGCCGCATCGGGCCCCGCAGCAGAAGCGCCCTCTGCCCCCAGCCATTCCGAGGATCTGCAGGCCTCTGCCAGTCATTCCGGACCTGCCCCGGAATCTGCGCCGCAGGCCTCCCCCTCCAGCAAGGAGACCGCAGTCCCATCCCCGATGCAGGGGACGGTCGTGGAAGTGAAGGTGGCCGAAGGGCAGGCCGTTAAAAGCGGCGATACCGTCATTGTCATAGAATCCATGAAAATGGAGGTTGAGATAGCTTCAACAGCCGACGGAGTGGTCAAAGCCGTCAAAGTGAGCAAGGGAGACCAGCTTGAAGAAGGACAGACAGTAGTTATAATTGCCTGATATGTCGCAGATACTCGACTCACTCCAGCAATTCTGGCAGTTCACGGGGTTCGCCAACTGCACGTGGGGGAACCTCGTGATGATACTCATCGGTATATTCTTTATCACGATGGGTATTCTCAAGGAGTGGGAGCCGCTGCTGCTTGTGCCGATCGGCTTCGGAATGATCGTCGGCAACATCCCGATGTTCCCGGGCCTCAATATAGGCATCTACGAAGACGGTTCGGTGCTGAATATCCTTTATCAGGGAGTCAAGCAGGGGTGGTATCCGCCGCTGATATTCCTCGGGATAGGCGCGATGACGGACTTTTCGGCCCTGATCTCGCAGCCGCGGCTGATCCTGATAGGGGCGGCCGCTCAGATGGGCATATTCGGGGCGTATCTCCTCGCACTGGCCTGCGGATTCGCTCCCAACGAGGCCGGTGCAATAGGCATCATCGGAGGCGCCGACGGCCCGACCGCGATCTTCCTTTCTTCGAAACTCGCCCCGGACCTTATGGGCGCAATCGCCGTTTCAGCCTATTCCTATATGGCCCTCGTCCCGGTGATCCAAAGGCCTATTATGCTGGCACTCACCACCAAAAAGGAAAGGCTTATCCGGATGCCGAAGCCGCGCGAGGTATCCCGCAGGGAGAAAATCATTTTCCCCATTGTCGGCTTCCTGATGACGGCGTTCATAGTGCCCTCCGGACTGCCGCTTCTCGGCATGCTTTTCTTCGGTAACCTGCTGAAAGAAAGCGGCGTGACCAAGAGACTTGCCAACACTGCCAGCAGCGCCCTCATCGACATAGTGACAACGCTTATCGGACTCACCGTCGGCGCATCGACCCAGGCGGACAAGTTCCTCACCGGCAGATCCCTGATGATCTTCGGCCTCGGACTTCTCTCCTTCATCATCGCGACCGCTTCCGGCGTTCTCTTCGTGAAACTCATCAACCTCTTTATAAAGAATCCGGAGAAGAAAATCAACCCGCTCATCGGCAACGCAGGAGTTTCCGCGGTGCCGGACAGCGCCCGGGTGAGCGAGGTGGTCGGCCGCGAGGCAGACCCTTCAAACCACCTGCTGATGAACGCTATGGCGCCCAACGTGGCCGGCGTCATCGGCTCTGCCGTAGCGGCCGGTATCCTTCTCGGGTTCCTGGGATAATATTGGACTGATTATGAAAAAGATAGCTGTCTATTGTTCCGCGAGTGACAACGTGCCACAAAAGTATCACGACATGGCCAAAGCCCTTGTCGAAGGTCTTTGCCGCAAAGGCTACGCCGTCGTTTCAGGAGGCTCGTGGAGAGGGGTGATGGGCGCCGTATCCGACGCCGCGGAAGAAGCCGGCGGCTACCACAAAGGGGTGCTGCCGCGGTTCCTCGGCCCTTACATCTACGAGAGACTTTCCGAGACCGTCTGGACCGAGACCATGTCCGAGCGCAAGGAGAATATGAGGAAAGACACCGTCGCATCCATCGCCCTGCCGGGCGGGATCGGCACCCTTGACGAACTTATCGAAACGATGGTCCTCATCAAGCTCGGCCAGTACTCCGGGAAACTGTTCGCTCTCAACCAGGACGGCTTCTACGAGCCGTTCAGGGCCCTTCTGGACCATTATGTCGCCGAAGGGATGCTTCTTCCGGAGGACAGGGAACTTGTCCGCTTCGCCGACAGCCCCGAGGAGATTCTCGATGAACTTTGAATTTAAACAAGACAAGATATGGACAAACTGCAGGAATTGACCGAAAAGCTCTACAACGAGGGGCTTTCGAAGGGACGGGAAGAGGGAGAAGCCTTGCTTGCAAAAGCGAAGGAAGAGGCCGGCCGGACCGTCGAAGCCGCAAAGGCTGAGGCGGAGAAGATAGTTGCCGACGCAGAAAAGCAGGCGGCGGATCTGAAGGCCAAAGTTGAGAGCGATCTCAGGATGGCCGCTTCACAGTGCCTGAGCGCCGTCAAGGCCGACATCGAGGCCGTAGTGACGGCGAAGCTCGTGGATGAGCCTGTGGGAGAAGCACTTAAGGACCCTGGATTCCTAAAAAGCATTATTAAGTCGGTTGCGGAAAAATTCTCCTCCGAGGAGCCGGGCGACCTCTCTGTGGTGCTTCCCGAAAGCCTCCGTAAAGAGACTGAAGGTTTCGTTAAAGGTGAACTCGCAAAGTCTCTCGGCCGCGGCATCGACGCTTCCTTCTCCAAGGACATCGAAGGCGGCTTCCGCATCGGCCCGAAAGACGGACGCTATTTCATCAGCATGAGCGATGAGACATTCGCCGCCCTCATAGGTGAATACCTCCGCCCAACGACCAAAAAGCTTCTTTTCGGATAGGGCGATGTCCAATTACGAATATATCGTCTCCTCTCTCCCGTGGCTGGCAAAAGACTTCGCCTACGGGGAAGGGCGAGATTATGACTCCACCATGGAGGAAATCCGCCGCGACCTCTCCGAAAAGGACGAGGCCGTCCTGGATTTCCTGCTGAAAGGGCTCAGGGCTGAATCGTTGGACGTGGACTTCTACAATGAAGCCCTCCACCACTCCGACCGTTTCATCCGCGAGTATTTCCGTTTCGACCTCAACCGCAGAAACGCTCAGGTGGAGTACCTCAACCGCTCCCTCGGAAGGGAGGAAGGAGAGGATATGATTACGGGGATTGCCGGTCCCGACGCCGATTTCATCACGGACAGGCTGGACATCGACCTCTCCCGCTTCAGCGGAGGAGAGTTCGAAGAGAAGGAACGCCTCGAAGATATTCTCTCCGGAGAAAACCTCCTGGAGAGGGAGAAAGGCATCGACGACCTGGTGTGGGAAAAGATCAACGCCCTCACTGTCTTCAACTATTTTGACATAGATGCCATCCTGGGCTATGTGGCCAAGCTCGCCATCGCCGACAGGTGGCTCAGGCTGGACCCGGCGGCCGGACGCGAGAAGTTTGCAAGGCTTGTCGCGGAGGTCAAGGGCACATTCAAGGGAATAAACAAACTCGCTATATGAAAACAACCGGAACAGTAACAGGCATTGTCTCCAACCTCGTGACCGTCCTGACCGACGGCCCCGTGGCGGAGAACGAGATCTGCTACATCACCCTCGCCGGAGTCCGTATGATGGCGGAAGTCATCAAAGTAAACGGCAAAAACGCCCAGGTCCAGGTGTTCGAAAGCACCCGTGGCCTCCGTGGCGGCGACAAGGTGGAGTTTGAAGGCAGGATGCTCGAAGCGACCCTCGGGCCCGGTCTTCTTTCCAGCGTCTATGACGGCCTCCAGAACAATCTGGCCACGATGGACAGCGTCTTTCTCGTCAGGGGCGAATACACCTCCCCTCTTGACCACGAGAAGCTGTGGGACTTCACTCCCCTTGCCCGGCCGGGCGACAAGGTCGTCGCGGCCGACTGGCTCGGCGAAGTGAAGGAAGGCTGGCTGCCCCACAAGATTATGGTGCCGTTCTCCTTCAAGGGCACATTCACGGTTAAATCCATCGTGGAAGCCGGACAGTATAATATAGATAAGGAAATCGCCGTTCTCACCGATTCCAAGGGTGCCGATGTCCCTGTCACGATGTGCCAGAAGTGGCCAGTCAAGGTCGCTGTCAAGGGCTACAGGGAAAAACCGCGTCCCTCAAGGATCATGGAGACCGGCGTGCGCGTCATTGACACGCTAAATCCTATAGCCGAAGGCGGCACCGGGTTCATCCCCGGCCCGTTCGGCTGCGGCAAGACCGTCCTCCAGCACGCCATCGCCAAGCAGGGCGACGCCGATGTCATAGTGATGGCGGCCTGCGGCGAGCGCGCCAACGAGGTCGTGGAGATCTTCACCGAATTCCCCGAACTCATCGACCCCCACACCGGACGCCACCTGATGGACCGTACGACCATCATCTGCAACACTTCGAATATGCCCGTCGCCGCCCGCGAAGCATCAGTTTACACGGCGATGACCATCTGCGAATACTACAGGGCCATGGGCCTGAAGGTACTCCTTCTCGCCGACTCGACATCGCGCTGGGCCCAGGCCCTCCGCGAGATGTCGAACCGCATGGAGGAACTCCCCGGCGCAGACGCCTTCCCGGTTGACCTTTCGTCCATTATCTCCAATTTCTACTCAAGGGCCGGGCAGGTCGTCCTGAACAACGGACAGACCGGCGCCGTGACCTTCATCGGCACCGTGTCCCCCGCCGGCGGCAACCTCAAGGAGCCCGTCACTGAGTCCACCAAGAAGGCTGCCCGCTGCTTCTACGCCCTCGAACAGAACAGGGCGGACCAGAAGCGCTACCCTGCAGTCAACCCTATCGACTCGTATTCAAAATACCTCGAATATCCGGAAATCAAGCAGTACCTCGAAGAGACTGTCGAGAAAGGCTGGGTTGATAAAGTACTGAAAGCCAAGAATATAATCCGCCGCGGCAAAGAGTCCGCCGAGCAGATCAACATCCTCGGCGACGACGGCGTCCCTATGAGCTACCACATACTCTTCTGGAAGTCCGAGCTCGTCGATTTCATCATCCTCCAGCAGGACGGATTCGACCCGATCGACTCGCTCTGCCCTATGGACCGCCAGAAGTACATGCTCGACCTCGTGCTCGATATCTGCGACCGCGATTTCGAGTTCGATGACTTCGAAAAATGCCGCGACTTCTTCAAGGAGATTATCAACCTGCTCAAGCAGATGAACTACTCCGAGTTCGGAAGCGACAATTTCAAGATCTACCGTGACAACGCACTTAAACTCCTCGAACGCAATGGCAAATAAAGCATACCAGAAAATCTACACTGAGCTGACGGCCATCACCAAGGCGACTGTCGCCCTGAAGGCTTCGGGAGTCTCCAATGACGAGCTTGCGCTCGTGGACGGTCGCCTCTCGCAGGTGGTCCGCATCAAGGGCGAGACAATCACCCTGCAGGTATTCTCCGGTACGGAAGGAATTCCGACCAACGCCTGCGTCACATTCCTCGGTGAAGCTCCTTCCCTGAAGGTCTCCGAAGAGCTTTCCGGCCGCTTTTTCGACGCCTACGGACACCCTATAGACGGCGGCCCCGAAATTGAAGGCCGCGAGGTTGAAATCGGCGGTCCGTCTGTGAACCCGTACAAGCGCCGCCAGCCCTCCGAGCTGATTCCGACCGGCATCGCCGGCATCGACCTCAACAATACGATAGTCTCCGGCCAGAAGATTCCGTTCTTCGCCGATCCTGACCAGCCGTACAACCAGGTGATGGCGGACGTAGCCCTCCGCGCCGACGTGGATAAGATTATCCTCGGCGGCATGGGCCTTTCCAACGACGACTACCTTTTCTTCCGCCACGAGTTCGAGTCGGCCGGCGCCCTCGACAAGATTATCTCTTTCGTCAACACGACGGAAAATCCGCCGGTCGAGCGTCTGCTCGTCCCGGACATGGCGCTGACCGCGGCCGAGTATTTCGCCGTGGAGAAAAACGAGAAAGTCCTTGTGCTGCTGACGGATATGACCCTCTATGCGGACGCCCTTTCGATTGTGTCCAACCGTATGGACCAGATCCCGTCGAAGGACTCGATGCCGGGCTCCCTCTATTCGGACCTTGCAAAGATCTACGAAAAGGCCGTGCAGCTGCCGTCGGGCGGTTCCATCACCATCATTGCGGTCACCACCCTCAACGACGGCGACATCACCCACGCCATTCCGGATAACACCGGATACATCACTGAGGGCCAGCTGTTCCTGCGCGCCGATTCCGATTCCGGGAAGGTCATTATCGATCCTTTCCGTTCGCTGTCCCGCCTGAAGCAGCTCGTCCAGGGCAAGAAGACCCGCGAGGACCACTCCCAGGTGATGAACGCCGGTGTCCGTCTGTACGCCGACGCCCAGAACGCCAAGACCAAGCTGGAGAACGGTTTCGACCTTTCCGACTACGACCACCGCTGCCTCGCCTACGCCAAAGAGTACGCGACGAGGCTCCTTTCGATAGACGTAAACATCAAGATTGACGAGATGCTCGACACGGCCTGGGAGCTGTTTGCTAAACACTTCTCCCCCGCCGAGACCGGTATCAAACAGGCCCTGATTGACAAATACGGCCAATGGCGATAAAGTTCCAATACAATAAGACTTCTCTCAACGAGATCGGCAAGCAGCTGAAAGTCAGAAGGAGAGCGCTCCCCACCCTTCAGAACAAGGAGAGCGCCCTGAGGCTTGAAGTGCGAAAGGCGAAGGACGAAAGCGACGCCTTGGAAGCCGCCTTGAAGGAGGGTCTTAGGAAGTACGACTACCTCGCCGCCCTCTGGAACGAGTTCGAAGACGACCTCGTGAGGATTGAGGATGTCGAGCTTCTGACAGTGAAGATCGCCGGCGTCAAGACCCCGGGGCTCGGGGAAATTCGCTATTCGCTGAAAAAGTTCAACGCCTTCGCCGCTCCGGCCTGGTACGCCGACGGCGTAGCAATCCTCAAGGAGCTCTCCCGGCTCGGAATCGAGTCGGAGATCGCCCTTGAGAGGGCCCGTATCCTCGACTACCAGAGGAAGAAGACCACCCAGAAGGTCAACCTCTATGAAAAGGTACAAATCCCTGGATATGAGGAAGCTATAAGGAAAATTAAGCGCTACATGGAAGACGAGGAGAACCTCTCCAAGGCATCCTCCAAGATAGTCAAGACCCGCCACGAGGAAGAGGAGGCCTCCGAGCTATGATAGCCCCGATGACAAAATACTCCTTCATCCTCCTTCGCGGCGAAGAGGAAGGGTTCCTCAAAGCCCTTCGCGAATGCGGCCTTGTGGACATCACAAGGGAGTCGAAGCCTGTGGACGAGCGTTCCTCGGCCCTTCTTGCCGAGGCAAGCCGCCGGAAGGCCATTATTCCCGAGGCGAAAGCCGCCCTTGCCGAGGCGTCTTCAAAACTGGAAGCGGCGAAGAAAGAGGCTGAGGCCGTGAAGGCCTGGGGCGCTTTCTCGGCTGAAGATCGAGCCCATATCGAAGAGACGGGACTGCAACTTCACTGGTACGTTGTCCGTAAAAAGAAGTTCGACTCCGCCTGGAGTGAACTCTGCCCCCTTGAAGTCATCAGCGAAGATGACGAGAGCGTTTTCTTTGTCACCATAACGGCCGGTGGCGAAGCCTCTCCCATCCCAATCCGCGAGATTCCGGAGCCGAAGGGTGATTACGCCGCCGCGAAAGAGACCGTCGCAGCCCTGGAGGCGGAAAAGGATGCGGCCGAGAAAAAGCTCGCAGCCCTGGAGGCGGAAGAAGACCGGCTCGACAAGGAGTATCAGAAGGCCCTGTCCGAACTCGACCTTTACCTTGCCGGAGTGGCGGCTGCCCCTGCCGCTGACGGCGCCCTTTCCACTTTCGTCGGCTACGCTCCGACTGAAAGCGACGAAGCTGTGTGTGATGTGCTTGAGTGCAGCGGCGCCTTCTACCTCAAGGAGGCGGCTGTCCGGGAGGACAATCCCCCGATCAGCTTCCGCAACAACCGCTTTGTCAGGATGTTCGAAGTACTGACGGACATGTACGGCCGGCCCGCCTACGACGGGTTCGACCCGACTCCTTTCATCGCAGTTTTCTTCCTGCTGTTCTTCGCCTTCTGCATGGGCGACGCCGGCTACGGACTGATTCTCATCGCCGTAGGATTCGCGCTGAAGAAGGTCAAAGGGTTCAAAGATATGTCGCCGCTGGTCATTACCCTCGGCATCGGCACATTCATCATAGGATTCCTCTTCCACACCTTCTTCTCCATTGACATCTCGACCTGGAGCATCTTCGCTCCTATAAAGAAGATATTCCTGCCGTCCAAGATAGCAGGCTACGACGGGACAATGGTCCTTTCGCTCATAGTCGGTGTCCTCCACATTTCGCTTGCGATGATAGTCAAGACGGTGGAGGAGACCCGACACAAGGGCTTCCTGCACTCTCTCGGCACCTGGGGCTGGACGCTCCTTATAGTGGGAGGCGTCGCCGTCGGTGCGGCTGCACTTGCGGGAGTTATGGATTCCGCTGTGACAAAATGGGTTATCATCGGACTCGGCAGTCTTTCCGCCATCGGAATATTCCTTCTCAACGACATAAAGCGCAATCCGCTGCTCAATATAGGTGCAGGACTCTGGGACACCTACAACATGGCCTCCGGCCTCCTCGGCGATGTCCTCAGCTACCTCAGGCTCTACGCCCTCGGCCTCGCCGGCAGCATGCTTGGTATGGCCTTCAACAGCATCGGAGCGATGATCCTCGGTGACGGTCACAACCCCGTCCTGTGGGTTTTCTTCCTCCTTATAGTCATTATAGGACACACTCTAAATATAGCGATGGCAGCCCTCGGCGCCTTCGTCCACCCGCTCAGGCTCAACTTCCTTGAGTTCTTCAAGAACTCCGGCTACGAGGCCGCCGGGCGCAAATACACTCCCCTGAAGTAATAACAATAAAATCAAATAATTATGGATCTCATTTTAGGTTATCTCGGACTCGGACTGGTGCTCGCACTCGCCGGCATCGGCTCCTCCATCGGCACGACCATCGCCGGCAACGCGGCAGAAGGCGCCCTCAAGAGGCTCCCGGAGAAATCCGGCAGTTACATGATTCTCTCGGCACTTCCTTCGACCCAGGGCATCTACGGCTTCGTCGCCTTCTTTATGCTTATGAACAAGGCCGCCGTCGCCGGTCCCCTCGTCTTCGGCATCGGCCTCAGCGTCGGCCTCGTCTGCATGCTTTCCGCCATCCGCCAGGGCCAGGTTTGCGCCAACGGCATCGTCGGCATCAGCCAGGGTCACAACGTCATGGTGAGCACCCTCATCTACGCCGCCCTTCCTGAGTTCTACGCCATTCTCGGCCTCGTCGGCGCCGTGATGTCAGCTCTTATGCTGTAAACTAAAATATTATTTGGATATTTTAGCAAAAGAGTCTATATTTGCGGGCTAAAAAATTACAGAGGCAATGAAAAATGGAATTCATCCCGAAACCTACCGTCTTGTAGCTTTCAAGGATATGTCGAATGACACAGTCTTCATTACGCGTTCCTGCGCCCCCACCAAGGAGACCCTCGTGGTCGAAGGCGTTGAGTACCCTCTCGTGAAGCTGGAAATCTCCAACACCTCGCACCCGTTCTACACCGGTAAGGTGAAGCTCGTGGACACTGCAGGCCGCGTCGACAGATTCTATCAGAGATACAAGGCAAGACAGAAATAAGCAGTCTTGCTCGGACAAAGGTTCAAAAGGACGGCGTTTCGGTGAAACGGCCGTCCTTTTTTGTATAAAGAAAAATTTTAATACGCATAAAGAAACACTGAAAAAACATTAAAAAACACTGAAAGAGTTAAAAAATCGTAAATTGTTTTTTATAATTCCTTCTTCCACGGGGGCTGCCGGCCTACCTTTGCGAAAAACCGTTCGCAATGGATACATCCCCGAAATCTGAGAAAAAGGGCCGGCCCTGCCTAAGACTGTCCTATGGGTCTTTAAAACTTCTTGCGCGCTCGTCTGCCGCAACATTAACATCATTTCTACTGCATTTGTCAATCATCATCCCGAGTCCGGCCTTTTTTCTTGTATCCTGCAAAAGAGCTCTCCCGGAAGAAGAAGCGCCGGCCGCAAAGCGCCTCAGGGTCAGTTCAGCGGTTCTCACGGAAGGCCGGATGCTGGACTTTCTTTTTTTCGACGACGATGCACTGGGCAGGCTTGACTCCTTCTCCAGGACGGTCTGCACCGACGGAGCGGTGACAGGGGCCGTCTGCGGGAGCGGCAGTAAGATAATAGTCGCCGTAACCTCCGAAGGAAAAGACCTGTACGAATACGCGGATATCCGTGATTATAAGACACTTTCAGCCAAAGAGCGCGACTTCCGGGAGGAAAATCCATCCCTTCCCTCCCTATGCGGGCAGGCCAGGACCGGAGACGCCGTCATTGGGCTCAGGCCCCTGCTGGCAAAGCTCCGGATCAACTCTCTCCTGGCGGATTTTCACCAGCACCCCTACAGCGCCTCTCCGATGGAGGACGTAAAAATATATCTCACCAACATCCCGGCAACATCTCCGGTGCTTGGACTTAGGGAATCCCCTCCCTCCTCCTGGCTAAACCTCGGCGGACTTTCCGAAGACGACAAAGCATCCGTCGGACATCCCGAAATGATTTTCGCATCCGCAGGGAATGTCGGGAAGGAAGTTATTTTCCCGGATATAGAGCTCTACCTCTTCCCCTCCGGGGTCAAGGTGGAGACCTTCGGGGCGCCGCTGTCCAAGCTTGTTTTCGAAGCCTTTATAGACGGGGAGACGTGGTATTACCCTATACTCCTCAAAGATCTGGAAATGGGGAAATTATATTCCCTGGACATAACATTCACCGGGAAAGGGACGAAAGACCCGGAGACGCCCGTCTCCCGGGAAGACATACTGATCTCCACAAACATCCTCCCATGGACCGAAAAAGAAAATATTACGGTGCTCTTCTGACGCTCTTCCTGGCTTCCTGCGCTAAAGTCCCCGTGGAGACCCCGGTCCTGATTTTAACCGGTCTCATGACCCGATCCGATGATCCGGACGAGAATATGATCTCGGACGTCAACCTCCTTGTCTATGACGAGCAGGGCATCCTTGAAGGTTCGCACTACTTTCCGTCGGCCGGGCGTGACGGGGAACTCTGCCGGCTTCCCCTTGTCGCAGGAAGCCGCTACAGTTTTTACGTGATAGCGAATGTGCGCTACCAGTTTGAAAGAAGGAGCGAAGAAGAACTTCTGTCATATATATACCACATGGCCTACCCAGACGAATACACGCGCGGCATCCCGATGACAGGATCCGTCCGCCGGAAGATGGTGACAGGAGGTTCGTCCGTGGAGATTCCCCTCCTCAGGACCATGGCGAAGGTTTCGGTGAGGATGGACCGCAACGCGCTGGAGGACGGGACGGAAATCAGCGTAAAAAGCATCGAGGTCGGGGCCTGCCCTTCGGTAGTGGCACTTTTCAGGGACAGCGCCGTCAAGAATGAATCGGAAGTTTTCAACATTGGCTTCCGGAAGACCGGGATGGAGGCCGACGACCTCAACAGGGGAAGCGAATATGGCCTGAGCCGGGAAATCAGCCTTTATATGCTTGAGAATCTGCAGGGAGCAAGGCACTCAGCCTGCTGCTCGTTTGTTGAGATAATCGCTGACTGCAAAAAGGGAGAGGAGACAAGGACCTTATCCTATCGCTTCTATCTCGGAGAAATGGACGGCAACTACGACATCCGCCGCGGCTGCCATTATCATTACACGGTGAAACTGCCGCCGGACGGAGGAGAAGGGGGCTGGAGTACGGGCTACAGCGTAGAGGAGGCAAGATAGCGCGCCGTGTGACCCTTGGAGCGGCTGACAAGGTCCTCCGGGGTGCCGGCGAAGACGACCCTGCCGCCCTCGTCGCCGGCTTCGGGGCCAAGGTCTATGACCCAGTCGGCCGCACGGATGACCTCGGTGTTGTGCTCCACGACAACTATGGTGTGGCCCCTTGAAAGAAGCATGTCGAAGGCCTTGAGGAGCTTCTCGACATCGTAGAAATGGAGACCTGTCGTGGGCTCGTCGAAGATGAACAGGATCCTGTCCTTCCGCGGCCTGTCGTCGTTGAGGCTCATGGATAGGAAGTATGCCAGTTTGACTCTCTGGCTCTCGCCGCCGGAAAGGGTCGAGGATGGCTGGCCGAGCTTGATGTAGGAAAGGCCGACATCGGCAAGGGGCTTGAGCCTCTCGGCGACAAGCTTTGCCTGAGGATCCTTGAGAGAGCCGAAAAACTCTATGGCTTCGGCTACGCTCATCGAGAGGATGTCATCGACGTTCTTCCCCTCGTAACGGACTTCAAGCACTTCGCTCTTGAAGCGCTTGCCGCCGCACGAGGAGCAGACCATAGTCACGTCCGCCATAAACTGCATCCCTATCCTGACGAAGCCCTCGCCCTGGCACTCGGGGCAGCGGCCGCCCTCCTGGTTAAAGGAGAACGAGGAAGGAGTGAGCCCCGAGAGCTTTGCAGCCTGTGTGGAAGACAGCAGTTTACGGATGTCGTCGTAAACCTTCAGGTAAGTCACGGCATTGGAGCGCGAACTCTTGCCGAGAGGGTTCTGGTCCACGTACTCGACGCGGGTTATGCGGTCGAGGTTGCCGCCGAGGCCGCGGAAGGTACCCGGGAGGTCACCGGTCTCGTTTATCCGGCGCTTCATGGCCGGATAAAGGATATCGCCGACAAGGGTGGACTTTCCGCTGCCGGAGACCCCCGTGACGACCGTGAATACCCCGAGGGGGAACTTCACCGTAATGTCCTTGAGATTGTGCTCCATCGCACCTTCGACGCTGATGTAGTAGTCGGAAGTGCGTTTTTTTCTTGAGAATCCTGGCATCTCGCCGCGAAGGTATCTGAGTGTCAGGGAATTGGACTTGCCGGATCCCTCGATAGTGCCCGTGTAAACAACCTCTCCGCCGCCGGTCCCGGCCATCGGGCCCATATCTATCAGGAGGTCTGCGGCGCGGATAATTTTTTCGTCGTGCTCCACAACTACGACGGTGTTGCCGATATCACGGAGTCTTTTGAGAACCGAAATGAGCCTGTCGGTGTCACGGGGATGGAGCCCGATGGACGGCTCGTCCAGGATATACATCGACCCCACCAGCGAGCTGCCGAGAGCCGTCACCAGGTTTATCCTCTGGCTTTCACCTCCGGAAAGGGTATTGGAATTTCTCGAAAGGGTGAGATACCCGAGCCCCACATCATCTATGTAACGGAGCCTCGAAAGCACTTCATCGATTGCCTTCCCGGCCACTCCCTTCTCATAATCAGACAGTTCCACACCCTCAAGGAACTTTATAAGCTCCACTACATTCATCGAGAGGAGTTCAGCAATCGTGCGCCCACCGACCTTGACGTAGTGGGCTTCCTTCCTGAGGCGGCTACCGCCGCAGGAAGAGCACACCGTCCGGCCGCTGTAGCGGCTCAGCATGTATTTATACTGTATCTTGTAGCGGTTGGACTCCACCCATTCGAAGAACTCGTTGATACCTACTATAGAAGAATCGTCGCCCTTGACGCTGTGGCCGTTCCAGATAATGTCCTTCTCCTTGTCTGAAAGGCGGCACCACGGCTCAAAAATGCGGATACCATAGCGCTCCGACACCTCGATGAGGTGGTCGCGGAACCAGCCCATTTTTTCGCCCCGCCAGCAGGCTATGGCACCGTCGTAGATGCTCTTGGTCTTGTCCGGGACCACGAGGTCTTCGCTGATGCCTATTATCTTGCCGAGGCCGCCGCAGACCGGGCAGGCCCCGAGCGGGCTGTTGAAGGAGAACAGGAACTCGTCCGGACGGCGGAACTCTATCCCGTCCATCTCCAGGCGCTGGGAGAACTTCTCCAGCGAGACTTTCCCGTCCGGGGTCTCCTTCCGGAGAATCACGTCGCCATTGGAGAAGGCCGACGAGACGGAATCGCGCAGCCGTGCGATAAGGTCCTCGTCAACCGCATCAAGCTTAACCCTGTCCACGAAAAGATACATCTCTTTCGGAAGGCCGCTCTCGGAGAGTTTCATCACCTCGTCGAGGCGCACGGGAGCATCAGCCGCAGGGTCATAGAGACGGCTGAAACCCTCGCCGGAGAGCGAGAGCATAAGCTCCACGAGGTCGTCCCTTGAAGACCATCCTACATCAGAGAGGATATAGAAGGAAGACAAGCCTCCTTCGAGGATGGCGCGCATCACGTCAGAGACGGTGTTGCAGCGCACCTCCTTCCCGCTCACGGGCGAGAAGGTCCGCCCTATGCGGGCATAGATGAGCCTCAGGTAGTCGTAGATCTCCGTCGTTGTGCCGACGGTGGAACGGGGGTTCCTGGTGTTGACTTTCTGCTCGATGGCTATTGCAGGGGGGATGCCTTCAATCGAGTCGACGTCCGGCTTGGACATCCTCCCGAGG
This sequence comes from Bacteroidales bacterium, assembly GCA_017534745.1. Taxonomy (GTDB): domain Bacteria; phylum Bacteroidota; class Bacteroidia; order Bacteroidales; family UBA932; genus Cryptobacteroides. The sequence goes on along the minus strand of JAFXVX010000019.1, from coordinate 162,449 downwards.
AACTGGCGGGCATAGGAAGAAAGGCTTTCCGCGAAACGCCTCTGGCCTTCGGCATACAGAGTGTCGAACGCCAGCGAGGACTTTCCGCTCCCGGAAACTCCGGTTATGACGACAAGCTTTCCGCGCGGAATCTCAAGGGAGATGTCCTTGAGATTGTTGACGCGTGCGCCTTTTATTACTATGCTTCCTTCCTCCATTCCCTGCCTACTTCTCCATCGACGCGATTACCTTCTTATTGATTGCGCGGAGGCGCTCTTCATCCATCTTGATTACCTTGCGGTCATAGGTCATGAGTCCGTTAACCTCGACCTCGACGTCGGTAGTCTGGGTATAGACGCCGGCGGAAACGCCGGACTCGATCTCGGGGATGAACATATCGGCGTACTTCTCATACTTTGCCAGAACCTCTTCGCCGTCGGCGCAGAGGCCCTTGTAGCCCCAGTTGTTGTCCTCCTGCCAGAGGTGGTCTTCGATGGCGCAGCCTATGCCGCCGTACTCACCGAGGACGTCAATCTGCTTCCCTTCGCTGCGGAACTTCATGATGGGCCTCGGATAGTTGTGGCTGTCGAGGATGTCGCCGCAGAGGCGAGAATTGCCGCCGGAAGCGGAATTGACAAGACGTGTCGAATCCTGCGCATAGGTGAACTCCACGGCTTTCTCCGTGTCAAACTGGCTCCAGGCCTCATTGAACGGCACCCAGACCACAATGCAGGGATATTTCTTGAGTTGAGCGATAATCTCTCCCCACTCTTTGTAATATGTAGCCTTTGCGGTCTCGGTGAGGGGATAGTCCCAGCCCTCGCCGTAACCCCACTGCCCCCACTGGGGGTTGGGGGTGCCTTTCGGAGAAGGCAAGTGACTCGCCAGACAAGGCATATCCTGCCATACGACGATGCCGAGGCGGTCACACCAGTTGTACCAGCGGGCCGGCTCAACCTTGATATGCTTACGTATCATATTGAATCCGAAATCCTTCGTCTTCTCTATGTCGAAGCGCAGGGCGTCGTCGGTCGGGGCCGTGTAAAGGCCGTCAGGCCACCAGCCCTGGTCCAGGGGGCCGAACTGGAAGTAAGGCTTCCCGTTGAGTCCGAGCCTCTTGTATCCCTTGGAATCGACGACCTCCGAACTCTTGCGGAAAGCGGTGTAGCCTTCGACCTTGTCGATGACCTTGCCTCCCTTGCGCAGCACGATTTCAAGCCCGTAGAGATACGGTGACTCGGGCGACCAGAGCTCCGGCTCGTCGAGCATCAGCGTCAGCGGCTCGCCGGGAGCGGCGACAGCGCTTGTAAGCGCGACGCCAGGAGTCCCTTCTGCGGAGTAGCCGACAGACCCTTCAAGAAGGACTGCCTCAACCTCGTCCGCTTCACCATCGACGTCAACCTCCACAAGGAGGCTGCCGGCGTCAATGTCGGAGACGGCGCAGTAATCGGCGACGAACGCCTCACCAGCCGGCTCGATCCAGACGCTCTGCCAGATGCCGCTCACAGGCGTGTACCAGATGCCGTGGGGGTCGGAAACCTGCTTGCCGCGCGGCTGCTCGCCGTTGTCGGTCCCGTCCTCAACCCTCACGATGAGCTCCTGCTTCCCTTTAACGAGATAATCGGTGATGTCAAAAGAAAATGCGGTATATCCACCGGTGTGGATGCCAAGCTCCTTACCGTTGAGCGAGACCTCAGCCTTCCAGTCCACTGCGTCAAAATGAAGGAGCACACGGCCCTTCCACCTGCAAGGGACTTTGAACGAGGTGCGGTACCACAGCACGCTATCTACTCCGACCCTCTTACCGACTCCGGAAAGGGACGATTCGATGCAGAACGGCACCAGAATCCTGTCCCCTCCGAAGGCAGGCTGAGCCTCGTCCTTCCCGGCCAGGGCATAGTCCCACAGGCCATTGAGAGATTTCCAGTCCGGCCTCACCATCTGGGGACGCGGATACTCGGGATGGGCATTCACAGGCGACACCTGCTCTGCCCAGGACGTACGGATATGGTCCCCTGCAGGGGCCCAGGAGGCCTGCTGCGCGCAGGATGCGGCCGCGAGAGCGGCAAGGATAAAGACAAATTTTCTCATATTATTCCATCAGTTTTTTGTATTTGAAACGTTTGGGCTCGGTCGTGCCGAGGCGCATCTTGCGGTTCTCCTCGTACTCGGCGTAGTTGCCTTCGAAGAAAACGACCTTGCCGTCGCCTTCATAGGCGAGGATGTGGGTCGCTATGCGGTCGAGGAACCAGCGGTCGTGGCTTACGACGACCGCGCAGCCCGCGAAGCCGTCGAGGCCCTCCTCGAGGGCTCGGATGGTGTTGACGTCCACGTCGTTGGTCGGCTCGTCGAGAAGGAGGACGTTGCCCTCGTCCTTCAGAGTGAGGGCCAGGTGGAGCCTGTTGCGCTCGCCACCGGAAAGCACTCCGCAGAGTTTCTCCTGGTCCGCCCCCGAGAAGTTGAATCGGGAGACCCAGGAGCGGGCGTTGATATCCCTTCCGCCCATACGGACCCATTCGGAGTTGCCGGCGATCGTCTCATAGACGGTCTTGTCCGGGTCTATGGACTTGTGCTGCTGATCCACGTATGCAATCTTGACAGTGTCGCCGATCTCAATGGTGCCGCTGTCGGGCTTTTCGATACCCATAATGAGGCGGAAAAGGGTCGTCTTGCCGGCGCCGTTGGGGCCTATGACCCCGACTATGCCAGCCGGCGGGAGCTCGAACGTAAGGTGCTCAAACAAAAGCGTATCGCCGTATCCTTTTGAGACGTCGTTGAAACGTATGACCTTATTTCCAAGGTGCGGACCGTTGGGGATATAAATCTCCAGGCTTGCCTCCTTCTGCTTCGCGTCGGCCGCAGCGAGTTTCTCATAAGCCCCCAGACGGGCCTTCTGCTTCGCCTGCCGGGCTTTCGGGGCCATCCTGACCCACTCGAGCTCCCGCTCGAGAGTCTTGCGGCGCTTCGACTCCTGCTTTTCCTCGACGGCGAGACGCTTTGTCTTCTGGTCGAGCCAGGAGGAGTAATTGCCTTTCCATGGAATCCCCTCGCCCCTGTCCAGCTCAAGGATCCAGCCGGCGACGTTGTCGAGGAAATAACGGTCGTGGGTGACGGCGATGACCGTCCCCTTGTACTGCCTGAGGTGCTCTTCGAGCCACTGGATGCTCTCGGTGTCGAGGTGGTTTGTCGGCTCGTCTAGAAGAAGGACGTCCGGCTGACGCAGCAGCAGACGGCAAAGGGCCACCCTGCGGCGCTCGCCACCGGAGAGAGTCTTTATCGACGCATCCGGCGGAGGACACTGGAGGGCGTCCATCGCCCTCTCCAGTTTGGAGTCTATCTCCCAGCCGTCCATGTGGTCTATCTTCTCGGTCAGCTCACCCTGCCGCTCGATGAGGGCGTTCATCTCCTCGTCGGACATCGGCTCCATGAACTTCATGGAGATCTCGTTGTACTCGGCGAGAGTATCCATCACCTCCTGCACGCCCTCCTGGACAACCTCCAGGACGGTCTTGTCCGGATCCATCTGCGGCTCCTGCTCAAGGTAGCCGACAGTGTATCCGGGCGCCCACACGACTTCGCCCTTGTAGGATTTCTCCACCCCGGCGATAATCTTCAGCAGCGTCGATTTACCCGATCCGTTGAGACCTATGATGCCGATTTTTGCACCATAGAAGAACGACAGGTAAATGTCCTTAAGTATAACCTTGTTGTTGTGGGGCAGCACCTTTCCTACCCCGTTCATCGAAAATATAATCTTCTCGTCAGCCATAAGTTAACGTGTAAGTCTTGAAATGAGCTCGTCGCCGAGGGCTTCCTTGGCGCGGATGTGGTCGAGGACGGCGGTGACGAAAGCGTTGGACTCGAAGTCGCCGCGAACGTGCTCGAAGTCCTGCTCCTTGTCCTCCTTGTTGCCGTCGGCGCCGAAGCCGGTCATGGATGCGAGGTTGAACTCCTTGCGGGCGTCCTCGTAAAGGGTCCTGTCGAGGCCTATCACGGCCTCCTTCCACTGGCGGACTATCGATATAACGTCTTCCGCCGTCATCTCTTCGGGGGCGACGCCGAAGAACTCCCTGTATTTGCCATAGGCCCAGGTCCACTCGTAGGTGTAATACAATGAATGGATGGCGGCGAAGGCCTCGTTGATGCCTTCGATGGAATCGACCTTGCCCGCCTCGATGCGGTCCAGGAGATCATCCACCACGCCCTTCGGGGCGATCATGCCGCTGAGGTCCACCCAGTAGCCTGTCCCTTCCGGGATGTCCGGGCGGAGCGCCGCGCGGATGTCCTCATCCGAGGCGCCGGCGGGAAGATTTTCGAGGCGCTTGATTATGGAGTTGCCGAGGAATTTCACGATGGCCGTCCTGTAAAGGGCGATGCCCTTCTTGAGCGCGCTGTTCTTGATCTTGGCGCTGTGGAAAGAATAGACATCCGACAGCTCTCCGGAAGAATACTGCAGATTCTTCAGAAGGTCTATACCCTTCACCATCTTCTGCACCGTGTAGGGGCTGAGGAGGTTGAAGTTGATATTGTCCAGCCGGGCAGGGTCCTTGCGTCCGTCTCGCTTCGGCCATTTCTGCGCGTCGCGGATGGTCCCGACGCTGCGGAGGTTGACGGCGGGGACGAGATATGTAGTGTTCTGCTGCTCAATAAGATAGGAGAACGGCAGATTCGATGTGTCCGAATGGTTGACGTGGCGGCCCATCACCAGGGAGAACGCGCCTACTCTCGAAGGCCAGAGGATATACGAATCGGAGGCCGTCTTGGAGCCCCTCTCAAGGATGCCCTGGTGGATGGGGCCGAGCTTGTAAAGGTGGTTGCTCTGGTTCGACCCGCTGCCGGCGTTCATGAAGGAGAACATACCGGCGATGAGAAGGGTGCTCTTGTGGTGGGTCACAGTGAACGGGCCGGCGAAGATTGCGCAGGCCTCGCCGTTCTCGCCCTGGCAGTTGGAGAAGAAGAGCGAATCGGAGGCGCTGTATCCGTGGCCGAAATGGCAGCTCTGGCCGATGAAGCACCGGAGAAGCGTCGAGTTGTCTTCCACATGCGAGCCGCTGCAGATGATGAAATCATCGGCGATCACCCCGTGGCCGATACAGACGGGCGCGGCGGCGTTGCTGACGACCGTCCCGTTGCGAAGCCGGCTCACGCCGCTGATGATCGCATAATCACCAATCCTTACAGCGTTTATATACCGCGTATTGCGGATGAAAACGTGGGAGCCGATCCGGCCCACGGAGCTTTTGCTTTTCTCCACCAGGCTGTCCGTCAGTGCGTTGAGACGGTCAATGAGGCCGGGACGGTAGCGGTACATAGTCTCCACGTACGCTATCTGGGCGCCGAGCTTTTCGTGGATACGAACCTCGCGGCCTCCGGTCTCGTTGAGGACCGAGACCTCTACGCCGTTGCCGAAGGAGCTCTCCCCATCGACATAGACAAGGTCCACATTCTCTATACAGGTCCCCTCGCCTATCTCGTAGTTGGCTATATAATTGGAAACATTCTCAATCAGGCAGTCGTCACCGACACTGACGTTGTGAAGGACGGCATTCCTCACCCCCGAAGGCTTGGAGACACCACCCGGCAGAGTAAAATCCTTCCTGAACGCTCCCAGGCGTATCTTTCCGGAGAAACTGCTTCCGCTGACCCTGGACGGATCAAAGCCGTCCGCAACAAGCACATCCGACCAGTCGGCCGCGCTGCAGCAATTGCCCTTAAGGACAGTTATTTCCTCTGCAGTCAATTTTCTGTAATCCATACAACAGGTGATTTTTTGTAAATCTTACAAATATATTCATTATCTCGGAAAAAAATAAGACCTTTGCAGCCAAATGAAGGACAATCTTTCTCTGTGGCTCAGGCGCTGGATGCTGCCGCTCGCAATGGCGGCCGGCATCGGCATTTACCTTGTGCTGCACTTTGTCCCATCTTTCGGCGAGGAGAGTTACCTCAGCACAGCAAAGTGGCTCCAGCCAGCCCTTATAGGAGTGATGCTGTTTCTCCAGCTCAATATAGTGGCACCGAAAGACCTTCGTTTCCACAGGTGGCATTTGAAGCTCCTGATAATCCAGGCCGTGCTTTTCGGAACCCTGGCCCTCGTGGTCACATTGGTTCCCCAAGGGGCCGTACGCATTCTGCTTGAATGCGCAATGCTGTGCTTCATCTGCCCGACTGCAGCCGCTGCTGGCGTAGTCACAAGAAAACTCGGCGGCGACCTCCCAGGCATTCTTGCCTACACGGTGCTCGCCAACGCGCTCGCCTGCGTTATGATCCCGCTGATGATCCCTATCGTGCATCCGTCGGCAGATGTCACCTTCTGGGGATCCTGCTGGGCCATAGTGCAGAGAATCTTCTCCATCCTCGTTCTCCCCTGCCTCCTTGCCTGGGCTATCCGCGCCCTCCTTCCGGGAGTGCAGCGTTTTCTCGCCCGCTACGTCGATTGGGCATTCTACGTCTGGGGAATAGGACTCATTCTTGCGATGTCACTTGCCACAAGCGCCCTCGTCGAAAGCGGGATAGGGGCATGGCTCGCCGGAGGAATCGCCGCCGTGTCGCTCGCCTGCTGCCTCGCACAGTTCGCCATCGGACGCCTCGCCGCCCGCCGCTATGGTCGCCCCGAATCCATCACCGCCGGTCAGGCCCTCGGTCAGAAGAACACCGGCTTCATAATCTGGCTCGGTTTCACCTACATGACCCCCGTCACCTCTGTCGCCGGAGGCCTCTACGCCCTGTGGCACAACCTCGTCAACGCCCGCGAGCTCGCGAGGGGCGGTTCCCCGAAAAAAGGTCTTTGAAAATCGCGATTTTTGTCTTATCTTTGACAAGACCACTGATTTTGGAGGGCCGGTGAGTCCTCCGCACTGAAATTATCTAAAGACTATGGCTCGTAAAAAGCTCCTCCTGGGAGACGAAGCCCTGGCGCTGGGTGCCCTGCACGCAGGCCTGAGCGGCGTTTATGCCTACCCCGGGACCCCCTCAACCGAAATCACCGAATTCATCCAGTCGTACCCGCTCGCAGCGGAGCGCGGCGTCCACCGCGTCTGGTCCGCCAACGAAAAGACGGCGATGGAAGAAGCCCTCGGAATGTCCTTCGCAGGAAAGAGGACGCTCGTGTGCATGAAGCACGTCGGCATGAATGTCTGCGCAGACCCGTTCATGGGTTCCGCGACGACAGGCGCCAACGGCGGCCTTGTCGTAGCCGCCTGCGACGACCCGTCGATGCACAGTTCGCAGAACGAGCAGGACTCCCGCTTCTGGGGGACCTTTGCTCTCGTGCCTGTGTTCGAACCCTCGTCGCAGCAGGAAACCTATGAGATGGTGCGCCATGCATTCGATTATTCGGAGAAGCGCGGCATCCCGGTGCTGATGCGCCTGACGACCAGGATGGCCCACTCCCGCGCAGCGGTGGAGTGCATCCCGGACGAAGAGGCGGCGCCCCAGAACGGGATGAAGCTGCCTGCAAACGAGAGGCAGTGGTGTACGCTGCCCGCGAATGCGCGGGTGCGCTACGCCCAGCTGGTCAAGGAATACGCCGTTTTCGAGCAGGATGCAGTCGAGTCGCCGTTCAACCGCCTTGTGGACGGCCCCGACAAGAGCCTCGGCATCATCGCCTGCGGCATTGCCTATAATTATTTAATGGAAAACTATCCGGACGGCTGCCCCCACCCGGTGCTCAAAATATCCCAGTATCCTTTCCCTAAAAAGCTGATACTGAAGCTCGCATCGATGTGCAAGACCATTCTTGTCATCGAAGAAGGCCAGCCGCTTCTGGAAGAAAGGATGAAGGGAGTGTTCGACACGGGCATCACCGTGAAGGGCCGCCTCGACGGTTCGCTTCCCCGCACGGGAGAGCTCTCGCCGGACTGCGTCCGCGAGGCGCTCGGACTTCCCTCGCCCGGCCTCAACGCCCCTTCCGGGGTCGTTGTTCCCCGCCCGCCGGCACTCTGCAAGGGCTGCGGCCACAGGGATCTTTTCACCGCTCTCAACGCGGTGATGAAAAAGGATTACCCGCAGGGCCGTGCTTTCAGCGACATAGGCTGCTACACGCTCGGCTGGCTGCCTCCGTTCGAAGCCATCCAGACCTGCGTGGAGATGGGCGCATCCATCACCATGGCCCAGGGGGCCGCCTTCAGCGGGCTCTGGCCCGCAGTTGCCGTCATCGGTGACTCCACCTTCACCCACAGCGGCATGACGGGCCTCCTTGACGCCGTCAACGAGAAGGCCGACATCACGGTCTGCATCTCCGACAACCTGACGACCGGGATGACCGGCGGGCAGGACTCAGCCGGGACAGGCCGGCTGGAAGCCATCTGCGAGGCCCTCGGAGTGGATCCGGCCCACATCCGGACCTTCGAGCCGCTTCCCGCCAACTACCCGGAGATGGAGCGCATTCTCCGTGAAGAGATTGAGTATCACGGTGTCTCTGTCATCATCAGCCGCCGCGAATGCCTCCAGACACTTAAAAGACACCTCAAGAAATGAAACAGGACATCATACTAGCCGGCGTGGGAGGACAGGGTATCCTTTCCATCGCCACAGTCATCGGTTCGGCAGCCCTCGAGCAGGGGCTTTTCATCAAGCAGGCGGAAGTCCACGGGATGAGCCAGAGGGGCGGCGACGTGCAGTCGCACCTCCGCCTCAGCGACTCCCCAATCCACTCCGACCTTATTTCCCGCGGAGGAGCGGACCTCATAGTCTCGCTCGAGCCTGTGGAAGCGCTGCGCTACCTGCCTTTCCTCTCCGGGGAAGGCTGGATAGTGACGAACACAGTCCCGTTTGTCAACGTCCCCAACTATCCTGCGATGGACAGCGTCCTTGCCGAGCTGGGAAAGCTCCCCCGCGTCATTTCCCTTGATGCGGACACCACGGCTAAGGAAATCCTTTCGCCCCGCAGCGCCAACATGGTGCTGCTCGGTGCCGCCGCTTCCGTAATCGGCATCCTTGAGCCCGAGAAGCTCCGGGAGGGCATCCGCAGGGTGTTCGGCAGAAAGGGCGATGCGGTTGTCGAAGCCAATATCAAGGCCTTCGACGCCGGTCTCAGTCTCTCCCAAAACAGACAGAAATGAGAGAATGTATTCCTAAGGAAAAACTCCAGGAGAAACTCCTGGAAATGGGCATTGAGGATATATCGCGGACTACCATCCGCCAGTGCTCCATGCTTGGCAGCGCGCTGGAGGCAGATTCCGGAGAGAAGTTTTCCCACCTTGAGTTCGGTGTGCCGGGCATCCCCGCCTGCCCCATTGGCATAGAGGCGCAAAAGAAGGCGCTGGATGCCGGAGTGCCGTCGGTCTATCCTTCCGTCCAGGGCATCCCGGAGCTGAAAAAGAACGCCTCGCGTTTTGTCAAAGCGTTCATAGACATTGATATAGACCCGAAGTGTATAGTGCCGACGGTGGGCTCTATGCAGGGAAGCATGACCTGCATCCTCGAGTGCTCCCAGCTCCAGCCTGGCAAGGACACCATCCTCTACGTCTGCCCCGGCTTCTCCGCCCACGGCCGCCAGCCCGACATCCTCGGTATCAAGAACATATTCTTCGATATCTATGAATACCGGGCCGAAAAACTTCGCGAAAAACTGGAGTCCTATTTTTCCCAGGGCAACATCGCCGCCATCCTATATTCAAACCCCAACAACCCGGCCTGGATCTGCCTGACCGAGGAGGAGCTGAAGATTATCGGCGAGCTTGCCGACAAATACGACGTCATAGTGCTGGAAGACATGGCCTACCTCTGCATGGACTTCCGCAAGGACCTCTCCGTGCCCTTCGAGCCGCCCTTCCAGAGCACCGTGGCAAGATACACCGACAACTATATCATCCTCCTGTCCGGCTCCAAGATATTCTCCTACGCCGGGGAGCGCATCGCAGTCGTCTGCATCTCTGAAGCGCTTTACAACCGCAAGTATCCCGCCCTCAAGGAAAAGTGGAACATCTCCCGCTTCGGGGACAACTTCATACTCAACTACCTCTACGTCAATACTTCCGGCGTCTCACATTCGGCCCAGTACGCCCTCTCGGCGATGTTCGAGGCCTCTGTCGATGGAAGGTACAATTTCGTGAAGGAGCTCCGCAACTACGGCCTCCGGGCCCACCGTTCGCGCCACATCTTCGAGGACAACGGCTTCCACCTCGTCTATGACAAGGACATGGAGCAGACAATCAGCGACGGCTTCTTCTACACGGTCAGCTACAAGGACCTCAGCAACCGCGACCTTCTCGAAGCCCTCCTCCGCTGCGGGATCATCGCCATCCCGCTCAACACGACCGGAAGCGGCCAGAGCGGCATCCGCGTGTGTGTGTCGCGCCTTCTGAACGACGAAGATTTCCGCCTGCTGGACGATCATCTCAAACTTTTTGTCAGACTAATCGAAGGGGATAAATGAAATACGTAACTGCCGACGAAGCCGTTTCCCTGGTCCGGAGCGGCGACACCATCTGCTGCCAGGGCGGAGCCTCGGTCCCGGTCCTCCTTCAGGAGGCCCTCACGAGGCGCCACGCCGAGCTTCGTGACGTCACCATCACTTCCGGATTCAACGTCCACAAGGAGCCGGCGCCCTTCTGCAAGCCGGAGTACAAAGACTCCTTCCTTGTCAACAGCATATTCCTCAGCGCGGACCAGCGGGCCCACGTCGCAGCCGGCTACGGCTCGATGACTCCCCTCTTCCTCGGCGAGGTGCCCGGAATGTTCCGCCGGGGTGAATTCAAGGTCGATGTAGCCTTCATCACCTGTTCCCTTCCGGATGAAAACGGCTACTGTAGTTTCGGCATCTCCGCCGACATCGCGGTCGCGGCCGCTGAGGTGGCAAGAGTTGTCATCGCCGAGGTAAGTCCCAATATACCATACCTTTACGGCGACTGCATGATCCACGAGAGCAAGATCAGCGCCGCCGTCCTCTGCGACGTCGCCCCCGTCGCGATGACCTTCGGCGAGCCGACTCCCGTCGAGGCGGCGATCGGCGCCAACGTCGCGTCGGAGATTCCCGACGGCGCCTGCCTTCAGATCGGTGTCGGCGGCATTCCCAACGCCGTCCTCAACGGGATCAAGCACCATAAGCACCTCGGTCTCCACACCGAGGCGATGACCGACGGCGTCATCCGCCTTATGAAAGAAGGCGTGATCGACAACTCTCTTAAGAAAGTCCGCCCCGGCGTCAGCGTCGCCGCCCTCGCCATCGGTTCGAAGGAAATGTACGAGTACATAGACCACAACCGCTCTATGGAGTTCTTCGATGTGGCCTACACCAACAATCCTTTCCTTATCGCCCAGAACCCTAAGGCCTGCGCAATCAACTCAGCCATCGAAATAGACCTCACGGGGCAGATCTGCGCCGACTCCATCGGCCCGATGATCTTCTCGAGCGTCGGCGGCCAGCACGACTTCATGTACGGATGCTCACTGTCGGAAGGCGGCAGGACTTTCATCGCGATGCCTTCACGGACGGCTAAGGGCAAAGCCAAGATCGTCCCCACCCTCACCCCCGGGGCCGGGGTCGTCACAACCCGCTTCCAGACTCAGTACGTCGCGACCGAGTACGGAATAGTGTATCTTCACAACCTCTCGCTCGCCCAGCGTGCCAAGGCGCTCATTTCGATCGCACACCCAGACGACAGAGAAGCGCTCGAAAGGGCAGCCTTCGAGCGCTTTAAGTACAGTTTTCTGCGGTTAAAGTAGATTACATCTCCTTTATGATCTCCATACCCATCCTGATGGCGTCTTCGTTCATCGGGATGAGGTGGTGATGACGCTCGGGGAGGGTCTTGCGAAGGGCCTTGAGGACGCTTTCCACCGACACGATGGGGTGGATCTTCAGCAGGCCGCCGAGAATCATCATATTGAAGACCTTGATCATATTCATCTCCGCCGCCTTGTCCATCGCGTCTATCCTATAGACGTGGATGTCCTTGCGGGTCGGCGGATTGTTGATGCCGTAGCCGTCGTAGATCAGGGAACCGCCGGGCTTCACCTTGCTCTCGAACTTCTCGAGCGAAGGCTGGTTGAGCACGATTGCAGTGTCGTATGAGCTGAGGATGGGGGAAGATACAGGCTCGTCGCTGACGATGACGGTCACGTTGGCCGTGCCGCCGCGCTGCTCGGGGCCATAGGCAGGCATCCAGGTCACTTCCTTGTCTTCCATAAGGCCGGAATAGGCCAGGATCTTACCCATCGAGAGGACTCCCTGTCCTCCGAATCCGGATATGATAATTTCGTGTGTCATAGCTCTTTTCCTTTATCTTTAAGATCTCCGAGGGGATAGAACGGGACCATGTTCTCTTCCATCCACTTGTTGGCCTTGTCGGGGCTCATGCGCCAGTTGGTGTTGCAGGTCGAAACAATCTCGACGAGATTGGCGCCCTTTCCCTGCATCGAGTACTCGAAAGCCTTGCGGAGGGCCTTCTTGGCCCTCAGGATGGAGGCGACGTTCTGCACGCTCTGGCGGGTCACATAGCAGGTGCCCTCAAGCTGCGCGGCGATGTCCGCCATCTTGAGAGGGTAACCGTGGAGCTTGGGGTCGCGTCCGTAGGGGCAGGTGACGGTCTTCATGCCGATAAGGGTCGTCGGGGCCATCTGGCCGCCGGTCATACCGTAGATGGCGTTGTTGATGAAGATGATGGTGATGTTCTCACCGCGGTTGAGAGCGTGGATGGTCTCGGCGGTGCCGATGCAGGCGAGGTCGCCGTCGCCCTGGTAGGTAAAGACGAGGCGGTCCGGCCAGAGACGCTTCACGGCCGATGCGAGTGCCGGGGCGCGTCCGTGGGCGGCTTCCTGCCAATCCACATCTATATATTTATAGGCGAACACCGCGCATCCCACCGGGGAAATGGCGATGGTCTTTTCGGCCATACCCATTTCGGCTACGACCTCGGCAACAAGCTTGTGGACTACGCCGTGGCTGCAGCCCGGGCAGTAGTGCATCGGAACGTCGTTGAGAAGTTCCGGTTTCTTATAGACCAGATTTTCTTTCCGGATGATTTCTTCTTTTGTCATAAGGCACAGCGCTTTAACGGGTCATATTCTTAATTTGCTCCAGGACCTCTTCGGGCTCGGGGATGATACCGCCGAGACGGCCGTACCACTTCACAGGGACACTGCATCCTACGGCAAGGCGGATGTCTTCGACCATCTGTCCGGCGTTGATCTCGAGGGAAAGGATGCCCTTTACCTTCTTTCCGAGCTCCGCAATAATCTTCGAAGGGAAAGGCCAGAGGGTGATGGGCCTGAGGAGGCCGACCTTGATGCCCTGCTCGCGCGCAATCGCAATCACCTTCTTGGCGATTCGCGCCGCGCTGCCGAAGGCAACTATCAGGTATTCAGCATCTTCGCACTTGTACTCCTCGTAACGCACTTCCTTCTCCTCGATGACGCGGTACTTGGCCTGGATGCGGAGATTGTTCTGCTCCATTTCCTCGGAGCGGAGCTCGAGGGAAGTGATGATATTTGGCTTACGCATACCGATGCGACCGGTCGTCGCCCACGGGCATTCGTGCACGATCTCCTCCTCGGTCCTTCTGGGCTTGAACGGAGGAAGCACGACCTTCTCCATCATCTGCCCGATAGCGCCATCGGAGAGGATCATCGCAGGGTTGCGGTAGCGGAACGCCAGTTCGAAGGCGAGGTCCACGAAGTCCGCCATCTCCTGGACCGAAGCGGGAGCCAGGGTAATTAGGCGGTAGTCGCCATGGCCGCCGCCCTTGACGGTCTGGAAATAGTCGGCCTGGCTCGGCTGGATAGTGCCCAGGCCGGGGCCGCCGCGGGAAACGTTGACAATCAGCGCCGGAAGCTCTGCGCCCGCCATGTAGGAGATACCCTCCTGCATAAGGCTGACGCCCGGGCTCGAAGAAGATGTCATGACCTTCTTGCCCGTCGCGGCGCCTCCATAGACCATGTTGATGGACGCCACTTCGCTCTCAGCCTGGAGCACCACCATGCCGGTGGTCTCCCAGGGCTTCTCCGCGGCGAGGGTCTCGAGAACCTCGGACTGCGGAGTGATGGGGTATCCGAAATAGCCGTCGCATCCGCAGCGGATGGCGGCGTGGGCAATGGCTTCATTGCCTTTCATCAGGGTAACTTCTTTCTCTGCCATGGCTATTCCTCCTTTTTGCGGTAAACGGTAATACATCCGTCGGGGCAGACGATCGCGCAGGATGCGCATCCTGTGCAGGTGTCTTCCAGGACGGACTCAGCATAGTTGTAGCCCTTCTGGTTCACGTTTTTTGTCGTGAGGGCAAGGACTTTCAGCGGACAGGCGACGACGCAGAGGCCGCAGCCTTTGCAGCGTTCGACGTCCACGAGAGTCGCTCCTTTCATTTTTGCCATATCGCTTATTATTGGTTGTACATATCTTTGTTGTAGAAATCAAGGATCTCATTGGCAATGTCCAAGGCCCGGGCCGCAGGGCTCTCGGGGTTGAGGGCCGTCGCCTCCAGGTAATTGTTCATGGCCATCTGCCAGTTGCCCTTTTTGCGCCAGGCGTTGCCGAGAAGATAGAAAAGGGTGTCATCCATCTCCCCTCCGCCGGCGCGGTAATTCTCGATGAGAGCGATAGCCCCGTCGGCATCGCTCGCTTCAAGAAGAGCTTTGATCCTTTCCGTCATTACTCCTTGGGAGAGTTGACGAACATACACCATCCGTAGGTGTCTTCCTCGGTCCCCATCTGGATGCCTAACAGACGGTGATAGAGTTTTTCACTGATGGGGCCGCAGACGTCGGGATACTTGTATTCGCAGGTGATGGTCCCGCTCTCGAGGGTCACCTTGTCGTCGATGCGGCAGATGGGCGTGATGACCACAGCCGTGCCGCAGGAGTTGACTTCCTCGAAGGTCTCCAGTTCATCAATGAATATGGTGCGTCGCTCGACCTTAAGGCCGAACTCTTCAGCGACTTTGCGAAGGGACTTGTTGGTGATGGAAGGAAGGACGCTCGGGGAGTTGGGGGTCACATAGCATCCGTGCTTGATGGCGAAGAAGTTGGATGTGCCGAACTCCTCGATGTGGGAGTGTGTCGCGCTGTCAAGGAACAGAAGCTCCCTGTAGCCCATCCTGTGGGCCAGGTTGTAGGCGTGGAGGGACTGGGCGTAGTTGGCGCCGAGCTTGTAGCCGCCGGAGCCGTAGGTCGCGGCCCTGTCATAGTTGCGGGAGAGGACTGCAGTCCCCGGAACAAGACTCTTGGCGCCTGAATAGCTTCCTACCGCCGAAGCCATCACGACGAACATGACGTCGTTGGCCGACTTGATTCCGAGCTGGGGGTTGATGCCGAAGAGCACCGGCCTCAGGTAGAGCGATGCGCCTGTCCCATAGGGCGGGATATACTCCCAGTTTTCCTGCACGCACATCACGCACATGTCGATGAACATCTCCATGTTCGGACACGGCATGTCGAGGTAGCGGGCGCTGGACTCCAGACGCTTGGCGTTCTCGTCCGGGCGGAAGAGGCGGACCCTGTCGTCGGCTCCGCGGTAGGCCTTGAGGCCTTCAAAGCAGGACGGGGCGTAGTGGAACACACCGGCGAAGCAGTGGAGGGTAAGGTTGAAATCATTGGTGAACTCCGGCTTTGTCCACCGCCCGTCTATGCACTTGGCGAAGACAATGCCGTTGGTGGGGTAAAAGTTGAAGGTTCGTTTGGAATAATCGATTGGTTCCATGGTTATTGGTTATTAGTCTTCAATTATGCGGTCTTTGTTGTAAGTGTGGATTTTGGTCTGCCCGGCGAGGATGATGTAGCCGTTTTCCGCGAGGGAGGCAAGCTCGTTCTCCCCGGGATAGACCACCACGGGAGCCACCCAGCTGACTTTCTTCGTGATGGCGTCGGTGATGTCCTTGCTGAAGGCGACGCCGCCGGTCAGGATGATGACATCAACCTTCCCATCGACGAGCGCGCCCTGGGCGACTATGTATTTTGCGATATTCAGCACGAAGGCTTTCATGAACACCACGTAATCCTCCCTGCCTTCCTTCGCACGGGCCACCACCTCCCTCATGTCGTTGGTGCCGAAATAGGCGACAGCGCCACCCTGGCCGATGAGTTTTTTCTTAATCTCCTGCTTGGTGTACTTGCCGCTGAAACACATGTCAATCAGCGGATACGGAGGGCAGCAGCCCGCCCTCTCCGGGGTGATCGGGCCGTCGCCGCCGAGGCCGTGAGAGGTGTCGATGACCTTGCCTCCACGGTGGGTCGAGATAGTCACGCCGCCCCCCATGTGGCAGATGATGGCGGTCGTGTCCTCCGCCCTGCGGCCGGTGTCGCGAAGGTAACGCCTCATGATGGCGCGGGTGTTGAGGGCGTGGAAAAGGGTCCTGCGTGGGAACTCCGGGATGCCGCCGACGTGGCACTCCGGAAGCATCTCGTCGGCCATCGGAGGATCCGCGACATAGGCTACGCAGGGGCCGAAGCGGGGCTTCAGGCCCTCCTTTTCCCTCAACTGATTGATATTGCGGGCGATATTATCTCCGATAAGGGCGCTCAGATTGCAGGCGTGATTGCCTTCACGGCTGGTCGAAAGCACTTCCCTCATATCTGCGTTGACATTATAAACGCCTGTGATGCAGGGGGTGAAAAGTCCGCCGCGGCACATCACGATGTCTATGTCCTCGAGGCGTATGCCCTTCTGCGCGAGGGCATTGATGATAGCTTCAGTACGCATGCCGTCCTGATCCATCACGTCGGCAAAGCGGGAGAGCTCGGCGACGGAGTGCTCGAGCTTCTGCTCTAGTACGCAGGCCCCGTCCTTATAGACGGCGAACTTGGTCGTGATGGAACCGGTGTTGACGACGAGGATGATTCCTTTCTGGGGGGTAGTTCCGGTTGACTCCATATTTTATATAACGAAGGCGACTGCCTCGGCAATCGAATTGAGCTTCACATCCACCGAATCGGCTCTGGAGGCAAGCACGCAGGGCACCTTCGTGCCGACCAGCATCCCGGCCTGCCTGACGCCGGTGACAAGCTTGGTGTTTGTCTTCCAGAAGACGTTGGCAGATTCGATGTTGGGGAAAACAAGGCAGTCGGCGTCGCCCGCGACAGGGCTCAAGAGTTTTTTAATCTCCACGGACTCACGGTCAATCGCGACATCGAGGGCGAGAGGCCCGTCGCCGATGCAGCCGGGAATCTGGCCGCGGTCGCACATCTTCGAGAGCATGGCGGCTTCCATGCAGGCCGGCATCGAGTCGAGCATCTGCTCGGAGGCGGCGATGAAGGCCACTTTCGGCTTATCGATGCCGAAGGCCCTGGCAACCGAATTGATGTATCCCGTGATCTTGACTTTCTGGCGGAAATCCGGCTGGGGGATGACGGCCATGTCGCCGATGAACATCAGCTTGTGATAATGGGGACTCTCCAGCACGCCCACGTGGCTGAGAAGGCCCTTCGGAGGGAGAAGGCCGGTCTCCTTGTTGAGGATGGCGCGGAGGAACTTGTCGGTCGAGCAGAGGCCCTTCATCAGGACGTCGCCTTCGCCGTCGTGGACCATCTTCACGGCATGGGCGACGGCGTCAAGTTCTTTCTTTATATCTACGAGAGTAAACTTGGACACCGGGATGCCGCACTCGGAGCAGACTTTCTCCACGAGGGAGGCGTCTCCGACGAGGGTGACGTCCACGAAGCCGAGGTCTATGGCGCGGGAGGCAGCCTCAATGGTGTGGCTGTCCACTCCCCATGCGGCGACCATCCGCTTGCGGATGCCCTTTGCCTTAAGAGTGGCGAAAAGGTCTTGGAAAGAGGTAATCATCTGGTTATCTTGGTTATTAGTTATAGTCCTCAAAAAGGTCCAACTAAGTTAGCAAGAATTTGCGGAAAAACAAAAGAAAAAGCACCGCCTTCAAAAGCGATGCTTCCCGGAGTACCCCCGCTCGGAATCGAACCGGGACCAACGGAACCGGAATCCGTTATTCTATCCTTTAAACTACAGGGGCGGACAGGGGACTGCAAAATTAGAAAACTGTTTGCTATTTCCCAAAATCTTTTTACATTTGTAGATATAAACTATAAACCTTAAAGAAAATGGAAAACAAACTCAACGTCACTGAGACCATCATTGAAGCCGGCAAGATCGGCGTCAAGAACATTCTCCACCTTCTCATCGCCGTCATCCTCTACGGCCTGACCGTCTGGATCCCCTACCTCAACGTCGGCACGACCATCGGTCTGTACAAGCTCATCGTCCTTCTCTCCAAGGGCAAGATGGCAGATCCGCTTTCCATTTTCGACAAGGAAAACTTCGAGAAGATCGGCGACTTCTTCCTTTTCCAGGGCCTGAAGACCATCGGCATCTCCGCCGCCATGATTTTCATGTTCGTCCCTGCGATCATAATGAGCATCGCCTGGCAGTTCGCCATCTATCTCTTCATCGACAAGGGCACATCTCCCCTCAAGTCGCTCTCGCTCAGCTATGACGCGACCTACGGCGAGAAGTGGAGGATCTTCGGCGTCGTCGCCATATTCGGCATCCTCGTCAGCATCCTTTCCGGCATCTTCGCGCTTATCCCCAAGGTAGGTTTCGTATTTGTTATCATCATCGCGATCCTCGCCGCCGTCATCTATGTCGCAATCGTCGCAGTGATGTACCGCCACTTCGCCGAGAAGGCAGACGCCATTCTCGCCGGCAAGCCGGCCTGCTGCTGCAAGGCTGAAGCCCCTGCAGCAGAGCCCGCAGTAGAAGCACCCGCAGAAGAAGAGCCCAAAGCTGAGTAAAAATGGCGAAAGCTTTTGTCTTCCCAGGCCAGGGGGCGCAGTTCCCCGGGATGGCGAAAGACCTCTATGACAGTTCTCAGGAAGCCAGGGTCCTGTTCGCTGAAGCGGACGGGATTCTGGGTTTCTGTATAAAAGACATAATGTTCGAAGGGACGGAAGAAGACCTCCGCCAGACCAAAGTCACACAGCCGGCGATTTTCCTCCACTCCGTCATACTCGCAAAGTGTCACCCCGCTCTCCGCGGAGTCGTCCCGGCGATGGCCGCGGGCCACTCCCTCGGTGAGTTCTCCGCCCTCACGGCGGCGGGCGCCATCAGCTTCGCCGACGGCCTCCGTCTCGTCTCTGCGAGGGCTCTCGCGATGCAGGAGTGCTGCGAAAGCACCCCTGGGACAATGGCGGCCGTCATCGGCCTCCCCGACGAGGAGGTCGTGAAGGCCTGCGCCGAGGCCGGCGGGACGGTAGTCGCCGCCAACTTCAACTGCCCCGGACAGGTCGTAATCTCCGGTGAGAAAGAAGCCGTTGAAAGAGCGTGTGTGAAGGCGACCGAGGCCGGAGCGAAGAGGGCCCTCCCTCTCGCAGTCGGCGGTGCGTTCCACTCCCCTCTCATGGAGGCCGCGCGCAAAAAGCTCGCGGAAGCCATCGAGAAGACGGCCTTCTCCGCCCCAGTCTGTCCCGTCTATCAAAACGTGACGGCCCGCGGCGAGACAGACCCGGCCGTCATCAGGACAAACCTCCTCGCCCAGCTGACCTCCCCGGTCCGCTGGACGGCAGACGTCCAGGCGATGATCGCCGACGGAGCCGACCACTTCGTCGAGATCGGCCCGGGATCCGTCCTCCAGGGCCTCGTCAAGCGCATCTCCGGAGGCAGCGTAACATTTGAAGGAATATCATAAAACCAACATAATTATGGCAAAGCAGAAAAAATTTATTACTTGTGACGGTAACTACGCCGCATCATCCATCGCTTACCTTTTCAGCGAGCACGCCGCCATCTACCCTATCACGCCTTCCTCGACGATGGCGGAGAACGTGGATGAGTGGGCCGCCGCCGGCAAGAAGAACCTCTGGGGCGAGACGGTGAAAGTTACCGAGATGCAGAGCGAAGGCGGAGCTTCCGGCGCTGTCCACGGCTCCCTCCAGGCGGGTGTCCTCACGACGACCTTCACGGCATCGCAGGGTCTCCTCCTCATGATCCCGAACATGTACAAGATCGCCGGCGAGATGCTCCCGACCGTGTTCCACGTGTCGGCCCGCGCCCTTGCCTCCCACGCCCTTTCCATTTTCGGCGACCACCAGGATGTGATGGCCTGCCGCCAGACCGGATTTGCGATGATTGCTTCCGGCTCCGTCCAGGAAGCCCAGGACATCGCCGCTGTCGCCCACCTCGCGACCATCAAGTCCAGCATCCCCTTCCTCCATTTCTTTGACGGTTTCCGTACCTCCCACGAGATACAGAAGATTGAGGCCCTCGACGAGGATGACCTCAGGAAGATGATTTCCGACAAGGCCCTGACGGCCTTCCGTGAAAGGGCCCTCAACCCCGACGCCCCCGTAACCCGCGGCACCGCCCAGAACGGCGACGTCTATTTCCAGGGCGTAGAGACCCGCAACCGCTTCTACGACGAAGTTCCCGACATCGTCGCCCGCTACATGGGCGAGATCGGCGAGGTCAGCGGCCGCAGCTACAGGCCCTTCTCCTACTACGGAGCCCCTGACGCCGAGAACGTTATCGTCGCCATGGGATCCGTCACGGAGACTATCAAGGAGACCATCGACCACCTGCAGGCCGAAGGCCGCAAGGTAGGTCTTGTCACCGTCCACCTCTACCGTCCGTTCTCCGAGAAGTACTTCTTCAAGGCCCTTCCGAAGAGCGTCAAGAGGATAGCCGTCCTCGACCGCACCAAGGAGCCCGGCGCCCTCGGCGAGCCCCTCTACCAGGATGTCAAGACAGTCTTCCAGGGCAAGGACAACGTCCTTATCGTCGGCGGCCGCTACGGTCTCTCCTCCAAGGACACCACCCCCGCCCAGATTGTCGCCGTCTATGACAACCTCGCCCTCCGCGAGCCCAAGAACGGCTTCACCATCGGCATCATCGACGACGTGACCTTCCGTTCGCTTCCGATGAGGGAGGAAATCTCCATCGTCAAGCCCGGCACGACCGAGTGCAAGTTCTACGGCCTCGGCTCCGACGGCACCGTCGGTGCGAACAAGAACACCATCAAGATCATCGGTTCCCACACCGAGAAATACTGCCAGGGCTACTTCGACTACGATTCCAAGAAGTCCGGCGGCTACACCTGCTCGCACCTCCGTTTCGGCGATGTTCCCATCAAGGCCCCGTACCTTGTCAGCACCCCTGACTTCGTGGCCTGCCACGTTCCTTCATACCTCCGTAAATACGACGTCCTCAAGGGCATCAAGGAAGGAGGCACCCTCCTTCTCAACTCCCTCTGGGATGAAGAGGAGACCATAAAGAACATCCCGGATCACGTCAAAGCCGTCATCGGCAAGAAGCACATCCGCGTCTTCATCATCAACGCGACGAAGATCGCTGCCGAAATCGGCCTCGGCGGAAGGACCAACACTATCCTCCAAAGCGCCTTCTTCAAAATCACAGGCATCATCCCCTACGAGGATGCAGTCAAATACATGAAGGAAGCCATCGTCAAGAGCTATGGCAAGAAGGGCGAAGCCGTCGTCAACATGAACTACGCGGCTGTCGATCGCGGCGGGGAATACACCGAGATCGCAGTCCCCGCCGAGTGGGCTTCCATCACGGCCAAATTTGAGAACCCGATGAAGGATCGCCTCGCCCCCGAATTCGTCAAGCAGGTGGCTGACATCGTCAATTCCCAGGCCGGCGATACCCTCCCGGTCAGCGCCATGCTCCCCTACGCCGACGGCACAATGCCGGCCGGCACCGCCGCCTTCGAAAAGCGCGGCGTCGCCGTCACCGTCCCCGTCTGGGATCCCTCCAGCTGTATCCAGTGCAACACGTGCGCCTTCGTGTGCCCTCACGCCGCGATCCGCCCGTATCTCCTTACCGCTGAAGAGGCTGCATCCGCCCCTCAGGGCGTGGCCCTCGCCGACGGCAAGGCTCTCCTGAAGGAGTACAAGTTCGCCCTCGCAGTATCCGTAGATGACTGCACCGGTTGCGGCAACTGTGTCGATGTGTGCCCGAGCAAGCCCGAGAAGTCGCTTTCGATGAAGCCTTACATCGACCACACCGCCGACCAGGCCGCCTTCGACTGGCTCCACTCAAAGATCGGATACAAGAGCGGTCTTGTGAACCCTGCTGCAAACATCAAGAACTCCCAGTTCGCACAGCCTCTGTTCGAGTTCTCCGGCGCCTGCGCAGGCTGCGGCGAGACCCCTAACATCAAGACCATCACCCAGCTGTTCGGCGACCACATGATGATTGCCAACGCGACCGGCTGCTCCTCCATCTACGGAGCTTCCTTCCCCGCCTCTCCTTACTGCAAGAACGAGGCAGGCCACGGACCGGCATGGGCCAACTCCCTCTTCGAGGACGCCGCCGAGTTCGGCCTCGGCATGAAGCTCGGTTCCGACCGCGCCCGCGAGACCGTCGCCGCATGGATGGCGAAGGGACTCGAGTGCACCTGCTGCACCAACGAGATGAAAGCCCTCTACACCGAGTGGCTTGAGAACCGCAACGATGCAGCCGTGACCCGCAAGGTCGCCGACGCTCTCGTTCCGCTTATCAAGGAATGCAACTGCGAAGTCTGCCAGAAACTCTTCGAGTACAGGCACTTCATCCCGGCCCGCAGCCAGTGGGTATTCGGCGGTGACGGATGGGCATACGACATCGACTACGGCGGACTCGACCACGTCCTCGCTTCCGGCGAGAACGTCAACGTCCTCGTCCTCGACACCGAGGTCTATTCCAACACCGGCGGCCAGTCGTCAAAATCGACCCCGGCCGGCGCAATCGCCAAATTCGCCGCTTCCGGCAAGAAGATACGCAAGAAGGACCTCGGCATGATGGCCATGAGCTACGGCTACGTCTATGTGGCCCAGGTCGCAATGGGTGCAAGCCCGGTGCAGTATTTCAACGCCATCAAGGAAGCCGAAGCCTACGACGGACCTTCCCTCATCATAGCCTACTCGCCCTGTATCAACCACGGCCTCCGCGCCGGCATGGGCCTGAGCCAGAAGGAGGAGAAGCTCGCCGTTGACTGCGGCTACTGGCACCTCTACCGCTACAACCCCGCCCTCGAAGGCACGGACAAGAACCCGTTCACCCTCGATTCCAAGGAGCCCGACTGGACCCAGTTCCAGAACTTCCTCAAGGGCGAGGTCCGCTTCTCATCCCTCTTCAAACTCTATCCCGACAGGGCTCAGGAGCTTCTCGACAAGACCGAAGAGTTTGCAAAGATCCGTCTCGAAACCTACAAACGACTTGCAAGTAAATAATTATGAAAAGAATAGTACTTGTCAGACACGGCGAAAGCGCCTGGAACCTCGAGAACCGTTTCACCGGCTGGACCGACGTGGACCTCTCCCCCAAGGGGGACCAGGAAGCCAAGGACGCCGGACTCCTCATGAAAGCCGAAGGCTACACGTTCTCCAAAGCTTACACCTCCTACCTCAAGAGGGCCGTCAAGACCCTCAACAACATCCTCGACAAGATGGATCTCGACTGGATCCCCGTCGAGAAGAGCTGGAGACTCAATGAAAAGCACTACGGAAACCTCCAGGGCCTCAACAAGGCCGAGACGGCGGAGAAGTACGGCGACGCCCAGGTCAAGATCTGGCGCCGCAGCTACGACATCGCCCCCCTGCCCCTTTCCGAGGACGACCCCCGCAACTCGAAGTTCGACCCGCGCTACGCCGGTGTCGCCGACAGCGACGTCCCGCGCACCGAGAGCCTCAAGGATGCGATCGCCCGTGCAGTGCCCTACTGGAAGGAAGTCATCTTCCCCGACAGGCTTAACCACGACAGCATCATTGTAGTCGCCCACGGCAATTCCCTCCGCGGTATCATCAAATACCTCAAGGGGATTTCGGACGAGGACATAGTGTCGCTCAACCTTCCGACAGCGGTACCTTATGTCTTCGAGTTCGACGATGAAGGAAATCTCGTCAGGGACTTCTTCCTCGGCGATGCCGACGCGATTGCGGCAAAGATGAACGCGGTAGCCAATCAGGGAAAGGCCCAGAAATAGATGCACAAAATCGACAGACGGGTCCTATGGATAGCAGGGATTGTCGTCATAGCGCTCTACAGCGCCGTGGCGGCAATCCGCTGCTCCGTGGGGCCGCGTGTCGCCAAGCCCCTGAAGACCGGAAAAGCGGAGGTCACGGTGGCCCACCACCCGATCTCCAAGATCAACTGCGGACAGGAATTCGCCGACATGAACGACGTCCAGCTGGAGATTGCCGAGAAAGTCGGCGCAGGCCCGATTGAAAACCGCGCCGCCGCCGAGCTCCTCACGGACAAGCTGGTCCCCATCCTGGACAACTCCGTCTATAAGGTCGATACCCTGACCCACTCGGTCCCCTTCCTCACGAAGGAAGCCGCCAAGCTCCTCATGACCATAGGGGAAAACTTCCGTGACTCACTTCTCCTCAAGGGGCTCAACCCCCAGAGACTGATCATCACCTCCATCCTCCGCACCGAGGAGGATGTGAGGGCGCTCAGGCGCGGCAACATCAACGCCTCCGAGAACTCCACCCACCGCTATGCGACGACCTTCGACATCGCCTATGCCCGCTACGACCCCATGGACAAGGTCAAGGGCTGCGTGGACAGTTATCCGGGGCAGCTAAAGATGGTGCTCGCGGAAGTGCTGCGGGATCTTCGTAACGAAGGCCTCTGCTACGTCAAACATGAGCGGCGTCAGCCGTGTTTCCACATAACATCCAGAAAATGAAAGCAGGCGTCAAATACGGCATTGGCCTGACCGTTGCGGTCGGTGCGATAGCCGCACTGTGGTTTTTTATGAACAGCATCCAGTCCCCCAGGGAGAAAATCAAGGAGAACGGCGTCCACATCGACGTCGAAAACCTTGGTTTCTACACCAAGAACGGCCGCATCGCCGGCAAGGTTTACCGCCCCACTGACGACACACTTCACCGCTACCCCGCGGTGATCTGGAGCCACGGTCTCGGGGAGAACACCGCCAAACTTGACGAATACCTCAGGGCTATAGCTTCAGAAGGCTATGTGGCCTATGCATTCGACTTCCGCGGCGGCAGCGCCTCCTCGAAAAGCACCGGCCTCACGACCAAAGAGATGTCCGTCAAGACCGAAATGGAAGACCTCAAGGATGTTCTTGAGCACATGAAAGACCTGCGCTACATCGACAGGAGGAACATCTACCTCGCCGGCGACAGCCAGGGAGGACTCGTGTCCGCCCTTGTCGCCATCAGCGAGTCACGTTCCGTCAAGGGGCTCATCCTCCTGTATCCCGCTTTCAACATCCCGGACGACGGCAGGGCCCGTTATCCCAGAAACAGGGACATCCCCGATTCGACCGTCGTTGCCGGCACGACCGTCGGCAGCGCCTACTACAAAGACATACGTAACCTGAACCCCTACAAGAAACTTTCCCGCTTCGGCGGCGATGTACTTATCATCCACGGCGAGGCAGACACGATGGTCCCGCTCTCTGTGAGCGAGACCCTTGCCGGATCCTTCCCTTCAGCGACGCTGAAGACAATCCCCGGAACCGGCCACGGCTTCTCGGGCACAGCCCGCAAGACCGCCATCTCCCATATTAGAGAATTCCTTGATAATCAATAACTTATAATATGTTCAAAGGACAGCCCAAGGGCCTTTTCGCCCTCGCTCTTGCCAACACCGGTGAACGCTTCGGCTACTACACGATGCTGGCCATCTTCCTGCTCTTCCTGCAGGCTAAATTCGGCTTCTCCGCAGCTGCGGCCGGCCAGTTCTACGCAATCTTCCTCGCGGCCGTCTATTTCATGCCGGTCGTAGGAGGATGGCTCGCCGACAAGATCGGCTTCGGCAAATGCGTCGTGACCGGAGTATGCATAATGTTCGCCGGCTACCTGTGCCTCGCCGTGCCGACCAACGTCTTTACGAGCCGCGGGCTCGCCCTGGCGCTGATGATCGGCGCCCTGCTGCTGATAGCCCTCGGCACCGGCCTGTTCAAGGGTAACCTCCAGGTTCTGGTGGGCAACCTCTACGACGATCCGCAGTATTCCGCAAAGCGCGACAGCGCCTTCAGCCTTTTCTATATGGCAATAAACATCGGCGCCATGTTCGCCCCCACCGCGGCTACCGCGCTGACCAACAGCCACCTGAGGAGCGCTGGCCTCATCTACAAGGCCGACATCCCCGCTCTCGCGCACCAGTACCTCGGCGGGACTCTCGCCGATCCTTCCCTGCTCGAGACCCTCAAGGCGGCGATGCCGGGAAGCCAGATCGCTTCGATGGACCTTGCGACATTCAGCCAGTACTACATCAACCACCTCTCGACCGCTTATAATCTCGGTTTTGCAGTGGCATGCGTCTCGCTTGTTTTCTCGATAGCCATCTACCTTGGCTGCCGCAGCTGGTTCAAGCACGCCGACGTCAACGCCAAGCAGGCCCCGAAGGGCACTGCAGGCTACGAGGAGCTCACTCCGAAGCAGACAAAGGACAGGATTGTGGCCCTCATCTTCGTTTTCGCGGTGGTTATTTTCTTCTGGATGGCTTTCCACCAGAACGGCTCCTCCCTCACGTACTTCGCACGTGACTACACCCAGGCGACCGTTTCCGGCCCTCTCAAGATAGGATTCAACATCTGGGCTCTCGCCCTCATCGCGGTTTCCATCTACACACTGTTCGGCATCTTCCAGTCGGAAAACGCCAGAGGCAAGCTCATCAGCGGCGTCGTCACTGCCGCACTCTGGTGCGGAGCCTACCTGCTTTACAGGGGCATGGACGCGACTATCAGCATTCTCCCGCAGCAGTTCCAGCAGTTCAACCCGTTCTTCGTGGTGGCCCTCACGCCTGTGTCAATGGCGATTTTCAGCGCCCTCGCCTCAAAGGACAAGGAGCCGTCGGCCCCGAAGAAAATCGGCCTCGGAATGTTCGTTGCCGCGCTTGGATACCTTATAATGCTCTTCGCATCCAAGGGGCAGCCGGCGCCGTCCGAGCTCGTCGCCGTCGGCGGCGTCTCCCCCGATCCCGTGGTGCCGACCTACCTTATCTCGACCTACCTGGTGCTGACTTTCGCCGAGCTGCTGCTCAGCCCGATGGGCATCTCGTTCGTTTCCAAGGTCGCCCCGCCCAAGTACAAGGGCCTCATGATGGGTCTCTGGTTCGCCGCTACCGCAATCGGCAACTACCTCAGCAGCATCCCTTCGATGATGTGGAACAATGTCCCTCTCTGGGTCAACTGGACCGTCCTTATGGCCCTCTGCGTCATCTCCGGCGTCGTGATGTTCTCGATGCTCCGCAAGCTCGAAGCCGCGACCGCATAATATGACAGGGGCTCTCATAGAGAAGCTCCGCGACTGGGCCGATAAATACAACGACCCGGTCTGGTTCCGCGAGGACCCTATCGCCTTCCCCCGGCGGTTTACAGAGATGTACCGCCGGGGCGAAGCGTCTTTAGGGGACGTCGAGGTTGCGGGGATTTTCGCCGCGCACTTCGCCTGGGGGCGGAGGGCGATGATTGTCCGTGACTGCACGAGGCTTTTCGACGAGATGGGATGGAAGCCCTACGACTACGTGATGAAGGGAGAGTGGCGCTGCGATCCGGTCAGCATCCACAGGACCGTGAAATGGTCCGAAGTGGCTGAGATATGTGCCAGACTGAAAGGCTTTTACGAGGGTTCTCCCTCACTGGAGAGCCTTCCCGTGGAGGAGATCCGCTGCCGTATTTTCGGACAGAAGCCGGACGCAAAAGCCCCCAACAAGAAGATTAATATGATGCGCCGCTGGTTTGTCCGGGACGACGGCAAGGTGGATCTGGGAATATGGAAACACAGTTCTCCTGCCGACCTCCTGATTCCGCTTGATGTCCACGTCCACGAGGAAGCGCTTGCTATCGGGCTCACCGCCCGTCGGCAGAGCGACATCAAGACAGTCTGCGAGATCACCGACGCTTTCAAAGAAATATTCCCCGGAGACCCCTGCAAGGGCGATTTCGCCCTTTTCGGCTACGGAGTAAGCAAATAGAGTATGCCTCAGATGTACATACTGGCGGGATGCAACGGGTCCGGTAAGACGACGGCGTCTTACAACGGACTCCCCGGCATCTTCGACTGCAGCGAATTCGTCAACTCGGATGAGTTCGCAAAGAGCCTGGCGCCCTTCAACCCGGAGAGTGTCCCGGTGCAGGCCAGCCGGTACATGCTTCTGAAGACCAAGTACCTGTTTGCCAAAAGGATGGATTTCTCAATCGAGACGACCCTCGCGACCCGCTCGCTTGTCAAGATGGTCAAAGCGGCGAGGGCGCAGGGCTATTTCGTGACGGTGTTCTACATGTGGCTCTCCTCCCCCGAACTCGCCATAGCGAGGATCAGGGCGAGAGTCGATGCAGGCGGGCATTTCATCCCGGAAGAGACAGTACGCCGCCGCTATTACACCGGCCTTAAGTATTTCTTCAACGTCTATGTGCCGGAGTGCGACAGGTGGATACTCGCAGACAATTCCGACCCGCCCTTCAAGATAGTGGCTGAAGGGACCAAGAGCGCCGTCTCCGTCAGGGAGCCGGCCCTCTACGAGCACATCAGGCAGCAGGAGACTTCCACCAGCGACCAATGGTAAGACCCGCAGGCTCATACCTTGAGCTTTTCGGCGTAAGCTCCGGGACCCTCGAAAGGCTTGTCGCCGAGGGCCTCTCCCGCGGCGGCGACTACTCCGACCTTTACTTTGAGAACACATCATATCTCACTTTGCTCCTTCGCGACGGGCAGGTGAGCTCCGGAGGCCGCCACGTGGATTTCGGTGTCGGCATACGCGTACTCAAGGGGGATAAAACCGGATATGCGTATTCCGAGACGACAGCGCTGCCTGATATGCTCTCCGCAGCCCGGGCCGCGTCCGCGATTGCCGACGGCGCCGCAGCGTCCGTGGCCCTTCACGCCAGCAAATCCCCTGCCCCTGTCCCGGACAGGTATCCCATCCTCAGCGAGGATGCTGAGGGGCTTGCCGACTTCATGGAGCGCATCGAGAAGGGCATTTTCGCAAAGGAGCAGAGGACTGTCAAGGTCATGGTCTCCCTCTCTTTCGAGAGGAGTGACATGCTCATGTTCAATTCTTTACACGAGATGGTCTGCGACACCGCCCTGATGGCCGCCGTCGCAGTGACCGCCGTTTTCGCCCAGGGGGACCGGGTTGAGAACAACACCTTTTCCCGTAGCCGCAGGATGGGGACCGAGATGTTTTCAGACGCCCTTGTGGAAGAGATGGTCGAAGGCACCGTCAAGGGCATAGACGAGCGATTCGACGCGAGGAGGCCCAAGGGCGGGAAGATGAGCGTCGTGATGGGCGCCGGGGCCTCGGGTATCCTTCTCCACGAAGCCATGGGCCACGCATTCGAGGCCGATTTCGCCCGCAAGGGCCAGTCCATATTTACCGGCAGGACAGGGGAAAGGATTTGTCCGGCCGGCATCACGATAGTGGATGACGGGACAATCCCGACAGAACGGGGATCGCTCAATTACGACGACGAGGGGATTCCCGGGCAGAGGACGGTTATGGTAGAAGACGGCATACTCCGGTCCTTCCTCCACGACCGGGTGAGCGCACGGCACTTTGGAGTGGCCCCGACCGGCAACGGCCGTCGTGAGTCCTTCCGCTATATGCCCCTCCCCCGTATGCGCTCCACCTATATGGAAAGCGGGGACGCGGATCCCGGGAGCCTGATAGCCGAGGTGCGTAAAGGAGTCTATGTGGACAATTTTTCCAACGGCCAGGTAAAAATCGGCGAAGGCGATTTCACCTTCTACGTCAAAAGCGGTTTCCTCATCGAGGATGGCCGTCTGACCGCTCCCGTAAAGGATATAAATATAATAGGTAATGGCCCTGCAGCCCTCGCCGACATCAGGGGGGTCGGAAACGACCTTCTCATCGACGGCAGCGCATGGACCTGCGGCAAGGAACAGAGCGTGCCGGTTTCGTGCGGTATTCCCACTGTTCTCATCGGTTCACTAACGGTTGGAGGAGAATGACGGATAAGCTGGCACCGGGGATTATCACCCCGGAAGAAATACTCCTCACTGAGCAGGCCCTGTCCTTCGCCCTGTCCCACGGGGCGGACAGCGCAAGGCTTACCCTCAACAAGAGTCTTCTGGACCTTGTCGCGATGAGGGACGGCGAGCTCGACAGGGTCTCGCACTCGCTCGACCGCAGCCTCCAGCTGAGCCTGTTCGCAGACGGCCGTTTCGGGACCTTCTCCATCAACAGGCTGGAGAGCAAAGCCCTCGAAGAGTTCATCCTCGACGCGCTCGGGACCCTGAAGCTCCTTGCCCCGGATCCCCTTCGCTCGCTTCCGAGTCCGGAAAGGACGGCTAAGGACGCCGTGACTGGGCTTGAACTGGATCTGTATGATCCAGCCTACGCTGAAATGGATCCTTCCAAAAGGAAGGCGCTCGCTGAGAAATCCACTGTCTGGGCACGTAAAGCCTCCCTTGAGGACGGATTCACCGTCATCTCCGAGGAGGAGGAATACTCCGACAGTGTCTTTGACACGCTCCTTATCGACTCCGTCGGCACCCGGTGCCGTCACACCGAGACTTCCTTTGAAATTGCCTGCGACCTTACTGTCCAGGACCCTTCAGGAGCCCGTTATAACGCTGTCTGGTGGGACGCACGCCCCTTCCTCCGCGACCTGGACATCGACGGAGTCGCTGAGAAGGCGGTCCGGAAGGCCGCGGAGGCCATAGGCCCCCTCCCCTGCGGGGGAGGACGCATGTCGGTTGTCGTGGACACAGAGTGCGCGTCCAAACTCGTCACGCCGCTTCTGAACGCCCTCGGCGGCTTCGCCCTCCAGCAGAAGAATTCATTCATGGATTCGACGCTGGGCCTCAAGGTTTTAGGTGACAATGTGACCATCCTCGACAGGCCGCGCTCGGCCGGAGAGACCGGCTCGCGCCTTTTCGACAGCGAGGGCGTTGCGACGGAGGAAGTTCCCGTCATCGATGGAGGCGTAGTAAAACGCTATTTCCTCACGACCTGGACGGCAGCAAAGCTGTCCATGGAGCCGACCTGCGACGACTGCATCAGGCCCTGCATCGCCCCGACCGGCGGCTGCCGGGACCTGGAGGAGATTCTAGCCGACGTAGGCGAAGGCATCCTCATCACCGGTTTCAACGGAGGCAACAGCAACACTTCCACCGGAGAATACTCTTTCGGCATCGAAGGTTTCCTCTTTAAGAACGGCCGGAGGGTACACCCCGTCCGGGAAATGGTCATGACCGGCGATTTCAGGACGCTTTGGAACAACCTCACCCACGCCTGCAGCGACGCGCGCGAGTGTCAGGCCAAACAGATACCCACCCTTGCTTTCAAAAACGTAGAAATCAGCGGATGAAAACTTCCATCGTCATACTCAACTGGAACACCGCGGAATATCTCCGCCGCTTCCTTCCCTCCCTCCTCGCCTCGACGGAGGGGCGCGATGCGGAAGTGATTGTCGCAGACAACGCTTCGACTGATGCATCACTTGAGGTGATGGCTTCGGAGTTCCCATCCGTCAAGGTGATAGCCCTTGACAAAAACTACGGTTTTACCGGTGGATACAACCGCACCCTCCGGGAAATCGAGGCCGAATACTACGTCCTTATCAACACCGACGTGGAGGTAACGCCCGGCTGGCTGGAGCCCCTGACGGAGTACATGGACGCCCACCCGGAGTGCGGCGCCTGCGGACCAAAGTTGCTGTCGTTCTCCGACAGGAAGCGCTTCGAATATGCAGGCGCGGCCGGAGGATTCATCGACCGTTACGGCTATCCATTCTGCCGCGGACGTCTTTTCTCCTCCGTAGAGAAGGATGAGGGGCAGTACGACAGCGCTCCGGCAAACGTTCTCTGGGCCAGCGGCGCCTGTCTTATGGTACGAAGCAGCTTTTTCCACGCCCTCGGCGGCTTCGACGAGGATTTCTTCGCCCATTTCGACGAGATAGACCTATGCTGGAGGATGCAGCTTGAAGGGTGGAAAGTCGCCGTTGTCCCGGCCGCCGCCGTGTACCACATCGGCGGCGGCACCCTCCCGCAGGACTCACCTTTCAAACTGCGACTCAATTTCCGTAACAATCTTCTCACTCTATGGAAGAATCTTCCAGCGACTATCGGGCCCGCTAAGGCCCGCCGCAGGATACGCCGTCGAATGATTCTCGACGGCCTCTCCGCAGCGGTTTACCTTCTTACAGGCCGTCCGGCTTCGTTCAAAGCCGTTCTGGAAGCCCACCGGGAGTTCCGCCGCCTTCGCAAGGAGCCGGCCGCCTCCGGGGCCCATCCCGTCGATGGCATCTACCCTGGAAGTATCCTCTTTGACAGGATATTCCGAAAGAATCGTATATTTGCATTCTGTAGAAAAGAAAAAGTATGAACATCGTTATCGAAGGAGCAGGCGAAGTGGGCTCGCATCTTGCGAAGATGCTCTCCCACGAAGCCAACGACATAACCGTCATCGACGAGGATCAGGAGAGACTTACCAAACTCTCGCAGGTCGCAGACGTTATCACCGTCTGCGGCGATCCGTCCTCCATCGGGGTCCTGAGGGAAGCCGGCGCCGACAAAGCCGACCTTTTCATCGCCGTCAACCCCCACGCCAACCAGTCGATCAACATCGTCACCGCCCTGCTGGCCAAGCAGTTGGGTGCGAAGAAAGTGACTGCCAGGATCAAGGACGAGTCCTATCTCGCATCGGAGAACAAACTGATGTTCAAGGACCTGGGCATTGACCTTATGTTCTACCCCGAGAAGATTGCCTCCGACGAGATTCTCGGCCTCCTCAAGCACACGGCGGCAGCAGAGTCGATGGACTTCGCGAGGGGCCGTCTCCAGCTGTCGGTCTTCAAGATCGACGAGGACTCCCCTCTCCTTGAGATGAATGTCGCCGAGTTCACTAAGGCCGTGACCGAGACCGCCGCCGAGGTCAAGTTCCGCATCATAGCCATCGCCCGCGGTGACGAGACCATCATCCCTAAGTTCGACACCCGTTTCAAATACCAGGACCGCCTCTACATCATCTCCAAGCGTGACGGCATTGATACCATCATCCGTTTCGTCGGCAAGGAGCGCATAGTCA
This sequence comes from Bacteroidales bacterium, assembly GCA_017534745.1. Taxonomy (GTDB): domain Bacteria; phylum Bacteroidota; class Bacteroidia; order Bacteroidales; family UBA932; genus Cryptobacteroides. The sequence continues at coordinate 129,562 of JAFXVX010000019.1, read as the reverse complement.
TAGACAGCGTCATGATCCTCGGCGGCAGCACCATCGGAGAGATCACGGCCCGCCAGCTCAGCTCGCAGATCAGCAATGTCAAGATCATCGACATGGACCGCAAGCGCTGCCAGGAGCTCTCCGAGCGTCTTCCCGGGAGCGTCAGCATCGTCTGCGGCGACGCCCGCAACTCCGACCTCCTCCTCGAGGAGTCCATCAAGGACTACGACGCCTTCGTCGCCGTGACCGGCAACGACGAGGTCAACATACTCGGCTGTGTCGTCGCCAAAAAATTCGGTGTTGAAAGGGCTATTGCGAAGGTCGAGAACATCGAATACGTCCGCCTCGCCGAAGAGATGGGCGTCGATGCCATCGTCAACAAGAAACTCCTCACCGCCGGGCGCATATTCAAATTCACCCTCTCAGACAAAGTCCGCTTCGTCAAATACATGAGCGGCACCGACGCCGAGGTGTTCGAATACACCGTCGCCCCCGGCAGCCGAATCACGGAGGCCCAGCTCAAGGACATGGACTTCCCGCGCGATGCCATCATCGGCGGCATCGTCCGCGGCAGCGAATCCTTCATCGCCGTCGGCGACTCCCGCGTCGAACCTTACGACCGGGTCGTAGTCTTCGCCCTCCCCTCCGTCGCGAGGGAAGTCGATAAATTCTTCAGGTAGAAAGGAATCAATAAAAAAACATCTTAGGGTCACTCACCCGGGATTTCGTCGGGCTGCGCCCTCCGACATCCCTGCCCGCCTGCGGCGGGCTATGCAAAAGCCATCAAATAATCCGCGCTCAAGCAGGCTTGGCGCGGATTATTTGCTACCTTTTGCGGTGAGTGAGGGATTCGAACCCCCGGTACGCTCACACGTACACCTGTTTTCGAGGCAGGCTCCTTCAACCACTCGGACAACTCACCTTCTCGAGGAAAGGACTGCAAATATATGCAAACTTCCGGATTATTGCAAATCCAGGGAGCTCTGTACTACAGCTGCTTGAGGGCGCGGGAGAGCTGGTCGGGGCAGCTGGTGCCGCGGCCGTGGCAGTCGATGCCGTCGAGGCGGGCGATGAGCTCGTCCTTTTTCATGCCGGCGCAGAGGGCGGAAAGGCCCTGGGTGTTGCCGTGGCAGCCGCCGGTGTACTGCACTCGCCGAACGGTATCTCCCTCAAGATCAATGTCGATCCTGAGGGAGCACACCGCTTCGGACGTCTTGAAGGAGGCCTTGCGGATACCGTTTTCTACAATGTCGGATAGTTTGGTTACTTCAAACATATTAGAAAGCGGCGATCAACTCGGCGTTGGAGTAGGAATCTGCGCCGTAGCAGGTCTTGAGGTACTCAAGGCCGTAGAGGTACTCTTCCTCGGTGAAGGAGTTGAGGCACTCCTTTGCCGCGACGACATCGTAGCCGAGGCAGTAGGCGTCGGCGGAGGTGTGGCGCACGCACATGTGGGCGTGGAGTCCGGTCACGACGACAGTCTGAACGCCAAGCTCCTTGAGGAGAATGTCAAGGTCTGTCTGGAAGAAACCGCTGTAGCGGCGCTTGGGTACGACGTAGTCGCTCTCGCAGAGGCCGAGTTCGGGGATGACTTCGGCGCCGGGGGTCCCGGCGATGGCGTGGTCTCCCCAGAGCTTGAGCTCGCGGTCGATGCCCTTGAGGTGGGCGTCGTTGCAGAAAATGACGGGGACGCCGGCCTTGCGGGCGGCGTCAAGGAGCTCGGCCGTCGCAGGGACGATAGCCCTTGCGCGGTCGCATCCGAGAGCTCCTGTGACGAAGTCGTTGAGCATGTCAACGACAAGGATGGCGGGGTGATTCAGTTTTTCCATCTTATTTCTTGAGATCCTGCTTCCAGACGTCATCGACCTTGACAAGGTTCATCGTCTGGTCATCCTCGGAGCCATCCTTATAGACAACGTGGACTTTTGCGGTCGCCTTTTCACCGTCAATCTGGATGTCGGTGATCTTGTAGTTGTCTATACCTCCCTTCTTGTCAATCTCCTCGGAGATCTTCTCTTCAAGCATACCGGCAAGCATCTTCTGGTCGGACTCACTGATGTTGAAGGTCGCGGCATAGCCGTCATAGTCGTGCTTCTCGATAGCTTCGAAAGCCTTCTTGACTACGCCTTCAGGGCCGTTGGACTTGGAGCCGCAGGAAGAAGCGAAAAGCGCTGCGAGGGCGATGGCCGCAATGGTAATGATACGTTTCATAAATGTAGGTTTTAAAATTTAAAATATGGTTCAATGCCTTTGTATTTCAATAAATGCTCGGGGAGGATAACGTCGCCGCTCACCCCGAGGACGCGGATGTATCGGCGCCGGCCTTCGCTGAGGTCTTTTCCGTCGTGGAGGTACAGCCGCCAGACGAACTCCGTGCAATAGACCTTCGACGAATCGGCGAGGTCATACCCGCCGTCGAAAGCGACGCTGTCCCTCGCGGCGCGAATCGCTTCGGCGCACATCCTTTCCGGATCGCTGACTCCCGGCCTCACAAGGCAGCCGCTCCAAGCCCTGTCCGGGGCGAAGAACACCTCTATATCCTCCAACTTCACCCTGTCAAAATCGCCCTTATACTCCGGCTCGGCCGGCACCGCATGGGCAACTTTCCACTTTCCTTCATCTCGCACGACAACCCCAACGTGGCTATAGACCCCCTCCTCCTCGGCGGAAGTGACAATCCGGCTGAAAACGCCGCGACCGCACCGGAAAGCCAGGTCTCCTTCCTCTATCTCGCTCAGTGGCAGCACCCTTCCTTTTTCGCCAACGCACGAGGCGGCGAAAAAAAGCAAGGAAAGCCACAATATCGACTGCCATTGCCGCATACGGAGTCAAATATAGTGAATACTATTGACAATCAACAATTTTTTTTATACTTTCGCAAGGTCAAACAATTACGTTCAGTGAAATGAAAAAATTTCTCGCCCTTTTAGTTGCAGCGGCAGCCATGCTGCTCTGCGCAGCCAACTCCTCCGCACAGGACATTATCCTCACCCGTGACGGCCAGATCATCACTGCCGTCGTTACAGAAATCAGCGACGCCGAGATTGTCTATAAATCCTTCGACAATCAGGAAGGTCCCAACTACAAGATTGCGACAGCCAACGTCCAGAAGATCCGCTTCGGCAACGGCACTGAGCAGGTCTTCGCCGCTGCTCCCGTACAGCAGAATGTCCCCCAGGCATTCCAGACCGCTGACCGTCAGGCCTCATACAACCCTGAGGCTGCCAATCCGCGCGTTACCGGCCACATGGAGCACACAGGTGGCGATTTCGAAGTAGGAGGCCGCCAGATCTATGAAGGCGAGTACCGCAACTACTTCAACGCCGACGAGTTCGACACCGTCAACGGCGCCCTCCGCCAGAGGAGCTCAGGTAAGAGCCTCCTCATCACCGGTGGTGCCCTTACAGGCGTCGGCATCGTTTTCACCGCCGTGGGTGCGGCCACTATGTTGGATTATAGTAGTGATAGCGGCTACCTTGATTACAATCCGTGGTCAGCCGCACTATACTACAGCGGCGTCGTCTTCCTCAGCGTCGGTGTGACCGCGATGACCGTCGGTGCTCCCCTCTTCTGCATCGGCAACGCGCGCCTCAACTGGGCGGCGGACAGCTACAACCAGCGGAACCAGATGTCCTTCAACGTCGTCTCCGGCCGCAACGGCCTCGGCTTAGCCCTGAGGTTCTAAAGACCACGCACACATCAAAAAAGAGACTGGCTCGTCATTGAGTCAGTCTCTTTTTTCATTGCTAAAGGCTTACTTCACAAACGGCAGGCTTTCGAGGAAGCGCTTGTACTGCTCGAGGGTTGCGCGCTTGGCGCTCTGGTAGAGGGCGCCGGTCGCGTCACGCACGCCTTTTTCGAGGGAGTCGATCTCTACCTGGAGCTGCTTGATGGATTCGGTCTCCTGCTCGGTCGGGGTGTAGATGATACCGAAGGCGCGGAGGAAGCAGCGTCCGAGGCTTCGGGCGGCGTTTTCCATACCGTCGCCGGCGAGGTTCGAGAGGCTGCCGACCTTGCCGCCCTTGCCGTGAATGCTTTCGATCACGGCAACCTCAGCGCCGGAAGAATCGAGGATTTGGGCAAGGCCGGTCACATCGCCGTTTTTGGAGACTCCGAGGACGGAGAAAAGAAGGGTGTATTTGGTATTCTCAAAGGGGGCGGCCTCGATGGCGGCGCGGCGGAGCGAGTTGTTGAGCTCCACTATGAAGCGCCGCTCAGCCTCGGCCTTTCCGTCTTCCCAGGCTTTGTCGGTGAGAGAGTAGGCTTCTTCACTCATGCCTGCCACAGTAGCACCACCCCAGGCGAATTTAACACTTATACGATTGACTTCAGAGACACCTTCAAGGCTGCCGGAGGCTACCGTGGTAAGGTTCTGCGCCGCGAGCGAAAGCGGAAGCGCGGCTACAAGGACAAACAGAAGTTTTTTCATAATATTCTTATCAGTTTTGATTTCCGGCGCCCTTCTTTGCAATATTCACGCCGAATTGATTATCTTTGCAAGAGAATCAAAGCGAACCAATGGCAAAGAAAATAGACTGGAAGGAGATATTCTCCAATTGGATAGTCCGAAACGTCCTGCTCGGGGCGCTGTTCGTGACGGTACTGATAGTGGTGGCGTCCATTTTCCTCCACATAGCCACGCGTCACGGCAAGACCGTCGAGGTGCCGGATTTCATCAATATGACGCCGGCCGAAGCGGAGGTTGCGGCTTCAAAAGGCGGGGTCGAGATCAAAGTGGCGGACTCCGTGTTTGTCAGGCGCCTCTCCGCCGGCGCGGTCTTCCGCCAGAACCCCAAGGCCGGTTCCCGTGTCAAAAAGGGCCGTATGGTGTTCCTCACCATCAACTCCGTGGTTCCGCGCACGACGACGATGCCGAACCTCATCGGCTATTCCCTCGTCCAGGCCAAGGCCGAGATAGTCAATCACGGCCTTTCGCTGGGCCGCCTCGACTACGTCTCCGACATGGCGACCAACAATGTCCTCGGCCAGAAATGCGGCGGTAAAGTGATAGCTCCCGGCAAGAAAGTCATCGCCGGTTCTGAGATAGACCTGACCGTCGGCCTCAACCCCTCGGACAGCAGGACGACGATCCCGTATCTTTCCGGCATGAAATACATCAGCGCCATGGACGCCATCCACGACAGCTACCTCAATGTCGGCCGCGTCCGTTTTGACGAAGGCATAAGGACCTACGCCGACTCGCTCGACGCTGTCGTTTACAGGCAGGACGGCCCGCCGCGCGCTTCGCGCACGATGGGCACCGCCGTCGCAATTTGGCTCACTAACGACCTTTCCAAGGTCCCGACCAAATGATTCCTCCGGGCGAGATCCTTCCGGAAGAGGAGCAGCAGGAGATGTTCGAGCATTTCCGCCTTGTCGTGGACAAGGGTCAGGAACCGGACAGGATTGACCGTTACATCGCTACCCACCAGGAAGATACATCGCGGCACAGGGTGCAGCTCGCCATCAAGGCGGGCTTCGTCCTTGTGAACGACGTCCCGGCCAAGGCGAGCCTTATCGTCCGTCCCGGAGACATTATTCGCTTCGTAATGCCCTATCAGAGAAGGGGTGTCGAGATCCTTCCGGAGAATATTCCTCTTGATATAGTCTATGAAGACGATGCCCTGCTTGTTGTCAACAAGCCGGCCGGGATGGTCGTCCACCCGGGCCACGGCAATTTCTCCGGTACCCTCGTCAACGCCCTGGCGTTCCACCTTGGCCTTGAAAAAGGCAGCGACGAGAGGATGGGCATCCTTGTCCACCGCATAGACAAGGACACCTCCGGTCTCCTCGTCGTCGCGAAGACCGACGAGGCCCAGATGTCCCTCGCAAAGCAGTTTTTCGACCACTCGACGGACAGGCTCTACACCGCAGTCGTCTGGGGCAATATCAAAGAGAATGAGGGCACTGTCGAAAGCTACATCGGCCGTGACCCCAACGACCGTCTCCGCTTCCGTAACGTCGATGACCCGGAGAAGGGCAAGCACGCCGTGACGCATTACCGCGTTCTCGAGCGTTTCGGCTTCATCACGGTCGTCGAATGCCAGCTGGAGACAGGCAGGACCCACCAGATCAGGGTCCACATGAGCTCCATCGGGCACCCGCTTTTCAATGACGCCCGCTATGGCGGCTCGGAAATCCGCAGCGGCACCATCTACGCCAAATACCGTCAGTTCATAGCAAACTGCTTTGAACTTTGCCCGCGCCAGGCGCTTCACGCCCGCACGCTCGGCTTCGCCCATCCCTCCACGGGGAAACGCATGTCTTTCGTTTCTCCAGTCCCGGCCGACATGACCGCCCTGATAGAGAAGTGGAGAGGCTACGTAAACTCCAACAAAGAAATTTTTTAACCCCCCGCGTTAACTTTTTGCCGCGGTTGGTTTCTTTATTGCAGAGTGTTTTTACGGAATGAACATTTTTCTGCATAAACGGACTCCGGGAGTCACATTCGAAGAGGTTCTGAAAGAATTCGAACAGCCCCTCTACTGGCACATCCGCAGGATGGTCGCCTCCCACGACGACGCCTCGGACATCCTGCAGGAGACGTTCATCCATATATATAAAGGACTCGGCTCCCTCCGCGAAAAAGCCGCGCTCCGCAGCTGGGTTTACAGGATAGCCACCAACGAGTGCCTGCGATTCCTCTCCCGCAGGAAGGAGATCTCTCTCACGGAGGAGAACTCCTTCCTTGCGGACCAGCTGGAGAGCTCGCCGGGAGTGGATCTCTCCGACGGAGCGGCTCTTCGCTTCCAGAAGGCCCTCCTTGCCCTGAGCCCCCAGCAGCGCACGGTTTTCACCCTCCGCTACTACGATGATCTCAGTTACGAGGAGATTGCGGAGGTGACAGGAAGCAGCGTCCAGACACTCAAGGTGGCCTACCACTACGCAAAAGAAAAAATCAAGAACGCAATTATCTCTTAAGATATGGAAAAGGAATTTAACAATATCGGCAAAAAGATGCCCTACACCGTACCGGACGGATATTTCGATGCGATGCATGAGAAACTGGCCGCAATCCCCGGGAGGCAGAGAAGGAGCCTTGTCATCCGCTGGGTCTCCGCGGCGGCAGCCATAGTACTCGTTGCTTCAGTGGCATTTTTCACGCTCCGTCCCAGACCACAGGAAACCCTCCTTTCGGACATTATGCTTCAGTACGAGCAGTCCCTCTCCGACGAGGAACTCGACTCCTGGGTCGAGTTTTCCGAAAACGATATATTCCTCGATTTGATGGATGAATAGTGTATAACCCTCCAAAAGAAAAGAACCATGAAAAAAATGATTGTTTTCCTCGCCGTTGCAGCCATTTCGGCAGGAATCGCGCTTAACGCGCAACCCAAAAAAGGCGGCCCCGACCAGCCCCGTCCCTCAAGGGAGCAGATGGTCGAATTCCAGTGCATGAAACTCGTTGAAGAGCTTGCCCTCGACGATGCGACAGCAGATCGTTTCATCCCCGTTTTCAAGGCCTACAAGAATGATATTTTCGCCGTGAAGCAGAAATATCAGCCCGCAAAGAAGGAAGTCGAACCCGGTGCCGAGCCCTCCCGTAAGACCGATGCTGAGATTGAGCAGATGATTCTCAACCGTTTCGCCCAGAGCCGCGAGATTATCGACGTCCGCGAGGGCTACTACAAAAAGTTCCGCGCATTCCTCTCTCCCCGCCAGATCCAGAAGATCTACGATCAGGAGAAAAACCAGGGGCATGGCATGAAGCGCGAACAAATGAACCGCGGCGGCGGCCCCGGCCCCGGATTCGGGAAGAAGTAAGCCTCATTAACACCCAACACAAAAAAGAGACTGACTCAAAGCAGAGCCAGTCTCTTTTTCAGTATAGGGAAATCCCCCTACGCCATGGCGAAGGGGAAAATCTTCGTGAGCCAGAAGTAGCCGAGGATAAAACCGACGACACCGACGATGATGCCGATCTTGGCCATGTCTTTGGTCTCCACGAGGCCTGTCGAGGACGCGATAGCGTTCGGAGGCGTGGAAATCGGGAAGAGCATGGCGATGGAGGCGCACATCGCGATGAAGCTGATCATAGCCTTGGTGCCGCCGAGGGAGAGGAACTGGGCGTTGTTGGCGGCCTCGGGATCAGCCATGCCCCCTGCTACCACAATGAGGATAGGGATGAGCAGGGCTGCAGTAGCGCTGTTGGAGATGAAGTTGGAAAGGAAGTAGCACACGAGACCCGCGATGATGAGTACGAGAATGACTGACATCGTGCCGAAAGGAATCGCATTGATGAGGACCTTGGCAAGGCCGGTCCCCTGCAGGCAGGTGCCGAGGGCGAAACCTCCGGCTACCAACCACAGGACGCTCCAGTTGATCTCCTTGATGTCATCCTTTGTGAAGATACCTGTTGCCGTGAAAACGCCGAGCGGGATGAGGGCCACCACGTTGGAGTTGATCTTGGTCCACTGCTCGGTCGCCCAGAGGAGGATGGTCCCGATGAAGGTAACCCACACAACATAGGTCTTCCAGTCGGCCTTGCGATTGCTCTCCGGGATTTCAAGTTTGATCTCCTTGCTCTTGAAGGGGAAAAGCACCTGAAGGAGCACCCAGGCGAGGAGTATCATGATGATAACGAACGGAATCATACGGAGAGCCCACTCGCCGAAGGTCACGTCGTAACCGGCCTCGGCGAGGAATTTGACCGCCGTGGCGTTGGGCGGGGTTCCGATGGGGGTGCCGATGCCGCCGAGGTTCGCCGCCACCGGGATGGCGAGGGCGAGGGCTATCCTGCCCTTGTCGTCAGACGGCAGCTTCGCGAGCACCGGGGCCAGGAAGGCCAGCATCATCGCAGCCGTAGCCGTGTTGGACATGAACATCGAGAAGATGGCGATAATCAGCAGAAAACCGAGTAGAACCATTCTGGGCTTGGTGCCGAAAAATGAAAGGAGTCCTTTGGCCAGGGTCACGTCAAGGCCGTATTTCTCGGCCATAATCGCAAGGACGAAACCGCCGAGGAAAAGCATGACGACCGGATCGGCGAAAGCCGCCATCAGGTCCTTGTAGTTGACCAGCTGGCCGGCTTCAGGGTCGCAGAAGAAGCCGATTCCCTTGTTGGACACCGTGAGCAGGGAGAAAACGATAACCAGCAGCGAGGTCGTCCAGTTGGGGATGATTTCGAAAATCCACATAAGGGCGGCGAACACGAACAGGGCGATAACCCTCTGCTGTACAACGGTAAGGGCTTCGATGCCGAAGAACGATGTCGGGACGGCCCAGAGGAAGATTGTGACGATGAGCACTATCGGCAGGAAGACACAATACTTCACATTGAATTTGCCTTTGTCTGAAGACATTATAAGTAAGGTTTAAGATTATCTTTTTTGCGGCCGCAAATTTACTTAATTTTATTTAATAAATTTAAGAAAATCCGTTAAATTTGTAGTCTTGAAAAAGACAAACGCTTTTACATGAAAAGAATACTGACAATTATCGCCCTGGGCGCTTCAATTCTCGCCTCCTCCGTCGTTTACGCGCAGGAGCAGACTGACAAGGCCGCTAAAAAGGCGGCCAGGAAGGAAGCCGTCAAGGAGCACCTCGAGGCCCACTTCAAGCCCTACGGATTTATCCGCTCCTACGCCTTCTACGATTCCCGTAATAACAAATGCGGCTCCGAAGACATGTTCTACTTCATGCCTCTCGACAGGGAAATGGTAAACGGCGCCGACATCAATGCTGTCGGCAAATTCGGATTCCAGGCCATCTCGACGAGGCTCGGACTCGACATCAAGGGCTACAAGATAGGAAACACCAACATCGAAGCCAAGATTGAGGCGGACTTCTACTGCCTCAACTCCAGCGGCAACATCGGCACTTTCCGTATGCGCCAGGCCTATGCGAAACTCTTTTGGGAGCCCTCGGAGAAGTTCTCCCACAGCCTGTTGATCGGCCAGACATGGCATCCAATCGCCGCAGACCTTGCCAACACGATTGCCCTTGAGACCGGCGCGCCGTTCTCTGCGTTCAACCGCAGCGCGCAGATAATGTACAACGCGACCGTCGGTCCGGTTACCTTCGCCGCCGGTTTCATAGAGCAGTTGCAGTACCGCTCCAGTGGCCCTGACGGAAGCACCAACAAATACCAGCGCCACGCCATTGTTCCGGAGGCGTACGCCGGGATTTCCGTCAAGGCGGGCGGCTTCCTCGGCCGCGCCGGTGTCTCCGTACTCAGCATCAGGCCCCACTATGGCTTCTACAACAATAAGGAAGACGACACCGATCCGCTCAACGGAAGGAAATACAACGAGTGGCTCTCAACAGTCAACGCCTTCATGTTCCTCCAGTACACCGGAAAGATCTGGCAGATAAAGGCCAAAGCCATCTATGTACAGAGCGGAGAGCACATGCAGCTGAGCGGCGGCTACGCAGCCACAAAGGCGAAGGACGACCTTTCGTATGAATACACCCCGACCCAGTCGGTCGTGACTTTCCTTTCCGGTCAGGTAGGAAAGAAATTCCAGTTTATCGGCATGGTCGGCTACCAGAAGAACCTTGGTCTTGTCGGCGGCAAGGAGATGCTTGACGCTTCCCTCTACTATTTCAGCGGCAATAGCTTCAAGAATGTTAACCAAATGATGCGCTTCAGCCCGACTCTCGCCTACAACCTTGGCAAATTCACCTTCGCCGTAGAATATGACTACACAATGGCCCAGTACGGCGGCAACTCGGACGGCAAGGTTGCCGTCGATGTTGATTTCAACAAGAACGGCACTGTGACAAAGGACCTCCACTGGGTCGGCAACCACCGTGTCCTCGCAATGGCAAAATTCAGTTTTTAGATATGCAGCATAAAGTCATTGACGCTGAAGACGTCGTGATACGTTTCGCCGGAGACTCCGGCGATGGGATGCAGCTCACAGGGACCCTGTTTGCAAACACCTCCGCGGTCTTCGGCAATTCACTTTCAACCTTCCCGGACTATCCGGCAGAAATACGTGCCCCGAAAGGCACTGTTTCCGGAGTATCCGGTTTCCAGGTCCATATAGGCAGCCGCAAGGTCAACACTCCGGGCGACTACTGCGACATGCTGGTAGCGATGAACCCGGCGGCCCTCAAGGCCAACGCCAAATGGGTGAGCCGCACCGGGCTCGTACTTGTCAACTCCGACGCCTTCGACGAGGCTTCCCTCAGAAAAGCCGGCTTCTCGACGGATGACCCGTTCGCCGAAGCAGGCGTTTCCGACAGGAACATCATAGTGGCCCCGATCACGGAGCTGACCAAGGAGAGCCTCGCCGGCAGCGGGCTCGACCAGCAGTCCGTCCTCAAGTGCAAGAACATGTTTACCCTCGGGATGGCGTGCTACATCTACAGCCGCCCTCTCGACTATGTCTATGGCTACATCGCCTCGAAGTTCTCGAAGAAGCACCCCGAGATGGTGGAGCCCAACCGCAAAGTGGTCTCCGACGGTTTCAACTACGCCGCCGCCATCCAGGCGGTGCCGAACGTCTATAAGATCGACCCGGCTCCGCTTGAGAAAGGCACCTACAGGAATATAACCGGAAACCAGGCCCTTGCGTGGGGCCTTATCGCAGCCGCACAGAAAAGCGGCCTGAAGCTTTTCTGCGGCTCTTATCCCATAACCCCTGCCACGGCAATACTCGAAGAACTTGCTCTTCACAAGAGCCTGGGTGTCAAGACAATGCAGACCGAGGACGAGATCGCCGGCATCTGCACGGCGATAGGCGCGTCCTTCGCCGGCAGGCTCGCCGTCACGACGACCTCCGGCCCCGGCCTCGCCCTCAAGGGAGAGGCTCTCGGACTTGCCGTGATGACCGAGCTTCCGCTCGTTGTAGTGGACGTCCAGCGCGCCGGCCCCTGCACGGGCATGCCTACAAAGACGGAGCAGACGGACCTCGGCACGGCCATCTACGGCCGTAACGGCGAGTGCCCGATTCCCGTCATCGCCGCCCATTCTCCGGCCCACTGCTTCGATGCAGCATTCACGGCAGCGAAGATTGCGCTCGAAAGGATGACCCCGGTGCTCCTTCTCTCCGAAGGCTTCCTCGGCAACGGTTCCGAGCCGTGGAAGATTCCTTCGATGGACTCGTATCCTGAGATCAAGCCCCGTTATGCAAAGGCCTCGGACGAGCCGTTCCGCCCCTTCGAAAGGGATGCGGAGACTCTCGCCCGCTCCTGGGCCGTTCCCGGCACCCCTGGCCTTGAGCACAGAGTCGGCGGCCTGGAGAAGCAGCATTCCGGGGCGCTCTCCACTGACCCGGAGAACCACGCTCTGATGGTTGCCGAAAGGGCTGAAAAAGTCGCCAGAATTTCCGACATGGTCCCGCCGCTCGAGATAGACGGTCCGTCGAAGGGCAGGCTTCTTGTCGTCGGCTGGGGCGGCACTTTCGGCCACATCCTCAGCGCAGTGGAAAAGGCGAGGGAGGAAGGTCTCGAAGTGAGCTTCGCCCATTTCGACTTCCTCAATCCCCTTCCCTCCAACACCGGGGAAGTCCTTTCCGGTTTCGAACGCATACTCGTCTGTGAACTCAACTCCGGGCAGTTCGCCTCCTACCTAAGGAGCACCCATCCCGCCCACGAGTATCTGCAGTGCAACAAGGTCCAGGGACAGACCTTCCTTGTCCACGAGATTCTCTCTTCAATCAAAAAAGCTTTGTAGGGTATGAAATACACGCAGAAAGATTTCAAGAGCGACCAGGAAGTGCGCTGGTGCCCCGGCTGCGGCGACTACGCAGTACTCGCCGCCCTGCAGAGGGTTCTCCCCAAAGTCTGTGAGGAGAAAGGAATAGACAAGGAAAAGGTCGTAGTGGTGTCCGGCATCGGATGCTCCTCCCGTCTTCCTTATTATATGAATACCTACGGTTTCCACAGCATCCACGGGCGCGCGACCGCAGTCGCGACCGGCGTGAAGGTTGCGAACCCCGAGCTCTGCGTCTGGCAGGCCAGCGGCGACGGCGACGCCCTCGCCATCGGCGGAAACCACTTCATCCACTCCATCAGGCGCAATGTGGACCTCAACATCATGCTCTTCAACAACCGCATCTATGGTATGACGAAGGGCCAGTACTCCCCCACCTCGAAACTCGGAGCGGTCACCAAGACCTCGCCCTACGGCACGGTCGAGAACCCGTTCAATCCCGGAAGCCTCGTGCTGGGCTCAAAGGGCACCTTCTTCGCCCGCAGCCTTGATGTGGATCTCGCGCTAAGTGAGGAGATTATGCTGGAGGCCTCGCGCCACAAGGGCGCCGCAGTGATGGAATTTCTTACCAACTGTGTGATTTTCAACAACGGCATCCACTCCGACGTGACCGACAAGGAGACGCGCGCAGACCGCACCATCGTCCTCCGCGACGGGGAGAAGATGATCTATGGAAAAGACTCCGACAAGTGCCTTGTGCTCGACGGCTGGCGCCTCAAGACGGCGCTCAGGAGCGAGGTGAGCGAGGAAGACATCCTTGTCCACGACTCCCACTCCGACAATCTCGGCCTTCAGATGCAGCTCGCCGACATGAGGTGGCCGGAATTCCCGGTCGCGCTCGGCGTCATCCGCCGCGTCGAAGACGGCACCTACGACGAAAGGGTCGATACCCAGGTCCGGGAAGTTGCCGCAAAATCCAAGATTCATTCCCTGGACGAACTCCTCCACAGCGGAGCGACCTGGGAAGTTAAATAAAAACACCAAATACTAACACTATACTACATGAAAACCAATGACATCATGGCCCGCCTTGAGGCCAAGTATCCTACAGAGAAAGAGTATCTGCAGGCTGTCAGGGAAGTTCTCGAATCCATCGAGGACGTTTACAACGAGCACCCCGAGTTTGAGGAAGCGAAGATTGTGGAAAGGCTTGTCGAGCCGGACCGCATTTTCTCCTTCAGGGTCACCTGGGTGGACGACCGCGGCGAAATCCAGACCAACACCGGTTACCGCATCCAGTTCAACTCCGCCATCGGCCCCTACAAGGGAGGTCTTCGTTTCCACAGGGCCGTCAACCCCTCGATGCTGAAATTCCTGGGCTTCGAGCAGACCTTCAAGAACGCCCTCACGACCCTTCCGATGGGCGGAGCAAAGGGCGGCTCGGACTTCGACCCCGTCGGAAAGTCCGACGCCGAGATCATGCGTTTCTGCCAGGCCTTCATGCTTGAGCTCTGGAACTGCATCGGCCCCGACCAGGATATCCCCGCAGGCGACGTCGGCGTCGGCGGCCGCGAAATCGGCTTCCTCGACGGCATGTACTGCAAGCTTGCGCGCCAGTACAACACCGGCGTCCTCACCGGAAAGGGTATGACCTGGGGCGGTTCCATCCTCCGTCCTGAAGCCACCGGCTTCGGCGCCCTCTACTTCACCCAGCACCTTCTCGCGAAGGCCGGCAAGAGCATCGAGGGCAAGAAGATCGCCATCTCCGGCTTCGGCAACGTGGCCTGGGGAGCAGCCAAGAAGGCTGCCCAGCTCGGCGCCAAGGTAGTGGCCATCTCCGGCCCCGACGGCGTCTGCGAGATTCCCGACGGTCTCACCCCCGAGATGAACGAGTACATGCTCGTGATGAGGGCCTCCAACCGCAATATGGTGGAAGACCTCGCGACGAAGTTCCCCGGCAAGGCCATCTTCACCGCCGGCAAGAAGGCCTGGAGCATTCCCTGCGACATCGCCCTCCCCTGCGCCTTCCAGAATGAGCTCTCACTCGCTGACGCTGAGGAGCTTAAGAAGAACGGCTGCTGGTGCTGCTGCGAGGTGTCCAACATGGGCTGCCAGCCGGACGCCATCCACTTCTTCCAGCACAACGGAGTGCTCTTCGCTCCCGGAAAGGCCGTCAACGCCGGTGGCGTCGCGACCTCCGGCCTCGAGATGACCCAGAACGCGAGCCACATCAGCTGGTCCGCCGAAGAGGTTGACGCCAAGCTCCACTACATCATGAAGAGTATCCACGAGCAGTGCGTCCGCTACGGCACGAAGCCCGACGGCTCCGTCGATTACGTCAAGGGCGCCAACATCGCGGGCTTCATGAAAGTCGCCCACGCGATGCTGGAGAAGGGAGTTATCTAGAAGAGATAATACCCAACAAAAATGGCGGCCTTACCGGTCGCCATTTTTTTATCTGAAACCTCCGCGAGGACCGCCGAAGCCACCGGGGCCGCCGCCGTAGCGCTGCTGCAGCTGCTGGCCGGCTTTGCCGAAGTTGCCGAAGCGCCAGGTGAAGGAGAGGATGATGTAGCGGCCGAGGGTGTTGTTGCGGACCTCCTGGTGATAGTTGGAGGCGTCGGTCACGGTCAGGTTCTTCGCCTGGTTGAAAATGTCGTAGCACTTGAGGGCGAGGGTCGCCTGCTTCTTGAAGAGAAGCTTGGAGACCTCGGCGTTGAGGATGTATTCATTGGGCTGCTTTGTCGTGTAGCCGTTGTACCAGTTGAAATCGAAGTCGGCCTTGAGGATAACGCCGCTTCGGCCGATGGTCCAGTTGACGGTAGCCTCGGCCTGGTTGTTCCAGGTGGCGTTTGTCGATGCGGTCTTGATGGTGTTCCACGGCTTGGACATTCTCGTACGGGCACTGACGGTGGCCTCAATATTGTCGTTGCGGTAAGTGAAGCGGAGGCGCTCCACGAGGGTCAGGTTGCGGATAATACTGTTGATGAAATAGTCGTCGTGGTCCAGATTATTGTGGACGTCGAAGAAGCCTGTACCGGCGTCGTTGTGGTAAATCATTGAACCATCCTCGTTGAGGAACGGGGTCATATCGAAACCGGACTGCCCGACATAGCTGTTGGACTTGGAGTAGGCAATGCGATTCATCCAGGAAACCGAGAAATTGGACTTCGCTATAGGCGAGTTGAGGAACATCCTGACGTTGGCGTCGAAGGAAGGATTGCCGTTGACGGGCAGCGAATACTGGACGCCGCTCTCATCGTACCAGGAAGCCCTGGTGATCGGGTTCTGGGTGATGTTGCCCTCGGCGTGAAGCCTGACGGAGAAGAAAGTCTTCTTGTTTGTGTGGCCGAGGTCGCCGAATATCCTGTGGGAGAAGTAGGAACCAAGGGTCGGGTTACCGAAAGTGACCGAGAGGGGGTTCGAATTGTCGGCGACTGCGAGCAGCTGGCTTGTCGATGGCTGCGACGAGGAACCGCGGTAGAAGAGACGGATATCCGTATTGTCGTTGATGTCGTAGAAGAGCATCGCCTGAGGGGCGTACTTGATGTCCCATCCGGAATCGTAGGAAGTCGTCTTGCCACCGTCAACCGTCGTGTTTGTCGTCCTGGTCGGATGGACGGAGAAACCTATCTGGGCACGGAGCTTTTCCCTCTGGTAGGCCAGATTGATACCGCCGGTCTGCGTGAGGGCCCTGTTGCGGATGCTGTTCGAATAGGTGACGTTGCCGGTCTCCCCTTCCCTGCTGTAGCTGTCCCAGCCGGGAGCCAGGTCGCCGCCGATTGCACCGCTGTCGTAGGTCTTCTTCTCGGAAGTGTTGAGGCTCCAGCCGAAGGAATAGTTGCCTTCTATGTAGAAGTTCTTGCCGAGAGGCTCCGTATAGACGAGACGGCCGCGAAGGCTGCGGTTCTGCGCGCTCTGGTCATAGCGCTGGTTGACAACTTCGCTGCCGGTCTCATTGCCGTCGTTGTCAAAGGTCTTAGTCAATGACTGGTTGAGGCCGTTGATGCTGTTCTGCGAATAAGACCAGCGGCCGAAGAATGACAGGGTCCTGCCGGGGATGCCGAGCTTCTGGCGGAGGAGCATGAAACCGTTGGTAGAGAGGTTCTTATTGCTTCCAAGCGAACTGGAGAAACCTTCGTTTTTCAATTTGGCATTTTCCCAGTCGGTCTCGCCGTCAGCCAGAGACAAGGTAGAGAAACTGCTGCGCTCGTTGAACGTGCCGTTGCCGAAGTTGAGCTGAGGCTGGATAAGGAGAGAGGTCTTGTCCGAGAACTTGTGATCCAGGCGGATGCCGAAACGATGACCGTGGGAAAAGCTTATGCTGTTGGGATCATCCTCGGAAAACTGGCCGTTGACGCTGCGGAGAGTGGAGCCGTCAGGGAGATAGGTGTCCTTGAGGCTGTTCTCCTCGACGACCTTGCGGGAGCCGTTATAGAGGTAGTTGCCGGAGAGCTCCATCTTCTTGTCAAGAAGGTCCCAGGCGCCGTTCAGACCGCCCATCCAGGTCGTGGAGATGCCGTTTCCGGTGCCCCAACCGCCCTGGCCACGGCCCATACCGCCGCCACCGCCGCCGGAGCCGCCCCTCATCGAAGTCATCATGCTGCGGGAGAGGTCGTTGAAACCGCGGTTGTTGGTGTTGTTTCCGTTGGCAATGAAGCTGAGCTGGCTCTTGTCGGTGAAACGCCCCACCATAGCCGCGCCCTGCCACCTCCAGTCGCCGTACTCCTTCTGCTTCATGGTGGAAGGAAGGTCGTGGCCGGCGCCGGCCATCACGTTGCCGAAGACGCCCTTCATCATGCCCTTCTTGACGTTGAGGTCGATGACTGTCTCTTCTTCACCATCGTCGATGCCGGTAAACTCCGCCTGCTCCGACTTTTTCTTCACGACCTTGACCTTTTCGATGATCTTTGCGGGAAGGTTGTTGGAAGCGAGCTGCGGGTCGTCGAGGAAGAAGGTCTTGCCGTCGATGGTTATCTTGTTGATAGTCTCGCCGTTGGAGGTAATGGATCCATCCTCGGAGACCTCGATGCCGGGGAGCTTCTTGAGAAGGTCCACGAGCATGTCGTTCTCTGTCGTCTTGAAGGAAGAAGCGTTATAGACTATGGTGTCCTTCTTTATTTCGATGGGGTTTCCGACCGCGGTCACGCCGGCGGCGTCGAGAACCTGGGAGTCAAGGGCGAGCTTGATCACTCCGAGATCCGCATTGTCCTTGTGGAGATCCATTTCGCTGGTCCAGGTCTGATAGCCGAGAAGTTCGGCCTTGACCGTGTACTTGCCGGGGTGGACCTTTTCGATTGCGACATGGCCTTCTCCGTCGGACAGAGTGTACTTAGAGGCCTTGGAGGAGCCCTGGGGGGTTAACGAAACCGTCGCAAAACCGACGGGGTCGCCGGAATCGGAATCCTGAAGGATGGCTTTGACGGTAATGTTCTGCGCGGCGGCGACAAAAGCTGCCAGCAGCAGGACCAGAATTGAGACTGATTTCTTCAAGGACATAACACTACTACTAAATACAGTACCGTTTAATAATGAACGGGCTGACCTTACAAAGTTAATGGAAAATTTGAAATTATTTTACCCTGCCTGGATTATCCTTGATAAATTTCTCCCAGCCTCCCTTTCCGGAGGCGGCAGAGGAAACAGGATTTATGCTCTCATAGTGGTGGCAAAGGGCGATTGCAAGGGCGTCAGTCGCATCAAGATGGGCGGCGTCGAGTTTCATCCCGAGGGTCTTTTCGAGCATCACGGCGACCTGCTCCTTGGAAGCGGCGCCGTTGCCGACGATAGACATCTTGGCTTTCCTCGGTGCATATTCGAACACCGGGATGCCGAACTCCATAGCGGCAATCATCGCCGCCCCCTGGGCTCGGCCGAGCTTGAGAATGACCTGTGCATTCTTTCCGTAGAACGGCGACTCGATGGCGAGACAGTCCGGCCTGTAGGTCTTGCAGACCTCGCTTATGCAGTCATATATCGCCTTGAGTTTCTGGAGGTTGTCCTTATCCTTCCGGAGATCCAGAATGCCCATGTCAACGAATGCGGCTTTCTTGCCGCTGGTACGGATTACCCCGAAACCAAGCAGGTTGGTTCCGGGGTCAATACCGAGTATGGTCCTGTCGGGGGCCATATTAGCGGATCACGTCGAATCCGGTGTAAGGCCTGAGCACCTCGGGGATGACGATCCCGTCGGGAGTCTGGTTGTCTTCGAGAAGGGCGGCGACGACCCTCGGAAGAGCGAGGGAGGAGCCGTTGAGGGTGTGGCAGAGCTGGGTCTTCCCGGCGGCATCCTTGTAGCGGCAGTGGAGGCGGTTGGCCTGGTAGCTCTCAAAGTTGGACACCGAAGAGATTTCGAGCCAGCGGCCCTGGGCTGCGCTGTAGAGCTCGAAGTCATAGGTAATTGCGGAAGTGAAACTCATGTCACCGCCGCAGAGACGGAGGATCCTGTACTTGAGCCCAAGTTCTTTCACGAGGCTCTCCACATGGGCGACCATCTCGTCGAGAGCGGCGTAGCTGTCCTCCGGTTTCTCGATACGGACGATTTCGACCTTGTCGAACTGGTGGAGACGGTTGAGGCCGCGGACGTCCTTGCCGTAAGAGCCGGCCTCGCGGCGGAAGCACGGCGTGTAGGCCGTCAGCTTCTGCGGGAACTGGCCTTCCTGAAGGATAACGTCACGGAAGATATTGGTCACAGGGACCTCGGCGGTCGGGACGAGATAGAAATCGTCGAGACCGACATAGTACATCTGGGCTTCTTTGTCGGGAAGCTGGCCGGTGCCGAAACCGGAGGCGGCGTTGACCACCACCGGAGGCTCGACCTCCTTGTAGCCGGCCGCCGTGTTGCGGTCGAGGAAGTAATTGATGAGAGCCCTCTGGAGCTTCGCACCCTTGTCTTTATAAACGGGGAAACCGGCTCCCGTAATCTTGACTCCAAGGTCGAAGTCGATGAGATCGTACTTGCGGGCGAGTTCCCAGTGAGGGAGGGCGTCGGCCGGGAGATTAGGCTCCGGGCCGCCCATCTTCACGATCTCGTTGTCCTCGGCGCCCTTGCCGGGCTTCACGAGGTCGCACGGAAGGTTAGGCAGGAGGACGAGAGTGTCCTGAAGGACTTTCGCGTTCTCGTCGGCCTTTGCAAGGAGCTCGGCGCTGCGGGCCTTGAGGGCGGCGACTTCCGCCTTCGCGGCCTCAGCCTCATCCCTGCGGCCTTCCTTCATAAGGCCGCCGATGAGGGCCGCCTTCTTTTTCTGTTCGCCGAGAAGGGCGTCGGACTCGGTCTGGAGGGATTTCCTCTCGTCGTCGAGGGCGATGATCTTTTCGACAGTCTCGCGCGCGTCAAAATTCTTGACCGCGAGCTTCGCGATTACTCTTTCCTTTTCATCGCGTATAGTCTTCAGTGTGAGCATAACTGATGGTTTTTCAAAGAAGGACAGGGGACTTTGCACTTTTCTCAAATGCAAGTCCCCTGATCCCTGTTTTCACTGCAAATCCCTTAGTTCTCGAACGGAATGACGGAAACAAAGGATTTGTCGTCTCTCTTCTTCGTGAACTTGACGGTGCCGTCAACGAGCGCGTAAAGGGTGTGGTCCTTGCCCATGCCGACGTTGGTCGAAGGGTTGTGGACGGTGCCCCTCTGGCGGACGATGATGTTTCCGGCCTTCACGACCTCTCCACCGAACTTCTTGAGGCCGAGACGCTTGCTCTGCGACTCACGACCGTTCTTGGAGCTTGACTGACCTTTTTTATGTGCCATAATACTTTCCTCCTGGAGATTAAGCGATAGCGTCGATGCGGATCTTGGTGAGCTTCTGACGGTGACCGTTCAGAGTCTGGAATCCTTTGCGACGGATTTTCTTGAAAACGAGGACTTTCTTTGCCTTGGCATCGTCATCGACGACGGTTGCCTTGACGGCTGCGCCCTCGACATAAGGGGTACCGACCTTGACGGCGTCGCCGTCCTGGACGAGGAGCACTTTGTCGAACACGACTTCTTCGCCGTTTTTCGCCTGAAGGCGGTTGACGAAGATTTCCATTCCAGCCTCTACTTTGAACTGCTGGCTTGCAATATCAACGATTGCGTACATCTTGAATAAAACTTTTTCAGTTTCCGGCGGCGGGCGCCCTTCTCTCCGGAAGGATCTTTACAGGCCCGTAGACCATAATATCTCCGGACGGAAAAAGGGCCGTCCGAACCCCTGGAGGCGGCATTACTGCTCGTCCATAAGCTTCATGTGCTGGACATAGATAGCCTTCTGCATAGCCATTCTCTTCTTGACAGACGGCTTCTCAAAGTTCTTGCGGGAACGCATCTCGCGGACGGCTCCGGTCTTCTCGAACTTCCTCTTGAATTTCTTCAGGGCCCTCTCTATGTTCTCACCCTCTTTAACAGGTACTATAATCATTTCGCTTACACCTCCTTTTATTTGGGACCGCAAAGATAGAAACTTTTTCCGGACTTGCAAAAAAATTTCATTTCAGCCCGGAGATGAAGGTTTCCATACCTTTGGTCGCGACGTCACGGATGTGGGTGATACGGGCGTCGTGAACGGGAACGTCCTTAGGGTCGATGATATAGATGGGGATGTCGGGGCGGGCGTAGCGGTAGAGGCCGGCTGCCGGATAGACCTGCAGCGAGGTGCCGACAATCAGGAGGATGTCGGCCTCGCCCACGACATCGATCGCCGCCTCAATCTTGGGGACAGCTTCGCCGAAGAACACTATATGGGGGCGGAGCTGGACACCGTTCGGGGCCTTGTCTCCGAGAACGACCTTATCGTAGCCGATGTCGATGACCTCGCGCTCGCTTCCCGTGTCGTCGTAGATGCCGTGTTCCGGACGGACTTTGGTCAGTTCGCCGTGAAGATGGATAATTCGCGTGGAACCCGCCCTCTCGTGAAGATTATCGACATTCTGGGTTATCACGCAGACGTCGTAATCCTTTTCAAGTGAAGCGATTGCAAGATGCGCCGCATTGGGGGCGGCGTCCTTGAGCTGGGCCCTGCGCTCGTTGTAAAAATCGAGCACCAGCTTCCTGTTGCGATACCAGCCTTCGATGGAGGCGACGTCTTCGACATTGTACTGCTCCCAGAGGCCGCCGCTGTCGCGGAAAGTGGCGAAACCGCTTTCGGCGCTCACTCCCGCGCCGGTGAGGACTGCAATTTTCTTTTTCATTTTTCAACAGTTTTACCGAAATAGACAGTGCGGACCCAGTACTCAAAGAGGGGATCCAGGATTTCAGGTGTGTCGTCATCGGCGAAGGTGACGATTTCTTTTTTCATAAGGGCGTCCTTGACTCTCTTGACATTGGCCGAAGAGTTGAGGCTGTAGCGCCTTACGACCTCGCTCCCGCTGAAGCGGGTGCATCCTTCGATGATGGCTTTCAGGAGGTTGACCTGGTGGGTCGTAAGGGAATTCATAATGGCGGCGAACCTTGCCTCGTGGATGGCGATAATGCTTGCTAGCGCCTCCATGAGCATCGCCTCGGTGATAAAGCCCTTGGCACGGGCATCCACTATCGAAACGAACATGTTCAGGTAATAGAGGTTGCTCCTGAACAGGCGGCAAGTGCTCGTGAGAAGTTCCCTGTCGATAACCTTTCCGCCGGAAAGGAACCCTTTGGAAAGATGCTCGGCAATCTCCTTCTCATCGACAAGGGACAGGTCTATCTGTTCGGTCAGGCGGTAGAAATAGCGCCTGTGTCGGAATATCTCCTTCATCGCATTGACTCCGGAACCCAGGAACACGCTTGAGAACATGTTCCGGCTCTCCTCGGCCGCCTCCTTCATCACCCTTTCCATAGCGCCGAAAATCATGTCATCACCTTCGATGAGGGCAATGTTCTGGAATTCGGTGATGACCATGATCATAGCCTCTCCCCTGTCCCGGGCGATAGTGTAAGGCATTTTAAGGATGGAAACGAGATCGTTCTCATCCGGCTCCCAGTTGAAGGACACGGGCTCACCGCTATCGGTGAAAGCATCCTGGTCAAAGACTATGTGGGTGCCCTGGAGGTAACGGGCGACAATCTCCGCATACTCCGTCGGAGTCGAGGCTACCATCCTCATCACGGCCGAACCGTATTTCGAGATGAAATCGGAAAGGGTCCTTGCCGTGAGGGCGGACATCTGCCCTACGAGGAACTGCGTCCCGGTCATGCGCATCGAAAACAGCGTGTGCTCCAGCAGCGACATCTTTCCGGACTTCGGCGGAGCGGAAATCACCACGTTCTCATTCTGGAGGATCAGGTTCTGCAGAATCTGCGAATCCTTTTTGCGTCCTATGAAATTTTTCCCCGTAACGGGGCGGTCGAAAATAAACGGAGAATCCATCAAAAACAGGTTTGTTTATCTCCGCAAATATAACATTTTTGTTTTACAAAACCTACTTAGCGGCTTTTTTGGCGGCGCGCTCGCGGCGGCGGGCGGCGCGGGCGACCTCGCGCTCGGCCTTGCGGCCTTTGCGGGCGTCCTTGAGCATCGAACTGCGGGAGACCTCGCCCTCAAGTGCCGAGGAGTCCTTGACCTGGGCGTCGAGGGTGTCAAGTTTTTCCTTAAGGCGCTCTTCCTCAGGGATTGAAAGAGAATCCTGCATAAAGGTGAGGGAGTCGAGCTGCGCACGGGTCAGGGTATCGACCTCGGCGTTGACAGAGTAGTTCTCCAGGGCCATCTTCTCGCGGATGAGGTTCTGGTCACGGTTCTCGCGGATGGCTTTTTCGACACCCAGCTCAAAGATATTGTGGATGGAGTTGACCAGATTGAGCTGGACCGTGTCGAGTTGCTTAGTGAATACAGGGACACGGGTGTTCTTGTACTTGGCCCTTCCGAGGCGGAATTTCATCTGGTCGAAGTTTTCGCCGAACACATTGACGCCGAATCGGATGATCAGCGGCGAACGGATGACGCTGATGTGGTATTTATACGATTCGTCAAGACTCTGGATGCCTGAAGCGGCAAGGGTGTAACGGTCAACCTTAAGCACGAACGGGAAGATCTCGATGTTGTTGTCCCGCACCATGCCGTCCACGCTCATCTTATCGACAACCGCCTTCTTTTTGTTCTTGAATACCAGGATCTTGGCAATCTTCGTAAACTGCTCGCTGTCCTGCAGGGTCAGGTTCTTGCCGGAAATCTTGATGATCCCGTCGATGGAAGGCAGTTTAATATTCATGTGCTCGTCCATATCCGCCGTGGCAACCATCTCAAGGTCGAGAAGGCCGGAGAAGGACTTGAGGATAGGCATGAGAGTGTCAACGGCGGGAATCAGGGTGATCACTTTCTCCGCCGTGATGTCCACCAGGTTGAGGTCGAATCCGGCCTTTA
This sequence comes from Bacteroidales bacterium, assembly GCA_017534745.1. GTDB lineage: Bacteria > Bacteroidota > Bacteroidia > Bacteroidales > UBA932 > Cryptobacteroides. Next base: position 105,667 of record JAFXVX010000019.1, on the reverse strand, counting down.
CGTCCTTTTTCGACTGAGTGGAATAGAACCCCTCGAAATAGATATCGCCCATATTGGAAGTCGCGACGGTGTTCGTCACCTGGAGGCAGCGGTCGCGCATCGAGATGTCGGACGCGGCCCAGGTCACGAGGAGGCTGTCGTACTTTATCCTGTTGGCATTGAGGGAGATATTGGCGTTGAGGTTCTTCGGTACAATGATAAGGTCGGGCTCGGAGGAGGCGTCAGCTTCGCTGATCGCATCCTCGAGGGCGCTGTCGTAAGCCGACTCGCTCTGCGAGGAGGAGAACTCGGACGACGGCTTGTGCGTCGTCGAGTAGGCGTAGGTACGGAGCAGTTCGTTGGCATCGATGTAATCCGAATCCACCGTGGCATCAAGATAGATGATGCCGTGGCCGAGGATGGCCCTCTTGAGGCCGTGAACACGGCCCCTGGCCGAGACGTCGGTCCGCCCTGCCCTGAGAGTGATGTTGTCAAGTTTGATCTCGTCGTTGGTGAAAGAGCCCTTGACCCTTTCGGCGGAAAGCTTTATCGGGTAGCTCGGCGTCCTGAGGAGGGCGGAGTGGAGCGACAGGTTGCCGGAGAGGTTCCAGTCGCGGTAGTACTGCTTGACGCCGCTCCCGAGGCTTATCTTGATGTCTCCGGAAGAAAGGTCGTCGGCATGGGTGCTCCTCATAGCCCTGCGATAGCGACGTGCTATGGTGTCCCTCGGCACTCCGGGATAGAGCCGCTGCAGGGAATCGAGCATATGGGTGTATCTCGCAGAAGCCCTGCGCTTACGTACCGACTGGGTCGCCGAAAGTTTGAAGGACAGTGAGTCAAGCGCAACCCTGTCCATTCCGCTGATAAGGTTCACGGAAGCATTGCGCCCCGAAAGGTTCAGGGTCGCGCCCGTCTCCCCGCGGGGAGGGATGATACGGAAAGTCTCCGTGGATTTCTCTATATCGACCGCCGTCCCCTCCCTGTCGCGAAGGGCGACGGAAGAAGCCTTGAATAGCCCCATGAACGGCTGCAGCCCTTTCCCGCCGGAAAGGATCGCGGCGGAGTTCTGGGCGAGAACCTTGATATCTTTGCCGGAAGCGGAGACATCGCCCTTGTAATCGCACCAGAGGGTGTCGATTGATCCGTCGAGGGAGAGGACGCGGGCGCCCTTCCGTAGGCTGTCGTCTATCTTGTTACCTCCGATGCCGACCTTGACCCTGGCGGAGTTGAAGCCGGCCTCCAGCGTGTCGGCCCGGTCGTCGATGCTGACGCCCGACGCAGTGAGGTCCGCCTTGACCGATGCGCCGCTGATTTTCGCCATGGACAGCTGAGACATCCTCGCTTTCAGGGCCATATCGGCGCTGAGCGAGCCCTTGCCGTAGATATCGGAATCGGAGAGGAACATTTCCGTAAGCGCCGCAATGTCGGCGTCGAGGAAGCCTTCGAGACTGAGGTCAGGGTCCTCGCCGAGAAGGTCGGAGGCGCTGCCCTCGAAGAGGAGCTCGGCGCCCTTGATATCGAGCATCAGTTCGTCAAGGGTCGCATCCAGGCAGAGCCGGGAATCGGTCTCGGCGTTGACGTCGAGGCTCACGGTCCCCTTGTACGGCAGCCCTGAGAACGAAACGGCGGCAGGCGGCACTATGAGCTCCGCAAGCACCTCCGGGATAGTCCCGGACTCCTTCGAATAGACCCCGTCGCAAAGTGCCGTCAGGGAAAGCTTTCCGTCAGTCTTGATTCGCTTTGCAGTGGGGAAAACATCGGAAACGAACTCCAGAACATCCTTCAGCGGAAGGTCGTCTATGAGGGCTTCGGCACGAAGATATGTGCTGTCGGAATAGAATACGGCGTCGCCGCAGCCCGTCAGGTGAACAGGCGCGACCTTGAGGTCCAGACTCTCGACGCTGACGGCGAATCCCTCTTCGGTCGAAGGCAGGGAGAACCTCGTCTCGAGGTTGACCGGGACGCTGAGCCTGCCGAGGGAGGAGTTCATAATCCTCGCTGTCGCAGCGGCGTCGAGGTCAAAGCCGTTTTTGTTGCCCTTGAGGCCGAGGTGGTCAAGGCCGACGGCAAGGGTGTCGGACGGAAGACGGCCGGCGACGAAGAGACTGTCCACGGAAAGATCCGCGAGGGAGGCTGTCAGGTCCGCCGTCGAAAGGGCGCCCTTGTAGGACATCTGCTTCATTGTGACAAGCCCATACAGCGTGTCGGCCGGATCCGTGAACACCACAAACGGAGAGTCATCCAGCAGGACTCTTCTGACTGTGACGACAGTCTTGCCGGAAGTGGTATCCTTTTCCTCGGAAGAACCGAGCGGAAGGATATCCCAGTTGGCGGCGGTAGAATCGAAATAGTGGGCAAAAATACGGGGCCTGGAAAGTTCGGCGCGGCGGATGTGGTACTCTCCGCGAAGGGCCTTCAGGAGATTGATCGAAGCGTGGGCGCGCCGGCAGGAGGCAAGGGTGTCCTTCTCCTCGCCGCGGCCGGCATCCAGCAGGGAGAAATGCCTCTCGGCCATATCGCCTTCGCTGTAGAGGCTATCGTAGGCAGCGTACCGCTCGTGGGGATATGTCAGGGAAAAATCGTCAATCGTGACCCCGATACGGGGGAAATTCCGCAGCACGGAAGCCCTTATACCGGAGAACTCAACCTCCCCTTCCGGCACCAGCTCGGCAGCAACCCTCTTCACTATCTTCGCCAACACCTTGGGGCTCAGAGCTATTTGCAGGGCAATCAGCACAACGGCAAAGAAACCCACCACTCCAAGCAGCAGGTTCCTCACTGTATGCCTTTTCCCAGCCATACCGCAAATCTACAATAAAATTTTCAGTTTATTTTCCGTAGAATGCAGAAATGTTTGAAGCGATGCCGGCGACGAGGCGGCGGCGGGCTTCATCGGAAGCCCAGGCGGTGTGAGGGGTGAAGCGGAAGCGCTCCGGGTGCTTCACGGCGAGCAGCGGGCTGCCCGCCGGGAGGGGCTCCGATGTGAATACATCGAGGGCGGCACCGGCGATGACGCCCTCATCGACCGCCTCGGCCAGAGCCTTCTCCTCGACTATGCCGCCACGGCCCATATTGACGATGAACGCAGTAGGCTTCATCTTACGGAGCTCCGCAGCCCCTATCAGCCCATTCGTCCGCTCGTTGAGCGGCGCATGGACAGTCACGACGTCCGAGCGCGAGAGCAGTTCGTCCAGCGTGACGGCCGGATAATCGGTGCAGTGGTTCGTCCCCGAAGTGGAGAAATAGATTACCTTCATACCGAAAGCTTCCGCGACGGAGGCCACGCGGCGGCCTATCGTCCCCATGCCGACAATCCCGATGGTCTTGCCGTCAGCTTCGACTATCCGCCTGGACACGTCCGTAAACAGACCCGAGACCGAATAGCTGCCACGCTTGACGACTGAGTCCAGATACGGCGCACATCCGAGCAGGGAGAGGATGTGCATAAATGTCGTCTGGACGACGGATTCGGTGGAGTAGGCCGCCACATTGCGCACAGCGATGCCGCGGGAGGCGCAGAGAGCGGTGTCGATATTGTTGACACCGGTCGCGGCCTCGCAGACGAGCCGTAGCTTAGGCGCCGCGTCCAAAAGGTCGCGGTCCACTTTTACCTTATTAACTATCAGCACCTCACACTCCCCTACTCTTGCAAGAGCCTCCTCTCTGGTGGAACGCTCGTAGCACTCAAGCTCTCCAAGGGCGGATATCGGCGAAAGAGGGGTGTTCCCCATGGTCGCGCTGTCAAGAAATACGATTTTCATTTCGCAAAATTTCAATAAATATAGTTATTTTTGCACAAACTGTAATAACCAATGACAAGAGAGTTTGTTTTTACTGCCGCGGCTGCGCTCCTCTGCGCCTGTGCGGCTCCCGTTCCCGAGACTTTCAGTGTGATCCCGATGCCGGCCGAAGTGGAACTTTCGGAAGGAGTTTTCTGCGTGAAAGGCGCCGCCGTCGTCCAGGGCGAAGGCATCGCTGACGTGGCATCCGCAGCCATCAACGCTTTTTCCGACAGGCTCGCGACCGTGACCGGCAAAGCCGCCGGCAGAGGCAGAGGGACTATCCTGTTCTCCGAGGACAAAGCCCTTGCCCCAGAGGCATACACGATCAATTTATCAAAGGACAGCGTCCTTGTAGGCGCCTCCTCGCCGAACGGCTTCCTCTACGCCATCGAGACCCTGAAGCAGATGCTTCCGCCGGCCGTTTACGGCTCGCAGAAAGCTAAAGCCGACTGGGTGCTTCCCTGCGGCCGCATCACAGACGCCCCGAGATTCGCCCACAGGGGTCTTATGATTGACTCCGCCCGCCATTTCTGGGAGACGGACGAAATGAAGAGGATTATCGACGTGATGGCGATGTACAAGCTCAACATCCTCCACTGGCACCTCACCGACGACCAGGGCTGGAGGGTTGAAATCAAGAAATACCCGCGCCTCACCGAGGTCGGCGCCTGGCGTAACGGCACAATGGTGGCCAAGGACTGGGACTCCAACGACGGCATCCGCTACGGCGGCTTCTACACCCAGGACGAGCTCCGCGAGATCGTCGCCTATGCCGCTGCGAAGGGCATCTCGGTCATCCCCGAGATCGACCTTCCCGGCCACATGAACGCCGCGATGGCCGCCTACCCCGAACTCGGCTGCTCCGGCGGCCCCTACGAAGTCCGCACCATCTGGGGTATTTCCAAGGACATTCTCTGCGCCGGTAACGACCGGATTTACACATTTATAGATGATGTTATGACAGAGCTCGCCGACATCTTCCCCGCCGAGTACATCCACATCGGCGGCGACGAGTGTTTCGGCGGCAGGCGCGAAGTCGGCAAGCCAGTCCCCTGGGACTCATGCCCTAAGTGCCGCGCCAGGATGCGTGAACTTCACATCAAGCCCGGCCCTGACGCAAGGCACTTCCTCCAGAACTACGTGACCGCAAGGGCCCAGGATATCCTCGCGGACAAAGGCCGCAGGATAATCGGCTGGGGCGAAATCCTCAAGGGAGACCTCCAGGAAGGCGCGACCATAATGTCCTGGAGGGGCGCCGCCGCCGGCATCGAAGCCGCGTCCAAGGGCTTCGACGTCATCATGTCGCCCAACTCCAACTGCTACTTCGACTACTACCAGAGTGAAGAGCAGGACAAGGAGCCCCTGGCCATCGGCAATTACCTCCCCGTCGAAAAGGTCTATGCCCTGGAACCCACCGACGGCTTCGAGCCCGGGACCGAGAGCCACATCCTCGGCGTCCAGGCCAACCTCTGGACCGAATACATCGCGACTCCGGAGCATCTCGAATATATGCTCCTCCCCCGCCTCTGCGCCGTCTCCGAGGTCCAGTGGTGCGCCCCGGAGACCAAAGACTACGAGCGCTTCCTTCTCTCCCTCGACCACTCGTTCGCCGTCTTTGACCTCACCGGCTACACCTACGCTAAACACGTCAAGGGCATCATCGGACTCCCGGGAGCAGAGCAACCTGCCGAAGAGTAATTTGCCGGCAAAGGTTGTGTTTTCAGGAAAAAGCAGTATCTTCGCGCCGCGATCCGGCGCAAATGCCGCCGGATCCCCCGCCCCGCGGATGTGTTGAAATTGGTAGACAACCCAGACTTAGGATCTGGTGCCTCACGGCGTGGGGGTTCGAGTCCCCCCATCCGCACGCGAAAAGAGCCCGGCTTTTATGGCCGGGCTTTCGCATGCCTGGATGTCGGACTCCGTCCTCTCCAAGATTTTAGCGTTTTTTGTGGACGAAATGCGATATCGGGGCCTAGGGTAATGCCGGTTCTTCCATCATCAGGAGTGTCGTCATTGCACCGCCACCCAATGTGATGCCGGCATAGGGCTGGAATCGGCCCAGGACCGTATAGAAATCTGCCAGGAGTTTCTTTTCCTGAGCTACTGCCATGGTGGCCAATAGCAGGCAGAGTATCGTGATAATCAGTCGCTTCATAACTTACCCTCCATTTCTTTACGGCGCGTTTGGTAATATTCGTGTCTATTGGGATTCTCCGGAAACCAGCCACGCAAAACTCGTTTCTCTTGCAGGAACATTTCGCCGATACCCCATAGGCAGCAGAAGGCAAAGCCACCGATGATGATTGATAATATATCATTCTTAACGAAGAGAGACAGCACGCAGAATGCCAGGCCGGCCACCAGCCAGATCCACCAGCTCTGCTTGCCCCAGTGATATTCCATCTTGATGACAAGTGGGTGGCAGATGCCGATACTCAGGAACACGGCTGCCCCTATGATGATTCCGTTGATATTCATACAATACTTTTACACCGATGCAAAGTTCGTTATAAGAGTTGGGATATTTTAGGCTGGGATGGAAAGGAATTAGGATTATCCTTGCATCTTCTTTCGGAAAGCAGATGGTGTCAGACCAGTCTCTTTCTTGAAAAGGCGCGAAAAATAGGACTGATCTTCTATACCCACAGCGGCGGCGATGTCGATGATCGGCTCCCTGGTTTCAGCCAGCAGGCGCTTGGCCCGCTGGATGCGGACGATATCTATCCAGGCACCCACGCTGCGGCCGGTGGATTTCTTTACGAGACGGCTCAAGTAGTTCTCGCTGATTCCTATTCCAGATGCATAGGATGCGATGGTTCCCGGCATCTGCTTAGGGTTGAAAACCGACTCCAGAAATTGGCTGACGGCGGTTGGGAATGCGGCTTCCTGAGCAGGTTTGATGCGCGACAAAAGAAGGTCCAGGCCTTTCTCTACGAACGCCCGGTCGCCTTTCTCAAAAGATGTCTCCAGCATATTGAAGAGTTCGCCTATAAAGGCTCCCTCATCAAACCAGAACCCCTGGTGAAGCGGCTCGGAGAGGAATCTAAGAGGCTTTGTATCGGACAGGATGGACGGAGCAAAACCGCCCGTGTAACCCACGGCATTCCGGTAGAAGCGGATAGCAAATGGGCTTTGCTGCGGTATTAGCAGAATCTGCCCCGGTTGACAGAGAAAGGGCGTTCCGTCAACTTCTACGAGAACTTCTCCCGATGTCACATAGATGAAGCCGATGAGTGGAAGACGCGCCTCGGGTGCTTCGGCGGGTTTGACATAACCCGAAGTATCCATCCTGCGAATGAAGAAGGATGTAGATGAGTAATCCGCTTCCGGACTCCAGTGAGCTTTCGGGTGCATTTGAGCGGGAGACGCCTTTTACAACAAGGCCTCGATTTCGGTCACTATCTGCTCCGGAGTAACGACAGGTTCATAACGGGCCACGACGCGCCCATTGCGGTCAATGAGGAACTTGGTGAAATTCCACTTGATATCCGGGTTGGAGGCGTAATCAGGATTGGCCTTGGAAAGCATTCCGTCCATGAATTTCCCGGTTTCGCTGTCGCCGAATCCGGTGAAGGGCTTCTCAGAATACAGCCACTTGAACACCTCATTGGCATTCTCGCCGTTCACGTCGGACTTAGCCATCAGGGGGAAGGTGACGCCGTGATTGAGGCGACAGAATTCTTCGATTTCCGCATTGGTCCCGGGCTCCTGGTGGCCGAACTGATCGCAGGGGAAGCCGATGACGACGAAACCCTTAGTGGTCTTGCTGCTGGTGCATGCAATGGCGCAAATGGTGGCCAGGATGGTAAGTATCTTGTTCATAGATGCGAAGTTACGCAAAATATACTGTTTTATCAAGTCCTTTTATTGAGTACACCCCCCTGTCGCCTTGCGATGCTGTCCATGAAAGCAGGCCTTAGGGCTGCGTTGCATCATACGTTGTAGATTGGCTCCGCCGCCACAGCCGATGTCCAGAATCTCTCCTTCAGCAGGGACACCGCCAAAGTCCAGGCCCCATCTTAGTCGCCTCAAGTATATCGGTATAGCCAATATGGGACGGAATGTGACCTTCAAACTGGTAGTTCCATTGCAGATTTTATGATTCTGTATCCGCCTGAATACCCAATAAATACACGGCTCTACAATCGTCAAAATTGGTTAGAAATTTGTTAACGATGATGGGGATTGGGTTATTGTTTGAGTTGTTTGATGATATCGTCCAGCATTACGAAGAGGCCGGGGACGGTTTCCGGAGTTACACTCTCGCAGATGACGGCGTTGCCGACGGTCTCGGGGACATCGGTCAGCTTCTTCTGAAGGCCACGCCCCTTTTTCGTAAGTTTCACAATCATCTGGCGCGCATCCTCCTGACCCTTACTGCGGGTTACAATATCCTCTGCCTCCATCCTTTTCAGAAGTGGCGTGACGGTGTTGGTCTCCAGCAGCAGGCGCTTGGCGATGTCGTTTACCGGCTGTTCGTCCTTCTCCCACAGCACCAGCAGTACCAGGTACTGCGGGTAAGTAAGACCATGCTCACCCAGCAGCGGATGATACGCCTGGGTAAGAAGCCGGGAAGCGGTATATAGCCTGAAACAGAGCTGGTTCTCCAATTTGAACTTATCGTCCATTATAACATTTGCTCAATATCCTTCTCAAAAGAAGCGGGCTCGGCAACAGGTGCAAAACGTTTGACAATGGTACCGTCGCGATTGATTAGGAATTTGGTGAAGTTCCAAAGGATGTCGCTTTCCTTTTCCACGCTCTTGCTCAGACCTTTCAGCAGTTTGTGCGTTGCCTTGGCCTTGAGGCCCTTATACTCCTCGGTGGGGGCTACCGATTTAAGATAAGCATAGATCGGGGCCTCGCCCGGACCGTTTACTTCAATCTTTTTCATCAGCGGGAAGGTTACACCGTGGTTAATGCGGCAGAACTCGGCAATCTCCTCGTCGGAGCCGGGCTCCTGATGGGCAAACTGGTCGCAAGGGAAACCGACGATGACCAGTCCCCTATCTTTATATTTCTGATAAAGGGCCTCCAGGCCGTCGTACTGAGGGGTAAAACCGCACTTGGACGCGGTGTTCACAATCAGAAGCACTTTGCCTTCGAACTGTGCGAAATCAAATTCGAGGCTCCTGTTGTTAAGAGCCTTGAAGTCATAAATTTTTGTCATATTTAGATGTTATTTATATCGTTCACGATGCAAATATACAATTTTATTTTTATATCGCAAGCGATATTTCAAGGAAAATGAGTAAATTTCGCCGAAATTAAGTATCTTTATGCCATGGAATACCTGTCAAAGCAACGATACGACGAGATTGCGGCCGAGCTGAAGCATCTTATCAATGTGGTTTATCCCAAGGTAACGGACGACCTTGCGGAGGCTAGCGCCCAGGGGGATCGGAGCGATAATGCGGGATACCGTGAGGCGAGGCGCATTCAGGGGAAGACCATCAGCCGTATCCGTTTCCTGCAGAAGGTCCTGGAGAATTCTCGCGTGATAAATCCCGATATCCTGCCCACAGACAGGGTTTGCCTTCTGAGCAAAGTCGAATTCTCGAATCTTTCGACCAATACCCGTATGGTTTTCCAGATAGTCAGTCCTCACGAGATGGATCTCGAGGCCGGCAAGATTTCGCTGAAATCCCCGATCGGCGCCGCCCTGATGGGCGGGAAGGTCGGGGAAACAGTCGAGGCGCAGGTCCCCTCCGGAGTCCTGCGCCTGAGAATTGAAAGCATTACGCCCGCCTGAAGACTTTATTCTTCAGATTCTTGGCTTGTGAATCACGCGGAGGATAAGGGAAACGAAGTACACGATAAGGCCGTAAAGGACAGGGATTAAGCTTACCTTGAAGCCGCCGGCGATGATGTTGAAAGCGACATCGTCGTGACCGGCCAGGAAGTCTGCGATTTGAAGCTGACCGAGGAGAGTCCAGAAGATGCCGACCACAAGGGCGGCAATACCGATTTCCTTTACCCACGCGGGGGCTTTCCACGCGGCGAAGAACAGGCCGATGAAAAGAAGGGTGATGATAATCATTCCGACCGGACCGCCGGAAACGAAAAGGGAGAAGAGATTTGTTAAAGGTAACATGGCTCAAGATTTTTCAGGGTTGAACATCTGGTTCGGAATTCCTTGCTGCAAAGGTACGCACAAGTGAAATTATTCTCCAAAACAGAATCCCCCCGACCTTCTGTCAAATCCCCCCAACCTCAATGTTTTGCGGTATTTTCACGAAATATTACGTATTTTTGTTTCCGGAATGAAGAAAGTTTTCATCATAGTCGCCTACTGGCTGGTCGCCATTTTTCTGACGGGCGTCCTGCTCACAAGCTTAGACTATGACCTAGGGCAGGCAATCCTGATGAGCCTCTCATTCCTCCCGGCGGCGATGGCCCTGGCATTCCTTCTTCCCAAAGTCGAACAGACCAAGAATAAGAAGAAGCAGTTGGCAGACACGATATGTATTATCCTCGGCGTCATGATGATGACCTTCCTGCTCATCTATCTGTGGCAGTTCATCTTCATCACCTTTATTTACGGGGAAGATTATTCCAAATGGACATTGCCCGCCATGCTGGGCAATCCTGTCTTCGTCGCCGCCATTCTAGCCATCCTGGCTTATGGCAACTATCTGCTGGTTAAATGGCTAGACAGGAAGTACCCGACGGATTACCCCGTCACCTTCACCTCTGATTACAAGAAAATTACCCTTAAAAAGGAGGACATCCTATATGTGGAATCCCGCGATTCCGAGGTCTGGATATTTGCCCGTGACGGGCAGTCTTACCGCAACAAGACCGGGATCAGCCAGTGGGAGAACCTCCTCGGCCCCGGTTTCCTCCGCGTCCACCGCGCCTTCCTCGTGAACCTCACCGACGCCACCCTCACCGCCCCCGACGTCATCACCGTCGCCGGCCAGTCCATCCCCGTATCCCGCAAATACAAGGACACAGTTAAATCAATTCTTCCCGCAACCTTCATTTTCCCGGAACAAATATGAGACAATTGAGAAATATTGTTTTGGTATTCATATGCCTTATTTCATTGTGGTCCTGCGAGTACTGGTACTCAGTTGGGTTTGACAACGATTCAGACAAGGCCATTTACATTTATTCCCCAAAAGGAGGGATGAGCTATTTGTCAATGGAAGATGCTCCAGACCTCGATGAACTTCACGATAAACTGTACCTTCAGCATATAGCACCGGGACAAACCGGTACTCTGGCTGAAGGAATTGGTTATCACAATATGAGCAAACAGTGGATTATCGATAATATTTTCTCCATCAATGATGTCTTATTCGTTGCAATCTTCGACGCAGAAATCCAGTGTGGCGGATAAACGCCTAAAACACAAGCGATTACACTAAACCCTATGCGCAAAAAAGAGCATAGGGTTTTATGTAATAAGCTAAATCACAACCAGTTAGGCGCCACGGCGCAAAAGGTGTTTCAGGGGAAAGAAAGGTTAGGACTTCTTCAGGAAAGCGAGGGAGTCGCCCCAGGCGTTGTAGAGGATTTTGTGGCCGATGGCGGCGAGGCGTATATCCAGGCATCTGCCGCATTGGTCAGGCTCATCCTTTACGCAGGCCTTGTCCGGGTAGATGAAATAGCTTTCGCGGTACTCCCCAGGGGTGAGGTTCGGCATAATAACATTGGCTCCTGCGGCGATGGCTTTCTCCCTCCCCTGCGGGTCAATCGTCTGGTTGGCTGTAGCAGCCACCATATTGATCTCCGGCATCATCAGGCGGGCTACGGCTATCATCTTCAGCGTCAATTCCATGCGCTCCGCCGGCGAAGGGATGATTTCTTTAAACTGATATAACGGCGTATCCGGATGGGGGACATAAGGCCCCAGGCCGAGCATCGCGACATCCATCCTCTTGAAAAACAGCAGGTCGGCTGCCAGATGATCAAGCGTCTGAAAAGGCAGGCCGACCATCACCCCGGTACCGGTCTGGTAGCCGATGCGCTTCAGTATTTCCAGGCAATCTACCCTTCTACGGAAACTATGCCGGTCGTTGTGAGGATGGATTTTGTAATACAGGTCCTCGTCCGAAGACTCGATCCTCAGCAGATAGCGATGGGCTCCCGCCTCAAACCAGCGCCTGTAGGTCTCCTCCTGCTGCTCCCCCAGCGACAGGGTGACGCCGAGGCTGCCGCCATCGATTTTCTTTATCTCGCGAACAAGGCGCTCAATTCTGGTAATAAACTCCGAATCAGAGCGCTCCCCGGCCTGAAGGGCCACGGATCCATATCCGAACTCGTGGGCCAGACGGGCGCAGGAGAGGACTTCCTCGTCGGAAAGGCAGTAGCGCCTTACCTTCGCATTGCCGCTGCGGAGACCGCAGTAGAGGCAGTTTTTCTCACAGTCGTTCCCAAATTCTATCAGCCCCCTCAGATGGACGTAATTGTCCAAATGAGAGAGCTTTACATCCAGACTGCGGCGAAGGAGGGCCTCCATCCGGGGCCCTTTAGCTGAAAGAAGGACCTTGATGTCGTCCGCATCAAGGTCCTGTCTTAAAAGGATGTCGTCAAACTCAACGCTCATAGTAGGCTTTGAGAGCCGCGACATCTGCCTCAGTCAGCACATCGGAGGTCATGATGAACTCGTCCATCTGGGCCGGAAGTTTATATTCCAGACTACCGGTGCCGTCCTGACCTATATTGAGGTCCAGGGAGTCGAACGAGACGTTGTCGAAAAAAGTCTGGAGTTCACCACCTTCTCCATCAGGGATGAAATCGATGTAGATGTGGACCTTACGGTTAGGACGGTCGACCGTCAGGATGACGTGCATCCAGCCTGTATCGAAATTGGTCGGCAGGTAGCGTACGTAATCCATCCTATATTTGTTATCGCTTTCACCTTTGCCGACATTGAACTTGAGATCACGGGTGCCTCTGTACGCAAGTATGAAGCCCTTATATTTCCCTTCCTGCCAGTCCTTATTGGAAATGATGCCCGGATCGGCAGCCTCCGGAGTAACTGGAGAACCTTTGAGCCAGAAGGCGACGGAAAAAGAGTTGGCGTTCACCTTAACATCCTTCAACGTCACGTAGCCGTTATTGAGCTCAACACCATCTCCATAGTAGGCATCGGAGAATTTCAGGTTCCCTGAATAAGTGGTCGTCACATTGTTAAAAGCATCGCTGAAGTTCCCGTCGAACGGGAGGTAGGCGACCACGTTGTGACCGGCAAGAAGAGCCTGAATCTCGCTGAGGGCGGGAGTGGGCTCCGTCTCGTGGCCACGGTACTCTTCACCCGGATCCATATGAGGGGCGGCCTCCTTGACATCCTTGAAGACGCCGGCAGGGACGCGGCCCGTCCAGGCGGCGGGGCACTCGACCCCGAGCGCATAGGCGGCGATTGCCGCAACGTCGCGGGCCTCTGCTTCCACAATGGTGTCGTCTGCGACGGTCTTGCCGGAAACCCCGAGGAAGACATTCCTTTCCACGTCGGTGTCCCCGCCGTGGCCCTTGTTGATCCCGCCGTGGTCCGCTGTGACGATAAACAGCGTCTCGTCAAGCAGGTCCTTCGCCTTCAGTTTGTCGTAGATACTTCCGATGAGTGCATCGACCGTGCTGATCGTAGCCAGATAGATATCGGTCCCGAATCCGGAAGATTCGCCGATGTCATCCGGGGAGGAGAACTGGACGAACATCAGCGTCGGGGTATTGTCCTTGAGGTATGCCAGTATCTTACCTGTCACTTCAGCGTCATCGGCTCCGGTCCCCTTTTCAACGTCCAGACCGTCCTCGACGATACCGACATTGATGGGATTCCACTCAACGAAAGAAGCGAGCACCGCGTCCGGCATAGCGTTCCTTACCACCTTGAAAACGGAAGGATAGGGGCTGCTTGCCGGATAAGGGGTGTTCTTTATAATGTCGTTGGTCAGTCCGTGGTACTCCGGAAGGACTCCGTGAAGGATGGAGCCCCAGCCCTGTGCACTCATGGAAGGCATTCCGACCCGGCACGTGTACGTCGTGGCCTGGCCACCGAAGATTTCGTCGCAACGGGGAGTGTCAGTCTCCCGGAAGAACGCTCCGGCGCCGTCGGCACCGATGATAACGACGTGCTTATAGGCACCTTTCGATACCACTACTTCGGGGACCGGGGGATCCGGCGGCTCAGGCGACGGGCCGGGTTCCTGGTTACCATTATTGTCCGTGGTCTCCTTGGAGGCGCAGGAGAAAAGGATGCACAGCAATGATGCAAAAATGAAGGCTGATGGAGTTTTCATAATGAGGCAAATATAACGCATTTATCCCTGATTTTCCAGTCCGCGACGATTTTTTTGACAAAAATTCATATTTTTGTGTGCCGGGCCGCAATAACCGGCACCACCCGACTGGTTTGAAAAACATTACCGCATACCTCCTTATTTTCCTGCTTCTTCTTGCAGGAACCCAGGCGCCTGCAAAGGTGCGGCAGGATCTCGGGAATGAGCAGGATCAGAAGCAGAAAAGGAAAGTCCTTCAAGGCTTTGACGGGGGCATGATGGTCCACGCAGGCTATCTCAGGGGGACCCTGGAGCAGATAGGCTACGACGCCAAGGGCGTCCCGGTGGGCCTCGGCGGAGTCATTCGCCTCCACCTCGGAAAGCACTTCCGCATCGGCGGCGAAGGGTATGTCTCCAACCTCGGCCAGCTCAAGAACGGCAGCAAGCTAAAATACGGCTGGGGCGGACTGCTGGCCGACGCGTATATGAACCTCGGCCGCATGCGGCCCTACATCGGAGTCACCGTCGGCGGCGGCGCGATGACGACCCTCCTGATGACAGAACAGCCACAGAACGACTGGGCGCAGATTAACGGCACCTATTACCACAAACAGGGATTCCTCGCGGTCGACCCTTTCATCGGATTCGACATCGCGGTCATCGGGCCGATGCACATCACCCTGAAAGCTGACTATCTCCTTCCCGTCACCTCCGGTTTCGAGATGCTGCCCCATGGTCCACGCCTTTACTTTGGCTTCATTTTCTCACACTGAAAAATATCGGACGACTATGATAAAGGCTTTGATATCAGGGATGTTGCTGCTCGCGGGGACGCAGTGGCAGTTCGTTGAAAAAATCTTCGTCGCCGACGCCGGCACGATGACGATTACCAACACCCTGTCGTTTACCGGCGACAAGGAAGTGACCCTTACAGTCGAGTCACACATGCCGTCCTATCCGGCGATGTATGTCAACCCCGACGGGACCATAGACCGCATCCCCGGGAGTCATAGCGTCACCGAACGGAAAGGCACCTGGTCCCTCCGCCGTAAAGTGCTCACCATCGCCTTCGAGGACGGAACGGAGGAAGTGTACAACTACACAGACGGAAAAATCGTCTCGCTGCGGAGAACACTCTCCGGCGAGACGATCGAATTTACACGGCTGCAGTAGGCCCAAGCGGCCTCCTGCGGGGGTTATTTACTCTTTTTCTTTAAGGTTATTTCCTTGCCGAGGAAATCGATTTTCATTTGGTTGCCGTCAATGACGCCGATCAATCCGTCTCCGCTTCCGAAATCAAGATAAACAAGGTTCTTCTTGCCGGAGTATTTGCCGTCGTAACCCTCATATGGTTCATCGTCCTCACTCAGGGCAAGCATGTAGAACCTGGACTTCGAAGAAAAAATGAGTTCAATGCTGGAGCCAGCGGCATAAGACTGGACGTCTTCTACAAAAGTATGGCGCCATTTGGTACCCTCGAGAAAGTCCGCCTTGTTGCAGGAGGTCGCAAAGAAACCCAGCGAAAGAACGGCAAGGGCCAGGAGCAATATTCTCGTTTTCATATTCATATCTTCTTTTTAAAGGTCCCGATCGTCGTAGAATCAACCAGACGGAGCTTCATTGTGTTGCCGGAGATAGTCCCAGTAGTATCACCGCCGTTATAGCATCTGATATTTATCCTGTTCCCTTTTACCGTGTAATCCCCCAGGATGGTTATGCCCTCCGATGGGATGAACATGCGGCATTCCAGTTTATTGACAAAGACAAGGGTCATATCCAAATCGCCCTCCTCATGGTAAGTCCAGATCGTCCCTTCAAGGAAATCGGCCTTGGTGCAGGAGGTCGTGAAAAGCGCTGCCCCGATCAGGGCGAGGGCTATAAGCAAAATCCTGGTTTTCATCATTTCTTCTTTCTGAAAGTACACTTGGTCCCGGCGGCGCCCCACTCGGTCTTCATCCTGTCAAAGCCGTCGAAGACTCCTATTGCGTATAGATCGGCGAAGTTGCCGAACTCCATGTAGATATTGTTGCCCTGCCCGTTGTAGGTCCCGTCCAAGGTGCCCAGGTGATATACCAGCCGGCACTCGTCAGATGAGAGGAAATAGAGTTCCACAGCATTCTCATCATCCAAATTTCCCGTCCAGACCGAACCCTGCAGGAAATCCACCTTTCCGCAGGAAACGGCGAGGAGTCCGGCGAGGATTATCCCGGCGGCAGAGAGAGATATTTTCCTTTTCATAAGCATCACTAGTTCTTCTTGAATGTGTAAACGTTCTCAGGATCGTTCGACACCCAGTTGACTGTCATGGTTTTACCGGAAACTGTGCCGGTCATCTTTCCCCAGCTTCTCCAGTCAATGGCTATAATCTTGTACTCTCCGTAGTACTCACCGCGATCGTAGTCCGTCACGATGCCCTCCTGGTTACGGACAGAGATCGTGCAGGTCTCCTCGGAGGTGAATTTTATTACGTATTTCTCCCCGGTGTCGAGACTATGGGTCCATTCCGTCCCTTTGAGAAGATCCACCTTGTTGCATGAACTCGCAAAAAGTGCAGCCGTCAGGAGCATTACTGCAAAAAATAAAATCCTGGCCTTCATAATCATTTCTTTTTCTTAAAAATATATGTGTCCCCATGGGGGTTGCGGATGGTCATCTTGTCATCCTTGATCGTCCCTGTAAATTCGGAAGTTCCATAGAAAAGCAGGGTGATTTTATCTTTTTCACCGTAATATTCCCCACGTACAGTAACAGCGCCTCCGGTGACGGTATAAGAAACCTCCACCTTGTTGACAAATGAAAGGGTCCAGGTCAGGTCAGGATTATTTTCATCGGGATGATGAACCCAGACGGTGCCTTCGAGAAGGTCAACCTTATTGCAGGAGGATGCAAAAAGGCCAAGTGCGAGCACTGCAAGCACAAGGTAAAATATCTTCCTTTTCATGGTCATTTCTGTTTTTTAAGGACGAGGTCCTCCCCAATGATACCGACATAGACTTTCATCTTGTCACCGTCAATTGTGCCGTTGACGGTGCCGATATTTCTCCAGTCCATGATAATGTTTTTTCCTTTACCGGAATACAGTCCCTCATCAGTTTTCAAGCCATCGCTGACAGACAGGGAACATTTTGTCCCCGAGACAAAGAATACCTTTACCGGAGCGTCTCCCAGTGCCTCGACCTTTCCGGTCCAGACCGTCCCCTCCAGAAAGTCGGCCTTTCCGCAGGAGCTTGCCAGCACACCGAGAATCAGCAGAAAAAGGGCTGCAAACAGTGCTTTTTTCTTCATATGGAAACTAATTTTCGATTGTCAACACAAAATTGCACAGGGCAACGTGCAAATATACAATTTTTTTTATATATTTGAAGGTTTAAATGTTAGCACAAATCTGAACGGATATGAACGAGAAGCTCAAGGCCATCGCCAATTCCTTCGCAGAAGAATACTGCAGCGATGCCATCTACCCCTCGCATCTTTTCAAAGCCGTACTCCACAAGGAGATAGGCCTCGTCAGTTTCCTTGAAAAGGACCTAGACAAAGATTACTACTACCTCCAGGACTGGGCCGACGTCCAGATGCAGCTTTCGCCCCGCGCCGTCCGCCCGATGAGGGACCTCGAGTACAGCCCGGAAGCCGAAGCCGTCATTGACGAAGCGCAGAACTACCAGGTCAAGTTCGGCCTCGACGAGTGCACGGACGTCTGCGTCCTCGCCGCCCTCGTGACCCCGGGCGTCGGTTTCACCTTCGACCAGCTCAAGACCCTCCCCCTCACCCCGTCGGACATCAGCGCCAAGATGGGCGGCGGTGCTTCCGTGGAAGCGCCGTACATGGGCGGAGACGAGCTCAAGAAGAGCACCCCCGCCTCCGGCAAGGGCAACCTCGCGAAATACTGCACCGACAAGACCGCGGTCGCCCGCGCCGGCAACCTTGACAACGTCGTCGGCTTTGAGAAGGAAATCGGCATCATCTACGAGATCCTCGGCCGCAAGACCAAGGCGAACCTGCTGATTACCGGAGAGTCCGGCGTCGGCAAGACTTCCCTCGTCAACGGATTCATCCGGGAAGTCGCCGCCGGCAAGGTGCCCGGCTTCCTCAGCGACGCGGTCGCCTGGGAGCTCGATGTCGCGGCCCTCGGAAGTGACGCCCAGTACAAGGGCGAAGTCGAAGACCGCTTCAAGAGCATCATCACCGAAGTGGAGGCCCTTCCCAACGCCGTTCTAATCATAGAGGCCATAGACAAGCTATTCGACAAGCAGGGTTCCCTGTACGGGACCTCCGCGATTCTCAAGAATGAGCTCTCGAAGGGCAGCCTCCAGCTCATCGCGACCGCAAGCATCGACGGTTACACCAAAAACATAGAGACCGACAAGGAAATGGTCTCGAACCTCGAAAAGATTTCAGTTGACGAGCCGACGGCGGATCAGACAATGGAAATCCTCAAGGGTATCATGCCCGCCTATGAGGAGTACCACGGCCTCAAGATAGACGAAGCCGTGATGCAGGATTCCATCAAGCTGGCCAAGCGCTACCTGACCGAAAAGTCGCTCCCCGCCTCGGCCATCGACCTCATAGACAGGACCTTCTCCCACGTCAAGGTCGATAACGACCTCGGAGCGGAAGAGCTCCATCACACGGAGCTGACCAGCGCCGACCTCAGCGCAGTCGTCGCAAAGCAGACCGGCATTCCGCTCGGCAAGGTCCAGACCGAAGAGCGCGAGCGCCTTCTCGGCGGCGAGGAGATCCTCAAAAAGAGGGTCGTCGGCCAGGATCATGCGGTGAAGAAAGTCCTCGACGCCGTGTTCGAAGCCCGCTCCGGGCTCAACAAGAAAGGCCAGCCCATGGGCTCCTTCTTCTTCCTCGGACCGACCGGTACCGGTAAGACCGAGCTCTCGAAGGCCCTCGCCGAGTTCCTCTTCGGCGAAGAGGCGGCCCTCCTGCGTTTCGACATGTCCGAGTTCAAGGAAGAGCACTCCGTGGCGCTCCTCTACGGCGCGCCTCCCGGATACGTCGGCTACGAAGAAGGCGGTCTCCTTGTCAACAAGATCCGCCAGAAGCCCTACAGCGTCGTCCTCTTCGACGAGATCGAAAAGGCCCACAAGAGCGTCTTCGACCTCTTCCTCCAGATCCTCGACGAAGGCAAGCTCCACGACCGTCTCGGCCGTGTCGGCGATTTCTCCAACGCCCTGATCCTTTTCACCTCCAACATCGGAGCCCAGGCGATCGTGGAGAAATTCAACAGCGGCGTCATCCCGCAGAACAACGAGCTGATGGACATCATGCAGGGCTATTTCCGTCCGGAATTCCTAGCCCGCCTGACCGAGATCGTCCCGTTCTCCCCTATCACGGACAAGACCGTCTCCCTCATCTTCGATATCCACATGAAGGGCCTGCTCAAGCTCCTCGCCGAGCAGAACATTTCGCTGACCCTCACCCCGGAAGCCAGGGAGACCATCTCGCTCCGCGGCTACAACCAGCAGTACGGCGCACGCCCCATCCTCGGCATAATCCGCAAGGAACTGCGCCACCCCATCTCGAAGATGCTCATCTCCGGCAAGGTAAAGCCCGGCGACAGCATCGAAGTCAGGGTGGACGCCGAAGGCAACCCGGTTTTCGTAATAAATGGAAAAGAATAATCAATAATCATTTAAAATTTTACAGTTATGGCAATGAAAGAGAACTTTATCTCGATGGCTCCGGATGAGGAGTCCAATGCGAAAGTCAGCCTGATCGACCAGAACAAGACCCTGATGATCGATCAGTACACCAGCGACGTCGAAGCCGGATCCCCCGAATTCGTGGAAGACATCCAGAACATCGGCGACGCCTTCGCCCACTTCAAACCGAAAGTTGACGTGACCTTCACCGACGCCGAAGGAGGCGCTGTTGAGGAGACCCTCAAGTTCGGGGAGCTGCGCGACTTCGAGGCGCAGGGCGGCAAGGGCAAGCTAGTCCAGAACAGCAAGTTCCTCTCCGGCGTAAAGGAAGAAATCGACACCAACGCCAAGATCCGCAAAAGCATCGAGCAGAACCGCAAGCTCCGCGAAATCCTCAAGGACGCCGGTTCCCGTGAAGAGCTCAAGCAGATGCTCCAGGGCATGCTCGACGAACTCGAATCCAAGTAGTAATCAAAAGAAACAAATACAGCTATGGCAGAAACTGAAATGAAAAAAGCCCAGGCCGTCGAGCAGTCGGCAGCCGGACTGCAGGAGAAAGAAGCCGCCAAGAAAGAACTTCTTTCCTCATTCGGAGGATTCAACGCCGTCCGCGGCTTCATGCCCGACGCCGACAACATGAACCCCGCCCGCAAGGCCCAGAAGAATGTGTTCCTCACCGACAAACGCTTTGAGGAAAAGAGGGAGACCCTCGCCCGCGACATCAAGGGCTGGCTCGCACTCCTCGACCAGCCGGAGCTTGACAGCGCGACGGCTTTCGCCGACGCCTGCAAGCAGAAGGAAGAAAGCGCGACCAAAGTCCTCAAGCAGGGCATCACCGACGCTCTCTACGCCACCCAGGACCTCGAGCGCAGCTACCGCGAGCTCGACTCCTTCTTCAAGACCTGCGGGACCGACAAGGTCAAGAACCTCAAGATCATCAACGTCGTCAAGGAAGACATCGCCGATCCCGACTCCGGCTTCGCCGAGGAAGTGGAGAACCTTCTCCGCAACGGCTTCGACCGCCTGAGCCTCAAGGACGCCTACAGCCTCGTCTGCGTCCCCGGCGCCGTACTCAACGACAAGGTGGACCTCCTCAAGTGGGCCAAGATGGCCTTCAAGTACAAAGTGCTCCTCCTCACGGACCACGCAGACGAGTACTCCTTCGACGACCTCCAGGCCAACACCGAGGGCTACCGCGACAGCGACCAGGAGCTCATGAACGTCGTAATGTGCGCCAACTGGATCGTCGGCCGCGAAGCCGAGAAGATGTCCGCCGACGAGGAAGACGCCAAGGCATTCTTCATCGCCCCTTCCGCAGCCCTCTGCGGCAAGCTCTACGACGAGACCGCCAACATGGCGCAGGGCGCCGGCGGCAAGAAGTACGGCACCCTCGACGGCGTCAAGGGCGTCAAGAGCGACCTTCTCAAGTCCGAAATCGCCTCCCTTATGGACAATCAGGTCATCCCGATGGTCTACAGTGAAGGCCGCGTGATGGCGTTCAACAACACGACCCTCTACAACGGAGACCTCGACGCGATGAAGGAATACCCCATCGTCCGCGTCTTCGACTGGGTCAAGAAGGTGCTCATGAACTACGTCCACGAGGTCGCCCTCGAAAACTGGGATCCGTACAACTCCCCGAAGAACCTCAAGGCCAAGATCCAGGAGTTCCTCAACATGTACAAGGGCTACGGAAACCTCTTCCAGAACTACGAGATCGGCGAGCCCCGCCAGGATCCCGTCACAAAGCAGATCACCTGCGACATAACCCTCACTCCATTCTACGCCGCCAAGAACTTCGTCATCAAGGTGGCCGCCGACAAGAAGAGCAAGGAAGCGACGATGGCAGGCGCCTAATCTTCAGGAAAGCAAAACACCATTTAAACCCTAAAAATTATGGCAAAAACTCCCGTATCAATGAAGATCGACGGTTACAAGGACAGGGAAGTCCTTATGGTAACCTACGAGTTCGACCAGGCCACCGATGTCGAAGGACAGATGGCCGGCATCCCGCGCGGCGGCAAGATCACCGTCCGCCTCAAAGCTCTCAACGACGGCACCCCGGACCTCCTGGCCTGGATGTGCGAACGCAGCCTCCCGAAGAACGGTTCCATCGAGTTCCTCGAGACCAAGACCGGCAAGGTCATGAAGGAGATCAAGTTCACCAACGGCTACTGCGTCGATTTCGAGGAAAGGTGGGAAGACAAGCTCGGCCACTACGAGCTCATCACCATCACCTGCAAGGCTATCGAGTTCGGCTCGGTCAAATACGAGAACGACTGGGCATAATGTTGAACAATAATTAAGGAGGAAACATATTATGGCAGAAAACGTAACCCCCGTAGTACTTGCAGTCAAGGATTTCGAGGAAAGGGAAGTGATGATGATCGACTACAAGTTCAACCAGGCCACCGACCGCGAAGGCCAGATTTCCGGCATTCCCCGCGGCGGCATCGTTGTCATCCGTGTCAAGGCCATGAACGACGGAAACAACCAGCTCCTCCAGTGGATGCTGGCCCCGACCGACCCCCGCGACTTCACCGTGACCTTCTACAACACCGTTGACGGGTCCACGATGAAGGAGCTCAAGGGCACCGGCTGCTACTGCATCCACTACATCGAGAAGTGGGAAGACGGCCAGGAGCACTACGAAGAGATAGAGATCGCTTGCCAGAAGCTGGAGAACGGTCCCGTCTCGTACGAGAACCCCTGGAAATAATCATTTATCAATCAAGGGAATACAAGTCAGCCGGCCGAGCCGGCTGACTTCCCTGTTAAAAAAAAGCCGATGTCACTTACCGCAAATCTGGTCTTCGGGAACGACCAGAACAGCAGCAAAACCTACCAGCTTACGGATTTCAAGTGCCGTGTGGGCAGGCCCCACAACGATGAACGGCCTGACGGCAATCCGCTGTGTGACAGCCTTGAGCTGACCGTCGTCGCTCCCGACGAGAACGACCTTACCCTCTACGAGTGGTTCGAAAGCCAGTCATGCATGTCGGGCTATGTCCTTTTCACACTGCCTGGCGCTTCAGGCTTCAAAAACACCAAGACGGTGGAATTCGAAGACGCAGTCTGTTTCGCGATGTCGGAGGAATACCACATCGACCTCAAACAGCGCAGGACCCTGCACCTGAGTGTCGTCACGGGCGCATTGACCATTGAAAACATCTCCGTTAAATCAGACCTGATATGTCAGAAATCGGAATCGGAATAACAGCCCTGCTGCAAATGGGCGACGTCCTGGCCCCCGGCGCCAAGATCAATTTGGACAAAGCGATGACGGTGCAGCACTTCAGTTACGCCTGCAGCAAGCGCCGCACCGCCGCCGGCAATCCCTACGGCCCTACCATGCCGTCATTCCTTGAATTCACCGTCAGACTTGGCAAAAAAGACGATGCCAAAGAGTTCTTCGAGCAAATGCACCAGCCGGAGACCTTCCAGTACAGTTTCCTCTTCTACTCGAAGTCCGGGACCGGGGCCGTGGAGGAGAACAGCATCATCGTAGCTTCCGGCTACACGGTCGGCCTGGAGGAATCCACCAGGACCGTGACCATCATTGAGCAGGTGACCGATAAAGACGGCAAGAAAACGGAAGTCCCCAAAGACGACGAGCAGCTTCACCTCACCGTCAAGGTCATGCTGAGCAACCTTGTCATCAAGAGCAAGGACAGCAAAAATCTCAACTTGATTATAACGAACGATTAATACGCGTCCTATGAGCGAGTCCACCCACAATCCCAATATTCTCGTTTACAAGCTGTATCTTCTCGGAGACGGTTTCACCCACAAAGATGAAAATGGCGATGACGCCAAGGGATGTCCTCCGATAGTCGCCGGTTCGAGGGCTAGGGTAAAATATAGCAGTACGGAGCTTTACCTGTCGCTTCGAAGCGTAAAATTCCACAGGAAAATCTACGAGTCCGGCCACATCAATGCCGAAATCCTTATCCAGTCCGACACTGACCTGTCCATTTCAACCCTTTCCGAAATGCTGAATGGCCGCGGAGTTATTCTCAAAGTCGGAGACGACTCCGTCGCGACGAATTATTTCATCAACGAGATATCCCCCCGTTTTGAGAACGGCGCGGGAAATGTCAAGTTCATCTACGTCACCCTGGAGATTTTCAGCAAGGATGTCCTCCTGGAATTCAACAGGTTCAGCAAGGCTCACCTGGGGCGGAAACTTATAACGGACATTGTCCCGACCTATACTACAGCGGCTGACGTAACGTTGAAACCGCTTAGCGAAAGTACGCTCCAGAAGCTTGCATACCTCGACAGCAACAGCAATCAGGTTGAGTTCATCCACCCTTATCTGGTGCAGTACAACGAAAGCTTCCTCTCTTTCCTCAGGAGAGTCACCAACCGCTGCGGCGAAGCCTTCTATTTCGAAGGCGGACAGTTATGCTTCGGACTCGATTCCAACGCCACGGCCTACAAAATCGACAACGCCCGGCGAGTCAGTTTCCAGAGCGTCTCGAAAGGCCCCTTCTCCACGAGCGAGTTCCCGACAAGCGATTTCTCCCTTGATCCCGGGAAAGAGACCAGAAAAAAGACAGAGACCGTTGACGGGAAGAAAGTCACTTACGACACCTATGAGCCGAAAGACGGCGATGTAATCACAGACCCGATTGGCAGAGCCGACAATGGCTTCCCAACTGGAGCATTCCCCAGCAACAAATTCACCTACAATTCGGAGATAGCGTCGGAAGACCACTATATGATTCTTTTCAAGAATAAGTTCGCCCACGACAACAGCACCGAACTGTGGTTGGGTGACATGGAGGCCAGATGGGTGGGCTGGGTCTCACAGATCCTCAATTCGACTTCGCTGCTGGAGTTAATTGCAAAGTGGGGCCAGAAAGAGATTGAAGCCGGACTTGCCCTGGCGGCAAAAGCCGAGAAAACCACGAAGAAAGGAAATGATCTGATCGATGAACAGGGCATCGGCAGCAGTCCCGATTATGCAGTACTCTTCTCCCAGGTGGACAGTGACACTGATCACTGGCTCACAGTTAGCCACTACGAGACCATTCGTAAAAAGGAAGAGGAGCAGGCGCGCAAGACAGTCCGCATCGATATGGGAGAGGGCTTCAGAAACGTTAAACTCGGTGACAAAATCACCATTTCCCAGGACAGCGGGACGACATACGTAGTCGTGGAGATCGACCTGGACTCCAGCAGCCAGTCGCAGATTATCTACGCCATCCCCATGGTCAAGGAGGGCAGTACCGATGTGTTCTATCCCCCGGTCCTTCCTGGCAAGCAGTTCCTCAGCAGCGGTCCCCAGCCGGCCTTTGTCATCGACGCCGATGATCCTTCCGGCCAGGGACGCGTACGCATCCGTTACCCATGGCAGCAGTCTGTCTCCACTGAAGCCAAATCAGAGAAAACGGCCAGGAATGATTATGAAAAAGACTCCAACGATGCCACCAAGAAGTCAACATGGCTCAAGGCCAAGAATACCCTTATGATTGCAGAAGCCGCCACCCCGTGGATCCGTATGGCCACCCCTTCCGCCACCCCCGGAGGCGGCATGTACTTTCGGCCCGAAAAGGGAGACGAAGTGATGGTGGATTTCGAAAACGGCAACATTGAGAGGCCCTACGTGACCGGAGCGCTCTACTCCAAAAACGTTCCGGCTCCCCTGAGGGGTAAGAGGGTGATCATGTCAAAGAACGGCCACACCATCAAGATGGACGACCCTTCCGACGCGACCCTCATCCTTAACAGCACTGTCCCCGGAGTCAAATTCCTCAACTCCTTCGGGGTCAACTGTCCCAGCCTTGAGGGAGAGGCGACGTCCGCCCTCGGCGGGATTGAGATCACGGACAAGCCAGGTCTATACAGCATCAAGATGTCCTCGCACGACCGCCAGATCAAAATCTCCAGTCCGCTTGGAGATATTAAGGTTGACGCCCTGACCGGGATTTCCATCGACGCTCCCAACGGTGACGTAAGCATCACAGGAAAGAATATCAACCTCGTGGCCTACAACAAAGTCTCTGTGACCTCAGGCAAAAACATCAAGCTGGGAGGCGGAAAAAGCCTCTGGGGCTACCTGTCGGCGTTTACTGAAGGAAAGACCGTCGGCAGCCAGCTGGGCAAGTCGCTTATGGACATGACAGTCATGAAGTTCTTCGACTTCTCGCTGATCCGCTCCTTCCTCGAGATTTTCGTCCGTCCGATAGACGGCACGATGGCCTTCAAATCCAACAGGTACATGCAACTCGAAGCCGGCAAAGGAAGCACGGCCGAAGAGCCCGCAAAATACGCCAGCCGGCCATTGGATTCCCGGTCCCCTGCAAATAATGCGAAAATCGTCGTTGATCTTACGGAAGAAATCACCCGACGTCTCGATACTTTGGTTTCAGATTATGTAACTGCGTTCAATGATGTCAAGGACGCATGCGACGCATTCGCCGTCAATATTTTCGGGAATGGGAAAACCATAGAAAAACCAACCACCAAAGATACTTTTGTCAAGAATATTTTCGAGAACGCTCCGCAGGATGTCGCGTCTGCCCCCCACGCTATGCTTGGTTACGTATCTGACTCGAATAAGTTCTCATTCAAGCGCACAGCCCTGAACAATGATCTCCGGACTTTAAACAGGGCTTCTCTTGTACTGATGAAAAAAGTTGTTGCCCTCAAACAACTTTCGGCGAATTTCGGCCAATATTTTAATGATCTGGACCCCAAGTTCGACGATTTCAATCTGGCCGCAGATGCTCCGGCCATACTTGAAGCCACGCAGGCAATTCTTGGAGGAGGAGGAGGAGCGCCTGTCGGGGCGTCAAATCCTCACGAACTGTTTTCATACTACGTAACAAAGATTAGAGATTACGTCAATCATCCCAATCTCGCACTCTTCAATAATGAAATTGATGTTGCAGATTTTGCGGACTGGCAAAAATACACCTGCAGAAGACTTCTCCACAAAGTCATCGAGAAGTGTCGCGGTGCGCAGAATCCTGTAAGCGGTTGCGAATTTCCGGCCGCGGTTTACGGCGATGTCAGGACCATAGACGACCTCGGAATTGTGACTTCAACCAACACTGACCCCACCGATCCCAACAATCCGTTCTCCGATACCGATTGGCCGAAATACGTGAACGCCATCAAGGTGACGGAGAAGCCTGAAAACATGAGTGATTACAAAAAGGGATTGAAACAGGGATTTGAAAGCGCAGTGGGAGATCTCACGATCATGAAAAAAATCATTCCGCTCGAATGGTGGGTCTGGTCGCCTACATCGGAGGGGAAAATTCTGTTTTCCGACGAAGAGAAGCAGACTGTCCGTTTCAAGAACGGCACCACTGAAAAGTACAAGAATCCGGACCGGTTGTTCGGAGCGATAGAAAAAGAGATTATCGACTCAATGAAAGACTTATAATGCTCGCCTATGGACTATAGTTTCGACACACTGAAGAATACGCTTGAAGATTTCAAGAAAAGCGTGACAAAAGACCTCGAAGAGATTCGCAGGCAGAAAGAGGAAGTCAGGCAGATCAAGGAAGATATCTACAGCGCGATAAGCGAAGGTTATTTTATCCGGGATGACAAGCGGATTGTCATATCCGCCCCGGAAATAGTAATCGGCAATGTGGACCGTAGCGGAGTTCTGATCGGGGATTCGGGAGGGCACGTCGTCCTTCGTTCCGGGAATATTGACATTGAAGGAGTCGGAGATGCCGGTACTGTCAGGACCAGGGCGTCAAGCATTCGCTCCACCGGTGTCAATCCCGGGGCCGACGGACTTGAAGAAGTCGCCGGTCCGCTGTCGGAAATTGTCGCACAGGCAAATCAGGTGGTCCTTGAAGGCAGTTCGGCTGAGGGAATGTTCTGTGAAGCGCCCAAAACCGGCGGCGAATCTGGTGTCCGCATCCATGCGGATGGCTGCATCTCACTTGACGCAAGCTCTTCCGCCGAAGTTCTGAAACAGAGTCTTGACGGCCGAATCAAAGTTCTGGAGGACCAGAAAAAGGCCCTGGAGAGTAGTGTGGACAGCGGCATCAAGGCCTTCGGCGACCTTTCCAAGGTGATAAAGGACATCTACGAACACAACGACAGTGTCATCGAAGACACGATGATGCTCAGGACTGAATTTGATACCATGGAGGAGCTCGCCGGAAGCATGCAGATAAATTCGGCGGCCCTGTTCAAAAATTATGAGGCGACGGCCTTGGCCATATCCCGCCTTGCGGAGATCAACAGGCAGATTACCTGCCTCAAGGATGCCAAGAATGCCATCAAGGGCGGTGATGACTTCAAGAAGAACACCACCGGATGCGCAGTGTCCATCACCGGGGAAAACATCGCCCTGGTTTCCCAGGACGGCGACGGCAACCTGAGGGACAACGAAGGAGCCGGCGTATCTGTCATTGCCAACGACGTGAAGGTCCTTGCGACAGACGCCGACGATGCCCTCCAGAAAGAAGGCAAGGTCACGGTGAATGCAAAGACGGTCGAAGTTTCCACCGTCAACGCCACTGACCTCAAGTATGACGACAAGGGCAAACTGACTGAAGGCAAATACACCTCCGAAGGCGACATCCTCCTGAAGACCAAGACCTTATCCGTCGAGTCTGTGGATACCGAGCTCAAGGACGACAAGCTGGAGGAGAAGGCCCTCACAAAGGACAGTGCCATCACCATCCGCGCCGAGAAGCTGGACGTTTCCGCAACAGACACCGAAGGCAAGGCGACCGGAGAGATCTCGCTCAACGCCAAGGAAGTCTCCGTCCGCTCCATGAACGTGGACAAGGAGAAAAGGACCGACGACAAGCTCGCCGAAGGCAGCACGATGCTCCTCCTCTCCGAGAAGATGTTCCTCGGGGCGAAGAAAAAAGACGTCAAGTCCAAGAAACTCCAGGCCGTCAGCGAAGAGGTCGGCCTGTTCGCCGACAAGACCTTCGAGGCCCAGCAGGACGACGGCAAAGCGGCCCTGCAGCTTTCCGGTGGCAAGGCGGCCCTCGGCGGCAGCGACACGGCAGTCTATGGCAAGACTGTCGTCAACAACACCCTCGAAGCCAAGGGCGAGTTCAAGGCGCCGAAAGCGACCGTGGACCACGTCGAGGCCAAGAGTTCGTTCAAATCCTCCAACATCAGCGACGGCATCCCCGTGCCGCCCGCTCCGCCGTCCGGCAGCCTGAGCGCCAAGCTCAAGGCCGAGGACGCACCTGAAAAGAAGTAGCGCTATGGGCAAGTTCGTGTGTGCAGGAGCACTGCTAAAATGCAGTTTCGGTATGGCGCCGTCATCATTGATGGTGATAGACCCGATGCGGGCCAAGGTCCAGAATAAGCCGATAGCCAACATCATGGACAACAAGCCGATGGCCAACATCATGCCCTTCGGCATGTGCCAGTCGCTGGCAAATCCGACGGTCGCATCGGCGACCGCGGCGGCGATGGGGACCCTTACACCGATGCCATGCATCCCTGTCATAGCGGCGCCCTGGGCTCCTGGAGGACAGGAGATGATTTCAAATATGCCCGCCCTTCTGGACAACTGCAAATGCATTTGCAACTGGGGAGGCTGCATTGAGGTAACAATGCCCGGCAATGTCTGCCTGGCCGAAGGAAAGTAAGGATGAAACGCACGGGACTTGTCATACTTCTCGTACTCGCCTGCCTGCCGCTCGCAGCGCAGCAGATGAGCGTGGAGGAGTTTGCCAAAGTCCGTCGCATGCCGTGGAACAAAACGATTGAAGTGGACAAAGCCTCCGCCATCGTGGACTTCGTCACTGAAGAAAAAGGCTTCACCTTCCTTGCAAACGGGAAAGTGCAGGCCGAAGCGCAGGAAGGAGACGGGATGGTAACCGTGAAGTTCCCGAAAAAGACCAAGGCCATAGTAATCCGCCACCCGTCCTTCGGGCAATACACCTGGAAATCAGCCAAAAACAAGTCACTTAAGGTCAACTCTCACTATAGGGCTCTGCTCTTCGCATCAGACCCCACGGTCGATTTCAAGGCGCCTAAGCAGTGGGTGATCTTCAGGATGAGCCCTGCCAATACCCTCCTCACCGTGGATTCGCTCTCAAAGCAGGTCCGGAGCGACATCGTCGAGATGTATCTTCCTGTAGGAAAGCATAGTTACAGGGTCGAATCCCCGTTCTATGAGGCGGAAGAAGGTTCATTCGAACTTTCGGACAGCGTCAGGGCGGACATCCCGGTCAGGCTTCAGCCTTTCTATTCCTACCTTACCGTTAAGCCGGAGTGGCGCGGACGGCGGGACCTCTACATCGACCTTGCCCGCATAAGCAAAAAAGAAGCGACAAGCCTCCGTATGCAGGAAGGCTGGCACAGGGTCAATGTCTTCAGGAAAGACAAATGCTGCTACGACTCGCTTCTTCTCGTCGGAAGGGCGGAAAAGAAACTTCTCACCATCGCGGACGCAGACCTTCATCCCCTCCCCCTCAAGCTGACGGATCCGATGCCTGTCGCCCCGCCCGATTCCGTCGCGCTCGCGGCCGTCCGGCTTACTCCCGTCAAGATCACAGCCCACGACCCGCAGGCTGAGATCTGGGTTGACCTGGAGAAAAAAGCCGTCGGGGAGTGGGAAGATTCCCTCTCTCTGGGCATCCACTTCGTTGAAGCCAGGAAGGAAGGAGTGTCCTCCTCCCCTCTCCGTCTCCTTATCGAGGACAGTTTCCCGAAGGAAATCACCCTCGAAGCCGCCGGAGCCGGATACGGTCTCGTCAACATCCACTGCAACGTGGCAGGCGCGGACATCACTATAGACGGGAAAGATTACGGACAGACCCCTAAAATCGTACGCCTTGAAGCCACCAGGAACTACAGGGTAACCCTCTCCAAGGACGGCTACAAAGCTGTCTCCCAGAAGATTCCTCCGAGGGGCAACAACCTCACGGACGTTTACATGAAACTGAAAAAGAAAAAAAGAATATGAAAAAAAGTGTCGTCGGCATTCTGGACAATGCCCAGAGCAAGATGAGCGGCTACGCGGCCCTTCTGAACTACCGCTACTCCAATCTCAGCGTCCTGGCGCAGCCGGAAGCGCTGCTCTGCGTGTTCGTAGATCTTGACGGGGACAAGTTCGCCATCGAGAAAGTCGCCAAAGCAAGGAACGCTCCCGAAAGGGATGACCAGTTCGAAATCTATCCCAACGACCAGGACCTGCTTATGCCCCTTGTCAAAGCCATCAACGATGTCCATCCGGAATACAAGATAGAACTTGTAGGCATGGACGAGGAGGACGACGAGGAGAAGTTCATCCTTGCGACCGTTCCCCCCGTGGATGATGCGCGTTACAAGTTCCTCACTGAAGCCGTGGGAGTGCTCTCCGACGTGTGCAAAGCCCAGATGGATGCTACCTTCAACACGGCCACGGCGCAGATCGCCCTCAAACTCGCCGGAGCGCCGAAGGACGAGCTGGATGAAGCCAAAGACACCCTGAAGAAGATTCATGACGATGCCGGCGACATTGCGGGGAAGATGAAGGCAGCCAAGGAAGAGGAGATTGAAAAGGCCTACAATATATATAAGGAAGAGCGGGACAAAAAGAAGGAAGAGGCCAAGAAGAAAGCCGAGGAGGCCCAGGCCGGGACACAGATGAAAATGACGCCGGGCGATGAATAGTCCCTTCAGGGCAGACAGGATTTCCGCCGCGAAGATAATGGTCGTGGGGTGCGGCGCCCTGGGCAACGAGGTCCTGAAAAACCTCGCCCTTATGGGAGCGGAGCACATCTGGGCGGTTGATTTCGACCGCGTGGAGTCGGGGAACCTGAGCCGGAGCGTTCTTTTTTCAAGGGAAGACGCGCTGAAGGGAAGATTCAAAGTGGATGTGGTGGCAGAACGCCTCGCGGGGATGAATCCCCGCATTGAAATAAATACTGTCCGTGGCGATGTCGCCTTCGATGTCGGCCTCGGGCTCATCCGGAAGATGGATGTGGTGATAGGATGCGTGGACAACCGGTGGGCCCGCTACTGCATCAACAGGCTCTGCATGAGGGCCGGAGTGCCGTGGGTCGATGGCGGTATAAGCTACCTGGAGGGTACAGTGAGGGTTTTTGTCCCGGGCAAAAACTGCTACGCCTGCCAGCTGGGGCCCGAGGGGCTGAAAGACCTTGCGAGGAGAATCCCCTGCCCGGAGATCATCCGCCGGGACGAGCAGGCCGGGAAGGCCCCGACAAGCTCGATCATCGCCTCGGTGACGGGAGCGGTACAGGTGCAGGAGGCGCTTAAGCTCCTCCACCCGGAGCTGCTTGAAGAAGGCGCTCTCACCTCCCTCTGCGGACGGATGTTCTGCTTCGAGGGAGAGCACATGACGACAAGGGTCGTCGAGCTCGCCGCCTGGGACGACGACTGCCCGGTCCACGACAGGTGGGAGCCTGTGAAAGAGACCGCCGTGACGGCAGAGACCACGGTCGGGCAGGCGCTGGAAATGCTCGGAAAAGAGCTCGGCGCGGAAAAAGTGACGATCCACCTCAGCGCAGACTGCTTCGTGGACCGTGTGATAAGGAAAGATAATAATGCATCGCTCACAGTGATGCTTCCGGGAAGGAAAGTGGCGGAGAGGCTTGGACAGGACCCGGACTGGAGGGGCTTTCCCTTCAGCGCCCTGTACCAGCACGAATACAGGGAAATCGATGAAAGATTTCCCTACAAGTCCCTCACGGTGGGACAGTTGGGAATCCCCGAAAAAGAAGTGCTGCACGTCAGCACATCTTCAGGGGAAGCATATATGGAAATGCAATGAGAAAGTCTGTTCAGAACACAGAGATCGGAGCCGAGATGCTGCTCACCTACCTCTATCCGGAGCTGGAGGATAAGTGGATCGTCCGTTATGACGGCACGTTCTACCGCAACTACAGCCACGACGCGATGGAGATAAGCCCCGAGGAGGCCACGGTGTGGCTCTCCCGGGACGGCCTGCTGGACCTCCTGCCCCAGGGCCTCCTCTCGATGGAAGACGACCTCAAGAGCGGAGACGTCCAGGAAAAGCACCGGCAGCTGAACCTGCAGCGCAGGGTCCTCTCGGAAGCGTTCCTGCCGTTTGATTCGGTGGAGTTCCGCCGTCGCCTCAAAGTGGAGAAGGACGTCTCGGAGCTGCTCTCCGACAAACTCTCCTTTATCCTCAGGACCTTCTTCGGCTACGACATCGAAGCCGAGAAGAACCCATATATCAGGGAGTTCGCCGTCCTTCTGCCCTATATCCGCCACTGGAGGGGTGATATGGAGATGCTCCGCCGGCTGCTCTCCTCCGTCTTCGACTGCGAAGTCGTCCGCCGCGACGGACGCTTCAGCGAAGAAGACAGCACCAGGGCGTGGATACCCCATATCCGCTTTGAACTTCTCAAGCCGGATCTTACGGCAGAAGAGTTCAGGACCCTCCAGGCAGATATCCTGCCGCTCAGGGATTTCCTCTCCGAGTGGTTCATGCCCGCGGAAGTGCGCCTCGACATCCTTGTCAGGCACCACTCCGCCTCCCCCCGTCTGGATGAAAACATGATACTTGACTATAACACAGAACTGTAATATGGACATTGATGCAAGAATAAACTGGGCCCCCGGGATGGAGCTTTCAGCGCAGACGCTGAAAGAGCTTGACCGGAACCTGGATTTCCGCCAGCAGGCGGCCGTACGGGCCGCGTTGGGCGGAGAACGGTTCGGCATTCTGCCCGGAGCGGCGTTTTCAGCCGCCGGCGCATTTGTGAAGAACACATTCGAGATAGCGCGATTCCAGTGCTCGGCTGTCCTGCCGTCCGGGAGACTGATCGGCGCCGACGAGCCGGTCTCCGTCGCAATCCCGATGCTGTTCGGGCAGGAGTACTATCTTACCGTCGCCCCCGGCGGGGAAGACACCGCGTTTGAGAAGGAAGGCGTGCCGTACGTCCGTCCCCAGAAGAAGTTTGCCATCCACTCGCTGGACGAGCTGGACAAGGAGGACCTGTTCCCGGTAGCCCGCTTCAAGGTGTCGGACGGAATATTCTCCCGCGACGATGAATTCATCCCGCCCTGCCTTGTTCTCGAAAGCGACCCGAGGTTTGCCGTTTACGGGGCCTCGTTCGCTGAAAAGCTGGAGGTCCTCTCCTCCCACGCGAACCTCGCCGACGGGGAAGGAAAACGTGCGCTGCTGCGCTATATGTTCATCCTGAAGGGATACCGCTGGGACGGCAGCGTCAGTGAGTTCGTCACGCTCACTCGGGAGATTGCCCAGGCCATCGACTATTACATCGTCAAGCCCAACACGGAAAACCCTGTCGAAATCCCCGCTGTCTCGCAGTACGATCTCCAGAAATGGCTCCAGTGGCTTTCGGACTACCTCGGAGGCGCCGCAAGCATCCTCGACACAGTGGTCCTGGAGGACAATTCGATTGATTACGAAGCCCTTCTGGCCCAGGCTAAGGCCGAGCTCTACGAGAAACTCAATCCGGAGCTCCGCGCCGACCTGCTGCGGCAGATCAAGGAAGAACTTCGCACCGAGCTCAGCGAGAAGCTGTCGGAGACGCTCCGCAAATTCATCGACGAAAAGATGAAGCCGGAGCTTCACGATACCCTTTCGGGCGAGCTGGATCCGTCCCTCCACGACAAACTCTATCCGGAGCTCTACGAGGCGCTCTACAACGCCCTCTATGTGCCCGAAGAGGAAGAAGAAGAGTTTTTCCCCATGATGTAATCGGAATATGAGCAACCTGTCCATACCCCTCCGCATTGAAAAAGGCCGCCTGGCCCGTATCGACAACTCCAAAAAGGCGATAGACAGCGCCCTTTCGCTGCTCATGTCCACGCCCTGCGGAGACTCCGCCGCCGATCCGGTTTACGGTTTTATTTTCAACAATCTCAGGTTTGAGATTTTCAATGAGAACGAGGGCGTGGTGTACAACTCCTCCGCCGACGAAAGCGACGACCCTGAAGGCATCTACAGCAAAAAACTCAGCGGTTCGTCCAGCAACCTCAACACCTTTGCCGCCAGGCTCAGGGAAAAAATCGAGAACTACGAGAAACGTCTCTCCGATGTGAAAGTGTCCATGACCTATGCGAGGCAGGAGAGGAAGATCTACGTCGTCGTGAAAGGAAAGATCATCTCCACCGGAAAGGCCTACCAGTATTCCACCGTTATCAATGTCTGGAAGTAAGAGACCATGAAACAGATATCATTTGAAACACGCCAGAAGGCCGATGAACTGCTGAAAGAAGCCCAGGCAGTCTGGAATCAGAGCGACCGGGCCGAAGACCTTGAAGGTCTCGGAGACGATCCCGTGTTCTCGCTCCTGATGACAGCCCTGGCATATCAGTCAAACGAAATCGACAGCGAGATCGAAAGGCTCAAGAGCGAAGTACTGGAAGACTTCGCCCGCCTCCTCGTACCCTATGAAATGGGCCACGCCGTCCCTGCGACTGCCGTTGTCGAGACGGCCCTCCAGGACGACGTTGAAGAAATCGCCGTCGGAGAAAACACACGTTTTCTCCTTCAGGGAGGCCATCCGTTCATTCCACTGCTCGAATCCAGGGCCCTCAACGCCACGATCCACTCCGTGACACGCCTTGACGGCCGCAGATGGAAAGTATCGCTCAGGTTCAAGTTCCCCGTCACCGACCTGTCGCAGTTTACCTTCGCCATAAAGGGCGTCGATTTCGCCGACGTTCACATTTCCGTCAGAAACCGGCTTCTTCCCCTGGTGAAGCCCTGGCATTACTCGGAGCTTCCGCTCTCACCGCTGTTCTCCCCCGACTCGATGTCCTATAACCTCGGACAGCTCTGGAACACTTCCCTCCTCCCGATGGACCTTTTCGCCCGTCAGAATGTCCGGCTCTTCTGTGTCAAGAAGCATTCCCCGGAGACGTTCATCCCCTCCGAGACCGACCAGATAGACCTTATCTTCGAGTTTACCGGCATTTCCGACAAGTTTTCCTTCGACAGGGAGAATCTGGCGCTCAACGCCATCCTGCTTGTCAACGCCAGCGTCGGAGAGGTCACGATTTCGGCGCAGAACCCCATCGCACACCTTGTCGGCGGGCAGAGCGCCTCGCCGGACGATGATCTTTCGTCCCGGCAGTTCCTCCACCTCATACGTCCTCCGGAGACCCAGATTTACGGTGACACTCCGCTGGAAATCAGGGGTGTAGCCGGAGACCGATTCAACCAGGGAAGCCTCTACAAACTGCTCAACTGCATAGTCACCAGATACCGTTCCGATTTCTACGCCTTCCGGCAGCTGAGCAGCGAGGTGGCCGGCAAGGCCGTCGTGCAGCTGGAGTCCGCCATGGCCCAGCTCAAGAGCGAAAGCGCCCAGGATGTTCTCCGGAACGTGTCCGGAGTCTATCTCATGCCTCGCGGCCCGCTCAGTCAGCAGAAGAAAGACTTCAGCCTGGATGTCAGGTATCTCACCACGGCAGGCGCGGCAATAAACCCGTTCCTCGGCACCCCGTTCGAGGCCCCTTCAGGCTTCTCCCCCGCCGGGACCGCAATGATTGCCACGCCGGCTCCCGGCATGGACGAGGTCAAGGACGAAGCAGCAACCGGAAGCCTCCTGCGCTATTTCATGGTGACCGGCGACCGCCTCGTCACCATGGCTGACATCAAATTCTTCTGCAGGAAGCAGCTTATGGTGCTCTACGGCATAGAGGACAGCCTGATAAGCCGCCTGGAAACAGGCAGGCGGCTGGACCGGGACGACACCGGTTTCGGCTACGAAATCGTGGTGAATATCGTCCTCGTCGGAAACGCCTTCATCAAACGCAGTTTCACGGACAAGCTCCGCGGGACTGAACTTCTCCTGCAGAAAATGGCCGAAGCCAGAAGCGCCGGCATTTACCCCATCAAAGTGAATATCAATATAGAGGAATAAAAGATATGGAAGATTTCTTTTTGGATCTAGTGTACAAGAACAAGAAGGTCCGCTTCAAGGTAATCAATCCGGACGCGCCCCTTTCCACGCTGATGACAAACCTGCGTCACGCCACCGGCAGTGACGGAAGGCTCATCTTCGACTTCCCGTCGCTCGACGAGACCGGCGCCCCGATGGATTATTTCTTCGGAGTCGAGGATCCGGACGTACACGAAGTCAGGGTCCTTCGTCCCCGCATCGGGCGCACCGACCAGACCCTCGCGGACTACAACGTCCACAACGGCGACACCCTGTTTCTCGTTCCTGATCCCTTCCCGGGTTAATCGATGAGAAGCTGTGAGTTCATACCGGAAAGGCTGAGCGGACGCGGAAAGCGCCTGCTCACCGAATGGCGTATCCTGGAAGACCGTTTCGACCGGCGGAGCGACATTACTGTCTCGGTGGGCTCTGTCGGTGCCGACGGACTTCCGGTGCGATACATTGTGGACTACAGCATCCGCAGCATCTGCGGCGTGGAACATCTCGACCGGCTTGGCGAAGCCGGTGTCAGCAATCCTCCCATTTTCGCCGATGCCTTCCGCATGGAGCTTGTGCTCCCGGCAAACTACCCCTGCGTGGACGGTGCTCCGGTGTTCCGTTTCCTGACAAGTGACGGGGATGGCAACCCGTTTCCCCACCCATGGCATCCGAACATCCGTTATTTCGGCGAAATGGCCGGCCGCGTCTGCCTGAACCAGGACGACACTTACACCGAGCTCGCATGGGGGGTCGAGAGAATTGCCCAGTACCTCAGATACGAGAGATACCACGCCGTCAGCGAGCCGCCCTATCCGGAAGACATGCAGGTTGCGGCATGGGTAATCCGCCAGGGAGAGCCCAACGAATGGATTTATTTTGACCAAGATTGATTATGAGCAGAACACATATACTGAGACTTCTCCTCCCGCTGCTGTGCCTTGTGGCACTCCCGGCGAAGGCCCAGACAGTAAAGAATATTTCCGTCAGCGCAGACAAGTCCTGCACTGACCACATCGCCCTGTCCGAAGATTCCAGGGACACTGACGTGATGGTCAAGTTCGCCTTCGACGAGGACAACAACAAGCTCACAGTGAGCGCGTTGTCCTACAGGACGCTGTTTGTTTTCCGGGAGGCGTCACGCTACAAGGCGGTGGTCAGCCATGGGCATCTCATCCCGGACAGACTGCCCTATGTGGCCGATTCGGAGAAAGGCAGCAAATTCAAACTTTCCAAAGGGCTGGTCAAATCAATCCCCTCCCCGAAGAAAAAGTACATATTCAACCGCTGGATTGAATATGAAGGACTCCAGCCTGCCCCGGCCGACTACAAGATGGTCAATGATTACATAGTCGAGACCTTCGATATCCAGGACAAGAGGACGTCGGTCAGCGTGACCCTGAGGGATCTGCTGCTGCTCGAGCCCATGAAAAAGTCCAACTGGCAGCTTCTCCAGGGCCGGGACCTGAACGTAAGGTACCAGATACGCATCATGCGTAACCCCTGCCTTGGGAGAGACGATGAGATAGCGGAAGCCAAGGCGAACGTCGAGACCGTCAAGGCCGCCTACGAGAATTTCAATAAAGTTTACGCAAGCGGCACCGTCCCTTCCATGGACGCGCTCGAGACCTACAAAGAGACCAAGCAGGTGCTGCTCACCCAGTTCCCAAAGAAGCAGTCCCAGTCCACCTGTCCCGACATCCAGGATGCGACGGACGGATACAACAGCTACGTTGACTCCATCTCCACCCATTTCTGCAGGATAGAAATGCCGGAGGAGCCCGGAGATGTCAAGACCCTGGACACCAAGATGATCTACGCCCAGGCCCGCCAGATAGACAAATCCGTCGCACGGTACCTCGTCAGCAAGGACGAACTGGAGAAGTCGGACCTCGTGTCCCAGTGCAACGAGATTGTCAAAGACGTCTCAGGGATCATAGCGAGATACCCCTATGTAATGTCCCCGGAGGAAGAGAGCGCTGTACGGGTGTACAGACAGGCCGAGCAATATTTCAAGAAAACCTGCCGTTAAAAGCATGACCGTAAGAAGGATTTCATATATCGCAGTCCTGGCTGGGTTCCTCGCGGCTTCCGGTGTCCTGCTTGCACAGGACAAGCCGGCCGGGGAGCACCTAGACGAGTCCATCCGCCTTGAAATACAGGCCAGGATAGACCAGTACCTCGGCGACCTTCAGGGCATCTATGACGCTGCTATCGCGAGGCTTCCCGTCTCGGAAGACAGCCCGATAACGGAAGGCTACCTCAGGGTGCTCGAGCGCCGCATCAGGACGACCGAGTCGAG
Source organism: Bacteroidales bacterium (assembly GCA_017534745.1). GTDB lineage: Bacteria > Bacteroidota > Bacteroidia > Bacteroidales > UBA932 > Cryptobacteroides. Next base: position 66,895 of record JAFXVX010000019.1, on the reverse strand, counting down.
CCTCCGCTCCTTCGACATCCGGTGGAACAACTACTACCCGTCGCAGCAGTGGGCCGTCGCGCTCGACGAGACGCTTATGTCGAGCGTCGAGCGCCTCGAGCTGATGAAGCAGGATGCAGGCGACTCCCTTGAAGTCCGCAGGCAGATGTTCCTCTCCCTGCAGTCCTTCATGGAGGCCCAGTCCATGTTTGAAGGGCTGGACAGCACCTACAACAACATCGGCAAACGGGCATTCGAGCTTTCCCTCACCCAGAAGACTGCACCCCTTCTCGAAAAGGAAAAACAGAAAGAGCAGCTCCTGTTTGCCTCGGTCCAGGAGAAATTTGACGCCGCAAAGAAGGCTAAGGATTACGGCCTGGTCTCCGATGAAAGGATGGCAGCGCTGGAAGATTCCTACGCCGCCCTCAAGAACAAGTCCGACACCATCCAGCAGATGACCTACAAACCGCTGATACAGAGGATAAAGGATTACCTTCTGGCGTTTGCCGCCGTGGCGGTTCTGCTGATGTTCATAAGTATGCTGAGAGCCCGCATCAAGTCCATCAAGGACACGAGGGAGGCCATGAAGAAATACAAGGAAACGTTGAAACTGAACGGTACGGACGAATATCCGACCATATAACAAGAACAGGATGAAAAGGATCTTCAGATACATTTTGCCCGTCGCTGCCGCGCTGACTCTCTCGGCGTGCCAGTCCGATTTCATGTCACATCTCGGGGTGAGCGACCCGACCTCCATGTTCGATGCTTCCGGCCTGCCCGGGAGCAAGGACGGCGGATCCGGGGAGAAGATGGTCGTCAAGGAGGTCAAATTCGCCCCCGACTACAAGACCTTCTCCGTGTGGACGAGCGTAGTCGGCGACATCGGACCGTACTCACTCACCGATTCCACCTCCGTCCGCATCGACGTCGAGGAATACGACGACGGCGTTCTGGCGGCGCGGCGCGTCAACCCGCGCCTTGTAAAGGCCTGGAACACAGAAAGCGACCAGATTGCCGAGCTCGGGATGAAAGTGCTCGTGCTGGTGGACCTGTCGCTCTCCGACGAGCAGATCGAGGCGGAGCATGCGGCCATCGAGGAAATGTTCACCGTCCTCAACAGGAGCAATCTATATGTCGCCTTCATGTCTGACAAATCGGTTTCCAAGACCCATGGCATCACGGATTACATCCTGAAGGAGTACTTCAGGAACAACTCTTCCAAGGTGTACCTTTACCGGTCCATATCGACAAAACTCCAGGAGATATCCGAACGAAAGGAGCCCTGGGCGGACGCCAGCGAGATTAAACTCGTGGTCTTCTCCGACGGTCGCCTCTACGGCGACGGCGACGTCCCTCTTGATGCCGAACATTTCAAGATTGAGAACGACCTGCTCCACTCAGAGATGCCGGACAGCGTAAGCATCTGCTATGTCAACTTCGCGAAGAAGGCGGCCGACGCGGCTGACGACTCCGACGCCACCAACCTCCTGACCTCCGTCTGCCAGTCCACCGGCGGTGAGTATTTCCCCGCATTCAGCTGGCCAGGACTTGAGGCGGCTATGCTCGGAGAGCACGGCGACATGATTGTCTCCAACCGCTTTGATTTTGTCAACCCCGACAGGAAAGTGTACCGTGGAGACAACAACCAGCTGAAGCTAATCTTCTACTCCCTGAAGGAAAAACGGCAGATAGCCTCTGCAACAGCTTCAATCCGGGAGGGCTCGCTCTACAAGCCCATCATCGTCAACGGCGACTCCCTGAAGGGAGTGATTATCCAGGGAGTCAGCATCGGGCTCATCATCATGCTGCTGCTCTACCTGATTCTCCAGTTCATAGTGCCGTACGTAAAATACCGGCTGTTCCTCCGGAAATACGTCGTACGTCACACCGGCAGGGACATGGTCATTGGAGACACCGCAGTGGCCGAGTCCTGCTATCTGTGCAAGGAGCCCTTCAAGGAAGGCGACGAGGTGGTGGTCAAGTGCGCCCACACAATGCACAAGTCCTGTTGGGATGAGAACGAGTACCACTGTCCCGAATACGGACGCCACTGCAAGGAAGGCTCCCATTTCTACGACAGGGAGCATCTCTCCGACAGGCGCAACGCCCCGTTCTACATGAACTGGCTGCTGATGGGCATCCTGATGTCCGTCTGCGCCTGGGTGGCCCTTTCCATCTGGACCAATTTCACATCGAAACACATCCTGGAATACCTCATCCCGGTTGACTATCTCACAACAGACAAGAACGGCACCCACCTCAACCAGCTGCCTTCCTACGGACTTTTAGTCGGGTTCTTCCTGACAGCAGGCATCTGCCTTATGTCCATCAGGAAAAAGCATCTCCTCTCCTGGCTTGACATTCTGCTGAGATCCACCGTCGCCGGCGCAATCTCGTCCCTGCTGTATCTACTTGTCAGCCTGGCCTGTATAGCCCTCCACCTGGAAGCGGTCAGCTTCATCCTCAACCTGATACCGTGGATACTCTCCGGCTACCTGACTGCCGTCATTGCGACCCTTGGGACCCGTATCAAACTCAAGAAGACAATTATCCTTATAGCTGCCGGCGTGTCGATCCTTTCGATGTACCTGTGGTATTCCTGCTATATGCTCATCGGGATTGACTTCCGTGTGCTGCTGCTTTTCAGCATTATGATCTACGACATAGGCATAATGCTCGCCATCGCCACCGCAGCCCCGAGATCGGAACATTATTTCCTCCACGCCCAGGGCGCGGTGAAGACAATGGATATAGCCATCTATAAATGGTTCAGGGCCAATCCCAATGCCGTGGTTTCCATAGGCAAATCGGTGGACTGCTCGCTCCAGGTCTCATGGGATCTCCAGAGCAAGATAGCCCCCGTCCATGCTGAAATCACCATGAAGAAGGGTGTTCTTCGCCTCATGGCCCTCGAGGAGGGCGTCACCGTAGGCGGCAAGCCGCTCAAGGTTGACAAATACCAGAACCTCTACCACGGCACCACCTTCCAGATTGGCAAGACGACCTTCACCTACGAGGAAAAAGATATCTAAGAACACTGATAACCTGTACAGACCATGACGTTTTTAATGATTATTGAGCTGCTGATCGTGCTGGCAGCTCTCTATGTCGGATCCCGGTACGGCTCGCTGGCCCTCGGCGCCATCAGCGGCATCGGTCTCGCGATCCTCATTTTCGGCTTCGGACTCGAACCCGGGAAACCTCCGACGGATGTCATATACATCATCATAGCGGCAGTCACCTGCGCCGGCACGCTGCAGGCGTCCGGCGGTATGGACTGGATGATACAGCTTGCCGAAAAGGTACTCCGCCGTCATCCTGCCCATATCACCTTCCTGGGCCCCCTGGTGACGTTCTTCCTTACGGTCCTTGTGGGCACCGGCCACGTGGTCTATACCATTATGCCTATCATCTGTGATATCGCCCTGAAGAAGAACATACGCCCTGAACGCCCCTGCGGCGTCGCTTCGATAGCGTCGCAGGTCGGCATCACCTGCTCGCCTATCGCCGCCGCCGTCGTCGCCTTCGTGACCATTTCCAACGCCAACGGCTACATGGTTGCAATCCCCCAGGTGCTGATGGTGACTATCCCGGCATGCCTCCTCGGGCTGTTCTGCGCTTCCCTGGCGTCCTACAAAAGAGGCAAGGATCTCGACAAGGATCCCGAGTTCCTCGCCCGCAAAGCCGATCCGAAGATCTACAAATACATGTACGGCAGCACCGCCACGACACTCGACAAGGAAATCACCCGAGCCGCGAAGGTCTCTGTCTATGTTTTCCTCGGAGCCCTGCTGGTCATCGTCTGTTTCGCTTTCTGCCAGATGATTAAGATTGACGGAGTCCCTCTGGCCAATATAATCAATCTCCCGAAGATGAACATCTGCATCCAGATTATCATGCTGGTTGCAGCGGCGCTCAACATCATGCTTTGCAAGGTCGATCTCAAGAACGCCGTCTCCGGCTCCGTGTGGAAATCCGGCATGGTGGCCGTCATAGCGATCTACGGCATCGCCTGGCTTGCGGACACCTACTTCAGCAACTATCTGACCCAGATGGAGCAGATGCTCTCCGGTCTCGTCGCCAGCTACCCCTGGTGCATCGCCTTCGTATTCTTCCTGGTGTCGGTACTGATCAACTCACAGGGCGCAGTGGTGGTGGCGATGCTGCCGCTGGCCTACCAGCTCGGCATCGCCGGCCCGGTCCTTCTGGGCGTACTGCCGAGTGTCTATGGCTATTTCTTCATTCCCAACTACCCTTCGGACATCGCCACGGTCAACTTTGACCGAAGCGGCACGACCGTTATCGGAAAATACCTTCTGAACCACAGCTTTATGATGCCGGGGCTCATCAGCATCTCCGTCTCTACAATCATAGGATACCTGATAACCTGCATCCTCTTCCCCGGCTACTTCGCCTCTTTTATCCAGTAAAGCGATGAAAAGAATACTCCTCCCCCTGCTGGGACTTTTTATCTGCAACTGCCTGTTTTCCCAGTCGCTGCCTGTCAGGCTTTCGAAGGACAATATCCCTGAAATTGTTTCGCTCCTCACTCCGGAGGAGAAGGCCGCGCTCATAGTTGGGGCACGGTCCACGCAGTTCGACGGGGTCGGATACACTTCGCTGTATGTCCCCGGCGCCGCAGGGACGACTCACCCGGTGAGCCGGCTCGGCATCCCGGCGATAGTGCTTGCCGACGGCCCTGCCGGGGTCCGTATCAAAGACCGCCCCTGCACAAGGTTTCCCAACGGCACCTCCCTTTCCTCGACCTGGAATGCAGATCTTGTGGAGGAGGTCGGCGCAGCTATCGGCAACGAGGTCAGGGAATATGGAGTGGACGTGCTGCTGGCCCCGGGGGTGAACATCCAGCGCAATCCTCTCTGCGGAAGGAACTTTGAGTATTACTCCGAGGACCCGCTTCTCTCCGGCAAGATTGCCGCCGCCTACATCCGGGGCGTACAGAGCCAGGGAGTGGGAACCTCCATCAAGCATTTCGCGGCCAATAACCAGGAGCTCAACAGACTCTTCCTCGACGCCCGCATCGGGGCGCGCGCCCTCCGCGAGATCTATCTCAGAAACTTTGAGATAGCGGTCAAAGAATCGGATCCATGGACGCTCATGACGTCCTATAATTATATTAACGGTGTCTATGCTTCCGAGAACAGCGAGCTGGTGAGCGGCATCCTTCGCGGAGAGTGGGGTTGGGATGGCACAGTGATGACAGACTGGGGCGCCGGCCACGACACCGGGGCCATCGTTTCCAGCGGAAACGACATGATCCAGCCGGGCAGTGACGCCCATTATGAGGCGGTACTGGCCGGTCTCAGGGACGGCTCCCTGTCGGTCGCGGCAGTGGATTCCGCCGTGACGCACATACTTCGGCTTGTGGTTAAGACTCCGCGCTTCGCTTCCTACGAGTACTCCAACTGTCCCGACCTGGAGGCCAACGCGGCGACTGCGCGAAAGGCCGCCTGCGAGGGCATGGTGCTTCTCAAAAACGACGCTTCCACCCTGCCGCTCTCCGGCAGGGAAAACATAGCCCTCCTTGGAGTGGCCTCCTATGATTTCATCACAGGAGGGACCGGTTCCGGCGACGTCAACGGCGCCTACATCGTTGATCTTCAGCAGGGTCTGAGGAACGCCGGCGTCAGCCTTGACGGCGCCGTCGATGAGTTCTACGCCTCTTACATGGAATATGAAAGAGCCCGCTGTGCAGCTATCAACAAGCCGGGCAAAAAGTGGTACGTCGATGCCGAAAGGGCTCTTGAGGTGGTTCCCCGGGAAATAATCCTTGACGCCGCCTCCGCCGCCGATGCCGCTATCGTCACCATCGGCCGGGTTTTCGGCGAAGGCAAGGACCGCAGCTATTACCACAGCTACTGTCTCTCTGAAGCCGAAATCGAACTTCTCCGATGCACCTCCGAGGCGTTCCACAGGGCCGGGAAGAAATTGATTGTGGTCCTGGACACGGGAGGCATCGTGGACATGGCTCCGTGGCAGCATCTTGCCGATGCGATTCTCGTCTGCTGGCTGCCGGGGTGCGAGGCAGGCAACGCAGTCGCCGACATCCTTCTCGGCAAGGAGAACCCTTCCGGCCGCCTTCCGATGACAATCCCGGTCCGCTACTCCGACGATCCCACCTTCGGCGACATCCCGGAAATCCTCACCGACAAGCCGTTCAACTATTCCTTCTACAGGCAGAACCTCGGAGACGACTTCAGGAAGCGCTACGAAATCCCCAATGTGGATTATGTGGATTACGATGAAGGGGTATTCGTCGGCTATCGTTACTATGTGACCGGCAGGATCAAGGTGTCGTATCCCTTCGGCTTCGGCCTCAGTTACACGACCTTCAGGTATTCCGACATGAAGACCGTTCTCGATGGGGACACTGTCCACGTCAGCGTCAGGGTTGCCAACACCGGCTCCGTCGCCGGCAAGGAAGTGGTGCAGATCTACGTAAAAGCTCCCGGCAGGGACATGAAAAAGCCCCGGAGGGAGTTGAAGGGCTTCGCCAAGACCGGACTTCTCGCCCCCGGCGAAAGCGCCGTCGTAGAGATTGACATTCCCGTCTCCCTGCTGGCCTCCTTCGACGAGCGCTCTGACGGGTGGGCCCTCGAAAAGGGCCGCTACGTCTTCATGGCCGCCCGCAACGCATCCGATCCAATCCGAAAATCAAGACTCAGAATCCGATGAAAGCCAGGGATATACTCATTCGCTACAGCATCTCCACCCTCGGGCTCATTGTGGTCGCCCTCGGTGTGGGCCTTTCCATCAAATCGAACCTCGGAATCGCTCCCCTCTCCTGTGTCCCGACCATCCTGAGCCTTCGATGGCCGAATATATCAATCGGGACATTTACGTGGGGATTCAACCTGCTGTTTATTGTACTGCAGGCCATAATACTGCGAAAGGATTTCAAATGGGAGCACGTACTGCAGGTCCTGCCCATCCTCATCTTCGGATACCTCGTGGACGCGGCCGTCTGGCTTTTCAACGCCCTTGACGCCCCTGCGACTAATTATTTCGTACAGATTGCCCTCTGCCTCGCAGCCGTCGTCCTCACGGCGATAGGCATCCGCCTCGAAGTCGTCGGCAAAGGCTGGATCCTTCCCGCCGACAGCACCCTCAACGTCCTGACTCAGAAGACAAAGGCCAAGTTCAGCACCGTGAAAGTCATAATGGACGTCTCGCTCGTGACCATGACCGTCATCCTCGCCCTCATATTCTTCGGGCTCCTGACCGGCAACGGCGAGACCGTCGTCATCCGCGAAGGCACCCTCATCCAGGCCGTCCTCACCGGCCTCTGCATGAAGGTCACCGATCCCGTTGTCGACAGGATATTTTCCTGTCATTCCGAGCGTTAGCCGAGGAATCTAATCACCCATAAACGCGAAGAACACCGCCAGAACCAGACAGGCGAAGGCGGCGAAGTGGTTCCAGTGGAAGCTCTCTCCCTTGAACATGAACATCATGATGGCGGTGAACACCGTCAGCGATATCACCTCTTGCAGGACCTTAAGCTGAACCAGCGAAAACGGCCCGCCATTAATGCGTGAACCGATCCTGTTTGCCGGCACCGCCAGGCAGTACTCAAAAAAAGCTATCCCCCACGACATAAGTATAATCAGTATCAACGGCCACCCCGTCGAAATATTCATCTCCTGCAGTTTCAGGTGCCCGTACCACGCAAACGTCATCAGCACGTTCGACGCCACCAGCATCAACACTGTCCAAACTCCCTGTGTCATAATTAATTATTTGTCATACCGAGCGAAGCGAGAGTATCTCCTCCCCTCAAAAATCAGCGGCTCCGAAGTAGCCCCCGGAGCCGCTGAAAATTATTATACAGCGATACTATTTGTACACGACAACAATTTTGGTAAATCTTACCTGCCCGTTTGTTACCGTGCCCGTATTGCCTACTGTGAATAATGCAGACTGTCCGGAAAGTGAGCACTTAGTACCGGAGGGGAGTTGCGAACCATCAGGATCCAAGAGTATTCCGGTTTTACTCACACTGTAAGTGAATGTGGCTTCAACCAACTGTTTGCTCGAAGGCACAGATACAGTCAGGCCACCACCACGAGCCTGATAGAACCTCCAGTCGCCATAGTAAAGACCATTTGCATTGCCCGCTCCATTATCTGAGGGAGTAAGGGTTACATCTCCTGACGTGACAGTATAAGGTCCACCGCCGCCACTAGTCCAACTATTATCCGTTGCATAGGTGCTAATTACGATTTCCACTGTAACAGGATCACCGCCGCTGCCGCCGGCTGCGTTCTGGGTGCAGGTGACGGTCTTCTTGACAGTTGCGTCATCACCGTGGGCGATATCTATCTTAAGGACCTTGGCAGAAGTGCCGTTGTTGGCGGCCTTCGGATAGATGTCGAGGGCTGAACCGCTCTTGGTTATCGACCAGTCAGATGCGGTACCAGAGACGACACTGTAATTGAAGTTGCCAGCCGTAGCGCCCGCATTCAGAGTGACGGACACGCCCGCCTCGGCGTCCGCGCCATACTCGTCGGCATCCCAGCTGAGTGTGGTGGGGTCAACGGAGATAGACGCTGCATCGGGATCGACATACTCCTCGATTGTCACGAGGTGATAGTAGAAATTCGAATAGCCGGTGTTGTAGCCATAGATGTAGCCCGTCGTGGCGACATTCTTGCCATCGCAGGTAGTATTTGCCTGGTTAAGGTAGAGTACCACAGAATTGGAGTTAGTGATGTTCCTTCCGCTCTGAGCACCGTTCATCTTCACATACACTGCTGAATGGAAGCCTGTGGAAGTGAAAGTGGTCTGGTTGCTCTGGGCGACCGAAGCGACATCAAGATCGGCGGCGGTGCCATGATCGACCGGATTGCCGCTTGACTTCTTTTCAAACGTGCCTCCGGTAAGCTCAAGCACAACACTCTGGTAGGTAGCAGTCACAGGGTTAGTGACGGTGAATTTATCGCCGGCAACATAGCCATGACCGCTCTTGTAAAGAAGGATCTTTCCGGTGCTGTCTCCGACGATAGCGTTGCTCCCGGTGACAGCATAGACCAGCAGCTCTCCGGTCGTACCGGTAAATGTAGTTGCTCCGCCGGCAAGGAGGTCTGCAATGGTCAGGGCAGAGTTCTTCGCCTGGGTGCATTCGACTGTCTTGGTCACATTCGAGTCATCGTTGTGTGTGATGACGAGGCTTAGGGTCTTCTCGGTCGTAGTACTGCTGTTGGCAGCCTTCGGAGAGACAGTGATGGTTCCCTGGCCGTTGTTTGAAATGTTCCAGTTGGCATCCGAGGCGGGGCTGACAGAGTATCCTGTGGCGTTGCCGTTGAGACTGACGGTAATCGTCTGGGCATCGGTCGCGTCTGCCGCCCAGGAGAGGCTGGCCGGGTTGACGCTGATTGAAGGAACGTCCGGATCAACTGTAAGCGAAATCAGGTAATTGCCCTGTGCAAGCTGGGGCGCATTGTTGTAAATGCTGATCTTGCCGAGCACAACAGCGATATCGCCGACTGCAATTTGGTCCTCGGATGTGAAACTCTCATTATCCAGATACTTTCCACGATAGACCAGGATGCTCTGCTGGCCGTCACTTATTGTGTATGTGGCATTGCCATGCTGCGTAGAAACCTCCTGAATGTCAGTGACAGTTCCTGTGACATACACCTGAGTGTCTCCGGAGCCGCTTTCGGGATAGAGCGTCCAGATATCACCTGCGGTGTAAGGATCCTCAAGGGTACCGGAACCGACGGTACTGGGGCCGGGCACGTAAGCCGCCTGTGTGATCAGGAGGAAGGTCTGGTCTGCGACACCCTGACCGGTGACCTCGAGGCTGATAGAGTTCTCTGACTCGTAGGTATTGGGGATGAGTGAGACTGTAACCTTGCCATCCGTCACCTCGACTCCTTCAAAGAAGTTGTGGCCGGAGTACTCGCTGAAGGTCACAGTAGGAAGCTCGTTGACATACTTGTTCTTGGAGTAGGTGAATTCAACGGAGGTCGCATCGGCGGCAACGGAAGCCTCGGTCGATGCGAAAATGATCTTCGGAGTGGGATCAGCCGCCACATCCAGCCTGTAAAGTGCGACAGGTTTTTGGGTAGAGTAAGACGAGCTCTTGAAATAACGGAACCTGTCCTGACCGGAGGTGGCATTGTAACGAAGATGATTGCCGGAGCAGGCAATGTCAGCATCACCACTTTCTTCGATGGAAATACTGTTGGCCACAGCCTCATCACGGGCCGCCAGGCCATTGGAATTGGCGGTCTGGCAAATATATTTTCCGCTGGCGGAAAGGATGGAATAACCGCCTTCCATAGCTTCAATGGTGAAAGCCGCAGCATCGGTAACGGTCGTCGAAGGGATGGCGTCGTCCTCAATGACAACTTCTATGTAATTGCTGGTGGCGTCAAGCGTTGAAAGGCCGCCGTTGAACGCCCTGGAGCCTTCCTCATAGACAATAAGGTACTGGCCGTCCTCAAGGTCGCTGTCGGAAGTAACCTTCAGGTAGCTCTTGTCACTGACGGTCGGGAGGTCCTTGTCGCGGAGCTTGAGGCCGATGACATTGACGTTGCCGGCCTGGAGCTGCATATCCGAAGGGGCGGTCACGGTGCGGTTGAAAGCGGTCGTACCGTTGTAATCCTCGGTCTCGACGATGAAATTGATCTCGGTGCCGGCAGGTATGAGGAGCGGATTGACGACGAGATACACGGCGTTGATGCCGTCGGACTCGCCGACTGTAATTTCCTCGCTGAGGTCAATTTCAGCCTTGACGTAGCTGCACTTGAGGGACTGGTTCCAATCCATGCCCGCAGCTGAAATCTTGGCACGGCCCGTCAGGATAAGGTCTGACGGGAGCTGCATCTTGAGGCTGGAAACTTTCTGGCCGAATGCCTTGGCGTCGCTGTCGGCGTTGAGGTTGATGCGGAGGATGGCCATGGGACGCTGGAGAGCAATTCCTTCCAGCACGAGTGAGCCATTCTCAACGACCGCGTCGTCCGTGGAATATCCCATAAGGTCGCATGAAGGGTCGAACGAACCGAGGACAGGATTCTGGACTTTCTTGAGGTCGAAGCCAAGTCCGCCGTCGTTGTAGCCGGTGCCGAAAGCGGAAGCCGGGTAGAAAACGAAGATGTCGTAAGTCCCGTCTTCGGCTGTAAGTTCACCGGTGAAGATTGGATTGTTGTCAGTGGTCGGCTCAGCCTCAAGGATGGCGGGCTGGACCTTGTCATCGACATCGCCGAGGACGACGCCGAGGGCTTCACCGCTGTTGCTCCACTTGGCTTCGTAGCCGGAGCCGGTTTCGCTTATGTAAGTCCTGGTGGAAGGATCGACCTCGCGGGCGTCCTCCGGAGCGCCGGAAATGCGTACGCTCACCTTGGGGCCGACGGGCTCTTCGGGGACATTCAGTTCGTTCTTGTTGCAGGAAACGGAGGCAAGGGCGGCTATCGCGGCCGTTGCGAGGAAGATGCTGATCTTTTTCATAGCGCAGTCCATCTTTTAGTCCTCATCACCGAATTCCCAGGAACCGCCTTCGCCGGGGTCCTCACCGGGGGTTATGCCTCCCGCAGTCGCGGAGGCAAGAAAATTACGCTCAAGCGACACCTCGCCTATCCTTGAGGCGGGCGTGCAGTAGTACATTTTTCTGACCATATTGATAAGTGATTTTGTTCGGTATCCAAGCCGCAAAATTAATCATTATTAATTTCATCTTCAAAACATTTTTTCAAAAGTTATCAACAATGTCTCATTTATATTTTTTCTCGCATTTTACACGGATTTTTACTATATTCGCAAGGTATTGTCAACGCAAACGAACAAAAGTTTTTCGATATGAAACGGTTACTCACTGTCGCCCTCGCGGCGCTCGCGGTCGTAGGTTGCTTAAACAGGCCTTCGACCCCGGACACTTCCTTCGCTCCCTACGTGACCGCCTACACCGGCGGAAGCGTCTCCCCTTCGGGGCCGATCTCCATCAGGCTGGCGAGCGATGTCGCTCCGGAAAAGCAGATTACCGAAGGCCTTTTCAGCTTCTCCCCGTCCGTCAAAGGTACGGTTGTCTGGAACGGCCCTTCCTCGGTGGACTTCATCCCCGACGAGCCATTCCTTGAGGAAGGAAAGGTTTACAACGCGACCTTCGCCCTTCCTAAAGTGCTGAGTGGCGCCCCGGGCAAGTTCCCCTTCTCGTTCATCGTGAGAAAATCCATCGTGGCCGAGGAAGTTGACACTTCTGTCGATGACAACGGCTTCAGGATCAAAGGCATAAAAAAGGATTTCGGCGGCAACCCCCACATCGACGTCGTCTTCAGCGAGAACCTCTCGAACCAGGCTTCCCTCAAGGGCCTCATCGAGCTTGAGGGCGTAGGCCGGCAGTATGTCGATGTTAAGGGCAACATAGCTTCCGTCTATTTCGAGAGCCCTGAGGAGAAGATAACCCTCAAGGTCAGTTCCGCCCTCAAGAGCGCCGCGGGCAACGCCCTCGGCAAGGACTGCGAGGAGGTGTTCCTCTGCGCCGAGGAAAAGCCGCAGGCTAAGATTGCCCTCAGCGGCAACATCCTCCCCGACAGGGGCCAGCTCATCCTGCCCCTCAAGGCGGTTAACCTCGCCGCAGTTGATGTCAGCGTGATCCGTATCTTCGAGAGCAACGTGTTGATGTTCCTCCAGGACAACGACCTGAAGGGCGACGACGACCTCCGCCGCAGCGGCCGCCTCATCCTTAGGCAGACCTTCCGCCTCGACAGCGACCCTTCGGTGGACCTCCACACATGGAACGATTTCCCGATTGACCTCACCAACCTTTTCAAGAAAGAGCAGGGCGCAATCTACCGTATCAGGGTGACGTTCCGCAAGGAATACTCCCTCTACGGCAAGGCCGACGACCCTCTCCGCTACACGGATAACGGTGAAGTCTCCCTCACTGACGAAGACCGCGTCGTCTGGGACACTCCCCAGAGCTACTGGTGGGAAAGCTACTACGACTGGGACGAATACGAGTGGGACGAGAAAGAAGACCCCGACAAGGCGTCATATTATATGGATGAAGACAAGTTCCCGGTGGTCAACCTCATGACTTCCGAGATAGGCCTTCTCGCCAAGTACTCCGACGGCAAGGAGCTCTGGGTCAGCGCGACGAAGATTTCTTCCGCGAAGGCCGCTTCCGGAGCAAAGATCGAAGTCTATGACTACCAGCTCCAGAAGATAGCCTCCGGCAAGACCGACTCCAAGGGCGACGCAGTCCTCAAGGTGGACCGCAGGCCGTTCGTCGTGACGGCAACCTCCGGTGGTTCGACGACTTACCTCAAGGTGACCGACGGCCGCGAGAACTCCTACAGCCGCTTCGACACCGGCGGAGAGACGCTGACCGGCGGCATCCGCAGCTTCATCTACGGAGAAAGGGGCGTCTGGCGTCCCGGGGACACCCTCCACGTGACGATGCTCGTCTCCGATCCCGAAAGGCTCATCCCTTCGGGTCACCCCGCGACGATGGAACTCTACACTCCCGAAGGCAGGTTCCACTCCAAGAAGATGGCCTCCGCGGAGAACGGATTCTATGTGTTCCACATCCCGACATCCGCTTCCGACCCGACCGGCTTCTACAACGCCTATTTCCACCTTGGAAGCTCCACCTTCCACAAGAGGCTAAACATCGAGACCGTCAAGCCCAACCGCCTCAAGATCCACTTCGACACCGGGACCAAGATGCTCCACTCAGGGGCCGTTACGGACCTCAAGTTCACGGCCAACTGGCTGACAGGCCCCGCCGCAGCAGGCCTCAAGGCCAAGACCATTATGACCCTCTCCGCCGGAAGCGCTCCCTTCAAGGGCTTTGACGGCTACACCTTCAACAATCCGGCATCCAACTTCTCCAGCGAGAGCTACATAGCCATCGAGGGCATACTCCCCTCCTCCGGCGAGCTCACCTCGTCCGTTATCATGCCCGACGCCTCCGACGCGCCCGGCATGCTGACCGCAAGCATGGTCAGTTCCGTGATGGAGACCGGCGGCGACGAGTCGTTCACGACTTCCTCGATGCCGTTCTCTCCGTTCAGCGCCTATGTGGGCCTCAAATTCCCCGACGGTGATTACCTCGAGACCGATTCCGACCAGAGCGTTAGCGTCGCCGTCGTCAATCCCGACGGCAAGAGGGTCGGCGGCCACGAGCTGGAGTACAGGGTGTTCAAGCTCAAATGGAGCTGGTGGTGGGAGAGCCGCCGCGGCGAGCTCGACTCCTACGTCAACGGATCCGGCGCCGACGCCATCACTTCCGGCAAGCTGGTTTCCTCGGCGACGGGTGATGCAAAATTCACAATCAGAGTCGATTATCCCGAGTGGGGACGCTATTTCGTCTTTGTCAAGGATAAGGAGAGCGGCCATGTCAGCGGCAGGGTCATTACGATAGACTGGCCGGCCTACAGGGGCCGTGCCGACCGCCGCGACCCGACCGCCCTCACGATGCTGACCTTCTCGCTCGACAAGAGGGAGTATGCAGTCGGCGAGACCGCGACAGTCTTTATCCCCGCTTCCGAAGGCCAGGCCCTCGTTTCCATTGAGAACGGCTCCAAGGTCCTCGCACGTCATCACGTCTCGACTTCAGCCGGCAAGGACACCCCGTTCAAGTTCAAGGTGACCGAGGACATGGCGCCCAACTTCTATGTGAATATCACTCTCGTACAGCCGTACGGCTCCGCCGACAACGACCTGCCGCTCAGGATGTACGGTGTCCAGAAGGTGATGGTCTCCAATCCCGCGTCACACCTCGAGCCCATCCTCAAGGTGGCCGACACTATCCATCCCGAGGAAGAGTTCACCATCTCCGTCAGCGAAGCCTCCGGCAAGCCGATGAGCTACACTCTCGCCATCGTCGATGAAGGCCTCCTCGACATCACGGCCTTCAAGACCCCGGATCCGTGGGCGTCGATGTACGCCCCGGTCGCCCTCGGAGTCAAGACCTGGGACATGTACGACGACGTTGTCGGAGCCTTCAGCGGCCGGTTCTCGCCAATGTTCGCTATCGGCGGCGACCAGGCCAACGTCGTTGCCGCCAAGAAGGACAACCGCTTCAACCCGGTGGTCAAATTCCTCGGACCCTTCTCCCTTGAGAAGGGCACGGCGAACCATAAGGTCACTCTCCCGATGTATGTCGGAAGCGTCAAGGTGATGCTCGTCGCGGCCCGCGACAGGGCCTATGGAAACGCAGAGAAGTGCGTGACCGTCAAGTCTCCTCTCATGGTGCTCAGCACTCTCCCGAGAGTCGTATCCGACGGTGAGCAGGTGACGATGCCTGTCAATGTCTTCTCGATGGAAGACGGCGCACGCGACGTCAAGGTCGCCGTCAAGGTTGACGGTCCGCTCAAGATTACGGGCAGTCCGAACGCTTCGCTGCATTTCAGTGCTTCCGGCGACAAAGTCGTCCGTTTCGCCCTCGCGGCCAGCGGCACCGGCATGGCGACCGTCACCGTCAACGCGACCAGCGGAAGCCTCCACTTCGACGAGACCATTAATATAGAGGTGCGCAACCCGAACCCCGTGACCGCAAAGGTGACGGATTCCATCCTCGCCCCCGGTAAGGAAATGACCTTCGCTCCCGAGGACGGCAACGGGCGCCTGACGCTTTCGACCTTCCCGGCCGTCAACGTTTCCGGCATGTTCACCAAGATGAAGAGCTATCCTTACGACTGCTCCGAGCAGCTTTCCTCCAAGGGTCTCGTGATGCTCCACCTCAAGGGGCTCCTCAGCGAGGCCGAGGCTGCGGAAGCCGACGGCATTATCAACCAGACGATCGCCGACCTCTACTCCCGTCAGAACTCCGACGGCGGATTCGGCTACTGGAAGGGTTCAAGGTCAGACACCTGGGTTACCTCTCTTGTCGGCCAGTTCCTGACCGAGGCCGCCGCCAAGGGCTTCACTGTCAACGGCAAGGTCCTCAGCGGCTGGAACGCCTACCAGAACCGCGTCTGCCAGGCCTACAAGCTCGTCGGAGGCTCTGTCTTCTCCGAGCTCGACCAGGCCTACAGGCTCTACACCCTCGCAGTTGCAGGCAAGGCTCAGGTCTCCGCGATGAACCGCCTCAAAGAGGCTCAGGATCTCGGCTACAGGGCCTCCTGGATGCTCGCCGCGGCTTATGCCGTGAGCGGCAAGGCCTCCGTCGCCAAGGATATGATTAATGCCCTCACCAACGACTTCTCCGACAACGAGTCCGGCAACATGACCTACGGCTCATCCCTCAGGGACAGGGCCATAGCAGTGGATGCCCTCGCCCTCACGGGCGTCGATGCCAGGACCCTAGCCCTTGCTGAAGCCATGGCTAACAGGATCAACACCGGCTGGTACGGCACCGGCGAAGCAGCCTTTGCTGCCGTCGCCCTTGACCACCTCGCCGCCAAGGTTCCTTCCCAGGCCGTCTCCGCCGAGATCGCCGGCAAGCCTGTCGCGAGCACCAAGTCAGCCCTCACGGTCGATATCCCCGCGAAGACTGTCGTGAAGAACACCGGTGCAGGCAACATCTACCTCTCCTTCACCGACATCTTCCAGAAGAAGGGCCGCGAGAAGGTCGAGGCCGCAGCCAACGGGCTCTCGATCAGCGTCTCCTACGCCAATGCCAAGGGTGCCTCCATCAACCCGGCTTCCATTAAGCAGGGCGAGGAGTTCACTTCCAGCGTGACCGTGAGGAACACCGGGATCACCTACGTCGGCAATCTCGCCCTCTCAGAGATGATACCTTCGGGCTGGGAGATTGTCAACGAAAGGCTGCGTTCCGGCGTTGAAAGCGCCGACAACGCAGACCTCCGCGACGACCGCGCCCTCTGGTACTTCGGCCTCGGTGCCGGATCCGCGAGGACGTTCAAGCTGAAACTGCGCGCCGCCTATGAAGGCGATTACGTGCTGCCCGCAATCAAGTGCGAGGCGATGTACGATCCCTCCATCTCCGCGAACACAGCTTCCGCGAGCGCCGCTGTCGTAAGATGAAACGCAGGCAGGCCATAGCGCTTGCAGTTGTCACAGGTCTCCTGGCAGGGTATCTCCTGACCCTGCCGGGAGACCTTTTCAAAGGTACGCATTACTCCACGGTTGTAGTGGACCGCGACGGGGTGCTTCTCGGAGCGAAGACGGCATCCGACGGGCAGTGGAGGTTCCCTCCATGCGACACCGTCCCGGAACGTTACGCAAAGGCCGTCATCCAGTTCGAGGACAGGCATTTCAGGTGGCACCTCGGCGTCAACCCGGTTGCTATTGTCCGGGCGCTCAGGGGAAATATACGCGCCGGCCACGTCACATCCGGCGGCAGCACCATCACGATGCAGGTGATAAGGATGTCGCGCCGCAAGCCGAGGACGCTCTGGCAGAAGGGCATCGAAGCCGTGCTGGCGACCAACCTTGAGCTTCACCGCTCCAAGAAGAAGATACTCGCGGACTATGCCTCCCACGCGCCGTTCGGCGGGAACGTCGTCGGGCTGGAGGCCGCCTCGTGGCGCTATTTCGGAAGGCCGTCCTCCGAGCTCTCGTGGGCAGAGGCCGCGACCCTTGCGGTACTGCCCAACTCCCCTTCTTCCATTCACCCGGGCAAGAACCGCGACGCCCTCCTCCAGAAGAGAAACCGCCTGTTGGAGCGCCTCTGCGCCCACGGAGACCTTGACAGCCTCACCCTCGAGCTGGCTCTCGACGAGCCGCTCCCGGAGGCCCCGCTTCCCCTCCCTTCCCTGGCCCCTCACCTTGTCGCACGTTACGACGGCGCAGAGAAGACGGTCAAGACGTCCATCGACGCCCATCTGCAGAGGCTGGTGTCCGAGACGGTGGACCTTAACTCTGACTATCTGTCAGTGAGGGGAATAGCCGACATGGCCGCCGTAGTGATCGACGTCCGGACCGGCGAGATGATCGCCTACGTCGGGAACGCCTCCGTCGGCAGGGCCAGGGAGGGCGCGATGGTGGACGTCGCGTCAAAACCCCGTTCGACCGGAAGCATACTGAAGCCTTTCCTTTACGCCGGAGCGCTGCAGGAAGGGGTTATCCTTCCGAGGACGCTCCTCAAAGACACTCCAGTCAACATTGGCGGCTTCTCGCCGCAGAACTTCGACCTTCAGTTCTACGGCGCAGTCCCTGCGGCGGAGGCGCTGGCGAGGTCCCTCAACGTGCCGTCCGTCCATCTTCTTCGCGAATACGGCGTCCCGCGTTTCCATTCGCTGCTAAAGGAAGCTGGGCTGACAACACTTACCAAAGAGCCCTCCCATTATGGCCTGTCGCTGATTCTCGGCGGCGGCGAGTGCAAGTTGGAGGAAATAACGGCTGCCTATGCCGGACTCGTGAGGAGTTTCTACGACATTGACAAAGACTTCCCAGTGAGGGACAAATGGGCGCTCTGGTACACTTTAGACGCCCTCAAGGAAGTCGCCCGGCCGGATGATATTGACATTCACCTTATACGCTCCGTCCGCAAGGCGGCCTGGAAGACGGGCACCAGCTACGGATTCCGTGACGCCTGGGCAGTGGGAGTCACTCCGGAGTACGCCGTCGGCGTGTGGGCCGGCAACGCCGGAGGGCAGGGCGTGCCTGGCCTGACCGGGGCCCAGGCTGCCGGCCCGGTGATGTTCGACCTCCTCAACCTTCTCCCCCCGTCGGATGCATGGTTCGACGAACCGGCCGGCGGCGTCGAGGCCGACGTATGCCGTGCCTCGGGACACCTCCGCGGCATGGCCTGCGACGAGTACGACCGCATCACCCTCCCGGAGAACGCGATTCGAAGCGATGTCTGCCCCTACCACCGTGAGGTTGACGGAGACCACGTATTCATCCTGCCTCCCGCAATGGAATGGTACTACAGGCCCCATCATCCGGAATATGTTATCCCGCAGAAATCCGACACCGCGCCCATGGAGTTCATCTATCCGGAAAGCGGCAGCACTATCTTTATCCCCCGCCAGCTAGACGGAACGGTCGAAGGCGCCGTATTCCAGATAGCCCACCGCCACAGTGACTCCACCATCTGGTGGCACCTCGATGGCCGCTACCTGGGCGAGACCCGCTTCATCCACCAGATGAGACTGGCGCCGGAGAAGGGAAAACATACCCTCGCCGCGGTTGACGGCGAGGGCAATACGATTTCCGTGACCTTTACGGTCTCTTAAGCCTCCTTTTCTACTTTGAGGTGGACATCCCTCTGAGGGAACGGGATCTCGATGCCGTTCTCGTTGAGGGCGTTGTAGATGATCTCCTTGGCCGCGGCGATGTAGGCGTACTCTTCCTCGACGAGGACATACTGCTTCACTGCGAGTTCGACGGAACTGTCGGCAAGGTCGTTGACGGTCACGGTGAGTTTTCTTGAAGGATCCAGCACATAGCGTCCGAAGCGGTCCTTCTTCTGGAGGACGGAGAGGGCATCCATGATTATGCCGCGCACCTTCTCAACATCAGTCCCGTAGCTCACCCCGATTACTATCTTAATATATTCGTAAGAGTTGTTGCGGGTGAGGTTCTTGAAGTTCATGTTGAAGAGCGCCGTGTTGGTGAAAGCCATCACTGCGCCTTCGAGGGTGATGATCTGGGTACTCTGGTAGGTGATGCTCTCGACCTTGCCGCGCACTCCGTTGCACTCGATGAAATCGCCCACCCTGAGGCGGCCGGACATAAGCTGGATGCCGTAGATGAAGTTGTTGAGGATGTCCTTCATGGCGAGACCGAGACCGGTTGCGAGGCCGGCGGCTATGATCGAGATGGCACCCATCGGTATCTTCAACATATAGACCGCGATGATCACATAGAGGCCCCAGACGAGGATGCTGATAATGTTGTTCGCGAGGGTGAGGTTGACCTGGTTGGCGTGGATGAAATCCTGGCCGCTCTGCGCAAGGACCCTCTCGAGCTTCTCTACCTTGTAGGCCGAACGGAGAAGGTAGTCGAGGTACCTGAACACGAAGAACATCGAGCTCGCGAGGACTATCTTGTAGAGCGACAGGTAGAGGATTGCGTTGCCGTCCTTGTCCACGAGGTTGAGGAAGGGATAGAACAGTATGGTCTTGAACACCTCGGTGAGGTCGAACACGCCGGAGGCAAGGTGGAGCGAGAACGGCACGCTGAGGACTGCGATAACGGGCATTATGGCCATTACAATCATATCGAAGATCCAGGTGACGCGGATGTTGTCGCCCTTTTTGCCCTTGAGGGCGGTTGAGACCTGGGAATTGTCGGCGGAAGCGATCTTCTTTTCGAGGACCTTGACCCTGTAGGTCTCGAGAAGGTCGAAAAGGGCTATCACGGTCTCTATCGAAGCCAGTTGGAACAACCACCAGATCAGCGCCTGGATGCCTAGAAGGACATACCCGGTCAGGGAGACGACGGAGGTGACACCGATTATGAACAGGGTGATCCAGGCGAAGATCATGTCGCTCCGGCGTATCTTGCCGCGAACCCTGCGGCAGACGAAAGCCTGCCAGACGAAGAAGGCGATGAGCACCGGCGGAAGGACCAGGTTCACCATCCTGTTGGGTATGAAGATGACCCTGAAGGAGATGACGATGAGACCAAGCAGCACGACGGGGATATAGGAATAAAGCGTCGGTCTCATCTGGTCAGGGTCGAGGCGGATAAGCAGCGAGACGAGAATGGCGGCGACGAGCCAGGCAAAGACAATCACCAGATTGGACGCCTCGATGAAGAAGTTGTTTTTACTCACATAGGAGTAGATTACAATCGCCACTGAAGAGAGAATGACCCCTGAAAGCAGCGTAATGCACGGCAGCCTCTTCTTGAATTCCGTATCGCGGAAAAGAGGGATCCAGCGCTTCAGGAGCAGGACTACCAGCACCGAGAACAGCGAAGCCGCCAGAATACAGAAGATGACGAGGGCAGAGAACCCCATGACCACCGGGCCACGCCACTCGCTCTTTACGATGGTCCTGTTGTCCTTTGCGTTGGAGGCCCAGCCATACTTGGCCTTGATCTCGTGGAAGGCCAGGGTAGCATAGCTCCCGAGGTTGGCGAGAACCTTGAAGTAGTTGTCCTGTCCCTTGATGAATATATTTTTGCGGAGGAGCTTATAACGCTCCTGGGCATAGTTGTAAATCCCCTCCAGGCGGGCGCTGGCGTCATCGTAGTGGTCGCTGTCGATGACGACCCTGTTGCGGAACCTGGTGTTCATGTCGAGGAGTGCCCTGGCGTAGAAGAGGCAGGAGTCCCTGTCCTCGAGGCTCTGCGCGTCGAGGACGAAAGGACGCTCACGACGGAGTGTGTCGCCGTCGCGGATGATTATGCTGTCTCCGGGCCCGACCATCGGAGGAGGAACGGGCATCCTTCTTGCCTCCATCCGGCCGATTCCGAGACTGTCATAGACGGCCTTCCTTGCGGAGTCCATCTGAATCTCAGGCATCTTGCCGAAAGGGCTGTCCTTTGTCGGGAGCTTCTCCAGTGCTTCGACAAGGCGCTCGTAACGGTCTATCTCAAGATTGAGCCTTGCGAGCATGTCGTCATAGGGCATCTTGTTCTCGTTGAACTCCTTGTACTGCTTGGTCACCTCCTTGAGGGCATAGGTCACGTCGAAGGTAAAGTCCTGGTTCTGGGAGTAGAGGATTAGGCTGAGCTCGTTGCACTTTTTCACAAGGTCCGCCAATGCGCCGCGGCGGGTCTTGTTGCGCCCGCGCATCCTCTCTCTCATGTTGTTCATCTTGTCGTAGTCCTGCCTCAGCTCATAACGGAGCACGGACAGGGTCTGCGGCAGGTCCTTCTCGTTGAAAACGGCATAGACCGGCAGCGCGACGAGACAAAGAAGTACGGCAATTATGAAATATTTCTTTTTCATACCTTTAATTCTCTTTTCAGCCGATAAATATAGTGAAAAGATATTGTCCGGAATAATTTGTTTTCATATTTTTGCACATATAAGAATTCACTGCCATGAAAAAAACACTCATCGCTGCGACTCTGATCGCGACAGCACTCCTCCTCGTCTCCTGCGGAGGCAAAGGTAAAAAAGCAAAGGACGCCGACGGCAAGATAGACGCCGTCGAGGCCGCCAAGGATCTCATGGACAAGGCACCCGAGGACCGCAACACCAAGGAAGCCGCCATCTACTGGCTCAAAAAGAGCAACGGCATCGACTACGAGGCCATCGCCCCCTCCTGGGAGCTCGACGAATCAAGGACCTACACCTTCACCGGCGACGAAAGCTCCGTCCGCCTCAACTTCTTCAAGAAGGAAGGCGAGTACACCGTCTCGGATCATGTCGCCGACGTCCGAAAGATTTTCGCCGCGACCGCCGCAGTCTCCGAGTGCGGCAAGAACGTCGTAGGCTTCGCTTCCGCCAAGACAAAGGAAGATGCGATGAAGGAAGCCGACCTTGAAGACATGATCGAGAAGGGCAAGCCCTCCTACATGTTCGGCATCGAGCTTTACATAGGCATGTACTCCTGGGACTTCATCAAGGATGACGCTTTCAGGACCTGCTCCGTCGGCGTCCTGACAAAGAAGGTCGATGGTGACGACGTCAAGTGCGGCTACTCCGTCGAGTTCTACAAGGGCATGCAGATGAGCTGGGAAGACGCCGAGAAGGTCCTCAACGAGACCCTTACCGACGAGGTCATGGAAAAGGCTGTCAAGGAATACAACAAGAAAAAGTAAGCTTTGTTCTCATTCCTGATTTCAATAGTGGCGCTCGTCGCAGGATATTTCCTCTACGGGCGCCTTGTGGAGAAGATATTCGGGCCTGATCCCGCAAGGCCCACCCCCGCCGTCGCCAAGGCCGACGGGGTCGACTTCATCAAGATGCCTTCCTGGAAGGTGTTCATGATCCAGTTTCTCAACATTGCGGGGACGGGGCCCATATTCGGCGCCATAATGGGCGCGAAGTTCGGTCCGTCATCATATCTCTGGATAGTTCTCGGCTGCATTTTCGCGGGGGCGGTCCACGACTACCTCAGCGGCATGCTTTCCGTCCGCAACGGCGGAGTCGGCCTTCCGGAGCTGACAGGCAAATACCTCGGCAAAGGCGTGAAGATGGCAGTGCTGATTTTCTCCGTACTGCTGCTCCTTCTCGTCGGGACCGTCTTCGTTTATTCCCCCGCCTTGATCCTGGGGGACATCGCGGGCGACGGTTCGACCGCAGCCATCATGATCTGGGTCGGCGTCATATTCATATATTATATAGTAGCGACGCTGCTCCCTATAGACAAGCTTATAGGCAAGATCTATCCCGTTTTCGCCTTCGCCCTTCTGTTTATGGCGCTGGCGCTGATGGTGGGTCTCTTTGTCAAATGGCCGTCGATCCCCGAGTTCTGGGACGGGCTCTACAACAGGGGCCCCGAGGTCGGCCTCAAGGGACAGCCCATATTCCCCTGCCTGTTTATCACGATTGCCTGCGGCGCGATAAGCGGTTTTCACGGGACACAGAGCCCGATGATGGCCCGGTGCATCAATAATGAAAAGCACGGAAGGCCCATTTTTTACGGCGCCATGATCACTGAAGGCATCGTAGCGCTCGTCTGGGCTGCGGTGTCCTCCTACTTCTTCTTCGACGGCGGTGCCCTCGAGGTCGGTTCCGACCTTTCGGCCGCCGCTCCGACGGTCGTTACCAAAGTCTCCCGCGGCTGGCTCGGCATTGCCGGCGGCATCCTCGCTATCCTCGGGGTCGTCGCCGCGCCCATCACCAGCGGCGACACCGCCTTCCGTTCCTCCCGCCTTGTCATCGCCGACTGGCTGAAGCTGGACCAGAAGCCGGTCGTGAAGCGCCTCCTCATCGCGCTGCCGCTGTTCCTTGCAGCCTCCCTGCTGCTTTGGTTCAATGTCGCAAGAGAAGACGGATTCAACATCATCTGGCGCTACTTCGGCTGGGCCAACCAGACCCTCGCGGTCTTCACCCTGTGGACCGCGACCGCCTGGCTTTCCCGCGAGAAGAAGGGTGCCAGATACCTTATCGCCTTCCTCCCGGCCTGCTTCATGACCGCCGTCTGCACAGCCTACATCATGACGGCCAAGATTGGCTTCAACCTCCCTGCCGAATGGAACATCCTCATCGGCGCCGCGACCTTCGCAATCTCCTTCGCCGCCTTCTACATCCTCAGAGCAATATCAAAAAAGAAACAATATGCTTGACAAAGAAAGAGGGCTCTATGTAGCCCACTCAGACAACGGCCCCATTTCCATCTGCGGAAAAATGGCCAACCGCCACGGCCTCGTCGCCGGCGCGACCGGCACCGGCAAGACCGTCACCCTCCAGGTCCTTGCAGAGACCTTCTGCCAGGTCGGAGTCCCCTGCTTCATGGCCGACATGAAGGGCGACCTCTCCGGCATCAGCCAGCCGGGTCGCCTGTCCGGCTTCATCGAGAAGAGGATGCCGGAGTTCGGTATCGAGAACCCCGAATTCCAGAGCTGCCCGGTGCGCTTTTTCGACGTCTATGGCGAGCAGGGTCACCCTATGAGGGCGACCATCTCCCAGATGGGCCCGGACCTTCTGGCCCGCCTGATGGAGCTCAACGAGACCCAGGCCGGGGTCCTCAACATCGTCTTCCGCGTGGCTGACGAGAGAGGGCTTCTGCTGCTTGATCTCAAGGATCTCCGCGCCATGCTTGACTATGTGGCCAGGAACGCGGCGCAGTTCACGACCTCCTATGGCAACGTCTCCGCGACCAGCGTAGGCGCCATCCAGAGGGCGTTGTTATCCCTTGAGAATCAGGGAGCTGACAAGTTCTTCGGCGAGCCGTCGTTCGATATCTACGACCTCCTCCAGTGCGAGGGCCAGAAGGGTATCATGAATGTCCTTGCTGCCGACAAACTGATGCTTCAGCCGAAGCTCTATTCGACCTTCCTCCTCTGGCTCATGTCCGAGCTCTATGCAACCCTCCCTGAGGTGGGTGACATGGAACTCCCGAAGCTCATATTCTTCTTCGACGAGGCCCACATGCTCTTTGACGGCACCTCCAAGGCGATGGTGGACAAGATCGAGCAGGTCATCCGCCTCATCCGTTCCAAGGGCGTCGGCATCTACTTCATCACCCAGAGCCCTACCGACATCCCCGAGTCCATCCTCGGCCAGCTTGGAAACAGGATCCAGCACGCCCTCCGCGCCTACACCCCGAAGGACCAGAAGGCCGTCAGGACCGCCGCGGACACCTTCCGCCCGAACCCTGCCTTCAACACGGCTGATGCCATTATGAATCTCGAGACCGGTGAGGCCCTCGTCTCCTTCCTCGACGAGAAGGGCGCCCCCGCCATCGTGGAGAGGGCGAAGATTCTCTTCCCTCTCAGCCAGATAGGCGCTATCTCAGACAGCCAGCGCGACGAAATCATCAAGCGTTCCCGCATCTGGGGGCGCTATGATCACCCTATAGACCGCGAAAGCGCCTTCGAGGTGCTCCTCGCCGAAAGCGAGAAGGCCGCGAAGGAGGCTGAAGAGGAGAAGGCCGCCGCCGAAGCTGCAAAGCAGCAGGCCATTCAGGAGAAAGAGCAGGCCAAAGCCGACAAGGAAGCGGAGAAGAAAAAGAAGGGCGGCCTGGGATCCAAGATCCTCAAGGGCGTCCTCACCGCCGTGACCGGCGCGGTCGCGACATCCGTCGGCAGCGCTGTCGTAGGGGAAAAGTTCAACGGCAAGAAGACTGCCAAGCGCGCCGCCAAAAACGCCACCTCCTCCGCGACCAGGACCATCACCCGCTCGCTGCTGGGCAATCTTATTAAATAAAGAATGAGAAATGGACCTTCCCGTAGGTCTTCTCTTTTACGAAGCGCGGGTGGTCTTTGAATGAATACGTCCCGGGGTGCTCGAGAATGAAGTAGCACTCCGGGTGTATTATATTCGCGGCAAAGACCTTGTCCGGGAGGGTGTCGAGTCCTTCGAGGGCGTAGGGCGGGTCCGCGAAAACTATATCGAACTTTTCCCGGCAGAGCGGGAGGAAGTCGAAGACATTGGATCGCACCATGGTGACGTTGGGAAGCCCAAGACGGGCCGCCTCGGTCTTGATGAAAGTAGCGTTCTCTCTCGCCATCTCGACGCAATAGACCTGTCCGGCGCCTCTGGATGCGAACTCAAACGCGATGGCGCCGGTCCCGCCGAAAAGGTCGAGGACCTTCAGGTCGGCGAATTCGTACTCGTTGTCCAGCACGTTGAAAAGGCCTTCCTTGGCAAAGTCCGTAGTCGGCCTCGCAGAGTACCCGCGCGGCGGCTTTATTTCCTTTCCCTTGAGACGGCCCCCGATGATTCTCATATCATTTCCACTGCTTTGAAGTAGCGGCAGAGGGAGATTTCCTCAGCGGCAGTGACGGGGGTACGGAAGGAGATGGTCGAGACTTCCGGGTTGAGCTGCAGGGATTTCATTGAAAGGAATATGAAATACTCCGCCGTCGTGAAATCCGGAGCATCGAATACGTTGGCAAGACGCAGTGTCCTGCCCTGGGCAATTACAAGATAAAGGTGTCCGTCGCGGAAAGATGCGATAATCCTGTTGTACTCCCTGCGCTCCCCTATCGCCTGTATCAGGTAATACATTTCCGGGAGCACCGGTGCCTGCTTACCGTCCTTCTGCACCACCATCCGGGAGATAACTCCTGAAAGGGTCTCCCCTATGGAAAGGGAATAGACAAGGATCGCGTCAATGGAAGGAATCTCTACATAGCTCACCTTATCTTCCTCATCCAGCGGGCAGACGTCGGCAAGCGCCGCACGGCCTGTCTCCGGATTGAAGAATTTGGAAGGTACCAGAGTACACTTGGGAGTAAGCAACGATATTTCTACCGAGTCATAGCTCTGCGAAAGCTCTTTCGAGGAGAAAATGCTCTCCGGTGAGAGCCACGGCGACCGGCTCCCCGACGGGCGGAGAGTAAAAGAATATCCACTCAATGAGACTTGAATGGATATTCTCTCTGTAAGCTCGAGCGGCATGGGGACTACTCCCAGTTGCCGGCGTTGTTGTTCGGTGCGGAGACGCTGCCGACCTGGAGGCCTTCGTACTTGTTCTGGTTCTCGCGGTCAGCCTTGAGGTTGACGATGAGCTGGCGGTTGAGGCCCTTCAGAAGGTCGTCATACGGCATACGCGCCTCAAACAGAGGCACCTGGACACCGGAGACCATCTTGACGATGGCTTCCATCTCGACCCTCTTGCCTCCCGAGAACGGGATATAGGTGATGGAGTCGATGACAAAGCCTTCGCGGCCACCGAAGAGGGTGTCTTTCACAGCAAGAGGAGTGCTGATGGAGAACACGAGGGGCTGGCCCTGACGGTAGAGCTCGAGGAGCTCTTCGTTGGTGATCTTGCGGTTCTTCTTGCGGACGGCGGCAGTGTTGGCCACGGCGAGAGAGTCGTCCTGCGAGCCGATCTGCATCACGACGTCCATCTTGCCGTTGTTGAAGAAGTCGATGAGGGAGTCGGGATCCGCGGTGAAGTGGTTAGTCACGCTCTTGAAGGCGACTTCAATGGTGCGGATGTCCTTGAGGCGCTGGATGGCGACCTCCTCCCTTGCCGCTTTCTCCTTGTTGAAATTGACCGGCTTCATGATGCTGGCGTAAATCAGCCAAACGAGGACCACTGCCAGAACGGCCAGAAGGATTTCAACGATGATCTTGACGATTTTGTTGTTCATTATATGACGTTTTTTGTTATTCCGAACATATCCGGACAAATTTAATAACAGTTTTGATATTTTCAAAAAACTTTGTCGAAAAATGCCGGTGCTCTTTTTCTCCACCTTCGGTTCCTGACGGAACCTTCGTCCCTCCCATCTGCCGATGGACCCCTCCCTCTAATATGCCGAGGGTGGCACGTTGCGAAAAAGAGCACCGGCATTTTTCGTTTTAACGGCAATAATTTATATCTTTGTAGGATATGACAAAAGCGGTGTGCATAACGGATGAAAAGCTGGCTTCGCTGAAGGGCCTTATAGACCCGGCGGAGAAGATAGCGGTGATCTCGCATATGAACCCTGACGGCGATGCCGTGGGGGCGTGTGTGGCCATGTCGTCGTTCCTCAGGGAGTATCTCGGCAAGAAGGACGTTACTGTCGTGCTGCCGGACGCTCCGGGAGAGCCGCTTTCATTTGTCACGTCCCTGATTCCGAAGCTCATGGTCGGAAGAAGGGATCCGGAGGCGGCCGCAAAGGTCATTGAAAGCGCCGGCGCCGTGTTCGTAGTGGACCTCAACAGACTGGAGCGCACAAGCGTCCTGGAGCAGGCAGTGCGCCTCGCTGCCGCCCCGAAGGTGCTCATAGACCACCATCCGGGGCCGGAAGAGGAGCCGTTCTCCCTTGTTTTCTCCGAGGTCAACGTGTCCTCCGCCTGTGAGCTTATCTACCACATTCTGACACGCATCTGCGGGGGTGCGGCGGCCCTTCCCGCCGACTGCGCGAAAGCCCTCATGTGCGGCATGACGACTGACACCAACAACTTCGCCAATTCCGTCTTCCCTTCGACTCTCAGTATGGCATCCGAACTCATTGCTGCCGGAGTTGACAGGGACGCTATAGTTACGAGCCTTTTCCAGAGCTATCGCATCAACCGCATCCGCCTTATGGGCTACATGCTGGACCGCTGCCTCCGGATAACCCCGGAAGGCGCGGCATGGATGCTTCTCACCAAAGAGATCAAGGCAATGTTCGATTTCCGGGACGGGGAGACCGAAGGATTCGTCAACATCCCCCTGGCGTCGAAGGACATCAGGCTCAGCATATTCCTGACCGAAGAAGATGACCGCATCAGAGTCTCAGTCCGTTCCAGGAAAGGGACGTCCGCAAGGCAGATCACCGAGCGCTTTTTTGGTGGCGGCGGCCACGAAAACGCCTCGGGCGGTCGTCTCATGATTCCTGGAGATATTCCCGGCATCGAAGCCGTCGGCCCCTATGTTGAAAACGCCATAAAGCAGAGCCTCGGATGAAAAAATATCTCCTCATAGCCCTTGCGCTCCTTGCCGCCGGCTGCGTAAAGCAGTCGGTCCAGGCGACCTATGACAATCAGGAGAAATCCATAGAAAAATTCGTGGAAGCCCACAAAGACTGGACTCCGACCTATAACAACGGCTCCGTCCGCCTCACCGTCACTGAAGGCACCTCCGAAGAAACGCTCCAAAAGGGCGGCATAATATCCTTTTACTATGCCGGATACGTCCTCAGCGGCACCTCCGTTTCCGCATCGAACATGTTCGCTACCAATGACAGGGCCACTGCGGAAGCAGCCAAGTGGACAATCAATGACGAAAGCATCTTCGAAGTCGAGACAATCGAGCTCGGGACCGACCGCCTGCTGGTCGGGCTTGAGAACGGCCTCGAGGGAGTGAAGGCCGGAGAAGAATGCTACATTCTTTTCTCCGGAAAATACGCCTATGGCAAAAAGGTTGCAGGGACAATTCCCGCAAGATCCGCCCTTGTCTATCACATCAACGTTGAAAGCATAACAAACTGAGAATATGAAAATACGTGCAACTGCGCTCACGATAATCGCCGCCCTCGCCATCACCGGGTGCGCCAAACAGTACGCCGGTTCCGACGCTGAAAAGATCCAGAGCCTCTTTGACGCCTGGATTGAGTACTACTACGGCAAGCCCCTCGAAGACGGCACCTATCAGGAAGGCCGGACCGGACTCCGGGCGACGCCCCTCGGGGACAAGGGAGTCATGCTGCTTGGCGAAGAGACCATCGGCGACGGCGACGCCTGGGACGCCTCCCAGCGCTGGGTAAAAGTCAATTACACCATCACCGACCTCCAGGGCTATGTCCAGGCGACGACCTACGAGAAGACAGCCCGTAGAGTCGGGTACTACCAGGCCGGCAACTACTACGGCCCGAGAGTATGGTACATGCAGGACGGCTCCGTCGGCACTTATGCCGGCCTTGAAGACGCGGTCGCCGGGATGAAGATCGGCGGCAGGAGGAAAGTCGCCATTCCCAGCTGGCTGATTACGACCGACCGATACGGCACCAAGGAGGAATATCTGAAAGTAGCGGACAGCGCAGTCAGCTCCTACATCTATGAATTCGAGCTTCTCGGATTCAGCGACGACGTCTTCAGGACGGAAATCGACTCGATGGAAGTGTACATCAACAAAAACTTTGCAGCGCCGTACCGCGACTCCGTGGCCTATGACCAGGAGAACGGCCACAAGAGAGGCTTCTACTACGAGACCCTTTCCTTCGGAAGCCCTTCCGAAGGTTCGAACTACAATATGCCGGCAGATCCTGCAAACTATGAGATGCCCAATGACACGGTTATCTATGTCAACTACACCGGAAGGCTTCTCAACGGGCTTGTTTTCGACACGACGGAAGCCGACACTGCCAAAGTTTACAACATCTACTCGACCTCGAAGAGCTACTCTCCCCTCGCGGTCGTCCTGACGGAAAAATACACTGACATCACCCTTGCCGGCTCCACGACCATTACCGGTTTCAGCGGCGCCCTCGCAAGGCTCCACCCCTTTGAAAAGGCCAGGACATGCTTCTATTCCATTCTCGGCTACAGCTACACCGGGAGCGGAAGTTCCATCCCGGCTTACTGCCCCCTCATTTTTGATATCCAGGTAGTCGAGCAGCCTTAGGATGAGCAGCGGTGAAGCCCCGACCGAGCTCGGATCGAAGAAGATAGGCTCACTGCTGAAGCAGTACGCCGTCCCCGCCATCATTGCGATGACGGCTTCTTCCCTGTACAACATGGTCGATAGCATCTTTATCGGCCATATTCCGGGTATCGGAACACTCGCCCTTTCGGGCATCTCGGTCTGCTTCCCCCTGATGAACATATCCGCCGCCCTCGGCACCCTGGTCGGCGTCGGCGCATCGACCATGATTTCCGTCCTCCTCGGAAGGATGGACTACAAGAAATCCAGCCTGGTCCTTTCAAACGCCCTCACGCTCAATATACTGATAGGCCTGCTGTTCACGCTTGTGACCCTTGTGTGGATCAATCCCATACTCACCTTTTTCGGCGCAAGCGAAAACACCCTGGCCCTTGCCCGCGACTATATGTTCATCCTGGCCGCAGGCAACATCATCACCCATCTGTATTTCGGCCTCAACAGCATCATCCGCGCTTCGGGGAACCCGAAGACCGCGATGTATCTTACCATTTTCACGGTCACAACCAACGCCGTGCTGGATCCGCTGTTCATCTTCACGTTCGGGCTCGGCATCCGCGGCGCCGCGCTGGCGACCATTCTCTGTCAGGCGATGGCGCTCGGCTACACCCTTTTCTATTTCAGCAGGAAGAAAAGTGTGGTGCATTTCCGGGGCAGGGTGTTCTCGATCAACTGGCCCATCGCCAAAGAGTCCCTTGCCGTCGGCATGGGGCCGTTCCTTATGAATCTCGCCGGCTGCCTGGTCGTCCTTTTTGTCAACCGTCAGTTGTTGAATTACGGCGGCGACCTCGCCATCGGCGCCCACGGCATCCTCCATCGTATCTCATTCATATTCATCATGATAACGATGGGACTGAACCAGGGGATGCAGCCCATCGCGGGATACAATTACGGCGCGCGGCTCTATTCGAGAGTCCGCGAAGTTTACAAGCTGACCGCCCTTTGGGCGACGGGGGTTCTTACCCTCGGTTTTCTCGTCAGCGAGATCATACCGATGCCCGTCGTGATGATCTTCACCAATGATCCTGAGTTGGAAGCCATTGCGGCCCACGGCCTTAGGATTGGGAACTGTATGCTCCCTATAGTAGGGTTCCAGATGATCACGACCAATCTGTTCCAGAGCCTCGGCATGGTCAGAAAGTCCATCTTCCTGTCGCTCACCCGCCAGCTCATATTCCTTCTTCCGCTGATCTATTTCCTGCCTGGACTCTTCGGCGGAGTGGACGGAGTCTGGTGGAGTTTCCCTATCTCGGATGCCCTTTCATCCATTACGACGGCATTTTTCGCCATACAGCTCATACGCCGTATCGACAGTGTGCAGGACGGCGACGACCCTTCACTCATAGGAGGCACCCTGTGAAAAAGCTCGTCCTGGGAATATTGGCCACCTTAACGGTGTTCTTCGCCTACGCCCAGGCGCCGGTGGAGAAATATCTCAACGAGACCCTGGAGAATTCCGACTCATCCATTCCGGAGCTCAGGCCCCTCGACGAGAGGATTGACAGTTTCCTCCGGGTCTGGAGCATCCGCGGCGCTTCCCTCGCCGTCACGAGAAACGATTCCCTGGTCTATGCCAAAGGCTACGGCCGGGCCGACAAGGAAAAGGGCGAACGGATGAGGCCGGGACACACGATGCGCCTCGCATCGGTGTCCAAGCTCATCACCGCTATCGGGATCATGGTGCTCCAGGAAGAGGGCCGGCTGAACCTCCAGAGCCCCGTCTTCGGACCTTTCGGTATCCTCGAAGGCTACGACGACCTTATCACTGACGACAACTATTATGCGATCACAGTGGAGCACCTCCTCCGTCATCAGGCCGGCTTCACGACGGCCTACGGCGACCCTCTCTTTTCCACGAGAAAAGTAATGAGGCAGTTCGGGCTGAAAAGCAAGCCGACGATGGACGAGATGATTCGCTGCCAGGTCACACTCCCTCTCGACGCGGAGCCGGGAGCGGTGTCGGAGTACTCCAACTTCGGATACCTCCTGCTATCGGCCATCATCGAAAAGGCCTCCGGGATGTCCTACGAGGATTTCATACAGGAAAAAGTACTCAGGAGAGCCGGCTGCATGGAGTTCCACATCGCCGGCAACTACCTCTCCGACAGGGCGGAAGGCGAGGTGAAATACTACCCGCCGGACGACAGCGGGGAGATTTCGGATGTCGGCGGCAGCGGCAGGATGGTCCCGAAATGCTACGGCGGCAACGACGTGACCGGCTCGTCCGGCGCCGGAGCCTGGGCCGGCTCTGCCGTGGAGCTTGCCCGCCTTATAGCTGCCATCGACGGGCTCTACCCTCTCCCGGACATCCTTATGCCGTTTACGATCATGCAGATGGGGCGGTATATAAATGACGACACCTTCGCCCTCGGCTGGCTCACCTCCACCCCTGAGGGAGAGCTGACCCGCACCGGCTCCTTCTCCGGCACCAACGCCCTCGTGAAATATTACCCCGACGGCGAGTGCTGGATCCTTATCACCAACACAAGTACGTGGAAAGGGACCCGTCTCGCACGCGAGACGCAGCCCCTTCTATCCACTCTCCGCCGTGATTACGGGAAATATCTTCCCCGGCGGGATTTATTCTGACGCTGAAAGCACAAGACGCATGGTGTCCCTCGCGATGACGAGTTCTTCGTCAGTGCAGATGAGGGCGGCCTTGACTTTGGAGTCGGGCGTCGTGATGATGGCGTCCTCGCCGGAGGCCTGGTTGGCTTCGTAGTCCACCTTGAGGCCGAGATATGAGAAGTTCTCGAGGACACGGCGACGGAAGCGGCTGTTGTGCTCTCCGATACCGCCGGTGAAGACGATGAGATCGACGCCGTTCATAGCGGCCGTGTACTGGCCTATGAGCTTGATGACGTCGTAGTTGAGCTTCTTGAAGGCTAGCTTGGCCTTGGGATCGCCGCCGTTTGCCAGCTCATTCATCTCGCGGGCATCCGAGGTCTTGCCGGTGATGCCGAGGAAACCGCTTTTGCGGTTGAGAATCTCGGACATCTCGTCCGGGGAGCAGCCGAGCTTCTTCTGGAGGAAGAGGACGGCGTTGGCGTCTATGTTGCCCACGCGGGTGCCCATGATCATGCCTTCGAGAGGGGTGAAGCCCATCGAGGTATCGACGCACTTGCCGCCCTGGATCGCGCAGACGGAACTGCCTGCGCCGATGTGGCAGGTGATGATACGCGATGTCTCGAGGTCGAGGCCGGCGAACTTCGCGCCTTTGGCGGCTACGAACTGGTGCGAGGTCCCGTGGGCGCCGTAGCGGCGGACGCGGTACTGGTCGTAGTATTCATACGGTATCGCGTACATGTACGCGTACGCGGGCATGGTCTGGTGGAATGCCGTGTCGAATGTCACGACCTGGGGGACCGTCGGAAGCACGGCCTCGATGGCGTGGATGCCGAGAAGGTGGGCCGGGTTGTGGAGCGGGGCGAAGTCGCAGCATATCTCAATCTTGCGGATAACGTCCTCGTTAACAATGGCGCTGCCGGAGAAGAATTCACCGCCCTGGACTATGCGGTGGCCGACGGCCTCGATGTCTTCGAGGGAGGAAAGGACGCCCGTCTCCTTGTCCGTCAGGGCGTCGAGGATGAGCTTCATACCTACCTTATGGTCCGGAATCGGAACATCACGGACGATTTTATCCCTCCCCTTGGGAGCATACTGGAGGATACCTGCCGGAAGGCCTATCTTCTCCGCTATACCCTTGGCTATGATGTCATAGACATCGTCGCTTTTCATGTCGAGAAGCTGGTACTTGATCGAGGAACTGCCGCAGTTGATTACAAGAATTATCATATCGGTTAAAAGTTTACTGTCGTAAGTGCAAAGTTAAAAAATATTCCGTAATTTCGAACGCAAGATGAGGAGATCGCTCACGGAGATCTCGTTGTCGTTCACTGCCGGAGTTGCGATCGGGGCCCTGGCATCGTCGGGAGCCGAAGACTGGCGTATTCTCTACATAGTTTCGGGGCTTTGCTGCGCGGGAGTTGCGGCTGCGCTCGTCGCGTACCTCTCCGGACGGCTCAAAAGCGACTGGCTGCTCCTGCCCCTTTTTTTCTTCACCGGACTTTTCTGTTTCCTCACAAAGGAGTTCACTCCGTCTCCCCCGTCAGCCACCCTTCTGGCTTTGCGGAAGGCCGGCAAAAGATTCTGCGAATTCATAGACACGATCCCCTTCGGGAAAGAAGGCACCGGAGCGCTCCTGAAGGCGCTGCTTGCCGGAGACAGGAGCGGACTTCCGCGCGAAACGGTCCGAATTTTCCGCGCCTCCGGAGCATCGCATCTTCTTGCCCTCTCAGGGCTTCACCTTGGCATTATTTACCTTGTACTCAAGCGTCTCGGGATGGTTTTCGGCAATTCTCCGGCGGCGAGGGTCCTGAGGAGCGCAGCCGTAGTCACGGCATCGCTCCTTTATGCCTTCGCTACAGGCGCTTCCCCTTCCATAGTACGTGCCTTTCTGTTCATCACTCTCCACGAAACTGCCTCACTATCAGGCAGGAAGACCAGGCCTTCCCTCATCCTCGCAGGTGCGCTGCTTATCCAGCTCGTCCTCGACCCGCTGCAGATTCGCGCCATAGGGTTCCAGTTGTCATATTGCGCCATCGCCGGGATAGTCATCATCTATCCACGGCTGTCCGCGTGGTATCCTTCAGGAAGATTCGACCCGCTGAAAAAAATCTGGGACTCGGCCGTGCTGTCGATTGCCTGCCAGGCGTTCACGGCACCCCTTGCATGGTACTACTTCCACACCTTCCCGAGGCATTTCCTGCTGACAAACCTAATGGCAATCCCCCTGACGACGGCTCTTATGTTGACAGCTCTTTCCACTGTCGTGCTCAGCGCCTGCGGAATCTGTCCCGCACTGTTTGTGCAGGCGACAGATTTCCTGGCGTCAACCCTTGTGGAGACTCTCAGGATTATAAGTCTGATGTAAAGAAGCCCTCAGAAGCCCATTCCTGCATCCCCTCGCCCTCGCTGTAGATAAGGAAGCCCTCAAGGTCAGCCCTTTCCTCTATCAGCTTTTTCGCCTCTTCAAGCCCGATGACCATACACCAGGTCGCGACCGCGTCGGCCGTCGTCGCATCCGGAGCGACGATAGTAGCGCTGAGAAGATTGTTGCGTGCTGGATAGCCGGTCCTCGGATCGATGGTGTGAGAATACTTTACCCCATCCACAACATAGAATTTCCTGTAGTTGCCGGAGGTGACGATGCCGCACGGAACGCCGGAAGAATACCAGATACCTTCAAGGTCCTGGCCAGGGGTCTCGTTGCCGTCCACCGGGCGGTCAACGCCGACCGACCACGGCTTTCCGGACGGGTTCATCCCGTCGCAGAAGATTTCCCCTATGTCCACGAGCATGTCCTTAACTCCCTTCGATTGCAGCCACCGCGCCACGAGATCCGCCGTATAACCCTGGGCTATTGCGTTGAAATTCAGCACTGGAAGGGCGCCGGCGGCAATAAGGAGGTCTTTCGGAGCGAGGGTGCCATCCGGAGAAAGGGCTTCTTCGACGGAAGGCTTAAGTCTGGCCATTCCGCAGGACGGGAGGATGGCTGCGACGGCTTCGTCGGAAGGCATGCTCCCGTTTTTGAAACCGAAGCCCCAGGCATCGTAAAGAGGCCCCGCAGCGACGTCGAAGGCGCCTTTTGACTCATCGTACCATTTTCTTGAAAGGGAATAGATATCCTCGAACAACCTGTTCGGCCTGATGGTCTCCCCCGCGTTGAAACGGGAGAGCAGAGAGAGTTTGTTGTAACCGGAAAGGGTCGTGTCCACGAGAGTAAGAATGGAATCCACGCCCTCCCGGAGTGCCTCCGGCGAGGCGGCCACTCCCTGCACGTTCACCTTTACGGTATAAGTGCCTCCCTGGGCATATCCGCTTATGGCTATATAGCGCGGCCCCTGCGCGCAGGAGACAGCGAGAAAAATGGCGGCAAGAAGGATATATTTTTTCATCCGGGCAAGATTTGGTACAAATTTAGAGGATTTTTCGGTTAATTTAACCATATTTGCAAGTTATGAAGAAAATGAGAAGCATCATAGCCGTCCTTGCGGTAGCCGCGGCAGCCGTCGCAGCCTTTTCCTGCAAGAAAAAGTCGGAGGAGACTATCCCCTCCCTTGCCGGCGGCATCTACTCCGAAGTCCCGCCCTATGTGGAAAGAGGCGACGCCTTCACCGTCAAGGCCTCCGGCATATACACCGCAGAGGGAGAGACCGTGACCTACCAGATCAAAGTCGATTCCGTCCAGACTTCCTACGTCACTTTCGACCCCGAAGCCGGCTTTGTCGTCCAGCTCGGGACCGACGAGGAGAAGTTCCCCAACGGAGGCTATTATGTCTTTATCATGGCAAGCGCTGAAGGCTACTATTCCTCTTCAGCGAGTTTCCGATTCAACATTATTGAGCCCGGAGTGACCGGCGAAGGTTCCCTGACCGGTCTCGGCATCGATCCCAGTGACCCCAACAAGATCGAAGTTGACGATCAGGACTACTACTTCAAACCGATCGGCGACCGCGAGTGGCTCCGCCATAATCTTGCTGTCACAGAGCCGCAGTCCGAGTACACCGGCGAAGGAATTTTCGGCGGCGTCTATGCCAACTGCCCCGTAATGGGCGAAGTCCTAGGCCGCTCCTACACCTATGAGGAGGCCCTCGCCGCCTGCCCGAGCGGTTGGCGTCTCCCAACCGAAGAGGACTGGGCCGCGCTTGCCGTCGCCTGCGGCGCGGAAGACAAGACCTACGAGACCGGCGAGATTTTCAAAGGCATTGCCGGACCGCTTAAAGCCAAGGCCAGCCTTAACGGCGCAGAGCTTTGGGAATTCTGGCCCAAGTCCGCAGCTACGGACGAGTTCGGTTTTGCCGCACTTCCCTCTGGATGGTCCGAACGCAGACCCGGCGGTGACGGACAAACCGACTCATTCTCAGACATAATGAAATATGCGGTATTCTGGACCGCGACAGAGTACGACTCAGACTGCGCCTGGTACCGTTTCATCACCGACATCGACCCCGACATGCATGCAGATGTCGGACACAAAGATTCTTTCGGCGCATCGGTCAGATGCGTCAGGGACGTTTCAGAACCGTGATTATCTAAGGTCCGTCACTACGTAAGAACTTCCAAGAGACTTCACGTCAAGCGTGAAGTCTTTTTTGTCGCCTTTGGGGAGGAACTTAACGTTTTTGAGAATAAACTCCCCGGACATCCTCTCGTCGAAAACGACTACCGCATCCAGGCTGTCAGGGCCGCTGCTCTTGACCTTAATCTGGTCAAGATGCTCGCGGTAAGAGGACATGAGGATTGCTGGGTTGGTGAAAATATTGTCCTTTTCGACGTTTTCAATAAGGACCTCGCAGGACTCGGGGTCCCTGGACCAGCGCGTCTTGCCGTCGCTGACTATCTCAAGGCCAAGGCCGGAGATGCGGAAGGCGTTGTCTTCGACAGTTACCTTGCCGGAAGTCACTTCCTTGAAGGGCTTACCGGCCTCGGAAAGCAGATAGCGGTAATCAAATACGACCCTGTGGCCCGCAGCCTTGTCAAGAAGGGGGATGTTGCCCTGGGCCGAAAGGCCTGCGGCACACAGCAGCATTGACAGTACAAGGATTATCCTTTTCATTCTATACACCAAAATGGCTAAGCAGTTCGTTGAGCTCGTTGAGGTCTTTTACCAGGACCTGTCTGGGCTTGGATCCCTCCTGGGGGCCGACTATGCCGGCGCTCTCCAGCTGATCCATTACGCGGCCTGCCTTTGCATATCCCATGCCAAGCCGGCGCTGCAGGTCTGAGGTCGAGCCTCTCTGAGTCGTGACTATGAGAGTCGCGGCTTCGCGGAAACGCTCGTCGAGATTCGACATATCCACACTTCCGGCCTCGCCGCCCTCGGAGGATTCGCTCGGAGGCTCAGGCAGATAATACGGTGTATTGAAACAGGCCTTGTAGCCGTTCTGGTCGCCGATAAATGACGTCAGGGAGTTGACCTCCTCGTTGCTCACAAAGGCGCACTGGATGCGCTCCATGTCGATACCGGTGTAGAATAGCATATCGCCCCGGCCGATGAGCTTTTCGGCGCCAGGGGTATCGAGAATCGTCGCGGAATCCACCCTGGAAAGGACCCTGAAGGCTATCCTCCACGGGAAGTTGGCCTTGATGAGACCGGTCACGACATCGACAGTCGGGCGCTGGGTCGCCAGGATCACGTGGAGACCCGCAGCACGCCCCTTCTGGGCGAGTCGGATGACCGAGTTGGTGATGCTTCTTGAGAGCATCTTGGACTCGGGGCCGGCGCCTCCAGCCATCGTGAGGTCTGCGTACTCGTCTATGACCACTACTATATAAGGAAGGAACCGGTGGCCGTCCGTAGGTAAAAGCTTGCGCGCCTTGAACTTCTCGTTGTAGAGGGTAATCTTGGTCACATAAGCCTTGCTGAGGAGCTCATAGCGCTCATCCATCTCCACACAGAGGGAGGAGAGGACCGCCGCCGCATCCTTGGGGTTCTTGACGATTATCCTGGATTTCTCCTCTTCTTCGCTCGCGGCTGAAGGCAGGCTGGCAAGGTAGTGCCTGTCAAGACGGCCGTAGGAAGAGAATTCGACCATCTTGGGATCTATGAAGACGAACTTGAGCTCCGAAGGATGCTTTGAATAGAGCAGCGAGGAGACTATGACGTTGAGACCGACGGACTTGCCCTGCTTCGTCGCACCGGCGACAAGGAGGTGAGGCGCCTCGGCGAGGTCGAACACCCTGACCTTCTGGGTGATGGTAAATCCGATTGCGACGGGAAGCTCTGCTTCACTCGTGCGGAAATCCTCGCTGGCGAGGAGTTTCTTCAGCGGCACCGTCGAAGGGATGTCGTTGGCCACCTCTATACCGACGGAATCGGAGAGGGTCACAACCCTCACTCCCCTGGCCTTAAGGGCAATGGATATGTCTTCCTGACGGGTCCTAATAGTGGAAATCTTGACGCCGGGGGCCGGGAATACCTTGTAGAGGGTCACCGTCGGGCCCACGATTGCCTGGACGTCGGAGACCTGGATATGGAAACTCTCAAGGGTCGAACGGATACGGAGGTTGTTTCGCTCTATCTCATCCTGGGAGACGACGTTGTGGCTTTTTTCGTAGTCGCCGAGAAGAGACAGTGAAGGGAACCTGTACTTGGGGAGCTCCTCGCGGGCGTCGTAAGGGGTCAGGTCGTGGGTCACCGGCTGGTCCAGGGTGTCGTCGATAATCACCTCTATGGGGCCGGACACCGCCGGCTTGTCTTCACCTTCACCAGGTTCAACGGGGACTTCAGGCTCTTCAGGTTCCTCCGGCTCATCCGGAATCTCAGGATCGTCCTGCCAGGACGGCTCTTCCGGTTCTTCAGGCTCCTCGGGCTCCAGAGGCTGCTCCGGCTCTTCCGGTTCCTCTTCTTCTCCTTCAGCCTTTATGATACTGGATGAGAACCTTTCACTTGTGAACAGGAGCCAGACAAAAGCGAGAATCAGGATCAGCAGGCCCGTCATTATGCCGCCGAAAAGATTGATGCTCCAGCCGGTCACGACAGCGCCGCAGGCACCGCCGAGGCCACCTCCGAAGGCGGAGGCGGCGGGAGTGTATCCTCCGACGAACGCAAGGGCGAACGAGAGGATGAATACGCCTGTCAGGGTCGCGGCAAAGAATTTAAGAAGGTCCAGGCCGCTCTCCTTGCGGACGAGCTTCCAGGAAAATGCGCCGAGGAAAGCCGCGAAAAAGATACTTGCCACTCCGAAGCACTCCCCTACGAGGAAATGGGCCCAGAAGTAGCCGAGCTTGCTCGCCGCGTTGTGCGCATCGACGTCCGCGCTCATGCGCGACGGATCACCCAGGAGGCTCATGTCGGCCTTCCATGTGAAGAAGTAGGAGAAAACGGCGATAAATGTGAACAGCGCGAACGCCCCCGTGAGGACGCCGGCGATCACTTTGAAGCGACGCCTGCGTTTCTCGGGAATCGAGTGGTATTTATCGCTGATATTCCTGAACGGGTTTTTCATTCTCCTTTACTATTTCTTTCTCTTGCGTGAACGGGAACGGTTCCTGCCGAAACCGAGGTTGAGGCCCGGACGGGAGAAATTGGCATCCATTGATATCTGGCCGAGCTCCATTCCTTCCGGCACCTTCACCTTGCCTTCCGAAAGCTTCTCGATGTCCTGGAAAATGGTGGCGTCAGAGACGGAATCCTTGTTCCATATCAGGTACTGCTGGCGCATGTACACGGCGAGGGAATGAATCATCGCCGTCTTGAGCTCGCCATCGGGCTCTGTGGCTATAAGGTCGAGGATGCTCTCTATGTTGCGGCCATAATGGCGCGCCTTCATAGGACCCGGAGGCAGCGGAATCCTCTCCGGAGGAGTCGCAGCCGCTTCCGGCAGCGGGGCAGGATACGGGGAATCGATGTCCAGGTCGTAGCCGGCTATCATATAGAGGTGATCCCAGAGCTTCTGCTCGTAGTTGTCCTGCTGGTGGACCTGCGGGTTCAGGATTTCCATCGCCTTAACGACCGCGGCGGCCTGCTCGCTCCTCTTCTTCCGGTCCGGAATCTCCCTGACCTGCTCGACCATTTTGAGTATGTTGCGGCCGTACTCCGGCATCGCAAGCTTTTCAACTTCGGTATTGTAGTAAAGTTTCTCTTCCATAACTCGCAAATATACTATTTCTTTTCCATTTCCGAAAGAGTACACTACCCTTTATGTCACTCTATGCTATCGTCACCGTCTTCCCTGATGTACCACAGGTGCGCTTCTACGGAGGTGAAGCCTATGCGCTTCAGGATGGCGGCGTAACGCGCTATCTGGCGGCGATAGCTCTCCTGGGGCTGACCGAACTTGTAGTCTATAACGATGGCATTCTCGCCGTCCGTGACTACACGGTCGGGTCTGTGGACGGTGCCGTCCGTGTCGAAAAGGGACGTCTCGTTGAGAATGCGGGAAGGGTCCTCCGGGAACCATCCACGGTCCTTCACGGAATCTATCTCCTCCCTCAGGAAACTGAGGATCCTCCCCTTCTCTGCCGCAGGGACCAGGCCGTCTGAGACGGCCTTTCCCACCGCCCCGGGCAGGTCTGAAGGGACCTTCACCGAGGACAGTATGCCATGAAGGACAATGCCCCTGATGCGCTCCGAGGCGGAAAGGCCGGTCGTGCCGTCACCTCCGAAATAGTCGGACGAGTCGGAACTGACGCGGAGCCTTCCGCCCTCGTCCGGCCGGAAGGACGGGTAGCCGAGGGGAATCCCGGCGACCTTCTCCTCATCCCTCTTCATAGCGGTAAAATCATAAGGCTCGCCGAGGGAGAAAGCGCCGCCCTTGTAAGCATAGAGTATGTCCGACATATTGGACACGGTGCCTGCGGAAAGGGAAGATTTCGACGGAGTCGCTCCTATGACCTTGAGCCCTTTCTTCGCGCGGGTCATCGCAACGTACATTATATTGAGCGCGTCGATGGCCTGAAGCCTCCTCTCCCGGGCGAAACTGCCCGCAAAGAGAGTGTC
The DNA here is from genome assembly GCA_017534745.1 of Bacteroidales bacterium. Classification (GTDB taxonomy): domain Bacteria; phylum Bacteroidota; class Bacteroidia; order Bacteroidales; family UBA932; genus Cryptobacteroides. The sequence goes on along the minus strand of JAFXVX010000019.1, from coordinate 24,892 downwards.
GGAGGATCCGGCAGAAAATTTGACGTTATAGACGCCTTCAGATGCGGAGAATGCAGTCCCCTCCGACTCGACGGGGCACCAGTTTCCTATATTGCCGCGATCCGTCTTGAAAAGGTCGATCTTCTCGACGAAGGGAAGGATGACGAAGGGGAATTCGAGGCCCTTGGACTTATGGATCGTCATTATCCTGACGGAACCTTCGCCGGAGGGAGACGCTATCTTGATATCCGCCTCCTTCCACTTTTCGAGGAATGCGGTGAGGTTGTTTCCGTTGAGCGACACCCAGTCCTGAAGGTAGTCCATGAAAGACTGCACGTAGGGCACTTCGCCCTCCATGATCCCGGGACGCAACGCCTGGACGGCGGCGACAGCCTTCTCGGCCAGGTCATAGAGGGAATCGTAGCTCTCCGGAGCCCCCAGACCGGCCTCGGAGGCCTCGAACGCCGCAAGGGAGACCTTGCCGTCCTCCCTCGGCGGGTTGTCAGTCAGGGCGAACAGGGAGACGACAAGGCGGACGACGGAGGACGACTTGACGCGGAGGGAATCGTCGGAGACTACCCTGAATCCTTCGGAAATCAGCCTTGAGGCAATCTCGGAGCCTTCTTTATTGCCTCGGACGAGGACTGCGACGTCCTCCGGCCTTGCTCCGCCGGAGACAAGGGACGACACTGTGGAGACTATCTCGTCCATCTGCTCCTCCTTCTTGTCGAAGAAGACGACCTCGACGCTACCCGGTGCGTCGTCCCGGCTCCGCGCCTCCTGGGCGATGTCCCTGTAGAGGGTCGAAGATATGCTGCCGGCGGAAGAGGGGTCCTCTCCGAGGTAAGAGCTCACCTTTTCTGCAGCAAAGGGGAAGAAGTCGTTATTGAAGGTCACTATCTCCCTGAGTGTACGGAAGTTGCCCTTGAGAGTCACGACCTTGCCTTCAGCAAAAGTCGAAGGGAGATCCCTGTCGAGAAGACGCCAGTCGGAACCGCGGAAGCGGTAGATGGACTGCTTGACGTCGCCGACGACAAGGTTCTCCTTGCCGGAGGCCTCGCTGTTCTCCAGGAGCGGACGGAAATTCTCCCACTGGATGGTGGAAGTGTCCTGGAACTCGTCAAGGAGGAAATCCTCGTATCTCACCCCCAGCTTTTCATAGACGAACGGAGCGTCGGATCCGTCGATAATGTCGCGGAGGATGGTGTTGGAGTCGTCGAGACAAAGGACGTTCTTCTCCTTCATCAAAGCCGAAAACTCCTTTGAAAGGGCGCCTGCAAGGCCCAGGCTGTAGATCTGGCCGCGGATTATACGGGCGGTATTGTACTCGCGGAAAGGCTTGTCGAAGACCGAGAGGAACCCCTCCACCGCCGGCTCAAGCACTCCGAGGGAACCGGCATATCGCGCCGCATCGCCCTTGTTGAACCATTTGGAGCTGTCGGCCGCCCGCTCGAGGAAGGGCCCGGAAGGCTTGTCTATCTTCGAGCCTTTTTCAAGCAAGCAGTAGTTCCGGACCGCCTTCATAAAGCCGCGTGTTGTGTCCTCCACGGAAAGCCCCTCGTCGGAGAAAGCCTTTACGACCGAATTCGCCGCCCTCACCACGTTGTCCTCGAAGTCCGTCACCACCTTGTCGCAAAGCTTTTTGACTTTCAGAAGGTTCTCCTTTGAAAACAGCGTCCCGGAATCTCCCCCGGCCTTCTCGAGCGCTTCGCGGAAACGCTCGGATGCAAGGCTCGGGGCCATCTCCCCGAGAAGGGCGTCTATCTTGAACCTCTCGCCGGACTCCAGGCGGTACATCGAGCTGTCGGTAAGCCAGGAAAGAAGGTCTTTGTTGTCTGTGGAAAGACCGTCCAGAAGCCGGTCCACGCTCTCGGAGACAAGGGACTCCTTGTCCAGCTCCACCTGATAGGAGGCAAACTGGCCGATCTCCCTTGAGAAGGCCTTCAGGGCCTGCTGGAAGAAACGGTCGATAGTGCTCACGGCAAAGGCGCCGTAGTCGTGGAGAATGCGGCGGAGACGGTCTTCGGAGAGCCTCTTCAGGGTCTCCACGTCCCTGCAGAGACCGGGGACGAACGAGTCGAGATAGTGGGACCTCTCCGGCTCTGTCGCGAGGATGTGGAGCTCCTTGAGGATACGGCGCTTCATCTCGTCGGTCGCCTTGTTTGTAAAGGTCACGGCAAGGATGTGGCGGTAGGCCGAAGGATCCGGGTTCTGCAGAAGGAGGCGGATGTAGGTCTTCGCGAGGTTATATGTCTTGCCGGAACCGGCAGACGCTTTCATAATCGTAATCATCTTCCACAGAGAGTTTTAAAGTCACACCACTCGCAAGTCTTGGTATTTTCCGTCCTCTTGAAGGGGACTGAAGTGTCCGCTATTTCACCAAGAAGGGCTTCCAGCTTTTCGGACATCAGGGAAGCGAACCTGTCGGTCGCCGGCCAGTCCCTGACTCCTTCCTTCGGGAGCCTTATGACGGAATAGACGGAGTTGAGTATCTTCCGCCCTCCTATGACCTTCCGGTCAAGAAGGGTGTCGTAGAGGTAAACCTGAAGGGCGATCTCAGGCCTCTCGCCGCTTCCGCGGGCGAAAAGACTCTCGACGGTCTTATTTACAGAACCATCGTCTATGTAGGCTTCCTCGTCGCTTACGCGGCCTGTCTTGTAGTCGATAACCCTGACGAGACCGTCTTCCACGGAATCCAGCCTGTCGACCGTCCCGACGAATTCAAAACCGCAGATCCGCCCCTTGACCGGCGCTTCAAGGCCGAGTATTCTGATGCTCCCGACCCCTTTTGCGGCCATATAGTCGCAGTCGGCCTTGAGGATATCGAGGATAAACTTGAGGATGACCTCCCTCGTCACAAGGTCGCGCCCGGAGACCTCTATGGAACGGAGCTCTTTCTTTATGCCCTCGTCGATCATGGCAAGGAGACGCGCCTTGTCCTTTCTCACTCCGTGCAAAAAGTCGAGGGTCACGACACCGCCAGGGACTGAGTAGAGCTTCTCCATCACTCCGTGGAGGACGTTGCCGAGCAGCCTCGCGTCCAGGCTTTCTGCAATCTCGTCGTCGTCTCTCAGGCGCTTGACGCTGGAATAATAGAACCGTACAGGACACTCGAGATAGCTCCTGAGGGCCGAAGCCGAAAGGTGCCAGGCCTTCAGGCTCTCCACGTCTCCGGCAGTCTTCTCAATGCTGTCGGGCACCTCCGCCGGAGCGATGCCGGCCACCGCCGTCATCCGCTCGAGGGGAACACCGAAGTGGTACTCCAGCTGCTTGATGTAGCGGCTCTCCTCGCCTGTGGAAAGGCCTTCGGTGCGGTTGTCAGTTACCATCGTCACGGACGAGGCCCTTTGAATCAGCCGGTAGAAATAATATGCCCAGACGGAGTCCTGCAGCTCGTAGGTCGGAAGACCGAACCCGCGACGGAGCTCCGGGGGGATGAACGACGAACTGACGCTACGGCGGGGAAAGACACCCTCGTTGGCGGAAAGGATTATGACCTTGTCGAAATCCAGGGCCCTGGTCTCGAGCGGTCCCATGATCTGGAGACCCTCCAGCGGCTCTCCGCTGAACGGGACGCTGGAGACCGCAAGCACCCTTTCCAGAAGGCGGAACCACGTCGCAGGGAGTATCTCCAGCCTGATAGCCGAAAGCCTGTCTACAGCTTCAAGATACCGCCTCGCGAAGTCGAGCTCCAGCATCATCCCGCCGCCGGACGCCATCCGGGAGGCGATTGCGATGACGACCTCCCTGACATAGGCCGCAATGGATGCAACCTGCTCCGGCGAATTGGACTTAAGGTCCGCCGCCACGGGACGGAAAACCGTCCTCATCAGCTCCCCTGCCCCGAAATCTTCCTCAGGGATATAGAATTTGCGCCCGCGGACGATGCCCTCCACCGCCTGCTGCTCCTCCGGAGAGAGCACGCGGCGGAATATGCCGCTGGAAAAGATGGAACGGACCTGCCTGTGGTAAAAATACCACTGTCCTTCGCGGCAGCGAAGGTGAAGCTGCATCGCCGCCACTTCGCCCATAAGCGAGAACAGGGCGCTGCCTTTCATCGGACGGCCCATAGTGACGTTGACGCTTCCAAACACAGGAGGAATGCTCGACAGCACCGGCTCCAGCAGGCCCTCATCCGGAAGGATGACGGCGGTGCCGATCGGGTTCTCCTCCGAGCCCTCGAGAAGCTGAGGGAGAAGTTTCGCCTGCCCTATCGATGAAGGGACGCTGATCGCCCGGAAAGAAGTCTTCGGAAGGCCCTCCGGATCCGCCCGGAAAGCCTGAGGGAAACGAACCACGTTGTCCTCCATAAAAAGGGAAGAACGGTTCGCCGGGTCCCTTACCTCGGCGCCGCTGTAGTCCCAGCAGAAAGTAGCGATCCCGGCGTCCCTCATCCTGGAAAGCACCTTGCGCTCCGACTCTGAGAGCACGTTGAGCCCGACGAAAGCGAAGCGCCTCGCCTTCGGGAAAGCCCTCGAAAGCACGTCCACGACGGGCTCCGAGCTCTCCGCAAGGCTGCGGTAGACCATACCTTCGTAGGCCATCCCCTTGCTCCTGAGCCTCTCCCCGAAGTCCTTGTAGAGCAGCGCCAGCACATTCCAGATGCGGAGGAATCTCCCCTTGTACTCGGCGCTCTCCACCTCCTTGAAATGGCCCATAAATCGCTCCATCGCGGCCCTCTGGGTCTCGCTCAGATAGGTAAAACCGTCCTCCATACCCTTGAAGTCGGCCACGTCGGCAAAAAGTTGCGACGCACTGACAAGGTACTTGTCCACGTCGTCGAAATCGCCGAGCAGCACGTCGCCCCAGAAGATAAACTCGTCGAGCGGCTCGCACTTCGGCAGGAGCTTCCTGTAGGATTCGTAGAGCTCGATTATGAGCCTTACGCGGTCCGTCTCCGCGAGCCCTCCGGCCCTGAAGAAGAATTCGTTGACAGTCAGCATCTCCGGGGCGAACATCGCCCTTCCGACGGGAGAAGCGGCAATCTGCTCGCCAAGATACTTCCTAAAAAAAAGGACTGACCTCCGCGACGGAAGGACAAAACAGGTATTTTCGATGTCGCTCTCCGCATAGTAATGCGCCGCGACCTGTCTGAGGAACGGTTTCATAGGTGCAAATATAAAGATAGCAATTGCCAAAACAAGGCACAACCGCACAGATTTTTCAAAAAAATTTGCACTTTCAGAAAAAGTCCTTACCTTTGCACTCCCACACCGCGGGGTAGAGCAGTCGGTAGCTCGTCGGGCTCATAACCCGGAGGTCGCAGGTTCGAGTCCTGCCCCCGCTACTAAAAACGATGGTTGCCTTTTGGCAGCCATCGTTTTTATTGGCAGGACGAGAACCGTAGGTTCGAACCGACGCAGCAGCCGAGTGCAATGGGAGTTTGCTTCCATTGCCGAGGCGCCAGGAGGAAAAGCCGCCGCAGGCGGGTTAGTCCTGCCCCCCTCTACTAAAGAGGATTTCCGAATGGATTTCCTCTTTTTTTGTAATTTTGTGCCCGGTATGACACTGTTTCTTACAGGAAGCCCGACGAGGTATGGGCAGGAAAGTTTCACGGAGGAGAACGGATTCCTCCGGAGGGTGCGCGAAGCGCTCTCCGAGGTGACCGGAGGCAGGCCTCCGAGGGTGCTCCTCGTGAGCGCCGCCCCGGACGATTCGGCCTTCACCGCATCGGTCCTCGAAGGGATGTCGCTGTGCATACACCGCTCCGGGATCGAGACCGAAAGCATCACGATGCTGGAGAGGAGCAACGCCACGAGCGCGGCGGAGCTTGTCGCCGCGGCCGACTGGGTCGTCCTATGCGGCGGGCACGTTCCAACCCAGAACCGTTTTATCCACGAAATCAGCCTCAAGCGCCTTCTGCAGGGCTTCCAGGGGGTCGTAATGGGATGCAGCGCCGGCTCGATGAACTGCGCCGGGAAGGTCTATTCCCACCCGGAGCTCCCCGGGGAGGCCGTGGATCCCGTTTACGGCCGCTGGCTGGACGGCCTCGGCCTCACGGACATCAATCTGATTCCTCACTACTATCAGGTGCGCGGTATGGTCATCGACGGCCGCCGGCTTTTCGAGGACGTCGTGTTCCCCGACAGCTGGAACCACCGTTTCTACACCTTCCCCGACGGAGGATACGTGATGGTCAGGGACGGCCGCAGCACCCTTTTCGGCGAAGCCTGGGAGATCTCCGGCGGCGCCATGAGAAAAGTGTCCGAAGAAAATCAAACATATTCCTTTATGAATCTTGTTTTCATTTCCCCTCATTTCCCGCAGACCTACTGGCAGTTCTGTGCCGGGGCCAGGCGAAACGGAGTCAACGTCCTCGCCATCGCCGACACCGATTACTGGAACCTCTCTCCGGAGCTCCGGGACAGCATAAGTGATTATTATAAGGTCAATAACCTCGATGACTACGAGGAGGTTTACCGTTCTGTGGCCTGGTACGCCCACAAGTGGGGCCGCATCGACTGGATAGAGTCCAACAACGAGTACTGGCTCGAGCAGGATGCCCGCCTCCGCACCGATTTCAACGTCACTTCCGGTCTTCAGAACGACCAGATTGCCTCCGTCAAGAACAAGTCGGAGATGAAAAAATACTACGCCCTTGGCGGCATCCCGACCGCAAGGCAGATTAAGGGCTCCGAAGGTCCCGAAGCCGTGAAAGCCTTCGCGGCGAAGACAGGATACCCTGTTATAGCTAAGCCTGACAACGGCGTCGGAGCGGTCGGCACGACGAAGATTTCATCGGATGAAGATCTATCTGCATGGTTCGAATCGCATCCCGACAACTTCGGCCTTTTTGTCATCGAAGAGTTCATAACCGGGCTTCTGGTGTCCTACGACGCGATTTTCAATTCGAAAATGGAGCCCATCTTTGAGAACAACTCCATATTTCCCACCCCGGTAATGGACATCGTCCACTACAATCTCGACGCCTGTTACTGGACCAACAAAGTGGTCCCGTCAAAACTTGCCGAGATCGGGCGACGCACAGTAAAGGCCTTCGGCATCAAGAGCCGCTTCGTCCACCTGGAGTTCTTCCAGCTGGACCGCGACCGCGAAGGGCTCGGAAAGAAGGGCGATTATGTAGGCCTCGAAGTCAATATGCGCCCTCCGGGAGGCTACACGCCAGACATGATGAACTTCGCCCATTCGACCGACGTCTTCCAGATCTGGGCCGACATGGTGGCCTTCGACGAGCGCCGCAAGGGCGACGGCGAGCAGTTCTACTGCGCCTACGCCGCCCGCCGCGACTGGCGTCAATACGCTCATTCACACGAGGAAATCATCGCCCGCTACGGCAACGCCCTCTGCATGAGCGCCCGCGTCCCCGACGCCCTCGCCGACGACCTCGGCAACCACGCCTACATCGTCCGCCTCCACGACGAGGCCGACATCGAGCCCTTCTTCCGCTTCGTCACGGAATAGCGATGCTGTAGCTCTTCCCCGCCTTATTGGTCAGGAGAGTGTCGCGGAGCCAGAGATTCGCCTCCTTGAGGGCGAAGTAGCTGACGCCGCGATCCTTTGCGAACTTGTAGAGCGAAGGGATGGAACCGTTGAGCGTGTAGCTGCGCCCGCCCTTCAGGACGGGGTAGCGTTCGAGCTGCCCATAGCCGAAGGCGGCAGGATTCTCCAGAAGCATCTTCGCGGCGAGTATCCTGAACATATAGCGCGAAGTCTCGTCCGGGAGAAGAAGGTCCATCGCGCTGCCCTCCGACTGCTCGCGGAGGCGCTTGGAGACGCCTCCCTGCCCAGCGTTGTAGCTCGCCGCGACAGTCATCCAGTCTTTGTATCTCTTATAGGAATCCTTGAGGTACTTGCAGGCCGCAACGGTCTCTTTTTCAATATGGTACCTCTCGTCAACCTCCTTGCCGACCTCAAGCCCGTACTGCTGGGCCGCAGGCTTCATGAACTGCCAGAGGCCAGCCGCGCCCGACTTCGACAGGGCGTGGGGGTCCAGGTTGCTCTCGATAGCCATCAGATACTTCAGGTCCTCCGGAATCCCCTGCTCCTTCAGGATGGGGACGACTATGGAGAAATACCTCTCCGAGCGCTTGATTATCAGCGTCGAGAGGGTATGGCTGTAAGTAAACGCAATGAGCTCCCGGTCCATCCTCTCATAGAGGTCCGGCCGGTCGAACCGCACGGTATCCCCGGCGAAAACCACATACTTCGGCACTGCCGGCGCCATCGGGTGCATGGGAATCTGAACTTCCTCCTCTGCGACCGCCTTCTCGGGCGGCGGCGCCTGTCCTCCGGAGCAAAGCGTCACTCCGAGCATCATTGCAAGAAAAAATACCGGTCTCATATTCATTATTTTTCACTGTCTATCATATGAACATCGCGCTGCGGGAACGGGATGGTGATGCCGTTCTCCTTCAGTATCTTGTAGATGAGCTCCTTGCAGCGGTACACATATTCAATCTGTTCCGGCACCAGCACGTACTGCTTCACGGCCACATTCACTGAGCTGTCTCCGAAATCGTCGAAGCGGATGTAAATGCCGTATGACGGCTCAACGATGTCGCGGCCATAATTGTCCTTGGTCTTCAGGACTTCCAGCCCCTTTTCCAGCGCATCTCTGACAAGCTGGAAGTCGGTACCGTATGCAACGCCAACCTTTACGACGGTGAGTTCGTAGGCATTGTTACGGGTAAGGTTGGTAAAGTTCTTTCCGAACAGCGAGGAATTCAGGAACGCCACCTGGGTGCCCTGAATCGTTTCCACGAGGGTTGTCTGGTAATTGATGTCCGTCACCTTGCCTCGCACCCCGTCGCACTCGATCCAGTCCCCTACTCTCAGACGGCCTCCCATAAGCTGGATGCCGTAGATGAAGTTATTCAGGATGTCCTTGAGAGCCAGACCAACACCGGCTGACAGACCGCCGGCGATGAGCCCAAGCGAGCCGGTCGGGACATTTAGGGATATAATCACAAGGTCTGCATACACAAACCAGATGAATACGCTGATGAGACTGTTGCCCAGCGACAGGTTGATCTCGTTGCTGCGCACGGTCTTCCTCTTGTATTTGCGGAGGAAACGGCGGTATTTAATATTCTGCCAGACAGTGTGGATGGCCTTGTTCAGGTACCGGAACACGCAGAACATGGACGTCAGGAACAGCAGGCTGTACATCGAAATCCGGAAACCGTCCGGTCCGCCCTGGCGGAAGAACGGCTCGATGAATATCCGGTGATACAAATCATTGAATTCGAATATGTTCAGCGCCCAGTAGATACAGGCGGGGATGGAACACATCACCATAAGCGGGATCAGGACCTCCCTGATGAGGTCGTAGAACCAGGTAGCTCCGAACAGCAAACGCTCCTTTGCATCTCCCGTCACGTAGGTGATCTTTGCCCTGTAAGCCGAAAGGCGCTTGTTAAGTCGCTTGTCCCTGTACTGGACCGTAAGCTCCCAGACAGAAGCAATGGCAAGGATAAGCGCCAGCTGGAAGTACCACCACACAAGGATGATAAGCGCCAGGAAAATGTAGCCGGCCCAGCTGATGATCACGGCGATGGCGGTAACGCCGAAGGAAATCCATCCGATCACCGCATCGGTCTTGTCCGCCTTTCCGCCACGCAGCAGATTGGCAATCAGCTGCCAAAGTGCCATCCCTAAGAGAAGCGGCGGGAAGAAGAAATTCAGGAAGGCGTTGGGCACGAACAGCACCCGGCAGCCGATCACGAACAGGGCCGTAAAGATGGTGGGGAGATAAATCAGTACGCTGTTCCTGAGCTTTGAAGGCTCCAGACGGATGAGCAGGGCAGTGTTGATGGCCATGAGCAGCCCGATGAAGGTGTGCATAATGGCAATCCCCTGCCGCGCGATGTCGTCGGTAGTACTCTCATAACTGAGAATAAGGAACAGGAAGCAGCTCAGCAACAGGGCCAGATAAGGCTTCTGCTGCTTAACCACCCTGCTTCCTATCGGTTTCACGAAACGATAGACCGGGAGCAGGAGAAGGGCGCAGAGACCCCAGAGGGCGAAGAATACCAGAATATAAATGAATACCCAGACAACCTTAGCCGAATTGGCCAGCTGATTGTCATTATTGATCTCCTCCAGGCTATAGTCGTTTTTCCCGTCTTTGAGCGCCTTGCGCATAAAGGAGAAGCTGAACTTTTCCCCCATGGCCCTCCTTGTCTCATCCCAGTACTCGCCGGGATGCTCCAGGATGGTCCGCCATGGAGTCTGCCCCTCCACAAACACCTTCTCTCCGAGGATCTCATAGTAATCCCTGGCATAGTTGTACGACTCCTCCATACGCAGCTGGGCCTCACGGTAATGGATACTGTCGGCCATTGCCATCTCGCGGGAATCAGCGTACATTTTCAGCAGCTCGGATGCGTAGAAAAGACAGGTGTCCCTGTCAGCCTGCCCCTGCTCGCTCAGGATGAACGCCGGCACAGTCCCATCCGTGGCCGACGTATCCTGCACCTGAGTCATGGCCACTATTACATCCACCTGCTCCTGCAACTCCTGCTGCAGAAGGCTTTCGTTAAGCATCAGGTGGGCGTCCAGCGTATCATTGTGATAGGCAAGGCTGTCAGGCACCACTTCAACGTCTTTCAACTCGGGAGGAAGGCGGCGCAGCGACTCGATCAGGCGGGCGTAGCGGTTGATTTCGATGTCCAGTTTGGAGACGATACGGTCGTAGGGAGTGCGGTTCTTGTTGAAATCCCTGTATTCCTTGCTCACCTTTTCCAGGGCGTAGCTGATGTCAAAGGTGTATTCCTGCTTCTGGGAATACAGCATAAGCGACAGGTCGTTACACTTTTTGACGATGTCCACCATCTGACGATGCTGGGCCTCGTATTTCCCCATCAGCCGCTCCTGGGTCTGGGAGATCTGCCGGTAGTCGTGGGAAAGCTCCCGGCGAAGGTTTGACAGCGTCGCGTCCAGATCCATCCCCGTAAAAACGGCCATAGCCGGCACCGCCACCATGAACAGCGCCGCAATAATGCTTAAAAGTCTGCGATTTTTCATATTCCGGTTTAGACTCTCGCAAAGATAATCAATATATCGTCAAAACCAGCCCCCGCCAAACAGAAAAAGCACCCGCATCGCTGCGAGTGCTTTGTGGAGGTCGAAGTCTGGATGACTGGACTTGAACCAGCGACCTCCTGGTCCCTAACCAGGTGCGCTACCAACTGCGCCACATCCAGATTTCCGCGTCCTGGAGAGAGGAATCTCTCCGAACGGGACGGCAAAGTTAGAAAGTTTTTTATAAAAACAAAAATTTAATTGCTTTATCGGAAATATTCCCTATCTTTGCACGCTTTTACGCGGAGTGCGTAAGAGAATGTTTAATTTTTAACCAAATTTTTTGCATTATGGCTGAATATCTTCAGGCCGAAAAAAAGCAAGAGATTTTCGCGAAGTACGGAAAGTCTAATAAGGACACCGGCTCACCTGAGAGTCAAGTTGCTTTATTTTCCTACCGTATCGCTCACCTCACCGAGCACGTGAAGAAGAACAAGAAAGACGTATCCACCCGTCGCTCCCTTCTCCGCCTGGTCTCGAAGAGGCGTCAACTTCTGAATTACCTCCAGAAAATCGACATCGAGAGATACAGGGCCATCATCAAGGAGCTCGGGCTCCGTCGTTAAGATCTGGCTGGGAAAATTCGGAAGGGAGTGGACGCCCCGGGAGGGGGTCTCTCCCTTTTTTCAGTAAATTTTACGGGGGAAGGTCCCCGAGACGCTATAGACGTAATAGAAAACAGTAAAAGTAATGAACGTTATCAACAAGAAAATCGAATTGTCCGATGGCCGGATAATCGAGATCGAGACCGGGAAGCTCGCCAAGCAGGCGGACGGCTCCTGCGTCGTCAAGATGGGAGGCACGATGCTTCTCGCAACCGTATGTGCCGCGAAGGAAGTGAAGGAAGGCACCGATTTCATGCCCCTCACCGTGGACTACAGGGAAAAATACTATTCCGCCGGTCGTTTCCCCGGTGGTTTTATGAAGAGGGAAGGCAAATCCTCCGACTACGAGGTCCTCATCTCCCGTCTCATCGACCGCCCCATCCGTCCCCTGTGGCCGGACGATTTCCATCTCGAGGTCTTCGTTAACGTAAACCTCATAAGCGCAGAGAAGGACATCCAGCCCGACGCCCTCGCCGGCCTGGCCGCCTCCTGCGCCCTTGCGACCTCCGACCTTCCGTTCGGCGGCCCTATCGGTGAAGTCCGTGTCTGCCGTATCGACGGCAAATTCGTCATCAACCCCACGTTCTCCGAAATGGAGAAGGCCGACCTCGAACTGATGGTCGCCGCGACCGAAGAGAACATCATGATGGTCGAAGGCGAGATGAAGGAAGTCTCGGAGCACGACATGCTCGAGGCCATCAAGTTCGCCCACGAAGAGATTAAGAAGCACTGCCGCGTCCAGAAAGAGCTTATGAAAGAGCTCGGTACGGATGTCAACAAGAGGGATTATCCCCACGACCCCGAAGACGAGGAGCTCAAGAAGCAAGTCCACGCCTTCTGCTATGATAAGTGCTACGCCCTTGCAAAGAGCGCGAAGCCGAAGCACGAGCGTGAGGACGGTTTCACCGCCATCAAGGACGAGTTCATCGCCACCCTTCCGGAGCCCAAGACCGAGGAGGAGAAGGAAGAATATGCCGCCAAGCTCGCAATGGTCTCCCGCTACTATCACGCGGTCGAGAAGGAAGCGATGCGCAATATGATCCTCGATGAGGGTGTCCGTCTCGACGGCCGCAACACCCAGCAGGTGCGCCCGATCTGGTGCGAGGTTGATTACCTCCCCTGCGCCCACGGCAGCGCCATCTTCACCCGCGGCGAGACGCAGGCCCTTGCCTCCGTCACGCTCGGCACCAAGCTCGACATGAAGGAGATGGACGAGGTCCTCATCCAGGACGACCAGCAGTTTGTCCTCCACTACAACTTCCCTCCGTTCGCGACCGGCGAGGCCAAGCCCCAGAGGGGCGTCAGCCGCCGCGAAGTCGGCCACGGAAACCTCGCTTACCGCGCTCTCAAGGCAGTCATGCCTACGGCGCCCGAGTTCCCGTACGCCGTGAGGGTAGTTTCCGATATCCTCGAATCCAACGGTTCCTCCTCGCAGGCTTCGATCTGCGGCGGCTGCCTCGCTCTGATGGACGCCGGCGTCAAGATCCGCAAGCCCGTCGCCGGTATCGCCATGGGCCTCATCACCGATGAGATTCACCCCAACGACCGCTACGCCATCCTCTCCGACATCCTCGGTGACGAGGATCACCTCGGAGACATGGACTTCAAGGTCGCCGGCACCGCTGACGGCATCACCGCGACCCAGATGGACATCAAGGTCGATGGCCTCTCCTACGACGTGCTCGAGAAGGCTCTCGCCCAGGCCCGTGAAGGCAGGATGCACATCATGGGCGAGATGCTCAAGACCATAAGCGAGCCCCGCGAGGACTACAAGCCCCATGTGCCCCGCATCGTCCAGATCGAGATTCCTTCCGAGTTCATCGGAGCAGTCATCGGCAAGGGCGGCGAGACCATCCAGGGCCTCCAGAAAGAGACCGGCACAACCATCACCATCGAGGAAGTCGATGCAGGTCTCGGCGACGGCACGACCAAGGGTGTCGTGGACATCTTCGGCGTCAACAAGGACTCCATGGATGCCGCCCTCCAGAAGATCAAGGATATCTGCGCAGTGCCCGAGGCCGGCAAGGTCTATCACGGCAAGGTCGTCAGCATCCTCGATTTCGGCGCCTTCATCGAGATCCTCCCCGGCAAGGAAGGCCTTCTCCACGTCAGTGAAATCGACTGGAAGAAGACCGACAAGGTCGAGGACGTCCTCAAGGTCGGCGACGAGATCGATGTCAAGCTCCTCGAGTACGACGCCAAGAGCGGCAAGATGAGGCTCTCCCGCAGGGTGCTCATCGAGAAGCCCGAAGGCTACGTCGAGCCCGAGCGCAAGCCTCGCGGCGAGCGCAGGGGCGGACGCGACGACAAGCGCGGCGGCGAACGCCGTGAAGGCCGTCGCGACGGCCGCAGGGATGAGCGCCGTGGCGACCGCCGCGGTCCGAAGCCCGAGCGTCCCGCCCGCAGCGAAGAGCCCGTCCACGAAGAGAAGGAGCCCGACATCTTCTAGAGTCGGTGCTGCACCGTTGCAGTCATCTTGGCTCTAAGTCATTCCCGGCCCTGTAGCCGGGAATTTCTTTTATCTACCCTGCTTCGTGAAATTCACCTGCCACACCAATATCAATTTTGTGGCGTATATGGCACTTTCTCGTGGCAGGTGAGGCAAAATTGGCTCACCTGCCACAACAATATGTCACAGAAGACGTATAAAGCACATTGCCGTGGCAGGTGAATTTCATGAAGGACACAGAAAGGCGCCCGATGGCATCTCATAAAAGATTTACCCGAACTTTTTATATATTTGCAGGGATATGAAACGACTGACGATCATTCTGCTGGTGGGACTTATGGCGGCCTTCGGAGAAGGGAGGGCGTCAGGCGTCGAGCGCGCCGAAGGGCAGGCGGCCTGCTCAAGGGCTGTCGTACGCATCAGCGTGTGCAACATGCGGCGAAGCGGCGACTACGACGCCGAGATGATCTCCCAGGCGCTGCTCGGCACTCCCGTGAAGGTGTTCTCGACAGGAAGGTGGAACGAAATAGAGACTCCCGACGGATACCGCGGCTGGGTCCACGAAGAGGCGATAGCCCTTCTGGACGAGCGCGGCCTGTCCGCCTGGGAGAGCGCAGAGAAGCTCATAGTGACAGCGATGACCGGGCTCGTCCATGAGGAGCCGGCCGAGGACTCCCCCACCATCTCCGACATCGTCGGAGGCGACAGGCTCGAGTACCTCGGCGCCCGCGGGAGCTGGCTCCGTGCCGGTTTCCCGGACGGGAGGGTCGGCTATGTCCGCAGGGCGGACGCCGTCCGCGAATCCCTCTGGCGCCGTACCCTCCGCCAGGACGGTGAAGCCATCGTGGAGACCGCCCTCCGTTTCCTCGGCTTCCCCTACATCTGGGGCGGCATGTCTCCGAAGGGCGCCGACTGCAGCGGCCTGGTCCGCGCAGTGCTCTGGATGCACGACATCGTTATCCCCCGGGACTCCGGGCCCATGTCAGAATACTGTGAAAGACTGGACCTCAGTCAGTTGCGAAAAGGCGACCTGATATTCTTCGGCCGTCTCGACCCCGACGGGAATGTAACCCGCAGAGTCAACCACGTCGGCATCTACATCGGCGACGGCCGCTATATCCACTCCCTCGGCATAGTCAAAATCTCCTCTCTCCGCAAGGAGGACGAACTTTACGATCCCATCACCGCCCCCCGGGCACTCTTCGGAGGACGTTACCTTAATAAATAAAGCCGGCCACGACCCTCATCGCGAGAGATTTTCCCCCCGGAGTTGCAAAACTCGGAATTTCTTTCTACTTTTGCACCCCCATCCGTGGGAAACGGGGTATTAGCTCAGTTGGTAGAGCGATAGGTTCGCAATCTATAGGTCAGGGGTTCGAATCCCCTATGCTCCACGAAAAAAGCTCGACGGTCTTGTCGAGCTTTTTTCGTGCATAGATATGTTCCTCTGACTTAGAGTTCCTCGATGACGGGGGCGTCGGGGGCGTTTTTGGCGACGGAGGCGATGCCGTTCTTCATCGTGGCTTCGGAGCTGTACATCTGGCTGGCGCCGATGACCTGACCGTTGGAAGCCTTGAGGTTGAAGTAGGGCTTGCCGTTCTTTGCGACCTTGACCTCGAACCTGTCGGGATTGACAGCGTTCTTCTTGACGGACTCCACGCCGTTAAGGCATGCAGCCTTGGTGTTGTAGCCCTCGCTGGTGAGGATGACCTGGCCGTTGGTGGCCTTGAGGTTGAACTGGAACTCTCCGTTCTTCCTGAGTGTGATAACAAATTTACCCATAGTGATATTAAAAATAAGGTTGTTTCGCGCGTCAACGATTGCTATTTCTTGCGGAAGATGTACTCGTACTCGTAATCGTCCTGATCTTCCACATCCTCGGCCATTTCAATCGTTTCGGACCTGATGATACCGGCCCAAGTTTCTCCAAGGCTGGGCCAGACAATCGTCATGGCACTTCCGACTATCAGGCAAGAGCCGTTGTCATGGAAAACAGCCCACTCGCCCGTATCGGCATCCGCAAGTTGAAACATCTCCAGAGTAATCTCTGTCCTGGACTCAAAATGGATGACCTGGCGACAATTGGCACCGTTTGTCCACTCCCAGGTCGAACCTACGAGTTCGTCGGCCTTTTTGCAGGATGTGGTCATAAGCAGCCCTGCTACGAGAGCGACGAGAGCCACAAGAAAAATTTTGGTTTTCATAAGATTAAAGTATTTAAGTTATGTGTTGTCAAATCTTCGCAAACATATAAAAAAATCCGCTAAGGTGCAAGGGTGCGGCGGGCATATCTTGCAAAAGCGGATGGGTTTCCATACCTTTGGGGTATGAGACGGATAATCGATATATTTCTTGCCGCCGGATGCCTTGTCGCAGCTGTCTGCTGCGGGGGCGGCGGATGGACTGAAACGGAAAAATTAATAATTGAAAGGCCCGACTCGGTGATGTACGTCTGCACCGTGCCGGGAGACAGCGCGGTTCTGAGGGCGCAAAGCATTGACGTGGGCGAAGATATGCTCCGTTCAGCGGAGCTGGAGACGCTGCTTTCCAAACTGCGCAAAACTGTAACCGACCCGTCGCAGGACGGGGTCGGGATCGCCGCGCCGCAGGTCGGGATCAACCGCCGCATTATCTGCGTCCAGCGCTTCGACAAGGAGGGCGAGCCCTTCGAGTGCTACGTCAACATCCGTATCGACAGCCTCGGCGGCGAGATAGTCCGCGGCCGGGAAGGCTGCCTCTCCATCCCCGGCATGCGCGGCATAGTCCCCCGCCACTCAAAGATTTGCATCCGTTACGCAGACCTCGAAGCCGCGAGGGCCAATTACAACGCCTGCCGCTCTGCAGGTCCCGCCGAAGTCAGCGAGACCATCGAAGGCTTCACCGCCGTCATCTTCCAGCACGAGTGCGATCACCTCGACGGTATCCTCTACACCGACCGCGCCGACTCCCTCTTCACAGCAGAATAGCGGCCAGGGTAACCACCTGATTATAAATACATTTTAAAATATTTTACAAATTCGGTTGGATTTGTAGGGTATAATTCGTATCTTTGCGGCCAATTACGAGCGCGGGAGGCCGTTTTTGATGGTTGGAGGCCTTCCCCAAAAGTGCTAAAATGTTAGTAGTAAATATGAAAAGAAACGTGTACCTTGCGCCGGAGTCGGAAGTTATGTACGTCGAATACGACTGCCCGGTGATGAATGATTCCACGGACTACCACTACGGTGGTGGTTTCGGTGATGACGACGGTGATGATTAATTTTAAGGAATCGATTATGAAAAAGACCTATATACTCCTCGCAATCGCCGCCACCATCCTCGCGGCCTGCGGCAAAGAAATCGGAAGCAAATCCCCGGAAAGCGCCCCTGAGGCTATCCCCGGCACAGTGGTCAACCCCAATGCCGTCAAAGTTCCTGTCATCTCCGGCTGCCTTGAAGGCGCCGAAGCGACCAGGAGCGGATGGGAAGAAGACATCGACGACCAGGGCAACCCCCTCCTCCGCACATTCTGGCGCAAGAATGACCAGATTGTCGTGACCGACGGAGACAGCCAGGCCGTTTATACCGCGTCCAAGAACACCGCCGACGCGACCACCGCAGCCGACTTTACCGGCGACGGCGCCTTCGAGCTGGAGAACGGCCTCTGGGCCGTTTATCCCGCAACCAGCATGGTCGGGCGCGCGGCCGACAGGCTCACCGTCAATGTCCACGACGCCATCTCGCAGGATGAGGAAGGCAAGTTCACGCAGTGGGCCATCAACGACCTCAAAGTTGGATACGGCAGGACGAACGACGACGTCCCTTCCATCCATTTCAAGAACCTGCTTGCAACGCTCAGGGTCAACATGAAACTCGCATCCAACCATGGCATCGACTTCGGCGAAAATGAGACCGTCAAGTCCGTCACCTTGACAGCTGTCGGCAATGAGGCTATGGCCGGAGACTTCTCCCTCCCGCTGGTCGCCGACGCCGACGAACTCACTCCTGTCACCCCGAAGAGCGAGATTGTCTGCTCGATGATTGAGGATGTGGAGCTCTCCACCGACTATGTGACAAGCCTGTTCTTCCAGGTGGCTCCCGGCGCTTACACTTCCATCCTGGTGACGATCAACACTTCGGTCCGCACCATACAGCGCACCGTCGCCATCAACCAGAACCTGGAGCGCAACAACTTCTACGACATCAAACTCACCAAAATCAAGAATGCCTCTCCCTACACCGTGATCGATAACATTCCTATACCGGAAGGCGGATGGGGAGACGACAGGTCAACTGCCAGCAAGTCGGCTGGCGCAGTCGTCGCTCTCTGGGACGGCGTTTACGACGACACCCATATCGGCCGCTACTACACCGTCCAGCTTGCCAGCAACTCCGCTTTCACCAATATCCTCGAAACGACCAACATCCAGATAACGTATTCCGGCCTCTATACCGATGAGACTTATCTTGACGATGGGAAGATTACTTTCTGCGGTCTCGCCCCTTACAACCGCTACTACTACAGGGTTAAAGTCATGGGGGTAGGTGACGAATACTACAGTGAGCCCAATACCTTCATCACTACCCGAAGGATGAGTGCAACCGGTATGGGGTGCGGTTTCTATATCGATTTCGATGACATTAAGTGCTACGGCACCGGTGATTTTATGGGACGGGCCGTCGGCACATATCCCGGGGCCACACCGCTTGCAATTAATGATGAAGCAGAGTGGAACGACCGTCTGGGATTTGTATCCACCTCCGAGAATTATGCCTACTGGAGCGGCCAAGTCAACCCAGCCGCCTCATACAAAGTGGGCAGTTCATATGGCGAAATGCTTATCGGCGGCAGTAATAACCCCAACTCCAGTATTATTTTCTCCAACGGCAGTGAAATGAACGCTGGAAGCCTGACTAACCTTGCTAAGGTTTATAACCGTCCGGGCTACATACAACTTGGAACAACAAGTGCCGCCGGCAGCTTCAAGATAGGGGTCGGCAGTGAAAGGACGCGGAAAAGGAATAAAGCCAATTTCAAGTTTACCGTGAAGTTTAAAGCCTGCGCTTTCAATTCCTCTGGGAACTCATATGATGCAAAGATTAAGATCGACGTCCTGGCAGATGCCAGCCTGGCTACAACTGACGACTGTACAGGGTCGGCCTCAATCACGATTCCTTACGATTCCTCTTACACATGGAGGGAATTTACAACCACCATTACGACCAGTGGGCTTACCAACATTATTAATGATACATATACAAAAACTATCACAATCTCCACTGATAAAAATGGTAATGACAAATACGTCCGAGTTTTCCTTGACGAAATTCAGATTACAGAAAATTAATTGCTAACTTTACGGGGAATCAATTACTGACTGTATATGAAGGCAAGGCTCACATTCTTGTCGATGCTTATAATCCTGTCGGGGTGTACGGTTGAATCCGTACACCTTGACTTGGTTTTGGCGGGCACTGTAGAGGGGGTTCGGATTGAGCTGGAACAGCCCACCAAGACCGACGTGGAGTATGACGCTTCTGAGAATGTGATCCACTCCTCGTGGGCGGAAGGCGACGCCGTCATGATGAGCGACCTTGTCTCTACGGCAGCCTTCACACTGGCAGACGGGGAAGCGGGCAAAACGAGGGCCGTTTTCAACGGCTCGCTTGGCGTTGCCGAAGGCCAGCCGACAGTCTATGGCGTGTACCCTTACGGGAACGCATCCCTTTCCGGATCGTCTCTCCGTGTGAGCCTGCCGTCAGAGCAAAACGCCTCAAACACTGCACTTTGCGACCTGAAGGCTGTCTCGGTCCCAAGTTCTGTCATCCTCTCCGGCTCTCCGGCATTGTCAATGAAGAACCTCACCGCCATCTTCAGGGTATCGCTGACTCTCCCCGACACAATCGACGGACTCAGCCTCACCGGAGAGACGCTGAAATCCTTCTCCCTGACTGCCCAGAAGGGCATTTCAGGCAGCTGCGCCATCTCATGGGACGGGACGGATCCATCCCTCTCCTC
The DNA here is from genome assembly GCA_017534745.1 of Bacteroidales bacterium. GTDB lineage: Bacteria > Bacteroidota > Bacteroidia > Bacteroidales > UBA932 > Cryptobacteroides. The sequence continues at coordinate 4,818 of JAFXVX010000019.1, read as the reverse complement.
CCCCGGCGCAAGCACAATCACCTACACCTTCCCCGAAAATACGTCGGCGGTCGGTAAGAGTACATTCCTTCTTTTCCTCTGCCCGGTGGAATTCACCCAGGGCGAAAACGTTGTCTGGGCCGTGGAGACGGACCGTTACCGCATACGCCTCCGTCTTTCCCCGGGGATGTCCCTTGAAAAAGGCACATTCTACAAAGCCGGCTTCAATCTGGCCGGCAGCGCGTGGACTTCCGACGCCTCGCTCGACGGCGACAGGGACTACACCGTCGATATCATATCCCCCGATCCGGTCATCCTTTCGACCGATTCGACGCCCTCGACCGTATCATTCTACTGGAGCGAACCGGCGAGCCAGACCAACCACCGCTATCTCATCGAACTCAGTGACGCTTCGAGGCAGGTTCTCCGAAGCTACGTCTTCACCATAGGCACCTCCGGACACCGCCCTGCATTTACATTTGCCGGACTCTCCCCCGCCACCAATTATAATGTACGCGTCAAAGGCTACAAGAACGGCGCAGAGACTGAATACTCGGATTACAAGACCATCAGGACGGCAGACGCACTGTCAGCGACAGAGCAGACTCTTCTTCTGACGGACTTTGACCTCTGCCCCTGGGGCGGTGATTACCTGCACGTTGCAGCCGCCGTGAAGCCTTCAGGGACCTCCGCAGTAGCTTCCCTGAGCGCGGGATGGGGCAGATGCCCGGACACTGACGAAGGCTACACGACTCTCGGGCAGTCAAGCGGGACCGCTTTCTCTGCTCTGGCGGGGACACTTGGTTCGACCTATGCCTCGATGCTCTCCGAGATCGGCCTTGACGGCTGGACATTCAGCAACGTATATATGCGACCCGGTTATGTCCAGGTCGGAAGTTCAAGTTCAGCTTCGCTCACCACTCCGGCGATAGGCGGCCTCTCCAGCGGCTCCCACACAATCGACGTCGCTTTCAAGGCCGTACCGTTCACCGCCTCCGGCAGCAAGAGCGGCTCTGTCACCGTGACCTGCACCTCCTCAGGAGGCACTGTCATCGGCACCCAGACGGTCAACCTTCCGGCAACTGCGACTATCCCGTCCGAACTGCCGGTCTGGACCGAGTGCGAAGTGTCCTTCAGCAGCGTAACGCCCGGCAGCAAGGTCCAGTTCTCCAACGGAGGCACTTCCAATGATTTCTGCATTGATGAAATCCATATAAGCTCAGACGATGCGCTGCCGCCTATTCCCCACGATGCCGGCAACAACGTCTATGGCCTTGTCTCCGACACTTCCGGCAATCCGATTTCCGGCGTCGTAGTTTCGGACGGATATGTCGTGACCCAGACCGGCTCGAACGGCGTGTACCAGTTCAACTCGGCCAAAGCCAACGGCTATGTCTTCATCAGCCAGCCGCAGGGCTACGAAGTGGCCCTCGACGGCGTGTTCCCGCAGTTCTGGCAGGCCCTTTCGTCCAACACTTCCGAGGAGGAGCGCCACGACTTCAAACTCACGCCAGTGAATAACAGCGACTGCGTAATCCTCGCCCTCGGCGACATGCACCTTTGCAACCGCAACGCGCTCTACGACCTGCGACAGTTCAGGAAAGAGACCGAAGAGCTCTATGCTACCGTACAGTCGCTGCAGGCCCAGGGAAAGAAGGTCTATGGCCTCACTCTCGGCGACATGACCTGGGACATCTACTGGGACAATTCCTCCGGCCTCAACTACTGCAACTTCGACCTTGCCGCCTACCGCAGCGAGATCAACAACGACTTTACCGGTATCGACTTCCCTATCTGGCAGACCATCGGCAACCACGACCACGACTACAGGGAGACCGGCGACTGGGACACCGTAATCCCGTACAAGCAGATTCTCGGCCCGACATATTATTCCTTCAACGTCGCCGGCTACCACATTATCTCGCTTGACAACGTTATCTGCAGCAACGACGGCACCTCCGGTGGCCGCGCCAGCACCGACGGCATTACCTCCGACATACAATCCTGGCTGCAAAAGGATATCGCCAAAGTGCCGTCATCGATGCCGGTGATAGTGTCCATGCACGAACAGGCATACAAACCTACAAATCCGACGGGCAGCTATTCCATGGGGTCATCAGCCTCAGTGCTGACCTCGGTGCTCGGAAGCCGCAATATCCATATTGTGACCGGCCACACCCATAACATCAACAACGTTTCCGTCTCCGGCTCGGTGTACGAGCACAATGCCGGAGCGCTTTGCGCCTCCTGGTGGTGGACGGGACGCTATTCCATTACAAGCGAAGCAAGCTGGGGCGGCGGGACCTCACTTTCCGACACCTACCACATCGGCCGCGACGGAGCTCCCGGCGGATACACGATATATTCGCTTTCAAACGGCTCCATGACTTGGAAATACAAGGCGTTCGGACTCCCCGAGACAAGGCAGTTCAAGACCTACGACCGCAATCAGTTTACGCTGACGGCGGCCAACTGGTGCCCGAATGCTTCATCCAGCCACAAGACCGCCTTTGAAACACTTGCAGCAAAGCAGCCTGACTACTCTTACGCCAAGGCCCCCGGAGAGCGCGTCGACGGATTATTCTCAGCGAAAGTCCCCGAGAACATGGTCTATATCAATGTGTGGAACTGGGATCCCGACTGGAGTATTTCGGTAAGGGAAGGAAGCACGAACCTTACAGTCACGCCTGTTACCGGCGCCTACGATCCTATGCATATGGTAGCCTATCCGGCAACGCGGTACAACAGCGGAAACGGCACGACATCAACCTTCGTGACCTGTCCGACCCAGCACATCTTCCGCGTCACGGCCTCTTCCGCCAGCTCGACCCTTACCATAACGGTCACAGACCGCTTCGGCAACACCTACACCGAAACGATGACGAGACCAAAGACTTTCGACGTCAACTGGGATTAACAATCTGTAAGGCAAATCAGGGCATTCTGTCACAAATATCAATTTATCAGGTGTTAAATTTTTAATTAGCACCTGATTTTTTTATTATCTGTATAATTTCTTCACAAGTGACACTTAGTCGTCAACACTGATAATCAGATAATTAAATGCAGTTTTTTAAATTTTTTTTGGGTTAATAAAAAATTTTATTTTAGATTTGTAAAAATTTTAACATTATCACCCAATGAGACGTCTGTATATTGCCCCGGACCTGGAGCTCCTCTATATTTATGCAGAGGAGAATTTCCTGGATTCGGACCAGATAACACCCGGTATTGTGGACGGGGATGATGACTATTAAACCAGCAGAGATGACTAACAAAAAGAAAATCGCAGTCCTTCTGACAGCCGCCCTGTGCCTTGCCTCCTGTGCGCAGAAGGAGACGGAAGCTCCGGAATTCGCTCCGGCGCAGAAGGAAATCAATGTTCATTTCACTGCAAGGCAGGCAGAGACCAGGACCGTATTCGGCGACGCCGAGACTGACGGTGACGGGCGCACCTATTACCCCACCCGCTGGTCCGGCAACGACAGCCAGGTGATGATCTCCCTCAACTTCGAGAGCGGGGTCGTCGCCGGTGTCAATCGCAACGACGAGGCCGGCAAACAGGCGTCCTTTGATGCCTCGTTTACCAGCATCGATACCCAGGCTCCCTACGTATTTTATATAGTCTCTCCTTCAGAAGCCTTCCTGTGGCCCAGTTCCGAGCGCGAATCGGTGTCGGTGACGATCCCCGGGGCCCAGGCGCCGTCCTCCGCGTCGCCGGACGAGGCTTCACAAATAATAGTCGCCAAATCTGCCAGCCACTCCTCCATTCCCGAGAATGTGGATGTCGGTTTCACCCACATTACCGCCTACGGACGCCTGACACTCAAGAACCTGCCGCTAGCAAGCGGTGTCACTGTCAACTCTGTGCAGATTATCAGTGAAGACCAGCCGCTGGCCGGATCCTGGTATTACAGCTTCCAGGACGGGAGTATTTCCGAGAAGGAGACATCTTCCTCCATTATCCTCGATGTCAGCTCTGTCAATGTTGCAGGAGAGGAGCCCATCTGGTTCGCCTGCGCTCCGGTTGGCAGCATGGCAAACAAAAAGCTGAAAATTTCAGCCATCCTTTCCAACGGGAAAGCCCTGGTCAGGACCATCACGCTTAAAAACACTGCGAATTTCGCATCGGGCAATATCTACCAGTTCTCCCTGAATATGAGCTCTGCCGAAGAAGAGGATGCCGTAGTGACGATTTCCGAAAGTGAAACAGTGTACCAACTGGTCACTTCTGCTAACGACCTTGCCGCAGGAGATGAAATAATCATAGTCAACTCCACGTCCCCGACATACGCAATGACTGGCACATCATCCACCAGCGGCCTTTCCAGCGTAACGAAAGACGCCACCACCGGCTTCACGCTCGGAAGCGACGGCTACATCCGCCTTCCCGCCTCATCCTCTGTGCAAAAGTTACAGATCAAGAGCAAAAGCGGATCCACCTACCAGCTTTGGGACGGCTCAAGCAAATACCTCTATAGCACCACATCCAACCGTCTCCAAATGTCCACCTCATCCATGTCATGGACAATTTCAATCTCAAACGGTTCAGCTTCTCTTTATTTTTCCTCCGGAATACGCAGGTACTATATAAAGTTCGATAACTCGTATTTCAACACGGCAAGGAGCTCTTCCGCCCAGAACGTGGCCCTCTACAAGAAAATCACCCGTGAGTCATCCGCAGAGATTGACATGTCTCATTGCTGTCCACTAAAAGTTGTGGACGTAGTTAAAAGTTAAAAATCAAACAACGTGGGTTCATAGAACCCGTCAAGTTCTTTGTCAATATTGAGGTTAGATTTGTTGAAGAGGTCTTCAAGAGGCGTTGTGTCTGTAAGC
>JAFXVX010000018.1 GCA_017534745.1 Bacteroidales bacterium | reverse complement strand
GAAGTCGCAGATGTCCGCCTTCACGAACACATAGTTGGGCTTGTCCTCGATGTCCCGCAGATTCTCAAGGTTCCCCGCATAGGTCAACTTGTCCAGATTGATAATCCGATAGTTAGGATACTTGTTGACCAGAAGCCGCACAACGTGGCTCCCGATGAAACCGGCGCCGCCGGTGACAAGGATGTTTCTAGTTTTCATAAGTCCATACTCAAACTGATACGGAATCGTCCCGGGTTCGGTGTGATCGACGATGTAGGGGTAGCAGATTTCCATGATATATTAGATTTCTCGGCTTCGCTCGAAATGACAATAATCCCTGAAGGAGGGATGGGAGGAGTCTTTGGCGGAGAGGATGACGTCGGCGGCGGGGATGCGCCAGTCGATGGCGAGGTCCGGGTCGTCCCAGGCGATGGCGCCCTCCGCTTCGGGATGGTAGAACTCATCGCATTTGTACTGAAATACAACATCTTCCGACAGCACGCTGAACCCGTGGGCAAAGCCCTTGGGGATGAAGAACTGTCGGTGATTCTCTCCTGTAAGCTCAACGCTGACGTGTTTTCCGAAAGTAGGCGATCCGGGCCTCAGGTCCACCGCCACGTCCAGCACTGCTCCGAGGATGACACGGACCAGCTTTGATTGCGCATACGGCGCCTTCTGGAAATGGAGCCCGCGTACGACTCCGTACCGCGACCGGCTCTCGTTGTCCTGCACGAACCTCACCGGCCCCACAGCCTCCGTGAAGTCCCTCTCCGAAAAACTCTCGAAAAAGTACCCCCTGCTGTCCCCGAAAACCTTCGGCTCGACGATTACCAGCCCTTCGATGTCTGTTTTAATGATATTCATAATTGAGATATAAGGTTCTCCGGTACAGGGTCTGAAAAGTGTCGGTCCACGCGCACGTGGGGGACCGTTTTTGCCGAGTGCCTCGGCACGAGGGTATCGCTGGAAGCGACAAAAATGGTGGTTCTTTTCAGACCCTGTACCGGAGAACCGTTCATAGACGATCAATACATTTTTTCAATGAAACATACCAGTGCGGTATGGTAACGCCGAAGTCGGCTTTGACTTTGGTCTTGTCAAGGACGGAGAAGGCGGGACGGCGGACGGGGGAAGGGAATTCGTCGCTGTGGCAGGGGGTGATGTCGCATTTGTTGCCGGCGAGGTCACGGATGGCGCAGGCGAAATCGAACCATGAGCATACCCCTTCGTTGGAGAAATGATAAAGCCCGGTCCTGGAACCGTCAGCGAGGGCCTTAACTATCACCGCCGCAAGGTCGGCCGCATAGGTCGGGCTTCCGACCTGATCGAAAACCACCTTAAGAGAATCCTTTTCCGCAGTGAGCTTCAGCATCGTCTTCACGAAATTCTTTCCGTAAGGAGAATACAGCCATGCTGTCCTGAAAATCAGATATCTGCAACCGGACGCCTTCACCGCCTCCTCCCCTGCCAGCTTGGTCCTGCCGTAAACTCCGAGAGGAGCAGTCGGCGCATCCTCGGCATAAGGGGTGCAGGAATTCCCGCCGAAAACATAGTCGGTGGAAACGTGAACAAGCAGCGCGCCCCTCTCAGCCGCGACAGTAGCGAGGTTGCCGACGGCCCTGTTATTTAGAAGGTCCGCCAGGGCCTCGTCGCTCTCTGCCTTATCCACATTGGTGTAGGCCGCACAGTTGACTATTGCATCCACGCCCTCGGCAGAGCAGAGGCTCCTGACGGCATCGATGTCGGTAATGTCAAGCTTCACAGTGTCTGGAATATCCACGACGTCCGTGAAAATATAACGATCAGGAGTCCCCGGGGCGAGATTCCTCATCTCGCTCCCGAGCTGGCCTGCCGCTCCGGTGACAAGGATGGTCTTCATACGAGTGAATTGAGGTATTTTCCGTATTCGTTTTTCGACATAGGCGCAGCGGCGGCAAGGAGCCTGTCCCTGTCTATCCAGCCCTTGCGGAAAGCAATCTCTTCAAGGCAGGCGACCCTGATCCCCTGGCGCTTTTCGATAGTCTCGATGTAGAGCGAAGCTTCCGACAGGGAGTCGAAAGTCCCCGTGTCCAGCCACGCGAATCCGTAGGAAAGCGTCTGCACCCGGAGTTTCTTCTCCGCGAGAAAACACTGGTTGACCGTCGTAATCTCAAGCTCGCCCCTTGCGGAAGGCTTGATCGTAGCAGCCACATCCAAAACCTCGTTGGGATAGAAATACAGGCCTGTAACGGCATAATTGGACTTCGGCTGAGCGGGCTTCTCCTCTATGGAGATGCAGTTGCCCTCCCCGTCGAACTCCGCCACGCCGTAGCGCCATGGATCGCTTACCCTGTAGCCGAACACTGTCGCAAGTCCTTCATTTTCAGCTCTTTCAACCGCCTCATGGAGGAGTGTCGCGAAATCGGGGCCATGGAAAATGTTGTCTCCGAGAATGAGGCAGGCGCAGTCGTCGCCGACGAACTCACGGCCAATAATAAATGCCTGCGCGAGGCCGTCCGGAGACGGCTGCTCCGCATAAGAGAACCGTACTCCAAAATCCTCACCGCTGCCGAGAAGCCTGCGGAATCCCGGCAGGTCATAGGGAGTCGATATGATGAGAATATCCCTGATACCCGCCTCCATAAGTACGGACACCGGATAGTAGATCATCGGTTTGTCGTAGATGGGGAGCAGTTGTTTGCTCACTCCACGGGTAATCGGATAGAGTCTTGTGCCGCTTCCGCCGGCGAGAACGATGCCTTTCATAATGGCTGTTTTATACTAAAGACAAAAACCCCATTCCTCCGCCCCAAAAGGGTTGCGGCAGGATGGAAGACCGACGGAAGAAATCCTGTCCAGGATTCCCTTCCGGGGCCTTATTGAACGTCGTCAGAGGGCTTCAGCAAAGCTTTGAGCACTCTGACGTCCCTTTCTTTCAGAACCTGCGCCTCGCACTGCGAGGCAAGGTTCCTTCTCCGATGGCAGTCGGAGCCAGCCATCGAGTAAAAGCCCCCGCGGAGAAGGAGCTGCGCCTTTCTCCTCACCGACTCACCGTAGTAGCCGACAATCGAGGGTATATTGAGCTGGAGCGCAATGCCCAGGCTCCTTAACTTTCTGTAATCAGCCATCCCCATGTAGCGGTAACGCTCGGGATGGGCAAGGATGGGCCTGTAGCCGGCGGCCTTGATTCTTTCAAGGACGCCCCACAGGTCTATCGGCGGGGCCCAGGTGGAAGTCTCCACCAGGATGTGGCCTTCGCCGTGGGTTAGAAGGTCGCCGGAAGAAAGCCTCTCTTCAAAGAGGTTATCCAGCATGTATTCGGCGGAGAGCAGGAGCTCTATGTTTCCCTTGTAGGAGGCTTTCAGTTTCTCCAGGCGGGCGCGAAGCGCTTCGGTCGTGTTGGGAACATCCTCCATAATGTGGGGAGTAAGCCAAAGGGTCCTGAGGCCGGCCTTCTCGTAGAATTCGAGAGTGGCAAGGGACTCCTCAAGAGTGCCGATGCCGTCGTCCACTCCGTAGAGAATATGTGAATGCGCGTCCGTCGCCCCACTGAGGAGGGCGGCGGAGCGCACCGAATACTTCTTTCCGAAGAGGCTGAACATCTAGACTACTTCTTCCGGGATTTTTTGCCCTTCTTTCCCTTCTCGTCTTCTTCTCCGGTCGATCCGTAGCCGTAGCCATAGCCGTAGCCATAGCCGTAACCATAGCCATAACCATAGCCGTAGCCACGCTTGGAATAGGTCTCAACACCGTTGAGGATGATGGCCATACGGTTGTAGCGGCCGTCCTTGTACATCTGCTCGACGGCGGGGAGTCCCCTCTTGTCGAACAGGCCGGAACGTATGATAAAGATGGTAATGTCCGCTTCTGCGGCGATGATAGAGGTATCGGCGACAAGGTCAACAGGAGGGCAGTCGAGGAACACATAGTCGTACTGGCCCTTGAGGTTCGCGAGCATGTTCTTGAAGCGCTCGGAGACCAGGAGCTCGGCAGGGTTCGGAGGAAGCGAACCGACCGAGAGCAGGAAGAGGTTCTCCGCAAGGGTCTGGACGTGGTCCTCTATGGAATCGGTCTTGCCGTTGAGGTAGGAGGCAATACCGGTGTTATTCTTATCAACGGCCTTGGAGAGGGTCGCCTTACGGAGGTCAAGGTCAAGGATAATGACCTTGGCGCCCTTGAGGGCGACGGAAGCCGCCAGGTTAAGCATCGTGAAGGTCTTACCGGCACCGGGGTTGAAGGAGGTCACCATGATGGTGTGGGCACCGCCTCCGCGGCCGACCATGAGGTCAAGGTTCGTACGGAGCACACGGAATGCCTCGTTGACCATGTCGCGGCTGCCGCTGCGGACCATGATCTTGGTGTTGGCCTCGTTGAAGCGGTTGCGCCTGATCTTACGGAGGTATTTGGATCCGGACTGGATCTCCGGAATCTCAGCGAGGAACGGCACACTGATGCGGGAAAGGTCGTTGCGGCCCTTGACGGAAGTGTCGAGCACCTTCATGAGGTAGAACACCGCGAACGGGATGCCGAGACCGAGGACGATGGCGATGAGAAGTATCATCATCCTGTTGGGCGCGACGGGAGCGGGCGAACCGGTAGGTGTCTGGATGAGACGGGTGTTGCTCACGGTGAGGAGGCTCTGGAGCTCATTCTCCTCCCTCTTCTGGAGAAGGAAGACGTAGAGCTGCTCCTTGACCTTCTGCTGACGCTCGATGGAGAGGAGCTCGAGCTCCTGGCCCGAGGTCGAGGCGATGCGCCTCATGATCGTGCGCTCCTCGTCATTAATCTTGTCCATCTGGAGCTGAAGGGTCGAGATGTAGTTGTCAATCGAACGGTTGACTGCGACCTTGATGGCGTCGAGGGTCGCGTTGAGGTCGATGACGAGGGGGCTGTTCTCCGAGCTCTCGTTGAGGAGGCGGTCCCTCTTAAGGAGGGTCTCGTTGTATTCCTTGATCTGGGATTCGACGGTAGTGTTCTGGAGTCCGGAGTTGGCGGGGATAAGCTGGCGGGAGTGGACCGGATTGTTGAGGTAATCCTTGATATAGCGGGCCACCGACAGCTGGTTGTTGACTTCAAAAGCCCTTGTGGAATATTCGCCTGACTGCTGCAGGTAGGCGTTGGAGACCGACTGGATGTTGGTCAGGCGGTGGGCCTGCTTGTAATCCTTGAGGCTGGACTCGACGCCGCCCAGCTCCTTCTCGATGACGACCAGACGGTCGTTGATGAAGTCGGCTGTGTTGCGGGCAGAACGGTTCTTGTTGTTGACCCACTCTTCATTGTAGATGTCGAGGAGGGTGCTGAGGACGGCCTCGGCCCTGGCGGGGAACACATCGACGAAGGTCATGACGACCACCGAAGACTGCTTCGACGAAAGAGATGTCGAAAGCCTGCCGGCGTAGGACTTGCCCATCGCCCTGGAGTTGACCCAGGAGACTGCGATGGGGCGGCTCCAGTTGTCCAGGTGGGAAGTGGGAGTCAGGCGGATGGCGCCGACGGGGGTGACTATGGAGTCGCCGAGGTGGCCGAGGATCTTGGTCCCTGCAATCTCTTCTCCTGCCACTTTGAACTCGGAAAGGGAGAACTCATCCTCTCCGGTCTTGGTCAGGAGGAAGGAGAAAGAAGAGCTCCTGTTGTCTCCGAGAAGGGACATTTCCACAGGGGTCAGGGTGAAGAGCTCACGGGTGCGGAGGAACTGCTTCTCGACGTAACGGGTCTCGTAGCCCAGCCTCGCGACGACCTTCTGCATGAGGTCCGGAGAAGCAAAAGCCTCGAGCTCGTTATCGACGTTATTGCCTGAATAGTAGCTCCGGCGGTAGCCCGCGAAGGCGGTCAGCTCTTTCATCGCGGTCGCCTGCGAATCTTCATCGACTATGACCTTCTCGCTGCGGGAGTAGGTCTTCGGAGTCTTGTAAAGGTGGAACCCGGCGATGAAAAGGCACACCAGAAGGGAGAGGATATACCACCATTTGTTGTCCCAGATAAGAGCCCAGAGATCTGCAAGCTGCAGGGTCTCGGCTTCTTCACGCACTGTCTGCTGCTGGGAGGGGGTCTGATTTATATCTGCCATAATTAATGAATTTTCAATTTAGATTCCTTCGCTGCGCTCGGAATGACAAAAAAACTAACGGTTACCGTTATTGCCGGTTACCGTTATTGCGCGATGAGACACTATACACCGAAATCGCGAGGCTGGCGGCGGTGAAGGATATGGATGCAAGGGAGATCCAGAAGGCGCCGCTCTTGAAGTAGTTTTCATTGATGGTGGACTGGCCGGCGCGGACGGAGTTGGGCTCGACGTAGATCATGTCGTTCTGCTGGAGGTAGTAGGCAGGGGAATTGAAGATGTCGCTGTCGCGCAGGTCCACCATGTAGATGTTGCGCGCGTCACCGTTCTCACGGATGATCTGGATGCGGTCGCGGCGACCGTAAATTGTGAGGTCACGGGCGAGGGCGAGGGCGCCGAAGATGGTGATCTTGTCGCCTGCAATGGTGAAGGTCCCCGGGGAGTTGACTTCGCCCAAAACGCTGATCTTGAAGTTGAGGAACTCGACGGTCACAATGGGGTCCTTGATGTATCCACCCGCGATGATTTCGTCACGGATAAAGTTCTGGAGCTCCCAGCGGGTCTTGCCCGCGGCTTCTATCATACCGAGCACCGGGAAATTGATACGGCCGTCATTGTCAACTACATAGCCAAGGAGGCGCTGCATGGAGCTACCCTCCATGTAGAGCTCGGTGCCTGCCTGATAGGATGCAACAGGGAGGTTGAACTCCGCTGCAAGGGCGGGGGTCCTGCTGGAGACTACGATGGAGAGCTGGTCCTTGGGCTGAATTACGATACCCTTGGTCGCGGCCATCGTCATCGTCGTGTCGCCGGAGACGTCCTGGAGGTAGTTGATTTTCTTGTATGTCGATGACTTGCAGGAGAAAAGCGAAAATGCCGCAGCGACGATCGCTGCCAGAGTGAGATATTTCTTCATAAATCCAGTTTTTCCTTTCGTGCTTGCACGTGCGCGTTATATATCGTGCAAAAATAGTGAAATTATTCTGAAAGAAAAAATTTCGCGGTCGGTTTCGAATTTTTATGTATTTTTGTACTCGTGGAAAAGAACTCAAGACCCCCCATACTCCTTTACACCGACGGCGCCGCGAGCGGAAATCCCGGCCCCGGTGGCTATGGCGCCATTCTCCGCTGCGCAGGCAGGGAGAAGGAGCTTTCCGGAGGTTTTGCCCTCACGACAAACAACAGGATGGAGCTCCTCGCCGTCATCGCCGGCCTGGAGGCGATCCGCTGGGACGGTGCCGTCGTGGACGTCTGGTCCGATTCCACCTACGTGGTCAAGGCCGTAACTGAAGGCTGGCTCGAGACCTGGGTCCGGACCGGCTTCAAAAAGAAGAAAAACCAGGATCTCTGGCTCCGCTACCGCGAAGCCGCCTCACGCCTTACCGTCCGTTTCCACTGGATCAAAGGCCACGCCGGCCACCCGGAGAACGAGCGCTGCGACGCCCTCGCCGTCGCCGCCCGCTCCCTCCCCTCCCTCCCCGCCGACCCAGGCTACATCGCCGATGAAGCAAACATTTTTGAAACAGAACAGTAAATTTTTGATATACAATGAAAAACGGAAAAATAACTGTTGGTATAACGCCCGGTGACGGTAATGGGATCGGGTATGAGGTGATTATCAAGTCGCTGGCGGATGCGAGGATACTTTCGTCGTTTACGCCGGTGATTTACGGGTCGTCGAAGATATTCGGGTTCTACCGCAAATCGCTCCACAACATCGACCAGCTGGACACCAACGTGATTTCGAGTGCAAAGGATGCGCACGACAAAAGGCTCAACATAGTCAACTGCCTACCGGACAATGTCTTCGTGGAGCCGGGCCAGCCGACCCCGGAGTCGGCGAAAAGTGCCATCCGTTCGCTTGAAGCCGCAGTTGCCGACCTGCAGAACGGGACGATCGACGTCCTCGTGACAGGTCCTATCAACAAGAGGGCGATGGTGAACGAAGGATTCGGCTACACAGGCCATACCGAGTACCTGCAGCATCACTTCAATGTACCGGACATAGCTATGCTGATGGTCAGCGATATACTAAAAATCTCAGTCGTCACCGGACACATCCCGCTGAAGGATGTAGTGACCTCGCTCTCGAAGGAGAAAATTCTCTCCAAACTGCGCCTTCTGAAGGCCTCCATGGAGAGGGATTTTGGCATCGACTCTCCCAAGATCGCAGTGCTCGGACTCAACCCCCACTGCGGCGACGGCGGACTCCTCGGAGAAGAAGAGGAAAAGATAATCAAGCCGGCGGTCGAAGAGGCTTGCCGCGAAGGGATCAGCGCCTTCGGCCCCTACTCCCCCGACGGCTTCTTCGGCCTCGGCAACTACGGCCGCTTCGACGCGACCCTCGCGATGTACCACGACCAGGGCCTCGCCCCCTTCAAGGCCATGGCCTTCGAGCGCGGCGTCAACTACACGGCAGGACTTCCCATCGTGAGGACCTCGCCTGACCACGGCACAGCCTACGAAGTGGCTGGCCGCGACGAAGCAGATCCCCGCTCGATGATGCACTCCATCTACACCGCGATAGACATCTTCAAGAGCAGGCAGCGCTACGACGCGCTCCATGCAGGCAAACTGGGGAAATAAGGCCTAGAGCCTCAGGATATTGTCGCACCGAGCGGAGACTTTCTCCCTGTGCGTTATGAAAATAATTGTCTTCCCTTCCGCAAAGCGGGAGACGCTTTCCATCAGCTTCTCTTCGGTCTCAGGATCGAGCGAGGAGCTGAATTCGTCTAAAAGGAGTATGCTTCCAGGGCGGAGAAGGCCGCGGGCGATGGCGATCCTCTGGGCCTGGCCTTCGCTGAGCCCTGCCCCGCCCTCGCCGCACGAAGAATCCATCCCCTCCGGAAGCGAGAACACAAAGCCTGCCTGGGCGACTTCGAGCACCTCTTTAAGGCGCTCTTCATCGGCCTCCGGATCTCCCATCAACAGGTTTTCACGGATGGAGCCGCTGAAAAGGGTGTTGCCCTGCGGGACATAGACGAGGTTGCACCGTGTCCTCGGGGAAGCCGGGGCGGAACCGGAATTCCCGTAGATGGTAATCCCGCCGGAAGAGGGTTCCAACAGCGCCAGTATCAACCTGATAAGGGTACTCTTGCCTATACCGGTCTCCCCTACTATCGCCGTCCGCGAAAGAGGAGCGAAATCGCAGCTGAAGCCGTTGAAGACATCGTATTCCCCGTCGGGATAACGGAAGGTCAGATCCTCTACGCGGATGCCGATGGGGCCCTCGATGCGAATCGGATCGCCGGCCTCCTCCTTGGGGCTGTCCTCAAGCTCGATAAGCCTGTCAATCGAAGCCGTGGAATAGATGAATGACGGGATCTGGCGGGTGATATTGACGACCGGACGCTGGATCTGGCCGACCAGCTGGAGGAAGGCCGTCATGACGCCGAAGGTGATGGCCCCGGAGGATATGCCGAAGACTCCCCAGAGGAAGGCGGCGATGTATCCGAACGAGAACGTCGCGCTCACGACGGTCCGGGCGAACACCGTGAAACGGGTCCGCGCCTTGACCTGGTCGTATTCCGTGTCCTGAAGGTCGTCGAGGCGGTCTTCCATCTGGCCGCCGTTCTCCATTGAACTGATCACAACCCTGTGCTGGAGGGACTCCTGCAGGTGGCTCTGGACGAGGCTCTCGGTGTCGCGGATATTTCTCGTGAGGGTCCGCATCTTCCTGAAAAACAGCCGTGAAGCTATAAGGAATACAGGAGTGATGACAAGAAGGACGAGTGCAAGGCGGACGTCCATAGTCGAAAGGTATGCCACCGCTGCCACGAGCTGGATAAGCGTAGTGATGAGCTGGGGAAAATCGGAACAGATGACGTTGGTGACCGTGGAGACGTCGGTCTCCAGACGGTTCAGCGTGTCGCCCGAGTGGAACCTTTCGCGGCCTGTCCATTTGGACTGCAGCAGATTGGAGTAGATCCTCCTGCGTATGATGAAATTCATCTTCGAGGAGGTCAGGTTCTCAAGCCGTACATTGGCGGCCGTCACCGCAAGGCGGACGAGAATGACGCCGATCACTATGCCTGCGAACATCGGGATGGATCCCTCGGCATTGCCGGTCGCTATATCCACAAGGTGCTTGCACAGGCCGATGAAGAGAAGGCTCACGGCGACGTTCAGCGTCCCGAGAATCACGTTCAGGGCGAGACGGCCGCGAATGCCGGCGCAGCCGCGCCAGAGCCACCGGAGATATTTCCCGAGGCCTTTCATACGCCTTTGAACAGGCGGCCGAAACCATAGGTGACGGCTCCGAAGAAAAATCTCAGCGAATCGACGGGGAACTCGAAGAAATGACGGAACTTGTCGTGGACGTCAAGAAGGAAGAAGGAGTGGATCTTCCTAATCAGATAGGGTTCGCTTCCGCGGATTCTCTGCTCATTGGAGCCGAAATTGCCGCACTTGAAGACAAAATTAAGGATTCTCGCGCTGCGGCCCCTGCATCCGCGGCGGTAGAACGGCACGGATTCGGCCGGGACGCCTGCATACTCGACCACGAAGGCGCCGAATGCCCTCCAGGCCCTCATGAGGCCGAGGTCACGGAGCATCGCCTCAAGTTTTGCACGGTCAAGGGTCTCAGAATGGGTGTGAAGGAATTCAGCCCAGTCAAGTATCTGACGGAGACCTACGCCTCCGGTAAAATAGTGGCGGAACAGATGGATGAGGATATAGACGGCGTTGAAAACGTCGGAGGGGACCCTGACCTGCCGTCCCCGGATGGTCACGGAGGAAAAATCCCCGTCACGGAACATAGCGTCAACGGCGGCGGCTATCTTCCTGTCCAGGGACCTGGACAGCATGGTTGAAAGGGCGCCGTGGACCTCGACCTCGATGTTGCCGAACATCATCCCGTGGTGGAGGATCTCGGGGTACTCGTCGTCGGCACGGCTGGCCTTTTCAAGCAGCAATCCCTTGAGCTCCTGATATTTGGATGGATGGACAAGGATGTCGATATCGCCGCTCTGGCGGTGGGACGGAGCCGGATAATTGACGGCCAGCCCCTGCCCCTTGATGAGGACCGAGGTGAAACCGCTTCTGTCTATGTTGTCCATGAGGAACACGAGGAAACGGTCCATCTGGTCGTTGCGGATCTCGGTCGCGAGGGTGTCGGCGAGAAAAGGCTCGAGGGCTTCAATCCCTGGCTTGAGCGGATCCGGAAGGTGGGAGATGCCGTCAGTGACGATGCAGACCACCGTCTGGGAAGACGACAGGCTGTAAATTTCCTGCCAATCGACGACGCCGGTGAACAGCTCCGGGGGCGGAGCCTCTCCGGAGAGGCCCGACCGCACGAGCGCAACTGTCTGAGCGTACGTCCTTTTCACAGATTGTCCTAATCTTCAAGGATACCTATTTCCTTCCACTGGTCGCAGAGGCTCCTGCAGTCGGAAAGCGCCCTTTCATAATCGACCTCATACTCTCCCGTGAGGAGATCGGCCATGGACTCGGGAGTGAATTCTCCCCCGACCACTTTGGAAAAAAGGAAAGAGGCTGTCTCGTTCAGGGAGACCAGCTTGGAGAAATTGACATTGGCGGCGCCTTCGCCTGAAATGACGCTCTGGCCGCATATTTTCCTCAGGATGAAACCGTCCTTTATTTTCATTACGCTAAATTTTATTCAGACTGCAAATATATAGTTTTCGCCGACAATCTGAAAATTTATTCTTTGTCCCGGCGGGAGAAAATCCTGTAAACCTGCCAGTAGGAAACCGGCATTATCAGCACTATCAGCAGTATGGACAGCATGGTGCCGAAACAAATCACCACTCCGAGCGGCATCCAGAGAGGGTCCGCGGCTATTATCATGGGGAGGACTCCCAGCGCTGTCGTGCAGGAAGTGAGGAAAATAGGGCGCATCCTGCGGCGACCGGCCTCGAAAGCCGCGTCTCGGAGGGAATACCCCTTCTCAAAGCGGAGGAACTCCGCATATTCAAACATGACTATCCCGTTCCTGACAATGATGCCGACAATGCTGACAAGGCCCAGGACTGCAGTGATACCGAAATCGAGATTGAAAAGCCACAGGCCGAAGAATGCCCCGAACATGCAGATCGAAGACAGCACAATCGTCAGCACCGCGAGCGAAATCTTCCTGAAATGGAAGAGAAGGAAGAAAAACAGCACAGCGACCGCGCACACGAAGCTTATCATTATCTTCGGGAGGTAATTGGCGTTCATCTCATCAAGGCCGACCATCTCAACATCCACTCCTTCCGGCACATCAATCGCAGCGAGTTCCTTTTTCACCAGCTTCATCATGGAGGGCTGGCTGTAGCCGTACACGAGGTCGGCATAAGTGGTGGCGCTGCGGCGGCCGCCCACCCTGGCTATCTTTCGCGGCGTCCAGTCAGGCTCCACCGAAGCCACCCGGTCCAGCCTGACCCTCATACCGGGAACGGCCGAAGGGACAAGACGGGAAGACACTGTCTCATAGCTCATTGCGCCACCGACCTCATCGGAATAAATCCTGACAGGGACCGGCTTAGTCCCCTCCCAGAGAGTCGCGACGGGCAGCCCGTTGAAACTGCCCGCAAGCGACAGGGAGAGCATCGCCCGGCTGACTCCGAGACGGGCGGTCTCGTCGGGATCGGGAATGACCCGCACCACCGGCGTGGTGCCTTCGACGTCCGAATGTACCCACTTGAGTCCCTTAAGCCCGTACATGCGGGTCTTCAGGGAGTCCGCGAGGGCTGAAAGGACCCTGCTGTCGTCACCCTTGAAACGGACGCCTATCTGGGCCGGTACAGCCTGGTAATCCATCTGCTTTACCCTTACGAGGGCGTTGGGAAATCGGTTTTCGTAGAGTTTCTCAGTCTCCTTTATTATTGATTTGGTGCTTTCCGGGGACACGGTGCAGACTATGATCTGGGCAAACTGCGCAGACGGGACAGCAGGGGCGTATGTCGCATGGAATCGAGGGGCGCTGGTCCCGACAAATGCCGTGGCGGACTTCACCCGTTTGTCCCCGAGATAAAGCTTCGAGAGCGAATCCGCCACCGCGTGGGTACTTTCAAGGGTCTCCCCCGGGTCCATATAGACCTCTACGGCAAAAAGTTCCCTTTCGGCCATAGGCATCATCTGGACATTGAGCTGGAGTATCATCATGACGCCCAGACAGATAGCGACTACGCCGCCCAGCATCGTAAGGCCGGGATGGTCGAAGCAGAAAACCTCCATTTTCTCGTAACCGTCCTGCAGGAAACGGAAGAAGGCGTTCTGGCCCCTGTTGAAGAAGTTTTCCTTCTGGACTCCGATGTAGGGAATCAGCTTTACCTCCATCGACGGAACGACGGCCACGGCATAGACCAGCGATGCCGTCAGCGCGGTAAGGACCACTATCGGGAACATCTTAATGAAGTCGCCCAGATAGCCGTCGATGATGCCCAGCATCGGGAAGAACATCAGGCAGATGGCAAGGGTCGCGACGAACATGGGGACAAACAGGGCCGCGCCGCTCGATGCGGCAGCGTCGATGGGGGATTTTCCCCTCGACAGCATATCTATGTATCCGTCAATGGTGATGATGCTGTCGTCAACTATCATTCCAAGCACCACGATAAGGGCGGCCAGGGTCACGGTGTTGAGGTTGATGCCCAGAATGAACATCGCTCCAAGGGTTATCGCCGTGCAGACCGGCACTCCCGAACTCGCGATGGCGGCCGAGCGCCACGGGAAAAGCATCATCATCACGAAGATGACCGCCAGCATCGATATCACAAGGTCCCTCAGGAAAGACCAGACCGAATGACCGACCACCTGCGGCTGGTCCGTTATCTTGGTCACGTGGACGCTCGGAGGGAGTTCACTGCGGAAATCATCCAGCGCCCTGTCAACTTCGCGGCCAAACTTGACGATGTCGTTGTCCGGCCTCATTTCCACCGAGACGATTATAGCGCTCCTCCCGTCGGACTCTACGAAAGACGACGGAGGAGCTATGCGACGCTCAACTGTCGCGACGTCGCGGAGCCGGACGACATTGCCGCCGGGATCGGTGTAGATTATCTTTTCGGCCACCTCCATCTCGCTGCCGACGGTGTTGCCGACTATGATGGGGGCTTCGATATAGCCGCTCTTGAACGTGCCGCCTGGAATCAGCGCCGTCGAGCCGCCGTATTCGGCAAGAAGCATTTCCGCGGATATCCCGTAACGGGAAAGCTTTTCCATGTCCATGTGGACGGCTATCTCCTCGTCACGGGTGCCGTAGAGACGGGCGGAAGAAAGCGTGGGGATTTCACGGAGCCGGTCGCACAGGCGGTCGGCGGTCTCTTTCATCTCGCTGTATCCCTTGTCGTCCGAGACCAGGGACACGAGGACGCTGGAGACCGACGAAAAATCTTCGATGGTCTCCACGGCGAGGACTCCCGGCGGCAAGTTTCTCCTCTCGGAGGAAAGACGCAGTTTGATTTTGGACCAGAACCTGTCTTTGTCCACACCGGGCGCGACCATTACGTATATGTAGCAGTAGCCGTTACAGGAGAAGGAATAGGTGTCGCGGCGTACTTCCTGATAGGAGAAGAGGATGTCTTCGAGAGGCTTTGTGAGTTGCTGCTCAACTTCTTCGGAAGTGGCTCCGGGATAGACGCCGACGACAAGGCCTTCTCTTATCTCGAAGGTCGGGAATTCGTCCTTGTTGAGGGCGTAGATGCCATAGGCGCCCACCGCCACCAGTATGACCAGGACGAAATAGACCAGCTTAGATGAAGATATGGCCGAACGTATGAACCTGCCCTTTGCCATCCGGTGCAACTACTCTTCTGTCCTGACAGACATGCCGCCGCAGATTTTGTTAATCCCGGAAATAACGATGGCATCGCCGTCCGAAAGACCTGAACCGACCGCGATCCCGCTGCCGGAATATCCTTCGACGGTGATATGCCGCTTGCTGACAATCCCGCCGTCATCGACGGTCCAGACATAACGGCCGTCCTCCCCGGTCATCACAGCAGAAGCGGGAATGACTATCCCCGAGCCGCTTACGCTGCGGCCTACCTTGCAGACCATGCCCGGCATGAGGGAATAGACGGAAGTGAGGGGTCTGGCAAGACATTCGTACGTCCTCGAAAGGGGCGATGCCTCCAGGGAGACCGATTCGACGGAAGCGTTGAAGGTCTTCCCTGCCGCCGGGACCTCGACCGTCACCCTGCTGCCGCGGGGGAAGGCGGAAAGTTCATTCTCCCCGACGGTGAAAGACACCCTGAGGGAATTGAGATCCACCAGCCTTACAATGGGCTGGGACAGGGCAAGCCTGACTCCCTGCTCGACGAGGACATCGGACACTACCCCGCTGAAAGGGGCTGTCACACAGCAGGATGAGAGGGCATCCTCAGCTGCCGTATAGGCCGCTTCAGCCTGCGCATATTTGGATTCGGCCTCAACGATCTGAATCTCGCTGACAGCGCCGCTGCCCTGCATTTTCCTGATGCGCTCAAGGGCGTCGGAGGCACGGTCATAGGTGGCTTTGGCGCCGTCTCGGGCGCTCACAAGCGACTGTGAGAAAAGGACGGCTATGGTGTCGCCCGCGGCGACCCTGCTGCCCTTACGCACTTTAAGGGAGGACAGCCTGGCAGGGAACTCCGCTGTGATGATAGCGGAACGGTCGGCGACAAGTTCCCCGACGAACCTTTCGGTCCGGTCGGAAAGGGTCTCGCCTATCCTCATCACCTTGACGGTGACTTCCTGGTCCGGAGCCGCTATCGGACGCTGGCCGGATAGGATACAGGAGGAAAGCGACGCGGCAAGGGCGGCTATGCTCAGCAGTCTTGTTTTCATAGGTCTGCGAGAATTCTTTTGCGGAGGCCGGGCTGGAGGGTCAGGGAAGCGTCTTCCTCGGACACGGACAACCATTTGAGAGCCAGCTCATTGTCGCCGGTAAGATGCAGCGCGGTCGCGATATTGTACTCCAGGGCAGAACGTGTATAAAGATCCTTTGCTCCCAGCAAGGTCATCCATTTTGACACGGCTTCTTTCCAGTCCATCTTGAGGACGGCCTCCGTGGCTTCATCCCAGGCGGCCTGGAAAGTCGAACGGTAGTAGAAGGAATACTGGACTGTCTGCCACTTGGAGAGGAACCTCAGCGCCGCGGCGCTCCCGAGTTCGGACGAAGCCGCTACTCCTTCCTCGGAAAGTCCGGGGCCGGGAGCGGGGTCGATAAAAGACGCCCTGCCGGCAAACTGCTTCACGGAGTCCTCCCCGAGGGAGTCGTAGGCGTAGAGCCTGAGTTCACAGGGGACTTTCTTGGCCGCCTTACCTTCGGAGACAGTCGATGAAGGCTCTCCGAGAGTTGGAACGAATACGAAAAGGACATCGCTTCCAGTCTCTACCAGGAGGGAAAGGATGCTCTCCCTCGAAGGCGAGAGTGAATCAACCTCGAAAAGGGCTATCCCCTTCTCTCCTCCGAAATAATCTTCTTCGAGTGCGGTGGAGAAGCTTTCACCGACAGAGACGGCGACGGCCTGCTCCTCCGGAGTGGAACCTGTGCACACCACCGATATGCTCTTGCCTGCAAGGTCAATCCCCTGCTGCTTCTCTCTCTTCTCGAGATTCACCGAGAAGGTCTGCGGCGCCCCGCAGGAGAGCAGCATGGAGAGCAAGGCTGAAAATATTATCGTCTTTTTCATACTTCCAGGGGT
Source organism: Bacteroidales bacterium (assembly GCA_017534745.1). Taxonomy (GTDB): domain Bacteria; phylum Bacteroidota; class Bacteroidia; order Bacteroidales; family UBA932; genus Cryptobacteroides. The sequence continues at coordinate 73,441 of JAFXVX010000018.1, read as the reverse complement.
TCAGCAATCAAATCATAACTGTCACAGCCTGTTATGCGGACTTCCATCTCGTCTCCAATGGAAATGCCGGGAACGCTTTTGACAAGGATTTCGCCGTCCACTTCCGGGCTTTCGGCACCGCTGCGGCAGACAAACACTCCGTCAGCGCAGTCGTCAACGAGCACTTTCTCCACAGAGCCCACCCTCGAACGGTTGTACTCCAGAGATATCTTCTCCTGAAGAGCCATCAAGCGTGAAAGCCGGTCCTTCTTAATCTCCTCGGGCACGTCGTCTTTGAGATTCTCCGCGCCGAATGTCCCTTCCTCCTCGGAATAGGTGAACGCGCCGAGCCTTTCGAAGCGGGCTTCCTCCACAAAGCGGAGAAGCTCTTCGAACTCGGCCTCACCCTCTCCCGGATGCCCGACTATCATGGTCGTGCGGAGTACGACTCCGGGGACTTTCTCACGGAATTTCTTCACGAGCGCCCTTGTCTGCTCTCCATCCACGCCGCGGTGCATCGCTGAGAGCACCTTGTCGGAGATGTGCTGCAGGGGAATGTCGATGTAGCGGCAGATTTTGGGGTTTGCCGCCATCTCGTCGAGGACGTCCTCCGGGAAGCCCTGCGGATAGGAATAATGCAGGCGGATACGTGTTATACCGTCCACCTCCGAAAGCTTGCGCAGAAGGTGCGCAAGGGTCCTTTTGCCGTAGAGGTCAAGGCCGTAAAAAGTGGTGTCCTGTGCTATGACAACCAGTTCCTTGACACCCTGTGCCGCAAGGCTCCGGGCTTCCTCAATGAGTTTTTCCTCGGGGACGGACCTGTGAGCCCCCCTTATCAGCGGGATGGCGCAGTAGGAGCAACGCCGGTCACAGCCTTCCGAGATTTTCAGGAAGGCATACGGGTGATGCCCGTCATAAATGACCCTCCCGGCCTCCTCCCCGGGGCGGTATTCACACCCGAGAGCCTTAACAAGAGGCTCCATATCCCTCGCGCCGAACCATCCGTCCACCTCCGGGATAAGCTCAGGAAGATCAGCCATATAGCGCTGCGAAAGGCAGCCGAAGACGAGGATACGTCCGGCCTGCCCTCCTGCAACCGCTTCCAGGATGGTGTCTATCGACTGCTGCTTGGCGTCGCCGATAAAGCCGCAGGTGTTGATGAGAAGGACATCGACCGGGCCCTCGTCGTCCTCGGGAAGGATTTTATAGGAATCCTTGATCCGGTAGAGGAGATGCGAGGTATCGACTGTGTTCTTCGAGCAGCCGAGGGTTATGACTCTGAGGGTCTGCACGGGATTACTCTGCGCTCTCCTCTTCTCCTTCCTTCACGAAATCGAACGAGGCGCCCCTGAGGATGCAGTTGTACCAGTCGGCAACCTTCTTCATGTGGGAGACATAGAAGCGGGAACCGTCGTAATCGGGTATGGCCTTGTCGAAAAGGGCCTTGATCTCGGAAACAGGAGCCTTTTTCGAGTCCGGAGCTTCCTTGTCGCCAAGGACTTCCTTCATCTTGAGGAATACCTCCTGGAGCTTGAGCTCTCCGCTTTCCGTGTAGATGGAAATGTCAGCAAGCGAGGTGATACGGCTTCTGAAGTCGAAAACCTTGCGGTCGCCGCCGTCCAGCGGCTCTACAATCGCTCCGCTGCGCGCCTGTGCCAAAAACTTAAACAGCCCGTGCTCACCCGACACTGCCAAAATTTTGCTTAAATCTGTCTTCATCTTTGTAATTCTTTGTAGGAACTACAAAGTTATGAATTTTTGCGGTAAAAGCGAAACTCTGAGGGGTAAAGAGCGGAGAAAAGGGAGTAGGTGCGGGAGCGGAGAGTGCGTAAGTTATTGTCGTTGAGGATGGTGCCGGAGATACTGGAGGGGGCGGAACTCTGGGCGGAGATGCGGCGGAGGGCGTCCTCGCGGGTGATGCCGCCGCGGGAAAGGATGCGGCGGAGACGGACGCGAACGGGGGCATCGACAAGGACAGCGGAATCGTAGGTGCCATCGAAAAGGGGCTTGGAGAGGATGGTCGCGGATTCAACGACGCAAAGGGGGCCGGAAAGGGATGATTTCCACTGCAGGAGCCTGGTCTTGACCAGAGGAAGCACTTCATTTTCAACAGCTTCCAGGGCCTCCTTTGAGGAGAAAACGGCCTCTGCAAGAGCGGCTTTGTCGAGGCTGCCGTCGGGTAGCCTTAGAGGCAGGCCGAGCCTCTCCCCTATCCTTTCGACCACCTCCGGATTTTCGGTATATACAGCCTTCGCCGCGGCATCGCAATCGAAGACGGGGACGCCGGCGGAGGAAAGAAAAGCGGCAACGGCTGATTTTCCGCTGCCGATGCCGCCTGTGAGAGCTACCGTGATCATTGCTCGAGTTCGATACAGTCGAAGACTTCCGGCAGGACCCTGTAATCGATGACCCCATCCGAAAGGCCTGATACGGTCGGAACGCAGCGGCCTGTGACGGATTTCTCGAAATCGCTGAAAAGGATGCTCACGCCGAGTCCTTCCGATGGATCTCCCTTGAGGGGAAATACACACCGGAGAACCACTTCCGCAGAGGAAGGACGGACTTCGAAGGAACGTCCGGACGGAGCGTTTTTCACGGTCACCGGCACCGTGGACACTATCTCCACAAAACGGGTGACTGAAATGGCATAAGTCACGTCGTCGTCCGAGAGGCGCACTCCGTCGGGTTTTGAAAGCTTTACCGCGCCGTGAACGTCGTGACGGACGTTGCTCAGGGAGAGCGGCAGGGTCCTTATCCCGTCGATATGGCCGATGACATCCTGCTCTCCGTAGATAATGACAGAATCCGGCACCGTCCTGACCGGACCGGATGCCATGAACTGGTCCCTGTAGGAAATGTCACTGACAAAGATGACAGGCACCTTGCGGTGGTTTTCCTTCGGGAAACGGAACTTCAGGGTGTCGGAAAGGAAGGTCTCCAGAACGGTCCCGTCGCCGAAAATGGCCCTGACGTAATTGCTTCGTGCCGGACCGGTGAGGATAAAGTCGTCTCCGGAAGTACGGCGCAGATCCTGCGGATCGATTTTGACGCGGACCGGCTTCCTCCGCTCCCTGCCGGCAGAGGCCACGAGGTTGAACCCCGTGGTCCTGACCCTTGCCACCGCAACGCTCTGCAAAGTGGAAATATTGGAGCGGCCCTCAATCCTGGATTCAGCCTCAACCGGCACTGTCATGACTCCCGAGTATTCCTCGGACATGGAGTGAATCAGCCAGACGGTGAAAGACAGGGCAAGGGCGAGAAGGAACGCAATCCAGTCCTTTCCCCCGATGTGGAGGAAAGATGCGACCTTACCGAAGAAATCCTTTAGCACGGAGCTGGGAGGCTACTGGGGACGGGACTCGGAGTAATCCTTGACGAGGCCATTTTTATCGACCTTGATCTTGACGTCCTTGTCAACCCTGATGATAACGGTCCTTTCTTCGACCTCCACGATCTCGCCGTAGATACCGCCGACGGTGACCACCTTGTCGCCCTTGGCGAGGGAATTACGGAACTGCTGGAGCTCCTTCTGCTGCTTCCTCTGGGGACGGATCATGAAGACGTACATAACGACGAAGATGAGGATGAGCATGGCCCACATGGTCCAGCCACCGCCCATGGCGCCCTGCTGCTGGGCGGCAGGGGCAGCCTCCTGTAAAAGGATAAACAATGCTTTCATTGACAATTACTTATTATTAATTTAAACCTTTCGGACTTTTGACCACCTTCCCTTCCGCGGAAAGCTTTCCGATGAGGGAGTCGAGGAGCCCGTTGACGAACGAACTGCTCTTCGGGGTTGAATAATATTTTGATATCTCAACGTACTCGTTGATGGTCACTTTCACGGGGATGTCGGGGAAAAGCTCGGCTTCGGCAAGGCCCATCGAAATCAGGACAAGGTCTGTCGTGAATATCCTGTCCTTCTCCCAGCCCTTCGCCGAGTCGAATACCATCTGGAAATAGCGCTCCCGGCCGCCAAAGGCGCCGGAAAGGAGCCTGCGGGAGAAGGCCTCGTCACTGTCAGCCTCACGGCCGGCCTCAGCGAGCTCATCGCTGTGGTAAAGCGGAGGAAAACTCCAGCGGCCGGTCCGCGCGATGGCGGAGAGGGATTTGATGCAGGCGCCGAGGGCGAAGCCGAGGTCATCGACCCAGAGGATGGAAAGCTCCTCGAGGATGGCGGCGAGGGACTCGCTGTCCTCGAACTCCTGCTCGAAGATCTTTTTGAAAAGGGAAACGTCCTCCTTCAGGGAGCGCTCCGGAGATGCCATATAGGCGGCAAAATACTGCTTTGAACGGATGGAATCCGAGACCTCGCGGATGAAGACGTCGTACTGGTCCCAGGAGAGCTTCCTTTTTTCGATGAGCTTTGTAAAATCGGGGTCCGCAGCGAGGAGCGCGGAGAGGCGGTTAGCGGCGAACTTGTCGTTCGGGGAGAGGTCTTCGGGGGTCGGATTGAACTTGCGACGGCCGGCTTCAAGACGTTTTTCCTCAGCTTCAGCGAGAACCACAACTATCTTCATCATAAAGAGATAGAGGTCCCTGACCGCCTCACAGGAGGCCAGAAATCGCGCCTGCGCATCCTTCAGCGTCATGCTCCCATCCTCCACGGAGGCATATAGGACCTTGAACGCCTTGATTCTCAACATACGTCTTGTCAGCATATTTCAAACAAAATTTTCGCAAATATAGTTTATTTGTGGGAAATTTGTCTAAATTTGTGGACGAACATTTTATAAAAACCTATTTATGTACAGGGACGACTACGACGGCACCCGCGGCCGTGACCGGAATTCCGAAGACGTTTTCTCCAAACCCGTGAGGGCCGGAAAGCGCACCTACTTCTTTGACGTCAAAGAGACCAAAGGAGGCAAGGACCACTACCTGACCATCACCGAGAGCAAGCGCCGCGTCGAGGACAACGGCTCCTTCTCCTATGACAAGCACAAGATCTTCCTCTACAAGGAGGACTTCGACAAGTTCTGCGAAGGTCTCAGGGATGTCATAGACTACATCAGGGAAAAGTTCCCCAACGACGAACCCTTCATCAGGGAATCACCAGCTGAAAATCCGGAAGAATTCTAAGAAAAATGCTACCACTCATTGAACAAATCGACAACGCTGCAGCGGCTCTTTCCGAGCGCCTCGGCGGAAGAAAACCCGTAGCCGGAATTGTCCTCGGAAGCGGACTCGGCAAAATGGTCGATCGCATAACTGACCAGATTTCAATACCTTACCGCGAGCTCCCCGGATTTCCCGTTTCAACGGCTATCGGGCACAAAGGCAACTTTATCGTCGGCAATCTCGGCGGCAAATGCGTCATTGCAATGCAGGGCAGGATCCACTTCTACGAGGGCTATCCGATGAGCCTCGTGACCCTTCCCGTACGCGTTATGATAAAGGTGGGCATCCGCCACCTTTTTGTCTCCAACGCCGCCGGCGGAATCAACTATGATTTCCGCCTCGGCGACCTCATGATTATCAAAGACCACATAACCCTCCAGCCCAACCCGCTGATCGGCCCGAACCTCGAAGAGTTCGGTCCCCGTTTCCCCGATATGACAAGGCCCTATGACCTGAAGACCATCGCCCTTGCGAAGAGTATCGCCGCGGAGCTCGGCATTCCCCTCCGCGAAGGCGTCTATCTCGGAGACACCGGTCCCAGCTATGAGACTCCGGCCGAATACAAGTTCTACCGGACAATAGGCGGCGACGCCGTCGGCATGTCAACCATCCCCGAGGTGATTGTCGCACGCCATGCCGGCATAGCCGTGTTCGGCATGTCCATCATCACCAACGAAGCCCACGACGACTACGCCGAAGACTATGTCAACGACGGCCAGGCTGTCGTCGAAGCGGCCAACGCGGGCGCTGACAAGATGTCACTCCTGTTTGAGAAATTAATCGAAAAACTATGACCAATATAGAAATCATCAACGCGACCGCCGTCGCCCTGAAAGAGCGTCTCGGCGGATTCGAGCCGGAAATCGGCATTGTTCTCGGCAGCGGCCTCGGCAAGCTTGCCGACCGTATAGAATCCCCTATTTCAATCAATTACGGAGACATCCCCGGATTCCCCGTATCCACGGCGATCGGCCACGACGGCCGCTTCATCGCCGGTATCCTCGGCGGCAAGAAGGTCCTCGCGATGAAGGGCCGCTTCCACTACTACGAGGGCTATCCGATGGACATGGTGACCCTCCCGATCAGGGTGATGAAGGTCATCGGCATCAAGTATCTTTTCGTCTCCAACGCCGCCGGCGGCTGCAACGTCAACTACAACACCGGCGACCTCATGATTATCCGCGACCACATCAACCTCCTTCCGAACCCGCTCATCGGTCCAAATCTCGACGATTTCGGTCCCCGTTTCCCGGACATGACCCGTCCCTACGACCTGAAGCTGATTGCTCTGGCCGAAAAGGTCGCTGCAGAGCAGGGTATCGCTCTCCGGAAGGGCGTCTATCTCGGCTGCACAGGCCCGACCTACGAGACCCCGGCCGAGTACCGCTTCTTCCGTTCCATCGGAGCGGACGCGGTCGGTATGTCAACGACCCCGGAAGTCATCGTGGCTCGCCACAGCAACATCCCCGTCTTCGGGATGTCCGTCATCACTGACGTCGCCCCGGACGACGACAACTACGTCACCGACGGCGAAGCCATCGTCGCAGCCGCAGACGCGGCCGCAGACAAAATGACCTCCCTTTTCCAGGAGGTCATCTCAAGGCTATAGGGATTCAAGCTCGCTGAGCCAGAGCTCGGAGAGGGCGTCGGAGGGCATCCTCCAGTCGCCTCTCGGGGACAGGGCGACAGAGCCGACCTTAGGGCCATCAGGAAGGCAGCTCCTCTTGAACTGCTGCGCGAAAAACCTCTTGAAGAAGACTTTAAGCCACTTCAGGAGGGTTTTTCTTTCATACCTGTCTCCGAACGCCTTCTCCGCGAGGAAGAGGATCTTCGAGGGAGAGCAGCCGAAACGGAAGAAGTGGTAGAGGAAGAAGTCGTGGAGCTCGTAAGGGCCGATGAGGTCTTCTGTAAGCTGGGCGATAGCGCCGTCTTTGCCGGCCGGAGTGAGCTCCGGACTGATCGGAGTGTCCACTATGTCGGAGATAATCTCGCCTGCCGTGCGGCCGTCCACTCTGAGGCCGCCGGCAAAGATTTCCTTCGAGCAGAAACGGCAGAGCTCCCTGACAAGAGTCTTGGGAACTGACGAATTGACGGCGTACATCGACATGTGGTCGCCGTTGTAGGTACACCAGCCGAGGGCAAGCTCGGAGAGATCCCCGGTGCCGACGACGATGCCGCCGGTCTGGTTTGAGATATCCATGAGAATCTGGGTGCGCTCGCGGGCCTGGGCGTTCTCATAGACGCTGTCGATGACGGACGGGTCGTGGCCGATGTCGCGGAAATGCTGCTCCACGGCAGGGACGACGGAAATTTCCTTCCTGGTTATCCCGAGGACTTCCATAAGGGCGTCCGCATTGGTCCTGGTCCGGGATGATGTGCCGAGACCAGGCATAGTCACGCCGATAATCCCCTCCCTCGGCCAGTGGAGCTTGTCGAAAGCCATCACGGTGACTATGAGGGCGAGGGTGCTGTCGAGGCCGCCGGAGATGCCGATCACGGCAGAGCGGGCCCTGACGTGTTCGAGGCGCCTGACGAGGCCGAGTACCTGTATGGATATGACCTCGCGGCAGCGGCCTTCGATGTCGGCGTCGTCGCCTGAAGGGACGAAGGGATGGGGCTCGATGAATCGGTGGAAAGCCCCTGCGAAGTCGGTCCGGGCGGCCTCTCCGAGGTTAATTCTGGAGTACATCTGGGCATAGGTCGAGGCCCTGGTGCCGTCCGGCGTGACATAGAAGAACGAACTCTGTTTCTGGCGGAGGACTGTCAGCTTTTCGACGTCGAGGTCCGCGAAAATCATCTGCGGACCTGTCGTAAAGCGCAGGGCCTCAGCCATTAAGGTGCCGTTTTCATATATAAGGGAAGATCCGGCATAGACAAGGTCCTGGGTCGATTCGCCGTAGCCGCTGGAGCAGTAGATGTAGCCCGAAAGGGTATGGGCGCTCTGCTCGCAGACGAGGCTCTTGCGGTAGGTGTGCTTGAGGAGAACCTCGTTGCTGGAGGAAAGATTCACGATGATCTGCGCCCCGGCCACGCAGTGGAACGAAGACGGAGGGAGCGGAGTCCACAGGTCCTCGCAGATTTCAACGGCGAAAGTCGCGTCTCCGACCGTGAAAAGCAGATTCGGAGAGATGTTGCACCTCCCGCCGGCGAAAGATATCTCGCCGCAGAATCCCTCGCGGACACAGGAAGGCCCTTCATCGAGGAACCGGCCTTCGTTGTGGATATTGCCGGAAAGGAAATCGCTGCCGGAAGAGAACCAACGCGCCTCGTAAAACTCGTTGTAATCAGGGAGATAGATCTTGGGAACGATGCCCTTGACCTGGCCGCCGCGGATGATGACGGCGCAGTTGTAAAGCTTATCGTGGTAACGCACCGGAGCGCCGACAACGACAGTCACATCCAGCCCGCGGGTGTGGTCGCGAATCTCCTCAACGGCCTTTTCGGAAGCCTCGATGAGCTTCTCGCTGCCGAAAAGGTCGCCGCAGGTGTACCCGGAAACGGCCAGCTCGGGGAAGACCAGAAGGGAGACGCCGTTCTCAGTGGCGTCGTCGATTATCGACATTATCGCCGCAGCATTCGCTTCCGGGGAAGCTACCTTCACCACCGGCGTCGCCGCCGCTACCCTGATGAATCCGTAATTTTTCACAGTCAAAATAAATTTTTACAAATTTAAACAGAATATTGAGTTTAGGTCAAAAAAATTATTATTTTTGCAAAGATTTAGGGTAAAAGCCTTTGATATGCTCGAAAAGTTGAAAGAAAGCATAGCTGAGCTGATAGCTCTCTATGAAGCGGAGAAGGCGGAGAACGAAAAGCTCCGCGCCTCCCTTTCCGGGCGTGATGCCGAGGCCGATGCCCTCAGGAAACGGATAACCGAGCTTGAAGAGAAGGCGGAGTCCCTCCGTCTCTCCGCGGCTTTCAACCCATCCGGAGGCTCCAACGCCTCCGCCAAGGAGAAGATCGACAGAATGATAAGGGAGATAGATAAATGCATCTCCGCACTTGAAGGTTAATGGCAGCGCAGAAGATTACCATAAGCCTTGCCGGCAGGAATTACATCCTCAGCGCCTCTTCCGAGGAGGAAGAGCGCAGGATACGCCTTGCCGCAGATGCAGTCAACGCCCGTCTGTCGTCATATACGACTTCATTCCCGGGCTGCAAAGAGTCTGATCTCATGCCCTTTGTCGCCCTCAACGAATGTATCGCCCGGCTTTCCCTCGAGGACGGGCGGAAAGCCCTTGAAGATGAGGCTTTGAAGCTGTTGGAAGACACTCAGTCCTATCTCAAGACCAGAAAGTAGCCGCCGTACCTCACGCGAAAACAACAAGTACCGAGGTACCGGGAAATCTCAGACCGTGGACGACAGGCCCCAATCCCCGAGCGGGATTCCTTCGGGACAGGGGAAGCCGGAAAACGGATGGAGCCCAAATCTTTTAACGAAGATTTTTCAGCGAAAGATGACGGCGGCTTTTTTCCTTTCGCAAAGCCGTTTCCGCAGTGGAAGCGGCTTTGCCGTGTATTTATGGATAAACAAACTTAAACCAAAGATACCATGATACTGTATTTGATAATCGGAGCAGTAATCGGAGTTGCAGTGGGCGCGGCCCTCTCTCTCGCGATCTACATACCAATCCGTAAGCGCAGCCTCAATGCCGAGAAGGAAGATATCATCCGCAAGGCAGAGATAGAGGCGGAAAAAATCAAGAGTGAAAAGATCCTTCAGGCAAAGGAGAAGTTCCTCTCCCTCAAGAGCGAGCACGACCAGTACGTCGGTGAGGCCAACAATCGTATCCGCGAGGCCGAGAACCGCGTCCGCCAGAAGGAAAACACCCTCAACCAGCAGAACATGGACCTCCAGCGCAAAATCAAGGAAGCAGAGGCCCAGAAGATGTCCATGAAAAGCCACGAGGAAGCCCTCGAGCGCAAGTGCGAAGAGTACGAGCGCCTCAAGGACGAGGCCAACCGCCAGATCGAAAGCATAGCTTCGATGAGCGCGACTGAAGCCAAGAACATCCTCATGGAGAACATGAAGGCCGAGGCACGCACCGAGGCCCAGGCCTACATCAACGACACGATGGACGAAGCCAGGCTCAACGCCGCCAAGGAGGCGAAGAGAATCGTTATCAACACCATCCAGAGGACAGCGACCGAGACGGCTATTGAGAACGCCGTCACGACCTTCCCCATCGAAAACGACGAGATCAAGGGTCGCATCATAGGCCGCGAGGGCCGCAACATCAGGGCCCTCGAGTCCGCGACCGGCGTTGAAATCGTTGTAGATGACACTCCCGACGCCATCCTTATCTCCGGCTTCGACCCTGTCCGCCGCGAGGTTGCAAGGCTCTCCCTCCACCAGCTCGTTATCGACGGCCGCATCCATCCGGCCCGTATCGAGGAAGTCGTAGCCAAGGTTTCAAAGCAGCTCGAAGATGAAATTCTCGAGACAGGCAAGCGTACCTGTATCGACCTTGGCATCCACGGGATGAGCATGGAGCTCGTCCGTCTGATCGGCCGTATGAAATACCGTTCTTCCTACGGGCAGAACCTCCTGCAGCACTCCCGCGAGGTTGCAAATATCTGTGCCATAATGGCTTCCGAGCTCGGCCTCAACGTCAAGGCCGCCAAGAGGGCCGGACTCCTCCACGACATCGGCAAGGTCTCGACCGACGATCCCGAGCTTCCTCACGCCCTCCTCGGCATGAAGCTCGCCGAGCAGTACAAGGAGCGTCCCGAAATCTGCAACGCCATCGGCGCGCACCACGAGGAGGTCGAGATGACCTCCCTGATCGCCCCGATAGTTCTTGTCGGCGACGCCATCTCCGGCGCCCGTCCCGGTGCCCGCCGCGAGGTCATCGAGTCCTACATCAAGAGGCTCAAGGGTATGGAAGATCTCGCCGCTTCGTATCCCGGAGTGACCAATTCCTACGCCATCCAGGCCGGACGCGAGCTCCGCGTCATAGTCGGCGCCGAGGAAGTCACTGACCAGCAGGCCGCCGTCCTCTCCGGAGAGATTGCGACCCGCATCCAGAACGAGATGACCTATCCGGGCCAGGTCAAAATCACCGTCATCCGCGAGACCCGTTCCGTCGCATTCGCAAAATAGTGAGACGCTTTGCCGCCATATTCCTGATTCTTCTGGGTGCCGTTTCACTGCGTGCCCAGGAGGTGTCGTGGAGTGCGGTATCCGTCAGGGACGGCGACAATTACAAGGTTACCTTCACCGCCTCGGTTCCCAAAGGATACCACATCTATGGCCCCGGGGACGGTTTCAACTCGACTTCAGTCCGGTGGACTCCCCCGTCGGAAGCCGTTTCGGAGCTTGAAGCGGTGAGCGAGGGATATATTTATAAGGAAGAGAATGTCTTCTCCGGTGAAGTTTCCTTCGCCCAGGAAGTTTCCCTTCAGGGCGATGCGGAAGCGGCCGTCTGTTTTACTCTCTGTGATGAAGAAGGGCACTGCGGCTTCCCCGAAGAAGTTCTCGTGAGCGTCCCGGCCGCGGCTGAAAAAGCCGGCAGGGGTCTCTGGAAGCTCATTCTGGAGGCAATCCTCTGGGGTCTTGCGATGCTTCTGACCCCGTGCGTTTTCCCCATGGTGCCCATGACGGTGTCGTTCTTCCTGAGGAGCGGCGCCTCCCCCCGCGCCGGCAGGATAAAGGCCTTCTTCTACGGCCTTTTCATCGTACTTCTGTACACGCTGCCCATCACGGTCATCATCCTCCTCACCAGGCTTCTCGGAGGCGATGCCGTGACTGCCGATATCTTCAACTGGCTATCGACCCACTGGCTTCCCAACCTGCTGTTCTTCGTGATATTTATGGTCTTTGCCGCTTCCTTCTTCGGAGCGTTCGAGATCACCCTGCCGTCCTCCTGGACGGACAGGGCGGACAAGGGCAGCGACCGGAAGGGCCTCGCCGGGGTATTCTTTATGGCCCTGACGCTTGTGCTGGTGTCGTTCTCCTGCACAGGCCCGATAGTCGGTTCGGTCCTCATCCGTTCGACAAGCGGTGAGTTCTGGGCTCCGATAGTGACGATGCTGGCCTTCTCGGTGGCCTTCGCCCTGCCTTTTACCCTGCTGGCGATGTTCCCTTCCCTCCTCGGGAAGCTGAAGAGCGGAAGATGGCTCGGCAGCGTAAAGGTCGTGCTCGGTTTCATCGAAATAGCCCTTGGACTGAAATTCCTATCCGTCGCGGACCAGACTTACCATTGGGGGATCCTCGACAGGGAGGTTTACCTCGCAATCTGGATAGTGGATTTCACCCTCCTCGGGTTCTACCTTCTCGGCAGGATTACCTTTAAGCATGAAGAGCCTGTCGCGAAGATTGGCCTGACCAGGCTTCTTCTTGCAGGAGCAGTTTTCACCTTTGTCGTCTATATGGTCCCGGGGATGTTCGGAGCGCCCCTCAAGGCTCTCTCCGGATACCTGCCGCCGCTTGAGACTCAGGACTTTGTGCTGAGTCGCAGCGCCGCTGATGAGTCAGAAGCAGACAGCGGCTCGACGCTCGTAATCGCCCACGGCCTCAGGGCCTGGCCCAGCGTCGAAAGCGGACTTGAGGCCGCTGCAAAAAGCGGCAAGCCCGTCTTTGTGGACGTGACCGGCTACGGATGCGTCAACTGCCGCGAGATGGAAGAAAGGGTCTGGAGCGACCCCGAGGTACTCTCCATGCTCCGCGACGACTTCGAGATAGTCGCCCTCCACACCGACGACAAGGCCCGCCTCCCGGAGGACCGGTGGGTCCGTACTGACGGCGGCAGGGTTCTCAAGGATGTCGGAAGGGTCAATTCGGAGATTGCGAGGCGGCGTTTCGGCGTCAATTCACAGCCTTCCTACATACTCCTCTCCCCGACCGGCGAGCAGATTGCTCCGGTCAGGAGCTATGACCTTTCGGTGGAAGGATTCAAAGAGTTTCTGCGTTCTGCTCTCTGACGGCAGCCCTTGACTGACGCCTGAGCCAGAAATAGTTCCAGGGCAGACGCCTGTAAATCCACAATAGATAACTTCTTACGGGAAGCAGCGAGTACCAGCGGTCAAAAAGCCACAGGCTTAAACGGCTGTAGGGGTCTCTCCGGCGCTTCCCGCCGCGGAGAATGGCCTTGGCCTTGGCGCAGATGTCGGAACGGGTCACCCGTTCACGGTTCTCCGGCACCCCGTCGCCCATGATCTCTACCTTGTCGCCGTCGATTGAAATAATCCTGTGCATGACATAGCGGCCGCAGTAGCGGAAAAGGACGATGTCCTTCTCCCGCAGCTCGTCCACGGTGCCAAGCACCACGAGATCCTTCTCCGCACGGATAAACGGAAGCATGCTGAATCCCTTGACGGGAATTGTCGCGTCGCTGCCCTTTGAGAGGCATTCGAGCACGCTTGCGAAGAATTCGTCGTTATTAATTACAAGACTTTCCATCCCGGAGGGCAAATTTAAGCAATTTTTTTGTATCTTGTCGGGGTATGGGTCGATCGCCTCAGACAATGGAAATCCAGTTCCTCCACGGAGTGGGGCCAAAAAGAGCTGCACTCCTCAAGGCGGAGCTTGGCCTTGAGACGGTCGGAGACCTCCTGCGCTTCTACCCTTTCCGTTACATAGACCGCGGCGTAATCCACAAAATCGGCTCCCTGGAGCCCGGGATGGCCGATGTCCAGATCCTCGCGACAGTTATAAAGACCGAGGTCCAGGGCGGAGGTGCCGGCAAGGGCGGCAAGAGGCTCTACGTCAGGGTCGCAGACAACACAGGCGAGCTTGACCTCGTCTTCTTCAAAGGCCTCGGCTGGATGGCCGAGAAGCTCACTCCGGGCAGCACTTTCCTCTTTTTCGGCAAACCCTCCGTTTTCAACGGACGCCTCAACATAGTCCACCCTGAGATCGATTCTCCCCCGCCCCCGGGCGAAGCCGGCAACGCTTCCATCAGCGGAGTCTATTCCTCGACCGAAAAGATCAAGAACGCCGGCATCACCGGCCGGACGATCCAGAAGCTCGTCGCCGAAGCGCTTTCCCTGGCGCTTCCGACCATGGAGGAGACCCTCCCGGACTATGTCATCAGGGAGAAGGGCCTCGTTCCGCTGCAGTATGCCCTGCGCAACATCCATTTCCCGACGGATAACAGCGCCCTCAGCAAGGCGGTTTACAGGCTCAAGTTCGAGGAGCTTTTCCTCCTTCAGCTCTCCCTCCTGAAGCAGAAATTCGTCCGCAGCCGGGCGGCCAACGGCATTGTAATGCCCAAGGTCGGCGAACCCTTCAACCGCTGCTACGATTTCCTGCCGTTTACCCTCACCAAAGCCCAGAAAAGGGTTATCCGCGAAATCCGCGAAGACCTTATGAGCGGCTCCCAGATGAACCGTCTCCTCCAGGGAGACGTCGGCAGCGGCAAGACGATGGTCGCGGTTCTGACGATGCTCATCGCCGTCGGCAACGGGTACCAGGCTTGCCTTATGGCCCCTACGGAAGTCCTTGCCCAGCAGCATTTTGCGAATATATCCAAATACCTGGAGCCGACCGGCGTACGCGTCGAGCTCCTGACCGGCTCGACCGGGACTGCCGCGAGGCGAGCCATCCACGCCGGCCTTGAGGACGGCTCCCTCAGCATCCTCGTCGGGACCCACGCCCTCATCGAGGATACTGTCAGTTTCAAGGCCCTCGGCCTCGCAATTATCGACGAGCAGCACCGTTTCGGCGTGGATCAGCGCGCCCGCCTGTGGGCCAAGAACCCGGGCGGTCCTCCGCCCCACGTCCTCGTGATGACGGCGACCCCCATCCCCAGGACCCTCGCGATGACCCTTTACGGAGACCTCGACGTCTCAGTCATCGACGAGATGCCTCCGGGCAGGAAGCCCATCAAGACGATTCTCGCCGGCGAGAACAAGAGGATGGCCCTCTACAACTTCATGAAGAAGCAGATCGCAGCCGGCCGTCAGGTGTTTGTGGTCTATCCCCTCATCTTCGAAAGCGAAAAGATGGACTACCAGAACCTCGAGCGCGGCTACGAAGAAATAGTAAGCTACTTTCCCCTCCCGCAGTACAAGGTTGCCATTGTCCACGGCAAGCAGACCAACGAAGAGAAAAACTTCAATATGGCCGCCTTTGTCGCCGGCAGGGCCAACATACTCGTCTCCACGACCGTCATCGAAGTCGGCGTGGACGTGCCCAACGCCTCGGTGATGGTCATCGAAAGCGCCGAGCGCTTCGGCCTCAGCCAGCTTCACCAGCTGCGAGGCCGCGTCGGCCGCGGTTCCGACGAGTCGTTCTGCATCCTGATGAAAGGCCAGAAAGTGTCAAACGAGTCTAAAAAGAGGCTTGAACTCATGTGCTCGACAGAGGATGGATTTGTCCTCGCCGAGGAAGACATGAAGATGAGAGGTCCCGGAGACCTCGAGGGGACCGCCCAGAGCGGCCTCCCCGTGACACTTAACATCGCATCCATCGCAAAGGACAGCCTCATCCTATCCGACGCCCGCGCCTACGCCTCGAGCGTCCTCGAGCGCGACCCCGCCCTCGAGTCTCCCCTCAATGCCCCCCTTGTCGCCGAACTCCGCCGCGAAAAATACTCCATCCGCGACTACTCCAAGATCTCCTGAATCTAATTCGACTGGCGCAGAGTTTTCCTTATTTCTGCTAATTGCTCTCCGGAAAGATTTTTCATCGGATGTGTCAGGCTATCGCTTTCAAGAAGACGTTTTTCACTGAATAGCCCGGGGACTTTCTCAAAAATAAACACTAAGCCATCTTGCGCCTGCGTTAAGCATAATTCATAAGTCCTTAAGCCAATACTATAGCTGACTACTTTTGCCGCCTTTTTAAAGACCCGGACAAACATTGACTGTATATTATCGCCAATTTCCGGATCAATTTCGGCATCTATTTCACTCAAGAAATATTTACACTCCTTATGTGTCTCTGAGGCATCAAGGAATGGTTTTAAGATATCTGACAAGTTGGAAATCCTATCAGTTTTTCTCCTTCCTCGTTTGTCAAGTTCCACTATGACATCTTCAAATATCTTATCATCGAAAACCTCTTCTTGCCACATATCTATGCATCCATATTTAGATGGCCATACTTCTGTGAATTCAAGATCCTCCCTGCCACCATAATACTTCCGTGAATAATCAACTCGGACCATATGTATTTCTTTGACAACGATCCGGTTAGTAGACAATTGCGACATTTTTTTGTTACGGATTATACCACCTATTCTGTGAATGATGGAGACTTCGTCGTTATAATCCATTGTCTCAAGGAAACCAAAAATTTTCATTATCCAGTAAATATGTTTAATATCAAAAACTTATAGGTCACGAGTTGCTCTATTATATACAAAGTCGCTTAACTTGCCACGATTGGTACGAGGCTTTACCAAATCAAACAGAAGAGGATTGAAAATTGCGAAGAAAATAGCGATTGCACGCATTCTGCGATTTGTTTTTTCATTCCTTCGTGTACCGTCATGATATCTTGCATCAGTCTTTGCGGAAGCGCCGGCATAAAGGGTCAGAAATAAGGCAAAAGCTATTATCCAAGATCCGATTATAAACGGAATCTTAGCCATAATGGAAACGAAAATATAAAGCAGGCTCATCCAACCATGCCCCAAATTGGAAAAAATTGATGTCAAAACCAAAATGGCTATTGGAATCATAAAAATAATGCGATTGACAAGGGCGGTCTTAGACGTCATCTCTCCGTCTGTGAAAATCTTATTCCCTAACCCGATAAACAAAGGACTGACCGCAATCCATAAAAGGCAGGCAAAATCATACCACTTATACAGAATCACACACTCTGTCTTCCGAGAAAAAATCTGAGCAACGATGTACGCAATTATCGTTATCGCAATCAACGCTATTATTCCGACTGTCTCCTTATCCATAATATCACCAGTTCTCCAGCCAGAACTCATTAAAAATGTCACTTTCACTCTTGACAGGTTCTTCAATATTACACCCCATCGCATCAAGCATCTGGTCCCAGAACAATATCTTGAAACCACTATTCCTGACAGCGATATCATATATATCAGTCACCCCCTGTTCATAACACGTCAATAACCAGTAGTGGCGAATTGAGTCTGCCCGATTCTCCCCAATCCAGTCATCAAATACTTCTCTATATCTATTTAGCTGGTCGTTGTGAACAGGCGAATAATACTTATCTTCGATAAGGATATCGTGTTCAACATTATTTACTTTAACCCAAACCCAAAGATCTATCCTTGACTCCTGCTTCCAGGTCTCCACTTCTACGAAATCAAAGTCTGAAATTTCCTGCCCAATAAGTTTTCCCAGAAATTTCCTGCAATACCTATAGAGAATTGGTTTCTCTCCAGCGCAAATATTTTGGGCACGACGAAGAGTCCATGAGATCACATAATCCATAATGACCTCCTTAGCGCCGTCTTTCCCATCTGTTGAGTCCGTAAGGAATCGGACATTCGTTTTTTCCTCCATAAATTCCTGATTAGCCTTCCGTCGCTCCACACGGCATTCATATATTAACAAAGTTGTGGACCGATTTCACGGCAGAACAAATGTAATTTTTTTTCATTTTAAAGCAAAAAGAATCTTGCAGGAAAGTTCAAAACGGGGTATATTCGCGGTAATGAAAAAGATCATATAATTATGGCTGGCAAATCGAATATAAACGCAAACGGATTTCAAGTTGAAGTCCAATATGGAGGGATATCGGGAGATTTTATCTCGCTGACAGATATAGCCAGGTATAAGACACCGGAGAATCCAGGATACGTGATTCAGAACTGGATGCGTACGCGCAACACAGTGCGTTTTCTGGGTTTATGGGAACATCTCCATAATTCTGAATTCAATTACCTCGAATTCGAGGCAATTGAGAAAGAGGCTGGATTGAACAGCTTTGTTCTTACGCCCAAAAGATGGGTGGACCAGACTAATGCAAAAGGTATTATTACAAAACAAGGGCGCTATGCCTCCACTTTCGCTCACAATGATATTGCCTTTGAATTTGCATCGTGGATTTCCCCAGAGTTCAAACTTTATATCGTCAAAGACTACCAGAGACTTAAAACTGATGAAAATAGTCGCCTTTCCTTAAACTGGAATCTAAGTCGCGAACTCACAAAGATAAACTATCGAATCCATACTGACGCAATAAAGGTACACCTTATCCCAGAGGACATATCTTTACGTGCACAGTCCTTTATCTACGCAAACGAGGCTGATGTCTTGAATGTTGCACTTTTCGGCAAGACCGCCAGAATGTGGCGGGATGAAAACCCTAATGCAAAAGGGAATATCAGAGATGGCGCAACGCTTAGTCAACTGATTGTGCTGGTAAATCTGGAAAGCATGAATGCGGAATTAATTAAACTTGGGCTATCTCAGCCCGCCAGAGCCACAAGACTCAACAAAATGGCAATTGAACAGATAAATGTTCTGGAAGAGACTAATTTACATAAGTTATTGAGTGAGTGAACTAATTCTTTTTGTAAATTTGTCAGTTGGCGTTCATACCGATGGTTGGTGAACTGATAGACAAATACATATGGCTTCTGGAAACCCTGCTCAACGCAGGGCCGGGAGGGTTGTCGCTTGAGGAGTTGCAGGAGAGGTATGAGGATAGATACGACGCCGCATACCCGAGGCGGTCGTTCAACAACCACCGCAGCGCCATCCTGGATGCTTTCGGGGTGGAGATTCTCTGCGACAGGCGCACCCGCAGGTACTATATTCCCGGCGGGGACGATTCGCTGGACGCGACCTCCACGACCCGCTGGCTGGTGGACACCTTCACCGTCGGCAGCGTCCTTTCCATCGGCAAGGAAAGGCTCTCCGGAAGGGTTTCCGTCGATGAAGTCCCTTCCGGCCACAGACATCTGACCACCATTATGAAAGCGATGCTGGACGGCCGCGAGATAGCCATCGGCTATGAGAAATACACCGCCTCCGGAGCGGAACCTCTCACTGTCCGCCCCTATGCCCTAAAGGAGGTGGCAAGGCGCTGGTACTTAATAGGTTTCTGCCTGGAAAGAAACGCTCTCCGCGTCTATGGCCTCGACCGCATCCGCTCCCTGCGGGAGACCGGAAAGAGTTTTACCCTCCCGAAGGATTTCGATGCCGAGGGCCTTTTCAGGGTATCCTACGGAGTCTATCTCCCGGACGAGGGCGAAAAGCCCGTGATTATCCGCATCAAGGCCTCCCCGAAGGAGACGCGCTATCTCAGGGACCTGCCCATCCACCCGACCCAGGAGCTGGAAGAGACCCTTCCCGACGGCAGTTCCATTTTCCGCATCTTCCTCATCCCCAACGAGGATTTCATTATGGAACTCTGCCGCCGCGGCCCCCGCATCGAGGTCCTCTCCCCCTCCTCCCTCCGCTCCGCCGTCGCCGATGAACACAAAAAAGCCGCTAAGCTGTATGAAGATATATAATAAGACATTAAAATTCAGATATGAAAAAATTATTTTTAGCGCTCAGTGCGGCCATGGTAGTAGTCGCGGGGTGCAATGACGGTGCAATGAAAGAAAAGGCTGAGTACATAGGGCCGGCGTCGCCGGAGATTGTGGACGGGCACATGACGCCCGAGGTCCTGCTGTCGCTCGGCAGGTTGTCGGACCCTCAGCTATCGCCTGACGGCAAGACGATTCTCTACGGGGTGTCCTACACCTCCATCCCGGAGAACCGCTCCTGCCGCAACCTCTTTATCACCCCCGCTGAGGGCGGAGAGAAGATTCAGCTCACCAGGAGCCCGAAGAGCATCTCCTGCGCCCGCTGGGACAAGGACGGCAGCCACATCTGGTACCTTCAGGGCGGTCAGTTGTGGAAGGCCCCGTTCAAGGCCGGCAAACTTGGCAAGGCCGTCAAGATGAGCGATATCCCCGCAGGCATTGAGGAGTTCGGCTTCTCCCCTGACGGCGAAAATATCCTCTATATCAGCCAGGTACGCTCGGCCGTGGAGATTCCCTCCGAGAGCGATCCGCTTCTCGACAAAGCCAAGGCCTATGCTACCGACGACCTTATGTACCGCCACTGGGACCACTGGATGACCGAGATCAACCACAGCTTCATAGCTCCCGCCGGGAAGAAAGTGACCCCGGAGAATTCCATTGACATCCTCGGCGGTCCGGAAGTCAAATACCAGCTCCCGAACGGCCCGTGGGGCGGACTCGAAGAGCTCGCCTGGAGCCCGAACGGACGCTATGTCGCCTATTCATGCAAAAAGAAAGAAGGCAAGGAATACGCCTTCTCCACCGACACCAATATATATGTCTATGACCTGAAAACGAGCAAGACCGCTTCCCTCTCCGCCCTCACCCCGAGGGGCTATTCCACGACTCCCTTCTGGAGCCCCGACGGAGAGTATATCTTCTGGCTCCAAATGGCGCGTGACGGCTACGAGGCCGACAAGGTGGACATCTGCCGCGCAGCAATTATGGAAGACCACGACTGTGGAGACGGCGAAGGCGAAGGTGACGGTCCGGAGCTGGTAGCCTACAACCCGGCCGAGTTGACCTGGGAGTTCCCCTACAACGCCGCATCCCCGGTCGTCAGCCCGGACGGCAATTGGATCTATTTCAATGCATTGTACAAGGAAGGTGTCCAGGGTATCTTCAGGGTAGACATTAATGGAGACAAAGTCGAAGGCCCTCTCACCGGCTTCTACGAGACGGCCGATTTCGGCAGCCCGTTCGGCTTCCGCGAAGACGGCGCGCTTCTCGCGACCTTCTCCTCCATGGATTTCCCGACGGAGCTTGCCGCCATCAATCCGGAGGCAAAGACAGTCGAGAAAATCACTTCCGAAAACGACGTCATCCTCTCCCGTCTTGATCCGATCCGCCACGAGAAGAGGATGATAGAGACCGTGGACGGCCAGCAGATGCTGACCTGGGTTCTCTACCCTCCGAAATTCGACCCTTCAAAGGTCTATCCAGCCATCGAAATCACCCTCGGAGGCCCCCAGGGGACCCTTTCCGAGGACTGGTCCTACAGGTGGAACTACCGCCTTATGGCCTCCCAGGGATACATCGTCATCCTCCCCAACCGCCGCGGCACGACCGCCTTCGGTCAGGAGTGGTGCGAAGAGATCAGCGGCGACTACATTGGTCTCAATATGCAGGATTACCTCTCCGCGGCCAAAGCCCTCAAGGCAGAGCCGTATGTCGGCAAGATCGCAGCCTGCGGAGCCAGCTACGGCGGCTACAGCGTCTATTACCTCGCCGGCATCCACGGCGACGTCTATGACTGCTTCATCGCCCACGCCGGCATCTTCAACGAGGAGCACATGTACATGACGACCGAAGAAATGTGGTTCCCCAACTGGGACAACGGCGGCATCCCTTACGAGTATGCCTACGATGAAGGCGAACTCGGCGCCCGCGGCGACGGCATCACCTTCGGCGGCATGCAGCAGGCCGGCTCCCCCTGGAGCAACAAGGCGGAAGCCGTCCGTCACTACGCCAACTCGCCCCACAAGCTGGTACAGAACTGGCACACCCCCATCCTCTGCATCCACGGCGGCAACGACTTCCGCGTCCCCTACGACGAAGCCATGGCCGCTTTCAACGCAGCCCAGATGATGGGCGTTCCCTCCAGGCTTATCGTCTTCCCCGACGAGAACCACTGGATCCTCCAGCCCCAGAACGCCCTCTACTGGCACCGCAGCTACTTCTCCTGGCTCGACCGCTGGCTGAAGCAATAGTAGCTTATTGAAAAACAACTAAATATTTATATATGAAGAAATTATTGTTTTTATTGGCGGCGGTGACGGCGGTGGTGTCGTCGTGCTGCGAGTACAAGAAAGTGAGCGGGGATCCGATGGATTCGAGGATCTATACGCTCGACAACGGACTGACGGTTTACATGACCGTAAACAAGGATGCTCCCCGCATCCAGACCTACATCGCCGTGAAAGTCGGCGGGAAAAACGACCCGGCGGACAACACCGGCCTCGCCCACTACCTCGAGCACATGATGTTCAAAGGTACGGAGCAGTTCGGCACATCAGACTATGCGGCTGAAAAGCCTCTGCTGGACGCAGTGGACAGCCTGTTTGAAGTGTACAGGACCAAGACCGACACTGCTGAGAGGCTGGCCATATATCACCAGATCGACTCCATCAGCTACGAAGCTTCGCGCCTCGCGATTCCCAACGAATACGACAAACTGATGGCCACAATCGGAAGCGACGGCACCAACGCCTTCACCTCCAACGACGTGACCTGCTACACCGAAGACATCCCCTCCAACAGGATTGAGCAGTGGGCCGAAATCGAGGCCGACCGCTTCAAAAACTGCGTGTTCAGGGGCTTCCACACTGAGCTTGAAGCCGTGTACGAGGAGAAGAACATGAGCCTTGCCGACGACGAGGAGAAAGCCCTTGACGCTGTGGATTCAATGCTTTTCCGCAAGCATCCCTACGGCACGCAGACCGTAATCGGCACCCAGGATCACCTCAAGAATCCTTCACTCCGGACCATCCGTTCCCACAAGGACACCTACTATGTCCCCAACAACGTCGCTATCTGTCTCTCCGGCGATTTCGACCCGGATGAGATGATCGGAATCATCAAGAAATATTTCGGCGACTGGAAACCCAATCCGAATCTTCCCAAATTCAGCTTTGAAGCGGAAGAAACTCCCTCCGAGCCGATGTCAAAGGACGTCTATGGCATTGAGAGCGAATTTGTCATGATGGGCTGGAGGTATCCTGGCGAGTCCTCTGAGGAAAGCATCGTCGCCGATGTCGCCGGCTACGTCCTCATGAACAGCATGGCCGGCCTTATGGACCTCGACCTTGTGCAGCAGCAGAAGGTGCTTGATGTGCAGGTATTCCCCTATGGCCGTGTGGATTACGGCACTTTCCTTATCATCGGCACCCCGAAGGAGGGCCAGAGCCAGGAAGAGGTCAGGGACCTTATTCTGGCTGAAGTCGCCAAGCTTCGCAGCGGCGAATTCTCCGATGATCTGGTGCCTGCCGTCATAGAGAACATTAAGAAGGAAGAGATGTATTCGCTCGAAGAGAACCGTTCCAGGGCGATGAAATTCGTCAATGCCTTCATAGCGGGCATCCCCTGGAAAGACGCCGTCGCACGTCCCGGCAAGGTCGCCAAACTGCGCAAGG
This sequence comes from Bacteroidales bacterium, assembly GCA_017534745.1. GTDB lineage: Bacteria > Bacteroidota > Bacteroidia > Bacteroidales > UBA932 > Cryptobacteroides. The sequence goes on along the minus strand of JAFXVX010000018.1, from coordinate 50,259 downwards.
CCGACGTAGTTGCCTGGGCCTCAAAGTATCTGGCTGACGAGAATGCCGCCGTGGTATTCGAACGCGTCGGCGAGGACCTCTCCGTCAAAAAGATAGATGCGCCTAAAATCACTCCCATCCTGACCAACAGGGACCTCCGGAGCGACTTCCTCTCCGCCCAGACCGAAATTGTGCCTGAGCCGATAGAGCCCGTGTTCGTAGATTACAAGAACGATATGGACATCTTCGAGTGCGAAGGCCTCGAAGTGCTCTACAAGAAGAACGAGCGCAACGCCCTGGCCTACATGAGCTTTGTCTGGGACACCGGCACCCAGGACGATCCGGTCCTCGACATTGCTTCCGATTACATCGACTATCTTGGCACCGCCGACAAGAGCGCTGAAGACATTGCGACTGAGATGTATGCAATCGCCTCATCCTTCAACGTTTACACCAGCCCGTTCAGGACGACCGTAAGCGTCTCCGGTCTCGGGGAGAACACCGGAGAAGCCATGGGCACTGTGTGGGACCTCATCCTCAAGGCCGAGGGCGACGAGGAGGTTCTCGAATCGCTGAAAGAGGACGTCCTCAAGCAGAGGTCCGACGACAAGATGAACCAGAGGGCCTGCTCCTATGCACTGAGAAAGTATTTCACCTATGGAGGCGAATACATTAAAAACTCGACCATCGGCAATGCCGACCTCATGGAACTGACCCCGGACGAAGTCCTCGCTTCACTCCGCGCCCTGACCGACAAGAAGCACAGGGTGCTGTATTACGGACCGGCATCAAAGGCCGAGGTGGAGACTCTCCTCAAGGAGAACCATCCGGTCTCCCCTGACCTTGAGCCTGTCGTGAAGCAGCATCCCCAGAAAGTCCTCACCAGCGGCAACAGCGTAATCCTGGCCCCCTACAAGGCCCGCCAGTTCAATTTCACGCAGTATTCCAACAGGGGTGAGAAATTCTCCACCGAAGACATCGCGCAGATAGCATTCTTCAACGAATACTTCGGCGGAGGAATGAACACCATCGTCTTCCAGGAGATGAGGGAATCCCGCGCACTCGCCTACTCAGCCTACTCGGTTCTCGTCTCCCCTTCATTCAAGGACGACACCTACCACTTTATGGCATACATCGCCTCGCAGAACGACAAGCTCCGCAAGGCGGTCGAGGCCTTCGACGACATCATCAACAATATGCCGCAGTCGGAGCACAGCCTCGAGATTGCAAAGTCAGCCATTGAGTCCAGGATCCGCACCGAGCGGACCATCGGATACGACGTACTTGTAAGCTACCTCTCCGACGAGGAGCTCGGAATCGACGCTCCGCTTGACAAGTACATCTTCGAAGGCCTCTCAGGGATGACCATGGAGAATCTTGTCGCAACCCATGCAAAGTGGATCAAAGGCAGGAACTACACCTACGCTATCCTCGGCGATCCGGCCGAGCTGGATCAGGGTTTCCTCCGTTCCCTCGGTCCGGTGAAGACCGTTACTCTCGAAGATATATTCGGCTATTAATCAGCTGCTTACTCTTTTTTAAGTTTTCAGGGGTACTCCGGTCTCGGGGTACCCCTGAAAATATTTGGACTACCCCAAAAAAGAATTTTTGTTTTTTAATATGGCGGAACGGCGGGCGGATTATATTTGACGAAAAAATGATTCGCCATGAAAAAGATTACAGCCATTCTAGCGGCCGCCGCAATCCTTGCCGTCCCGTCCTGTGAAGATTTCTTCGGTACGGGAAAAAAGTCTGAAAAAGGGAACGGCGCTCCCCTCACCTCTCTCCGCTGGAGTTTCTCCGGAGCAGGCCTGACCAGGGCCACCTATGACATCCCTGACACCAATGACTTTGTCCTCTCCATCACAGGTCCCGGCGGTTCCATCCTCTACAACGGGCCCTACGGGGCCTCCCCGGAGATTCTTCCGGTCAGTCCTGGGACCTACACGCTAAAGGTCGTCTCGACCGATGCGAGCCTGCCGGCATTCGACACTCCGGTCTATGGCGATGAGGAGATAGTCATTGTTAAAGAAGGAGAAGATGTCGCCGTACGCTTTGACTGCTCTCTGATCAACTCGGGGATCCGTCTCCGCGTAACGCCCGACTTTACCGCTGCCTATCCTGGCGGCCAGCTCTTTGTCTCCGGGGACGGAGGGAGCCTCCCTTATGGGTTCAGGGAAGAGCGGACGGCTTTTTTCAATCCCGGTATCGTCTCCCTTGAGCTGGCAATGGGCGACAAACGGGAAACCGTGTTCTCAAGGGCTCTCTACGCCGGAGAGATACTCTCTCTGAAAGTTTCCGCAGGAAGTCAGTCTTCTAGCGGTGACAGCCAGAGTTCGCCAGGAAAGTCTTCAAGCATCCAGCTTGACACCTCCGCCGTCTATCTTGACGATGAATGTGTCATCGGCGAGGTGTCCGCAGAGGCCGGCAGCAGCATTGAAAAGGCTATGGGCCTTGCTGAAGCCAAGGCTTCGGTCGGCAGGACAGGCGTCTGGGTCCGCGGATTCATCGTGGGCGGAGACCTTTCCAGCGGCAGTTCGATGAAGACCGAGCCGCCGTTCTCAAAGGACACCCATTTTGCCATTGCATCGAGATCTTCTACAACCGATAAAGCCTCCTGCATGGCCGTGGAGCTTAAAAAAGGATCGATCCGCGACGCCCTCAATCTCGTTTCCAACCCGTCCCTTCTCCGCCGGGATATTTTCATCAAAGGAGACATCGTAGAATCCTACTTCAGCATTCCCGGCATCAAAAACGTCACTGAATACTCCCTCAAAGAATGAGATATGTCTTTCTGAAGGGTCACTATTGCTTTTTCAGCTCGAAATGGATATATTTGTAGATACAAAACTTTCAACATTGAAAAAGCTTTTTCTAATCGATATGGCAGGTCTTCTTGCCATTCCCGGCAGGGCCCAGGAGGGAGGCCGCAAGTTGAAGAAAGTCCAGAAGAAATAAAACCGCTTCTTAGGAGCAAAACGAGCAGCTATATGGCTAAAAGCAACGAATTTGACGTAATCATCATCGGAGGCGGCATCACGGGAGCCGGGACGGCGAGAGACTGCGCGATGAGGGGACTGAAGGTCCTGCTTATCGAGCGTCACGATATCGCGACGGGTGCGAGCGGACGCAACCACGGCCTCCTCCACAGCGGTGCCCGCTATGCGGTGACGGACCAGGAGTCCGCGACGGAGTGCATTGAGGAGAATATGATTCTCCGCCGCATCGCGAGTCACTGTGTCGATGAGACGGACGGATTTTTCATCACCCTTCCGGAAGACGACCTTGACTATCAGGCCAAATTTGTCGAATCCTGCCGCAGTGCGGGCATCAGGGCTGACATCATAGATCCGGAAGAAGCCAGGCGGCTCGAGCCGTCGGTAAACCCGGATATCATCGGAGCCGTAAGGGTTCCGGACGGCAGCGTGGATCCCTTCCGCCTCTGCGCGGCCAACATGCTGGATGCCAAGCTCCACGGAGCTAAAGTACTGGTCCACACCGAAGTGACTGAGATACTCAAAGAGGGCGACAGGGTCCTCGGAGTCAGGACGCTGGATCACGTAACTGGCGAAAAATCTGAGTGGTACGCCCCCGTGACGATCAACGCCGGAGGCATCTGGGGCCACGGAATCGCTGAGATGGCAGGCGTCCAGGTGGGAATGTTCCCGGCAAAGGGAGCGCTCCTTATCTTTGCCCACAGGGTCAACAACATAGTCATCAACCGCTGCCGCAAGCCGGCTAACGCCGACATCCTAGTTCCGGGAGACACCGTCTGCATCATTGGCACGACCTCAACCAGAGTCCCCTACGAAGAGTGCGACAACATGAAAGTCACCCCCGAGGAAGTGGACCTCCTCCTCACGGAAGGAGCCAAACTGGCCCCGGCGCTGGCGACGACGAGGATCCTTCGAGCCTATGCCGGTGTCCGCCCTCTCGTCTCAGCGGACAACGACCCGACCGGCCGCAACATCAGCCGCGGCATAGTCTGCCTCGACCACGAAGAGAGGGACGGGCTCAAGGGCTTCATCACAATCACCGGCGGCAAACTCATGACCTACAGGCTGATGGCGGAAAAAGCGACCGATGTCGCCTGCCGCAAGCTTGGAGTGGACCGCCACTGCGCGACGGCCCTGACTCCCCTGCCTGGCTCCGAGCTCGGCGGCTTCGAGGAGACCATCAAGAAAATCTGGACCATGCCGGCAACGACCTACCAGAAAGCGACCGCTTTCAGGACCGGTTCCAGCGCTAAGGACATAGAAAAGGGGGTTGGTCTGGTCTGCGAATGCGAGGAAGTTTCCTCCGGTGAAGTTGACTACGCAATCAGAAACCTGGAAGTCCACTCCCTGACCGATCTTCGCCGCCGCACAAGAGTCGGCATGGGGACCTGCCAGGGTGAGCTCTGCGCCTGCAGGGCAGCCGGGATGCTTGCCGCATCCCACGGCTGCGCCGAAAGGGCCAGGAAGGATATGAGAGAATTTATGAATGAACGCTGGAAAGGCAGCCGTCCCATCGCCTGGGGCGACACCCTTCGCGAGTGCGAGTTCACCAACTGGATCTATAACCACGTCCTCGGATTATGAAATTTCAGACAATAATAGTAGGAGGCGGCCTTGCCGGCCTTACGGCAGGGCTTGCGCTTCAGAAGAAAGGAATCAGCTGCGCAATCATCTCCTCCGGGGAAAACGCCCTTCATTTCTCCTCCGGCACTTTTTCCGGGGACTGTCCCGAAGAGACCGTCCGGCTTTTTGAAGAAGCCGGCATCGTCCTGAAGGGCGATCCCGCCAAGGACAGCTGGAGGCTGACTCCTTCCGGATCAATGCAGAAAGTCCGCCTCGCCTTTGAGGATGTGACACTCTATCCTTCGGAGAAGATAAATGCGACCAATGTCCTCATAGCCAATCCCGAAGGCTTCATCGATTTCCCGACCGCCTTCATAGCGGACGGCATCTCCCAGCAGGGCATTCCCTGCAAGGTAAAGTCCTTCTCTCTCCCCTGCCTTAAACTTCTACGCGAGAGCCCCAGCGAGATGCGCTCGGTGGGCATCGCCAAAAAGCTCGACGGATGCATCGAAGAAGTCGCGGAGTGCATCAAGGGCCTTCTCGACGGAGAAGACCTGGTGATTCTTCCGCAGGTGTTCGGGCTCGCAAGTCCGGAGCCTGTGAGGGCTCTCAGGGCTGCCATCCCCGCGGAAATCAATTTCATCGGCACGATGCCTCCTTCCGTCCCGGGAATCAGGGTCCAGCTCCAGCTCAAAAAGGCTTTTGAGAGGGCTGGAGGCACCTTCCTTATGGGAGACACCGCAATTATGGCGGAGATTGCAGACGGCACTGTCCGTTTTATCCGCACCAAAAATCTCGACTCCCACATTCTCTCGGCCGACAATTACATCCTTGCGAGCGGCACATTCTTCTCCAAGGGCCTCACGTCTTCGATGCAGAAGATTTCCGAGCCGCTGTTCGGGCTTGACGTTGAATGCCCGGAGGAAAGGACCGAATGGTATTCGGAAGATTTCTTCGCGCCCCAGCCCTATATGGCAGCAGGAGTAAAAACCGACAAGGACCTCCATCCCCTCAGGGACGGGCAACCCATATCGAACCTCTATGCCGCGGGAAGCATTCTCGCCGGAAAGAAAAATGCCGGCATGGCCCTCACATCCACTTTCAAGGTCGTTAAAAAGATAGCGCTATGACTCTCCAGGAAATAACGGGCAGTGCCCACAACTTCGAGGAATGCATGAAATGCACGGTCTGTACGGCCTATTGCCCGGTCGTGCCCGTGAACCCGCGCTATCCTGGCCCCAAGCAGGCCGGCCCTGACGGCGAGCGCCTCCGCCTCAAGAATCCCGAGTTCTTCGACGAAGCTCTCAAATACTGCCTCAACTGCAAAAGGTGCGAAGTCGTCTGCCCCTCCGGGGTCAATGTCGCCGACATCATCCAGGAGGCCCGGATCCGGTACAGCCAGTCCAAACCCAAGCTCAGGGACAAGATTCTCGCGAGCACAGACACAATGGGATCGCTTGCGCGCCCCTTCGCTCCCGTTGTCAACGGAGTCCTGTCCCTCGGTGTGACAAAGGCCATGATGGACGGCGTACTTGCCGTGGACAAGCACCGCACCTTCCCGAAATATTCCTCCGAAAGTTTCGAAGGATGGTTCAAACGCAAGGCCAAGGCCGCACAGGATGCTTTCAAGGAGAAAGTCGCCTATTTCCACGGCTGCTATGTCAATTACAACTATCCGCAGCTCGGAAAGGATTTCGTCAAGGTGATGAATGCCCTCGGCATCGGCGTTGAACTTCTGGACAAGGAGAAATGCTGCGGCGTAGCGATGATCTCCAACGGTATGAGCAAGGCTGCGGCGAAAAACGCCGCCATCAACAGCGGGGCGATCTCCAAAGTCGTTGAAAAAGGCCTCAGAGTTCTTACGACCTCTTCCACCTGCACCTTCACGATGAGGGACGAATATCCGGAGCTTCTCCACATAGACAACGCAGCCTGGAAGAATTCCCTGCTCCTTGCGACCCGCTTCATCTACGAGGCCGTGGACTCCGGGCGCAAAAAGCTCATATTCAAAGACTCATACAAAGCTCGTATAGCCTATCACACCCCCTGCCACCTCGAAAAACTCGGCTGGGGCGTCTTCTCTACAAGGCTTCTCAAGATGATCCCCGGGGTGGAGTTCACCCTTCTGGATTCCGCCTGCTGCGGCATCGCCGGGACCTACGGCTTCAAAAAAGAAAATTATGAAGCCTCCCAGGCCATCGGGAAAGCCCTCTTCGAGGACATCGCCTCCGTCGCCCCCGACGTCGTCGCCTGTGACTGCGAGACCTGCAAATGGCAGATAGAGATGTCCACAGGCTATAAAGTGATGAACCCCGTATCCATCCTCGCAGAGGCATTGGATACGGAGCTCACCGCAGAAGCCAACCGGTCTTAGCGGACCGTATCGGCCATCTCCTCCCTATGCAGGGAGAAGTTCGAAGATAACATTGACCTTGTAGCTCTTGTCGTTATTATCCTTGAAATCGGCATTGAGTTCGAGGCGCCCCTTGCCGCTGCTTACGAGCGTAAAGGAGCCTGAAGCCTCCCCTGCTATGACGGGATCATTCTCATCATAGGCGTCGGCGTCGAACTTATAGCTGAAAGAGCCTTCCTTGCCGAGTTGGAAAGGTCCGTAGTAAGGTTTCTCACCCTCAAAGAGGATTGCGAAATTACCGTCTTCGAGGAGGAGGAGGGTCGTGACGTTGTAGGACGAAGGCTGCTCATCGACGTCGAATTCTTTCTCCCTGAGCCACTTGCTGATCTCATTGATGTTGCAGCCGTTGAAGATCTTACCGCCGCCGAGGCCGCCGCCATCGACTGTCAGGTTGGTCTTGTCAACCTTCCAGGCGCGGCAAAGCTCGTTGCCGTCGAAAGGCTCGACGACGATGTCGCCTGTGATGATCACCTCTGCCGAAGGATTGTCCTCGGGGACGAATTTGACGTTCACCCAGCCTTCAGGGTCAACATGAGTAATCGTGAAGGTCCCGAGCCTGAGGAACTTGTAGGATGTGCCTTCCTTCGGAGCCCTTGTGTCGCTCATCACCTCAACCTCAAAAGCACTGTGGCCTATATTCTCGGTCTCAGTCATGCCGTAGTTGCTGGATGAGACGCTAAGGGCCAGAAGTTTGTCGTTGATCTTGGTGGTAGGATCGTCGGGATCCGGGAGGGGTATCTGGATATTGTCATCCGGATTGATTTTCAGATAGACATGGTTCTCCTGATTGGGAGCCTTGGGGAGCGGAACGACGTCGTCGCCCTTCTTATTGTTGCAAGCTGTAAAAAGGACAGCCGCAAATGCGAGAAGTGCTGCAAATTTTTTCATATCGCTTTGAATTTTAGAATAATCTTATGAAAAGGCCGGCTTTAAGCATAGGGAGGATAGGGAACTTGCCCATCTTGTCCACTATACCCTTGTCTTCATTGTCAAGGTCTGCACTCTTGACCCTGACGACGCCCTGCTCAAGTGTCTCAAGGTTCTTTCCCGTCACATAGACTTTGTAGCCACCTGTGAAGCAGGTGCCTAGCTCGATGTTGAAACCGACTCTCTTGTCGGCCTTGACAGGAGTACCGTAACCGATACCGACATAGGGGCGCACGGGCCAGACTTTCAGATCGGCCCTGCATATGCCCTTGTCGTCTGTCGTAACCATAGTCTTGCCTACTACAAGGCCTGCGGTGCCCCAGTCTTCCTCATCAAGGAAGGGCTTGCGATTGCGCACGGTCAGAACCTTGCTGGGGCCAGCATAGGCGCCGGCAGTGATGAAGAATCCCTTCCCCGCAGGGTGCCAGTCGAACATAATGTTAGCATTGTGGAACAGCACTACGGCCTCGATATCAACCTCTGTTTTGCTGTGATTTTTGGTCTCCTCGAGATTGATAACGGCATGGGGCTTCCACATTGGAGGAAGGCAGGCATAGCCGGCCCTCATCTGGAACTGGTTGCCGATGGGGGCAGCCAACTGGAGGCCGAAGCCATCGACGCCGGCGCTGATACCGAGCGCGAGATGATCGAAATACTGCGCGGAGGCGCGCTGCGAGGGGAATGCGGCAAGCGCGACAACTGTCAGGATGAATATAATTAGCTTTCTCATAACACGCAAAAATAAATTGATTATTGCAAAAATGCAACACGCAGTGTATATTTGCAATATGAAAACTCTATTTGTCGGGGTGGCCGGAGGCACGGGATCCGGAAAATCCACCTTCACCCAGAACCTCAAGCAGCAGTTCGGAGAGACCATCACCGTCCTCCTCTACGACAATTATTACAAAGACCAGAGCGCCGTTCCCCCGGAGGACAGGGACAAGATCAACTACGACTGCCCCGACGCCCTGGACACCGACCTCCTCATCGAGCACATCCACCTCCTCAAGGAAGGCAAGAGCATCCAGTGCCCCGTCTATGACTTCACGACCCACACCCGCAAGGCCGAGACCATCGAAGTCCTGCCCAACAAGATCATAGTTGTGGAAGGCATTCTGGCTTTCCACGAAAAAGAGCTCCGCGACACTTTCGACCTCAAGATCTACGTCGATTCTGACGCCGATGAGCGCATCCTCCGAAGGATCATGAGGGACATCCAGGACCGCGGCCGCCAGATTGGCGACATCGCCCTACAGTACATCACGACAGTGAAGCCGATGCACCTCCTCTACGTGGAGCCGACCAAGGCCTACGCCGACATCATCATCCGCGGCGGCCTCAATCCGACCGCCCTCGACGTCATCCAGTCGAAGCTCAAATTCTACCTCGACTCCCAAGAGTAATTATTTGTAAGATAATAGCTTACATCCTCTCCGGAAGGCTGATGCCAAGAAGTGACATCGCCTTGGAGAGTGTCGTGGCTATAGCCGATGCCAGCACGAGGCGGAAGGAAAGGAGAGCCTTGTCCGGCTCGCCGAGGATCCTCGTCTCGTGGTAGTACTGGTTGAATTCCTTCGCCAGCTCATAGGCGTAGTTCGCTATGACAGAGGGCGAGAAACTCTCCGCCGCCTCGGCAATCTTTGAAGGATAGAAACTCAGCAGTTTGATGAGCCTCACCTCCTTCGCCGAAGGAACTATGTCCATCCCGACTGAAGGTACAATCCCCTCCGCCTTGCGGAGTATGGAACGTATTCTCGCGTGGGTGTACTGGATGAAGGGACCGGTGTTCCCGTTGAAGTCGATGGATTCCTTCGGGTCGAAGAGCATGGTCTTCTTGGGATCGACCTTGATAATGAAATATTTGAGGGCGCCGAGGCCTATCATCCTGTAGAGCGCTTCTCTCTCGTCCGACGGGATGTCGGCGAGCTTGCCGCTCTCCTCAGATGTCGCCTTCGCTTCCGCGTACATCTTCGCTATGAGATCGTCGGCATCGACGACGGTCCCCTCCCTCGATTTCATCTTGCCTTCGGGCAACTCGACCATTCCGTAGGAAAGGTGGAAAATCCGGCTGGCCCAGTCGAAGCCGAGCTTCGAGAGGATAAGCTTGAGCACCTGGAAGTGGTAATCCTGCTCGTTTCCAACCACATAGACGTGGGAATCGAGGTTATAGGAGGCAAACCTCTTCTCTGCGGTGCCGAGATCCTGGGTGATATACACTGATGTGCCGTCCGAGCGCAGGACGATCTTGCGATCAAGGCCGTCGGCGGTGAGGTCACACCAGACCGAGCCGTCGGGATCCCTGACGAAAACTCCCTTCTCCAGGCCCTCGCGTACGAGGTCCTTGCCGAGAAGATAGTTTTCGGACTCGTAATCGACCTTGTCGAAGGAGATGCCGAGCGCCTTGTAGGTGCTGTCGAAACCGTCTAAGACCCAGCCGTTCATCATTTTCCAAAGGGAACGGACCTCAGGGTCCCCCTGCTCCCAGAGGCGGAGCATCTCGTGGGCCTCCCTGATGGAAGGAGCCTCCCTTTTGGCCTCCTCCTCATCCATTCCGCCCTTTACAAGCTCTGCAACCTCGCTCTTATATAATTTATCGAAAGCCACATAGCAGTCGCCGACGAGGTGGTCTCCCTTCTTCCCGCAGGATTCCGGGGTCACTCCGTCAAAGCACTTCTTCCAGGCGAGCATCGACTTGCAGATGTGGATGCCGCGGTCGTTGACGAGGGTCACCTTAATGACCTCGTTGCCGGCAGCCGCAAGGATCCTCGAGACGGAGTCGCCAAGGAGGTTGTTGCGGATGTGGCCGAGGTGGAGGGGCTTGTTGGTGTTTGGCGAGGAAAACTCGACCATAATGCGCTTCCCGGTCGAAGGCAGCGAGCCGAAATCCGAATCGGAGGCAATTCCTTCCAGAAGTTCGTCCCAGTAGAGCGGCGAGAGAAGGATATTGAGGAATCCCTTGACGACATTGAAAGCCGCCACCTCCGGAACGTTGGCCGCGAGGTATTCGCCGACGGCCGCGCCGGTCGCCTCGGGAGAGGCGTGGGAAATACGCGAAAGAGGGAAGACTACAAGAGTGTAGTCTCCCTCGAATTCTTTCCTTGTTGGCTGAAGTTGAAGGCTTTCCGGAGCAACTTCCGCCCCGTAAAGCGCCTTGAGGGCTTCTGAAGCCTTCAGGGCGAGAAGGCTCTCGGCACTCATCCGAGGTATCCCTTGAGGAGCTTGCTGCGTGAAGGAAGCTTGAGGCGGCGGATCGCCTTCTCCTTGATCTGGCGGACCCTTTCGCGGGTCAGCCCGAACCTCTCTCCTATCTCCTCGAGAGTCATCTCCTGGCATCCTATGCCGAAGAAGGACTTCACGATCTCCCTCTCCCTGTCGGTCAGGGTAGAGAGTGCACGCTCGATCTCAATATTGAGCGACTCGTTGACAAGACCCTTGTCGGCAGACGGGGAATCGTCGTTGGGGAGGACGTCCAGAAGGGAGTTGTCCTCACCTTCCACGAACGGGGCGTCCACGCTGACGTGGCGGCCCGAGACGCGGAGGGTGTCGGAAATCTTCTCCCTCGGGATGTCTATCATCTCGGCGAGCTCGTCGTTGGACGGCTGCCTCTCGAACTCCTGCTCGAACTTGCCGAGGGCCTTATTGATCTTGTTGAGCGAACCCACCTGATTGAGAGGGAGCCTCACGATACGGGACTGCTCGGCGAGGGCCTGGAGAATCGACTGACGGATCCACCACACGGCGTAGGAGATGAATTTGAAGCCCCTGGTCTCATCGAACTTCTCGGCCGCCTTGATAAGGCCGAGGTTGCCCTCATTGATAAGGTCGGGCAGGCTGAGACCCTGATTCTGATACTGCTTTGCAACGGAAACCACGAACCGGAGGTTCGCGCGGGTCAGTTTTTCAAGGGCGTCCTTGTCGCCCTTCCTGATCCTCTGGGCAAGTTCTACTTCCTCTTCGGGAGAGACGAGCTCCTCCCGTCCGATCTCCTGGAGGTACTTGTCCAGCGAAGCGCTCTCGCGGTTCGTGATCGATTTTGTGATCTTTAACTGTCTCATATATATAGCTATTCCTTTCCGAAGCCATAGTAGGCGGCTTTGCCGGAAGGGGTCACTCCCTGGAGGAAGACCGAGCGCTTCGCTTTCTTTGCGACCGCCACGACATCTTCCGGAGAAGCGACAGCCTCGTCGTTGACGAAACGGATGATGAATCCGCTCTCAACGCCCTGCTCGAGGAGCTTTCCGGGCCCGACGGAGACCACTTCAACACCGTTCTTGAGTCCAAGCGCGGCGAGGGTCTCCTTGTCGGCGGTCCTGAGTTTGGATCCATAGAATGCAGTAGTGCCGTCTATGTCCTTCTCGCCGGTCGCCTGGGCAGTCCCCTGGAAGGTCACCTTCACGGTCTCTTCCTTGCCGGAACGGAGGTAGGTAATCTCGGTCTCATCGCCGGGGTGGAAGGAATTGACCTTCTCCTGGACTGCCGAGGGGCCGGAAACCTTTGCTCCGCCGATGGCCACAATGACGTCGCCCTTCTTAAGGCCTGCCTTGTCGGCAGCTCCGCCTTTCGCAACTTCGTTTATATATACGCCTGAAAGTGAAGAAAGTTTCATTTCCTTGGCTATTTTTTCATCGACGGGCTGCATGGTGATCCCGAGGACAGCCCTCTTGACGGAGCCGTAATCGATGAGGTCTTCTGCGATTTTCTTCACTATATTGACGGGGACGGCGAAGGAATAGCCGCTGTAGGAGCCGGTCTGGGAGATGATGGCGGTGTTGATGCCGACGAGCTCACCTTTTTTGTTGACAAGGGCGCCACCGGAGTTGCCGGGGTTGACCGCCGCGTCGGTCTGGATGAAGGATTCGATCTTGAACTCGCCGCTCTGGGAAGGCATCGAACGGCCTTTTGCGCTTACGATACCTGCGGTGATGGTCGAACGGAGGTTGTATGAAAGGGGGCTTCCGATGGCCAGCACCCACTCGCCGAGGCGGAGGGCGTCGCTGTCGCCGAACGGGATGGTCGGAAGACCTTCAGCTTCGATTTTAATGATTGCGACGTCGGTCGCAGGGTCGGTGCCGATGACCTTGGCCTCGTAGGTCTTGTCGTTGTTGAGGGTCACGGAGACCTTGGAGGCGTTCTCCACGACGTGGTTGTTGGTCACGATATAACCGTCCGGACGGATGATGACGCCGGAGCCGCTGCCCTTTTGCTCACGCGACTGCGGCTGTGAAAAATCGTCGCCGAAGAAGAAGCGGAAGAACGGGTCTATGTTCTGGAACTGCTGGCGATAGGAAACGGTCACCTCGACATAGACGACCGCATCGACCGCGGCCTCGGCCGCATAGGTGAAATCGGGATAATCGCTGTCTGCCAGATTGACAGTCCTGTACTCGACGCTGCCTGAAGTCTCGGGGAGGATACCACCCACGGAATTCTTTTCTCCTGCCCAGACGACCGCATACGCTGTAAGTGCACTGAGGCCCACGGAAAGGAGGATTGTAATGATGCTTTTTTTCATGATATGGTGATTTGTTTTATTTAATCCACAAGGCCCGCCCTCAAGCGGGCAAGGCCGGGGCGGAATTTCTCAAAATATATGCCATATAATACAAAAAAATGATTATATTTGTAATCCGTACTATAACGCAAAACAAAAAGGACTTTATATGAAACTGAACATCTCAAGCAGCGAGCTCCTCAAGGGCCTTCTCGACGTCTCCAAAGCCATCCCGGCAAAGACCACCCTCCCCATTCTGGAGAATTTCCTCTTCGTCCTCAAGGGCGGAGTCCTGGAAGTGACGGCCTCCGACACGGAGTTCACCCTCCGCACCGAAATCCCCGCCGAGATCGAGGAAGAAGGCTCCATGGCAGTGCCTGCAAGGCACATCATCGAGCTGCTCAAGGTTCTCCCCGACCAGCCGCTCCGCATCAAGACTCTCAGCGACAGCTCCTTCGAGTGCGCCTGGTCGAGCGGTAATTCCGTGCTCCCCTATTTCCCCGCCGAGGATTACCCCGAGATCAAGACCGCCGGTGAGAGCGCTACGACCGTCGAGTTCCCCGCCGAGACCCTCATCGAGGGTATCGCCAGCACCGTCTATGCGACGGCCGACGACGAGATCCACCCGGCGATGAACGGTATCTACTTCGACATCAGCCCCGAATCCACGACCCTCGTCGCCTCGGACGCCCATAAGCTCATCTGCTACACGACTCCCGAAGCCAAGGCTCCCGCCGCTTCCTTCATTCTCCACAAGAAGCCTGCAGCCGTCCTCCGCTCGATCGTAAGCAAGGCCGACGAGCTCGTCCGCGTCAGTTTCGACTCCTCGACCGCCGTGTTCACCTTCGGCCACACCCTGATGGTCTGCCGCCCCGTCGTCGGCAAGTACCCCCGCTACCGTGAAGTCATCCCCCAGAACAATTCCAACATCCTCCGCATAGACCGCAACCTGCTTCTCGGCGTCGTCCGCCGTGTCGCCGTCTGCGCCGACAAGGGAGCCAGCCACATCAAGCTCGACCTCAAGCCCGGTCAGCTGGAAGTTTCCGCGCAGGATCTCGGATTCGCCCTCGCCGCCTACGAAAAGGTCGAGTGCGACTACTCCGGAGATGTCCTCACAATCGGGTTCAAATCGACCTTCCTCTCCGAGATTCTCTCGAACCTCGACTGTGAAAACATCGTCATCAAGTTTGCCGACGCCCGCCGCTCTGTGCTCATCCTGCCCGCCGAGGGCGAGGAAGCAGCCCAGAAGATTTGCGGCATCCTGATGCCTATAATGATCTAAGGAAAATATGGAGCTTTCCCTTACAAGGCCGCTGCTCTTCTTCGACATAGAGAGCACCGGCCTTAATATCGCAACCGACTGTATCGCGGAGCTCAGCTTCGTGAAGCTGTTCCCGGACGGGGAGCAGAGGATCAAGACCTGGCGCTTCCGCCCCTGGGATTACGCCGCGGGCAGGCAGCACCCTATCCACCCTGCCGCCGCTGCAGTCAACGGCCTCAAGGATGAGGACCTTGCCGGCGAGCCGCGCTTCTGCGACAAGATCGACGAAGTAATCGGGTGGATCGGCGACAGCGACCTCGCCGGATTCAACTCCGCCAAGTTCGACCTCCCGATGCTCGCCGAGGAGTTTGAGCGGGTGCGCAAGTGGACCGGCCGGGAGATTGGCATCAACCTCCACGACCGCTACATGGTGGACGTCCAGACTATCTACCACTACTTCGAGCCGAGAAACCTCCGGGCGGCCTACCGATTCTACTGCGGCGGCGATGATTTCGAAAACGCCCACACCGCTGAAGCAGACACAGTTGCGACTCTCGAAGTCCTCAAGGGCCAGATCCGGAAGTACGGCGACAATATCAAGAACGACGTCCCTTCCCTCGCCGCAATCGGCGGGCGCTCCAAGACCGTCGATTACGCCGGCCGCCTCATCCTCGACGACAGCGGCGAAGCCGTCATCTCCTTCGGCAAGCACCGTGGCAGGACCGCCCGCGAGGTCTATCAGACCGAGCCGTCCTATTTCGCATGGATCGATTCAGGCGAGTTCACGCTCGACACAAAGAGGCAGTTCGCCCTCCTGAAGGAGAAGTTCGACGCCGAAAAAAAGCGGGCCGACGCTGAAAGGCAGTCAAGACCCGCTTCTGAGGAAGAGCTCCGCAGCCTTGCAGGCAAGTGGAGCGGCAAACTTTTCTGAATTACTCGACCTTCACGGTGACAGTCTTGTAGAGCTTGAACCCGTTGAGCTCAAAGTTGAGAGTGACATCGGCGGAGCCTTTGGAGGCGCCCTCGATGACGATGCGGTCGCCCGACTCAGGGACCCATGTCCTCACCTTGCTGTCATCTTTGGTTGAAGACGAATAGACGCCGCCTTCAATCCTTGTTTTGTCACTGTAAACGGCGAAGACTTCAAGCTGGTCACCTCTTTTGATGGTGTGCTTGTTTCCGATTTCCTTGATGCTTGTGCCACTGTAGTAGCCAAAATGGTTGGTGCTGATGGAATAAGCGTGCTTGTCACATGAGACGGACGCGGCCGCTACCAGCACGATTGCGGCGAGCGCCGCAAAGATTCTTGAAAACTTTTTCATAGTCATTAGTTTTAATCCGCCACCTTTATGTAATAACGCAGGCTGTCCGGCGGAACCGGGGCGTTTTCCTGCAAAATAAGTACCAGATCGGACAGAATCAGATCCGGCCTGACGGCTCCGCTCTCCCAGAAATCGTTGCCCCCACCATCCCCGAGACGCCTGATATTATTGTATATAATAGGTATATCCACATCTTTGAATACAGGGCTGACCCTTGCAATATCCTCACGGGTCCGGCATAGGCCGGGGTTCAGCCATACGTCGGCGATGCCGGCAAGCTCGCGGGCTTTCTCCAGCGAAACGACGGACGAAGAACTCTCCCCTTCCGCCGCGCCGAGCACCTCGCCACCGGCGTCCTCCACCAGGCGGGTGAACCAGTTGGCGCCACCGGGGATGAACCAGCGGTCGCCGTAAGGGATGTTGACCAGAACCTTTTTGCACACGTCCGGTTTGCGGACCATGGCATGGTAAGCCTCTGAGACTTTCGTGTAGAACTCCTCCGCTTCCTCAAGACGCCCTGTCAGCGCTCCGAAGAGCCGGACGTACGATGCTCTCGCAAGAGGGTGAGTCTCAAGATGATCGTATAGGACCAGAACCTTTATCCCTGCCGAGCGGAGAAATGAGACCGGCTCCGGGAGCACAGCGGAGGTCGCGTAGGCGACAACGAGGTCGGGCTTGAGATTCAGGACGGCCTCATAGTCCGGGGCATAGTCGTAGCCGACTTCGACGGCTTTGACCTTGTCGTTGGCAAGGTATCGCAGGCCTGAGACGCCGGTCACGACGGAATCGCAGCCGACGGCCGAAAGGCATGCCACATACGACGACGAGGCGCAGACGATGCTGCCGAAGGGCCGCTCAACCCAGAGCGTGTCGCGGACTCCACCGTACGGCGAGACCGTCACGACCGCAGGCATCTCCCCCTCCAGGATTTCGAAGAACTGCGCATCCTCCCCTGCCTCCGGAGCCGCAATCCTCGAACACGCCGCCACTGCGAGCAATATAACCGCCAATCTTTTCACGGTGCAAATATACACAGAAAAAGCGGCGGGCAAAAATTGCTCGCCGCTTTGGTACTGGGTAGGAGAATCGAACTCCTATTGCAAGATTGAGAATCTTGAGTACTAACCGTTATACGAACCCAGCATTTCCGGTTGGGACTGCAAAGGTATGAAAATTATTTTTCCCTGCAAATTTTTTTTGTAAATTTGAAAACTCAACCGAAAATTATTTTACAATGACCCTCATCAAATCCATCTCCGGCATTCGCGGCACCATCGGAGGCGCTCCCGGCAATGCCCTGACCCCCATCGACATTGTGAAATTCACCTATGCCTATGCGGCGACCCTGCCGGGCCGTAAGCCTGCCCCCAACGGTGCGCGTTATAAGATTGTTGTCGGAAAGGATGCGCGCCTGTCCGGCGACATGGTGGAGAATCTTGTCGTCGGGACGCTGATTTCCTGCGGAATAGATGTGGTCAGATGCGGGTTCGCCTCGACGCCTACGACCGAGATGGCCGTGCTGTTCTCCGAAGCCGACGGCGGCATCATCCTGACAGCCTCCCATAATCCCCGCCAGTGGAACGCCCTCAAACTCCTCAATGACAAAGGCGAATTCCTCACCGCTGCCGAGGGGCAGGCTGTTCTCGACCTCGCGGAGAAGGGAGACTTCTCCTTCGCGGAGGTCGATGATCTCGGCACCGTGACCGATGAGGATTTCACCGACGCGCATCTGGATGCGGTCCTTGCAATGGAGGCGGTGGACATAGAAGCCGTCAAGGCAGCTCATTTCACCGTCGTGGTTGACGCCATCAACTCTGTCGGCGGCATCATAATGCCGAGGCTACTTAAGCGCCTGGGTGTCAAATGTATAGAGCTCAACTGCAACCCGACGGGCGACTTCGCCCACAACCCGGAGCCGCTTCCGGCGAACCTAAAGGATCTTTCCGAGACCGTAGTCCGCGAGAAGGCTGACCTCGGCATCTCGGTGGACCCGGATGTCGATCGTCTTGCTTTCATCTGCGAGGACGGCAAGCCTTTCGTCGAGGAGTACACCCTTGTCAGCGTGGCCGACTATCTATGCTCTCTGGCGAAGGCAAAGGGCGAGAAGATAGTCACAGTCTCAAACCTTTCATCCTCCAGGGCCCTCAGGGACGTGACGGAGAAATACGGCGGCAAGTACTACGCCTCCGCTGTCGGCGAGGTCAACGTGACGACCCTTATGCACAAGGAAGGCGCCCTGATCGGCGGCGAAGGCAACGGCGGAGTGATCTATCCCGCCATCCACGCCGGTCGCGACGCGATGGTCGGGACCGCCCTGTTCCTCTCCAATCTTGCGCATAAGAAGATGAAAGTCAGCGAGCTCAAAAAGACTTACCCGCAGTATTTCATCGCCAAAAACAGGATGGAGCTTTCCGATCCGGCTGCGATTGGCCGTATCCTCGCATCCCTCAAGGAGAAATACGCATCCGAAGATGTCAACGACATCGACGGCGTCAAAATTTCCTTCGAGAAGGACCGCACCTGGGTCCACCTGCGCAAGTCCAACACCGAGCCCATCATCCGCATTTATTCCGAGGCCCCGACCGAGGAAGCGGCCGACGCCCTCGGCAAGGAGATAATCAAGGTCGCCGAGTCGCTCATCTGATGTTCTCATTCCGGACAACCCCCATCGAGGACCAGCTCGACAAATCCCTCACCGAAGGCCGTGTGGGCTGTTTCTGCACGCAGAACAGCTACGACACCGCCCGCGGGCGTTACCTCAGTGACATCTTTCGCGAGAGAGGAAACCTCGCGAAAGTGTTCTCCCCGAGGGACCCCGAGCTCACCCCGCTGACCAACCACATCGAGTTCGGCCCGGACGAGATAGCAGGCCTGAGCGCAGTCGTCGTGGAGATACAGGATGTCGGCAGCCGCTATTTCAACTACACAAGGGATGTTCTCCGGCTGATGGAGATGCTCCATCTGCTCGGAGACGACGCCCCGTCGCTGTATATTGTGGATCACGTCAACCCTGCCGGCAGGGCCGTAGAAGGCAGCATGCCTGCCGGCAAAAGCGAGATGCACGTCCCCAAAGTGGCCCACAGGCACGGGCTCACCCTCGGTGAGCTCTGCTTCCTCTACCACAATGAGATTTCGGCAGGTTTCCCACTTCACGTCATCTCGGCGTCAGCCAGCGAGGCCAACCGTCAGCTGATGCCCTGGACGATTGCCCCGGCCTCCGATATACCGGGTCTTTTCACCTGCCTCGTTTACAGCGGCGGCGGTCTGTGGAACAACACGACCATCACTCCCGCAATCGGCACCGCAAGGCCCTACGAGTACATAGGAGCGCCGTTCATCAAGACAGGCCCCTACGATAATGTCCCTTCTCCAAAGGGCGTAATTATGCGCCCCTGCAGTTTTACCCCGTCCTGCGGCCAATACGCCGGAGAACGCTGTTATGGTTACCAGCTCATCCTGACCGGCGAGCCCTACCACTCACTCCTCCACACAGTGCGTCTCATCCGTTACTTCAGGGACCGCTATTCGCAGTTCGAGCTATCGGACGAGTTCCGTCTCAAGCTGGCGGACCCGGCCCTCGAAGCCTACATCGACGACGAGATATCCTTCCAGGACGCCATCGAACACGTCAAGACCGAGGAGCAGAAGTGGATACGCAAAGCCAAACGCTTCCTCCTCTACGACGATCCGCCCTACAGGATGAAATAAAAAGAGCCGGCCCCGAAGGACCGGCTTTTTCGTGAGTAAGGGAGGATTATTCCTCCTCGGAGTATTCCAATATGTCGCCCGGTTGGCATTCAAGCGCCTTACAGAGAGCTTCCAGGGTAGAGAAGCGTATGGCATTTGCCTTCCCGGTCTTGAGGATTGATAGTTTAGCCTCAGCTATACCACTCTTTTCGGCCAGTTCACGGGAAGTCATCTTCCTGAGGATCAGCTTGTCTATGTTGACGACTATGGACATGATTACTTCTTCTTTTCAGGGACGGCGGGCTTTTTCGGCTCTTCTTCTTTACCCTTGAGGTAGGTCGGGAGCTCCATGCCGGCCATCTTGAACAGGTCGTCAAGCGGAGGTACGGACTTCATCATACCGGAGATGAAGTTGGAAGTCGCGGTCTTGCCGTCGGCGGAATTGCCTCCGTCCCAGACAGTGACCTTGTCGATGTTGATGCCCTTGACGGCTTCGACCTGGGTCTTGACGAGCTCGGGGAGCTTGTCCGCAATCATAAGGAGAACAGCCTTCTGAGGGTCTCCGGCCGCGGCGTTGACCACCTGGCCGAAACCTTCCGCCTGCTTGGAGAGGATCTCGAGGAGACCGCGGGCGCGGGCGTCCATCTTTGCATAGATGGCGTCTGCCTCACCCTTGGCGAGCCTGCGGACCTTCTCGGCCTCAGCTTCGGCGTTGATGATGGCTTTCTGCTTGTCGATCTCAGCGGGAACGACGATGTTGGCCTGCTGGGTCGCCTTCTCCCTGTCGGCGCGGGCGAGCTCAGCGTCGCGCTCGCTCTTGTATGCCTCCTCGAGGGCCTTGGCGGCCTGGACCTTCTCGGCAGCGACCGCGATGCGGGCGGCCTCGGCTTCCTTCTCACGACGCAGAGCGTCGGAGTTGGCGATGGAGATCTTGGCGCTGTTCTCACCCTCGACGGCCTTCGCGTTGGCGTCGGCGGTCTTGATACGGGTGTCACGGGCTGTCTCGGCGATACGGATGTCCTTGTCCCTGTCGGCTTCGGCCTTACCGATCTCACCGTAGCGGTTCTGCTCGGCGACGCTCTTCTTGGCGTCGTTGATAGCCTTGGCGGCAGCTTCCTTACCGAGGGCCTCGATGTATCCGGACTCGTCGCGGATATCGGTCACGTTGACGTTGATGAGCTTGAGGCCGATCTTGCGGAGCTCAGCTTCAACGTTGGTGGAAACGTTGGCGAGGAACTTGTCGCGGTCGGCGTTGATCTCCTCGATGTCCATCGTGGCGATGACAAGACGCAGCTGGCCGAAGAGGATATCGGTCGCGATGTTCTGGATGGCGGCGGTCGTGAGGCCGAGGAGGCGCTCAGCGGCGTTCGTCATGCTGTCAGTGTCGGTCGAGATACCGACGGTGAAGCGGCAGGGGACATCGACGCGGATGTTCTGCTTGGAAAGCGCGTTGGTCAGGTTGCACTCGATGGAAATCGGAGTGAGGTCGAGGAATGCGTAGTTCTGGAAGACGGGCCAGATGAAGGCCGCGCCGCCGTGGACGCATTTTGCGGAAGCGTTTCTGCCGGTCTTACCGTAGATGACGAGGATCTTGTCGGAAGGGCAGCGTTTGTAGCGCTTTAGTATCGCGGCGAGGGTCACGATGAGCACTACGACGACGATGAGGATAAGATAGATTCCCATTGCTTTATAGTTTTAGATGATGATTGATTCTACAGGTTCGACGAGCACTGTGCTGTCGCTGATGACTTCGACGATACGGATCTGGTCCCCGGTCTTGAGGGCCTCACCGTCAGTGAGGGCTGCATACTCGCGCACGGAATTGTTGATGGTCACCTGGACCTTGCCTTCGCCGGCGCGGTGTCCCGGGATGGGGAAGTACACGCTGCCCTGGCAGCCGATGGCGGATTTATAGAGGTTGATGGTCCCGGACTGCTGCATTGAGCTCAGCCACTTGAACAGGTACATCACGGCAACGACGAGTCCTACGCCGACGAGAGTGGCGATAAGGACGAGCACTGCCGTGGAGGAGATGACGGGACTTAGCAGGATGGCCGACCAACCGAAACCGATCAGGAAGTTGATGAGGTTACGGAAGGTGTAGAGGTTCATCCCGGTGTGTCCGAGGTCGGAAGGGTCGCCGGCATCGACGCCTGCGTCGGGGACATCCCCGCTCATGTCGCCGTCGAAGTCGGTGTCCATCCCGCCCGTGTCGGCCCCGATGAAGGTCATCACGGTCTGGATGATAAAAATCAGGGAAGCGGTAAGTGTGATTCCCCAGAGGATTTTCATAAAGACGCTCATAGACGTCCACCAAATCGCTATCATGGCTTTGTTGTTTATGGTTTCACACCGCAAATATATAAAAAATTTCTAAAAACGTAAAAAGATTTCGTTTTTCGTCAAAAAATTTCAAATATGCGACAAGCCACTGCAGTGGCTTGTCGCATTAAAAAACGGCACTCGAAAGAGCGCCGTTTTTATGCGGAGGAGCAGGATTACTGCCGCACGAACACTACATTAGCGTCGGTCTTCGACTGCTTGGTCTCAATGCGATCGTCGGTCATGGAGAGGATAGTGTATTCAGTTTCCCAGAGATCCGCATCTCTATCAACCTCCCAGACAAGTATGGAAAGCTTATTGTCCTTGTGGGAAAGCAACCATTCGCAATTGACAGTCTGAGGCTCTTCTGTGTGATATTCCTCAACAAAGGATCCCTTGGCGTCAATGGTGGCGGTGGTGGAGCCATCCGGATAATTGACCGTCCATTTTCCAGGGAGGAGGCGGGAAACATTGATGTAGGATTCCTGGACGAAATTCTTTTCGTCCACATACTGAATCCAGCTCAGGTGCTTTCCGTCAAGTGCCTTTACATGGAGGATCATTTCCATCTCACTTCCTTCGGCAAGAATAAGTTTGTTCCCATCGACCTTAAAGTTTTCAAAGGTATATTTCCCACCTTGAAAATAGGGAGCATAGAAAGTCAGATCTTTGATGCTGAAGAGTAGGGATTCGAGGGAAGCAGCATCCGGTTGGTGTTCGCCCTCGGGATCGATATAGTCAGTACAGAGCCAGGAACCGACCAGGTCGTAGGGGTTGACGACGAGGGGAGCGTCGCCTTTGTTCTTGTCCTTTTTGCATGCGCCAAGGAAGAGCGCTGAGATGGCAAGAAGCCAGAAAATACGTTTCATAGTCAAGTGTTTAAGTGTATAATTTTCGCAAATATAGTTTTTTCCCTTCACTTTCACAACAACACCTCTTGCCTGACTGAAATAATAAGGAAGGAGGGATGAGAGCGAATTTTGCTCTCATCCCTCCTGTAGGGACGGTCGGGCTCGAACCGACGACCTCTTCAATGTGACTGAAGCGCTCTGAACCGACTGAGCTACGCCCCTGTTACTTCCCGAAAAGGATTGCAAAGTTAAAAAGGTTTTTTGAAATTCCAAAACGGGGAGTAATTCAGAAATTTGAACTCAGCAAAGGATATGTTCCCCACACCGGAGCCTGCAGGTAGCTTGTATAAGACAGGGATGAGACATAAACGGGGAACAGTGGGACCTGGTCGTCCGATTCGAGGGGAAGTGCATACTCCCCCATCACGGGGGGAATTTCCGGGAGGACAGTCAGCGAACGGAGCGTGATATAGCGGAGAGCACACTTTCCTATGGACGTGACCGTGGAAGGGATGACAAGGTCCCCCAGACTCACTCCGTTAAGGGCATACATCCCTATGCTCTCAAGCCCCTCGTTGAGGGTCAGTCCTCTGAGATTGTCGCCTCCGTAAACGGCAAAATTGCCTATTGACTTTATGGTGGAGGGAAGAGTCAGTGAAAAAATCATGGACTCAGAGGGAATCAGCACCAGTGAAACGGGCTCCCCGGCACTGTTTATCGAATACAGAACGCTGGACAGTGGAGAGGAGAAAGTGCTCGATCCGGGAGCGACCGTTATACGCCTTAGATTATATATCCTCAGGCTTTCATTCGCTATACTGGTCACATCAGCGCCTATCGTAAGCTCCTCTATAGTCATATTACCCTCAAAACAACCGTAGCCAATAGTACGGATACCTGACGGAATCTCAAAATTCTCTATAGGGACCGACTCCGGAACCCTTATGATTGCCGACGCCCTGCTGTTGAAAAGGCAGCCATCCACTGAATAATATCTCGGATTGCCCTCGGCGACAGATATTTTCTCCAGTGAGGGACAATGGCAGAAAGGCCATCCGCCCACGTCGGTCAGATTCGGCGGAAGGGTTATTTCCTTTAGGGAATCCATGTATGCAAAGGGTCCGTCAAAGAATCCCTCAATCTGGGTAAGCCCGGTAAAATACCGGAACTCATTGAACAGGCTTATCCTGTCGTTGTCGCGGAAGGCGTCTCCGAGATCCGTTACGCTCTCAGCCTCGACATAACTGAGAGCCCCGTCGCCGTCGGCATCAAATGCCGCTACGCAGGCCGCCTCTGCTTCAGGATCTTCAAATTCTATTGTGTCGGCGTACCACCTGGCATCTATTGACGCCGTGATGCACTGCGACCCGGAAAAATCCCTGCCGGCAAGGTCAACGTCGGTGCTGTAGCGCCTCGTTGCCGCGTCGGAATCAATATTGAACGCCTCCCACTCAATATGGAGCGTTGTCCCTTCCGGTGCGGTGAAAGGAACGCTGTAGAAGGAACAGGCCTCAACTGCGCCCTCCGCAGAAGCAAGCGTCCTGCACTCCTGCACGGCAGACACAAAACCTCCCTTGCCAGTCCAGGCATCCTTTCCGGCATCGAACTCCCCTTCCCTGATGCAGTGTGAAAGCGAGACGGAAGTTATCCTTAGCCCCTTCCCTTCCGGGACAGGCAGGCTGCTGCGGTTTATCGAAAAACTGACCCTTATGCGCGTCAAAGGATGCCGGAACGGAAGGATAACCGGCGAAACGTCCGATTCAATCCCGCGGAGCGGCCCGGCAAGGACTATGTCTTCATCCAAAGGAGACGGCAGGGAGAAAGTGAAATCCAGCGGAAGACCCGGTCCTGAGGAAAATCCCAGGGAGGACGTTCCATAAGGGGCGTATGCCATAAAATCAAGTCCCCCGTCCGGGAAATACTTGAGCGGAGAGTACCTGTATGCCCCGTCGCTCCAGCTCACCTTCTGGTCCGACATGACCTCATCTCCCGTCAGTGAACCGATGGCGAACACTCCGAACGAAGTGACGGGCACCCGGTCCCCTGAAGATCGAGTCTCCTCCATATCCTCCGCAGAAAAAGAAATTGCAATTCCCTTCTGCGCAGCCGCATCCTGTCGGCCGGCAGGAGCAACTTCCGGCATATCAGCCTCCCGTGAACAGGAAAGGGAAATGGCGGCGGCCGCAGCCACCGCCATAAGGACCGGCCTACACATCTTCCCAATCGCTTACAACGGGAGCGTCGAACTCCACTGCATCCGGCGAAAGATTAAGTATGATGGTGAAGGTCTTTCCCGCCTGCGCCGTCACATTGGTCTGCAGCTCCACTGTGTTGACTATCACTGACTTCCCTGCCGCGAGCGCCGCATCGGGGGTCACGACTGTGTAAGTGACGGTAAGATATGTGCGGATGGATCCTCCGGGAATGCACATGATATAGTCGTCGCCTGTGAGCACCGGGTATTCGGAAGTCCCTACTGAAAGACCGGACTCGGAAGCGCCAAGATCCCTGGAATAAGTCCTGGCTGCACCGGCATTGATGAAACTCCAGCCGCCCGTTCCAAGATCCAGCACGCCTGACGAAGGGAAAGCAGCCTCCACATCCACGGCATTCAGATAAACGTAACTGCCTGAAGCGATGACCGCGGCGGGAGTCTTGACACTGATGCCTATCCTTGAAAGGGCGTGGGAGAAATTGAAACGGACCTGCCCGTCAAAAGACGTGCGGCCGGGCACAGGGGCGGCCACGAGAAGGTCAACCTGCGCGGTCTCATCATCCGGCAGGTTATAGCGGATCAGCGGGCTGCCCGCATCCGAAGGGGCGCTGCTTTCGGCAATGCCGTTCGAATCACTTTTGTAGGGAGCATAAGCGAAGAAAGAAATGGTCTCCCCTTCGTTTTTAGGCCAGTATTTTAGCGGAGAATAGGAAAAACCCGCCGCGGCGCTGCCCTCCACTTTCTGGTCGAACATGAAATTGGGTGTCAGATCTGCAGTCCAGCCGCCGGATGGATTGTAGCTGGCATAGACACCGAAATCGGTAATGTTTGCGCTGGTTATTGCGGCCGTACGGGTGTAAGGGACATAAGACCCGAAAGTGACGGCTTCGGGAAGCGCCGGGGATGAAGGGTCGGCAAGGTTGGACTTGCAGGAGAGGAGCGTTGCGGCGAGCGCCGCGCCAAGAAGGATGCTTCTTTTCATGGTTTTGGAGTGGTATTTTTGTTAAACATTGATTGTGATGGTGTCTGACTGGGTCCAGTCCCCTATTTCAGCCTGGAAAAAACCGCCGGAAGAGGTCTCCGGGAGAGAGATTTCGGGGACCGGGAACATGCCCGGAGGCCCGCTGGGGAAGCGGGTTCGGAAGACCGTCTTCCCGTCCGTGAGGAGTATCCTCACCGAGACGGTCCCGACACACCCGCTGTCGAACAGTGTGCACGAGGACCTCGCCAGGGTCCCCGAAAATCTCCAGTCCCGGAGCGGGACCGACACCCTGTCAGGAAGCGTTTCCCCGCCGCGGAGCAGCGCTCCGGCCGGGACGCCCGACAGGGCTCCCTCGATCGAGGCGATCCGGGACGGCTCGTCAATCCTGAGACAGACTTCCCTGGGATGGAGAAGCGCCAAGGCAGATATATGGCACTCCTTCCCTTCCACGTAAGCCCCTCCGGCACTGAAAAGCGTCCCGGACCCGTATCCCTCTCCGTAGGTGACCGACGCCGAGCCCAGGCTCCCTGTCGAATGGAGCCTCAGCGAACGCCACTCGTCCTCCGTATATGGAAAAGCGACGGCCGCGAGCACTCTCCCGGGACACAGGAATCTGACGGAGTCGGCTCCGGTCACGGTCTTTCTGGTCAGCTCCCGCCTCGTGCTGCCGTAGGCAATTACCGTCATCGATGACGGCGCCTCAGACGGCCACTTCACCCTGACCGTCACCTCCGTCGCCTGCTCCGGCATGGTAGAGCAGGCGGCAAAAGCGAAGGATAATATGAGCGGAAGTGTGCGCATTGCGGGATTTGACTGAAATCAGAACCGATGCAAAGGTAAGCCTGGGCTCCGCCTGGAATCAAGCGGAGAGCCGCGTCAGGCCCCTGATTTTTATGTTTTTTAAACACTTTTGCTGTTTTTTAAAGGGAAATCTTAACTACCCATGGAAAAAACCTTCATACCCCTGCATTTTTCTTTTTAAAAATTTCGTATTTTTGTCTCAAACATGCACTGATATGACAACGTTCAAAAAAGTTCTCACCTGGTTCATCGTAATCCTGATCCTCGGCCTGGCCGCCTTCTGCTACTTCCGTTTCTACTATGTTTTCAGCGAGGGCGTCAAGACCGGTGAGCTCAACCAGATCTCCCGCAAGGGCTATGTTTTCAAGACCTACGAAGGAGTGATGATCCTCTCCGGCTACGGCTCGAAGGGCAAAGACTCCCAGGGCGGTGTCCAGTCCAATGAATTCAGTTTCTCCGTATCCGACGCAGAAGTAGCGGAGCAGCTTATGGGCCTGACCGGCCAGAGGGTATCGCTCCACTTCAAGGAGTATTTCGGCACCCTTCCCTGGAGAGGTTACAACAAAAGGATAGTCGATTCCATTGAAGAGTCCAGGCCCATCGAGGACAAGAACCATTCCCTCGACGAGGACATCTTCACAACGACCTAGTTCCAATGATTAAAAGACTTGCAGCCGCCATCGCCCTGGCGGCTTTTCTTCCTTGTGTCTCCGAAGCCGCTGTTCTTAAGACAAAACCGGCCGGAGACCCTTCCGGCAGGCTCTTCACCATGGAAGAAGTCGTGCTCGGGAAGGGTGTCTATCCGAAAAGAGCCTACTGCAGATGGACAGGAGAGAACACCTATAAATATTATAAGGACGGCAAGTGGGAAAAAGACTCCGTCGGGGTCTCCATCCCTGCCGTAAAGCCATCAGCCTTCTCAAAGGACGGAAGTTTTTATGTCGTCGATGGCCGCGACACAACTCTCGTCGCAGAAGGGACCGCCGGGGCGTTCACCTTCGGCGAGACGGTGAGCCGCAATGAGTTCGGTATCAACGACGGCTGGTATTTCTCCCCCTCCGGCAGAGCCGTCGCCTTCTATATGAAGGACGAAAGGCTGGTGACGAGTTTTCCCCTCCTTGATATCACCTCCCGGACCGGCTCGCTGGTGCAGATTAAATATCCCATGGCCGGGATGGATTCAGAAAAGGTCAAACTGCTGGTCTATCACCTTGACAACAAGAGCACTACGGTGCTAGATGTCAAGGGGTTCACCCCCGAGCGGTACATTACCTCCGTCAGCTGGTCGCCAGACGAGAAGGACATCTATGCCGTCATTCTCGACCGCAGCCAGCACCACGCCAGGCTGGATCGCTACGACGCGGCAACGGGCGAATTCCGCCGCACGCTTCTCACAGAGGACAACGACGCCTGGGTAGAACCCCAGGATCCCGTCTGGTTCCTGAAGGGCAGGACCGACATGTTCATCTACCGCACCGACAACATGGATGGCTGGCGCAATCTCTATCTGGTTGATACCCTGGGCCATATACGCCGCCTTACCGGGGTTGACGCTGACGTGCAGTACGTCGCCAACAACGGCAGATCCGTCTGGTACACCTCCGCCGAGGTCTCCCCCATCGAGAATCATCTGTTCCGGATTGACCTTAATATACCTAAGAAAAAGGCTGCTCCTGACAGGATTAAGTTCGGCAAGAGCGTCCGACTGACAACGGAAGAGGGCTGGCACGACATCTCGATGAACCCCTCATGCACCTGGTATATAGACAGTTGGACGTCCTTTGATTTCCCCGGCCAGACGGTTGTCCGCTCCACCGACGGCAGGAGCAGCCGCACCGTCATGGTCGCAGAGGACCCTCTCAAGGCCTACGCCTCGACCGAGGTCGAGCTCGGCACCGTGAAAAGCGCCGACGGACGTTTCGACAACTACTACAGGCTCTACCGTCCCCTCGGTTTCGATCCTTCAAAGAAATACCCAGTTGTTGTCTATGTCTATGGTGGCCCCCATTCACAGATGGTAGCAGACAAGTGGCTCGGCGGCGTCCGAATGTGGGAAATGCTTATGGCACAGAAGGGTTACATCGTCTATGTCCAGGACAACAGGGGGACCGAAAACCGCGGCGCCGCCTTCGAGAAGGCCATAAACCGCCGCTGCGGCGAGGCAGAGGCCGCCGACCAGATGGAAGGCATAAAGATGCTTCGCAGCCTGCCGTATGTGGATGCCGACAGGATTGGCGTCCACGGATGGAGCTACGGAGGCTTTATGACGATTACCCTTATGACGCGCTTCCCGGAGACTTTCAAGGTCGGCGTCGCCGGCGGCCCGGTCATCGACTGGAAGTGGTACGAGGTGATGTACGGAGAGCGCTACATGGACACTCCGGAGACCAATCCGGAAGGATTCGAAGCGACAGGCCTTGTCAGCAAGGCCGGCAACCTGAAGGGCCGTCTTCTTATCTGCCAGGGAGCTGTCGATAAGACAGTCGTCTGGGAGCACAGCCTCAGCTTTGTCCAGGAATGCGTGAGACTGGGAGTCCCTGTGGACTATTTCCCCTACCCGGTGGCCGAGCACAACGTTATGGGGCGTGACCGTATCCACCTGATGGACAAGGTCACGCGCTACTTTGAAGATTTTCTTTAGGAAAGTTTTTCCCGGGCGTATTCAGGCGTGATGTGGAAGGTCGCCGACTTTGTCGAGGGAGCTTCATACATCGCGTCTGTCATTATTTTCTCGCAGATTGACCGGAGGCCGCGGGCGCCAAGCTTATTCTCGATGGAAGTGTCCACGATGATATCGAGGACTTCCGGATCTATGACAAGCTTTTTGCCGTCCATCTCGAAGAGTTTGGTGTACTGGCGGATGACGGAGTTTTTCGGCTCCGTGAGAATCCTTTTGAGGGCATCCCTGTCGAGGTGATCAAGATACGTCACGACGGGGAGCCGACCGACAATCTCAGGGATAAGGCCATAAGCCCTCAAATCCTGAGCCTCAACATACTGAAGAAGGTTATCGGAAGTAATCCTTTGCTTCTGCTCAGCACCGAAACCGATAATCTGGGTGTTAAGCCTCTGGGCGATACGGCGTTCTATCCCTTCGAAGGCGCCGCCGCAGATGAAGAGGATGTTCTGGGTGTTGATGTGGATAAACTCCTGCTCGGGGTGCTTGCGGCCGCCCTTCGGCGGAACGTTGACGACTGAACCTTCGAGGAGCTTGAGCAGCGCCTGCTGCACACCTTCGCCGGAAACGTCGCGGGTAATCGATGGATTGTCGCTCTTGCGGGCTATCTTGTCTATCTCGTCGATGAAGACTATGCCCATCTCTGCTTTCTTCGCGTCGAAATCCGCCTCCTGCAGAAGGCGGGTGAGAATGCTCTCAACATCCTCGCCGACATAGCCGGCTTCCGTCAGGACGGTCGCGTCCACAATAGTGAACGGGACCTCCAGAAGCCTGGCTATGGTCTTGGCCAGCAATGTCTTACCTGTGCCTGTCGGG
Source organism: Bacteroidales bacterium (assembly GCA_017534745.1). Classification (GTDB taxonomy): domain Bacteria; phylum Bacteroidota; class Bacteroidia; order Bacteroidales; family UBA932; genus Cryptobacteroides. The sequence continues at coordinate 19,953 of JAFXVX010000018.1, read as the reverse complement.
CCCACGAGAAGGATATTTGACTTCTCCAGCTCAACCTCGTTGTCCTCCTTGCCTCCGAGATTGTTGGCAAGACGCTTATAGTGGTTATAGACAGCTACTGAAAGGATTTTCTTGGCCCTGTCCTGGCCTATGACATACTGGTCGAGGACAGAGACTATCTCCTTCGGGGTCTTCGTCTTGACCGGAAGGGACGGCCTGTAGGAGTCTCCCACCGAAGGAGCGGACTCGCGAAGATAGTCGTCTATCATCCCGACACAATCGGTGCAGATACATCCCGACATGCCCTGGAGGAGAAGATCGACATCCTTCTCTTCCCTGCCGCAGAAAAAGCATCTGCGTGAAGTCCCGGACATTTTCCTGGCCATTCCCTACTTATTCTTCTTTCCCGAAAGGATTTCGTCAATCATACCGTAGGCAAGAGCCTCATCGGAGGTCATCCAATAGTCCCTGTCGCCGTCGGCCGCGACCTTCTCGTAAGGCTGGCCGGTGTGGGAAGCGATGATGCGGAAGAGCTCCTCACGGGTCTTCTCTATCTCCTTGGCTGCGATAAGTATATCGGACGCCTGACCCTTTGCGCCGCCGAGCGGCTGGTGAATCAGCACCCTCGAGTGAGGAAGGGCCGAGCGCTTGCCCGCCGCACCGGCGCAAAGCAGCACGGCGCCCATCGAGGCAGCCATGCCGGTACAGATCGTCGCGACGTCAGGCGAAACGATCTGCATCGTGTCGTAAATGGCAAGGCCGGAAGTGACCTGGCCACCGGGAGTGTTGAGATACAGACTGATATCGGCATTGCTGTCCGTCGATGCGAGGAAAAGGAGCTGGGCCTGGATGATATTGGCCACGTCGTCGTCGATGGGGACGCCGAGGAAGATAATCCTGTCCATCATCAGGCGGCTGAAGACATCCATCGAAGCGACATTCATCTTGCGCTCCTCGATGATTGTGGGGTTGATGTACGAATCCACCGCACTCTCATAGCGGTGGAGCGTCATTGACGAGATCCCGGAGGAAACGGCAAAACGGTTGAATTCACTTTTCATAGTGCCTTGAATTTAGCTTCTGATATCTTCTTGTTCTCAAGGGTGATAAGCTCGCGGACGGCGGCGATGGTCTTGTTGTCCTCGACCTGCTCTTCAATCTGGCGGGCCTGGCGTTCATCGGTAAGAATCCTCTTTGCGTAGTCCTCAACCATCTCCTTGGGAGCGTTGGCAAAGCCGTACATCGCATACTGATAGGCCGCATAGGAGTAGGCCGCAGCCTGCACCTCGTCTTTTTCAACCTTGAGCCCCAGTTTCTTCATGATGGAACCCTTGACCATCTGCCAGCGGAAATCAGCGAGGAAGGCAGGGAAATCGTGCTCGATCTGCTCCTTGCTGTATTTGCCCTCGTTGACCTCAAAGAGCCACCTCTTGAGGAAAGCCTCGGGGAGATCGACCGCAGCCTTTGCGACCAGATAGTCGCGAAGGTCCCTGGCGAAGCGGGAGTCCGCCATCTGGGCGTATTCTGCGCGAAGCCTCTCGTCGATCTTCGCATCGAACTCCTCGGCGCTCTTCACGACACCTTCACCATAGATCTTGTCATAGGTCTCCTGGCTCTCCTTTGCGGGGACGAAAGTCTTGACATTGACCACAGTGAGCTTGAAAGCAGGATCGATGGAAGGGAGCTCCTCCTTCTTGACTTTAAGGAGGGCGGCCCTGTCGGTCTCATTCTCAAAGACCTCATTGACATTGATATCCAGGCTGTCGCCGGCCTTGATGCCGACGAATGCCGGCTGCACGGCCCCGGCGACATTCCTCAGGGAAATGTAGGCGCCGTCCACTTTGTGGGTGCCGTTGTCAAGGTCTGCGATGATATAGTCCTCGGGGCCGGCCTTAGGGGCCTCCTCGGTCGTGCCGTAGCTGCCGAGAATGTTCTTCTTGAGGGCTTCGCGGGCTTCCTTGGTCACGTTGATCTGATAGTAAACCACCTTGTCGGACTTGTCAACATCCACGTTGATCTCCGGGGTCGTCGCTATATCGAAAGAGAAGGAGAAGTCGGCTCCGTTCTCCCACTTGTTCTCAGGCTGATCCTCGCTGGGAAGGGGCTCACCGACGACGCGGAGCTTCTTCTCGCTGATATGGTTATTGAGGGCGTCGGAGACCACCCTGTTGACCGCTTCATAAAGGGCCTGCTCGCCATAAAGCCTGTTTATAAGGGATGCAGGTGCCATTCCCTTGCGGAACCCCTTGAGCTCCGCCGTGCGCCTGCGCTCGGAAAGTCTTTTCTTCACTGCCTCCTCGTAATCAGCGGGAGCGAGAGTAATCTTCACTGTCGAATTCAGCGCGTCAATCTGTTTGCTGTCAATTTTCATTTCGTTATTGTTTTGGATATTCTATTCTTTCATGGTAAATCTGGCGGAGGTAATCCTTCATCACCTCTTTAACTATACCGATCTCGCGGACAGATATGTCAGCGTCCCTGAACTGACCCTCCTTCATCTTGCCTTCGACTATCTTTTCCACGAACTCGGAATAAGCTTCCGGGGAATTCTCCTTGAGGGTCCTGGATGCGGCTTCGAGAGAATCGCAGAGCATAAGGACCGTCTGCTCCTTGGTCACGGGATTGGGGCCTGGATACGTGAAGGATGCAGAGTTTTCCGGGTCACCGCCTTCCTGGAGATAACGACCGTAGAAATAGCCGGTCTTGGAGGTCCCGTGGTGAGTGAGTATGAAATCCTTAATCACGTCGGGCAGACCGTTCTTTACGGCTATTTCGACTCCGTCGCTGACGTGGCGGATGATCTGCTTCGCGCTCTCCTCCGGCGTCAGGGACTCGTGGTAGTGGGAGCCGCCCGGAACGAGGTTCTCATTCTCAATGAAACAGAGGGGGTTAGCCATCTTGCCTATGTCGTGATAAAGGGCCCCGGCCCTCACGAGCGCGACATCCGCGTCGATCGAACGGGCCGCGGCGTCGGCCATACTCATCACCTGAAGGCAGTGCTGGAAGGTACCGGGAGCCTTCTGCGAAAGCTCGCGGAGAAGCTTGTTATTTGTGTCTGCCAACTCGCTCAGGCGATTGGCTGACACCAAATTGAATATTTTCTCGAAGAGATATATCAACTGGTAAAGCCCGACCGCGATGAAGCAGCCGAGGCCGAGGTACATCGCAGTGCGGAAGAAATTGCTGCTGCCGACCATGTCGGTCAGGCGGAAGGCGACGTGGGTCACGAGAAGCACCACAAAGACTGCGGTCGCCAGGATGAACTGGCGCCAGCTCTTGCCAAAATACCTGACCATGAAAACTCCTACCACTCCGGCCGTAATGTGCATAATGAAGAGTTCAACCCCGCTCCCGGAGAAAATCAGGAGCGGAAGCAGCGAGACCACATAGACCGGCAGCACCACCCTGGTGGAGAAAAACGACTGGAGGAACAGGGCGAAGATGTAGAACGGCATCAGATAGACAAGGGTCGGAGGAAGCTTGTCAGTGAGGAACGCCGAGACCGAGGCAAGCAGGAAAACCATCAGGAGATAGTAGTACCTGTTGCGGTCGGAGAATATCTTCGGATTGGTGTAATATATTGAAAAATAAAGGATTACTACAAGGGTTATAGCCAGGAGAAGATTGCCCAGCCAAAGCAGGACACGGGGCTTGCCGTAGCCGTAGGTCTTGTTGTACTCCGCCTTGTAGGAATCCAGCATCTGTGCGATTTCCGCCGTCACGATCTCGCCCTGCGAGACTATCTTGCGGTCCTTGGCGACGTAGCCCTGGGTCGGAGAGATGTAGTCCGAAGAACCCGCATGGACGAGCTCAGTCGTCGTGCGGTCGTAAGTAAGGTTGGGAGTCAGCAAATCATAGACTCCCCCTTTGGAAAGGAGGGAATCCACATTGACGTCCGGATGGCCGGCGGAGATGTCCGAGAGAAGTTTGTTCTCCGCGGAGGAGACCTTGTAAACTTCGCTCACAGGATGCTTCTCGGCCCTCTTGCCCCTCTGGATATAGATGACATCCTTTGAGACGTCGGCCGACCCTTTGACAACCTTTATCTTGGCGTCCGAGATAATGCCTTTGCCGTAGATCTCCCCTATCTTCGATATTATTTCCCCTTTTAGGGATGAGTATTTTCCAAGATCCAGCGCCTCCACCGCCTTTACCGTCTCCCCTACCGTCTCTTCAGAGAAACGGTAATACGGGATGATGACGGAGCCTGCGCTTTCCCTCTCCTCCAGTATCTGCTCCTCGGTCTTGAGAACCGGGAAATCGAACTGGGCGATAAGGGTCTCGTAGGGCCAGGGCGAACCTTTCTTGTAGTCGTAGCCGAACTTGGCCGTCCTCGGCATAATGACGAGGAGGACAAGGGTCAGCGCTGCAAGCGGCAGGAAACGTCTCGGGATCTTCGGTAATTTCATTTTCTACTTAAAGGGACTGTCAGCTTCACGTGCTATGAATCTGTAGGTGAGACGGTCGGTAAGACGGGGGAAGAGACGGTGGAAAGCCACCGTCGCCTTGCCGAGTCCGGTAAGGATCACTTCGGACTTCCGCTTTGCGAGCGCCCTGGCAAGGTGAAGGGCGCATTCCTCGGCGCTCATCAATTTGCCTTCCTCCAGAGGAGTCTTGCCCTGGGCGGAGCCGTCCGCAGTAAGAGCTGCATTGCGCACATTGGACGATGTGTATCCAGGAGCGAACACGAGGACGCCAAGCCCGTCCTTGAGATGCTCGATACGGAGCGTGTCGAGGAAACCGCGGATGGCGTATTTCGATGAGGAATAGCCGGTCCTTGCCGGGAGGGCCGAGTAGCCGGCGATGGAGATCACGCCGACGACCTGCCCCTTTGATTCCAGAAGATAAGGAAGGGCATATTTGGTGCACTGGACGGTCCCCCAGAAATTGACGTCCATAAGTGTCCTGAGCACTTTGAGGTCCAGATCGGAGAACATCGCCCGCATCGAAAGGCCGGCATTATTGACGAGTATGTCGATGCGGCCGAAGCGCTCAACTGTCTTTTCGACAAGAGCGCGGCAGTCGTCCTCAACCGAGACATCCGCCTTGACACACAGGACGTTAGCCGGATCAGAAGACACGCTCGGAGAGAGCTCCAGCATCTTTTCTTCAGATCGGGCGGCCATCACTACCCTGGCGCCGAGGCTGCCGAAAAGGCGTGCCGAGGCGAGTCCGATACCCGAACTCGCCCCGGTCACGATTACGACCTTGTCTTTAAAATAGGCAGGGAGTCTCATTACTCGACCTTCATCGCGGCGATGTCGTCGCCGTCATAGAGACCGGCGTCGAGTTTGGCCTTGATTTCCTTGAATGCGTTGAGGGTGTAATTGACATCTTCCATCGTGTGAGAAGCTGTCGAGACTATGCGGAAGATGATCATGCCTTTAGGGATGACGGGATAGATGACCATCGAGCAGAAGATGCGGTAGTTCTCACGGAGGTCCTTTGCAATCTTGGTCGCCTGGGCGATGCCGCCGCCATCTATGTGGATCGGGGTGACGCACGCCTCGGCCTCACCGATGTCGAAGCCCTGGTCGCGGAAGCCCTTCTGGATAGCGTGGGTTATCTCCATGCACTTGCGACGGCGCTCGTCGCCTTCAGGAGACATGATGATTTCAAGCCTCTTGATGTTGGAAATCACGAACGGGAGGGGCTGGCTCTTGGCGTACATCTGGGAGCGCATGTTGAGGCGCAGATAGTTGATTATCTTGCGCGGACCGGCTACGAAGCCGCCGATGGAAGCCATACTCTTGGCGAAGGCGCCGATGTAGAGGTCAACACCGTCCATCACGCCGAAGTGCTCGCTTGTCCCCCTACCGTGGGCACCCATAAGGCCGAAACCATGGGCGTCGTCGATGAGGATACGGAAATTGTGCTTTTTCTTCAGCGCGACAATCTCGTCGAGCTTGCCGAGGGCGCCGGTCATGCCGTAAACGCCTTCAGTGATGAGGAGCACACCGCCGCCGTTCTCGTCGGCCTCTTTGCACGCCCTGGTCAGGATGCGGTCGCAGTCGGCCATGTCGTTGTGGCGGTATTTGTATTTGCTGCCGATGTGGAGACGGATACCGTCGAGGAGGCAGGCGTGGGCCTCGTTGTCATAGACCACGACGTCGTGGCGGGCAAGGAGGCAGTCGATTGTGGAGACGATGCCCTGGTAGCCGAAATTGAAGAGGAAGGCGTCCTCCTTCTTCTCGAAGTCGGCGAACATCTTCTCGAGCTTCTCGTGGTATTTGGTGTGTCCGGAAAGCATACGGCTGCCCATGGGGTAGGAAAGGCCCCAGTCGGCCGTCGCCTGGGTCTCGACTTTGCGGATCTCGGGGTGGTTAGCCAGGCCGAGGTAGTTGTTGAGGCTCCAGTTGAGGACCGGCATGCCGTTGAAAAACATATGGGGGCCGAGCTCGCCCTCAAGGCGCGGATACATATAGTAACCGAATCCCTGCTCGAAGTACTGTCCGATGGGGCCACCGGCGTCGCGGGATATCCTGTCAAAAATGTCTAACATAATTATTGTGGTTTAGATTTCTCGACTTTGCTCGAAATGACAAAATGTCGTCGTTCGGAATAACAAGTTAAGCGTCGATGTTTGCATAGTGGGCGTTCTCCTCGATGAACTGGCGGCGCGGCGGAACGTCCTCGCCCATAAGCATCGAGAAGGTCCTTTCGGCCTGGGCCGCGTTCTCTATAGTGATTTGGCGGAGAAGCCTGCGGGAAGGATCCATCGTAGTCTCCCAGAGCTGGGCCTCGGACATTTCACCGAGACCTTTGTAGCGCTGGATGAAAACGCCCTTCTCCGAGCCCTTGCCAAGGCGGAGCGCCGCCTCGTCCCTCTGGCCTTCGGTCCAGCAATAGACCTCGTCCTTGCCCTTCTTGACAAGATAGAGCGGAGGGGTGGCGAGATAAACGTAACCGTTCTTTATGAGGTCGAACATGTAGCGGAAGAAGAAGGTCAGGATGAGGCAGGCGATGTGGCTGCCGTCCACATCGGCATCGGTCATGATGATGACCTTGTGATAACGGAGCCTGGAAAGGTCCATTTTCTTCTCGCCGGTCTCGTCCTCCTGGGCTACTGTCACGCCGAGGGCGGTGTAGATGTTGCGGATCTCCTCGCTCTCGAACGCCTTGGCCTCGAGGGCCTTCTCCACGTTGAGGATCTTACCCCTCAGCGGGAGGATCGCCTGGTAGCGGCGGTCACGGCCCTGCTTTGCGGTGCCGCCTGCGGAATCTCCCTCGACGAGGAAGAGCTCGCACCTCTCGGGATCCTTCTCCGAACAGTCGGAGAGCTTGCCGGGCATGCCGGCACCGGTCATGACTGTCTTCCTCTGAACCATTTCGCGGGCCTTGCGCGCGGCTGCGCGGGCAGTCGCGGCGAGGACGACCTTCTCGATGATGGTCTTCGCTTCCCTCGGGTGCTCCTCAAGGTAGGAATCGACGGCCGCGGCGGTCGCCTGCGAGACGACAGAAGTAACTTCGCTGTTTCCCAGCTTGGTCTTGGTCTGGCCCTCGAACTGGGGCTCGGCGACCTTGACGGAGACGACGGCGGTCAGGCCTTCGCGGAAGTCCTCGGGCGAAAGCTCGGTCTTGAGCTTCGCGAAGAGGTTGTTCTTCTCGGCGTAGTTCTTCAGGGAACGGGAAAGGCCCATCTTGAAGCCCTGGAGGTGGGTGCCGCCTTCTATCGTGTTGATGTTGTTGACGTAGGAGTAGATCTTCTCGGAATAGCCGTTGTTGTAGCTGAGGGCTATGTCGATGGGGATGATCTTGTCCGCGGCGACGCAGATCGGCTCGGGGATGAGCTGGGAGGCACCGCCGTCGAGGTACTCGATGAACTGCTTGAGGCCTTCCTCGGAGTAGAAGGTGTCGTGACGGAATACAGTCTTGCCGGTCGCCTTCATCTCGCCGTCCGGGGACATCACCATCTCATCCACGAGCTCCCTCTGGTCCGTCAGGGTGATGCGTATGCCTTTGTTCAGATACGCGAGCTCGCGGAGGCGGGCCGCAAGGGTGTCGTACTTATAGACGATAGTCTGGACGAAGATCGTCGGGTCCGGGTGGAAGGTTATGACGGTCCCGGTGTCCTCGCAGGTCCCGGTCACGCGGACATCTCCGAGGGGCTTGCCCCTGGAGTAGTCCTGCTCGAAGACCTTGCCTTCGCGGTGGACCTCAGCGTGGAGGTGATCGGACAGGGCGTTGACGCAGGAGACGCCGACACCGTGGAGACCACCGGACACTTTATAGTTGGACTTGGAGAATTTACCGCCGGCGTGGAGGATCGTGAGGACGACCTCCAGGGCGCTGCGGTGCTCTTTCTCGTGCATCCCGGTCGGGATGCCTCGGCCATTGTCGCTGACGCGGATGGAGTTGTCGCCGAGGATGACGACGTCGATGTCCGTGCAGAAGCCGGCCATGGCTTCGTCGATACTATTATCGACCACCTCATAGACGAGGTGATGCAGGCCGCGCTCGCCGATGTCGCCTATGTACATCGACGGCCTTTTCCTTACTGCTTCAAGCCCTTCGAGGACCTGGATTGAATTGGCGGAATACTGCTCTTCAGCCTGCTTGATTTCTTCGTTTTCAGTCATATCTTTGTACTGTTTTTTCTCTACTCAGGGAAGGTCCCTATAAAACGCACAAAGATAGTAAAAACCAGCGTAAATAACAAGCGTTAAACCTACAAATTGAACTTCACTCCGGCGGTTACCCAGCGACCCTTTTCAGAGTAGTACGGAACCCTCTGGATGGTCATCCCGATGAGGTTGCCGCTGCGCACCCAGAGACCGAATTTGCGGGTCACGGCAAAGTCGGCGATAAGGCCGAGGTCGAACCATCCGGGGATGGTCAGCTTCTCCACTCCGTATGAGTGCATCGCGGTGGAAAATGAGCAGTCCAGGCCGACCGCAAGGCGGGACTTGTAGATGTATTCAGCCTTGAAATAACCGGAGAAAATCCCGGGCTCGAATGCGTCCGCATTCCAGTCGTCCAGACTGGTCTTGCGGACGTAGAAACCGCCGTCAGCCCTGCAGTGTACCGAATCCCAGCCGGCAAGAAGGGTTGCATACCAGAGATTGTGGTCCTGATAGACCACGGAAGGTCCGCCGGTCGAATACAGCATGTCGTTCTTTATCAATGCATAGCCGCCGGAAAGGTCGTAGCGGAAACGGGCACTGATATTGCCGCGAAGGCCTATCGAAGCGTTGATCCTGTCGGCCGAGAAGTCGAGAAGGGCGCCGCTGTGGGCATAGTCCTTCGAGAAGAAGTGGTTAGAGAGAACGACGTCACTGAAGGAGTTGACTTTTTCGCCGCCGTTCACTCTGGCATAGATAACCATCCTCTCCCTGATGGCCTCAAAACCTATGAAAACGTCGGGATAGACGACCTGGTAGCCCCGGCTGCCATACAGCACGGGGTCCGCTTCCCTTCTGCCGGATCCCATCGTGATGGAAAGCGCAAGGCCGGCATCCAGCCTCCAGCGCCCCTTTTGCAGCCTGTATTTGGGGATAAAACGGACGTAGCCGCCATAGCCGTCGTACATGCCGCCGATGTCGGAGACCATCACGTCGGCATCCACCGAGAAGCGGTGAATGTCGTTGAGGTCGTAGCCGAACGAACTGTCGAAAAATGCGCGATGCTCCCGCATGGGGGCATTCCTGCCGTTGAATTCCTTCGCGAAACGGTAGGAGAAGGCCGCATCGTAGAAGAAACGGCTTCCACTGTCATCGGCGCTGCGAAACCTGACAGTTCCGTCCGCCATGTGGACGCTGCGGACGGGCTTCAGGGTATCCCTCGTGAAAATGCCACCGTAGTGGACATCGTATGAGAAAATGGACCTGGGAAGGAACCAGGCGCCGTTAGTCCCGGCCTTGACCGCTGCATCGAAGCCATTGAAATAGCCGCCGTCCGAGACAACCCGGCCCTCCCGTTCCACAAGATTGTTATACGGCCCGAAGAAAGAGTGGAGAGAGCCATATAGCCCCGGATGGAAGTCTCCCTTACGGCATGGGGTCCAGACTATCTCAGCCTCAGGGCGGAGCCTGTACCCTGCGCCGGCGCTGACATACAGCCGGCCAGGATTTGATGCGCTCGGGGAAGGCTTCAGGCCTATGAGATAAGGAGAGAAATCGTAGGCGCCCATATACGGCCGCTCGAAGGTCGAGTAGTCGAAATCGAGGTTGAACACAGTCACCGAATCAGGGACGGTCACGGGGGCGTCCGGCTTGTCGGCACGGGTCACCGAGCCTTCGTAGATATTGGTCACTTCAACCGTCGGGTTGAGGTTCTGGGCCTGCGCCGCCGCTGCGACGGCCGCCAAGGCCAGTATGACTGCTATCTTTTTCATTGCCTGTCGATTTTGCGGAGACGCATCCTGACCTGGTCGAGGACGTCGTCCTCACGGCCGGGATCCGGAGTGTAACCGGAAGCGATGCTCTCATAGGTTGCACGGGCCTGGGCGGTGTTGCCCTGCTCCATAAACGTGTCTCCGAGGACTATGAAGGCCTTGGCGAGGAAGTAATTCTCGCCTCCGGCCTTCGAGGAGAAGTCATAGACTTTTTCGCTGACGGACGAGAACTCTCCCCTGTCGTAGAGATCCTGGATAATCAGATAGGTCGCCTCTGCGCCTTCGCTTGTCGAAGGGTAGGCGCTGAGAGTCTCGAGAAGGCGGAAGGCCTTGTCTCTCTGGCTTGTAGCGAGATAGGACTTCGCTTTGATCCAGTCCGCCTCCCTCGCGAGATCTCCGGATGAGAACGCGAGGACAAGGTCGGCCGAGGATATCGCGGAGGAATAATTCCTTCCCTTGAAAGCGGAACGCATCATCCCGGCCGCGGCGGCCTCGCGGTTATCCTTGAGGGACGCCTTTTCGCGGAGGGTCTGGAAGGCCGAGAATGCATCGGAGTAGTTCTCAAGGGAGAACGACAGGTTGCCGAGGGCAAGGAGCGCGGGCTCCAGGAAGGAAGGCTCCAAGCCTTCGGAAACGGCCTTGCGGTAAGCGTCGCACGCCTGCTCCTTCCTGCCGGTGCACCTCAGGCACTCGGCCTTGTAGTAGTCCGCCTTGGCGAGATTCTTCCCCCCAGGATACAGGGATGGATACTTCTCGAAGGCCGTGAGGGCCTTGCTGTAATTGCCTGCGAGGAACAGCTGCTCGGCCGAAGCGAAATAGACGGCCTCCTTCTCGGCCTCGCTCCTTCCGGAGGATGAACCGAGGCTGTTGACGTAGGCGAGGTACTCGTCCGGAGCACCGGTGGTCTTGTAGATGGACTCTATCGCAAGGAGGGCGTCGTCGGCCTGGGAACTGCCCGGAAGCATCGACACGACCTCCTTGTAGTGGGCAAGGGCGGCATCCGTGTGACCTTCGTTGTTCTCAAGCATACCGAGCTCGATGAGGGCTTTGGCGGTGAATTCCTTCTCGGTGCTTCCGGCCCTCAGGGTGTTGAAAGTCTTAACGGCGGAATCACGGTCTCCGGCATCGACGTAAGCCCTTCCGAGCTCATACATCGCGTCCGGCCAGAGCTCCGCCGTCATCGGCGCCTCCTTGGCCGACTCCAGGAAGCGGATCTTGCCGGCCTTGTCTCCAAGAAGGCCGCAGGCCACTCCCCCGCGGAGGGCGGGATAGAGGTCGTCGGAATCCGGATAGTCCTTCAGGACGCGCTCGTAGGCCGTCGCGGCCGTGCGGTATTCCTTGGCCATGAAGTAGCAGTCGGCGATCCTCGTCTCAGCGTCAGCGCCATAGACAGGAGAAGGGGTCTCAAGGTAGCTGTTGAACCAACGGATAGCGTTCTTGCCGTCGGCTTCCTTGAAATAGCACCAGGCGATTCCGTAAGGGATCAGGTTCCCCTCCGCCGTCCCGTCGAGGGCGGAGATATTGTAAAGGTCAAGGAGAATCTGCCGCGCCTCGGCGTAGTTGCCGTCGCGGAAGAGGGCCTCGGCCTGGTAATAGCGTGAGATCTGGTTGAAAGGATCCTGTCTCGGGGCGTAATAGGCCGCAGCCTTCAGGCAGGGAACGGCGCTGCGCCATGAGCCGTTGCCCATCAGCTGCGCTGCCCGTAAGTAATAGGCTTTCATGTAGTTGCCCTTCATCCTGTCGTCGAGGACCTCGACCTTGTCGTAGGCCGCGACCGCGCCCTCGTAGTCGTGGTTGACAAGGGCCGCCATAGCCATATATGAATAGATTCGGTCGCCCTTGCCCTCGGATCCGTAGCGGCGGATATAGTCGGAGAACGGAGCGGTGTCGCCGCCAAGGTCAAATGCGAGCTTGGCGGCATTGAAGGCTGCATCCTCGCGGATGGCCGGATCCCAGTCCTCCCGCGAAGCTTCGCGGAAGGCATCCATCGCAGCGACCTTGTTGCGCAGGCGGATGTAGCTGTCTCCCATCCTGTAGGAGGCTATCTGGCCGAGCGAATCGCGCCTCTCGCCCATGAGCGAGAAATTCTCCACCGCGCCGGCGTAATCGCCGACCGAATACAGCAGCGAGCCGGAATAGAAATAATCAGTCCTGCCCTTCGGGGCGAGGCGGCTGCCGGAGGTCTTTTCGTAGTATTCCTTGGCCTTCGACGCATCTCCTTTTACGAGGTAAGACTCCGAGATGATACGGCTCAGGTGAGGCTTCCTGTCCTCGGGGACTTTGTCGAACATGCTCTCGCCGTTTTCGATGACGTAGTCATAGTCCCTCATCATGAAACGACACTCGAGCATATAGTAATTGGAGATTTCGTAAAATCTTGGATCTTTGGAGGATTCACTAAACCACCTAAAGGCCTCCTTGAAGTTCTCCCCGGAGTAATAAATGTAGCCCAGCGAATAGCGGGAAGGGGCCGTGTAATCGGAATACGGCAGGCGCTCGGACTTGAGAAGCAGCTCCTCGGCATAGGAATAATTGCCCTTGCCGAACTCGCTGTAGGCCTTCTTGTACATGTACTCCGAACGGTCCCTCTTGGCAAGTTCGGTCGCCGAAACCCTGGCAAGCCAGTAGGCCGCTTCCTCGAAATTGCCCTCGTCGAACCGCTTCAGGCCGCAGGCATAGCGGATTTTCGGCACTACCGGGGACTCCGGATAGGAACGGGTGTATTCTTCGGCGAGGGCGAAGCAGCAGTCCGCATCCGCCTTGACGGCGGACAGCACGGAATAGCCCTCCGCCACGATCCCGTCGAGCTTTCCAAAGGAGAGGAACGCTTCCGAATAGAGCCCGGCTCGGTACAGCTCCATGGCCCTGTCGAAGTCTTTTCTCTGGGTGGCACCCCCCGCGTCCACTCCGGAAAGGAGCGCGGCCGAGAGGGCCAGTATCAATGTTATTCGCATATTGTCGTTGTTTGTCCTCCGCGCTACTGCACAGATTGTGCAAAAATAGTTATTTTTGCCGACAAATATGACACTTAAACAAAGATATTCAGCAATTATCGGCTGGTTTTCCGATAACCGGCCGGATGTGGAGTCCGAACTTCACTTCGACTCCCCCTTCCAGCTGCTCGTTGCAGTGATGCTGTCGGCCCAATGCACCGACAAAAGGGTCAACATGGTAACGCCGGCCCTGTTCGAAGCCTTCCCCACCCCGAAGGCCCTTGCGGCAGCCTCTTTCGACGATGTTTTCGAAAAGGTCCGCAGCGTGACCTACCCGCGCAGCAAGACGGAGCACCTCATCGCCATGGCCGGCCGGCTGGTCGACGAGTTCGGAGGCGAGGTCCCCGGCGACGTCCCCTCCCTCATGACCCTCCCCGGCGTCGGCCGCAAGACCGCCAACGTCGTTGCATCCATTATATATAATGAGCCCGTAATCGCGGTCGATACCCATGTCTTCCGCGTCTCCCGCCGCCTCGGCCTTTCCAATGGCAAGACCGTCGAAGCCGTCGAGAAGGACCTGGAAGCCAATATCCCGGTCCACCAGAGGGCAATCGCCCACCACTGGCTCATCCTCCACGGCCGCTACGTCTGCACCGCCCGCAAACCCTCCTGCGACACCTGCCCCCTCGCCCCCTGGTGCCGCGAGCACACGGGGAAATAGGCGCGCCCCGCACCTTCCGCAGCCCTTCTGCACCTTCCGCCTCCCTCCATCCCTGCCACCCCCCGGCGCGCAGACGGATTTTCGGCACTTTTCCCGGCAGTAAGCCCTGCCTACACCCCCTGCGGACGGATTTCCGCCCCTTTTTCCGGCGGTAAGCCTCGCCAGCACACCCCACGGACGGATTTTCGGCACCTTTTCCCGGCAGTAAGCCCTGCCTACACACCCTGCGGACGGATTTCCGCCCCTTTTTCCGGCGGTAAGCCTCGCCAGCACACCCTGCGGACGGATTTCCGCTACTTTTCCCGGCAGCAGGCCCGGTCAGCACACCCTGCGGACGGATTTCCGCTACTTTTCCCGGCAGTAAGCCCTGCCTACACACCCTGCGGACGGATTTCCGCCCCTTTTTCCGGCGGCAGCTCTCCTGCCGGCCCCATCCCCTACCGCGGCACCGGGAACAGGCGCTCAACCTCCTCCGGGGGGAGTTGCAGCACCTGGGTAATTTGCTTGTTGGAGGAGGAGAGGCGCAGTTTCATCCGCTTCGCCGCGAGGGCCTTTTCAACCGGCGTAAGCTCCCTCAATGACCGTCCACGGTGCCACTGCGCCACGATCTGGAACACCTCCTCGTTCGGAAGCTGAATCCCCTCGCCAAGCATTTGCGCGATTTCCACGTCGGACTCTCCGTGCCGGGACAGGAGGGAAAAATACTGATTTGCGCTGTGGAACAGGGATTCTGTCTGCTGATAATCTATAAAACTGCTCCGGAGAATCATCCCGTCAAGCACCCGGTAAGAGGAGGGCAGATCAATATCGTGTGAACGGCATATGCAACGCCGTTTATCAATACTGAGCGTCCCCCACGGAGAGCCTTCCGACATCATCCAGAGTGTGCCGTTGAACATCAGGTGCCCGGATCCCCACGGATAACCAGTCGGGGTGCTGTCCCGGCGGGCGACGTAGGCATTTCGGTCGATATATACGATACGGTTTCTGAAAGCCTTCACATCTTCGGTCGCGTCTATCCGGATGTCCCAGTCCTTCAACGACTTGTTACCCAGAGCCAACTGGTATCTCCGGCTCTTATCCCGGAATATTTCCCTGAATGCTCCGGCCTGTGACAACGATCCCCTGGCCATCACATGATGGTGATTGCTCATCTGTGTGTCGCTGATGACAGTCACTCCGGATTTCGCCGCCGATATAGCAAGGATATTCGTTCCGGCGATAAACTCCTCCCGGCTACTGTATAAAAGCCGGTCCAGCCCCTCTGTCGTAAAAAACCAGAACGGCCCTGCCGCCTCAAATAAGCGTTCGCACTCCCGCTCCCGCTCGAAAAAATCGCCTTTTGTTTGCATAGCCCAAAATATTTCGCCCAATAAATGAAGATTTATCCATGTAAAAAAATTGTACGCGGATAAACCTGAAAATAGCCCTTTCAGGCATAGCTATGCATGACTGTAACAAAAAAATTCACACAAAAATTTGCAAAACAAAAAAAATGACTTACCTTTGCAATCCCATTCAAGGGAAACGGGGTATTAGCTCAGTTGGTAGAGCGTTTGAATGGCATTCAAAAGGTCAGGAGTTCGATTCTCCTATGCTCCACGGAACAGACTGAAAATCAGTCACTTAAGGCACTTACGCATAAATTTACGCATAAAACTTGCTGAATTTATGCGTAATTTCTTTTACTATCCTCCCCTATACTTTGATTGCTTTTGGGCGGGTCCGACCGGTGAACTATCCGGGAACCCGCCACGCCATACGTCTGGAAATACACAAAAAAATCCTGCCCCCCGAAAGGAAGGCAGGAAATCTTTTTGTCCCCTCGCCCGTTAAAAGGGCAAGAATTGAGGATGGCCTTTGATTAGGCCCCCGGAGTCCACTTGCACTCCGCCAGCATGGTGCCGGACTTCTCGCCGGTGCTGGAGTTGACGTAGTAGTAGCGGAAGAAAATCTTCGGCGCTGCGGCGCTGGGAGCACCGTTCTTGGCCACGTAGTCGGCACGGATGTCGATGGCGACCGCGGTGGGCTCTTCCACCATCTTGATGGCAACGGCCTTGCTGTGGGCGCGGCTTACGCCATTGGACTGACCTTCGGTGGCTTCGATGACCAGGAAGATGCCGCCGTTATCAGCGAGAGCCTGGTCCAGCTTGAAGGTAAAGGTATTGCCCTGGCACACGATGGTGGCGCTGGACGGGTTCTCCACGCCCAGGAGCGTGGGAGGGGTCACCTCGGGCTGGCCGCCGCAAGCGACGATCCAGTAATTGAGGCGGGTGAACAGGTTGGAGCCGGAGATCTTGGCGCCGGTTCCCAGGACAGAACGGCCCTGCTGGCTCAGGGCAAGCTTGTTCCACGCGAGGATCTGCTCGTTGGTGAGCGTTTTCCACATCGTGGTCAGGCGCTTGAAAATGCCCTTGACCTTGGCCTGGTCGGAAGTGCGGACGCTGCCGCCGTACCCGCGGTTGCGGATGTACTTCCGGTTCTTCATCTTTGCGGCCGTAACGCCCTTGGCGCTGCCGCTCATCTCCTCGAAGGCGATGGAAGGAATGTACTTCATAGTCAGAAGAGTTTAAGGTTGATAAATTGAGTAATAAGGAAATAAAGTCCAATCAAAATCACAGCAAAGAAACAGAAGCCCCCTACCCTCAGCTTAGCCTGCTGCCAGCCGGTCAACTTGCGCTCCACTTCAACCGTCACGGTCTGCACCCGGTCTCTATATATTAAGGAATCCCGATACACAATCTCTTTGTCAACAACCGCCGGCATCTTCACGGGCTTCGTCTCCAGGCTGTGCTTCAGGACTCCGCCGGAAACCACGGCCGATGAAGCCGCATAGGCGTTCTCCAGATGCGAGACCGTATCCAGGACTGCGACCCGCTCCACAACAAGCGGCAGCTCCACAAAGACAGTATCCTTCTGGAACACCGTCTCCGTCCGGACCTCCACCTTGGTACTGTCCGTCGATGGAAGCTGGCGGACAGTACTGCAGGCAGAAGCGAGCACGAGGAAAAGCAGTGGCAGAACGTATCTCATAGGTTAAGTTCTTATTCAGGTTTGTCGGCCTTGTGCCGAAGTTCATTTTCAAATTTCCGGAACTTGGTATCGTAACTGGCCTTTACGCCCAGGATGGCACCGCACAGGACCAGGAGCTCACTCACTATGGAGATGGCAGATGAGGCTATCTCGCCCAAGGGCTCGATGAAGAACAGGCACACCATTGCAATCAGCACTCCTGCAGAGAAGCTGGCGATGGCAATGGCGCCCTGAAGCTTTGTGAGTTCCTGACGTGCCATATCCTATTCGTATATTACTGCTCCCTTGATGAACTTCCGGCCGGCAGCTGCGTTCGCCAGTGCGGGAAGGCCATCTTCAATCAGAAGGCTGTTCCCGACCAGGGACAGATCCACATAGCCGCTACCATACTCCTCCAGGGTCGGGTCATTATAGACCAGGAAGAAATCGTGCTCGATGTCTTCGGTGAGGCCCGTCAGGGTGAGGTTAATCGGGGTCTCCGGCTCAGCTGTCGCAAATCTCTCGAAGGTGATGAAAAAAAATGCCCAGTCATCAAACAACTTCACATTGGAGTTGAAGATGAGGAAACCCTCCGGTGCTCCGGACAGGGCAACGTCAGTTTTTCTCTGGTAATAGGCAAGGCAGTCTAAACCGAAAGGAATAAACAGGCATTGGAAAGTTAGCTGATACTGGCAATTCTCCGGCCAGCCAAGGACCTTCTCGAGGCGAAGCGTTTCCTGATCCTCGAACCAAGCCCTTACAACAGTAATGCGATGAATACCGCCATAAAACATGGTCGCGTATACTGCAGCGGGCCCGCTATTCTTAATGGCCAGTCCATCCACTTTAATCTCCAGCACAGTAGCCTGCTTGTAGGCGGCTTGGCTCGTATCCACGGTAATGGAACCATTTACAACTGCATGGTACTTATCCTGGACCACTTTCAGCTGCTGGCCGGTGCAGTTTCCTCCAAAGTTATTTCCAACAATCGTCAACATGTTACCTTACATTTTATCTAGTTCCACTATAAGTATAGACACTGGTATCAAAAACCTCTACTTCCTCATAACGGGCTGCCGAACAGCGACAGGTGATATTTCTCTGGGAGTTGTTCAGTTCAGAATAACTAAACGCATCATAGATGGCAAGCTTATGACCAGCATTCGTGCGACATACCACACTAAAACTGCCACCGGGAATCTTTTTCGACTGCTCATTAAGATTATAACCTGCATAATTGTTAACACCTGGAGAAACGAATTTCCCAACAACTCCAACGTTTATGGGTCCAGTACAGCCCTCAATCACAAAATCAGCCTCGTATGAGGAAGTCATCGTCTCTTCATTCTTGATTATTAAACGACACCGGGTGACATCGTCGGCCATTGGAATATCCGGGATTACTTCTCCCTGATTATCCCCCCTGACAAAATAGCCGAATATGCCAGTTCCAGAGTTAGAGGGTGTCCGATATGGATGGATATACTTTCCGGCTTTCAGTGTTACCTCGGAAATAGATGTATAATTATTATTATACTGGTTGTTGCCGCCATAGAAAGGGACAATAGCCTGGATATCTGTTGGAAGGTTATCAACCACGCCCTCCCAGGGCTGATATGAACCACCAGAAGGCGTTGTTCCCTTCCCGATATACAGGAATACCCATTTTTCCTTCACGACAATAAAGGAATCTCTATAGAACTCGCAGCAAATGGGAGAAGGCGTCACGTTCAGGGCAAGCTTGCTGTGACGTTCTGCGGGAAGACCTTGATTCAGCTGGATATACATCGAATAGATATATACGCACAGTTTACCTTTCCCTTCCATACAAGCCAACTTTTCAATACAGATGGTGTGATCGTCTTTGATCCAACTACGGGCCGCTGAACCTGCATCATAAGAATCCGCAGACCCATAACTCTGTCGCCTGTCACGGAATACAATCAGCGCAACACTATTCGCGCTTCGGTCTATAGAAAGCTTAGGCACCGTGATTTCCAGTACGTCTGCAGCTTGATACTCCGGAGTAGTCGGATCCATAAAGAAGCGAGTATTCAGAATGACGTAAGTAGGTTGCTGGTAAGACTTAAATCGAATCTCACCGGCGCCAAAGTTATTTCCTATTGCATTAAACATAGTCCAAATCGATTAAAGAGGGAGCATAATACCGGGGCCGAAAATCTCGCAGGGCTTGAACATTCCGCCGGCGTAGTTATTGATTTTGATGTACGGTCCGTAATAGGAAGTGTTGTTTACATTCATTTCCACCAGACCGAAATAATATTTCCCTTCTTGGAGGGAACGACTAACAACGTAGATCTTTCCAAGTCGGTCGGCCGGAATCTGTTCTTTCAAAAATACTTCCGACATGGACACGCCCGGTGTTCCCTGGCTAATGATGTCAACATTTACAGCCGGCCCGCCAGTAGAGTACTCCAAGTCAAAATCAGACACATAGCTTTCTTCCTTGATATCTTCCTCAGTGTAACGTGCGCGGGAACCACCAACCAAAGCGGCTGCTTCTTCGTCCGTCAAGCAGATAACGGAATCCCGCATCTCCTGACCCGTCTCGCCGGTAGTCGTGTTCATCCAATACACTTCCACGAACACCTTCTGCCCCACCACTGGCGTTGCACCAATAGTCTTGGTATAGAGCGTAGTTAGGTCCGCTTCGCCCCAGTCATCCTCCGCGTTGGGAGAGATGATCACCGTCTTGCTCCAGCCATTAGAGATGCCAGGGCTCATGGCCGAAGACATCTTCACGACCAACTTATTCGGCAGGGACTGATGTTTGATGCCCTGGAAGATTATCATAGACGGCGATACAACGACCAGCCGATAGGAAGCGGTAGGAACGGAATCGAGAAACTCTGGCGCATTCAAGTTCATACTTTCTCCGGCCATCACGCGATTAACATTCAGACGCACGAACAGATTCATGCCGGAGAGCTCGGCCTTCTGGCCGAAAACAGAAG
>JAFXVX010000017.1 GCA_017534745.1 Bacteroidales bacterium | reverse complement strand
TGTCTGCAGGATAAAAAAAGCAAGCCCGCAAGGATATAAAAAACGTGTCTATTCATCATCTGAAACTCATAACCATGTTCCGCAAAATTAAAGATAATAAGTTGAAAACGCAAATATAACCTACTATTTCGGCGCAGGTCGGCTGCAAATAAACACATAATAATCAAATAGTTACAATTAGAACTACCTCCCAGACACCTACTTTTAGACTAGCGGTATATAAAAGGGAGGTTATAATTAATACCTTTGTACGCAAAAGCGCGTATCACACAAGCGCGACAAAAACCACGAAATTGTAACAAAAACACTATAACCAAACGATGAAAAAATCTGAATTCAAGGCTTTTGCAAAAAGTGCAAAAGTGTACTTTTCTCCGGACTGCCGCGTCAGGCCCCTCCGGACGGAGGCTTCTTTCATGTCTCCAATAGGCCAAGGCAACACCGAGCCCTACGAGCCGGTCGATGACAACGACAATTGGAATTAACGGGAGGAGAATGAAATGAAAAAGCTTTACAAAATCTTTGCTTCAGCAGCCGCAGCGGCCGTGATATTCTCCTGCGCCAAGGAAGATAACCAGCCGAACGACACCATTTCCACCTCTGACGAGACCTCCCAGGAGCAGACCGATGAAGAGCAGACCGGCATCACCGGCGAAGGCCTTCTCCTGAGCTTCGGCGCCACTACGGAAGCCGCCAAGACCTCTATCGACGATGCGGCCGGCACCGTTACGCTCGAGAGCGGTGACGAAGTCCTCGTCTATTCCGCCGGCAACACCGGCAAGTATGTCTATGACGGTACGCAGTTCGCTCCCGCGACGGAGACCGATGCGGTCGCCATCTCCGCCGACGTGGAAGTCTTTTATCCTTTTGCGAGCTTCGACCTTGAAACCGATCACATCGCCTATACGATGCCTGCCGCCGTCACTTCCCTCAAAGACCTCGGCGACAAGAACCCTCTCGCCGGCAAGGTGGCCGGTGAGGAAGGCAACTACTCCGTCCTCCTCAAGGCCGTCGGCGCCATCCTCAAGGTGGAGATCACCGGCGAGCGCAAGCTCAGCGCCGTCAGTCTGGAGAATGCCGGCACCGCGAGGATGCCTCTCGGCGAAGGGACCGTCTTCTCTTTCAGCTGGGACGGAACCGACCCCGCCCTCTCCCCCGATGCCGCCGGCACAGGCGCCCTGATGTCCATCAGCGACCTTTCCGTGCAGCTTTCAGCCACTCCCGAGACCTTCTGGTTCATCGTCCCTGCAGGCATCGCCTATCCGGACATTAAAGTAACCGCCGACCTTACGACGGCGGACGCGGCCGGTCTCACCAACTTCGCAGTAGAGCGCGGAGACTTCACCGCGACCCGCAACAAGATCTACAGCCTCTCCTTCTTCGCCGGTCTCTTCTCCGGCGGCGATGGCTCGTCTGAGAACCCGTACAAGATCGCCACGGCCCGCGACTGGCGCAACATCAGCAAGTACGCCGCCGAAGGCTACGGCTACAATCCAGAAACCAAGATCGACGGCTCCCGCTTCCTCGCGGCCAGCTACATCCAGACCGCAGACATCGACTTCAAGGGCGCCGACCTAAGCAATTACATGATCGCTTCCGATTCAGCCCCCTTCACCGGCACCTATGACGGCGGCAACAAGACTCTGAGCGGCTTTACCATCACCGGTTCTCCCAGCGGCAACGAAGGCGTAGCTCCTTTCAAGGCTCTCAATGGCGCCACTCTTGAGAACATCTCCATCTCCGGCGCAAGCGTAACCGGCGGCAAGTTCACCGCAGGACTTGTCGGTTATTCAAAGGGTTCAGACCTTGCAATCAGCAATTGTTCCATTTCCAATTCCACCATTTCCAGCAACGCCGACTATGGAGCCGGAGGTCTTATCGGCGGTATTTACGGCGGCGCGGTAACAAACTGCTCCGGTACCGACCTTACCATTGAAGCGACTAACAGCTCGAAGAAGCAGTACTATGGAGGACTTATCAACTATATAAATGGTTCGGTCAATGTTAATGGCTGTTCGCTCAATGGCACCACAACCGTGAACGGCACTGCTGTTTATTTCGGCGGTATCGTCGGGCAGGTCAACAATGACAATGCCAAGATTATCAACTGCGAGAACAAATCCACCATATCTGGTGTAGGCAATTTTGCAGGAGGCATTGTCGGTCTCAAGAGCAAAGGCTCGATTGAAAGCTGCACCAATACCGGCAGCGTCGGCGGCGCTCAGTATGTGGGCGGCATTGCAGGGAGAAATGAGGCCGGAGATATCCTTGGCTGCACCAACGAAGGCGCTGTTGTGTCCACAGGTATTGCCGGCGGTATTGCCGGACAAGTCACCGGCGGCACCATTAAGGATTGCACCAATGAAAGCAGCGCCACCTTCTCTGTCTGCGGGGCCACAGTAGGCGGAATCGCGGGCTCCATAACAGGCGGCAGCATCACCGCTTCCGAAGGCAAATATACCGAGAATAAAGCCGATATCGATCTGGGTGTCGTTGAAGGTAACAATGTAGTCGGCGGTATAGCGGGAGAAGTCAAATCCGACATTTCAAACGTGAAGAATACAGGCAAAGTTAGCGGATATTACCATATCGGCGGCATCGCTGGTTATGTCCTTCAAGGCGGCGCCGTGGGAAATGCCGTTTCTTCGGGCAATGTCTCCGGATACCAGAACGTAGGAGGCATATCCGGAACATGCGGCCATAATGCAAATGCAGCGATAACCAAGAAGATGTCGCTCAAGAACTGCCATGTGGACGGAGCCTCCGTCACCGCAAGCGCAAATCAGGGCCGTGTCGGCGGTCTCGTCGGCCTGGCTCGTGCCGGATCGTGGATAGAGGGATGCACTGCGTTCCGCGGTACCGTATCGGGCCATCAGGATGTGGGCGGCGCAATCGGCCACTTCTGGTATGCCAGCACCAACACCGACAAGAGCAACCGCATATACGTCGGAGCCAATCTGGTAGCCATGGACGTCGTGGGTCTCGATTCGATTCAGTCCACTTCCAGAATCGGCGGATTTGTCGGATACTTCCAGAACAGCGCTGACAACTATTCGTTTATGTATCAGAACGGCGTAGTCGGCGGCAGCATCACTGCCGAAGGGTGCCAGTATGTGGGATCATTCGTCGGCTATGCAAGCGCTTCCAGCAATAAGGGCCGTATCTGGGATTCTTACTCCCTTGTTGAGGACGACGATTTCCATGTGACCACCACCAATGCCAATATCGGTGGCTTTGCCGGAGGTTATGGCAATGCGAATGTCAATTCAACTCGCAATGCTCATGTGAACGCGCAGAATACTTCAGGTGCCACCAGCGGCATCACAAAGACTACGGTTGCAGACATCCGCACAGTCCAACTCGTTCATAATCAGGGATATGAGACCCCTTCCTGCAATGTGGACGGCTCGGCCTACACGACCACTACCTGGTCCAACCCGGATGATGTGAACTATCCTGTTCCGACGATCCTTGTCACCAACGGTCACTACAAGTAAAACTATTTTTCCGCGTGTGCGGGCCGCAGACTGCAGAGCGGCCCGCACACGCTTGATAACACTAAAGAAATACCTCTGAATGAGTAATTTAAGGCTGTTTACGACAGTCCTCGCGGTAGCTACAATATTTTTCTCATGCGCGCGCGAGGAGAAGAATCCCGGAGCCGGGCCCGAACCCGGAAAGGGAATTGTTTACACCCTTGAGGCTACTATCGCGGAGAACGCGGAAGGTCCCGACGGCGAGAATGCCGTCAGGACTTCCGTCGCTTCCGACGGTACAGTCTCCTGGAAGGCCGGAGATCAGATTGCCGTCTGGGACGAGAATGAAGGGCGCTTCTGCACTTTCACATCGAAGAGCGGCGACGGGACCTTCCGCTTCGAGGGGGAAGAAGGCGTGGAGTATTCCTTCACCAGGGCCGTCTATCCCGTCTCGATGGCCAAGGACAACGGCACCGTCACCCTCCCCGCGACCTACACTCCGGAGGAAGCCCAGTCCGGAAGCCTGTATCCTATGACGGCGACGGTCGAGGACGGACATCTTGCTTTCAAGCAGCTTGGCGCCCTTCTCCGTTATACGATGGCCGGCATCCCGGCTGATGCTACGGCCCTTGTCCTCTCATCTCCCGAGGCCTCCCTCAGCGGTGATTTCGAGATTGTCAGCCCCGAGGCGAACCCGGAGGAAATCCGCGCGGCCGCCGGCGAAGGAGCCGTGACCATTCCCCTCACCCCGGGCGGGAGGAAGAATTTCACACTCTATTTCCCGCTTCCCGTCGGCAGCTATTCCTGCCTCCTCTCCATCAAGAAGGGTGACGAAGTGGTCGAAACCCAGACGACACCCTCCGTCAAGGATGTCCTCCGCCACAAGATGCTGCAGATGACCCTGCTGCTTTACGGATTCGAATACGGTGACGGCACTGAGGAGAACCCCTGGCAGATCGCAGGGCCGGAAGACCTGATGGCCATGCAGGCCCTCTGCGCCGCGCAAGAAAGTTACCGCGACGATTTCTACAAACTCACCGCCGACATCGACATGGCAGGCCAGACCGGCTTCGCCCCCATCGGCGGCAAAGCCTACGCCACCCGCTTTACCGGCACCCTCGACGGCGACGGCCACTCCATCAGCAACCTCACCGTCAGCGCTCCCAGCCACGCCGCCCTTTTCGGCTACCTCAGCGGTACGGTCCGGGACCTTGACATCATCGGCGCGACCATCACTTCCGAAGGGCACTTCGCCGCTGCCGTCGGCGCCAACATGTACAAAGCTACGGTCGAAGGCGTCCGCGTGGACGCTTCGACGACCGTCATGGCCGGAGGCCACATGGCGGGCGCTATCGCGGGCCTCGTCCGCTCCGCCACCATCTCCTCCTGCGCCTCCCACGCCGATATCTCCGCCTCCCAGGCAGCCGGCGGCATTGCGGGAGCCATCAACCCCATCAGCGACAACCAGAGCACCCTCATCATCAACTGCACCTACGAGCCTGTCTATCAGGACGGTAAGATCTCCCACGCATGTCTCGCCACAACCAATGCAGTCGCCTACATGGGCGGCATCGCCGGCAGCGCGACCTACAATGAGAATCTGACCGGAACTGCGAAGACCCTCACGAACTCCACCATCGGGATCGTCAATTGCTACGCCTACCCGCTCGAACTTGCGAGTTCGCAGGACGCTTCCACCACCGTCTATCACATCGGCGGCATCCTCGGCCGCGCCGACGGAGCGGTTACAGTGCAGAACTGCTTCAGCCCGATTACCTATTCCAACATCCTCAGGAGCGGCACCCGCGTCAATGCATCCAACTTCTCCAGCCTCACCAGCATCGGCGGCATCATCGGCCGCGTCTATGCAGCCGGAGCGACCGTGACCCGCACCTTCTCCTCCACGGCCTTCAAGCGCTGCTACGGCAATCCCGGCAACGTGAGCGTCAGCCACTCGCTCAACACCGTCAAACTCGGCGATCCCAACATGCGCGGATGGGGCAGCACCTTCCTCGGCGAGACCGAGTACAAGCAGGTGGACGGAGGTATCGCTGCCGCGCTCAATGCCGGAGCCACGGAGTGGAACGACACGACCCCTGCAGTGGAAGCCCTGGAATGGGCCTATGATCCCACTTTCGGCTATCCCAAGCCCGTCGGTGTGGACTGGCCGGGGACCGTCACGAAGAAGGTCAGCCTCATCGGCGACTCCATCTCCACTTACGAGGGCTTCATGTTCGCCCACGACAAATATCAGCAGAACAAGCATTACCCCAACACGAGCGACATACAGGACAAATACAAGCCTATGGTCCACAATGAGCAGCTCACCTGGTGGTGGCGCCTGATCTACGGGAAGATGGACAATGCCCGCCTGGAGGCCGACAACGCCTGGGGCGGCTCCACCGTGAGCTATGTCGACCCCATCAAGCCGGGGATGAGCACCTCACCCAGCGCCCCTCATTATCAGGAGAACAGCCTCCAGTACCGCTATCAGCGCTACGGGCTCGGCAATCCGGACGTCCTGTTCTCTTTCGGCGGCCGCAACGACTTCGGCTACGTCGGCAACAACTCCAATGTCCTTCTCGGCGACTTCGGCGACGACTCCCTCCAGGCCGCCTACGACGCTCCCCAGGAACTCTACGACAACTACAGCCAGGGAACCGTCGCCATCCTCAAGGCCGCCCATGACAAGAACCCGCAGCTCAAGATCCTCCTCATCCTCACCGACCTGATGAACGACGACTTCGAGGATGCGGCTTCCGCAGTCACTTCTTTCCTCACCGACAAGGGATTTGACATCCGTTTCGCCAACCTCCATAAGCGCGGCACGACCAATTCCACCAACAACGACATCGGCGTAAAGAAGGAGCAGGGGTCCCATCCCAACGCGACAGGATGCGAGAATATCGCCAATTATATCTGGGAGCAATACGGCTCCTGGCTCAACGAATAACACCAAACGCTATAACCTAATATGAAACTCAGAACAACAGTTTGGCTCATCACCGCGGCGGCCCTCGCGCTCGCCTGCGCTAAAGAGCAGAATGACGGCGAGGCGGTGAATCCCTCCGGAAAAGCGGAAGAGACCTCGCAGCAGGCCCTTCCGGGAGTGGAATGGGACGGGGAATACCTCGTATCCTTCAGTGCCGGCATCGAGGGTCTTGATACCAGGGTCAGCATCAGCGCCGAGGGCGTCACGGCCTTTGAGAGCGGCGATGCCGTACTCGTCCATGTAACCGGCGGGGAATGCCCCGAAAACGGCGTGCAGTATGTCTATGACGCGACGAAGGACCGCTTCAAGGTCGCTTCCGACGCAACGCCCGTAAGGGTCCTCTCCGGGGAGACCGCATCGATTTACTATCCGTATGGCGCCTTCACGATGAGTGCAGGGAATGCCGTGTTTGCCCTTCCTTCGGAAATCAGCGGGCTCTCCGACCTCGGGGACAAAAACCCGATGGCCGCCAGGGCGCAGCTTGGCGATGCGGACATCACCTTCCGCAACCTTGCGACTGTCATCCGGGTGGACCTTCTCGGCAACGTGGATGACTGCCAGAGCATCCAGGGTGGCACAGTGAAGCTCAGCTGCTCCAACGCAGCCCTCGCCTTGGGCGAAGCCTACACCGTGGACTGGAGCGGGGAATATCCCGCCTTCACTGCCAATGCGGGAAGCGATGCCGCGAGCCATGAAATCACGGTGACCTACAGCACCGCCCTCGATCCCGATACGGCCACCTCGTTCTATTTTCTGGCTCCCTATGTGGCAAGCGGAAACATCGAGGGGCTTACCGTCACTGCGGAGAACGGCGGCAATACCTATACCCGCACCCGCAGTGCCTTCGACCGCGCCTCGGCCCGCAACAAGATCATTTACATGAGTTTCCGAGCCGGAACCTTCTACGATGGAGCCGGTACCGAGGGTGATCCTTATCAGGTCAAGACCGTGGATGACTGGTGCAACATTTCCCGCCTCGGCACCGCCGGCCTCGACAAACACTACAAGCAGGTCGCCGACATCGACTTCTCCTTCGGCGGCAAGTTCAGCACCGACGGCAAGGCCGATATCAGCGCGTTTATGATCGGGGAAGCTTCCTCTGTGGAACTTCGATTCAGCGGTTCTTATGATGGCCAGGGCTTCAAACTGCAAAACTTCTCCCTTTCCGGGAATGCCGTAAATACGGGCCTTTGGAAGGCTTCCCAAAATGCGAGATTCACCAACATCCATATAGATAACGCGACGGTCAGCAGCACTGCAGGATGGGTCGGAGCCCTCGTCGCCAATCAGAGTGGCAACGGTTCCGTGATGGAGAATTGCGTCGTTACCCACACGACTGTCTCCGGCAGCAACAATGTCGGCGGCCTCTCCGGGCGTACATTCGGTACGGTCTCCAATTGCTCTTTCGGAGCTGAAGGAGAGGATGTCTCCGTAAATGGCACAACCCAGGTGGGCGGCATCATCGGCATTCATCAGGGTACGGGGAATGTTACCGGCTGTGTAAACTACGGAGCCGTCAACTGCAGCGATGTCCGGGGCGGCGGTATTATCGGCGTCGTTACGGAAGAATCCACCGTGTCGGATTGCGACAATTACGGTGCGGTAGGCACCGCCGCCAATTACAAGGGCGGCATCATCGGCTCCTTTTATTGCCAGACGGCAGGAAAGACCCTTACCATTACCAATGCCGTTAACCATGGCACTGTTACCGGACAGAGCGGAGTCGGCGGTATCATCGGCGGTACGGACAATGCCTCTGCCCAGGCAGATGGCGTCTATATTGTCATCAACGGGGTTACCCTCAATGATAAGGACGCAACCGTAACTGGTGGCAATACCAATGTCGGCGGCATCATCGGCTATCCGAACAAGACTACGCTCACGATCGGCGGTACCTCCTGTACGAACAAGGCTGCCGTCACGGGAAAAACCAATGTGGGGGGTATTGTGGGGAATGTGGCTGTGTCCGGCACGATTTCTTCCTGCGTGAACGAGGGGGCAGTCGAGGCAACTATTACCGATAATAATGCGTATGCAGGAGGCATCGCCGGTCTTGTAAACAGCACTGCAAACATAACGTCTTGCATTAATAATGGTAATGTTACAGCGGTAAAATCTGGCATTGGGGGAATCGTAGGGTTATGCAAAGGGGGGACCATTGATATGTGTATGAATACTGCGAAGATTTATGGTGACGTAAGTAATTCCCCCAACGTGGGCGGCATTGTAGGATGTATAGAAGGCGGGACTGCGGTCACTGTAAAGCGGTGCTATAATTCCAAGGACGCAGAGTGTCGAGGGTCAAACCGTATTGGCGGCATTGTAGGCATTATCAACAAAGAAGGTTCCCAGGTAGTGAACTGCGCGACTTACGGAAGGGTTATCGGCGCAGGAAACGGTACAAATTTCTGTGCCGGTGCTCTTGTCGGCCAGTGCAATACCATAGCACTTGTTGCCAACTGTCTGACAAGAGACCTTGGACAGATGGTAGTGGCGACTAATGGCTCATCCACCAACAAATACCTGCTGGGATATATTGTTGGATATGTTGCTGCTGGAGCAACCTTCCAGAGCTGCCTGGTTGCAGGAGTAGCCCATCATATTCAGGACAAGACTACCCATGCCGGTACTAGCGGAAGCGTTAATGCGTCAAGTTCGTATTCCGGAAGTGCTCTTTCTGCCGGTGATGGCAAAACAAAGAGTATTCTCTGTGGCAAGGATGTTTCCGGCGCTACATTCAAGGATATGTTTTTCCGTGGGAATAAAACCTGCCCTGCCCGCTGGAAGCCTACAAATTGTGTCGGGACTTATTCCGCCTGTCACTGGCTGTCCACCGCGTATAATACCAATTATTCTTTTAATACATATGCGCAGAAAGCGGTTACGCTTTCAGATGGAACAACGACATTCGCCGCAAATAGCAAGTATCCCGCTGAGATTCTCGATGCTGCATCAAACTTGATTACAGCTTATACTCCGGTGGAGGGAGAGGATATGGGGTGGTCTGATGTCGCCATTGGCAGTAATACACATTATCCTATTCCTACAGCTCTTGTCGGCTTGTTTGATGGTAAAGTAAGCGAGTAATGTTGCCATGAATAGGCTTATCCATATATTTTTGATTGCGACGACGCTTTTAGCCTGCTCTCGTGAGCCGGTCGGGACCGAGGTCCCGCAGGGCGGAGATCCGGCGGGGGAGGCGAAGACCTACTCTTTCCGGGCGTCGCTCGGGGAGGAGAGCAGGGCCGTGATGAACGATGCGGGCAAGACCGCGTGGGAAGCGGGAGACGAGATCGCCGTGTGGGACACGAATAGTTCCTCCTACAAGATCTTCACCAACAAGGGTGAAGGCGGCAGCACCGTGACCTTCTCCTACGCCGGCGAGCCCGATACGGAGTACAGCTTCACCCGTGCCGTCTATCCTGCATCCATGGTTTCGGACGTCTCGGTGTATGACGGCGTGACACTTCCTGCCGCCTACACTCTTTCCGAGGCCTCCGAAGCCCGGACCGTACCTCTTGCCGGCACCGTGGAGAACGAGGAGATCGCCTTCAAGCACCTCGCAGCCATCCTTAGGGTGACCATCGAGGGACTTCCTTCCGGCGCGACCGGCCTTGAAATCTCTTCGCCTTCCGTCTCCCTTTCCGGCGACTTCACCCTCCGGGGCAACTCCGCCTCCGACGGAAAGACCTACGCCGACGGCGAGGACATGACTCCGGAAGACGCTACCATCGAGGTCAAGGCCGACCGCATCGGAGCCGGCCTCGAAATCCGGGCCTCAGAGGGCGGCAGCTCCGCCATCAGCATCGATCTCGGTTCCCGCGAGGGCAACAACGTGCAGGTCTATGTTCCCATTCCCGTGGGGGCATACGACTACGCCGTCTCCCTCAAGGCCGGCGAGACCACTCTCATGAGCAAGTCCACCACCGGCCTCAAGGAGGTCATGCGTGCCAAACTCTATAAGATGCCCCCTGTCGGCGCCACCCTCAGCGGCGGCGACGGCTCCGTAGAGAATCCCTTCAGGATCGCCTCCGCGGCCGATCTCGTGGCCTTCCAGTCGCTCCAGGCGGAGGATGCCGCATACAAGGCGCTCAACTATTGTCTCACCGCCGATATCGATATGAGCCCGGTGGCGAATTTCCCCCCGGTCGGGACCGATTATGACACCCGCTTCACCGGTACTTTTGACGGCGCCGGGCACACCATCAGCCATCTGACGGTCGCTCCCGGGACAACCAATGCCGGCCTCTTCGGCTATCTCAGCGGCACTGTCAGGGATCTCAACATCGCAGGCGCAAGTATTTCTGCCACAGGCAACTACGCAGGCGCCATCGCCGGCGTGATCAACGGCGGAACTGTCGAGCGCTGCCGCGTGGATGCGGAAACAACCGTCAGCAGCACCGCCCGCGGGGCGGGAGCCATCGTGGGCTTCATGCGCAGCGGTCTCATCAATGCCTGTGCGGCGCATGGATTCTCCACTGCCGGGACCGACTGCGCCGGCGGCATCGCAGGCTACCTCAATCCGAATGACGCATCGCATGACATCCTCGTCATCAACTGCGTCTATGAGCCGGTCTATAAGAACGGCCATCTCTATGGCGCCACCCTGCAGACAGGCAATCCAAACGCCTTCATGGGCGGCATTGCCGGGTCCGTCAACATCGCTTCGGCGAACAGCGGAAGGGTGCGCATCGCCAACTGCTATGCCTATCCGCTCGAGATGAAGAGTACGCAGGCGGCAGGGACCACTATTAACAGAATAGGAGGCATCACCGGTTATGCCGGGACGAACAAGACAGACGGAGGTGTGGAAGTCTTCAATTGCATGACTCCCGTCAACTATTCCAATATCACCGTAAGCGGCACCCGGGTCGAGAACGGCAACGTCTCGAGCATGAGCCAGGCCGCATCTGCGATAGGATATATTCCCCACGCGGGAGCCGTCGTCAAGCGTGTGTTCTCCACGAACACGTGGGCCAGCAACTACAAGGCCGCTTCCGGCGTCACCGTCACGGAAGAGAACTGCAATGCCAAGCTCGGCGACACCAACCTCCGGGGCCTCGGCACCGTGACGGTGGGAGAAACGCAGTACACCGTGGCTGACGGCGGTATTGCGGCGGTCCTCAATGCAGGCAAGGACGAGTGGAATGCCGGAAACGAAGCCGTAGAGGCCCTTGCATGGGCATACGACCCGACCTTCGGCTATCCGGAGCCTCAGGGCGTGGACGCTCCCGGTACCGTCACTAAGAAGGTCAGCCTGATGGGCGACTCCATCTCGACCTACCAGGGCTATGTGTTCTCCGATGTCAGCTATACGATGTCCAGGCATTACCCCAACGGCAACTTGGACTATGTCCAGGGGACCTGGTGGTGGAAGCTCATCTACGACAAGATGTCGAATGCCCGCCTTGAGGCCTCGAACGCCTTCAGCGGCTCGGCCGTGACCTACCTGGACGCAACCATAGAAGGCCTGAAGACTTTTGATTCCGCGATCAAGGCCAATTCGTTCCAGGCCCGCGCGCTCAACTACGGTCTCGGAAATCCGGACCTTCTGATCTTCTATGGCGGCCGCAATGACTTTGCGAAATTCGGGAACAATACCGATATCATCCTCGGTGATTATTCCTCCGAATCGCTCGCAGCGGCCTACGGCGCGGCTTCCGGAGAGCTGTACGGCAATTACTCGCAGGGTTCGGTCAGCATCCTCCGGGATTTCCATGCCGCCCACCCTCAGGCGAAGATCCTGATGATCGTTCACGACCAGGTCAGCGACGGCTATGCCAACGCATCCTTCGCCATCAGGGATTTCCTTGCGGACAAGGGATTCGACATCCGTCTTGTCAATATCCACAAGATGGGAACGAGCAATCAGACCAATACGGAAATCGGCTATTCCAAAGGTGTCGGAACCCATCCCGACGAAAACGGAACGACCAACCTGGTCAATTATATATGGAATCAAATCGGCCCCTGGCTTGATGAATAATGGAAAACTACATAATGAAGAAAGAATATCAATTCCCGCAGTCGGAGGAGCTGGCCTTCGCACTGGAACAAAGCATCTTAAGCCAGCAGATAGGGGGTCCCGGCGTAGAGGACGGCGATCCGGAAGATGAAGATTGGTAAAATAACACAGGAAGAATATGAAACGTACATTATACATAGCAGCATCCCTTCTCGCCCTTGCCGCGTGCAGCAAGAACGCCGCTCCCGCCGATCTCGTGGAATGGAGCTTCGAAGCCGTGGCCACCAAGGCGGCCATCTCAGATGCGGGCGTCTTCTCCTGGAGCGCCGGCGACCAGATTAAGATCTGGGACAATACGACGAGCGCCTTCGTCACCTTCACCGACAAGGTCGGCAAGGGTGTATATACGGCCGAGGCCCCGCGTACCAGCGTGTTCTCGACGGCGATTTATCCCGCTTCGGTCGCGGCGGGCACCACTTCTGTGACGCTTCCCGCCACCTATTCGGCCGATGAGGCCGCGGCCGGGAAGACCTTCCCGATGGTCGCAGAGGTCAGTGCGACAGGCAATACGCTGAGTTTCAAGCACGCAGCCGCCCTTCTCCGCTTCACCATAGCCGGTGTGAGCGAGGAAATGACGCAGCTCACCGTCACGGCGACAGAGAAGAATATCAGCGGCACCTTCAGCCTTGCCGGCAGCCCTGCAGCTATCGCGGCTACTGACGGCGCGGCGGGCGTGACCATTCCGCTCAGCCTCAGCGAGACCTCCAATGTGGAGGTAACCCTCCCGATGCCGACGGGCAGCTATGCCTATTCGATCAAGGTCGGCACGGCTGCGGCCCCCGAGCTCTTCCAGGCATCGACGGGAGCGGCGGCCCAGACCTTCGAGAGAGCCAAAATCTACAAGTTGGGGAACCTCGATTTCTACCTCAACGACATCCTTCTGGAATCCGATGTCAAGGGGGAGGACTTCACCGTGGAGCAGGACAATCCCTACAATTGGAACTAACGGCGTATGAAAACGAGATACTTTATTCTTCCAGCCTTCCTGCTCAGCGCCGTGCTTTCCTGCGCCCGGGAGGAGGTGCTTCAGGACGAGACGCCTGCCGCTCCGGCAGACCTCGTCACCTACACCCTGAAGCCCGCAGAAGGCACCAGGGCGGCGATGGACGACAACGCCGTCTGGAGCTGGTCCGAGGGCGATGAAATCGCCGTCTATGACGCCAACTCCGGGAATGTATTCACATTCAAGGGAGAAGGCAGCGGGGAAGATTTCGTGTTCAAGGCTTCCATTGCGGAAGGGGAATACAACTGGACCCGCGCCTGGTCACCCGCTTCGCTGGTCGGGGAGGGAGCCATCACCGGCTCCGTCACCCTTCCTTCGGAGTATGATTACGCCGATGTGGCCGATGCCGGGATGGTCCCGCTTACGGCGACTATTCACGACGACAACACCGACGACGAGATCGACGGCGAACTCTTCTTCACCCACATGGCGGCCGTCATGCGACTCACTGTCAATGGTGTGCCGGCCGAAGCGGGAACGCTGGAGCTCTCTTCCGCCGACGCGGTGATCTCCGGCGGATTCGACCTCACGACCTCCGGGAAGTTCACAGCCGAGGGCGAGGATGCCGGGGAAGGAACTCCCGTTGAGGTAAAGTCCGGCGAGAATTACGAGAGTCCGCACTTCGTGGATGAAATCAAGGCCGGAAGCGGTGCAGGCAGCATTACGGTCCGTTACGATTTCTCCGAAAAGACAGATATGGTCGTGTACCTCCCTGTCCCGACAGGAACTTACAACTATAAGATCACGCTGAAAAACGCCGGCGGTTACACCCTTCTCGAGCAGGCGACCACTTCCGCGAAGACCTTCTCCCGCACCACCTTCAAGAAGATGGGTGCGCTGAGCATAACGGAGACACCGGCGACGAACCGGCGGCTGAGGGGAAATTACATTTACAACGGGACGACTTACAATTTTGGAACCACCAATGCCAACTCCCTGGCTTTCGAACCTGTCTATAATGGATGGTACAAGGCTGAAGGCTTGACCCTTGTCGATTCTGGTGAAAACCGTAGAATCAGGTTCAAATTCTGCACGATAAGCAGCAATAAAGTTGGAACCCACTATGCCATTGCTACAGATGGACTGCAGCGCAGTTTCGTTCTTGGCGAATTGATCCCGGTTTTGTCCAGCGGGGGCGGAGCTGATGCCAATTTCTATCTGCAGGGTTATCCGGATGACGCTACGTTTACAGTTTATTACAATCCTACGCTGAACAAGACCTTCATGTTGGAAAGCAGTCAGCCCTTTGCGGTTCCAGAAGCCGAAATGAGCGAAGCGGACAAGGCATCTCTTCTTTATCTTGACGGTGAACTCTGTACGACCCAGGCCCTTTCCGTAGTGAGCGGGCAGCCTCAGTGGAGAAAGGTCACCGGCATTCCTGCCGGGACATCGGTTCTGCTGAAGACGACTACCGACGCCACGATTACCTCAGCTGCGGCCAAAAAGACCCTTGGTGCAGCCACGGCCGGCCCTCATGCGACGGGCGCCCTGTTCGAGGCCGGAGAGGAGGCATTTACAGTCAGTGAAGCTTCAGACATCTATATAAAGGCCGATGCCAGTGTACTGTTCGCCCTTCCGGCAGGAAGCGCGTTCAGTGAGCCTACGCTCTACGAAGGGGTTTAGTCCGTCGAACCTTTTATCCAGAGATAACGATTTAATACCATAAGATGACAAGAAAAAGCATAATCTTCTTCCTCGGAGCGGCTTTCCTGCTTCTGTCCTGTACCCAGGAGCAGAAGCTGGACTTCGCCCGGGGCGGGGGTGTAGAAAAGCAGAGTCCCATGCCCGAGGAGGAGGCCGGCGCCGAAGCCGGTTTCTCCGTCGGTACGGAGGAGGCTTCGCTCCGTGAAGTAATCGGCGCAGGCGCGCACGTCTTCTCGGAAGAGGACGAGATTTATCTCAAATCCGCCATCTACTCACCGAAGATGGGTGATGACGGGAAGGTTTATCTGGATGTTCCGGAGGCTACTTCCGGCGACTACCTGATGTTCCTCTATCCGGGAGGATCGCGCTTCTGGTTCTCTGCTGCGGAAGACGCGCCGCTCAAGGGCCTTATCATTCCATATTCCCAGATGTACGGAACCACGGCGGAACTGCTCGCTCAGTATCCGATGATGGCTGCCAGCTCCGGCGGAGGGGACGGCAGCCTGGTGTTCCGGGAACTCATCGGCGCCGTGAGCGTCCGGGTGAGCGGAAGCGGGCGCCTCGCCTCCGTGCACCTCGCCTCGAGGAGCACGGCCGGGACCGTGGAGGACAACCTTGCTGGCATAGCTTCCTACACTGCCGACGGGGAATATACCCTGACCGAAGGAGTTGATTTCATCAATCTCAACTGCACCAATGACGGTGCGGGCGTGGAGATTTCCCCGGACGGGAAGACGTTCTATCTTCTCATCGCCCCCGGAAGCTATCCGGACGGCCTTACGCTGACCCTCACGGGGATGGACCACAAGGGACAGGTGTTCTCCGTCAAGCCCTTCGAAGTAGCCGCCGGAGAAGTCGTCTCCCTCGAAGAGGAAGGCGGCGATTCGCAGTTTGACTATGCTCCGGATGAAGACCTTCTCTTCTTCGAGCATTTCGACAACTTCGTCTGGGGAGGAAATGTCAAGGGCAACGCGGCCGTGTCGTCCTACGCCCCGGACGCCTCGTCCAACCCGAACGACAACCCGGGCGTCCGCAAGGGCTATGAGCAGGCCTTTACGAAGGTGGGGACGGCAACGCCCGGTTCCGCCTACATGCAGGTCAACTGGGCCACGGTGAACGGCTGGACCGTAGGCGAGCGTCCCAGCGTGAGCGCGGAGTATGTCCGCAGCCGCAATATCGGTGACTTGAGCTACATGTTCCGCTGCCAGGAGTTTCAGGGATGCGTCGGCGTCGGCGACAGCGGCAGCAGGGGTATCTACCAGATGATGAAGACCATCCCCATCGACGAGACATACTACAATGTGAAGCTGTCTTTCGACGCCTGTCTCCGCTACAACAGCGACGACGAACTCTCGACTCTCCTGAGCGGCAGCGGCATCGCCGAAAAGATGGTCGTGGACGGGGAGGACATCCTTCTGGAAAACTTTCTCCTGGATGCCGACGACAACTACGGCAACAACCGCTATACCCATTCCTACAACAATACATGCACCGTCAAGCGCAAGGTCATGCCCGGTCCGGCCTCCGACAAATATGAGAGCGGATGGCATCATGTCGAGATCACGTATTCCCACCTGAACGACCTCTCGCAGCTGCGCCTGCAGGGATCGGACGAGGGAGGCGGAATCGTGAACGGCATCTATCTGGACAATATCGAGCTTCGACATGTGCCGCTCGAAAAAGCGGCCGAGCAGCCGCTACGCGTCCTGGTCTACAACCTCCAGTACGGCATGTGGGGCGACCAGCACAACAATTTCGACAATTTCGTCGCGTTCATCAAGCGCTACGACCCCGATGTGTGCGTCTTCTGCGAAGCCAAGTCCGGGTGGAAGGACAATGCAGCCCAGACGGTCGGTGCCGGAAGCTATAAACTGTTCAAGAACAACAATATCTATGAGAGCGACGGCAACTACATGAACAATGAGTGGAAGAACCTCGCCGCCCGCTGGGGGCACTCCTACCACGCCGTCAGCGCCTACTATTTCAACGATGCCCATACCAACATCAATCTCTTCCCGCAGGTGATCACTTCCAAGTATCCGGTCACGACGGTCAAGCGCCTTCACAACTGCGCCGTTCCGGGAGAGAGCAATGTATCCCTCACCCGCGGCGGCGGCCACTTCCAGATAACGGCCTACGGCAAGACTGTCAATATCGTCTCCGTGCACCTGTGGCCCTTCAAATACCGCAACAACAACGAGACAAGCAAGAATAACCGCGAAGGCTATTCAGTGCAGCGGCGCGAGCTTTCCGGAGCACTCAACGAGACGGTGACCCGCACCGATTGCGGCGACGACTGGCTGATCATGGGCGACATGAACTCCGTGTCTCCGCTCGATGAGGAATATCTCACGGACATCGCCTACAAGGAGTATGTGGACCACGGTGACAAATGGGTGGAGACCCACCGCCGGGTGCTACGGTCGCCCGACAGGACCGATCCCACCCTCAATGGGGAACTCATGTTCGGCAGGGCCCTCTTTGACATGCTGCGCGAAGGCGAGGGTTCGCTGTACACCGGTTCCGGTCGTTTTACGACTTCCACCGGCGGACAGGTCCGCTATGACATGATGTACGGCAGCGAATCGATGCGGCGCAGGGTGGACAGCAATTCCATGGTGCTCCACGATTCCTTCTCGCACACCAAATCGACGCCGTATTACGATCCGAATGACGATGAGAAGAAGCCGAAAATCCCTTCGGACCACATGCCGATTCTCGTGGAGTTTGATATGAGCAAGTAGAGATGAATATGAAAAAATCCTATATACTGACGGTTCTTCTGCTCGCCGCCCTTTCATGCGGCAGGAAGGACCCCAATGCGGAGCGCCCGGACTTCATCCGGGTGTACGACAGCCCGGAGAGCGACATTCCCATAGAGCGCACCTGGATCAGCGTCCAGGGCGGGACGGCGACCTATTACCTCCGTTCCAATGTAGATTTCGAGGCCAAATGGCAGGATAGCGGAGAAGGCTGGGCCACCCTGGGCGCGCCTGTCAAGGTGCAGGACGGGCTCTGGAAGATAGAGCTGACGGCCAGGCCGCTCTCCGAGCGCACTCTCCTTCCCGGAGAATGCCTTTACCAGAGGCGCTACGGAAACATCCTGTTCACCTCCGCCGACCGCTTTCTCGGCAACTATTTTAAGGTAGAACAGGGGATGCAGGTGCGTTACGCTGACGATTTCTCATGGCTTAACGGCTCCGCCGAGCCAAACGCCACGCACAAGGACCTCCCGATCAGCCGCTGGACCACGGCCCAGCAGGCCGTCGGTTACACCGCTTCCGTACTTCCCGGTCAGGAGATGGCCTTCACCTACAGCAAGGAAGGCTACGTCAAGATCGGTGGCGACAAAGCCATCGGTGCGGACCTCATGACCCCCAGGATACCGGGATTCCTGAACGATACCCTTGTGGTGGTGACGTTCGATGCGGTGGTGCAGAACGGGGACATCCTTCCCGATTTCAGCGGCGGTACCGAGCCTATAGTGCCGATGGCGCTGCGCACCAGGGCCGAGGGCGGAGAGGAGGAGACCGTAGATACGGGCTCGCTTACCGTCCGCCTGAGCGGCGGCGGCTACATCCGCGACTTCACCGGGACGGGCGGTACCTCCATCACGTTCGACGACATCCCTACATACGACCTCGCTTCCCCCTCATATCCCTCGGATATTTTCGAAGGTTCGCGCTACATCCTCTTCATCGAGGGGACGGACCAGAATCCGGTGGGGGTCAATACGACCATCCACTTCGAGGCGGGTGACATGAGCGGCGCCGCAATGGAGCGATGCAACAGGATATTCATCGACAATCTGTGCATCTATCGCTTCAGCGTTCTCTTCGACGAGGACATCTTCCCTCTCATCGGCCACAGCGGAAAAGACACGGTGCTATGAGAAAAACGGTTTTCCTCGTGATATTTGCCCTGCTGCCGGCACTCGGCGCCCTGGCGCAGATGAAAGAGTATTCCGGTACGGTACTGGACCAGGACAATCTTCCCGTCATCGGCGCGGCTGTCATCCCCGCGGGCGACATTGCCCGCGGCGCAGTCACTGACATCGACGGTCTCTTCAAAGTGATGGCCGCTCCGGGTGAGACCCTCGTATTCTCCTGCATGGGCTTCGCCGACAGAAACGTGACGGCCGGAGACGAGACTGCGATCACTGTCGTCATGACACCCGACAGCAACATGCTGGAAGAGACGGTCGTCATCGGCTATGGTTCCGTCAAGAAATCCGACCTCACGGGCTCGGTCGTCAACGTCAAGATGAGCGATGTCCTCGAGACGCCCGCCGTCTCCGTGGACAACGCCCTCCAAGGCCGCATCGCCGGTGCGGAATTCATGTCCACCGACGGCGCTCCGGGCGCGACGGCGACGATCCGTATCCGCGGTTCCAGATCCATCACGGCTTCCAACGAGCCCCTGTTTATCGTGGACGGGGTCATGGACGCCATCCACGACCTCAACGATATCAACTCGAGCGACATCGCCTCCATTTCCGTCCTGAAGGATGCCTCCTCAACGGCCATCTACGGCTCCCGCGGCGCCAACGGCGTCATCATCATCACCACCAAGGGCGGGGCCGGAAGCGAAGGCAAGGTCAATGTCAGTTTCAAGGCGGATGTCGGCGTGGCATGGCTTCCCGAGGGCCTGGACATCATGAACGCCACCGAGTTCGCCCTGTACCGCAACGACTACGCCTACTTCAGCAACAAGGAGCGCCCGCAGTCGGAGACATCCTACCCGGACCCGTTCTCCCTTACGGGAACGGACTGGATCAAGGAAATGACAAGGACCGCTGTGACGCAGAACTATGCCCTTTCCATTTCCGGAAAAGTCCCGAAGAGCTCCTACTACGCCTCGTTCTCCTACAACGACAGCCAGGGCATTGTCCAGGGCAGCGGACAGAAGCGCTTCACGGGCCGCGTTTCCGTGGACAGGGACCTCTTCAAGTGGCTCAACGTCGGGTACACCGGCTCGTACACCTACCGCCTGCAGGATGTAGCGAGGGCCTCCATCGGAGGCACGTCCTACCGCAACGCGGCACAGTACCTCTCCCCTTTCATCGCTCCCGGCGACTACAACAACCCCCTTGTTGACGGCAACAACGACAACCGCCGCATCAACACTCCGCGGGCAGCCATCGACCTTATCACCAATCTGAGGGAGTACCATTCGACCAACCACTCCTTCAAGGTGGACATCCACCCGATAAAGGACCTGAGCATCAAGAGCACGCTCTCCTACTTCATGTTCCAGAGACATCACTACCGCTACAACCCGGGAGCGCTGCCTGCCAAGAACGAGACGGACGGCGGTGACGCTTACCGCGAGGAGTACCACTCCTGGTCGCTCTCCGACGAGACGACGGTGAGCTATATCGTCCCGAAACTCAAGGACCATACGCTCAACCTCATGGCCGGCGTCTCGTTCTACAAGTCGGCCAACAAGAAGCTCGAACTTGAAGGCAGCGGCTATATGGACGACGCCGTTATGTGGAACAACATGAACGCCGTCCTCGACAAGGAGACCTACACGGCCAACACCGCGTATTCTTCCAAGACCAAGATGTCATTTTTCGGTCGCGCCGACTATAACTGGAAATCCCGCTATTACCTGACGGGAACGGTCCGGGCCGACGGCGCGTCCAACTTCGCCGACAACCACAAATGGGCGTTCTTCCCCTCCGGGGCCTTCCGCTGGAACATTTCCAACGAGCCCTTCCTCAAGAACGTCGGCTGGATCGACGACCTGTCGCTGCGCCTGAGCGCCGGTCTGACCGGCAACGACGCCATCAGCGAATACCGCTCGCTGGCCGCCCTTTCGACGACCACCGACGGCTACGTCTTCAACGGCTCGCAGCCGGTGGCCTACTACCGCTCCAGGCTCGCCTCCCCCAACCTTACATGGGAGAAAACAGCCCTCTACAACGCCGCAATCGACTTCTCTATTCTCGGCGGCAACGTCAACATCACGGCCGAATACTACTACTCCAGGACGACCGACCTCCTGCTGACGGTCCAGATGGCCCGCCAGACCGGTTATTCGTCGCGTTACGCCAATATCGGAAAGACGTCCAACAAAGGCGTCGAGTTCTCCCTCGAGACCCATAACATCAACAAGAAGAACTTCGGCTGGAGCACCACGTTCACCATCTCGCACAACACCCAGCTGGTGGAGGATGTCGGCAGCGAGGAGTTCGTCTCGGCCTACAATTCCCCCGGCAACAACTCCTTCATGATGTACGGCTACGTCAAAGGTTATCCGCTCAACTCCCTCTGGGGCTTCAAGTACGGCGGAGTATGGCACAACGAGGAGGAGGTCACGGCCAACCAGGCGACCCACACATTCGCCGGCATCGGCACGAGCGCCTACAGCCTCGGCTACCCGCGTTACTACGACATCAACCACGACGGAGTGCTCAACCAGGACGACCTGATGTACCAGGGTTCGGCCGATCCTGTCATCTACGGCGGTCTGCAGAACACCTTCCACATCTTCGGGGTCAAGCTTGGCATATACCTCGCCTACTCCGTCGGCGGCAAGATCTACAATTTCTCCGAGTTCTACATGGCCGGTTCACGAAGGACCAACCAGTACCGGTACATGCTCAACTCCTGGCATCCGGAGCGCAACCCCGAGTCCAACCTCCCGAGGGCGGGCATTCTTTCGGAGCAGGCTCCGCCGAGCGACTTCATGATCTACGACGCCTCCTACCTGAGGCTCAAGACCGTGAGCCTGAGTTACACTTTCGACCTCTCCAGAAAAGTCAAGTGGATGAAGGATATCACGGTGAGCGTCGTAGGCGACAACCTCTTCCTCCTGAAGAAGTACAACGGATTTGACCCCGACGTCTCCTCCGAAGGCTCCTCCTCGACCCTCCGCCGCGCGGACATCGGCTCGTATCCGAAATCCCGTTCCGTAGTTTTCAGCGCACAAATCCGATTCTGAGATGAAAAAGATACTATATATACTTTCCTTTGCACTTCTTGCAGGAGGCTGCTCCCTGAAGGAAGACACCTCGTCGCTGTCCGTTCCGGACAATTTCTTCCGCAGCTACAAGGAGTGCCAGAGCGTTGTCAACAGCTGCTATATTCCCCTGAAGAATATCTACATCCAGACATTCTTCACCATCACCGAGTGCCAGAGCGACATCTTTTTCATCAACTACGGTACTCTCGACTGCCGTCTGGACATCTCCCCTACCCGCCCGCGTTTCGGTTCCACGGCGTGGACCAACGGCTATCTTGGAGTTCAGCGCTGCAATTTCGCAATCGAAGGGATAAAGTCTTCAACCTACATTACAGACCCCCAGAAGATTCAGCTTCTTGCCGAAGCCAAGGCCCTCAGGGCAATGTACTTCTACACGCTCACATGCATGTTCGGCGATGTACCCTTCTACTTTGACGACGTGACCGATTTTGAGGTGATGGACCGTATCGCCGTACTGCCGAGGATGAGCGCCATCGAGACCCGGAAGGCCCTTATCCAGGACCTCCAGGAGATAGCTCCGCTTGCTGCACAGACGAGGACCTCCGACAATGAGGGGGCCCGCGTCGGCGCGGCTCTCTGCTGGCACCTTATCGGGAAAATGGCCCTTTGGAACGCCTTCAAGGACGACAGCGCCAACAAAGAGATGTGGCTCGATACGGCTATCGAAGCCCTCAGGCACCTGGAGACCATCTACGGCGACCTTTCCGAGTACGACTACGGCTACAACGCGACATTCCGCAACAAGAATACGCCGGAGTCCATCCTGGAAATCCAGCACGCCTACGTGCGCGGCGGCGTGTCGTATGTTTCCAACCTTGCGGCCTACATGACCCCCAACAGCTCCTACACCAACATACAGAGGGCCGTCTATGACGGCATCGAAATCCCCTGGCTCGGGGTGGACGCGGACCTGCACACCAGCGCGCGTCCCACCAAATACTTCAGCCAGGGCCTCCAGCCCCGTCGAGGCGCCGACATCCGAAGGCTCTACAACGAGGCATGGGAGTATGAGGGACAGGTGTTCTCCTCAGTTAATTCCAACCCCTGGCCGGGCCCGAAGTTCTGGTGCCCGGACATGGTCAAATCCAACGACGGCAACAACTACAAGGTGTACCGCTACTCCGACGCCCTGCTCATGCTTTCAGAGTGCTACTGCGAAAAAGGAGACGTCGAAACGGCCATCGCATACCTCAACAAGGTGCGCGCCCGTGCCGGACTCTCCGGCTACGTGTTCCGCACCCAGGCCCGTCTCGTTGATGAAATCCGCAACGAAAGGGCCCGTGAGCTCTGCGGAGAGTTCCAGCGCAAGTTCGACCTAGTCA
The DNA here is from genome assembly GCA_017534745.1 of Bacteroidales bacterium. Taxonomy (GTDB): domain Bacteria; phylum Bacteroidota; class Bacteroidia; order Bacteroidales; family UBA932; genus Cryptobacteroides. Next base: position 150,383 of record JAFXVX010000017.1, on the reverse strand, counting down.
GATGGGGCATCTGGTATGATGTAGTCTATGACAACACCGACTTCGAAGGCCTTCGCGAGAACATGCTTCCCTGCCATGAGTATTATCCGATTCCGGAAACGGAAGTAACCTATTCAAGACACAATCTTGACAACAAAGCTTACAATGAGTATGGACTGTAGAAAATTATTTCGCTTCGGAGCGGCAGCCATACTCGCCGCCGCTCTCACGGCCTGCCAGAAGGACTACTCCATCATTGACGACCTCGGAGTCCTCCAGCATACGCTCAAAGTCTCGTGCGATCCGGGCAACACCCACATCACCGTCTATGCGGACGGGGCATGGACCGTAGCCCTCGAAAAGCCTACGGAGTGGGCTTCGCTCAACAAACTCTCAGGAGAAGGACTGGGCGACTTTATGGTGAGCTGGTCGGCCAACTTCGGCGTGGCCCGCGGGGTCAATATCATCATCCGCAGCGACGGGAAGGAAGAGGTCGTACGAGTCATCCAGGCCGGAGCCATCACCTCGCCCTATATCAACCTCACGACAAGCCGTGTAGTCCTCCCGGGGGACAGCCACGACTTTGAAATACCGATGACTACCAATCTCGGATTCTGCCTCGATGAATTCCGCGCCAAGGCGGTCTATTTCACCGAAGGGAAAGAAGTCCCGGACACGCTGGAAGTCGGCGGCGGGGCCTCCGGAGCATGGGTTACGGCCTATAAGATTTCCTCCGACAAGGTGGAATTCTCGGTATCGGCCAACGACTCCGCCGCAGACCGCGTCGCGGACGTCATCTTCTATATGACAGATGCGGCCGGACAGGAGAACCACGCGATAGTTTCCCTCATGCAGACGGCCTCAGGCCCTGTTTTCAACCTCACCGAGCAGAGCAAGCACTACTACGCCAACGCTGATTCCTACCTGGTGGAAACTTCGGCCAACAACATCTGGTCTCTGCCGGACGTGAGCGCTTCCAGCGACGCTTCCTGGATTTCCTCCATTGAGGTGACTGAAGAAGGGCTGTCGTTTGTCACGCAGGAAAACATGACCGGAGCCCCGCGCAGCGCCACTATCAGGGTCTCCTGCGAAGGGCTTGCATCAGATACGGTGCTCTACGTCGACCAGGCCGCCGAAAAGCTTCTGAGCTTCGAGGAGCTTCGAAGAGGAGCTGCCGGCGTCCTGTCCACAACCGACAAACTCGAAGGCATCGTCATAAGCGACCCTTCGAGTCCCAACATCTGCTCCAGCCCGCAGACCGGCCAGTTCGCCTTCGACCGAAGCGAGAATGACCGTACGGCCTATCTCGAAAGCATTGACGGCAACTACGGCATCTGCCTTAAATTCTCCTCGAAAGAAGAAAATGTGTTCAACAGGGGCGACCGCCTACTCATCGACCTCGACGGCGCCACGCTTCTGCGGGAGAACAATCCTGTCCGCTTCACACTCTCGGAGCTTGTGAAGGACCAGATTGAAGTACTGGAAACGAATGTGGAAATCCCAGTAAAGGAAAAGACCATCCCGCAGCTTGCCGATACCGATATCTACACATGGGTGTCCATCCCCGGAATCGAGATCCTGTTCAAGGACGGCTGCTACACCAATGCAAGCGAGGGCTACTGCATGGCGGATGATCTCAATCCCCTCGGCGCCGCCGAGCCTCGCTGGGATGTCGCTCCCCTGATGTGCACCGACGCATCCGGCCAGACCATCTTCATGCTCACCAACGCCGCCGCTCCCTGGAGAAGGACCGGGACGGATGTGGCCTGGTACAGCGCCCTTCCGCAGGGGGCCGGAACGCTGAACGGGGTCATCGTCGCCGACAATGTCGCTCCGGTACGCTGGGGCAATCTCGGCAAGTACCAGATCCGCGCGATGAAACCCGAGGATATCGACCTCTCCGACGAGACCATGAAGTTCTCCAACATAATCTGCGAGTGGAACTGGGATTCCGAAGAAGAGAAGAATTTCACTCAGGATATCGGGAAGGGCTCTCTCAAACTTCACGATGCAAAGACCGGATTCGGCAACGATTACAACAATCCGTACCTCCCGACCGAGGATATGCCAAACGGCTACGGGACCACCAACCTCAAGGGTCTTGTCAACAACGGAGCGCTTCAGATTTCAAATCAATGGTGGGATTTCAAGGAAACCCTTGACGGCAAATATTTCGACGTCCAGTTCTCAACCTCCGGCGTCAGCGGGACCAACCTAGTTATTGGCATCGCCTGGGGCCACGGGGACACCACTTCGAAAACCATTTCCGCGCCCTCCAACTGGGATGTCCTGTACTCGACGGACGGGTCGGCCTTCAACCGGCTGACCACTATCAAGCAGCGCTCCTGCGCCTGGTGGAGCAGTCCCCAGACCTCGCAGGATGCATGTCCCGGATTTACCGAGCATCTGGTAAAGCTCCCCGGGTCCTGCTTCGGTGTCAACACCGTTACCGTGCGGTTCAAAGCCGCCAATACCATTACCGACATCGCCCCCCCCACCAGTGCATCCACCTGGCGCCAGGCTATCGGCATTGAGCAGGGTACGATTACAGCCTCCACGACCGTGGACCAGAGCGTCGTCCGTATCGGCGCCATAACCGTACGCTATAACTGATGGAAAGTATGAAAAGGATATTACTTGTTTTCAGTATGGTTGCAGGAGCCGCCGTCGCGCTCTCCTGCAACTCCGTTGAGCGGGATATTCCCCTTGTCAAACTAGGCGCCACCGAGAAGAACTTCCTTGTGGAGGCGGACGGGGGAAATGTCAACATCCCGGTCTATTCCAACGGTGAATACCATATCGAGCGACTTACTCCGGACAGCGACTGGCTGCGCCTGGAACTCCCGAAGGACCACTCTTCAAACGGCTATATCAAGGCGGAATGCGACTTCAACAAGTCCTTCAAGCGCCAGGTCGTCTTCCTGCTGTGCAGTGACGTGGACAGCCGCCGCGACACCATCACATTCCGTCAGAAGGGCCTCAAGGAGGCTTACATCACAATGGACAACCGGTCCCTCCAGGTGAAGGGAGCCGGCGGCGACGACACCTACCTCATCTCGACCAACATCCCTTCCGACCGGATAGAGAAGGTCATCACCTACTCGACTTCTTCCGGCATGGAGGGGGAATGGGTAAGGGATTTCAATATTTCCAATGACGGGTCCTCCGACAGCAGGACGCTGACTGTCACCGCAGATCCGAACCCGAACGAGGAGATCCCCCGTACCGCTCAGGTGCGGCTTCGGTACATCGACGGTTGGGGCGAACCGCTTACTTTCTCACTGAACCTCATCCAGCGCACTTCCACCGAGAAGATCGGTACGGATGTTTCCATGTATGAGCTCAAGTATGAGACGGTGGAGAGCGGAAAGAGACTCGATAAATTCGTCATCGTGAAGGGTATCGTGGTCAGTGACAAGAGCGGCCGCAACAGCGGGGAGAACGAGCAGTTGACCCTCGCCGCCATCAACTATACGCTGGACCGCCGGACGATCTATCTTGAGAGCGAAGACGGCAAGGAGGGGATATGCCTCATCACCAAAACGATCGAGGACAATGTCTGCGACCTCTACGACCACGTCGAGGTGCTTCTCTACGACACGAGGCCGGTGCTCTACGACGACCCTTCCTATCTGATTGTCAACGACGTCACTTCGGCCATGTTTATCAGCAACACTCCGGGCGAATCCCACGACGTCCCTTCCAAGCAGAAGCACATGAGAGACCTGACAGATGACGACATCTTCACCTATGTGACCCTCAAGGACGTGGAAATCCCGGTCCGCAAGGGCAACATCATGCCGGTGAACGAGGGTTATACCATCGCCTCCAACGGCCACCGCCTGACGAAGTACCCGCGTCTCCTTAGGGACATCAACGGCGACGACATGTACATGTACATCAATTCGACCTGCCTGTGGCGTATGCACGGAGACCCTGTCTCCGGCGGCATTCCCGAGACCATTCCTTACGGCAGCGGCAACATTTCCGGCGTAATCGTGCATGAAAGGTTCCCGCGCATGGAATGGGAGAACGGCGCCGATCCGCTGGACATGGATACCAGCCCGACCCTCGGCCGCATCGGCACCTACCAGATCCGGCCTCAGACCAAGGGAGATGTCTGGGACAATATGAAGATGGACGTGGAGGAGAGCTTCTCCAAACTCCTTTGCGAATACCGTTACTGGAGGCCTGACCGGGTCCGTGAAGTCTGCCTTCCGACATATGGCAACAACGGCTGGTTCACCCATACTTACCAGACCAAGTACACCGGCAACCCGGCTCTCAACTACACTTCCGAGGACGGCACCAACCAGCACATGAAGCCGGAGCTTTGCTTTGACTATCTCGGTCCCAAGGGCCAGAACGCCAAGTTCCTCTTCGGCCTCCACCCCGGCAACGCCAACGGTTGCGGCATACTCCTCGACCCTGCCAGGGAGAGCTGGGATCCGCAGATGGACAATCTGGTCGACAGGACGGGCGCCGTCATCCAGTGGTGCGGTCCCGGCGCCGCGGCAGACGTGTGCCGTTATGTGCCCGGCACCTATGGGAGCATCAATTACACCAGCTCGAGCATGATCGGCAAGGGGCTGCTTCCCGCCGGATGTTACGCCTGCTGGTCTTCCGACTACTGGTGGAACAACGAGACCTCCCGCCCGTACGGCTGGCTGCTGAATTTCTCCACCCAGGGCATCTCGGCTTCCAACATTTCACTCCAGATCTCGGTGCTGAATGCCTGCCAGACATACTATGCGCCGCGCTTCTGGAAGCTGGAGTGGAACACGACCGACTCCCAGAACGACTACGGATGGAAGGAAGTGGCGAAATACACCGTTCCCGACATCTCGGTGTGGTCCAACACGCTTTACAGTTCGTTCATCGGATTCAAGCAGATCAATTTTGAACTTCCGACGGAGATTCTCGGCAAGCCGAACGTCTATCTGAGGATGGTCCCGGAGAACGACTTCTGCAGCAGCGGCGTCGATTATGCGGATGCCCGACTGTCGGACGCGGAGACCAACGCACACAACAGCGCTATTTCTTATATTGCCATTCGATACAATTAGGATGAAAAAATACAGCATACTATTTTTCGGCCTGCTTGCCCTCGCCTGCACGAGGGAGGCCGATGAGCAGACGGATGCCCCGGAGCGCATGATCCTTTCAGGATTTACCGCCAGCATGCCGGGGGCGGAGGACCCCTCCGTCAAGACAATGATGGTCATGGACCCTTCCGGACAGGGAAACGTGGTCTGGACGACGGACGATCCCGTTTTCGTGAGCAACGGGGCCGAATCGATGACTATGTTCGTCGAGGAGGGCGGGACGACGCGGGCGGCGCTCTATTCGGAGCAGGAGACCATCGAAGGTACGGATTTCTTCGCCGTCTATCCGGCCGAAGGCGCCTGGTACGAAGGAGGAATCTTCACCGCCTCCATTCCGGGCAGCCAGAAATACGTTCCCGGAGGCTTCTCGACGGAGGTCTTCCCCATGGTGGCACTTTGCGACTCCCGCCGCAATTTTGCATTCCGCAATGCGGCCTCGCTTTTGAAGCTGACGACTGTCAGCAGCGCTCCCCTGCTGCAAAGGAGCCGGATTTCATCCATTACCGTCAGTGCGACGGAACCCCTTTCCGGAACCGTTCATGTCAATTATTCTGAAGGCAAGGAGCCTGAGACCGACTGTAGCGGCGGCAACTCGGTGACCATCAATGCGGACGGAGAAGGCATCGCTTTCGGCGAACCTGTCTTCGCGACGCTTGCCCCGGGAGATTATTCCAATGTGACCGTGCGCGTGTTGCTCCAGAACGGACTTGCGTTCCAGTACACCTATCCCGGGCGGCTCAGTCTCCTCAGATCAGCCTACAAGAGCATCGAGGTGCCGCTGGAGGACGATTTCACCGACATTTCAGCCGAAGCTACGGCCAACTGCTATATGATTACCGAGCCGGGATCCTATAAGTTCAAAGCCACTGTAAGGGGCAACGGCGTCGAGACCTCCGCCTGCGGCGAGAGCGGGATCAGTGCAGAGTTTGAGGACGGAGCCGCCGTGAAGGTCTATTATTCCGACGGAGACCCGTTCCTGGAAGGTACGTTCTCGGTGATCGACGGATATATTTACTTCACGACTACGGAGACGTTCCAGAGCGGAACGGCGCTTGTTTCCGTCGTGGACGCTTCTGACAATACGCTCTGGTCATGGCACATCTGGGCCAACAGGGAGATTGAGGACGTCGAACTCTCCAACGGGCAGACCTGGCTCAACATGAACCTCGGCGCCCTGCACAAGGGATTCTCCAATGATGGATACAACGGCTTCTACTATCAGTGGGGCCGCAAGGATCCGTTCCTGCAGAAATACACCTCGGGGACTGCTCCCGCAGACCTATCGCCGTTCGTCTCCAGAGCTTCCGGCACAGAGGGCTCGCTCGTGAACTCGATCCTCAATCCCCATGTCTTCTACGGCGGATTCCATCCCTCCGGAGTCAGCATCACCACTGAAGACTGGTGCACCTATGAGGACGACGTCAAGATCTACGACTGGTGGAATGCCTCCTGCACCGGTGACGACCAGAAGGAGCTCGCCTGCGTCAAGACGATGTTCGACCCTTGCCCGGCCGGCTACCATGTGCCCGTGTACAGCGAGGTAAAATCCATCATGGACCTTCCGACCGGCGCCTGGAGCAACGGCAAGAGCGTAGAGAACGTGCTCTTCTTCCCCGCTTCATCCTACCGGTATGTCGGCATTTACGCTGATTACTGGATCACAGGGGCTCCGCGCGCATTCTTCTGGTGCTCCACGCCGCTGAGGACGGAGCAGAAGAATAACCGCAGGGGATACCGTCCGTACTTCGTCTCCACATCGCAGGGAATAGGCAACGGGCCCCGCACCTATGCCATCCCCGTACGGTGCATCAAGGATTCGGAGCCTGACCATGGCACCGTCATCGGCGGTGACGACCCCGAAGGCTTCGAGCCCGAGGAGTGGTAGTACTGTTTTTGTCCGGGGGCTCAAGATATCTTGACTTCCAGATGTAAATTGCCCTTCGGAAAAGCAAAGAAAACAGTATCATTGAAGAGACTACGGGCGTCATCCAGCCCGTTGAGATAGATAAGGAGATGCGCACGGCCTACATCGACTACTCGATGTCCTTCCAGTCAGGATCCGTGCTGCCGCCAAATAATTGCGCTGTAACAGCCACTGTTACACCTTATTCTGAGCCTACCCTTTCTCTTTTGTAAGCGCCTGATTGATAATAAGATAATAAATTGCGTTCGAGTCTCGTTTTCCGCTCAAAGAGGAGTCGTCTATGGCAGGGTATAAGGGTGATTTGCGGAGGAATAGTTCGGAAAAAAGTGTTACCTTCGCGGACGTATGGCAGTAAAGAACATTATCTTCGACTTTGGCGGGGTGCTTCTGGACTGGAACCCGCACTATCTGTTCGATCCCTATTTCGGCAGCGTCGAAAAGGCCGAATGGTTTATCAAAAACGTGTGTACAAGTGCGTGGAATGCTGAAATGGATAAGGGAAAACCTTTTGATGTGGCAGTTGCTGAGCGAATAGCACTTTTCCCGGAATGGGAGAAGGAGATACGCTTGTACCAGAGTGACTGGATAAAGATGATAAGAGAGGAAATCCCCGGAATGTACAAGTTGGAGTGCGATTTGAAAGAAGCCGGATACCGGCTGTACGGCCTCACCAACTGGTCATTGGAAACATTTGATCTAGTGCGCTCAAAACGCGTTTTTGCCATACTTGATGGAATGGTCGTATCCGGCGAAGAGCATCTCCTGAAGCCCGATGCGGCAATCTTCCACCGTCTGCTGGACCGATATGGCTTGAAGCCGGAGGAGTGCCTTTTTACAGATGACAACATGCCCAACGTCATCGGCGCGCAGGCTGTGGGTATTTCGGCCGTGCAGTTCACCGGCTGCGCGGCTTTGCGCAATTATATTGCCCTTCACGACACGTCCGGACCGATAGCGTAACTCCCGACGTTCCGCCAGGGCGACGGCAGCCGCCCTCGTCGCTTCTCTAAGTCCGTGAACGCTAGGCTACTGCGGCGCGATTAGGCAGTGGCGGGAGAAGGGGTGGCCGTCGGAGGTGAGGCCCTCGATACGGACGACGTAGGGGTAGTCCGAAAGGTCGTTGTTGAAAAAGTCGAGAGGGGCGCGGCCGCCGGCGAGCTCCACGTCCGGATCCCACCAGAGGGTGTTGCGCTGGTCATAGGGCATGTCCTCGCCCTGGTCGTAGCGGGGTGCCTCGAAGTAGCGGGGAAGCTGGTATCCCAGAGGGACGAAATAGAGGATGGAGGGATTCCTCGACAGGTTCTGGTTCATGGCGCCGGGCTTGATGGTGATGTGGACCACGCCGCCGTCGCCGCCATAGACGGGGTCCGGGTGGGTGGAAACGCTCAGGGTCCGCAGGTCCTCTAGGCGAAGCATATCGAAGGCCCACCACTCCTCCTCGGTCTCATCCACTATGAGCTTGACTTTCCCCGAGTCGTTCTCGTCGTCCTCCCCGAAGTCGGTTGAGTCTTCGGAGTCCGAGGTGAGGGAGCGCCGCCTGCTCCGGTTGTACATATTTTCCCCGTCGTATTCGAACATGGCCTTTCTCATACTGAGATACTCCACCAGGGTCATTTCCTTGTAGGTCTCCAGGTCCTCACGGAAACTGCGCCCGAAAATCAGCACGTCGTCCTCCGCGTACGAGGCCGTGACCATCGCGGCCTGCAGCGTGTCGTCCGACGCGGGCCCGTCCAGCGGCGGCTCATCCATCTGCACGTTTTTCGTGAATCCGGGGGCCGGCTTGTAGGGAAACGGCTTCGCGGCGATGTCCCCGTCCCATTTTGGGATATAGTGCGCCCCTATGCGCGAAGTGCCGATATTGATGATCACCTCGGTGTTCTCCGGGAAATCCAGGCTGTCCACGATGAAGTGCTTACCCTCCTCGATATCAATCGACTCCATGACGTTCCGCCGTGGAACCAAAACGGTGAAAGTGAACTTCTTCGGCATCTTGGACGACAGGAGACGGTCCACATGGACGCGGATCTCCTGCATCCGCTCCCGCATGTGCCGCAGGCGGATATTCCCGCCGCTCAGGTCGGTGATCTGGTCCAGGTCGTAGTAGCGCCAGCCTTGGATCATCATCAGAAGATCCAACGCTGCGTCTCTCTCCTCAAGCGGAATCTCCGGATCGAAGTAGTAATACGGATTATTGACCCTGCCCTTCAGCTCGCTGCTGAGGCCCATATATGAAGTGATGCCGTCGCTCTGCTGCCAGTTCTTGAGCACGCCTCTCACTACGGACACCGAGCAATGGCCGTCCAGTGGCGCGCCGTCAGGGCCAGTCAGGGAAATGACGCCCTTGACGAGCGACCTCCGGTCCGCCTTGAACTGCTCCATCTCCAGGAAGCAGTCCGGCGCCTCCCCGTCGCGGATGAAAATCAACCGCTCAGAGAGGATTTTCCCCCGGGAGTCAACCAGGAGGAAATGGTTGATCCCCGGGCGGAAGAAGGTGCGCTCCAGCATCATGATGTTTCTTTTCCCATCGAGAGAAACATTGGCGAGGGGGTACAGTTCGGCGGCGTCGCGCACCAGCAGGCTGGCTTCCCCTCCGCCGAAGCCAAGAGTACTGACGTAGTACTTGTCGGAATGGGTCTGCACCTGGATGGTTGCACCATCCTTCGACGGCACTGGAAGGGGGTGCAGTCTGCCGGCAGCGTCGCGGACGCTGTAGCTGCGGCCGGCTTTGGGCACGAACGAGAAGGCTCCCATGCCGTCATGGGTACTGGCAACCTGAGCCTGCTCCTTCCCTGCGTCGTTTACGAGAACCCCCTGGAAATCAACGCTCCGGCCCAGTCCGTCCACCGCTTTGAAGCCGATGGTGGCCCCGTGGTCGGCGTAATACCTTCCGCCCTCGGGCCAGAAGGAAATTTCCATTTCCTCCGGCGTCGGCCCCTGCTTTCCCTTTTTCTCCTTTTCCGCTCCGATGATACGGATTCTGTCGTTGAACAGATACTCTTCCGGGTAGTTGAGCTGCCAGAGGGTATATGCCCGGATGGTGTAATATCCCGATACAAGGTCCTCCGGCAGGTCAATGCACCCGGGGAAACCGTCCCCGCTGCGCTTGACCTTCACCCTAAGCAGCGCCTCGCCTTTGTCGTCCAGCACCTCTGCATACATGTAATTGCTGGGAGGCAGCACAGACTTCTGCGACGCCTCCTTAAGCCATCCCTTGAACCAGATGGTTTCGCCAGCAGTATAGCAGGTCCTGTCGAAATGGAGATAGACCTTCTCCGGTGCGCACCAGGCGGAATACGTGTTGAACCGCAGTAGCAGCGAATCCAGCATAGTGGCGCCCTTCACAGCCAGTGATGTGTCCGCAACCGCTGCCGGTGCCCTCGCTGCTTCTGCCGCCGACACCTGTGCCGCTTCCGCAGCCAGCGAAAGCAGCGCCGCAGTCAGCAGTACGATATACCGAAGGCACTTCATTGAGGTTCAAGCCCTTACCAGCGCTCGCGGTGGATGCGTTCTGGCTTCCACTTGTCCTTTGGAACGGGGAACTCGGCGGGGTGACCGACGGGAATGATGGCAAGGGGCATTATCTTTTCGGGGATACCGAGAATATCTTTGACCGGGGCATATCGGTCCTCATAGGGCCAGCAGGCCGTCCAGACGGCGCCCAGGCCAAGGGCGTGGGCGGCGAGGAGGATGTTTTCCGTCGCGGCCGAGCAGTCGATGGACCAGTTGGGGTTGGGCATCTCCTCCTCGGGGGCGTCTGCAGGGGCATCTGCTGGCCTGCGCAGCATCGTCGTTTCGCCGCAAACCACTATCAGGCAGGGGGCTTCCGCATACATCCTGTTGACACCCTTGGTCACGAGGGAGGTCCTGGTCTCCGAGTCGGTCACGACGACGAACGACCACGGCTGGGTGTTCTTGCCGCTCGGAGCGGCCATCCCGGCTTTCAGGAGTGTCTCAATTTCGGCCTCTTTGAGAGGCTCTGAGGTGTACTGGCGGATGGACGTCCGGGTCCGGATATTTTCCAGAACGGCTTCGGCCGAGGACTTTTGGGCGGTGTTGCAGGCCATGGCTATGAGGATTGTAGCGAGGAGCGCGACGACTCCGGCGGTTTTTGTTTTCATAATGCCGTAAATATAGCAAATTCCCCTGCAAAAAGATTTGCCCTCCGGCGCAGAATTGTTATTTTTGTAAAAATTTGAACGTTATGGCAAAGTATGCACTCGTCACTGGAGGAAGCCGCGGAATCGGCCGCGCAATCGCCGTCCGCCTTGCCTCCGAAGGCTTCACTATCCTGATCAATTACGTTTCCAATGACGCTGCCGCCAAGGAAGCGCTGGAGGCCGTCAAGGCCGCAGGCGGCGACGGTGAACTCATCAAGTTCAACGTCGCGGACCCCGCAGCCGCGGCCGAGGCCATCTCGGCCTGGCAGACGGCTCACCCGGACGAGTACATCAGCGTCCTTGTCAACAATGCGGGCATCCGCGCCGACTCGCTCCTCCTCTGGATGGAGCCCGACGCCTGGCGTAAGGTGCTGAGCACCAATCTCGACAGTTTCTATAACGTCACGAGGCCCTGCCTCCAGGCGATGGCGCTCCACCGCTACGGCCGTATCATCAATATGGCCTCGCTCTCCGGTCTCAAGGGCCTTCCGGGCCAGACCAACTACTCTGCGGCCAAAGGCGGCCTCATCGCCGCGACCAAGGCCCTCGCGCAGGAGATGGCCCAGCGGGGCGTGACGGTCAACGCCGTCGCCCCCGGCTTCATCCGCACTGACATGGTCGAAGGCCTCGACGAGGCGGAGCTCAAGAAGACCATCCCGGCCAAGCGCTTCGGCAAGCCGGAGGAAGTCGCCGCCCTCGTGGCCTTCCTCGCCTCCGAGGACGCCTCCTACATCACCGGCGAAGTCATCTCCATCAACGGCGGCCTCTACTCCTGAGCATCTGTGTCCGGTGTAGTGTGTTATCGTAGAAGATTTTGCAATATCTGCAAAAATTATTTGCGTGAATAACAAAAAAGGACTACATTTGCAGTGATTTTGACAGCAACCAGGCCGTGAAATCGGCCGGAATTGATTACCATAAAGAGCATTTTCCCGCGAGGGCCAATGCTCTTTTTATATTCTAACGGATGGGCTAGAATTTTGAAGCCTCCCTTTCCTTTCCGCTCTCAAAATCAATAATTTTTGTTAAATTTGTCCACGTTATGAGACTTCTGATGTCGGTTATTGCTTTGGTGCTGGTTGCTTCTGCCGTGTGTTCTGGGCAGCAGGAGGAGGTGCCGCTAATGGATCCGGAGGTGCGCCCGATGTTTTATGGAGGGCCGGCGTCGGATTTTGCGGTATGGGTTAACGTCAGATTTATCTTCCCGGTTATTTTTAAGTTGCACTAACATACGATGCAGAAGATTAAAGGGTACAATATCCTGGGGATAGTTCTGGCGCTGCTGCTGGTGTTTGTGGTCGCCGGCGTACATGCGCTGCGCGACCTGCGGAGGCTGAGCCGCGACTCCGAGGCTCTGGCGGAGCTTGAGCTCGGGTATGTAAACCTGACCCTGAACGAGGCGATGAACGACATCCGGCAGACGGTGTTCGACCTGTCCATTCCCGTCAGGCAGCTTGTGGATATAGACCGGACGGGGGGCGTCGTGAATCTCGCAAAGGGGATCCTCTCAAACAATTCGGCCATGTGCGGCTGCGGGCTGGTCTTTTACCCCTCCTATGTCGAGACCCATCCCGACTGTGAGGATATAGGCCTTTTCAGGGACGGTGATAAAATCAGGAATGTTCCCATCAAAAGGGAAGAGTTTGTAGGGACCGAGTGGTACGACATCCCGCTGAAAGAGCGCCGTGACGTCTGGACGGATCCGTATGTCTCGAGAGTCTATGGATTCTCCGTCTGCACGTTCGCCCACCCGATCTTCAACGGGAAGGACCAGCTTGCCGGAGTCTTCCTTGTCGATATCCCTACCGACTGGCTGAAGCATAAAATCAGCGAGAGACGTATCTACGGCAACGCAAAATTCCTCCTTCTCAACGTGTCGGGGAAGGTCGTCCTTTCGAGCGACGATTCCTTCGAAATCCCGGACGAACGGCACAATTTCATCTACCGCGGAGCCATCGGCAACCGCGGCTCGGAGATGATATTATCCGTCCCGTACAGTATCGTCTATGCCGATGTCATCAATGACGGCATATTCACGGCCTTTATCGGCCTGATGATCGTCATCCTGATGCTGATTGTCCTTTTCGGCACTCTCCGCGGCGAGCGCTCCCGCCAGAAGGTCGAGACGGAGAGCCGCCTGATGGAAAAGGAGATGAACATCGCCCACGACATCCAGATGGGCATGGTGCCTGCCAGGTTCCCGGACAGGCCCGACGTGAAGATCTTTGCCAAGATGGTCCCGGCGAAGGAGATCGGAGGCGACTTCTACGATTTTTTCATCCGTGACGAAAAACTCTTTTTCTGCATAGGCGACGTCAGCGGCAAGGGCGTGCCCGCTTCACTGCTGATGGCGACTTCAAGGATCATGTTCCGTACCCTGGGAGACAGGGAGAGCAATCCGCGTATCATCGTATCGTCGATGCACAGCCGTATCCGGGAGCTTGAAAGACGGAATATGTTCGTGACCTTCTTCGCCGGCGTGCTGGACCTTCCGACCGGCACTCTCCGCTACTGCAACGCCGGGCATAACCCTCCCGCTATCGTCGAGGACGGCAGGTGCGGGTTCCTCCCCGTGAAGCCCAATACCCCCCTAGGTTTCCTCCGCAAGTATTCATTCACGATGGAGGACACCGCTCTCAAGGCGGACCGGACCCTGTTCCTCTACACCGACGGGGTAACGGAAGCTATGGACAGGAATCAGGAACTCTTCGGCGAAGAAAGGATGAAAAATGCCCTGGAAGCCTGCGGAAGCACCGATCCCGAGGTGCTTACTGAGAAAACCTGTGAAGCGGTCGGCAAATTCGTCGCCGGCGCTCCCCAAAGTGACGACCTCACCATCCTTGCAATACGCTATATCCCCCAGCAGGAGACCGTCCTTCTGGAGAAGAGCATCACTCTGGAGAACAACAGGAAGGAGATCGCCCGCCTCGGCGAATTCATCGAGGAATTCGCGGCTGAGGCAGGGATGGAGCGCAAGGAGCAGCTGGACATCAACCTTGCAGTCGAGGAGGTCGCGACCAACTGCGTGCTCTACTCATATCCCGATGGGTCGAAGGGCACTGTTGAGGTGACGGCCCGCAAGACTCCGGAGAAATACGTCTTTATTGTCAAGGACTCGGGCAAGCCCTTCGACCCGACTTCCGCCCCGGAAGCGGACCTCAAGCGGAACAGCTACGAGCGCCGCAAGGGCGGGCTCGGCATTTTCCTCGTCCGCAAAGTGATGGACACCATCAACTACGAGTACTCCGGCCGTTACAACATCCTCACCCTCACCCGTCGCATCCCCCAGTAGCCGTGGCGCCTAAATGGCGGACCGTCAATTGGTTACATAAAAGCCTATGCGCCAAAAGGAGCATAGGCTTTTATGTAAACGTCTAACCTGCAGCGCTTTAGGCGCCACGGTCAGCGAGGGGGTCGCCGTCGTTGTGGCCGGCGACGGTGTAGACGTAGCGGCTGCGGACGACGGTGCGGAAGCGGACGCCTTCCGCGCGGGCGAGAAGCCCCGGCAGGTCGTCAGTGAGACCCTCGCCGGTGAGCTTGAGGAAGCTCTCCTTGACGGTCCAGAGCCGTGTGAACTCGACGGCGGGGTCCGCCGAGGCGAGCACAGCCCGGATTTCCTCCCCGCTCAGCACCCTTTCCATCACTTTCCTGTCCGGAGGCATCACCGCTTCGACGTCGATGCCGACGGGGGAGGCAGAGACGGCGCAGGCGGCGGCCTCCCGGCAGTGGCTGAGATTGAAGTGCAGCGAAGGGTAATCCGGAAAAAACGGCTTGCCGTGCTCCCCGAAGGCGACCGCAGGGACGTCCGGGAGCCCGTGGCGGAGACAGGCTTCCCGGAGGAGAAGCCAGACCGCAACGCTCTGCCGGGTGTCGGACTCCCTGACGTAGCGGAGCGCTTTCTCCAGCCTCCAGGGCGGAAGAAGCGCTGCCGCGGCGTCGAGGTCTATCCCGGCCAGGGCGTCATTTACGAGGACCATTGCAGGATCCGCGCTTGGGTTTGAAGTAACCGAGCCTGGAGATGGCTATGAGGAACTTGTCAACATAGTCCCAGGAGGTCGGCGACCAGTGGAAGCCGAGACGGTAGAGCACCTGTGAGGTGTACCTGTTCTCCGGCATGATCATGGTGGCTTTCTTGCCGTGGGCCATGTCGCGGTAGGCGAGCACGCCGGTGAGAAGCGGAGCTTTCTCCGGGTCCGCGCCGGCTTCTTCCATCTTCACGGCGAACTCTTCGTCCTCCATCTGCCTTGGCGCGTCTCCTATGATCCTGAGCTCATCGAGCACGTCTCCGAAGAAGACGTAGTGGTTGTTGTAGGGATGGAACATACGGCACTTTTCCGGAGTCCCGCTCAAGAGGACTATGGCGTGCGCCACCTCGTTGATGGGGGAGAACTCCATCGGCTGTTCGGTCGCCTCGTAGGGATAGCCTCCGATGACCTTGTAGGCGCGGACACGCCCCATGGCGCTGTTGCTCTGGAAGTTGATCTGGAACTCGCCGTCGGTCGAACGCGGCGCCAGGTTCCCCAGGCGGACTATCTTGGCGGAGAGTCCGCGGGTCGCCGCCGCTTCCAGAACAAGCCTCTCGGCAAGGAACTTGGAGTGGACATAGGCGTTCTCCATCGACTGGCCGTAGTAGAGTTTAGTCTCGGTGAGGACGGTCGAGGGATCGAGGTCTCCGGTGTTGAGACCTGCGGTGCTGTAGGTGGACACGTGGACCAGCCTTGCGCCTTCGGCGAGGCAGAACTCCACGCACGCCGCGGCTCCTCCTATATTGACGTCCTCTATCTCAGTCCCCTTCGAGAAGTGCTTCACGACGGCGGCGCAGTTGAACACTGTGTCGACAGGCGCGTCCGCGGAAAGCGGTCTGACGGCCGCGCCGATGTCGGATGTGACATCGCCGACAACGACGCGGAGCCTTCCGCTGTCGAAGAGATCCTGGAACGTGGACTCGAAGTAGTAGTAGAGAAGGGTTTTGAGCCTGCGCTCGGCATCCTCCCGCCCCTTCCCGCGGACCATGCAGTAGATGGTCGCGGCGTCGGAGTGGATGAGCTCGTTCAGCATGTGTATGCCGAGATACCCTGTAGAGCCGGTGAGGAGCACATTCTTCATGCCGAGCGCCTCTCCGCTGCGGAAAGCGTCGAGGGTGTTCTCCTCGAGGAGCCTGTCGATGGCGCTGTAGTCGTATCCGGTGATTGTTTTGTCCTCTCCGGCGGGGGCTTCCTTGTCTTTGTCAAGGAAGCCGGCGAGGAGCCTCGGGGTCGGGTGGTCGAAGATGTCGCCGTAGGCTACGTGGCGGCCCGCCTTGTCGGCCTCGATGATGACTCTTGTCACCATCAGGGAGGTGCCTCCGAGGTCGAAGAAGCTGTCCGTCGCGCCGACCTTGTCCATCGAGAGGACGTCTTCGAATATCTTGCAGAAGAGCTTCTCCGTCTCGCCTGAAGGGGCTTCGTAGTCGCGCTGGCCGGCGTTTATCACCGGTGCCGGCAGGGCCTTGCGGTTGACCTTCTGGTTCTGGTTGAGGGGGATAGAGTCTATCTGCATTGTCGCGGCGGGGACCATATAGGACGGCTTTCTCTCCGCGATGAACGCGTTGAGTTTGCTGATGTCCACCTCGCTTTCACCTACTATATAGGCCGCAATGTACTTGCCGCCTCCGCTGTAGTCGAAGGCCTGTACGGTGGCGTCCTTGATGCCGGGGTATTCACGGATCACCGCCTCGACCTCCTTGAGCTCGATGCGGAAACCGCGGATCTTGACCTGCCCGTCGCGACGGCCGACGAACTGGATGTTGCCGTCGTCCTGGTAGCGGACGATGTCGCCGGTGCGGTAGATGATGCCCGGCCCGAAGGGGTTCGGGATATAGGTTTCCGCCATCTTCTCAGGACGGTTGAGGTATCCGCGGCTGACCTGCGGCCCTTCGGCCCAGAGCTCACCGGCCGCCCCGAGAGGAAGCCTCTGGCCCTCCGAATCGACGATGTAGAGCTTCGTGTTGTCGGTCGGCTTGCCGATGGGGATGTCGCGGAGGGTGTCCTTCAGGTCATAGGTGGTGATACAGATGGTACACTCTGTCGGGCCGTAGATATTGACGAGAGTGTAATTCTCCGGAGGGGTGAGGCTTGCGAGCTTCTCGCCGCCGGTGAGAAGGTACCGGAGCGAGGCGCATTTCTGCGTCGTCGCAAACTGGTAGGCAATCTGGGTCGTCATGAAGGCGTGGGTCACGCCTTCCCTCTCATAGAACGCCGCGAGGGCGGGGAGGTCCAGCCTTACCGACTCGGGGACTATGTAGGAAGTCGCCCCTGCGGTTAGCGCCGAGTACATGTCCATCTGGCAGGCGTCAAAGCCGTAGCTTGCGTAGGCTGAGACACGGCAGTCCTTCCCGAGCGAGAATTTCCTTCTGTACCATGCGCAGAAGGCTACAATGTTGCGGTGCTCCCACTGGCAGCCCTTGGGGGTGCCGGTGGAACCGGACGTGTAGAGAAGGATGAAAAGATCCTGCGGGCGCGGAGCGACCTCCGCGGGGACTTTGGTCTCCGGGAGGGAGGCGATGTCCTTTGTGAGGAGTACGGGGCCCTTGTATTCATCGACGAGCCCGATGAGGCTTTCGTCCGCGATCAGCAGCTTCGCCGAGGCGTCCTGAATCATGAAATTGAGCCTCTCCTTCGGGTATCCGGGATCCAGCGGCTGGTAGGCGCAGCCGGCCTTCAGCACGCCGAGGGAAGCCACGCTCATCCACTCGCAGCGGGGGATAAGGACGGAGACCACGCTCTCCCGGCCGAGGCCGAGAGCGAGGATCTTTCCTGCGATCTTATCCGAGATGGCATCTACTTCACGGTAGGTCAGGACCTTGTCTTCATAGACGACCGCCGGCTTGTCCGGATTCTCCGCGACGCGGCGGCGGAAGAGGGAGACTATAGTCTCGGAGGCGTCGTATTCGACAGACGTCTCGTTGAAACTGTTCAGGATCTCCGTGCGCTTCTCATCCAGCAGGGAGATGCCGGTAAGTAGTGCATCCGGGGCCTCCGCGAAGCGCTTTGCGGCGGTCGCCACCGAGGCGGCCAGGCTTTCCATCATGGCGCGGCTGTACTTGCCGTTGTCGTATTCCACCAGCACTGACGGCACGCCGTCGATTTCGTTGATGTAGAATGCGATGGGGAACTTCGGCACGTCGAGCTCGAGACTCTCCGTCCTGAGGGCTTTCCCTCCGACGGAGTAGTGGTCGATGACGCCTATCTGGTAGGCGAACATGATCTCCGCCGTAAGGTCGTAGTCGGCGGCGATCTTCGCAAAGGGGTAGTTCTCGTGGCTGAGAGTCTCGTCGAAGGTCCGGCTGACGCTGCGGACGAAGTCGGAGACCTTTTCAGGCGAGATTTTGGCGTGGATCGCGAGGGTGTTGACGAACATGCCGATGGTGTCGGCGATCGCAGTGTCCGCGCGCCCGTTGCTGATGGTGACGAGGGTCACGTCGGGGTTCGCGGAGAACCGCGACAGGGTGTAGATGACAGAGGACAGCATCAAGTGGGCTGCCGTGACGCCGTTCGCGCGGCAGAACGCCTCCACTGCGGGCCAGTCCACGGGGGCTGACGCCGCCTCCGTTCTCCCGTCGGGGAACGGGTTTGTGAGGTCGGAAGTCAGTTCGGTGACGCCCTCGACCCCGCCGAGCTGGCTGTCGAAGAAGGCGGCCGCCCCGCTGAGGTCTGTGGTCTTTTCGCGGGAGACGAACCCGGCGTAATCGAGCTGCTCGGAATCGATGGTGCCGCCTTCCAGGAGCGAGCACAGCTGGCGGAAGAAAATGTCGTAGGACGCTCCGTCCGAGACCAGATGGTGCATGTCCGAAAGGAGGTAGACCTCACCTTCGGCCTCAGCGACGCAGAAGCGGCAGAGCGGAGCCTGGGCGAGGTTGAACGGCTTCACGAAGTCGGCCTTGAGGGCTGCGAACTCCCCCTTGGAGACCTTCAGGACGGGCACGTCCACTTCGATGTCGGGGTGAGTAGTCTGCACGACGTCGGAGCCTTCGCTCCCGAAGCTCACCGTGAGCTCCGGATGGGCTTTTACTATGGCCTTGACGGCGGAGACGACCTTCTCCGGCTCGATCCCTTCGGGCAGGAGAATGCTCGTAGGGATGTTGTAGATGGTCGAAGCGGGGTTCTTCAGGCAGTCCACATAGACGCCCTGCTGGGGCGCGCTGAGGCCGAAGGTGCGGCTCACCGCAACTTCCTGCCTGGCAGGCTCTGCAGCCGGAGTCGCTCCGCCGGAAAGCATCACCGCGAGGATTTCGTTCTCGACGGACTGGATGGTACCGGTCTTCACCATCTCCTTGGCGTTGAGGGAGACGCCGTATTTCTTGCTCAGCTGGACTGCCAGCTTGATGGCCGAGATGGATGTGAGACCGAGGAAGCCGAGCGGCGTAGTGATGTCCGGCTCTCCTTCGATGCCGGCCATACGCGCAATCTCCTGTTCGAGAATGTTGAGGGGAGCGCTGTGGGCAGTGCCCTCCTCCTTCTGGAGGACGGGCTCCGGCAGGGCCTTGCGGTTGACCTTCTGGTTCTGGTTGAGGGGGATGGCGTCTATCTGCATCGTGACGGCGGGGACCATGTACGGAGGTTTCTCCTCCATGATGAAGGCGTTCATCGCCTCGATGTCTATCTTCTCGTCGGCCACAATGTAGGCCGCAATGAACTTTCCGCCGCCCTTGGCGTCGAAGGCCTGCACTGTGGCGTCCTTGATGCCGGGGAATTCACGGATGACCGCCTCCACTTCCTTGAGTTCGATACGGAAACCGCGTATCTTGACCATGCCGTCCTTGCGCCCGACGAACTGGATGTTCCCGTCGGGAAGGTAACGGACGATGTCTCCCGTCCTGTAGGCGTCGGCATAGAACGGATCGTCGGTGAAAGGATTCCGGATGAACACCTCGGCGGTCTTGTCCGGCCTGCCGAGATAGCCGCGGCCGACCTGCGGTCCGCTGATCCAGAGCTCGCCGGCTGCACCGACGCTCTGCCTGTGGCCGTTGGCGTCCACTATGTAGCACCGGCAGTTGGAGACGGACTTTCCGATCGGGATGTTCTTCCTGTAGTCGGTGACGGGGTAGGCCGTGACGTAGCAGACGGTCTCCGTGGGGCCGTAGGCGTTGAAGAGGGTGAAGTTCTTCGGCGGGACCAGCGAGGCGAGTTTTTCGCCTCCTGTGAGGAAGTACTTGAGTGACTTGTTGGGGATGTCGCTGGTGGCGAACTGGTAGGCCACCTGGGTCGTCATGAAGGCGTGGGTGATGCCATTCTCGTTGAAATAGTCGTTGAGCGCCATCAGGTCCAGGCGTATCTCCTCCGGGATGACGTGGACTTCGGCCCCTGTGAGAACGGGGGAGACGACGTCCATCAGGTGGGCGTCGAAGCCGAAACTGGCGTACGCGGACATGCGGCTGGAGGCGTCCAGGTGGGTCATCTCAGTGCTCATGTGGCAGAAGGCCACCACGTTGCGGTGAAGTATCTCGCAACCTTTGGGGACACCGGTGGAGCCGGACGTGTACAGAAGTACCATGCGGTCTTCGGCATTGACTTCCACCGCGGACGCGTCTCCGT
Organism: Bacteroidales bacterium; assembly: GCA_017534745.1. Taxonomy (GTDB): domain Bacteria; phylum Bacteroidota; class Bacteroidia; order Bacteroidales; family UBA932; genus Cryptobacteroides. The sequence continues at coordinate 129,646 of JAFXVX010000017.1, read as the reverse complement.
CCGGGAGTCCTGCGATTTCGTCGGTGAACAGGGTCTCGCCTTCGTATTCGGTGACGAGGTGACGCAGATCCCTGTCGGCAATCAGGTAGCGCGCTCCGGCGTCCTTCATCATAAAGTTGAGCCTTTCCTCCGGGTAGGTCGGGTCCAGCGGCTGGTAGGTGCATCCGGCCTTGAGCACGCCGAGGGGCGCAAGGATCATCCATTCGCAGCGTGGAATGATGATGGAGACCACGTCTTCGTGGCCGAGCCCCTTCGAAAGAAGGTGGGCGGCTATGTTTTCGGTGATGCGGTCCGCTTCGCGGAAGGTGTAGCGCCTGTCCTTGAAGACGACGAGCGTCTTGTCGGGAGTCAGGCTGACCTGGCGGCGGAAGACGGAGACCACGGTCTCGGAGAAGTCGTAGGGCTTTTCCGGAGCGTTGAAGGAGTCGAGGAGACTGATCTGGCTTTCTGAGGCGATGCCGATTTCGGACAGTCTGCCTTTTGAAAGGAAGCCCTTTATGACCTCTTCATAGCTTTCGAGGAATGCCGAGATAAGGCTTTCGGAGTATTCGTTGGCATTGTATTCCGCCTCGAGGTGGATCCTGCCGCCGAGAAGGTATGCTTTGATGTAGAGCCTTGAGATGCGCGTCTCTTCTATGAGCTCGCCCGACATGGGCTTGCCCGCGAAGGAATCGTCTCCGAATATCTCGCCGTGCCAGCCAAAGTCAGTCGCCGTCTGCAGACCGAGGTCGAGGACGGCCTCGGAGTAGCTGTAGAGTCCGTGCTTCCGGGCTCCGCCCATCTGCTCCTGGACGGCTCCGAGGAAACTCTCCACGGAAGTCTCCGCATCGAATTTGGCATAGACCGGGATGGTCTTGACGAACATGCCGACGGTGTTTGCGAGACGCTTGTCGTCGCGGCCGGAGAACACGGTGTTGAAAAGCGCCTCGTCAGCGCCGCAGTAGCGGGCGAGAAGGAAAGCGTATGCTCCGGTGTAGAAGGTGCTTTTGAAAAGGCCTGCCTTCTTGCAGAATGCGCTCACCTCGTCCGGAGACACTTCGAGGACGCGGCCGAAGCGGCCGTCCTTTATCTCAGTGTCCTCGAGGTCGGGGCCGACCTCCGAGAAAGTGTCTGAGCAGTCGTAGGTCGCGGCGAACCAGGCCTTGTCCTCCGCATAGGCCGGAGTCGCGCGGAGGGCGGCTTCCTCCACGGCAAAGTCTGCGAGGGAGAGCTCCTCTCCGGGGAGAGCCTCCCCGTTGTAGGCTTTTTCGATATCGTGAAGGAGCAGCTGTGCGGAGGCTCCGTCGTTTATGATGTGGTGGATATCAATGAAGAGGCCGAGGTTGGAGGCATCCTTCAGTATGCGGATGCGGAAAAGCCTGTCCGAGAGGATGTCGAAGGGCTTGATGAGGTCTTTTTTGACCTCGTCGATGCTTTCTGCACGCTCGACCTTGAGGTCGAGCTTTTCTTTCTGAACGGTCTGGACCGGTTCGCCGTCGGCTCCCTGGGAAATCCTGGTGAAAAGGACAGGGTGGGCTTCCACGGCCGCTTCCACGGCCTTGCAGAGACGGTCCCCGTCGAGGGAACCGTCGAGAACATACAAAAACGGGAGGTTATAGAGAACCTTGCCGGGACGTCCGAGGCAGGCCACGTAGAGGCCATACTGGGACCGGCTTAAAGGGTATTGCTTTTCCATTGGTTATCAGTCGATAGTGAATACTTCGTTCATTCCTGTCATACGGAGCACGTCGCCTACCTGCTCGCCCACTCCGTGGAGCGTGATGCTGCCGCCGCCGTCGCAGATGCGGTCGTAGAGGGCCATAAAGGCGCGAAGGCCCGCACTGCTGATGTATTCAAGCGCGCTGCAGTCGATCTCGATGCTCCTGAGGGAGTCGTCAATCCTTTTTTCTGTCTCCACTACGAAATCTTCGGAGGTCGCGGCGTCGAGCCGGCCGTCAACCTTGATTTTCAAGATGTCGTTTTCCCTGTTGAAAGTCGTTTCCATATATCATTGGTCTTTTTTAGTTTCGCTGAGCGTTTTCATTTGCGGGAAGAGGTAGAGTTCCTGCTCCGTGCGGCCGTCGCTGAGGCGGATCCAGGTGCGGACGCCGTCGTCGCCTTCGGTGAATTCGAAGACGCGGGCGCCGTTGGGCTTGAGGTGGTTATAGACCGTGTCGCAGCCGCTGAAACGGCCGTAGATCATAAGGAATCCCTGCCAGAGCATCACGAAGTCGTTGTCGTGGTCGTGGCCGGTGACGGTGGCGAAGACGTCGCCGCATTCCCTCATCGCGAGATACAGCCCCGAGTTGAATTTCGGCGGGCAGGGTTCCTCGCCGTAGTTTCCAACGACGGCGCGACCCTTCTTGGGGTCGCCGTGGAGCGCAAGGGTGTATTCAGGGAAGGGGATATGGAAAAATGCGACCGACGGAACGGGCTTCCCGCCGTTCTTGCCGGTGAAATACGCCGAGGCGCGGCGATACCAGTCGATCTGGTTCGCGCGGATGTAGCCGTAGCCCTTGATGCCGGCAACGGTGTCATAGCTGCCGCTGTCAAACAGGTAGAAGACGTGCTCCGGGCCCTTGGCGCCGGAGAGGGTAATGATATCGTTGGAATAGCCGAAGAGCGCCGACGTGTCGGCCGGCGTGTTCACGTTGCCTGGGGTGGCGCGCACGAGGTCGTACATCTCGCTCCGGGTGAGGGAGAAGTCGCTGTCGTGGTTCCCCAGCACGACGGCGAACGGGATGCCGCGGTCCACGAGCGGCTGGAGGGCCTGACGGGCCGACTCATCCGCCGGATTGCCGAAGATGATGTCTCCCGTGTGGATGACAAAATCCGGCTTCTCCGCGTCCAGCACGGCGTTGATGTTCTGCAGCGCCCTCTCCGAGCGCGGATCACCCGCGATGAAGTGGGTGTCCGTCAGCTGGAGTATCTTGAACTTGCCGTCGGCGTTGTAGTGGAGTTCGCAGGCCACCTCGGGGGCCTTCTCCTTCCTGCAGTGACCGGCTGCGGCCACGGGAAGCAGTATAAGCAGTAAGAGGAAAAATCTTTTCATACTGAATTGTGCGTACATCAAAGACAAAAATACTCTTTTCCGCCGGAATTCACAAAAACGAAAAAAGAGACGGCCTCGAAAGGTCGTCTCTTCAGGTGCGGTAGGGGAGAGTCGAACTCCCACACCCCTACGGGCACTACCCCCTCAAAGTAGCGTGTCTACCATTTCACCACTACCGCAGTTGGTTTGGGACTGCAAAGATACAACACTTTTATAAAACGCCAAATTTTTTTTATCGAAAAGTTTTTCTAACTTTGCCGTCCCTTCCACGGGTTGGAAGGAAAGTACGTAACATAAACATTTAAAACAGATTCACAATGGCTGTTAAGATTCGTTTACAGCGCCACGGAAAGAAGAATTTCGCATTCTTCCACATTGTCGTGGCTGACTCGCGCGCCCCGCGTGACGGTCGTTTCATCGAGCAGATCGGCTCCTACAACCCCAACACGAACCCCGCTACCATTATCCTCGATGCGGATAAGGCTCTTGCGTGGCTCAATGTCGGTGCCCAGCCTACTCTCACTGCCCGCAGGATCCTCTCCTACGAGGGTGTCCTTCTCCGCAAGCACCTTCAGGGTGGCGTTGCGAAGGGAGCTCTCACCCAGGAGCAGGCCGATGCCAAGTTCGCAGCGTGGAAGGCCGCCCAGGATGCCAAGATAGGCTCCAAGATCTCCGGTCTCAAGAACGAGGCCATCGAGAAGGCAAAGGCCGCCAAGGCCGCCGAGGCCAAGGTCAACGAGGCCCGTGCCGAAGCTCTCGCCAAGAAGAAGGCTGAGGCTGAGGAGGCCGCCCGCGTCGCCGAGGCTGAGGAAGCTGCCGCTGAGGAAGCCGCCGTCGAGGCTGAGGCTCCCGCAGTTGAGGAAGCACCTGCAGCAGAGGAGAGCGCCGAGTAGCGATGGAGCGCATCGCGAAGGTTGCGAAATCCAACGGTGTCGAAGGAGAACTTCTCGTAAGTTTCATCGATTTCGATCCGGAAGATATCTCCCTGGAGGAACCGGTATTCGTCGAGTTCGACGGACTTCCGGTTCCTTTCTTTATTGAAAATTTCACAAGAAGGGGTAATAACCGCGCCCTCGTGCGCCTGACCGGCGTCCGTTCCAAGGACGACGCCGAGGAGATGGTCGGCCGGGAGCTTCTTCTCCCCGATGAGGCCTTTGAGTACGACGAGGACTCGCTGATGGAGCGCCTCCTCGACGGCGACCTCTCCCCCCTCGAGGGGTGGAGCGTCGTGGACGCAGCGAACGGCGCCGTCGCCGGCACCGTTTCCGGCTGGGAGGACATCCCCGGCAACCCCTGCCTGTATCTGAATACAGGAAAAGCGGAGGCTCTCGTCCCGTTCAACGGGGAGCTCCTCCGCTCGATAGATCCCGAGGCGCGGACGCTCACTCTGAGCATCCCCGCAGGGCTTATCTAATTCTTTTTCACCTTACCGATACCGGAGACTTTTTTATTGAATGTCCCGGAAACCTCAAGTGCGGAGGCGTCGATTTCGCCCACTCCGCTGATTTCCGCGTTGACATCTACGGCCTTTCCGGCTACGGAGAAGTCTCCTGCGCCGTTGATCTTGACGTCGAGATTATTACAGTCGATCTCCTTGAAATCCACGTCGCCGGCTCCGTTGACCTTGACCGACAGGCCTTTGCAGGCAATCTTTTCGGTGCTGACATCGCCGGCGCCGTTGATCTCCAGGACAAAATCCTCACACTCGAGGTCGGAATTGATATCGATGTCTCCCGCGCCGTTGATGGTGATTGCCCTGAGAGCCGGGGTTTGTATCGAGATATCGGACCTGTCGATCGCCACCTTGTCCTTGGTGCTGATGACGAGCACTCCGTCCACGGTCTCGATTTTGAGAACCTCCTGGATGTTCTCCGCGGCCTCTACCTCGACTTTGGTCTCGTCGCCGACAGTGATGTCCACATCGAACCCTCCGTTGACCTTTATGGCCGTGAAAGCCTCCACTGGATAGGCCTTGACTACGGCCGGGCCTTCCGCCTTGATTTTCTTCGAGCTGCCGAGCTCTATTGCGTCTCCGGTGATATTGAGTAGGCCTTCTTTGTTGAATTTGATGTTGAGGCAGCCGGTCAGTGCGACGGCGGCAAGAAATATTGATAATGCTTTTTTCATGACTACAGTGCTTTTTTGATTACGGATGGATCTATATCAAGGAGTTTGACTCTGCGGACGAAAGCCGGAAGCTCCGCTTCCATAAAGCGCTTTCTCTCCGCCTCGAGGACTTTTTCGCGCGCATCGTCGGCGACGAAGTAGCCGATGCCGCGCTGGTTGTAGATGACCCCGTCGGCTGTCAGCCGTTCGTAGGTACGCATCACAGTGTTCGGATTGACGCCGAGTTCGGCGCCCTCCTCCCTCACCGAGGGTATCCTCTCTCCCGGCTTAAGTGCGCCGGAGAGGATGCTCTCGTAGAAGGAGTCCGCAATCTGCAGGAATATCGGTCTTTCAGTTGAGAAATCCATGATCCTAGTGTTTTAAGGTCTTGATACGGAAGTAGATTCCGGTTGCAAGGCCGATCACCGTCAGTCCGTTGAGAACGAAGCCGGAGTTCACTATCCAGTTGATCAGGCTGGTCGTCTTCTCGACCGGAGCGTCGGAAAGGCCCTGCAGCATCCTCGTGATGCCGTTGAACAGTCCGGCGTGGATGGAGACCCCGAAGAGGATCGTGATAAGCAGAGACAGGCCGATGAGGATTGCGAGGCCGGATGCAATTTTGTGCTTCTTGAAACAGATTCCGCAAAGCAGGAAATACAGAAGGTAGATGCAGGTGTCCACCCAGAACTGGAAAGTCAGCCCGGCGGCTCCGATCCCGAGATCAACCGCCTCTGCGTTGCTGGAAACGAACTGGTTGAACGAAGAGTAGATGTTGCTGATATTGGTGATGATCGCGCCTTCGACCGTGGGGTCGATGAGGGCGATCAGCCCGTCCACGCAAAGGTAGATACCGAAGAATGCAAGTGGCAGTTCAATGAGGGTGATAACCATCATCGAGATGAACTTTTCCAGGCGCGATGCCGGGAGCATCAGGTAGGCGCTGCCGGCCTTGGGCTCCGTCAGGTAGCCGTAGGTCCTCGTCTGGTAGAACACCAGCACCAGCGAGGCGAAGGCGAGGGTGAAGACCCTGGCCCAGAGGGAGGGACCGTTCCATTCCTGGGCGAATATCAGCCCGAGAAGCACCGTGACTACATATAGTATAATGCCGAGACCGCCGAAGGTAACTACAGCCCTTGTGTTGCGGCTCCAGATCTGCTTGTTGTCAAAGAGGAAGAAGCGGAAGAATCTTCCTGCTGAAAATGTCTCGTTCATGGCTTATGCAAGTAAAGATTTGACAAGCTCCTTGTGGGAGTGGACCGTGTTGAAGAAGGCTTCGATGTTGATCTTGGACTCCTCTCCGGTCGTGTTCGGGCGGACCTGGATGCAGCCGCCGGGAATGCGCTCGACGTAGAGGGCGTCTTCGTGGATTTCGTTGCCGTAGTCGAAGAAGAATTTGGAGGTGATCTCCTGGACCGTGGCGTTGACGAGTACGTCCCGCCTGTCGAGAATGATGATGGGGTCGATGATGTTCTCGAGGTCCCTCACCTGGTGGGTGGAGATCACGAAGGTCGCGTCCTCGCGTGCGTATTTCATGATGGACTTGCGGAACTGCGCCTTCGAGGGAATATCAAGCCCGTTGGTCGGCTCGTCGAGGTAGTAGTACTTCACGCCGGTCGCGAGGGCGAAGGCGATCCAGGTCTTCTTGAGCTGGCCGGCGCTCATCGTGTTCATCTTCTTTTCGCCGTCCACCTCGAACTCTTCGAGAAGGGCCTTGAAGTTGTCGGCGCTGAAGTTCGGATAGAAAACTCCGCGGGAAGCGGCGAAGGAGAAGGCCTTTTCGTTGAGGGCTTCCACTTCGTCAGGAAGGTAGAACTGGTCCGCCAGGAGGGAGGGGAGACGATTGTAAGGGTCGCGGCCCTCGATGTCTATCGAACCGGCGGCAGGCTTTTTAAGCCCGCAGAGGAGGGTGAGGAGGGTCGTTTTGCCGACACCGTTCTCGCCAAGAAGGCCGTAGATGCAGCCTTCTTTCATTTCCATCGAGATGTCCTTCAGGACTTCCTGCGACGGATAGGAGAAGCTTAAGTTCTTGACTGTTACCATATCGTTTGAGTGTATTAGTTTATTAGTACACTGCAAAGATACGGCAATATTTTTAACTTCCAAATTTTTTTTGGAAATTTTTTCAAAAATTTTTCGCTCAGGCGTAGGAGTGCATGCCGCCGAGGAGGTAGTTGACGCCGAACCAGGTGATGAGGACGGCGAGGAAGGCGGCTATTATATATATATGGAAGAAAGTCGGGTTGCGGAAGAAAGTAGGGCGGCCGGTGCGGCGTGATACGCCGCCGAGCTGGCCGGCGTGAAGCGCAGCGCTGTAGAGGAGCATCGTCACCAGCGCCCACGTCTCCTTCGGGTCCCAGCCCCAGTAGCCTCCCCAGGAGATGTTCGCCCAGACTGCACCTGCAAAAATCCCGAACGCCAGCAGGAACACGGCAGGGTATAGGAAAACGAGCGATACGTCCCTGCGTCTCTCTTTCTTTCCTGAAATCAGAGAAGCTATGCCGATGCCCATAGTGATGGCGAGGAGGGTGTAGCTCAGCATAATGCTGATGACGTGGATCGGCAGCAGGGGAGACCGGAGCACCGGCAACAGGTGCTTCCCCCTCAGCCCGAACACCGTGACGTACGCCAGAATCAGTGCAGCCAGTACAATCAACGCCACCAGTACCCAAACGGGCATTGCTCCGGACCTTCCGTTTTCGCGCAGCCGGCGCAGGGCGCGGCGGAAGCCGCTTTGTTTTTCGAAGAAGAAGGCGAGCATTGAGAGGAGAAGGAGGAGGTAGCCGGCGTAGGTGACGGGGACGCCGGCGGGGTCGCGGCTTACGGCGAGGATGGAGCCGGAAAGGTCCTCGTCGTAGTCGGCCTGGAAGAACCTGTAGCCATCCTTCTTGAGTATCTTGTTCATCGATATAACCGCAGGCTCGCCGTCCACCTCTACATCGCTTCTATAGTCACGGGGATCTTTCGAGCCGGGGTAGTAGTCTATCGTGAACTTCCTGAGGGTCAGCGAGAAAGGCAGTGCCGCCACCGTCCCGTCGTCGAGTTCCCACTCCGACAAAGGCTCTCCCTCTTTAAGATGTATGGATCCGCTTTCTCCCGCATAGTGCGTAATGAGCGCGCCCGCAAGGATAATGACAAAGGCGATGTGGAGCGAGAAGGTGGCCGCTCTCCGGAGCAGACCCATCTTCACGATGTAGATGATCCCTGCGACTGCCGTCACAGCCCAGAGGGCTATGAAAACCGGGTTATGGTAAACGGCCTTCAGGGCGGCTTCTGTCCCATGGATGCTTTCAACGACCGTTGCGGCGCCCATCATCACGATGAGCACCGCAAGGCAGCCAAATGAAAGGATCTTATATGGAGTCGATGAATTTAATGACGGCTTCACGGTCTTCTTTTGAAAGGTTGTAGAATTTCTCGGCTGAAGAGTAGGCATCCGATTCTCTCGAATAGGCGTGCCACATTATCGCTTCCAGAGTGTTGCGGGCACGGCAGTCGTGGAGACGGTCGCCGCGGCCGGTGTTCGCCACCGACAGTCCGCGGCCCCACAGCGGGGTCGTGCGGCACCACGTGCCGTGGATATCGTTGACCATATAAAGCCTGTGCTGGATGAAATCCGAGTAGGGGTAGATGGTCTGGTTGGCGTAGCGCGGGAGCGGCTTGCCGCCGTTCATCGCGGGCGACCAGTAGTTGTCTTCCCTCGTTTGCCATTTCGGGCGGTGGCATGTTGCGCAGCCCATCGAGGTGAAGAGTTTCTTACCCTTCTGGACCTCAGGCTTGTCGAGGTTCCTCGCACGTGGAACGGCGAGGCCCCTGTGCCACACCATGAAGTCGTAGAACGAATCCGCCGACATTTCCGGGGTGAAATTGTGATAAGGGTTGTCGAACTGGTTGGTCGAAGGGCTGAGGAGGGCGAGGACCGCCTCGGCGATCTCCTCGTCCGTCACAGTCTCGTCGCCGTTGACGTCGCAGTAGTATGGCGAGGATTCACCCTGGGCGCGGATCGCGGCGATGACATCCGCGTTCTGAGACATCGCCTTCGCCCAGGCGACGGTCGTGTAAAGGAACGGCCTGTCGGGACGAGTGACATTGGTGATGTTCCAGATGGCGTTGGCGCCCGCTCCGTCCTGGAGCGTGCCGCGGGTCATAGCGTAGGTAAACTTCTTCAGCAGTTTGCCGCCGCGGAAAGTGCCGCGGGGGACCTGATTGCCATCAGCGTCGTAGCCGTCGCCCAGGGCAACACCTTCCATCCCATAGACCGGGACGGTCCCGCTCTGCCAGTTGCCGTAGAACGCAGACGCGGCGAAATCGTCCGCATCCTTGTCCCAGAACGCAGGGTTGAGGTCCACATACGGCGCCTCGGCCCTGTACTGCTCTTTGATGTCCTCCTGGTCGATAGCGTCGATCAGGCCGGCGCCGATGACGCCGATGGTGGACTCGAGCCGGTATCCGATGGGCGCACCGGAAGCATGGGGAGTCGGGTTGGTGTTGAACGCGGATTCAGGGATGGTTACGGTCGGATATATGAGCGCATACGCCTCCCCGTCGGAGAAGGTCATCGGAAGGCCGGAGGCCATCGCCGTGACAGGAGTCCATGTGATGGAAATCTGCGACTCGTCAATCGGCGGCAGGAACGGGCTGTTCGCCATAGTCTGCGGCATGCCTGTCACTTCGGCCACGTACGGGCCGTCATTGGTGTAGTCGCCGTGGGGATTGTTGTTCTCGCCGGTCGCCTTGTAAACCACAAGCAGGTAGCCGTTTCCGTAGCTCCTGGAGTCGTTGGCGACGTACTCCTTCTGCCACTGGCCGTGGCCGTAGCCCGGGTGGCAGTCGAAGCAGGACTTGCGCACCGCCGCCGGGCCAAGCCCGCCGAAATCGGTGCCGCTGGTCATCACCTTCACGTTGCGCTCGAAGAACATCTCGCCGTGGTTGAAGGCTGCGGTAAGCCCCGCGGCCGTCACCGCCGGCGCCTCGTCTTCGTAGCTGTCGTCGAAGACGTTCAGTGTCGTTCCGAGTTCTCCGCCAGGGTACCACTCCGACGCCTCGAACACCTCGTTCGCCTGCCCCACGTACTTCGCGTCGGACTCCTGCCGGTTGATTATCGTGCCGCTCTTATTGCCGTTACAACCGGCAACAAGAAGGATCAGGACAATTCCTGTAAGTATCTTTCTCATAGTCTTGAAATGTAATCGGCTGCCTCGCCGAGGACGTTGTTGAGGGCGTCAATCTTCTCGATAGCGTTCGAGGCGCAGTCGGCGGTGGGCTCATCGACGAAGGCGACGCCCCTGTCGATGCAGGCCTGCAGGGATGCCTTAGCGCCGGCGAGGGCGCTCTCGAGTTTGCTACCGAGAGCGCTGTTGTGTTTTTTCAGGAAGTTGATGAAGGAGGCGTCCACCGGAGCGTCGGAGTCGGCCTTACCGTAGAGGGAGTACTGGATGGAAAGGATGTTGTCGAGGAAGTCCCTGTAGGAATTCTTCGAATAGGGCGACTCGATGTAACTGGAGTCGTGGACGCCCTCCTCGTTTTGGGAGTTTGCCGTCGCTATCTTGGTGTGGGCCACCTCGTTGCAGATGTTCTGCATACCGGAGACGAAGATTTTCGTCGAGGCCTCCGTCCAGAACTCGTGGATGCCGCCGACAAGACCGGTGCGGAGAAGGCTTTCGCCGTAGGTGTAGGCCGAACCGCCGGAAGTGTAGGGGAGTTCGAGTTCATCTGCGATATAGGAAATCCTCTCGGCGGGAGCGCCCGGATCCCAGCAGACGTGGAGCCTCGAGCAGGCGCTGCGGAGGTCTTCCGCAACCGCCGCCGCGAATATCAGCTCGTTGATTCCGGTCACGACATAGCTCTCTTCCACCCCTTCATCGGTCTCGGACACGATGGTCTCGCCGCTGGTGATGTCGGCGACCCCGCGGACATTTCCGTCGCGGAACAGGATGTACTCCAGCCCGTGGAAACCGAGGGATGACTCGCCGACGCTGGAGATCCTGTCGGCACCGTATGTGTCGAGATCATTCATCAGGACGTTGTTACTCAGTGTCTTGGAGAGGACGTTGAGGTCAAGGGGCCAGTCATCGATATGGGGGTCAATGCCGAAATCGGAGGCCGCCCCGTAGAGGAAGGCTTCGCTCTTCTCCCAGTACTCGCGGGCCTTCAGGAACTTCGTCGCGATGGCGTCGATGTCGGCCTGGACCAGGGTGTTTGCCTTGGCTTTTGCCTTCGCCTCGGCGAAGAGGTCGCTGAGATCGGTCGTCTCGTCCGCGAGCGTGCCGTAGATGGAATAAATCACCCCGGGGACATACTGCTCCACGGCAGCCTTGAGTTCGGCTTCCTCCTCGGAGAGGTCTCCCTGGAAGCCCTTGTTCTTGTCGCAGCCGGCAAGGACAGTAGCGGCAAGAAGGGCAATTGGAATGATCTTTTTCATATCTGTCTGTTTTAATTATTTCCTATTGAAGAAAGCCATATAGACAATCCCGAATGAGATTGAAGGCTCGTTGTTGTAGTCGGATTTGAGAAAACGGTGGGAATACTCCGCTTTGACGGCGATGTAGGGGAGGGGCACATAGTTGAGGCCGAAGGCTATCCTGTGTCGGCCGGTCCACGGCGCCGCATTCTGGTTCGCGGCCGGGATGTAGCTGTTGTAGTATTCGTAACGGCCGAAAAGGTAGAGTTTCTGCTCCGGATCCTTCTTGGAATAGAGGACATTGCCGCCGAACTCCGCGCCGAAGGCCATGGCGCCCTTTCCGACTGTGGATTTCTTGTAGGGGGCGTTGTTGGCCGCGCGGTTGCGCTTGAGGTAGCTGATGGTCCAGGCGTCGGAGAGGTATCCGTAGTCGGCGTTTCCGCGGGCTATAATGTTGTTCCCGGGGCTCTTATAGACGAAGTCGAAGGCGCCGATTACGGTGTGGCCCGGCACATTGTACTTGTCGGCGAACTCCTCGTTGGGGTAGGTGTTGCCCATGGCCTGACCGTAGTAGCCGCTGGCGGAAAGGCGCAGGCCGGTCACGGGCTTGAAGTCCAGTCGCGCCGCCACCGCGTATTTATTTGATACGCGGAATTCATACGGCGAATAGGAACCGTATTTGACGAAGTGGTCACGGTCGAACATGAACCCGTCGAGGGATGGAATGAGGAGCACCTCGTAGCGCATCCATTTCTTTTTACCTATCTCGCCCCAGATGCTGATGCCGGTGTCGTGCCAGGTGGAAGGCATTATGGTGTATTCCCCTTCCGGCCGGTAAACGGTGAAATAGTTAAGCGGCTCGTGGGCGTTGTTCAGCGCGCCCACGGGGACGACTATCTGTCCCACCCTGATATTCAGTTCCTGGAATATACTCTTCTGTATCCAGAACTGCTCGAGGGCGACTTCGCCGCCCTTTTCAATCTCCTTTTCCCACTCGCCGGCCTCCTCGAACTCACGTTCGACGGCGGATCCGGTCCCTGTGTGCTCAAACTCCACTTCGGTCTGCATAGACCAGCCCTTGCCGAAGTCGTAGCCAAGGAAAATCACGGCGTGGGGAATATCGACACGGCCGTGACGCTCATGTTTATGGGCGTCCGCGTTCGAGTAGCGGTACATGTTGTCGCTGTAGAAATTCTGTGAAAACGCGACCTCGCCGTACCCGCCGACGGTCAGCCTCCCCAGCGCCTCCTTGAACCATTTCCCCGCTTTCGTCTTCGGCCCGGTCTCCTCCTCCGGCATCACCTGGGCGTCCACCACTATGATGGACGCCGCGGCGAATAGTAATGTGATTATGGCTTTTTTCATTTCGGAGGACAAAGTTACCCCGCTCGCGCCCCGGAGTCAATCACAAAAAATTGGGATTCTCTCCCCCCTCGAATGCCGTCCCGGGGCCCGCAAAATCCCCATTTATAGGGATTGACGGATGTCGTCCTGAACTTTATTTTTGCGTCGCAAAAATACCGGAACACGAATGTTTTTATCTGAGCTCGAGACTGGGAAAAGGGGAGTGATCGTCCGCGTGGGTGGTCACGGGAGCTTTCGTAAGAGGCTGATAGAGATGGGGTTTATCAAGGGGAAGGAGGTTCGGGTTGTCCTGAACGCTCCCCTGAAGGATCCCGTCGAGTACGAGATTCTCGGATACAAGGTCTCGCTCCGGAGGGAGGAAGCGGCTTCCATAGAGGTCGTCACTGACGAGGATGCGCGGGAGGCGCTCCTTTCCGACGTGCACCTCCAGTCGCTTCCCGCCGATATGTCTGAGGACGAGAGGCTGGAGACTGCTCTCAGCCACATCGCCGAGGAGAGGGGACACGAGATACGTGTCGCCCTCGTCGGCAACCCCAACTGCGGCAAGACATCCCTGTTCAACATCGCCTCCGGCGCACATGAGCACGTCGGCAACTACAGCGGTGTGACGGTGGACGCCAAGGAGGGCCGTTTTGATTATGGCGGCTACAAGTTCATTTTCGTGGATCTCCCCGGGACGTATTCCCTCTCGGCCTACAGCCCCGAGGAGCTGTATGTCCGTAAAAACCTCATAGAGAAGACCCCGGACGTTGTCATCAACGTCGTGGACGCTTCGAATATCGAGCGAAACCTCTATCTCACGACGCAGGTCATCGATATGAACCTGCGCACGGTGATGGCGCTCAATATGTACGACGAACTCGAGTCGAAGGGCGACAAGGTGGACCTCAGGCAGCTGGGGTATCTTCTCGGCGTCCCGGTCTGCCCTACGGTCAGCCGCGACGGCCGCGGCATCCCCGAACTTCTCGACACCGTGATAAAGGTCTATGAGAAGTCCGACCCGTCTCTCGCTCGCCATATCCACATCAACCACGGGCCTGAGATCGAGAAGAGTATTGAGCGGCTGAAGAAGATTATCCGCAAGGATGAAAACATCCGTTTCCGCTATTCGACCCGCTACCTCGCCATCAAGTACCTTGAGGGCGACAGGGACATAGAGGCGGTCCTCGGCGAGCTGCCTGTCGCGGAGGAGCTTGCGGAGGCGAGGCGGGAGGAGAACGCCCGCATCGAGGGCCTGCTCGGGAGCAGCCCCGAGTCGGCCATCGTCGATGCCAAGTACGCGTTCATCCGGGGCGCGCTCGCCGAGGTGTATGAAAAACACCTCGAGGAGCGCCCGAGGCTTTCACTCACCGACAAGCTCGACGCCGTCGTTACCAATCGCTGGGCGGCGTTCCCGATATTCGTGGCTATATTGTATATAGTATTCTGGGCGACGTTCGCCGTGGGGCAGTATCCGATGGACTGGATAGACTGGCTGGTCGGGAAGTTCGGCGATTTCGTCGGAAGTTTCATGAAGGAAGGCTGGTTCAAGGATCTCGTTGTGGACGGGATCATCGCCGGCGTCGGCAGCGTGCTGGTGTTCCTACCGAATATTATGATCCTCTATTTCTTCATCTCCCTGATGGAGGACAGCGGATATATGGCACGCGCGGCGTTCATTGTGGACAAGCTGATGCACCGCATCGGCCTCCACGGCAAGTCGTTCATCCCCATGGTCATGGGTTTCGGCTGCAACGTGCCGGCCATAATGGCAACCCGTTCGATCGAAAGCCGTAAGTCGCGCCTTATCACGATAGCTATCATCCCGTTCATGTCCTGCGCCGGCCGCCTGCCGGTCTTCGTGCTGATCGCCGGGGCCTTCTTCCCCCGGCATGCCGCCCTGGTGCTTCTCGGAATATATCTTCTCGGTATCGTCCTCGCCATCCTGTCCGCAATGGTCCTTGCCCGCTTCGTCAAGGACGACGACCTGCCCTTCGTGATGGAGCTCCCGCCCTACAGGATGCCCACCGGCAAAGCCATCGGCCGCCACACCTGGGAGAAGGGCCGCCAGTACCTCGAGAAAATGGCCACCACCATCCTCCTATTCTCCGTCCTCATCTGGTTCCTCGGCTACTTTCCCCGCAACCCCGACCTCACCGCCGCCAAATCAGCCCGTGCCACCCTCCTCGCTACCTCTCCCGCCCTCGCCGCCGATTCCTCTGTCATTCCGGGCCCCGCCCCGGAATCTCTCACCGCCGATGCCCCTGTCATGCCGAACGCCAGCGAGGGCATCTCCGCTTCCTCCTCCGCTGCCGTCATTCCAGCTCCCGCCTCCTCCGTCATTCCGGGCCCCGACCCGGAATCTCTCGCCGCCGATGCCCCTGTCATGCCGAACGCCAGCGAGTGCATCTCCGCTTCCTCCTCCGCTGCCGTCATTCCAGCTCCCGCCTCCTCCGTCATTCCAGGCCCCGACCCGGAATCTCTCACCGCCGATGCCCCTGTCATGCCGAACGCCAGCGAGGGCATCTCCGCTTCCTCCTCCGCTGCCGTCATTCCAGCTCCTGCCTCCTCCGTCATTCCGGGCCCCGCCCCGGAATCTCTCGCCGCCGATGCCCCTGTTATGCCGAACGCCAGCGAGGGCATCTCCGCTTCCTCCTCCGTCATTCCAGGCCCCGACCCGGAATCTCTCGCGGCGCTCGACGCCCGCATAGACTCCCTGACGGTCGTCCAGCAGGAGCAGTCGCTGATCGGGCGGCTCGGCAGGGCCGTGGCGCCGGTGCTCGACCCGCTGGGCTTCGACTGGCGCATGGACGTCGGCCTCCTCGCCGGCGTCGGCGCCAAGGAGCTCGTCGTCAGCACCATGGGCGTCATGTACTCCCAGGGCGCCCCAGCCTCCGCTCCTTCCGTCTCGCCCTCCACTCCCTCCGCTACGCCGAGCACCGATTCCTCTGTCATTCCGAGCGAAGCCGAGGAATCTCTCTCAGCCGACTCCGCAGTTGCTTCCTCTTCCTCGACCGCAGCCTCCGTCATTCCGGGCTCCGACACTTCCGTCATTCCGGGCGCCGACCCGGAATCTCTCTCCGCCGACTCCGGTGACGCAGCAGCCGTTGCCGCCACTCCACTTGACGCCTCCGTCATTCCGGGCTCCGACCCGGAATCTCTCGCAGGCCAGTCGCCTGAGGACTCCTCCGACACGGCGCTGCAGGCAGCGCTGAAGCAGTCGGTGTCGCCGGCCGCCGCCCTGGCGTTCATGGTGTTCGTGCTGCTCTACTTCCCGTGCGTCGCAACGTTCGTCGCCATCAAGAACGAGACCGGCGGCTGGCGCTGGGCCATCCTCTGCGCCATCTACACCATCGCCGTCGCCTGGCTCCTCGCCTTCGCCACCTACCGCCTCGCCCTCCTGTTCTTCCCCCTCTGACACCCGACTCTATCCCTCACAGCAATTTGCCGCCACTCTCTTCGAGTGCTTTTCCCCCTCTAGCCCCCGTGTGCTTCGTGAAATTCACCTGCCACTTCGACCCCCATTTGGTGACGTATATGGCACATTCGTGTGCCAGGTGATTTTCACGAGCGCCCTTCTGCTGCGCCAGGTGCTGGTAATGGTAAGAAAAACGCGCCAATACTCGCAAAAACCGCCATATTTGTCAGTAATGGCGCATAAAATCTTCCATTACTCGCACCCTCCCTCACCTTCACCTTCACCCTCCACCCTCCTCCCTCTCCCTCTCTTACCACCCCATGTTCTGCCTCACCCCCTGCCCCACGCCCACCCTCGCCGGCGCTCTCATGTGGTAGCGCGGCACATCACCCACGCACATCTTGGAGGAAAAGTGCTCCTGGGTGTCGCTGCGCCGTGGGGGATAAGTGGCTAAGCCACCGACGTGGCGGAGCCTGGGCGAGACGAAGTGAGAGGCCGTGGCGGGTAAGGGGCTGTGTGTTAATGGGTTGCGCGAATTCCTATGCGCGAAAAGGAGCATAGAGTTTTGCGTAATGAGCTATCTATAAGGCACTTGCCCGCCACGGGTATTCCGTAAGAGGTGTGGAGCCCATCGGTATGGCGGTTTCAGTGGCAGGGTGGCTTGGGTGGTAAGGTGAGGTTCATCGGGAGGGGGCTTCGGCGGTTGCAGGCTGGGGAGTGTATTTTTTTGTATATTTACGGTCCCAAACCAAAGTGAAATGGAAAAACTCAGGGAACTTTACAGGGAATACGCGGGGCACGAGGCCGCGGCGGTGGAGCAGATCAAGGGTTCCGGAAGCAACAGGCGGTACTTCCGGATCTTCTGCGGCGGCCCCGGCGTAAACGGCACAGTCATAGGTGTCATCGGGGGAGACCTGGAGGAGAACAAGGCGTTTTTTGCGCTTGATAAGCACTTCGCGGCGAAAGGGATTCGCGTGCCTAAGGTGCTGGCGGTCAGCGCGGACAGTATGCGCTATCTCCAGGAGGATCTTGGCGAAGAGCTCCTTTTCGATGCCATCGCTCAGGGGCGCGAGCGGGGCTCCTACAGCCCCTCTGAGCGCGCCCTCCTTTGCAAGGTCGTCGCCTCCCTTCCCGATATACAGTACGCCTGCCGTGACGGCTTCGACTGGAGCGTATGCTACCCGGAGGAGGCCTTCGACGGGCGGACAGTCAGTTTCGACCTCAACTACTTCAAATACTGTTTCCTCAAGGCTACCGGACTGGAGTTCAACGAGGCGGCGCTCGAAGACGACTTCGACCGTCTCCGCCGGGACCTGCTGAAAGAGGACGGTCAGACCTTCATGTACCGCGACTTTCAGTCGAGGAACGTGATGATAAAGGACGGTGAACCCTGGTTCATCGACTTCCAGGGAGGTCGCCGCGGCCCGGTCCACTACGACCTCGCATCCTTTGTCTGGCAGGCCCGTTCCCGCTATCCGGACGACCTCCGGGAAGAGCTCGAGAACGCCTACCTGGCCTCGCTCCGCCGTTATGAGCCCGACCTCGACGAGGCGGCCTTCCGGGAGCGTTACAGACTTTTCGTCCTGTTCCGCACCCTCCAGGTCCTCGGCGCATACGGCTTCCGGGGCTACTTCGAGAAGAAGCCGTATTTCATCGGCAGCGTCCCTTTCGCCATCGACAATCTTCGTAAACTTCTCCGCCGCCCGTTCAAGGCGTATCCGTATCTGAACGAGTTGCTCAAGGCTCTCACCAATATGCCGCAGCTCTACGAGGCGGCCGACTATAAGAAGCTGGAAGTCAGTATCTTCAGTTTCGCTTACAAGAAGGGTATCCCCGTCGATACCAGCGGCAATGGAGGCGGCTTCGTCTTCGACTGCCGGGCCATCAACAACCCCGGCAAGTTCGAATACTACCGCCAGTTCGACGGCCGCGACTCCGAAGTCATCAAGTTCCTTGAAGACGACGGCGGCGTCAACGATTTTCTCGGGAACGTCTATCCCCTTGTCGATGCCCACGTCAAGCGCTTCATCGAGCGCAAGTTCACCCACATGCAGGTGGCCTTCGGCTGCACCGGCGGCCAGCACCGCTCAGTCTATTGCGCCGAGCACCTTGCCGAGCACATAGCAAAAAAATTCGACGTCCTGGTCTCCCTCAAGCACCGGGAGCTGGACGTCGAAAAAGTGCTGTAGATTTCTCCGCGCGCTTCGCTTGGTCGAAATGACAGAAGGCGCTATGCCCGGCCGAAATGGTCTCAGTCTTCCGTAATGTCAGAGAAGAGCATACCGGGGGAGAGGATGGAGAGTTTGACTTTCCCCTCCGAACTGAGAAGGTAAACCTGCATATCCACAACGCCGGCGGCGTCGAGTATGCCGGAGGAGGAGTTATAACCGAGATTGATGTAGTTCGACGAGGACGGCACGGGGAATCCCATAGACACGGTCTCCCCCCATTCATTTTTGACCGTGAAATAATGTCCACCCCATGAGAGCCAGGAGCCGAAAACGTGTTTGTCTGAGAAATACTCGCCGTTGTCGCTCCCGTAATAGCGGCCCCGGATGTTATCCACGGAGACAGATGTCGCAGGATCCACCACGAAGTTGAGGGTCACGTTGTAGTGCGGCACATCCCCGCTGTCGAAGGTGATGCTGAGGATATCGACGTTCTTGTCTGATATGGGCTTGTGGTGATAGACGGCCGACATCTTCGTCTCATTCTGGGTGAAGTTGTAATTGCCTTCCAGTAGGAGGACCTCCGCCGGGAAGCCTTCCTTCTTGGGTGTGATGGCGAAATGACGGATATCCCCGTTCTCCAGTTCAATTGCGATGAAGTGGCGGGGACCATCGCCGGGGTTGTTGAAGAGGATGGCCCTCTTGACATTCTGCTCTACATTGTCATACAGATACTTGAAGAGGATGTCGCCCCTGTCCCCGGGCGCCCATAGATAGTAGCGGCGGGGGAATGCGCGGCTCTCCGGCGCCACATTTTCATACGGAACGTCGAAATATCCCTCGTCGAGGGGCTGCGAGGACATTGACGGCGTGTATTTGAAATGAACCTTCAGTCCATACCGGCTGCCGTTTTTTGTAAAACAGGCTTCGCTTTCGGTGCCGATCAGTCCCGTTCCGCTGCCTTCCGTCATCTCCAGATACTGCGCCTCGATCGCTTTCTCCTCCTCCGACATCACATAGCCTTCGTCTTTCTTACATCCGGTTGCGACCGTCGCCGCCAGTGCTACTCCGAGCGCCACAACAAAAAACACTCTCTTCATATCGTTTCTAAAAGTCAAAATTTTGTGCAAATATGGCAATACGTAAGTGAATTTCAAATTTTTTTATATTTGTGAATCCTAACCATGTAGAACGAAGTTCTAACACAATGATTCGTATCCTTAAACTAATCGGCCTGTCCCTGGCAATCTTGTCCGGGACGGCGTTTGCGCTCTCGGCGCAGGACACCCCGCAGGCTCCGCAGAAGACCGCTACTTTCAGCGGCGTCATCGTGGACAGCAATGGGGAGACCATTCCGGGAGTCGCAGTTTTCACGAAAGAAAACGGCACCATATCCGACGAGAACGGTGCCTGGACCCTCACGGCAAAGGAAGGCGAGGAAGTCTCCTTCTCCTTCCTCGGCTACCAGACGGTCACGGTGAAAGCGGGGTCAGCCTCGCTTTCTCGCGTTGTAATGAAGGACGATGCAGAAGTCCTCTCCACAGCCGTCGTGACCGCCCTCGGTATCAAGAGGGATGAAAAAGCCCTCGGCTACTCCGTCCAGAAAGTCGAGAGCGAGAAATTCGCCAACTCCGGCACGACCGGCAACTGGATCAACGGCATGGCCGGCCAGGTTGCAGGTCTGAACATCGACCGCAGCTCCTCGCCGAACGGCTCCATGCGAGTCACCGTCCGCGGCGAGTCCTCCGCGACGCTGGAGAACAACACCGCCCTCTTCGTCGTTGACGGCGTCCCGATGTACAACACTGCGACGACCTCCGACTCCGGCGGCGAAGGCAACACCTTTGCCATCGACTACGGCAACGGCGTCGGCGACATCGACCCGGAGAACATAGAGAGCGTCACCGTCCTGAAAGGCGCGGCCGCGACCGCCCTCTACGGCTCCCAGGCCGCCAACGGCGCGATCATCATCACGACCAAGTCGGCCGAGGCCCAGGACGCCGTGTTCAAGGTCAACTTCAAGTCGAGCTTCGCCGCCGACGTGCTGCTTTCCTCGCCTGACCTCCAGTATGAGTACGGCCAGGGCGACGCCACGAAGGACTACTACTACTACCTCGTGAGCGGCGAAGGCGACGACGTCATCGGCCTCAACCCCCGTCCGGACCTCACCACTACGGCGACCATGGAGTCCTGGGGCCCGAGGATGGACGGCACGCTCTACTACCAGTACTTCAACCAGAACAAGGGCATCGGCGGCCACTGGGACGAGATCGCGGGCTTCACCCGCGACGCGACCCCGTTCATTAACCGCGGCGACTGGTTCAAGGACTATTTCAAGACCGGCCTCACCTTCACCAACTCGGTGGTCCTCTCCGCCAAGATCAACAAGGAGAACAGCGTCCGCCTTTCCTACACCAACAACACCATAAAGGGTATCGTCCCCAACTCGCCGAGCCAGACCCACTTCGTGTCGGTCCGCACCTCGAACCGCCTCGCCCCCTGGCTCAAGCTCGACAGCTCGGTCAACTACAAGCACACCAAAAACGACAACATCCCGACTTCTTCCGGATACGGTTCGACTTCCGTCATGTACAGCGTCTGGTGCTATGCGCCGAACATCGACATGGACTGGGTCTCCGACTACTGGAAGGACGAGGCGGCAGTCAAGCAGGACGCCTCCCTTTCCGGCGGCAAGAACAACGCCTACTTCGTCGCCAACCAGTGTATCAACGACCAGAAGAGGGACCGTGTCTATGGCAACGTAACGATGAAGGCCGACATAGTGAAGGGCCTCGACCTCACGGTCCGCGGCGGTCTCGACATCACGAGCGACTTCCGTACCCAGAGGCAGGCTACTTCGACCCAGGCCAAGCCGAACGGCTGGTACCGTGAGCAGGACATCGACTCGAAGCAGTTCTCCGGCGATTTCCTCCTCAAGTACAACGTCGCCCTCCCCAAGGACTTCGACCTCACGGCCAACTTCGGCGGCAGCATAATCTTCCGTTCCTACAGCAACCACACCCAGACGGCCAGCGCACTCAAGCTCCCCGGGATCTATTCCCTCGTCAACACCGCCTATGAGCCGCTGACCTCCAACAACAGCTACCGCCGCCAGACCAACTCCCTCTACGGGATGATCTCCCTGTCGTGGAAGAACGCCATATTCCTCGAGGCGACCGGCCGTAACGACTGGTCCAGCACCCTCCCGAGGAAGAACCGTTCGTTCTTCTACCCGTCGGTCTCCGGCAGCGTCGCCCTCAACGACCTGTTCGACTTCGGCCGTACGGGCGGCATCCTCAATCTCCTTAAGATCAGGGCCTCCTGGGCACAGGTCGGTAACGACACGGCGCCCTACAGGGTTGAGGATTACCTCATGTCCACCGGTTTCCCGGGGACCGTCGCAATCCCCTCCGCCAAGGCCAACACGAACCTCCGTCCGGAGATCGTGAGCTCCTGGGAGGTCGGTCTTGAACTCAGGATGTTCAAGAACCGCCTCTCCCTCGATGTCGCCTACTACGACTCCGTGACCAAGGACCTCATCTCCCAGATGCCTATTTCCGCCGCCAACGGCGTCAGCAGCATCTACATCAACGCCGGCTCCATCCGCAACCGTGGTGTCGAAGCCTCCATCAGCGGCACCGTCCTCAAGATGCACGACATCACATGGAAGATCGGCGCCAACTTCACGATGAACCGCAACACCGTCGTCTCCCTCGGCGAGGGCATCGATTCCTGGATCGTCGCCTGGTACTCCTCCCACGCCTACATGACCGCCTATGAGGGCGGCAGCCTCACTTCGATGTACGGCAAGGGCTATGTCCGCGCTCCCAAGGGCGCGACGGCCATCGATGCCCAGGGCAACATGGTCGATGTCTCCGGCATGCTTGTCCTCGACGAGAACAACAGGCCCCAGACAGGGACCGACCTGCAGTACATGGGCGACTGCGCGCCCGTCTGCAAGGGTGGCTTCAACACGACCTTCAAGTGGAAGGGCCTCACCTTCTACATCGGCTTCGACGGCCAGGTTGGCGGCCACGTCTATTCCTACTCCAACTGGGTGCTCAACTACCGTGGTAAAGGCACCGCGACCCTGGCCGGCCGTAACGGCGAGCTCGTCCCCGTCGGCGTCCGCGAGACCGGCGACGGCAACTACGTAATCAACACCGCCGCCATCCCGAAGGACCAGATCGCAACGTACTACCACAACAAGTACGACAACACCAACTGCGAAGCCAACTTTGTCAGCACTCAGTTCCTCAAGCTCCGCGAAGTCCGTCTCGAGTACGCCTTCCCCAAGAAGCTTCTCGCCAAGACGAAGTTCCTCTCCGGCGCCAGCATCGCCTTCTTCGGCAACAACCTCTGGTGCTGGAGCGATTTCCACGCATGGGATCCGGAAGCCGTCACGATGCGCGGCAGCGCCGTCATCCCCGGTTTCGAAATCCTCCAGATGCCGACGACCGCGCAGTTCGGCGGTTCAATCAACCTGACATTCTAACATAGGAGGTACGAATTATGAAAAAGATTATAATCGCCATTTCCGCTGTGATTCTCGCCGCTTCCTGCGCGAAGTTCGACGAGATGAGCAAGAACCCCTATACCCTCTACGACGCCCCCGCTGAGGAGTACGTCCACCCGATAATGTTCAAGACCCAGTACAACCTCATCAACGTGTTCCGCACGAACACGATCCTCCTGATGCAGTACGCGGTCTCGACCAACGCGGAGAACAGCTCCAGGGTCATCGACAACTACAACATCCCCGAGGCCTTGACCGACGACGTCTGGCTCGCCCTCTACCTCCAGCTCGGCAATGCGGCTGCAATGTACGACAAGGCGGTCAAGGACCAGGACGGCCCCATGCAGGCCGTGGCCCTCATCCTCCAGTCGTTCCTCATCACCCAGATCACCGACACCTACGGAGACGTCCCGTTCTCCGAGGCCTGCGTCCTTGCTGTGAGCGAGCCGAACGGCAATTACACCATGAAATACGACACCCAGAAGGACATCTACCGCAGCGTCATCCTCAAGCTTGAGAAGGCCAACGAGCTTCTCGGCGCGCTTGAGGCGGCCAACAATTCCGGCTCGTCCATAAGACTCAATTTCTCTCCCGCCTGCGACAAGACCTTCGGCGGCAATTTCGACAAGTGGCGCCGTTTCGGCAACTCGCTCTACGCGAGGGTCCTTCTCAGGATAGCAATGAAGGTCATCGAGGAAGACGGCGGCGTATTTGATCTCAATGATGATGAATCCATCAACGTCAAGTCCAAGCTCAGCGAGCTCTATGCCAACTTCCGGGCAGGCGGCGGCGACTACCCGCAGATGCGTTCCATTGACGACCGCCCCCTGATCCCCTTCAGCGACCAGAACGAAATAGAGCACACCCCGTTCTATACAACAACGAGCGGCTCGTGGAACACCATTGCGGTCAGCGACGTCCTTTGCCGTAAGATGCTCGATACTGTCGAGAAAGGTCAGGACGAGCAGGGCATCATCTACTACGAGTGGAAATCTTCGGAGACTGCCGGAGGCCACATCGAGGATCCCCGCTACGACTGCTGGTGGAGAAAGCCCAACGGCATGCCGGTCCAGCTTGAGGCCAGCAAACGCGCCAAGTTCCTCGACAGTGACGCCCACAAGTCAACAGAAGGTAACTCCAAGATCGGCAGGATGGTCAGGGGTAAGAATGCCGAGGGCAAGCCGGAGCCCAGCCGTATTACAGGCAAGATATATGATCTCCAGAACGCCTCGTATTACCCTCTGATGCAGTACTCCGAGCTTCTCTTCCTCTACGCTGAAGCAGGTGCGCGCGGATGGATCAACACCCTCGTGGGCTTCGCCGCCTACCAGGACCTGTTCAAGAAGGGCATCACCGCCAGTATTCTCGAGTGGAACCCTTACGTGACGGCTGACTCCCAGGAAGTCGTGGACTACGTATCTTACTGCACCACTGTCGAGAAGTACAGTGAACAGACCTTCAATTCCGACAATGCTCTTGAAGCCATCCTCACGCAGAAGTGGCTCTCCAACTTCTTTATCAGCATCGAGTCCTGGTGCGACTACCGCCGCACCGGCTATCCTATCCTTATCACTAACGGCGAAGCCGCCCGCAACGATCACATCCTCCCGACCCGTATGCGTTATCCTGCCGACGAGGCTTACCGCAACCCCGTCACCTATCCGGAGGCCCTGGAGAGGCTGGGCGGCACCAACAACATCAAGACCGACGTCTGGTGGGCCGACACAGAGGAGAGCAAGGAAATAAGGCTTAAAGGAAGAACAGATTAATATCTGCACACCATGAAAAGATATTTAACATACATAGTTTTCGCGGCCCTGGCGCTTCTAGCCCTGGGGTGCAAAAAGGAAGATGACGCTGACCGTAAGGAACTCGACTCCAGGCAGAGGGTGCCCATCAGCGTAACCTGCTCCGTTGACGGCACGCAGGTGACCGCCCTGTCGTTCGCCCACGGTGCCATGCAGAAGACCATCGACGTCGCTGTCAACAATGAGAATCTTCATTGGAATCTCGAAAGCAACCGTCCCTGGTGCAAAGTCGTCCAGGCCGAGCACGTTGGCTCCGGCAGCGTCACCCTCGAGATTGAAGCCAACGAGGGCTTCGAAGCGAGGGATCCGGCAACCCTCTTCTTCAAAGCCGGTGACTACAGCAGTGCCTCGCTGACGGTAAACCAGAACGGCTCAGCCTTCATCATCAGCCATCCTTATCTCCTCTCGTCGAAGGAGGAGGAGACCTTCGAGGTGGCGGTCAAGACAGTTGAGGGAACCGTTTGGGCTGTCGAAAGCGGCGCCGAGTGGATTGAAACGGAGACAGGCGATGTCGGCACTGAGGACGGGATGACCGTCACGACCCTCAGGCTGAAGCCTATGGCAAACGACGGCGATTCCCGCTACGGCACAGTTACGCTCTCTACAGGCGACGACAGCGACTCCATCGCCATCTACCAGTTCGGCGATGACCTCCAGTACGACGGGGAAGGCAACATCTTCTTCTCCAGCGATGAGCCTGCCTCCATCAGTTTTACCGCACCCACTTACGTGGTGAAGGAGGTAGTGTTCCCGGCCTACGCGACGGTATCGAATACTGACGCCGGCAGTGGGAGGGTCACCTGGACCGTCGCTTTTGAGGACAACTTCAGCGACTGCGAGCTGATCCGTGAAATCCCGGTCTCCATCATTCTCAACAATGCAGCATTGACTTCCATCGAGCTTCCTTCCATGCGTCAGGACTTTACCTCCGCCGGCGGACTTATGACCGCCGTCGGCATCAAGACCTTCGCAGCGAAAGTCGCCGAGGGGGGTGATATTTCCAGCTGGCAGACTGACGGTGTCGTCCGCGTCCTTCAAGACATCGACATGGACGGCGTTGACGACTGGACCGGTATCGGCACAGAAGAGCACCCGTTCTCCGGCGTGTTCGACGGAGAGGGCCATTCCATCGTCAATCTCCGCAATAGCAATTTCCCGCTATTCAATGTCTGCAACGAAGCAACCGTAAAGAATCTCACCATTGCGAAGAGTTGCAGTTTCTATTTCGAGGACGATGAGACTGTCGCCCCTCTTGCCATCGAGGCCAAGGCAACGAAATTCGAGCGCTGCGATTTTTCCGGGGATTTAGAGTACGGCGGTACTCCCGACGAATCAATAGTCGGAGGCCTCGTAGGCCACGCCGACGGGACTTCTGTCATCAACCTTTGCAAGATGACAGGAAGCATATCCCTTAATTCAGGGACCAAGGCAGATGCCAAATGTTTTACGGGGGGTATCGCCGGCCTTTGTGAAGGCTCGCTGACCAATTCCGAATTCGTCGGGACTATCAACTGCATGAGCGGTATTCCAAATGTCGAGATAGGTGGTATTACCAGTACCCTTGACGAAGGCGCGGATGTCTCCGGCAATTCTTTCACTGGTGAGATAGAGATTAATGGTAACAGCAAAGCTCTTGCTGTCGGCGGCCTTTATGGCCACATCAGGACGGGAGGCTGGTCGTTTGACCACGCAAGCGACCTTTCCCTCACCGGCGGTTCCATAAAGATTGTCAAATTCGCCGCCAGCAAGGATGTTAGCAGGGTGTTCGTTGGTGGATTTGTCGGATTGATAGCAGGGAACGTAGGCCTTAAAGCCAAGGGTTATACCACCCTGACCAATTTCACGCTCGACATGAAAACGAACGCTCCGGCCGGATCATATCTCAACTGCGGAGGTTTCCTCGGCAGTTGCGAGCCCGATGCGACAGCCGGCGAAATGCTGTTCGACAACATTGAGAACCGGGGTGTCATCGATATCCAGTTCAGCACGACCGTGTACAATCAGGTAAGGCGCATGTGCATTGGCGGCGTTGTTGGTCTGGTCCGCGGAAAGGCTACATTCAATTCATGTGTCAACAAGGCCGAAATCGGAAAGAACGAGGTGACCAGTTGCGGTAGCCTGGATAGTTCGAACAACAGGCCCGGAAATGGAATGACCGAGATTATCGGCGGCATCGCCGGACACGCCTACGGCGGCCACATGGTATTTTCCCAATGCACCAATGAAGGTAAACTGTGCAACGGTCACTATAACAACAATGCCTCCAACGGGAAATACGGCAATTTTCTCACCCCTCCCTGTACGGGGGGGATCCTGGGTGCTTTCAACTTCAAGCCAACCCCCGAGAATATTTCAGTGGTGTTCGACACATGCGGCTCGACAGGAGACGTCTGGGCTTTCCGAGGCTTTGTCGGAGGCACTGTTGGTTTTGCCCAGAAGGCTACGATTAGCGGTTGTGGCTGGAATAATGGTAATTTTATCTCCAAAAACACCGGTCAGGCTTCATTCCAAGGCGGCATAGCCGGAGGTCTGGCCTCTGCTACGGTCAGTGGTTGCAAGGTGGCTAATGTAAATCTTCTCCCGCATAAGGGAGGCAGCGCTGAAGCGGCTGATGCGGGCGGTATTGTCGGCCGGGTTATTGCGGGTGACAAGGTGGAGATATCAAATTGCTCTTTCCACGGAGAACTCACCACATCTGCTCCGACCGGTGCCAATAATTTCGCCGGCGGAATAGTCAGTACCGTCCAAGGCAATACCGAAATCAGCAACTGTAGCTTTGGCGGCAAAGTCCTTGAAGCCTCTGTGAGCGAAAGTAATGTTTACAGCAAGGCCGTAGGTAACGGCACCCCTGCTGTCCTCGAAGAGATTACCCTGTGGAATGGAATTTAGTACTATGAAAAGGATATTTATACTGTTTCTTTGCGGCGCGGCGCTGTTCGCGTGCAAGAAGGAAGATCAGAACGGCGGTGGGGGCGGCGGCAATGAGCCGCAACTCCCCATCTCCGTGGTCGGCACCGTAAAGGGTGACGACGGCACCCTCCTTGAGGGTCTCGTCGTCTCCGACGGCCTTGTCTGCGTCAAGACGGATGCGAGCGGCCATTACGAGCTGCCTGCCGACCTCACGAAGGCTATGTATGTCTGGGTCTCCACCCCGTCGGGCTATGCTGCCCCGGTCGAAAAGGGACAGGCCGTGTTCTACAAGAAGATTGCGGACTGCAGCAAGGATTCCGGCGGCAGGAGCGTGGCTGATTTCACCCTGAAGAAGATTTCGAACCCGAACAAGTTCACAATTTTCATCTACGCTGATCCCCAGCCGCGTAAGAACAGCAGAGGCGACACTGACCAGCTTGCCTACAAGTCGCTTGAGTGCTGCGAGGATATGTACGACGACATGCAGGAGCTCAAGGCTTCCATCACCGACCAGCCCGTCTATGGCATCGGTCTCGGGGACATAGTCCACCAGGACATCTCCCTGCTCGACAACCACAAGACAGGTATGCAGAGGACAGGGATTTCCAATTATAATATTATAGGAAATCACGACCAGTGCAATAATCAGACTTCAGCCAATTATGAACAGTCGGATGACGAGTCATGGAAGTTGTTTGCGGAAAAGCTTGGCCCCGTCAACTATTCGTTCAATCTTGGCAACCTCCACTTCCTGATGCTGGACAATATGATCTCCCAGGGCCCTGGCAGCGGCAAGTGGCCTGACCAGGAATGTTTTACGGGCTTCACCGAGGACATCTGGAAGTTCATCCAGAACGACCTTGCGACGGTGGCGACGGACAAGACGATCATGGTCTGCGCCCACTCGCCGATGATGCATTACATTTCAGACGGAAGCGTCAAAGAGCGCGGTGGCCGCTATATCGACCAGCTCCGCGGTCTCCTGAAGAGGTATCCCAAAGCATACGTCTGGGCAGGACACTCCCACAGCACCTTCAACAAGGCCGATACGGATCCGATTGAAACACACACGCTGACTCGTGTGACAGGCGCCCTGTGGTCCAACGAATACCTCGGCTCCAACGGCACCCCGAGAGGATATCTGGTGTTCAAATACGACAATGGCACCGTCAGCTGGAAGTTCAAGCCCATCTTCTACCAGAGGGGCGCCCACCAGAAGGGTGTTGCAGACGACAATGACCTTTATGCCTACCGCGACTGGAATTACGTTGACGCCGTCGTCAACGGAAACAACACCAGGCAGGCCAAGAAGAAAAGCGACGGCGTCATGCTCGACGACAGCTACCAGATGCAGGTGTTCAAGCCGGGGACCTATAGTACTGATGACGAGTACCTCCGAGTCAACGTCTTTATGTGGGACGAGAATTGGAAGACGCCGAGATTTAACGGGACCACGATGAAAAGGAGCGCTTCAGGTAACCAGAACAGTAGGATGTACTCGTATTCAGAGCACAAGCAAACCAAATACTACTATGACAAGGCCCCGTCCTTTTATTCGAAGGTAGAAGACGACAACTGCTTCTCAATGTTCCATACCCATGTCGAAGCGCACGGTTCGGGTGAGGTTACCGTAGAAGACCCCTTCGGCAATACATACAGTGCTACAATTACCTGGTAATGAAAAGGATACTTATTACTTTGGGCCTCCTGCTCTCGTGCGCGTGTGCGTTCGCGCAGGGCATCGGTTCGGCCAAGGACCTTCAGGAATTCATCGAAGCCTGCAACGCGGGCAAGGGTCTCAGTCCGTGGTGCAGGGGCGACTCTGTCGTCGTGCTCACGGCCGACATCGACCTCTCCAAGACGAAAAAACTGCCGCAGGTCACGTCCTTCTCCGGTCGTTTCGACGGCCAGGGCCACTCCCTGAAGGGGTGGAAGGCCACCCGCGGCCTCTTCGGCACAATCGCCAAGGACGGCGAGGTCACCTCGCTAGTGATTGACGCCTCCTGCACCCTCACGGCGACGAGCAAGGGCGACGAGTTCTACTGCGGTTTCATCGCAGACAAGAGTTTCGGCCTGGTGCGCGACTGCGTCAACTACGGCAAGGTTACCCACAAATGCGCCTACGCCCTCGCCGCGACCGGCATCGGCGGCCTCGTCGGCTTCAACCGCTACGCCATCGTGAACTGCGCCAACTACGGCGAGATCTCATCCGACATCTCCGGGGTGCCAGGCAAGGAGGAGGTATATGTGGGGATTGGTGGTATTATGGGCGTCGGTGCCGGCAAGGCTACGGCCTGCAGCGTTGTCGCCCACTGCACCAATGAAGGCCCGGTGAAAGTTTCCTCCAACCTCATGGCGGTCTATATCGGCGGCATCGCCGGCCTCCCGGTCCGCACCACGATGAAATATAACACCAACCGTGGCGCCGTGACCGGCGAGATCCGCGCCGGTGAAGACGGCTCCCTGAAGGGCATGGCCAAAGTCGGCGGCATCGCCGGCCAGACCAAGGCGACCATTATCCGCTGTTACAACTACGGTCCTGTCGTGGCCAAGGGCGAGTGCGGGGCCGCTGTCGCCGGCATCATCGGTATGCCCCACGAGTCCCTCGTGATTGCTGACTGCTACAACTACGGCTCCGTCACGGCCCTCGGCGAGCAGCCGTCAGACCTCGGCGGCATCGCCGGCAGGATCGGCCGCCCGGTCCACATCCGCAGCTGCTTCAACTACGGAGACATCCGTTTCGACGGTGTCAGCTCACGTGCGCGCAGCGCCGCGGGCGGCATCGCCGGCAACATCTACTGCCCCAAGAGCCAGACTGCAGGCGCCTATGTGCGCGGCTGCGTGAACCACGGCAACGTGACCTGCAGCGCCGGCGGCAATAAATACGACGCCTCCAACCGCAACGCTATCCACGCCGGCGGAGTCGTAGGCTACGCCGAGGCCCTTCCCGGCCTCCGCGCCTTCGTCTATGACTGCTCTTCCGACGGGAAGGTCAGTTGCCCCGGGCGCAAGGGCGAGATCGTAGGAAGTGCGGTGGGCGTAAAGACCGGAGGGTCTGCGCCCGCGGATTTTGCCGCGGCCGTAAAGCCCCTGCCCGACGGCACGACCCTCAGCGGCAAGGTGACGACCCCCGATGGGAAGCCCATCGAGGGCATCGTCGTGACCGACGGCCTTCAGTGCGTGAAGACCGGCTCCGACGGCGCTTATGCCTTGAAGAGCGATATGTCCAAGGTTCGGTTTGTCTATCTGAGCCTTCCTTCGAATGTCGTTATCCCGACAAAGAACGGCGTCCCGCAGTTCTTCCGCAGGATCCCTTACGGCGCCGAGGCCGCTACGGCGGATTTCGCGCTTGAGCTCAGGGATCCGGCGAAGGATTACACAGTCATGATGATTGCCGACCCTCAGGTGCGGCCTTACGGCTGGGACGGCTCCATGGAGCGCTGGGACGACACCGTCGCCCCGGACGCCGAGGCCTTCCGTGCCTCATGCAAGGGTGATGTATATTCCATCAACCTCGGCGACCTCGTCTATAACGAGATGTATGCCTGGGACGACTACATGGACGTAGCCTCGAAGATCCAGTGCCCGACTTTCAACGTCATCGGCAACCACGACTACGACCAGATGACCCTCTTCGAGACGGCCCAGGGCGATGTCTATTACGAGACCTACGTCGGCCCGACGCGCTACTCCTTCGACCTCGGAGATGTCCATTATATGGTCATGAACGACATACTCTACGACCGTGCCACGCTGAAGGACAAGTATCACTACGGCCTTGATGAGGAGACCCTCGCCTGGGCTAAGGCCGACCTCGCCTTCGTACCGAAGGACAAGGTCATCATGACCTGCACCCACCACAACCCGTTCAAGACCCCCAACACATCCCCCCACGGATCCCACAACGTCTACAGTCTCAACTACAACGAGTACCTGGCGCTGTTCTCCGCCTACAAGGAGGTCTATGCCTGGAACGGCCATAACCACATGAATTTCTACTACGACTACGCCCGCCACTTTGGCAAGGACACCAAGCACGGCGCGGCGAACATCCAGTGCATCAGCGTCGCCCGCTGTACGGGCGCCCTGCGTTTCAACCAGCCCATTGCCGCCCTCGGCGAGCCTCAGGGCTACATGGTTATGAACGTTAGCGGCGACAAGGTCGATTGGTACTACAAGGCCGTAGGCCATGATAAGGACTACCAGCTGAAGGTCTATCCTCCTTCCCGCACCGACGGGGAGGTCGTGAAGGCCAATATATGGAACTGGTCCGAGGGCTGGAGCCAGCCCGAGTGGAGCGAGGACGGCGTCAACTGGACCCTGATGGAGTCCACCCCCGGCGTCGATCCCGACTATTACGACCTGTTCGCCACCCTTGAGGACCAGACGACCCGCAAATACTGCACTCCGTCGACTAACGCCTTCCTCTTCTCCGTAACGCCCTCCGCCGGCTGCAAGGGAGGCCAGGTCCGCACTACAGACCTTTTCGGGAATACTTACACTGAGACCGTCCAGTGGTAGCGTCTACATCCTGGCCTTCTCGTCGGCGCCGGCGCCGGTGCCGCGGTATTTGCTCTGGGCGGTGTTGAAGTTGTAGCGGAGGGAGAACTTGATGCACTGCGAGCTGAATATATTGTTCTGCTTGATGGTGTGGCTGCCGAAGTCGGTGTCTATGTCGAAGTGGGCGGTGTGGGCGAGGTCATGGCCTTCGAGCCTGAGCACCAGGGAGCCATCCTTGAGGAACGACTTCTGGATGGCTGCCGTGAGGTTGAAATAGACATTTTTCATGTAGAGGTTCTGCATGTACCCCTTTGTCATCAGCGACCCTCCGACCTCGAACTGCCAGCCGCCTTTCACCTTGAAGGTGTCGAAAAGCTGGGCGAAGAATGTCGGTTTGCCGTTGAATTTAGTCTGGCGCACTCCGGATTCCTCCCGGGGATCCGGGGCGTTGATCGTGAGCCACTGCGGCTGCACTCCGACGGTGTAGTTCATAGTCCACGGGCCTATGGTGGGCCTGAAGTTGAGATAGACCGCCATATTCCGCATGGGGGTTTTGATGTTCTCCGGCTTTACGAGCACCACGCCTTCATCGCCGTAGGGCGCTGACCAGACCAAAATGGCGTTGTCGGTCCGGGTGTAGTTGACCGTCAGGGTGATGAATTTCCACAGGGCCATAAGGCTGACGTCGTGGGAACGCTCCGGCTGGAGCTGGGCGTTTCCGCTCTGCCAGATGTAACGGCTGTTGTAGCGGATGGCGCTCGAGAGGTTCGCGTAGCCGGGGCGCTTCGTTTTCGCGGAGTAATTTACCATTAGCTGTATGGGCCCCGCTTTTCCGGCGTTGATCCTTGTCGAATATGACGCGGAGGGGAACCAGTTGCTGTAGTTTCGTTGGAGGTTGTTCGCCGGCGTTATGGCGTCTTCGTAGGAATAGTGGATGTACTCGTATCGGATGCCTGCGCTGAGCTGGCCGAACTTCGGGATATCGCAGCCGTAGGATGCGAATCCAGCGTAGTTGTCTTCCCTGACCTTCGCCTGGCTGGCGGGGAGTTCGATGCCTTCGATGGTGTAGTTGTCGGTGCGGCGGGAAAAGGTCTCTTCGGTGCCGAACTGCAGCTGGCCTTTCCAGATGGGGTAGGAGAAGACAGCCTTTGCGGCGTACATTTGGCTTGAGCCGCGGCTGTTGCTTTCGATGGCGGCGTCGTGGGTCATTTCACTGGTCTCGGCGGAGACTGATCGCGTGCCGTCCTTCGAGCCGTAGTAGTCGAAGTTGATGTCAATACCGAATTTCCCCTTCACAAGGCCGTTGTAATAGACGTTAGCGCCGATGTTGTACGGCTTGGCGGAACCGTTGGAGTCTTCCGATATGGTCGTGAGGCGGTCGATTTCCACGCCGTTTTCGAATACGTTGTCATTGACTACAGTCCTGTTATTCTGGCTCAGTTTCCGTCCCCACTCGACTTTACCTCCGAGGAAATGGTCGTCGGCAATCTGCCAGTTGACGCCGGCATTTCCATAGATATTGTTGCCTATGAATTCAGAGAGGAGATCTCCCTTGTCCTCAAAGAGATTGTTGCCGAAGGTTGCTTTCTCAAGGTAGCTTATCTGTTGCTGTGTGTAGCGGCCGTAGTTGACGCCGGCAAAGATATCGACGCCGCCGGTGCGATAGTTGGCGTTGAAGGCTCCGAAGGGGTCGTTGCCCTTCTTCCAGGTGAGGGACTGCTCGTCGGAGGCGTCCAGGCTGAAGCTGAAACCGTCGCCCTGGCGGCGGATGGTCTTGATGCGGACGACGCTCCGCACGGTGGCGTCATACTGCGCCCCGGGGTTCGTGATGACCTCGACGCTCTGTATCTCGTTGCTCTGCAGGCGCTCCAGCTCGCTTTTGTCCGTCACCTTGTGGCCGTTGATGTACACCAGGGGAGAGCCCTTACCGATAACTTCGAGCCCGTCCTGCCCCTGAATCATTCCCGGGGTCTTGGCGAGCACGTCTTTAGCCGACCCTGCATTCTCCAGCACCGACCCGCGCACCGTCGTCTGCATCCCCTCCCCGGTCAGCTTCGTCACCGGCATCGTCGCCTCTACCGCCGCCCCTTCCAGCATCGCCGTATCCTCCTGCAGGGTAATCAGCATCTCCTCTGTTTCTGCCGTATTGCCTGCTGCTTCTATCTCTGCCGTTTTTTTTGTTGTGGTGATGGCATTTTTTGCCGGTGCTTCCTGCAAGGAAGCCGCGCTTTCCCCAAGCGGCAGGTACTGCGTCTTGTATCCCAGCATAGCGACCACCATAATGCCGTCCGTCTCGCGCGTGCTTATATAAAAGGTGCCGTCCTCCTCCGTCACGGTGCCGCACACCACGGCCGAATCGGCCTTCGCCAGCACCGCCACGTTCGCATACGCCACCGGCTCCCCGCTCTCATCCACGACCTTCCCCCTCCAGTCTCCCATCACCGATGGCGCCGGCCTCTCCGCCGCCAAAACCGCGCTGGACATCACTGTGGCGATGAAAAACATCGCCGTGGCTATTATAATTCCTTGTGCCTTCATAGTGTATTAGTTTAATAGTACACCGCAAAGGTACGAGGAAAATTTATATTTCCAAATTTTTTTGAAATTTTTTTTACACCCGTATTCGGAGTGCGGCGGCCGTAGCGGCTGCGAGGCGGGCGTTGCTCAGGACGAGCTGGATATTGGCGGAGAGGGAGTCGCCGCCGGTGATGTCCTTGATGCGGGCGAGGAGGAAGGGGGTGGTGTCCTTGCCCTTGATGCCGCGGGCGTTGCATTCGGCGACGGCCTCGTCGATGGCGGCGTTAATGACCGCGGGATCCATAGAGTACTCCTCGGGGATGGGGTTCGTGACGAGCATGCCGCCGCGGAGGCCCATCTCCATCTTGGCGCGGAAGGCGGCGGCGAGCTCTTCCGGGGTATCGACCCTGTAATCCACCTTGAAGCCGCTCCTGCGGGTGTAGAAGGCGGGGAGCTCCTCGGTGCCGTAGCCGATGACCGGGACGCCTTTGGTCTCGAGGTACTCGAGCGTGAGGCCGAGGTCCAGGATTGACTTCGCGCCGGCGCAGATGACCATGACTGGGGTCATCGCGAGCTCCTCGAGGTCCGCTGAGATGTCCATCGTGGTCTCCGCGCCGCGGTGGACGCCGCCGATGCCGCCGGTGGCGAACACCTTGATGCCGGCGAGGGCCGCGATGATCATCGTCGTCGTCACTGTAGTGGCGCCGTCATCGCCGCGTGCGACGAGCACCGGCAGATCGCGCCTCGAAGCCTTGGCGACCGCGCGCCCCTTCTTGCCGAGGTATTCGATCTCGGCCGGGGTGAGGCCCGCCTTGAGCCGTCCGCCGATGATGGCTATCGTCGCGGGCACGGCGCCGCCGTCGCGGATAGTCTTCTCCACCAGCAGCGCGGTCTCCACATTCTGCGGATACGGCATCCCGTGGGAAATAATCGTCGATTCAAGGGCGACGACCGGCTTCCCGCCGGCCAATGCCTCCGCCACTTCCGGCGACAGATCCAGATACTTGTTCATATATTCAAATTCCTTATTTCCTCACTCACGGCATAAGGGCTTTCCACGGCGCAGCGGGCGCAGAGCAGGCCCGCCCGGGCGCTGTCCTCGACGCTCGCCGCCGGCCCGGCATGGACTATCCCAGCCAGAAGGGCATCCCCGCCGCCGGTCACGTTCCTGACTATGCAGGGGAGTGCGGGGAACTCGTGGAGCCGTCCGTCCTGATACACCTGCAGCCCTTCAGCTCCGACACTGACATATCTTCTATAAACTCCGGGTGCTCCAGAAAGCACCTGATTCTCAAGCGCATTGCACTTCAGAGCGAAGAACGACTTTTTCACGGACAGCGACAGCGCTTCCGCGATGCGCCCGGCCTTTGCCACAGACACGGCGTCGAGATACAGCGGCTTCGGGCAGTTGTCTATGAGCCACGCGAGGGCCGACGCCGAACTGTTGGCGTCCGCCACCACCGCATCCGCCGCGGCAATAGCCTCGAACCGTTCCTCCAGCCACTCCGGCGTCATCCCTTCCGTCGCGTTCATGTCCGCCACGCCACCGACAAGGTCGCCGTCGGCATTGTTTATCGAGACAAAAAATGAATGTGTGCCTTCAGAAGCAGTTTCGCAGCGGTCGATGCGGATTCCCGTCTCGCGGCACGCCCCGGCGATAATCGGCCCGAACACCCCGCCGCCGAAAATCGTCAGCAACTCGACATCATCCCCAAGCAGGGCAAGATTGTGGGCGATATTCCTACCGACTCCGCCCCATGACACCCTCACGCTCCCGGGGTTCGAATCCCCGAGTCGAAAAGCTCCTCCTGATGTTGCGGTAATATCTACATTAGCACCGCCTATGACACAGATTTTCATCACTCGACGGAACCAATATCCAACAGGTTGTTCAGAAGGGCATAGACGGTCAGGCCGGCGACGGTCTTGATGCCGGTCTTGCGGGTAATGTTCTTGCGGTGGGAGATGACTGTGTGAATGGAGATGTTGAGGGCGTCGGCGATCTCCTTGTTGATCATGCCCTTTGCGACGCAGACGAGGATCTCTTTCTCGCGCGGGGAGAGTGCATTGTCCTCCTCCGAGTCTCCATGACGGCCTTCAAGGGCACATTCCTCGAGGAGGATGTGCTTCCGGATGTCGTCCTGAAGAGAAGTGATCGCAGACAGAAATCTGTAGGCCTCCTGCTGGTCCGCGTTGCCGGGGAGGTGGCTCATTACGAGGCTCTTGAGGTCCTCGAGGGTCTCCTCTACGCCGGAATGGTCCTCGTCCGGAAGATCGGTGTCCGGGCTGCCGACGTTGGGGAATACCTCTGTCTCTTCGTAGGCAAAGTGCTTGCGGAGCTCCTCCTTGAAGTCGGAGAAGAACTTCCAGATGACTCTCTGGGTCTCGTCCGAGCAGGGAACTATCATCCGTCCGAGGCTCGCGGCGAGGTCCTTCAGCGCCACATCCATATAGTGGCTGTGGGATAGGCTGAGGTATTTCACTATGACCGACAGGTCAGCCTTTTCCAACTCTTCCGCCGAGGGCCTGTATCCCTCCTGGGAATAGACCCTGCAGATCAGGAGGAAGGTCTCCGGATCAGTGTCCGCGGCGCGGCAGACTTCTGCCACCGTCGCTTCTCCGTAGCCGAAGTTGAACCCCATCCTGGTAAATACGCCAAGAAGGGACGGATTCCTGTCCAGGAGTTCCGCCATTTTCATTGAAGGAGAGAGTTCGCTAATCATATCGCACAAAAATACGGAATTCCGCCCACACTTCAAATCCCAATAAATAGTGATGCAAATAGCAAAATTTGCAGTACCTTTGCGATATGGCACAAAAGACAGTCACATTCGGTGAAATCCTGCAGCGCTGGTCGCCGCCGGGAGTCCATAGAATCGGCCAGAGAAACGAGTGGGAGGGCCAGTTCGGCGGCTCGGAGGCCAACGTCGCCGTGTCGCTCGCCGTGCTCGGCGACGAGGTCGGCTACGTCTCCCGAATCCCGCAGAACGTCGTCGGAGACGCC
Source organism: Bacteroidales bacterium (assembly GCA_017534745.1). Lineage (GTDB taxonomy): Bacteria > Bacteroidota > Bacteroidia > Bacteroidales > UBA932 > Cryptobacteroides. The sequence continues at coordinate 91,927 of JAFXVX010000017.1, read as the reverse complement.
TGCCTCCGCACCCTCCGCTACTACGGTATCGACGTCTCTGACGTCGTCCGCGGCGGCGAGCGCCTCGGTGCCTACTACTTTGAGAAGGCGGCCGACATCCGCCGTTCTCTCGTAGTCTATGACCGCCAGGGCTCCTCCTTCTGGTCGTGCACGCCCGGGATGTTCCCGTGGGCGGAGATATTCCGCGACGCCGGCACCTTCCACTGCTCCGGCATCACCTGCGCCGTCTCGCAGTCGGCGGCCGACGCGACCTTCGAGGCCGTCCGCACCGCGAAGGAGGCCGGCCTCCGCATCACCTGTGACATCAATTACCGCCGTAACCTCTGGAAATACGACGGCGCCGACGCGCACAAGACCCTGAACGCCCTCATGCAGTACAGCGACTACATTTTCGGCGACCAGGACGAGTGGGAAGTTGCGACCGGGATGCCGAAAATCCCCGAAGACAAGATGCTGTCAACGACCGAGCTCGATATGGAGGCCTACGGGCGGTATTTCGAAGAGATGCGCCGGCAGTTCCCTCTCTGCGGCGAGATGATGATGGGTCTTCGCAACCAGATCACGACCAATCATCACACCCTCACAGCCCTCCTCTGGGACCACGGCACCATCTACAAGACTAAAATCTTCGACATCACCGACATAGTCGATTCCGTCGGCGTCGGCGACGCCTTCGTCGCGGCCTACATCCACGCCTCGCGCAAGTGGCCCGGCGATCCTCAGCGCTGTCTCGATTTCAGCCTCACCGCCGCCATGCTCAAAAACTCCATCATCGGCGACTGCAACCTCGTCACCGAGGAGGAGATCCTCAGCCAGATGCCGTAAAAAGGGATTTACTCCAGCTCGATACTGTCGTCCTCGCGGATGCGCCGGACGACGGCGAGGGAGTGGTAGGGGATTCCGTGCCCGCGGAGGAAATCTCCGCCGCCGGAGAAGCTTTTTTCGACAAGGAAGCCCATAGCGACAATCGTTGCGCCGGCTTGCCGGCAGATGTCGATGACGCTGCCGGCGGCGTGGCCGCCGGCGAGAAAGTCGTCGATGAAGACGACGCGGTCGTCGGCGGTCAGGAAGCGCCGGTCGACGCAGACCGGCACCTTCTCGTTGCGCGTAAAAGAGCGCACCCACGACTGCCAGGTTTCACCCATGGTGCTCGAGAGTTTCTTTTTGATAAACACCACCGGGAGGTCCATCAGGTACCCCGTCAGGATCGCCGGCGCAATCCCCGACGCCTCGATAGTCACTATCTTGTTGATACCCTTGTCTTTGAAAATCCTCGCGAACTCTTCCGCGCAGTGCATCATCAACTTCGGATCCAGCTGGTGGTTCAAAAACCCGTTGACGAGCACAATCCCCCCGTCCGCCTTCGCTTTCCCGTCCTTAAGTATTCTGTTTTTAAGCTCTTCCATATCTTCAGGGATTTTGTTTTACGGAGCAGTGTCGTATTTTCCACAAAGGTACAAATTTATTGAGAGTCCTGGCTGTATATTCCGTTCCATCTTTAGCGGTAAGGTGCTCGTTGTTCTCCATATTACCAGCGCCTCCTTAGATATATTTTGTTGTTACGGGCATTGGCGAGATAGTCCTTGAACGCTTTCTCCGTTTCCGCACCCAATGGCCTTTGCAGGGGCATTACCCGGGCTGGAGAGACATACTCATAAGCTTTGCCGTTCAGCGGCAGGCAGTTATACTCCTCCTCAGGGTCAGGAGTTTGTCCATATTCGGCGAGTTCATCAGCATATTTCTTCAGGAGCTCCGGCGTGAAGGGCGTCCTGCCTACAATCATAGGCTCGGCAATCAATTTGCCGCCCTTGCTGCAGATTACGTCAACGATGTCACCGACTTTGAAGCGGATTTCATCGTCCATGCGTCCGTGGAACTCACTGTCGGCGAGCCGGTAGTCCAGCTGCTTTCCATCCGGTGAAAAGAGCCATTCGCGGAGATTGCCGTGATTCTGCACATCGACCGGAAATTCTTCCACGATGAAGCAATAGAGAAAGATGGGATCTCCAGGGCGCTCATTGGATCGACGTTCTTCAGGCATCGCCTCGATTGCCTGTTCCAGGGTGGAATAGTATCCACCTACGCGCCGGTGAAGTTTGCGAGCCGGGTCATTGTCGTCACGGAGCGCGAATAAGGAATATAGGATGAAAATACTCATAATAAATCAAACAGAATGTTATCGGGTTTTACATTGTGCGCAATCATGTATTTGATAAAGCACCAGAGACGGCTGATGCTGTAGGTCAGCCCCCTCTCTTCTTTCGGGAGCAGGGTTCCGTATGGATAATTCGGCCAACCACGGGACATGCCGCAGTAGGTATAAACAAACTCACGCGGATTGCCGATACCTTCCAGGAGGATATCCCAAATATCCTCCTGAGTCTCGCATAAAAATACCCGGCTTGTGAGGATGCCATCGGTATCATTCATATAAAGCAGATCCAGGGGTCCGTCGGTTAGGTCTATTATATGCGCAGCCACTTCCGGTGTGTGATACTTATGCGTCATGTTCAGAAGAATCGGCAAGTCTTCGTTCAGGCTCTGGCGTGACAATCCCAAGGACTTCTTTTGAAGAAAGAACTCATCCACAGTCTTTACTTGGGAGTCGAGGATGCTTTCTATCTCATCTCCCAGTAATGAACCACCTTGTTCCCTGACCCGCCTGCATTCATCCATTATTTCCGATGCCGGAATGTTCAGGGGAGTGTATGTGCCCGGAACAGGGCAGTTGTTAACAGAATCCCATTTCATGACTTAACTTGCTAAACACCAGATAACGAATACAACACATGCAATGATGAAGATGATACCAAGAATATCACCTGCGGCGAAGGCGACCCCGCCGCCAACCAGCCCTCCGAATACCCATCCAAAGAACCAGATAACCATTTTGATGAGTAACCACAAAAGTGGAATGATGAGAATCAGTAGGAAGATCCCAATGAGTATTTTGAATAAATCCCACATTCCCACTGACTATTTATTCGATTTTCTGCCAGAGCTTCGCCTCCCGGCGAATGGCTTGTTCGCGATGGAAAAGAACGTGTCTATGGTGCGCTCCCCATATATGTGGGTGTATCCCTGGGAGGCGCACAGGGCGCGAAACTCCGCCAGTGTGGCCGAACGGCCTTTGCGAATGACGTATTCCCGCGCAAAGGTCAGACCGTCGGTAAATTTGTCCATAGCCCCCTTGATGCGGTAGTAGCTGGACTTCCCGCACGCGAGAATCATCGGATGGCGAAACGGGGCGTTCTCCGCCATCGGCTCGATGCGGTGCAGCGCCGCAAGCCTGTTGTATGCCGCGGCTATATCGCGGCGGTGCCATGCGGTCTCGTTGGTGAATACTCCATTGTCGTAGAGGATGCGGGCTATTTCCGCGCCGATGGTCTCCAGGTATTCCCATCGGAGCGCGATGGCCTTTACCCGGCCTTCCTCCATTGTCACCTCGTACTGGCTTGAGGTCATTACATAATCACGGAGCTGGTCCTGCACGGCCTTGTCTTTGAAGGTCTTACGGAGAAAGAGGACGAACTCGTCATCACTGACAGGGATACCGGCTTCACGGAAGAACTTCGTCACCTTGCCGATCTCCCCGGAGAAGGATCTGAGATTGCCGCGGCAGGCCATGGGCTCAGCGTTCTTGTCTCTGGATACGGTGAGCTGAAGAACGTCGCAGAAGAGACGCTCAGTGAACGGATCTATGTCGGAACATCCTGCAATGGTTCTGAGCATGCCCATTGAGATAACTTCCCCAACCTTTGCATCCACCCCCTTGAACCAATCGACCAGGACAGGATGGGCCGCAACATTTCCGACCGTTTCCCCGAGGAGGATGCGGCGGATCTCATCGGTGTTCTCGCAAAGGATTTGGCGCACCCTCTCCACGGTGAGGCCGGTAAGGATGGCGAGGTCTTCACGGGAGAATAGTTTCTTCACAGGGAGGTCAGGGAGCACATAGTACTTTCTGAACAGCTCTGCGCGGCGGGAATCCTTCCCGGAACGCTTCTCTACGATGGCAGCATAGCTGGCGGCGAACGCCTTCAGCGTTCCGGCCATGGTCTCGCCCTCTGCCGGAGGGATGACCGTCACTGCCTGCGAGGTGGCGTAGTCGCGTTCAATCTCGTCGATGTGCCCTGACAGGAAGTCACGGAGTTCCCTGAGTTTTTTGCAATCCTTGAGGGGGGCGGAAAAGACCTCGTCCAAGGTAGAGAGTCCCTTATTGTAAAGGGTAATGATGTACTTCGCCTCAGGATGGGAGGCGGCGTTCTTTTTCGCCCAACGCGCGGCGAAATCGAAGGTGATGTTTGATGATTCTTTCATATCTTATATATTTTTAATTGAATTATTTACCATTTCAGCGAGGTCGGGAATGAGCTCCTGCACATCCAGAAGATCCTTTGGAACATCTCTCATAGTGATTGGATAATAGCGCCTTCTGTAACCGCCCATAGGGTGGCTGTAGTACAGGCGGGTCTTCGGATAGATGCTCCCTGAATTTTTCAGATAAGAGAACAGTGAAAACTTGACGCTTTCCTGCACTTCCTCCAGGGTTTCCTCCAGCACCTTTCCCCTGTCTTCTCCTTCCGTGATTCTTTCTCTGACAGAGGGAAGAATTTCTTCAATCTTCTCTTCTGCATAGCTTTTTGCTTTTTCCGACCAGTTGTCGGCATCAACGTGATGATTTAACCTTGCATCCATTTAAAAATACCTTTAAAAAATTCGTGACTCAGTTTTATTTGTGAAACACGCCACAAAAGTATAATAAATTATTCATATTTCCAAATTATCACATAATAAATTAAGTTTTTGAGTGAAAAATGCGAAATTTGAATAAAATAAATTATCTTTGCAGACACGGATAAAAACAAAGATGCCATGGATATTCTGCGAAATTTTGATGTTATTTTGAAGAACAGAAGGGTGAGCACCGACGAGGTGGCCAGGAGCCTGAATATTACTCCTCAGTCATTGCGCACTTCATTAAGGGGGAATCCGACAATAGCTCGTCTGGAGGCAGTCGCTGATGCCTTGGAATGCCCCGTCTCTGATTTACTGGATTTGAAAGACGATGGAATTTTCGGGATGGTGAAGATCAACGGCCGCATTTTTACCATTCAATCCAGACAGGAGCTGAAAGGTTTTGTTACATATTGCAGAAGGCGCATGGAGTTTTGGAACGATGAAGTGCTTCCACCGCTAAAATCGTTCGCTATTGATTCCGCACCGGCGTTAAATATCATTAATTCGGAACTCCTTAACCCGGATGAATTGAAGATCATATCGAAGGCCCTCGATTTCCGCTTCATGGATGGTTTTTACTTTTCTTCGCTGGGCGACAGGCTGACAATAGAAATCAGTTCAGAACGCATGACGGAGAAAGAATATTTGGACATGGCTGCCTTACGTGAGGGGCTGGATAGGGCCAGTACGGCAAGATGTAGGATTGAGGACGAATATAATCGGCTCGAACAGAACGGAGCAGACAAGCAGGTTCTTGCAGCCGCTCGAAAAAAAATGTCGTCAATTATAGATGTCCAAGGTGCATATGAATGGCGTTTAAGGCAATTTAAAGGGGATGCAATTTGCCTGGAACATGAAATCCCGGGTCGTTTTTTTTCGTCATCAAATCCTAAAATCGTATTATATCTTGGGAGTATACGGGAAACGGAGATTTCCCCGGTGGCGGTTCTTATCCACGAGTTGTTTCATGCACTTTTCTATTTTGCGTCCAATCAGTTGACACTTGCCCGGGAGATAGAGGAGCCGATGGCGGAGTTTGCAACTTTGCAATTCCTCTCGACTGCTTCCGACAGTTTGACCGAGTTTAAGGATATTGCCGAAGATTACGCCTCATACGTTTACGGAAAAAAATATTCTATAGGACGAGACTGTCCTTATGGTTTCGGACATTTTCTCTTTGAAAATATTGCCTCATTGTCTTCTTTCGATCAGACACATTGGCTAAACAGATTTATTATGCTGTCAAACCAGATAGCTCCTGGTGACAATACAGTTCAAAGCATCCATGACAGGTTAAGACCGCCCTATCCTTTCCTTGAAGAAGAGGACATCTTTTATGATTTTGAGAAACTTATTTTCGGCACGAACTCAAAGAAGAAAACGCAGGAGAAGGTCCTCGAACCAGCTGCGAAAGAGGCTCCTGCCTTGAAGCCAAGGGATGCAGTTTTGGAAAGCATAAAAAAGATAGGGAAACCCTACGTCACATACGAAGAAATAGAAAACAATATCGGCAAAATTGACCCGTCTGCCATTCCTCCACGTCGAAGCAGGTTAACTTTGGATGATTATGAGAATCCTAATGTGGATGATTTGTCAGATGAAGAGTTGAAACAGGGTACTGACTGGATTGCCGTCAATACTTATTCCCTGAGGTTTGGATGGAACAAAGAAATAACATTTGGGATACTCGCCTTGGAGCGTGAAGGCATACTACAACAGGAAACGACGCCTCACGGGGTGCCATTTTTTCATGTTACCATATAGGGTAAATAAAAAAACCATCGCTAAGCATAGCGACGGGCGGATATATAGGGAGTTTACGAGATTTCTCGGCTTCGCTCGAAATGACAAGGTGTTGTAGCGGGAGTGGGTCCCTTTTTATACGGGGGTAAACCCCCGAGCCCCCACGGCTCTATTGCTCCAGCACTTTATCGGACGTCCGTCCGATACACAAGTGCCCGCACCGCCGGTCGCCTGATGGCGACATCGTGACCCACATCCGCACTCACTTCGTTCGTAGCGGGAGTGGGTCACGATCCCACGACCTCCGGATTATGAATCCGACGCTCTAACCAGCTGAGCTACCCCGCCAGGGCAAGAAAAAATCAGCGTGAAGCTGACTTTTTCTGTTGAGATAGAAGGACTCGAACCCTCACTGACAGAGCCAGAATCTGTAGTGCTACCATTACACCATATCTCAATGAGTCCCACCCCTCTCGGGAAATGGGACTGCAAAATTACTACTTTTTTTCAATTCTCCAACAAATTTCGGCAACTTTTGTGTACCTTTGTTTGATATACGCGTTAAGAAGCTATGGCGGGATTCAATTTCGGTTTCTTCGGAGACCAGGAACACAGGGTATTCAACTACAAGCCGAGGTACTACGACCCGGACGAAGAGGAGCGGAAAGCTAAGTTTTCCGCCGTGGACGGTCGTGACGCCGCCGACAGGGAGGAGGGGACCTATGTCCCGGGGAGCAATCTTCGCGGGGCCTTCCGCGGAGGCAATTATGCCAAGAAACGCACCTCCGGCGGGCGCGTACAGGTGATTATCGGCATTGTGACCCTGCTGCTGATAGCTGTAGTACTTATTTATATTACGAAATTCTATTCGCTGCTGTAGATGGAACTAAGGATACTTCCGCAGAACGTTGCCAATATGATAGCCGCGGGCGAGGTCGTCCAGCGGCCGGCGTCGGTGGTGAAGGAGCTGATGGAGAACGCGCTGGATGCCGGCGCCGACAAGGTGTCGGTGGCGGTGACGGATGCGGGCCGGACGCTTATCCGCGTCATCGACAACGGCTGCGGGATGTCGCCGGACGACGCCGTTCTTTGCTTCGAGCGTCACGCGACCTCGAAGATCGCGACCCCGGAGGACCTTTCCGCCATCCTGACCTTCGGGTTCAGGGGCGAGGCCCTCGCGTCGATAGCCGCTGTGTCGGAGGTGACCCTCCGGACGAGGCTTCCCGAGGAGGAGATCGGCTGCGAGGTGGTATTCGCCGCCTCCGAGCAGGTGTCGCTGAAGGAGGTCGCGGCGCCGGCGGGCTCGTCATTTTCGGTACGGAACCTTTTCTACAATGTTCCGGCGCGCCGCAAATTCCTGAAGTCCGACACCGTGGAGCTCCGCCACGTCGTGGAGGAGTTCACGCGCGTCGCGCTGACAAGGCCCGACGTGAGTTTCTCCCTATCTTCCAACGGCCGCGACCTGTTTGCCCTGAAGCCCGCCAAGACCTTGAAATTCAGGATACTTGACGTGCTGGGCCAGGGCGTCGTGGGAGAGTTGACGGAGTTTGGGGCCGAGACGTCGTTTGCCCGTATCCACGGCTATATCGGCCGGCCGGAAAGCGCGCGGAAGACTCTGGGAAACCAATTTTTCTTCGTCAACGGCCGCTATTTCCGCAGCGGATATCTTCACAAGGCCGTGATGAAGGCCTACGAAGGCCTCATCCCCGAGGGCGTGACCCCTTCTTATTTTATTTATATAGAGACAGACCCTTCCGCCATAGACGTCAACATCCATCCGACCAAGACCGAGATCAAGTTCGAGGATGACAGCGTGATGTTCCAGACCGTCTTCGCGACGGTGAAGGAAGCGCTCGGCCGCAGCTCCGCCGCCGGCTCGATCGACTTCGACAACCCCGAGCAGACTCAGATGCCCCACATCGGCTCGTCCTTCGGCGAATACCGCCCTGCTACGGCCCCGGAGGTCGATTTCGACCCCTCGTACGACCCGTTCGCCGGGCCGTCTGTCATTCCGAGCGGAGGCTCATCTGTCATCCCGAGCGGAGGCTCATCTGTCATCCCGAGCGGAGGCTCATCTGTCATCCCGAGCGAACGCGAGAGGATCTCCTCTTCTTCCGGAGATACACTCGGCCCGGGGCCTCGGTATGACAGGGGGACTTCCCGTCAGGACTACGGCGCGCTGTTCGAGGAGAAGCTCGCGGCGGCGCCGGAAGTGCTGGTGGTGCAGGACAAGTATATCCTCACGAAGTCGGCCTCCGGGGTGATGGCAGTGAATATCCGCCGCGCCCGCGAGAGGCTACTCTACGACCGCTTCATCAAGGCCCTTTCCTCCGGGGCGCACGTCAGCCAGTCGGTGCTGTTCCCGGTCAGGGTGCAGGTCGGCGTGGAGAACCGTATGCTCTTCGACGAGAATGCTGAGATGCTCTCCTCGCTGGGCTTCGACATCACCCCGTTCGGGAACGACACAGTTGTAGTCGCCGGCGTCCCAGAGGGCTATTCCGCCGAGAAGGGCAAGGTCGAGAGGATGGTCTCCGACCTCATCCTGATCCTTGCTTCCGGCGTCAAGGGTGCTCTAAGGGAGACGATGACCGCCTCTATGGCAGAGAAATTCGCCTTCCTGGGCGCTTCCGGCAGCAGCCAGCCGCTGTCCGCGCTGCAGGCGCGGCAGCTCGTTGACGCCCTCCTCGCTTCCGATAACCCCGAATTCACCTCCGGCGGCAAGCGGATCCTTTCCGTGATCCCGCTCCAGGAGCTGGACAAGCGATTCTGATATGGCTTATTACGAAAACGGCAGACAATCGTTCCTTTCGATGATTCCCCCGGCGACAAAGCATTTGTTGCTGATCAATATCATCCTGTACATCGCCGTCGTCATCAACGACGAATTCATGTTCCGGTATTTCGCCGTTTTCTTCCCCGCGTGGGGGAATTTCCCCCTGGCCGGGCTGCCGGAGCTTAATTTCTTCAAGCCGTGGCAGATAGTGACATACATGTTTATCCATGCCAACTTCGCCCACCTGTTCATGAATATGTGGGGTCTCCTGATGTTCGGTATGGTCCTGGAGCGCGAGATAGGGACTAAGAAATTCCTCATCCTCTATTTTGTCAGCGGCCTTATGGCGCTGGTCTTCCACTTCGGGGTGCAGTATCTGCAGATTATATATTTCGCATCTGCCGGGCAGCTCCAGACGGCCTTCGACCTTCTCCGGACGCCGACTCTCGGCGCTTCCGGCTGTATCTACGGCGTCCAGGTGGCATTTGCAGTGCTTTATCCGAACCTGCCGCTGACCCTCATCTTCCCTCCGGTCACGATGAAGGCCAAATGGCTGATGCTCATATTCATTGGCATAGAACTCATCGCCGGTATCACCGGCACGATGGAAGGCGTCGCCCACTTCGCCCACCTCGGCGGGGCGCTGGCCGGCTGCCTGCTTATCCTGTGGTGGAGGCACAGGGGAGCCATAAGCCGCTGACGCCATGGAGAAGCCCGGAATCATATCGCAGATAGTGTTCGGGGTCTTCGCCCTGGCCTTCGCCGCGGCGCTGCTTCTTGCGGAGGCGGCGACGGTGGTGAGCCCTTCGAAGGCGTGGTGGCTATCCATGATAGGTTTCTGTTTCGTGCCACTGGTCCTGCTGTGCGTCATATTTTTCCTGATAGCCCTGTTCCGCCGGAGCCGCTTCGCCTGGCTTCTCGGCCTGGCGCTGGTCATCGCTTTTGTCTTCGCCGGCAGGACGTTCCGTTTCTCCTCGCCCAATGCGACGGGGGAGCGCGGGCCGTCAGTCATGAGCTACAACGTAGGGCTGTTCGCCAACGCGGCCAGCGGAGCGAGCTCGCGTCTGGAGCTCGCCGACTCGGTCGCCTCCTACATCCGCAAGGTCAGCCCAGACGTCGTATGCCTGCAGGAGTTCTACCTCCCCAATTCGGTGGATGAGAAGCGATGGCTCGCCTCCCGTTTCCCGGGATATACGACAGATTATTACACACTTACCGGCCAGAACGGGACCGCCGGCTGCGTGACGCTGTCCCGCTTCCCGGTAGTCCGCAAGGGGAAAATTCCTTTCGAGGGTTCCACCAATATGGCCCTTTACACCGACATCGACACCGGGGGAGAGGTCTTCCGTATCTACAACTGCCACCTCCAGAGCTACAATATGTCCATCCCGTTCATCTTCTCATCTGTCCGCAGTGAGGAAAAACTGGAGGAGAGCGGGCGCAAGTTCCGCCGGTTCATCCTCGCGAGGGCGAGGCAGGTGGACAGCCTCGTCGCCGACATGAAGGAGTGCCCTGTGCGCTCTTTCGCGGTGGGGGATTTCAACGACATGCCGGTTTCCTACACCTACAGCAAACTCATCAAAGGCCGCAGGGACGCCTTCAGGAAGGCCCGCCGCGGCTTCGGCGGCACCTTCTCCGCCCTCCTCCGCATCATGCGCATCGACTACGTCCTCTACCCGACCGGCCTCGACGCCACCTCCTACACCATCGACCGCGTCAAGTACTCCGACCACTACCCCCTCCTCGTAAGGTTCAAACCATTCCAATAACATCCCCGCCTAATGTCCCGCCCTTCCGGCTCCTCCCGCCCTTCTCGCTCCTCCGGCTCTTCTCGCGCTTTTGGCCCTTCCGGTTCCTCCCGCCCTTCTCGCTCCTCCTCTGCACCTGCTCACGCCGCTGCCCCTTCGCCGAACGCCTCCTGGGGCGAGGCGCTGCGTGTCCTCCGGGAGGGAGGAGTTATCCTTTACCCCACAGACACAATCTGGGGTCTCGGATGCGACGCGACGGACCCCGCCGCAGTTGAGCGCATATTCCGCATCAAGGCCCGCCCCGAGGCGAAATCGCTCGTCCTCCTGGTCTCGGACCTCGACATGCTCGCCCGCTACGTGAAGGCCATCCCCGACATCGCTCTCGACCTCGTCGAAGTCAACGACCGCCCCATGACCATCATCTACCCGGACGCCGTCGTCGCCCCCTCCACCCCCGCCCCCTCTTCTTCGCCTTCCACCCCTGGCCTTGACGCCGTCGTCGCCCCCTCCGCCCCTGGCCTCTCTTCCCCGCCTTCCACCCCTGGCCTTGACGCCGTCGTCGCCCCCTCCGCCCCTGGCCTCTCTTCCCCGCCTTCCAGCCCTGGCCCCGACGCCGTCGTCGCCCCCTCCACCCCCGCCCCCGGCTCCTCACCCTCGCCTTACGCTCCCTGTCTTGGCGCCGTCGCCGCTCCCTCCTCTTCCTCGCCTTCCGCTCCCTGTCTTGGCGCTGTTCCCGGCTCCTCACCCTCGCCTTCCGCCCCCGGCGCCGCAGTTGCCCCTGTCCCCGCAGACAGGGCCCTGCCACGGCCGGACCGGCGGTTCCTTGCCGCCAACGCAGTGGCGGCCGACGGGTCGGTGGGCATCCGCATCCCGCTGATGCCGGAGCTGTGCGACATGATCCGCCGCTTCGGGCGACCGATAGTCTCGACCTCCGCCAACGTCTCCGGCGAGCCTTCTCCGAGAGTCTTCGCCGACATTCCGGACTCAATCCGAGGAGCCGCCGACTATATCGTCGACCCTTCCCTCGAGTCCTCCTCCACCGGCCTCGCCTCCCAGATCCTCAAACTCTCCCTCTCCGGCGAAGTCCAGATACTCCGCATGTAGCCCCGGCCACGTTATACCCCAATAGAGCGCCCTCCAAAAGGTTTCTGCGTGGCCATCCCCCCTTTGCAATATAGGTGAGGCCACACCTGATGCCTCCTCGCCCCTCTCTAAGAAGTCCCTGCGTGGCTGCCCCCGCGGGGAAACACGCGGCACCCTCACAAAGTGACTTGTATTCTGCAGTGGAAGATGTCGCCCCAAATGGCGTGGAGTATAAGACGTTGATTATTAGGTAAATCACACATTATCAGTGATTTCCACTCCACGGCCAAACGGGGATGCCGGCCCTCACAGCCGCTCGGGGCGAAACTGGCGGCTAGCCGAGGTCGGCGAAGATGAGCCAGTCGGGGCTGTTGTAGGTGAGGTACCCGGTGAGGACGATGATAAGGAGGATTACGACGATCCAGAGAGGCCACAGTGTGCGGACGAGATTGCTGCGGCGAAGGCGGAGGGCAAGGTGGACGGCTCCGGTCATGGAGACCAGGTAGATGATGATGTCCAGGAACAGCAGTTCGCGGTGCACGAATATCCAGTAGGCGAAAAAAGCCGCCATTATGATAGGAATGACCGCCAGGCTGCCCAGTATGGGTGCGCCGATTTCCCGGATGTCACGGCGGGTGGCGCATAGGTAGGCGCTAAGCAGCAGCATCGGGTAGAAAACCATTTTGGTGTGTGCCATTACGCTCTCTTCCACGGGGAAGATATAGCCCAGGAAGTGGTTGAAGAACGGCAGGTGGTGCACAAAGTGCATACTCGTGCCCAGGATGGTGAGCACTATAATGGCGGCTATGGTTTCTTTGCGGGACATTTCGCTTCCTTGTACAGGATGCGAAAATACTCGCATTTTTTTGCAACCGGGTTGCAAAAATCAGTAGATGTCTCCGAGAGTGATTGTTTGGCGGACCGTCATGGCGGGGTCGTCGACCATGGCGTCAAGGGTGAGAGCCTCTCCGGCTATGACGGTGTGCTCCAGGAAGCGCTTCTGCTCAGGCCATGTCTCTTCCATGTTGGCCGCCATGTCGTGCGAATGGTCTTTGTAACGGTAGATCTGGTAGGGGCAACGGATCTTCGCGAGGATTTTTACGAGCTCATCGCTGCCGTAGATGCCCCGCTTGCCGAAGGCGGTCTTGCCGTAGGCGACCGCGCCGTCGTTGGTCCCGTGGAACAACAGGTGAGGGCAGGGCGGCACGGCGTAGGAGGGCTTTCCCGTATCGGTCATAATCGCTCCGGCGAACGACATCACGCCCTTGAACCTGAACCCTTCAGGCAGCCCTTTTGAGAGTTCGCGGGAATTGCAGGACTCCCACACGGAGGACAGCGAAATCATCGCGCCGGCTGAACTCCCGGAGATGACTATGTTATCCATGTCAATGCCCAGCTCCGGATGCTCCGATAAATATTTAATGGCGGAGAACACATCCTCAACTCCCATATCCACAGCCTTTTTGCTCTTCTTCGCGGCATCTATGAGATGCGCAAGGTCGAACCGCATCGGGACTCCCTTGAGCCCGAGGCGGTAATCGACGCTTACCACCCTGTAGCCGTCCTCTATCATCTGCTCGAACCAGGAATTGCAGAACGGGTCGTTCCTCCGGCCCGTGATGAAGCCTCCGCCGAAGACATACATCACGGTCGGCTTCCTCCTTCCGTCCGGCAGCAGGTCCTTCCCGGCGGCCGGCTGGTAGATGTCGAGAAAAAGGTCGCATGTATCCCTGTGCGCAAAAAGGTACGTCTCAGGGGCCGGCAGATCGACTTCGCGGTTCGGCACGAACTGCGCGAAGGCTGTCATAAAGGACAGCAGCAACAAGGTAATCGTGGCGGATAACTTCATGATATATAATGATTTATACAAAAGGCTGTAGGCGAAATGGCGTATAGGGTTTTGTGTAATGCGCAGAGCGTCAACGAGTTTGCCGCCACGGGAGGCGGCTGTAATACACGAAGGCGGCGGCGGCGACGGCGGCGGTCTCGGTGCGGAGACGTGAGGTGCCGAGGTGGACGGGGATATAGCCCGCGGAGCGCGCCGCCTCGACCTCCTCGGGCGAGAAGTCGCCCTCAGGGCCGATCAGCACCGAGATATCGGTCGCTTCCGGCGCCGACTCCAGCGCTGCGCTCATCGGCACCCGTTGCCAGGCAGCCCCGTCGAAGCAGCAGGCAATCAGCCGCAGCCTCCCTCCCCGGTCGTCAGCAGCAGTGCAGTTGCCGCCATGGAGGGCGTCAATCGCTGGCTGGTCACCGGCAGGACCGTTGCCGCCATGGAGGGCGCCAATCGCTGGCTGGTCGCTGGCAGGACCGTTGCCGCCATGGAGGGCGTCAATTGTTGGCTGGTCGCTGGCAGGACCGTTGCCGCCATGGAGGGCGTCAATCGTTGGCTGGTCACCGGCAGGGCAGTTGCCGCCGGGAAGTGCGTCTGTTGCTGGCTGGTCGCCGGCAGGACCGTTGCCGCCATGGAGGGCGCCAATCGCTGGCTGGTCGCCGGCAGGACCGTTGCCGCCAGGAAGGGCGTCTGTTGCTGGCTGGTCGCCGGCAGGGCAGTTGCCGCCGGGAAGGGCGTCGGCTTCGTGAAATTCACCTGACACGCCGACTGGCAGTGCAGGGCTTTCAGAGGCACTTTGCCGTGTCAGGTGAGGCGAAATTGGCTCGCCTGACACGCCCTGCGCCCCTACAGCCCCGTAGGAGGCACTTCGCTGTGTCAGGTGAATTTCACCAGCGAGGAAGTCGCGGACAGGAACGGGGTCGGGGATGGTGGGGATGAGGGCTTTGAGGGACTGCTTGGTCGCGGAGAGGGCGACGCGGCGGACGCGTTCAGCCTTGAAGACGCGGCGCTCGGAACGGTCGCCGATAAGCGGGACTATGCTTTCGACGCCGAATTCGGTCGCTTTTTCGACGGCCCACTCGAAGCGTTCGGGGTTTTTCGTGGGACATACGCCGAGGGTGAGATGGTAGGGGAGCGCGCCCCAGCCTTCCTCGCGGGAGTCGATCCGGAGGATGGCTTCGCGCGGGTCTGCCACAAGCAGCGTGCAGTGGAGGAGCGTGCCGGCTCCGTCGATGACATCCACGGCGTCTCCCTCCCTGTGCCTGAGCACTTTGACGCAGTGAAGGGCTTCTTCGGAGGCCAGCTTTACGGTCTCCCGGTCGATTTCTGAGGCAAAAAACAGTTCCATTTCGCTGAAAATGTGCGAAAAAATACGAATAACTTGTTAAAATGAAAAATAAATTCTACTTTTGCAGCCGCAAATTTTGCACACTTTTGTTTAACTAGTTAAAGTATTCACCATGAAGAAGGTATTTATGTCTTTCGCAGTTGTGGCCCTTATGGCTGCTGCCGTTTCCTGCGGTTGCAACAACAAGAAGGCCGCCGAGGAGCCCGCTGAAGAGGCTATCGAGGAAGTCTGCGACAGCTGCTGCGCCCCTTGCGACAGCTGCTGCGCCGCTGCTGAGGAAGTTGTCGAGGCTCCCGCCGAGTAATTTCCCCCGCAAATACGCGAAAAAGAGATATCGCTCCGAGAGGGACGATATTTTTTTGTGCCCGGCCGGTCAGGTCGGGCACAAATGTTAGAAAAAGATTTCATAAATTTGCGAAAGACTCTAAATCTAAGACCAATGAAGTATTATATCCTCTTCGGCCCGCCTGGTGCGGGAAAAGGCACCCAGGCCGGCGCCATGGCTGAAAAGTTTAACCTCCGTCACATCTCGACCGGCGAGCTCCTCCGGGGCGAAATCGCCGCCGGAAGCCCTCTCGGGCTCCGCGCCAAGGCTCTTATCGACGAGGGGAACCTCGTTCCCGACGAAGTCGTGGAAGGGATGATCGAGGACAAATTCAACACGGTGACCGGAGTCGATGGCTTCCTCCTCGACGGCTTCCCGAGGACCGAGGCGCAGGCGGTTGCGCTCGACGAAATCCTCGAGCGCCGCGGCGAGGCCCTCAGCGGCGTTGTCTCCATCATGATCCCCGATTCCATGATCATGGAGCGCATACGCCACAGGGCCGAGATCGAAGGCCGCGCTGACGACGCAAAGGATGAGGTTATCGCTCACCGCATCGAGACCTATCACGCCAAGACAGAGCCCCTTATCGCCTTTTACAAGGCATCTGGCCGTTACAAAGAAGTGGACGGCACAGGCACCATCGAAGAGGTCCGTGAACGCATATTCGCCATAATGAAATGAAAAAACTACTCATCCCATTAACGGTGGCTCTCCTCGCAGCCTGCGGTGGCCCCGACCTTTCGGAAATCCCTGCTGCGACTGCAGACGAGGTCGTCCGCGTGGAGCCCCTCAGTTGGTGGACCGGGATGGAGACCCCTCTCCAGCTCATGATCCAGGGCAAGGACATCACCTCCTATGACGTCCGCATCGAAGGCGGACGCGGAGTCAGGGTAACCAAAATCACCGACGCTGAGAACCCCGACTTCATCTTCGTCGATGTCCGCATCGGTGAGCTCGCAAAGCCCGGCGTCTATACCCTCGTCTTCAAGGAGGAGAACGGCCCTAAGACATTCAGATACCCATACATCATTCGCGGGCGCGACAAGGTCAGCAAGAAGAGTTTTACGACCGGCGACCTTATCTATCTGATTATGCCTGACCGCTTTGCAAACGGCGACCCGACCAACGACGAGTCCTATTCCACGACCGCGCCGGCCTACGACGATGGCTCTGCCGTCGCCTGGCGCATCCCGGAGCTCCTTGAAAAATGCGACCGCGAGGCGCCCCTTGCGCGCCACGGCGGCGACCTCCAGGGCATCATAGACCACCTCGACTACCTCGAGGATCTCGGCGTGACCGCCATCTGGAGCACCCCGATGCTCCTCGATAATCAGGATTTCGAGTCCTACCACGGCTACGCCTGTGAGGACTACTACCACATCGATCCCCGTTTCGGCGACAACGCCCTCTACAGGACCTTCGTCGAGAAGGCCCACGAGAAGGGAATCAAGGTCATAATGGACATAGTCACGAACCACTGCGGCACCGGCCACTGGTGGATGACGGAGGCCCCATTCCACGACTGGTACCACCACCACGACGACTATATGCAGATGAACGCCCAGTTCTCCGTGTACATGGATCCCCACGCGTCTAAGACCGACCGCGAGCGCCAGGAGAGCGGCTGGTTCGTCCCCATGATGCCGGACATGAACCTTGATAACCCGTACACCCTCAGGTACTTCCAGCAGTGGGCCGTCTGGTGGGTGGAGTACGCGGGCCTCGACGGCCTCCGCGTTGACACCTATCCCTACAACGAGCCTGAGCCGATGAGCCGCTGGTGCGCCGCCGTACGGAAGGAATACCCCTGGATCAACATCGTCGGCGAGTGCTGGGACACCTCCATCCCCCAGCTCGCCTACTGGCAGGACGACAACCCCAACAAGGACGGCTTTGACTCCAATCTCCCTGCAATCATGGACTTCCCGCTCAGGGACGCCATGATCGCCGCCCTCTGTGAGGACCAGGTCTGGTGGAACGAGGGTATGACCAGGGTCTATAACGTTATCGCCCAGGACTTCGCCTATGAGGACATCGACAACATGCTCATATTCTTCGCGAACCACGATCATCCGCGTACCGCTGACATCCTGCGCGCCGATCCCGCGAGGATGAAACTCGCCATCGGCCTTCTCGCCACCCTCCGCGGCATCCCGCAGCTCTACTACGGCGACGAGATGGGCTTCCTCGAGCGCCCCGGCTTTGGCAATGACGGTTCCAAGAGAATCGACTTCCCGGGCGGCTGGGAGGGCGACCAGAAGGATCTTTTCACCGCCGAAGGACGGGCCGAAGCGGGCGGCAGCTTCGCCGAACTCCACGACTTCACAAAGACCCTCCTTCGCTGGCGCAAAGGGAAGGACGTGATCCACCACGGCAAGACCCTCCATTTCCTCTCCCGTGAGAATGTCGGCCGCCACAACATCACAGACAACACATACGGTTACTTCCGCTACGACGACTCCGACACCGTCTATGTCTTCGTCAACAACTCCCTCGACGAAAAGCCCCTTCCGTGGCACCGCTACGCCGAATTCCGCCCCGGTGAGGCCAGGGCGAGGGACGTCATAACCGGCGAAGAGATCACCCTTTCGGACTCCGTCAGGCTCGCTCCGAAATCAATATTAGTTGCAGAATTCTAAATAATTACTTACATTTGTCCCAAATAGCAAACCATTATTAACAAACAACGTATGAAAAAAAGACTGTTTCTTTCTGCGGCGCTCCTCCTGATTGGCGGCGCGCTCGCCATGGCTCAGATCTCTACCGGCGAACCTTCCGCCGTCAAGATCAAGACCGGCAACCGTCCTGACAAGGGCACCTTCGGTCTCTTCCTCGGAGCAGGTGTCGATTTCGGCACTCTTATGAACCTGCCCGGCAGTTCCAGCCCGTATGTCCTCCCTCTCGTCAACGTCAAGTACTTCTTCACTGACAAGCTCGAAGGCCGCATCGGCCTCGACCTCTATCGTCAGGACATCAATGCCAAAGGCAAAGGGTACATTGATCCGACTGCCTCCGAGGGCGACACCTATAAGATCGTCAACAAGGCCGGTAACGGCGCCGCCATGCTCTGGCCCGGCATCGCCTACCACTTCACCAACAAGAACATCCTTGACGTCTATGTCGGCGCCGAACTCCCGTTCGGTCTTGTCACCGATGGCGGTAAAGTAGTCTATGACGATGTGTCTTACAGGTTCTCTTCCAACAGTTTCAACATCGGCCTCGGTGCTTTCATCGGCCTCCAGGCTTTCATCGGCAATCTTCCCCTTGCAATCGGTCTTGAGTATGGTTTCTATGGCCAGTGGGTTGCAGGCCAGAAGACCAAGAGTGTTCTTGTAGATGACACAGGCAAGCATGTATGGTACAACAACGACGGAGTTAACAATCCCGCCAACGTCCCCGGTTATGAAATTGGGGATGGTAATTATGAGAAACTCAGCGTTGGCAACGGTTTCCTCGGAAACCAGCTCCGCCTCACTCTCTCCTACTACTTCAAATAATAGGGCGTAAGGTATGAAAGCACTTAAGTATATTGTTGCAGTGTTCGCCGTGGCGCTCGGGATTTCATCCTGCGGCGTCATGAAGTCGAGTACTGCCGGGCGGGCTCCGTTTACCCAGCTCAACATAGACCTCAACCAGCTTGAATACCTCGGCGAAAAGGAAATCACCATCACTTTTGACAAATATCTGGGTATTTTCAAAAAAATCCGGACCATCAACGGGGCTGATTTCGACAGATCCGTCCGGGAGTATTCATACATCCCTCACCTCAATGCCCACCTTTACCGTGCCGCTCCGGCCGTCTATGAGGCTTTCCCCCAGGCCGACTATTTCATAGTCTCCAGGCAGACCTCCACGCGTCACCTCCTCTTCCTCGGCTCCGAGGTTGAAGTGAAGGCTACGGTCAAGGCCTACAAGAGAGTGAAGTAACCTTTTTGATGAAGAGGTTTCTACTCATTTTAGTCGCAGGCATCGCGCTCGTTTCATGTAGCGAGCGCGATGCTTCCGACATTATCATCCTCGTGCAGCAGTACGCCGACACTATCAATGCCGGCGAGAAGGCCGACTTTCTTGTCAACGCTTTCACTACTCACGAAAAAATTGTCCGCGTCACTTTCTCTTCCTTCAACGAGGTCGAAGGCGCCGTGGACCTCGGCGTTGTAGAGCCGAATGTTAAAAACTGGAATGACCACTTCTACTACGAGGGGCCGTTCCTTTCCAAGGATACATCTACAGTTCGCATCAAATTCATTGCGAATGACAACCTTGGCAATTCCGTTTTACAGGAAAGCAAAATTGTAGTCATATCTCCTTCCAAGGACCGCCTCCTTGAGAACTATTCCGGCCTGACCATCTATTCCGCCTCCCATGGCTCCGACGACGGATTCTGCCTGAAGACCAGGGAGCCGATCTCCAGCGCCACAGCCGACGAGAGCGAGAAGGACATTCTCCTCGCTGACGACGGCTCAGTTTCCACAGCGACGGACGTCGTGTTCTCCCTTGTGTCTTCGTTCAACTACCCCAAAGCGACAAGGAAGATGGTTGAGGACATGTTCGCTGGCCTCAACCACAGCGTTTCGCTGGCCCCCCTCAAAAAAGGCGACATATTCTTTGTCGGGCGCAAGGATCTTGAGAGCGGCGACATGACGGCCTGGGGCGTTTTCAAGGTCTTGGCTGTCTATGAGGAGTCCCCGGGCGTAAGCCTGGAGCTTGAATACAAGTATATATAGCGTAAACGTCGGAAAATGAAGACTTTTATCAAAGCTCTTGAAGGCGGTCTTGCGGCCGCCCTTGTTTTTTTGTCTGCTCCCTGCTGCAAGCCGCAGGTGGATATAGTCTCAACAGACGTGCTCGTCTCCCCGGACGGCCGCCTGAGCGCTTCGTTCATGCTCTCGGCAGAGGGTGCTCCCTACTATTCGCTGAGCCGCGACAGCTCTGCCGTCATCGGACTCAGCGCCCTCGGGTACGAACTTATGGATGGGCGCAGCCTGACCGGCGGTTTCTCCGTCGAGGATGTTGAGCGCGACTCATTCGACGAGACGTGGAGCCCGGTCTGGGGCGAGGAAGCGGAGATTCGCAATCACTATAACGGCATGCTGGTCAAGCTTTCACGCAAGGACGGGGTGAAGATGAACATCCGCTTCCGTCTCTACGACGACGGTCTTGCATTCCGCTACGAATTCCCGCAGGACAACGCCCTTGTCTATTTCGACGTCAGGGAAGAGCTTTCCGAGTTCGCCATGACGGGGGACCATACCGCCTGGTGGATTTCCGGCGACTACGACACGCAGGAGTACGCCTACACCAGGAGCCGCCTCTCCGAAATCGAGCGGCTCTCCGACGCTGCACGCATGCCGAACGCGTCGCAGACCGGGTTCTCGAAGACCGGCGTCCAGACGGCCCTTCAGATGAAGACCGACGATGGGCTCTACATCAATATCCATGAGGCCGCTGTCGTCGATTACCCGACTACGAACCTCAATTACGATCCCTCGACCAGGACCTTTACGACCTGGCTGACCCCGGACGCCCTCGGTGTCAAGGGCCGCCTGCAGGCTCCCTGCAAGAGTCCCTGGCGCACCGTCATGGTCGTCGATGATGCCCGTAAGGTGCTTGCATCCAGGCTCATACTCAATCTCAACGAGCCCTGCGCCATCGAAGACGTGAGCTGGATTCACCCTGTGAAATACATGGGTGTCTGGTGGGAGATGATTTCCGGTACCGGCGCATGGGCCTACACCGATGAGTATCCCGCCGTCCGTCTCGGCGAGACTGATTTCACGAAGGCGAAGCCCAACGGGCGTCACTGCGCCAACAATGAGAATGTGCGCCGCTACATCGATTTTGCCTCCGAGAACGGCTTCGACGCCATCCTCGTCGAGGGATGGAACGAGGGTTGGGAGGACTGGTTCGGCCACCTCAAGGACGATGTATTCGACTTCATAACCCCGTATCCGGACTTCGACATCGCGGAGCTCAACGCCTATGCCCATTCCAAGGGTATCAGGATCATAATGCACCACGAGACTTCCTCTGCGACGACCAACTACGACCGCTGGATAGACCGGGCCTACGACCTGATGAACCAGTATGGCTACGACGCCGTCAAGAGCGGCTACGTCGGCGACATCATCCCCTACGGCGAGCACCACTACTCGCAGTCCATCATCAAGCACTACCTACGCGCCGTGCAGAAGGCTGCTGACCACCACATTATGGTCAACGGCCACGAGGCGGTCCGTCCGACCGGCCTCTGCCGCACGTGGCCGAATCTCATCGGCAACGAGGCGGCGATGGGCACGGAGTTCCGCGCCGCCGTGCCTCCGGGGCACCCGGCGATCCTGCCGTTCACCCGCCTGCAGGGCGGTCCGATGGACTACACGCCGGGCATCTTCGAGCAGGACCTCTCCGCACTGAGGCCCGGCGACACAGGCCGTTTCAGGTTCACCCTGTGCAACCAGCTGGGTATCTACGTGACGTTCTACTCGCCGCTGCAGATGGCGGCGGACGTGCCGTGGCACTACGAGAAGTTCCCGGATGCATTCCAGTTTATCAGGGATGTCGCCGTGGACTGGGACAAGAGCATCTATCTTGAGGCGGAGCCGGGCGAGATCATCGTGACGGCGCGCCATCCGAAACTCTCATCGCTCAACGCTTCGGCGGAGGGCGTCGCTTCTCTTCCCGACGGGAAGAAGGACGCCGTCTCCGGTGCCGCCCGCTTCGTCTATGCCCTCCCGGAGGGCGCGACGGCAGCGGATCTCGCGAAGGCCGAGCCGCGCGACGTCTGGTACGTCGGCGGCATTGTCGGCGAGGAGGCCCGCACGGCGACTTTCCGGCTCGATTTCCTCAAGCCGGATACGGTCTATGAGGCGACCCTCTACGCCGATGCCCCCGATGCCGACTATGAGACCAATCCACAGGCTTACAACATTACCCGCAGCGAGGTTTCTTCCGACGACTATCTCGAAGTCCCGATGGCCCGCTCCGGCGGTTTCGCCCTTACACTCAGGGAGTTGCGATGAAGACTTTCAATATACTGTGCGCCAATGACGGCCAGCACTACGACGTTGCGGCCGGCACTACGCTAAAGGCGCTGTCGGAGATGATCTGCCCTACGGTGCCGTCGGTCGAGACCGGTCGAGACCTCCCGGTTCTTGCGGCCCTCGTGGACCACAAACTGAAGGGACTCGATAACTCTATTTCCGATCCCCACGAGGTGGAGTTTATCGGTTACAATCACCCCGACGGCCGCAGGACCTTCCTGCGCTCGCTGAGTTTTGTGCTGCAGAACGCCGTGAGGGAGCTGTATCCGGACAATATCCTCGTTATAGACCACTCCCTGCCGAGCGGATTCTACTGCGAGATTGTGGCCTCGCGCCTGTCGGAGACGGGCCACACCGTGTCCGTCAACCTCTCCGAGGATGAACTTCTCGCAATCCGCCACAGGATGCAGGAGATAATCGACGCCGACCTTCCTTTTTCGAGGACTCGTGTGCCGCTGTCGGAAGCCATCAGGCTGTTCCTTGCCAACAAGCAGTTTTACAAAGCCGACCTGCAGAAGTCGCTCGGGCGCTACGCCTGCAGCGTTTACTGGCTGGACGGCCATGCGGATTCCTTCCACGGTCCGCTCGTCCCTTCGACGGGGTATCTCAAGAGGGTATTCGGTCTGGTGAAGATAGGTCACGGATTCTGCCTGCAGTACCCTTCCCTCGGCAATCCGGAGAAGGGCATACCGATGATGAAGCAGTCGAAGATCTCCCGTTCGCTGGAGGAGTACTCCTCGTGGTGCCAGACGACCGGCATCCTCGGGGTCAGCTCGCTGAACAAGGCGATCCGCGCCGGTGAGGCCGTGAAGCTCATAAACCTCGCCGAGGCGCGTATGGAAAGGCATTACGCCGCCATAGCGGACATGATCTACGCCAGGAAGGACAGCGTGAAGATAGTCTTCATCGCCGGGCCTTCGTCGAGCGGCAAGACATCATCATCGCTGCGCATCGCGCAGCAGTGCAGGGTGCTGGGACTCAGGCCCAAGGTGATAGAGCTCGACAACTATTTCGTCTCCAGGGACAGGACACCGCGCGACGCCGCCGGCAACTACGACTTCGAGTGCCTGGAGGCGATGGATCTCGAGCTGCTCGGGAAGCATCTAAACGCCCTCCTCGCAGGGGAGGAAGTGGAGATTCCGCGCTACGATTTCAAGACCGGGACTCCTCTCTATGAGGGGAATAAGATGACTCTTGGGGATAAGGATATACTCATAATGGAGGGTATCCACGCACTGGATCCGGCGATGGTCCCCGATGTGGATAACTCGCATATATTCAGAGTATATGCCTCAGCGCTGACTTCGCTCAACCTGGATGAGAACAACAACCTCTCGACCTCCGACAACCGCCTGCTTCGCCGCATGGTCCGCGATTTCAAATATCGCGGCCACACCCCGGAGAAGACCATCCTTGGCTGGGACAGCGTCCGCCGCGGGGAGAGCCTCTACATCTTCCCGTTCCAGGAGAATGCCGACGCCTTTATGAACACGGCGCTCATCTATGAGCTTCCGATGCTGAAATACTATGCGGAGCCGCTGCTTCGGCGTATCCCGCCGACCTCGAAGGCTTACACTGAGGCTGTGAGGCTGCTGAAATTCCTCGAGTACATCGTCGCGCTGTCGCCGGAAGAGATTGCGGCGATTCCTCCCACGTCGATAATGAGGGAATTTGTAGGGGGTCAGACTCTGTAGATTTCGCGAAGGACGTCCAGCGAGCGGACCCTGAGGGGTCGCTCGGCGTGGAATTCAATGTAGCGGAGCAGGGATTCGGAGATTTCACTCCGCCTTGCTCCGCTAAGCGGTATAAGCATGGATTCTTCGAAGGAAGCGCTCAGGAGGCGCTCCAATTCCGCTATGTTTTCCCCCGCGAAAGGGGCGATGTCGTCAAACGTGGGACTGAAGCCCAGTGCGGTGGAGAGTTCGAGGAGGAAGCGTATGGGGAAATTGCTCCAGTCGGAGTCCATTTCGTCGAGGGTGAAGATGCTCCGGAGACACCAGTCGTAGAGCCCCTCCTCGACCGCCCCTTCCGGAAGCGCCCTGAATAGCACCTCGCTGAGGAAAAGGGTTACGGTGTTCTTACGGATGTCGCCCCTGATTCCCTGGAGCGGGCTAATCGCGGAGAGCCCCTTGACGCTCCACAGGTCTGATTTGGGGTTCTCCGTCACCTCGCCTTCGAGCACGTTCAGCGGGAGGAACAGTGACGCTGGCGTCTTCTTCCCCACGCTCACCAGTAATCCTCTCCGCCCGAGCTCCCTGCTCAGCGAGTGGATTACCATCCTCGACTCCCCGAACTTTGTCGTTGACAGCACTATGAACTCCACAGGAAATGTCATCTGCCAGTCTTAAATCGGTCTTTTATTTTCTTCCCTTCGCTTTGGCAATCGCCGTCTTCAGCGCCCCTTTCCCTTTGGTGACGCCTGTCCTCTTCTCCCTCTTTGTCATTTCGACCGGAGCGGAGAAATCTCCCTCCTCCTCAATGAGTTCGTAGTCCAGAATCTTCTGGTCGAGGTTCGTCGCCTTCACTCGGATCCTCACCTTGTCTCCCAGACGGAAGACACGGCCGGTCCGGCGGCCGACGATGCGGTAGCCGTCCTCGTCGAACTCGTAGAAGTCGCTGCGGATCTCCCGCAGGGCGACCATGCCTTCGATTTTCGTCGGCTCAATCTCGACGTACATGCCCCATTCAGTGAGGCCGGAGATCGTCCCGTCGAACTCCTGGCCGATCTTGTCTTCCATGAATTCGACAATCTTGTATTTGATACTCTCCCTCTCGGCCTCGGCGGCGATCACTTCGCGCTCGGAGGCGTGCTGGCACTCCTTCTCGTAGTAGTCCTTCGACTGGCTGTCGGACCCGTCGAGATACATCGAGAGGAGCCGGTGAACCATCATGTCCGGGTAACGGCGGATGGGGGAGGTGAAATGGGTGTAGAACTTGAAGGCAAGGCCGTAGTGGCCGATGTTGTCGGTGCTGTAGCAGGCTTTTGCCATTGCCCGGAGGGCTATCATCTCAAGGGCGCCGAACTCCGGCTTGCCCTTGGCCGCGTTGAAAAGCGCGTTGAGCGATTTTGCGGTCGAACTGCCGTCGCTGGTCGCGCCCATCGTGTAGCCGAAATTGCCGGCGAAACCCCGCAGGGAGGAGATCTTTTCGAGATTCGGTTCGTCGTGGACACGGTAAACGAAGGTCTTTGCGTTCTTCACAGCCTTGCCGCCGAACTTCCCGCCGCTTGCGACGAACTCGGCGACGTTTTTATTCGCCAGGAGCATGAACTCCTCGATGAGCCAGTTGGCCTCCTTTGATATCTTTTCATGGACACCGGTCGGTTTGCCGTTCTCATCCACATCGACCTTCATTTCCGGACGGTCGAAGCTGATGGCGCCGGCGGCGAATCTCTTTTTGCGGAGTTTGAGGGCGAGTTCGTTAAGGGTGAGGACGGCGTCTTTTACCTCGGAGGGCACTATGCCGCACTCCGAGCCTTCTCCGAAGCTCCCTTCCATCGCTTTCGGCCCGGCCTCGATGATTTCCTGGGCGAGTTCATAGCTGAAACGGTAGTCGGAGATGATGTTTGTCCTGCCGAACCAGGGGTTGAACACCTTGCCCTGGGGGGTGATCTCGAACACGGCGGAGAAGGTCAGTTTCTCCTCGCCAGGGCGGAGCGAACAGAGCTTGTTGGAGAGTTTCTCGGGGAGCATCGGGACGGTGCGGTCCACGAGATAGACCGACGTGCCCCTCTCTTCAGCCTCTTTATCGACGGGTGTCCCGGGGCGGACGTACCAGGTCACGTCCGCGATGTGGACGCCGACCTCGATGTTGCCGCTGTCGAGACGGCGGAAGGAGATGGCGTCGTCGTAGTCCTTGGCGTCGGCCGGGTCTATCGTGAAGGTCAGTACCTTACGGAAATCGCGACGGCCGGAACGCTCCTTGTCGGTGATTGTGTCTGGAATCTTGTCCGCGGCGTTCTCGACCGCGCTCGTGAAGCGGTAGGGGAGGCCGTACTCGGCGAGGATGGCGTGCATCTCAGTGTCATTGTCGCCCGGCTGGCCGAGGATGTCGATGACATGACCGAGGGGGCCGGCCTCGCCGCGTGGCCATTCGTCCACGACGGCCGCGACTTTCATCCCTGACTTCCCGCCTTCCGGGACCGGGATAGATATGTCGTAAGGCATTGTCCTCGAGGACATAAGCACCCACGCCTGCCGGCCCACTATGTGGAGTATGCCGACAAAGGGCTTAGGGCTGCGCTCGATGATTTTCACGATTTCACCCTCACGGTGAGGGCCGCCGGTCCGGGTGATGGCGAGACGGACCTTGTCACCGTGAAGGGCGCCTCTCGTCCTCCCCGGCTTTACATAGAAGTCCTCATCCTCGCCTTCGACCCTCACAAAGATGAACCCGTCCCGGGTCATCCTCGCCTCGCCCTCCACCTCCCTGAACGGCTTCTTTATGTGATTCTTCTTCTTCGGGAAGCTCTCTTTCCTGTTCCTTTTATTCCGTTTCATATATTATTGTCTCTTTTGTCACAGCCGCCGTCTCTCTGTCGTTTCGGCCACCTTTTTTGTCATACCGAGGCCTTTCTGTCATTTCCGCCGCCTCTTTTGTCATTTCGACCGAGCGTCAGCGAGCGGAGAAATCTCCCCCCTCAGGAACGCCGCCATCGCCCTAACCGCTTTGCCGCGGTGGGAGATGGCGTTCTTGTGCTCCTCGGTGATTTCGGCGGAGGTCAGCCCGTCGCACCCGTCGGGGAGAAACACGGGGTCGTAGCCGAACCCGCCCTTCCCGGAGCGCTTCAGGGCGATCTGCCCTTCCATGATACCTTCGAAGAAATGACGGACGCCGCCGAGGATGACCGTGATGCAGGTGCGGAAGCGCGCCCGGCGCGTGGCGTGGGGCGTCTTGAGCCCCATCGCCCGCATTATCGAGGCCTCGTACTGTCTGCGGGCCATCTCAGCGAGAAGTTTGTCCATGTTGCGGTCCGGGTTCGCCGGCTCCCCGGCGTAGCGGGCGGTCTTCACGCCCGGCGCCCCGCCGAGTATCTCCACCTCCAGCCCGGTGTCGTCCGCAAAGCAGTCGCATCCTGTCTTGTTGTAGATATACTCCGCCTTCTGCACCGAATTGGCATACACCGTATTCCCCGTCTCGGGGATCTCTTCGCTCACCCCCGCTTCCGCCGCCGACACTATCTCAAACTCATCCCCCACCACCTCGGCGACTTCCCTTATCTTATTTTTATTAGCTGTCGCAAATACTATTTTCATAATCAATCAATTTCCGCCCGCAAAGGTACGAAAAAAAACCTTGGTCCGGTTAAGGACCAAAGTTTTATAAAGGGGTTAAACAAACGGATGGTTATATGTCTCGCCCGTCCGCTTACCTAAGGACCGGGCGGATGGCCAGGCCGTTGCAGCGGGCCCAGGAGGAAATCACCGGATCGCTGCTGTTGTTGATACCGAGGATCTTTGCCTTGGTGTAGTCGCTCTGGTCAACGGTGGCGCTCCAATAGGCAAGAGTGTTGCGCTGTGCGGCGTCGGCGGCATTTTCAATCACATTGGCATAGGGGAGGATGGGGAGGATGATGAAGTCGTTGGTGTGTCCAGGCTTCTTGCTGATGAACTTCAGAGCGATAATCCTGGAGGCGTCATCGTTGTAGATCTTGCTGACCAGGGAGTTGTCTATAAGTTCCTGGAAGTCGGCGGCTATCGGAGTCTTCCAGACAGCAGAGGAGTTGGCTCCCGAAAAAGTGGCCATCACGGCGTCATCGGTGGAGTCAAGGTTGACGGGTGAGGTGTACTTGGTGTAAGCAGAGCCGTTCCACCACTTGTTCCTCTGGTTTTCGTCGGAGGGGTTGAGGCTATAGTTCTGCTTTTCGGCGGTCTCGCCCCAGGCGATGTGCCAGCCATGGTCGTTCTCGTCCTTTGCGCCTAGATTGGCGGAGGCCCACTTAACGCTGAGGCCGAGATCGACGGCCTTGGGAAGTATAGGTGTCGTCACATGAATTTCCGGCAGGGTCGGATCGCCATCCTTCCTATTTGTGACCGTGCAAGTTATCTCAGGGGAATGGCCGTTGATAAGACCCTTGACGGTAACGGTCTTCTGGTCGGCACCTTCGATAAGTACTTCCTCCGGATTGGATGCAGACCAACTAATATTTGGCGTTGCATTTTCAGGGGTCAGGACAATGGAAAG
The DNA here is from genome assembly GCA_017534745.1 of Bacteroidales bacterium. Taxonomy (GTDB): domain Bacteria; phylum Bacteroidota; class Bacteroidia; order Bacteroidales; family UBA932; genus Cryptobacteroides. The sequence goes on along the minus strand of JAFXVX010000017.1, from coordinate 63,110 downwards.
TTGGACAGGCTCGCCCTGGGTCAGCACCAGGCTGCCATGGTTTCCTTCAATTCGGACATTCGTAGCGGCGACATATTCGTCTCCGCCACCCTGGTTACCATTGCCGCCGGTGTTTTCCTTCTTGCACCCCGCCAGAACAGCGAGTGCAGCAAATGAAATCAAAAGAATCTTTTACATAGTTTTCGTATTTGAAACACACAAAGTTACTACATCTTGGCAAAATATCAACATTTTCCTTCCGCAGGGTCCGTTTACCCCCAAAAAGGGTGGGGAATAAAACACTCGCCCTCAATGCTTTACTGGAAGTCTTTCTGTACGATTTGATACAGATTGATTTGTGGCAAATAGTTGATTATAACCAATTTACGCCCCATGGGAAACCTTATTTGCGTAAATGGATAATTCTTTACATCTTGCGGGCGTTCGGGGCGATGTTTAATCATGGGGTTGTTCTGAAACGGCTCCGCAAAATTTTTGAGATGAAAACTTCGTCAAGCACTAAGGTCGTCCACATCTATCAGAGGACGGTGGGAGGTTACCTTCTTTTCTACAGTGTTTCTGATTTTCTTGTATTCTTCACAATATTCTGTGTGACGGCAAGGAGATTTGGAATCCGTGTCATAGGCGTGTGCCCAATGTATGATCATCTCCATGTGCTGGTGGAGTGCAATGATCCGGTGAAGATGTCTCGTTTTGTCCAGACATACTCGAGACTGTATGCTGAAGAATTCAATTTGGCCATCGGCGCCTCCGGTCCAGTGTTCTACCCCCGTTTCGGGCGTGCGGAAAGAGAGGGTATGAAGGAGGTGCGATCTGCCTGCTCGTATCTGTATAACAATCCGGGGGAGAAAGGGTTGTGCAAAAAAGCAGAGGACTACAGGTGGACATTCCTTGCTTATGCAAAGAGCCGGCACCCATTTTCGGTGCCGATAGTTCTTTCAGCTTCAAGCACCAGACTTCGGCGTGTCCTGAAGATGATTGACTATTATCGCAGTTCTGATAAATATCTTCGTCTTGGGTGGCTCAGGTCAATGTTTGAGGGACTTAAGAAAGCTGAAAAGGAGCAACTGGTTGACTACATTATATCTTCCTACAACTGTGTGGATTACGATAGGTTGATTTCATTCTACGGCTCTTATGAGCAGACTTGTCTGGCCTTTGCCTCCAATCAGGGCAAGGAGTTTGGTCTGCACGAGGAATTCACTCCCGGTGATCACACTGTGTATGTTAAGTTCGCCGCCCTGCTCCGTCGCTATTTGGGTGTAGAGATAATCCATGATATTTTCCGCCTTCCGAAAGAGCGCCGGAAAGAGATGTCGTTATTCTGTTTAAGAATGACGAGTACATCAAGACGCCAGACCGAGAAGTATTTCAGGGTGGAGTGGTGAGTGGCTAATGCCGAGAGTCGCGTGGGGAGCAACTTCCTTATAGTCAATATTTTGCTGGAAATCTTTCTGTATGATTTGATACAGATTGATTTGCGGTTTTGAGCTGGGAGTCAATGCTTTACGCCCCACACGGAGGAGAGTAGATGCTCGAGGCAGAGGGCGTCGGTGGAGTCGAAGGTGGCGAGGGCGGCGCTGTCGATGTCGAGGACGGCGACGACAGGGGCGGGTGCGGCGCAGCTGCAGCAGACTGCCCCGTCCCCGACTGCCGCTGGCGCCTCGGCCCCGCTGAGGGGCTGGTCGATGCCGGGAACATCGCCGCAGGCGGGCGTCCGGGCGAAGAGCGGGACGACGATTTCGCTGCGGGAGAGGGCGCTGCAGGCGATGTGGCCGGGGAAGGCGTCGACGTCGGGGACGACGACGGTGCGCCGCTCCTTCCAGGCGGTGCCGCAGACGCCGCGCCCGAACGGGATGCGCAGGCACGCCACCGGCCCCTGGAACGGCCCGAGCACCAGCTCGCTGTCGGCGACGCGGTAGAAGCCGGCCCAGTGGCAGTGGAGTTTGTCGTAGAGGATGGCGGAGAGCTCGGCCATCACCGCGACGGGGTCGGTCTCCCCGGCGGTGAGGGCGCGGGCGTCTGCCTCTATTTCCCTGTAGAGGGCTTTTCTGACGCCTTTTTCACGGCAGATTTTTGTGAATAGGGCGTTTGGAATGTGGCAGTAGCCTCCTGGATTCTTATCCAGATAGGACTGGTGATAATCTTCAGCGTCGTAGAAATTCTCGAGGGGGAGGACCTCCACGGCAAGAGGCTCGGAGTGGCGGGCGGCTTCTTCGTCAAAGGCTGAGCGGATCGCAGGAAGGTCGGAGGGGTCGCTGTAGTAGATGCCGGTGCGGTAACGGGTGCCCTCGTCGCCGCCCTGGCGATTGAGGCTTACAGGATCTATCGCCGCGAAGTACAGTCTCAGGAGCTCTCCAAGGGGGAGAATGTCCGGGTCATAGACCACCCGGACGGTCTCCGCGAAGCCGGTCTTGTCGGTGTAAACTTCTTCATACTTCGGGTCGGTGGTCCGGCCGTTGGCGTAGCCGACGCGGGTCGAGAGGACTCCGTCCACCAGTGAGAAGTATTTTTCCGCACCCCAGAAGCATCCTGCTGCGAGGTGCACGGTTTTCGCAGTAGAAATCATGGCTTTCAAATATATCATTAAATTCTTACTTTTGCAGATTGTATGAAAAGAATTTTTGCGATATCCCTCTTTTTGATCGCGCTCAGTTTCAGCGCCGCTGCGCAGTCGAAGAGTTTTTCCCTCGGCCAGTGGGTCGAAATACATAACGCCATTCTCAAGGAACTGAACCGTTCCTATGTCGATTCGCTCCCCGTGGGTCGTATCGAAAGGGAGGCCGTGGACGCCATGCTGGAGAGCCTGGATCCCTACACCGTCTATGTCCCCGAAGAGGAACAGGACGATTTCCGAATGATGATAGGAAACACCTATGGCGGCATAGGCGCCATCATCAACAAGCCATCCCTCGATGCCAACGTCATCATCAGCGAGCCCTACGCCGGTTCGCCCGCCGTGCGGAGCGGCCTCGGCCCGGGCGATGAGATCCTGCTGATCGACGGCAAGACGGTCAAGGGCCTCAACTCCTCCGAGGCCAGCGACAGGATGAAGGGCAAGCCCGGCACTGCGGTGAGCTTCAGGGTCCGCAAGGTGCGCGGGGGCGCGACATGGGCCCCCGGCGACACCATCGACATCAAGGTCGTCCGCGAACGCATCCATCTTCCCGACATTGAATACGCCGGTATGCTCAACGACACGACAGGCTATATCCTCCAGTCGCGCTTCACCGAAGGGGTAGCTGCTCAGGTCAAGGAGAAGTTTCTGGAACTCAAGGCGAAAGGGATGAAGAAATTCGTCCTCGACCTCCGTGGCAACGGCGGCGGCCTCCTCGTCGAAGCGGTCGATGAGGTCTCGCTGTTCGTGCCGAAGGGTTCCGTCGTTGTGACTTCGAAAGGAAACAGCGCAGTCGGCGAGCAGGTGCTCCGCACCCAGAACGAGCCGGTGGATCTCACAATGCCTGTAGTCATTCTTGTAAATTCTTCATCTGCATCTGCATCCGAAATCGTCTCCGGTGCGCTCCAGGACCTTGACCGCGCTACGATCATGGGAAGCCGCACCTTCGGCAAGGGCCTTGTGCAGAGCATCCGCCCCCTGCCGTACGGCGGCCAGCTCAAAGTGACTACGGCAAAATACTACACGCCGTCGGGCCGCTGCGTCCAGGCGATCGATTATTCCCTCCGCGCCGAGGACGGCAGCGTCGGCCACATTCCCGACAGCCTGACCCACGAGTTCAAGACTGTCGGCGGCCGCATCGTCCGCGACGGCGGCGGCATCACCCCGGACTACGAGATTCCTGCCAGGGATTATGGCCGCCTGACCTATTCCGTCGTGATGAATCTCATCACTGACCGGTACGCCCTGGAGTATTACCGTAAGCACGAGAGCATCCCTCCGGTGGAAGATTTCCATCTCTCGGATGCTGATTACGAGGATTTTGTGGAATTCGCGGCCGACAAGGAGTTCGATTACCGTTCCAGCGCAAAGGCGTTCTTCGACGAGATGAAAAAGGCTCTGGAGAAGGACGGCCTCGCCGACTCCGCCTCGGCAGAGCTCGCCGCCCTCGAGAAGTCGCTCAATATCGACAAGAAGACTTTCCTCAGGATGAAAAAGGACGAGATCGTCCCGTTCCTGGAGGAGGATATCGTGGTCCGCTACTACTATCAGGAGGCCGGCATCAAGCTTCGCCTGCGCTACGACGACCAGCTTAAGCAAGCCCTCGCAAAACCCTGCCTAAAGTTTTAGAATATGTACTACGTTTGCAAACGACTCGAAATATCCTCGGCCCACAGTCTCATGCTCTCCTATGAGAGCAAGTGTGAGGAGCTCCACGGCCACAACTGGATTGTGAAAATCTACTGCCGCAGCGAGCAGCTCAACGCCGACGGCATGGTGACCGATTTCACCGCCATCAAAAAGAAGATCTCCGGCGCTCTCGATCACAAGAACCTCAACGAGGTCTTCTCTTTCAATCCCACCGCCGAGAACATCGCCCGCTGGATCTGCGACAACGTTGACAACGCCTACCGCGTCGAGGTCTGGGAGTCCGAAATGAACATGGCCGCCTACGAGAAGGACTGAGCCGGTGTATTTTGTCAACGAAATATTCGTCTCGCTTCAGGGCGAGGGGTACTGGACGGGGACACTGATGGTGTTCCTGCGGTTCGCAGGGTGCAACCTCCGCTGCCCCTTCTGCGACACCGCCCACACTTCTCCCTCCACTCCGATGACTCTCGACGAGCTCTTGAAAGCTGTCGCCGAGATTTCTCCGCTCACTCCGTTTGGTCGAAATGACAATGTCGTCTCTACCTCTGTCATTTCGAGTGGAGTCGAGAAATCTCCCATCCGTAGGATCTGCCTCACAGGTGGCGAGCCGGGGCTGCAGGTGGACGGGGCGCTCGTGGAGGCCCTCCACGCCGCCGGCTTTACCATCCACATCGAGACCAACGGCACCCGCCCTCTTCCTCCCGGCATCAACTGGATCACCCTCAGCCCCAAGTCCGATTTCGTCCCTGACGCCAGCGTTGTCCTCCAGCGCGCTGACGAGCTCAAGCTCGTTTTCACCGGGACCAATAACCCCGACCCCTGGCTGGAGTTCCCGGCGGAGCATCATTTTCTGCAGCCCTGCTTTGACGCGGCGGAGGGGACCTCAAACACCGCCGGGACAGTCGCCTATATCCTATCCCATCCCTCCTGGCGCCTGTCTCTCCAGACCCATCGCCTCCTCGGTCTCCGCTAACGGTGCCACGAAAGCCCGTGGCGCTTAAACCGCTGATTGTTAGTTGAATACGTAAAACCCTATGCTCTTTTTTGCGCATAGGGTTTTGCGTAAATAGCTGAGCGATACGCTGTTAGGCGCCACGGCCTTTCATTGGGCGGGACGCATGAGGTAGAGGCGGTCGCCTCGGCGGGGGTGGAGCGGCTCCGGTGCGGCATTGTCATACCGAGACCTGGGGTCGAAGGTATCTCCAGAAGGGGAGGGAGATTTCTCCGCTGCGGTCGAAATGACAGGGGAGTGGATGAGGTCTGAGGGGAGGCCGGTGAGGGGGACGGCGAGGGAGCAGCGGACGCCCTTGGGGGCGTGCTCCGCGGGCTGCATTTCTACACGCATGTCTTCGGCCTTGAAGGATATGACGCCGGTGGTCGGGCCTGTGATGATGACCTCGTCGCCAAGGGAGAGGGGTTCGGACTCGACGAGAATTTCCGCGACGCCGATACGGCTGAACCAGTTGGTGACGCGGCCGCAGTAAACGCGGCGGCGGGTCGCCTGGCTGCCATAGACGGAGGACCACTCGCCGAGGCGGGCGCCCTGGTAGTAGCCGTCCCAGAAGCCGCGGTTGAAGACGGAGGCGAGCTCCTCTTTCAGGGAGGCGGCGAGCTCCGGAGTGAAGGTGCCGGCCTCGACGGCGTCGGCGGCGCGGCGGTAGCATGAAGAGCATGTCTTCACATATTCGGCGTTCCGCGCCCTGCCTTCTATCTTGAAAACGCTCACTCCGGCCTCTGCCATCCTGTCGAGGAACTCGACGGTGCAGAGGTCTTTCGGCGACATTATGTACTCGTTGTCTATGAGGAGTTTCTCGCCGGTCTCAGCGTCGGAAACCTCGTAGGCGTGGCGGCAGACCTGGAAGCAGGCGCCGCGGTTGGCTGAGGCGCCGTATTCCGAGAGCGAGAGGTAGCATTTGCCGGAAATCGCCATGCAGAGAGCCCCGTGGGCGAACATCTCGACGCGGACGAGCTCGCCGGAGGGCCCTTTGATGCCCTCCCGGACTATCGCTTCGCTGATTGCCTTCACCTGCGGGAGCGTCAGCTCCCGGGCGAGGACGACGACGTCGGCGAACTGCGCGTAGAAACGCAGTGACTCGAGGTTTGAGATCGACAGCTGGGTCGATATGTGGACCTCGAGACCGATGCTCCGGGCATACGAGATGACCGACATATCGGAGGCGATGACGGCATCGACCCCCGCCGAAAGGGCGGCGTCGAGAAGCTGCCGCGCATCGGTGAGTTCGCCGTCAAAGAGCGTTATATTCAGCGTGAGATACGACTTGATGCCGTAGGCCCGGCAGATACGGCAGACCTCCGGGAGGTCCTCAGCCATGAAGTTGGAGGCTGAGCGTGAACGCATATTGAGGTGTCCGACACCGAAATATACGGAATCCGCTCCGCCCTCGACGGCGGCAGTCAGGCACTCGAAGGAGCCTGCCGGAGCCATTATTTCGAACCGGCTCATCGTGTCCTCCCGAGGAGTTTGTCCGCAAAACGGCGTAGCATCTCGTAGCGCACGCTGCCCTTGCCGACCGCTTCGGCGTGGGAGAGGGCGAGGGAGTTGAGGCGGAGAATCTCGTATTTAGCGTCCTCCTCAACCCCGAGGCTCTCATAGATATCCTTGACAGTCTGGATTTTATAGAGTTTTTCCTCCCGGGTCTCCGAAGGGAGGGACAGCGCCTTGAGAAGCGCCTCCCTGTCAGAGGTCTTCTCGAACGCCCTGACGGTGAGCCAGCACTTCTTGTTGTTGACTATATCGCCGCCGATAGGCTTGCCGAAGACCTTGCTGTCGCCGTAGGCGTCCAGGTAGTCGTCGGCGACCTGGAAGGCGAGGCCGAGGTCATAGCCGTAACGGTAGATGGCGTTGCATGTCGCCTCGTCGGCTCCGGCGATCATCGCCCCGAGCTTCGCCGAGGCGGCGATGAGCACCGCCGTCTTGAGCCCTATCATTTTCATGTATTCCTCACTGGAAACAGACTCCCTTTCCTCGAAATCGGTGTCAAGCTGCTGCCCCTCGCACACCTGCGCAGCCATCGAGGAAAACAGGGCCAGAGCCTTGCCCAGGACCTCTTTCGGGGCCATCGCGATGCGCCGGTAGCTGTCGATGCACATTACGTCACCGGAGAGGATAGCCGTGTCGTAATCCCACTTTTTCCACACCGTCTCGCTGCCGCGCCGGAGAGGGGAGCGGTCCATGATGTCATCGTGGATAAGGGTGAAAGTGTGGAAAATCTCCAGTCCGGCGGCAGGCTCGAGGATCTCCTCTTTGAGCTCCCCGCCGAAAAGGGCGTAAGCCGTCAGGCAGAGCTTCGGCCGGATGCGTTTACCGCCGATGGCTATCATATATTTAAGGGGATCATATAGCCCGGCAGGCTCGTCCGGGTACTCAATCTTCTCGAAAAGCTCTTTTACGGCTTCTTCAATCCTTGCTTCTGTAATCATTTCCAAATAGTTTTATATACCGGCGCCGTCCTCGAAGAGGTCCTGGCAGACAATCTTTCCCTGGAGTACCTTCGAGTGGGGAGGAACGCTTCTTGTGAGCCAGACGTTGCCTCCGACGACCGAGTCGTGGCCTATGGTTATGGGACCGAGAATGGATGCGTTGGAATATATGGTCACGTTATCCTCGATGATGGGATGTCGCGCCACGTCGCGCGGGCGCCCCGCCTCGTCGTAGTGGAAGTTCTTGGCTCCCAGGGTGACGCCCTGGTAGAGCATCACGTGGTCCCCGATACGGCATGTCGCGCCGATGACGATGCCCGTGCCGTGGTCGATAGCGAAAAATTCGCCTATCGTCGCGGCGGGGTGTATGTCAATCCCGGTCTCGGAGTGGGCTTTTTCCGTAATCATACGGGGAATAGTCGGAACACCAAGAAGATACAGCTCGTGGGCTGTCCTGTAGTGGATCATCACGTTGATCGCCGGATAACAGAGGATTATCTCATCCTCCGAGGCGGCCGCCGGGTCGTTCTGCATCACGGCCTCCACGTCAGTCCGGACGAGCCGCGCTATTTCCGGGAGCTTCTCAATGAATGCTTCCGCCGTCTTTTCGTCAATCAACTTCTCCAGGGCGCTACGCACCCCTCCGGCTTCGAAGAATTCGGGGAAGATGTAAGCCCTGACGGCTTCGATGAGGTTATGAATGTTATTGGTCATGACAGATTTCTCGGCTTCGCTCGAAATGACAAGGTTTGTTTCGCTCGAAATGACAAGGCGCTAGTCAAACAGGCCGGTGGAGAGGTAACGTTCGCCGGTGTCGGGAAGGAGGGCGACGATGGTCTTGCCGGCGTTCTCGGGGAGGAGGGCGAGGGTCAGGGCGGCGTGATACGCCGCGCCGGAGGAGATACCGACAAGGAGCCCTTCGCTCTTCGCGAGGGCCCGGGCTCCGGCAAATGCGTCCTCGTTGGAGACCGTGATTATCCCGTCCACAACGCTCCTGTCAAATGTCTCGGGCACGAATCCGGCTCCGATGCCCTGAATCTTGTGGCCACCGGGGGCTCCGCCGGAGAGCACCGGCGAACCCGCCGGCTCAGCCGCAAATACCTTCACCTCCGGGTTATGCTTCTTGAGCGCTCTCGCCGAGCCGCTTACGGTCCCTCCGGTCCCAACGCCGGCGACGAAAATGTCAACTTCCCCGTCGGTGTCATTCCAGATTTCCTCTCCGGTCGTCCTCTCGTGGGCCGCGGGGTTCGCCGGGTTTACAAACTGCCCGAGGATCACGGCGCCGGGAGTCGCCTCACGGAGCGCCTCCGCCCGGCGTATCGCGCCCTTCATCCCTTCGGACCCGGGCGTCAGCTCGATGCTCGCCCCGAACGCCTTCAGGAGGTTTCTCCTTTCGACGCTCATAGTGTCGGGCATCGTGAGGATGACCTTGTAGCCCTTGGCCGTGCCGACCCAGGCGAGCCCGACGCCGGTATTCCCACTCGTCGGCTCGATGATGGTCGCCCCGGGCGCCAGCACCCCGCTCCTCTCCGCATCCTCAATCATCGCCAGGGCAATCCTGTCCTTTACCGATCCTCCCGGGTTGAAGAATTCTATTTTCACGACGATATCCGCCACCTGCCCCTCGACCTTCTTCACCCTCAGCAGCGGCGTGCGTCCAATAAGTTCCGTCAATGAATTGTGTATCATAATTCAATAAATTTCATCCTGGTTATGTGCCCGGGGGTGCAAGAGCGCTAACGGCGCTCGTTGCCCTCGGCGTCGTAGTAGTGGACCATGCCGTTGCGCCTGCAACGGATGAGCCCGTTAGACATGAGGGACACGGACTCTCCCCACACGTTCGGGACACGGTTGCCTCCGGGGGTGTACACGTGCCAGTTCTCCCCGAAGCGGACGGCGAAGCGCCCGCCTGGCCAGGGGACAATCTCCTCGCCGCTGATCTCGGTCCTGTCACCGTCGCTTTCGAAGACTCGCCAGATGTTGCCGATGCGCACTTTGTAGCGCCCGGAGGGGAGGAGGGTCACCTCGTCTCCGGAGAGCAGTTTGTCGCCGTCAGCCTCGTGGATACACACCCGGTCGAGGGAAAGCCTCACATGGCAGCCGTTCCAGAGCTCCTGCCAGTCGTCCGTACAGCGGACCTCGCGGTGCGGGCGCCGCGGGCCGTGCTGGCCGGGTGGCGGCGGAGGCGGCGTGCCGTGGTGGTGTGATGGCTGGGCACCATCGGGCGGCGGGGTTCCCTGCGGCGGCGGGGGTGGTGGCATGCCCTGTTGCTGCGGCGGGGGAGTGCCGTACCCCCACGGCTGGGCGGCGGCCTGTCCGAGGGACAGTGCCAGCAGAACAGCAAGCGATATTATTGTAGTTCTCATACGCGTAATTGCAAAGATAATGAAATTATTGGTTAATTTTGCAGACCAAATGGAAGGAGTAGCGACAGTAGTGAAAAATGCGGGAAGCGGGTATCTGCTCTCCCCGCTGCCGGAGTGGGCGCCGTTCCCCGCGGTGGTCCGCGGCCGCCTGCGCCTTTCCGTCAAAGGAATCACCAATCCCATCGCTGTCGGCGACAGGGTCCGCTACACTGCGGATTCAGGACTCGGCATGACGGAGAATCGGCGAGACGGAGCTGCCAGTCCCGCTGTCATTACCGAGGTGCTGCCGAGGAGCAACTACGTAATCCGGCGCTCGACCAACCTGTCGAGGCAGGCGCACATCATCGCGTCGAACGTAGATATGGCCTTCATCGCAGTCTCACTCTACTTCCCGGAGCTTAAGCTGCCGTTCCTCGACAGGCTGCTCGTCACATGCGGTCTCTACGGCATCCCGGCCACGATAGTCCTCACAAAGACAGACCTTTACAGGGACGAGGCTGCAGAAGAAATCGCCCATTTCAAAAGCATCTACGAGGGCGCGGGCTACAGAGTCATCGAGACATCCGTCAAGACCGGCGAGGGCATCGATGCCCTTCGCGCTGCCTGCCGGGGCAGTGGCGGAGATGGTGTCACCGCGACCCCCGGCGAAGTCACGCTGCCCTGCGGAGGCGGCCTCTCCTCCGGCGAATCCCCGCTGCCCCGCGGCGGGATCAACCTCTTCTCCGGCGAGTCCGGAGTGGGGAAGTCCAGCCTTATCAGGGCGCTGGACCCTTCCCTTAACCCCAAGGTCGGCGACATTTCCCTCGCCCACCTTCAGGGCAGGCACACGACATCCCTCTACGAGATGTATCCGCTCTCCTCAGGGGGCTTTGTCATCGACAGCCCCGGCCTTCGCGGCTTCGGCCTTGTCGATGTGGAGAAGGAAGAGATTGCACGGTACTTCCCGGAGATGCTGAAAGCGTCCGAGAGCTGCCGTTTCACCCCCTGCACCCACACCCACGAGCCGGGCTGCGCCGTCAAGGCCGCCCTCGAAGACGGATCCGTGAGCCGTGAACGTTATTCATCCTACCTCGGCATGCTCGAGGAAGACGGCAAATTCCGTTAGAATGAAAGGGCGTTCACTCAACCGGGAGATCCTCCGGCTGGCCATTCCGAGCATTCTCGCGAACATGACCGTCCCGCTGGTCGGGCTGGCGGACATCGCCATCACCGGCCATCTGGGCGACATTGCGGTGAAGGATGGCCTCCAGGCCGCCTCCCTCATAGGCGGTATAACCATAGGTCAGATGATCTTCGACCTGCTCTACTGGAGCCTGAGTTTCCTCAGGACCGGTACGGGCGGGCTGACGGCCCAGTCCTACGGCCGCTCGCTCTCCTCCGGCGACTTCCGCGAGGCGGGCAGCATCCTGCTGCGCTCGCTGGTGCTCTGCCTGGTCTTCTCCCTTGGGATGATCCTTATTCAGGTGCCTTTCCTCAAGGTGTCGTTTATGGTTGTCGATTGCTCGGAGGAAGTCAGGATTCTCGCCAGCCAGTACTTCAGGATCCGGATCTGGGCCGCGCCGGCGACGCTGTCGCTGTTCGCCTTCAAGGGCTGGTACATCGGGATGCAGGACACCGTGACTCCTATGCTTTCCGACCTGATAGTCAACGTGCTGAACGTTGCCGCCAGTATATTCCTCGCCTTCGGGGCGTGGGGATACAGCGGCATGGGCTACGACGGCGTCGCCCTCGGTACAGTCATCGCCCAGTGGACCGGCTTCGCCTTCGTCGTCGCCGTGCTGTTCTTCCGCTACCGCCGGAAGGTGTTCGGCTCCTTCACGAAGGAGGATCTCCGGGCCCTGTTCCGCGACAGGGCGGCCCTCGGCGGCTTCTTCTCGCTCAACAACGCGCTGTTTATCCGTTCCCTCGGGCTCATCGCCGTCTATGTCGGCTTCACGACCCTTTCCGCCCGCTATGGCGACACTCTCCTTTCGGTAGCCGCAATCATCATGGAACTGCTGCTGATATTCTCCTATTTCACAGACGGTTTCGCCTACGCCGGAGAAGCCATGACGGGAAAATACATCGGCCTCGGAGACGAGGATCGCCTCCGCGGGACTGTCCGCGGCACCTTCGCCTGGAGCATGGGCATTGCGCTGCTGTTCGTCGGTATATACGCTCTTGCCGGCACTCCGCTCCTCCGGATGATGACATCCGATGCGGACGTCATCGCCGCCACGCTGCCGTATATGCCCTGGCTCCTCGTGATGCCGCTCATCGGCTGCCCGGCCTTCACCTGGGACGGCATTTTCATCGGCGCTACCGCCTCGAAGCCCCTCCGCAACGCCGCTGTCTTCTCTGCCGTCGGCTTCTTCCTCGCCTGGTTCGCCGGCACCGCCCTCCTCCAGTACGCCCTCTTCGGCACCGTCTCCCCAGACGGCCGCACCCTCGCCGATGCCCCTGCCCTCGCCGATGCCGCCGGCCAGTCCGCCGCTCTTCCCCGCTACGGCGAGCTCGCCATCCACGTCCTCCTCGGCGCCTACTTCGTGCACCTCGTCATCCGCACCGCCTACCAGTCCGCCGTCGCCCGCCGCTCCGTCCGCCTGTAGAGTAATCCCGTGGCGCCTAACTAGGTGATGTTCAGTTATTTACATAAAACCCTATGCGCAAAACAGAGCATAGGGTTTTATGTATTTAATTAACAACCAGCGCTTTAAGCGCCACGGGAAAATGTTACAGGGGGCGCAGACCAGTACCAGCCATACCATCCAAATCGGCCTTTATCATCAACGTAACCTGCGCAGGGAATTAATCTCGGCGGGAAGTTCGTCGTAGTCGGATGTTGGGATATAATTATCCTCGGAGCAAGTCGGTTTCTGCTCAATTTCGCCCCAGTCGAGGAAATTCAGGATAATACCATTGTCATCACTGCTCCACACCGTTCCCTTGAAATCTTCAATGGTTCTGGGAGAGAACTTATTGTGTCCGTCCTTGCTGCAGGACACTGCGGAGAAGGCCAGAAGCGTCAGCGTCAGTGCAAAAATTGAGAACTGTTTTTCATACGCCTGTGTATTGTTTTATAAAAATAAGAATTATATTTGAAACTCTAACCACGTGAGTGACACTATGACTGTAAAGATTTCGTTGAGGTACGACACCTTCTGGGGTGAAAACCTCGTGCTTCGCATCGGCGGGAAGTGCTGGCCGATGAAATACTGCGCTGACGGGCGCTGGTGCATTGATTTCCCCAAATCGCATTGTGAGGAGGGTACTGAATATTCCTTCGAGCTCCAGAGGGACGGGGCGACCGTCCGGGAGGAGTGGCAGGGCCACGTCCTGCGGCTTCCCGGGAAGCCGGAAGGCGTAGTCCGCGTCTTCGAGCGCTGGAATGACCGTCCGGCCGATTCGCCTTTCTACAGCTCGGCCTTCCGCGACGCGATCTTCCGCCACGACAGGGCGGAGACGCCGTGGAAGGGCACGGGGAACGTGACCTTCGCGGTCACCGTCCCTGAGGTCAGGCGCGGCCAGGCCGTCGCCCTCGCCGGCAGCGGCAAGGCCCTCGGCGAGTGGAAGAAGTTCCACCTTCTCGACGAGGCGCATTTCCCGGAGTGGGCCATAACCCTCAACGTCAGGGAGCCGTTCGAGTTCAAATTCGTCATAGTGGATAAGAAGACCGGGAAGCCGGTCCTCTGGGAATCCTCCGAGAACCATTTCTTCAAAGAGATCCCTCCGAAGGGCGAGTCATTTATAATAAAGGACTTTGTGCCGGCCTTCAGGCCCGAGCCCTGGAGGGGCGCGGGCGTCGCCGTGCCGGTGTTCTCCCTCAGGACGGAGGACAGCTTCGGCATCGGTGAGTTCAACGACATAAAGAAGCTCGCCGACTGGGCGGAGATGACCGGCCAGAGCGTCATCCAGCTCCTCCCCATCAACGACACCTCGATGACCCTCACCTGGGCCGACTCGTATCCCTACAACGCCGTGTCCTCCTTCGCCCTCCATCCGCAGTTTATCCACCTGCCGGCTCTCGGCGTTCGCGCGGACAAGGCCTACAGGGAGAAAAAGGAGGCGCTCAACGCTCTCCCGAAGGTCGATTACGAAAAGGTCAATTCAGAAAAGCTCGCCTATCTCCGCAAAGTCTATGAGAAGAGCGGTGCGGAGATTCTCGCGAGCCCGGCCTGCATGAAATTCATCGAAGGGAACAAATGGCTTCTTCCGTATGCCGTCTATTGCTGCCTGCGTGATGAGAAGGGCACTTCTGATTTCTCGAAGTGGGGAAGTTACGCCAAATACTCACAGCGTAAGGCTGAAGGATATGCCGGGGAGCACCAGGCCGAAGTCGGCTTCTGGTACTTCGTCCAGTACGAGCTCGACCTCCAGCTCAAGGAGGCCGTGGCTTATGCCCACGGGAAGGGCGTCATCCTCAAGGGCGACCTGCCGATAGGCGTGAGCCGCCTCAGCGCTGACGCATGGGCCGATCCGGACCTGTTCAATATGGATTCACAGGCCGGCGCCCCGCCGGACGCCTTCTCGGCGGACGGCCAGAACTGGGGCTTCCCGACCTACAACTGGGACAGGATGGCCGAGACCGGCTACGCCTGGTGGAAGGCCCGTCTCCGCAAGATGGGCGAGTATTTCGACGCCTTCCGTATCGACCACATCCTCGGCTTCTTCCGTATCTGGGAGATCCCGCTCGAGTACAAGAGCGGCCTTATGGGCCATTTCTCCCCGGCGCTGCCGTATCCTGCGGACGAGCTCCGCTCCAAGGGCTTCACCGATTTCACGGATATTTTCATCGAAGATCCCCGGCAGAAAGGTTGGTATCACCCGAGGATCGCGGCGCAGCACACCGACGGCTACGCCCGCCTCAACGACTGGCAGAAATCCGTCTATAACGACCTCTACAACGACTTCTTCTACTCCCGTAACAACGCCTTCTGGAAGGAGCAGGCCATGAAGAAACTGCCCGCCCTCCTCGGCTCGACCGGTATGCTCGCCTGCGGAGAAGACCTCGGCATGATCCCCGCCTGCGTCCCCGAGACGATGTCCTCCCTCGGCATCCTTTCTCTGGAAATCCAGAGGATGCCGAAGGACGTCCACGTCGATTTCGGCGATCCTTCGCAGTATCCCTACTACTGCGTCTGCGCGACCGGGACCCACGACACCTCGCCGCTGCGCGCCTGGTGGGAGGAAGACAGGGAGCTCACCCAGAAATTCTACAACGGAATGATGCACTGCGGCGGCGAGGCCCCGTACTTCTGCGAACCGTGGGCCGCGGAGATAATCGTAAAGGATCACCTCGCATCCCCGGCGATGCTCTGTATCCTGCCTCTACAGGATTACCTCGCCATCGACGGCGACGTCCGCTATCAGGGCGATCCGGCCGACGAGAGGATCAACGTCCCCGCCATCGCCCGCCACTACTGGCGCTACCGCATGCACTGCACGATCGAGAGCCTGATCTCCAACGAGGCTTTCTCCGGCCACATGCACGACCTTATCGCGGAGACCGGCCGCGGCAAATAGGAATTTACCCGACTAACCATATTGAAAATGAAGAAAATACTCACAACAGTGCTGGCCGCAGTCCTTGCCTGGATCTGCGGCCCGGGTCTGTTCGCCCAGGGCTACGAGGTCAAGGGTGTCGTGGTTGACGCCCTCGGACCGGTGATCGGAGCCACCGTAATGGAAAAGGGCACGACCAACGGCACATCGACAGGCCTCGACGGCGACTTTCTCCTGACCGTCTCCGGCCCATCGGCGACAGTCGAGGTCAGCTGCATCGGCTACGCCACGCAGACCTTCGCCGCCTCAGAGGTTCCTTCTACAGTCACCCTCGTCGAGGACACTGAATTCCTCGACGATGTCGTCGTCATCGGCTACGGTTCCCTCTCCAGGAAAGAGCTGTCCTCATCCATCGTCCAGGTGGACAAGGATGACCTCTTCAAGGGCGGTATGAACAACCCGATGGAAATGCTCACCGGCAAGGTCGCCGGCCTCAACATCGTGACGACGGCGGCCGCGAACCCCAACGCCGGCTCATCGCTCCAGATCCGCGGCGCGACCTCCATCAACGCCAGTAATGACCCTCTTGTCGTTATCGACGGCGTCCCAGGAGGCGACATCCGTAATGTCTCGCCTCAGGACATCGAGTCGATGACAGTCCTCAAGGATGCCGCGTCGGCCGCCATCTACGGCACACGCGGCGCCAACGGCGTCATCCTCATCACGACCAAGAAGGGCTCCGGCACGAGCGAGAATTTCCACATCAGCTACGACTCCTACTTCGCCTACAATGCGCCGAAGGACATACCGTCGGTGCTGTCGCCGGATGAGTTCCGCCGCTCCCGCAGGGGAATGGACTACGGCGCCGACACCGACTGGTATCGCAGCCTTCTCCGCAAGTTCTCCTATGAGCAGAACCAGTATGTCTCCATCGACGCCTCAACCGATAAGGGCAACTACAACGCCTCCGTATTCTTCAAGAACGCGACCGGTCTCGACCTCGTCGATGCGAGGATGGAGTACGGCGGCAGGGCTGCCGTCGAGCAGAAGTTCATCAACGGACGCCTGCAGGCCAACGCCTCCCTCAGCGCACGCCGTGTCGATGAGACCTATGGCAATGACGGCATGTTTGACGCCGCCCTCTCGATGAACCCGACGATGCCCATCTGGAACGAGGACGGCACCTACTACCAACCTTCCTCCCCGACCGGCGCCCTCAACCCCTACGAGGCCATGGTCAACCGCACTTCCGACGGCCACAGGATCTACCTCCTCGCGACTGCCGGCCTCAAGTGGAATATCCTCATGAGGGACAATATGCAGCTGTCCACCAGCGTCAACTACACCCTCGACTACAACGACTACAAGTCCAACAACTGGACCCCGTCGGACTCCGGCGAGTCCTACTGGGGCGGTTATGACGGCCACGCCAGTATCTCCTACCAGAAGTGGCAGACCAACCACTTCGAGTGGCTCGGCAACTACGGCCTTTTCCTTCCGGAGCACACCCTGCAGGCTGTCGTGGGCTACTCTTTCGAGTCCTTCGCGACCGAAAGCGTCAACGCCGAGAATTTCAACTTCCAGTACGACAACATGCTCTACAACAACCTCTACCAGGGCTCGTACCTCAGGGACACGACCGGTGACCACGCCAATATGGGCTCCTACAAGGAGTCCTCCAGGCTCATCGGTTTCTTCGGCCGCGTCAACTACAACTGGAAGAACCTGCTCTTTGCGTCGGCCTCCTTCCGCGCCGAGGGCAGTACAAAGTTCGGCCCCGGTAAAAAGTGGGGTTGGTTCCCCGGCGCCTCTCTCGCCTGGGAAATGGCAAACATGAAATTCATCTCCGACAACACCTCCGAGGTCCAGAGCCTCAAACTCCGTCTCAGCTACGGCCGCACCGGCCGTTCGAGCTTCGGCTCCTACCAGTCCCTCGCAACCTACAGCAACAGGGGAAGCTACTACATGGACGGGGAGTGGATCACCGGTTTCGCCCCGGAGAAGAACAACAACCCGAAACTCGCCTGGGAGTACCTCGACAGCTTCAACTTCGGCGTTGACTTTGCCTTCCTCGGCAGCCGCCTGCGCGGCAGCATCGACCTGTTCGACCGCCGGAGCAAGGACCTTCTCTACACGACAGGCGCTCCACAGCCCCCGTTCGTGTATTCGACAATCCTCAAGAATGTCGCCGTTTCCGACAACAAGGGTATAGAGTTCTCCATCGACTTCGACGTCTTCCGTCCACAGAGGGCTTTCCAGTGGACGACCGGTATCAATATGTCCTTCGGCAAGACCTGGCTCAAGCACCTGTCCGACGATGCGACCTACCTTGAGCTCTACGACAAGCCCGGCGTCGGCTCCAGCGAGTACTTCTTCCGCGTCAACGAAGGCGAGGAAATCGGCAAGATCTACGGATACCGCTACCTCGGCGTCGATGAGTCGGGCAACATGCTCATCGCCGACGGTGACGGCAACCCGACCAACGTCACCAACGCCGATCCCGCCTGGAAGACCTACATCGGCAACACCGTGCCGAAAGTCTTCCTCTCCTGGAACAACACCTTCCGCTACAAGGGCTTCGACCTCAACCTCTTCTTCACCGGAGCCTTCGGCCACAAGATATTCAATATGAGGCAGTACGGGATGGGTCTCATCGGGACCAACGGCGGCGGCAACGTTTACCGCAGTGCCTACACCGACTACAGCTACATCAAGACCGGTGGCGGTGTCATCACCGACTTCTTCCTCTACGACGGAAGCTACTTCAAGCTCCAGACGGCGACCTTTGGCTACAACTTCAAGACCGAGAACTGGAAGCACGTTGACAGCCTGAGGATATACCTTGCAGGCAAGAACCTGTTCACCCTCACTTCCTACAACGGGACCGACCCGTCCCTCGTCAATTCCAACGGCCTCACTCCCGGCATCGACACCAATGGCGCTTACCCGTCGGCGGTCCAGATTACCCTTGGCGTTACTGCAAGATTCTAAAAGACGACGATTATGAAAAAGAATATATTCATAGCAATGCTTGCGGCCGCTGCAGCGGTCTCCTGCGTCAATCTTGACGAGAAGGTCTATTCCTCCCTCGACAAGGGCGTCTTCTACCAGGACGAAAACAGCGTCAAGGCCGCTGTCGCCTCCGTTTACAGCGAGGCCCAGAGCAACCTCTCCGAAAAGATGTTCTACCTCCAGGAGTATTCCGCCGACCAGATGGCCTGGCGCATCTGGAACGACGGCTGGGGCTACGACGAAGGCGAAAAGTACGTCCTTTCCGTCCAGCGGTGGAACTCGGAGTCCAAGATTATCCTCCAGGCCTGGCAGGAGTCGTGGACAACCATCGGCCTCGCCAACAACATCATATACGACCTCCAGACCATCGAGCCTTCGGACCTCAAGATGTCCAGGGAGCAGTTCGACTCCTACATCGCTGAGATCCGTACCCTCCGGGCCTGGTGCTACTACATCAACTTCCAGGCATGGGGCGGCTCGCTTCCGCTTTGCAATACCGTCAGCGACGAAGTACCTCCGAGCGAGTCACGCCGCCTCGGTTCGTTCGAGGCCGGCTGCCGCAGTATCTACAATTTCATAGCAACGGAGCTTGACGAGTCCGTCGAACATCTTCCGCAGAACAAGGTCAACCGGATGAATCAGGCCATGAACAGGATGCTCCGCGCCCAACTCTCGCTCAATGCCGGCGTCTTCATAGGAGAGGATCACTATGACGAGTGCGCCGCCATCTGTGAAAAGATTATAGCCGGGGATTACGGCACCTACAGCATAGTGCCGGACTACCGCGATATCTTCAAGTACGGCAACAGGACCTGCCCTGAGATCGTATTCGCCTTTGCCTGCGAGCAGGGCCAGTCCCCGTTCAATATGGGCAACACGCGTAACCTCAAGGGCCTTCCGTACAACTGGAAGAACATAATGGGAGACCCCGCCAGCGACGCCAGCGGCTGGAACTGCGAGATAGTGGTTCCTTCCCACGACAACAGCGGTGAAATCCTCGCCCTCGGCGGGACCGATACCGGCGGCGAGAGCTTCCTCGGCGAGGCGTACGGCGACAAGCTCGGCGCCGTCTATGAGAGGTTCGACGACAGGGATATCCGTAAGAAGGCCTACAGCTGCCCCTCCGGCGTCTGGAACGGCGGCCTTTTCCTCAAAGGCCCCCAGTACGAGTACGGCACGACGTCCCCCGTCAAGGCCGACGCCGACCGCGACGGAATGGATCTCGTCTATGTGGACCAGCTTGCCACTTTCCGTAAGCCCGCGAGCGTCAAGCCGGTGATGTCGCCCTATTACGGCGAGGTCAATTCGGGCTACAGGCTCATCAAATATCCCATGTATCCCGCGACTTCCGGCATCGATTTCCGCAACATCGACAACGTCGAGTTCCGACTCGCCGAGGCCTACTACATGCTGGCCGAATGCAAGCTGCGCTCCGGTGACGCCGGCGGCGCGAAAGACCTTGTGGATGCCGTCCGCGGGCGCTATTTCTCCTCCTCCGACAAGGAGGCGGCCCTCGCCGTCCCGGGCCCCGGTTTCGAGGAGTTCGACCTCGACTGGATGCTCTCCGAGTGGGGCAAGGAGTTCCTCTCCGAGGGGCGTCGCAGAAGGACGGACCTCCGTCGCTACGACAAGTTCACCCAGGGCCAGTGGTGGTTCTTCGGCCGCGCCACGGATGTGGACGGAAGCCTTATCCCCGTGAAGCGTGACCGCAAGTACGAGTGGTACCCTCTGCCGCAGTCGGCCTTCCAGACCAACTCCGGCCTCCAGCAGACCCCGGGTTATTGATTATAAAGCACTTGTGATATGAAAAAGATACTTTATATACTTTCAGCCGCAGCGCTTCTCGCCTTCGGCCTTGCCGGATGCTCCGAGAAGGAGATAGTCTTCGAGCACGAGAAGCAGGCTTCCGTGGTCCAGGCGGGGAAGATACTCATCGAGGCTATAATGCCCGTCTCGACGCGTGAGAGCGACGACCTTTACATCGCAGGCCCCTTCGCGGGAGACTCCGCGACGGTCGTGAGCGAGCCGACGGGGAAGTGGAAGCTCGCCCATTCCGAGACCGTGGCCGAGAAGTGGTGCATCTACCTCGACCCGGCTTCCTTCAATGCCGGCTACGACCTTTCCGACGGCTTCTTCTTCGTCAATGTCCAGCAGGGTGTCGAACGCTCCGTGGACAACGGCCCGTTCTATCACACCCTCAATGCCGACAAGGGCGCCTGGTACAACGTCTATGTGGACCGCTGGCGCTCCTTCTTCTCCGGCGGCGGAGGCGGTGCTGACGAGCCGTTCCCGACCCTGGAGGGCTGGGGCGTCTTCGTCGAGGACGGCACTTCCTGGAGCGAAATCGCGATGTACGCCTGGATATCCGACTCTCCCGAGCCGTTCGGCGCCTGGCCCGGAATGCAGCCGACCGGCACCTGGACCTACGGCGGAGTGACCTACACCTACTTCGACACCGGTTCCTCCAACACCGGCAAGACAGGGCTCAACCTCATCTTCAACAACAATAACGGCGGTTCCCAGCTCGAGAACTTCGATTGCCTGAAGGGCGTCACCCTCGACCGCCACTACTTCTTCTCCCTCACCGACGACAGCGTCACCGCCCTTGAGGCCCCCGACGCGGCCGGCGGAGAGCCTTCCGGCGGCAGTGAGCCCGGTGGCGGCGATGAACCCGGTGGGGACGATCCCGGTGGCGACGATCCTCCCGGCCCCGGTCCTGACGATCCTCCGGGACCGACGGAAAAGTCTGCCACCGTCTATGTCTATGCTCCTTCCGGATGGGGAACTCTCAACCTATACGCCTGGATTGAAGATGGCCCCGTAACCGGTACTCCGGCATGGGAGGGACTGGCATCGACCGAAAGCGAGACTTTCAACAGCCTGTCTTACGCGAAATTCACCCTGGGTGAGGCCTATATCACCGACAGCGCGATCAACGTCATCATCAATGACGGTACCAACCAGACCGCCGATTATTCCGTGACCTTCGCCGACGGGCAGACCTACTATTATGCAATCGAAGGGACCACTCTCAAGGTCGTGGATCCCCAGACCTACTCCGGCGGATCAGTCACTCCTCCGGACCCCCCGACCCCGGGGACGAAGTATTACATCTGTATCCTCGACGAGACGGGATGGACGGCCTCGGGCCGCGGCATCTGGATGTGGAACGACGACGGCAACCTGTTCTCCGGAGCATGGCCTGGTCTCACGACCTACACGACCGAGACAAAGGGCACCCACACCTACCTTAAGTACGAACTCCCGTCCAACACGGCGGCTACGACCTACAGCATTATATTCAACGACGGTGGCGTTGGCTCCCAGCTGGATCTCCCGGCTGCCGACTTTACATCGGCGACTACCGTGTACTACAGAGTCGGCTCCTCGACTTCTGTCAAGGTGACGGATCCGGAGAATCCGGAGGCCCTTCCCGCCTCGGCTCCCGTCTGGGCCCTCGCTGGCGAGTTCAACGAGTGGTCTGCCTCCTCCGGGACCATCCCGCTCAGCGTCGAGGGAGATTCGTATTCCGCCCACGGCGTTTCCCTCAGCGGCGCCTTCAAGTTCGTCAAGGACGGCGCCTGGACGGTCAATCTCGGCCTTGCAAGCGGCGTGTCTTTCGCTCTCGAGACTGATCTTGGTCTAGCCCAGGACGGCGGAGACCTCAGCATTCCCGAAGGCACCTACACGATTTATCTTAACGGCGCCGACGGCTCGTCGCCGTACGTCTGGATCCAAGCGGAATGAGACGGTTCGGTATAATTCTTCTTGCAGCGGCGGCAGTTGCCTCCGCCGCTTGCAAGGACGGCGCCGCCTCGCGCAACAACCTCATACCGAGCGGTCCGGAGTCCCCGACCGCCTCGGTCAAGACATCCGCACCTTCGGGCCCGCGATATGTGCTCTATGAGGCCAACCCGAGGTGCTTTGCGTCCTCCAGGCAACTGAATGCCATCACGATGCGCCTTCCCCAAATCAAGGCGCTCGGGGCGGACGTACTCTGGATTATGCCTTTCTACCCGCTCGGGACCGAGAAGGCTTTCGGCTCACCGTATTGCATAAAGGACTACAAGGGAATCCGCACCGAATGCGGGACCCTGGACGATTTCAGCGTCCTTGTTTCCAATGCCCACAGCAAGGGGATGAAGGTAATGCTCGACTGGGTAGCGAACCACACCGCCTGGGACCACCCCTGGATTACGGAACATCCGGACTGGTACGCTCAGGACGGGCAGGGGAACATAGTCTATCCTGAGACCTGGACGGATGTGGCGCAGCTCAACTACGCCAATAATGATCTTCGCGCAGCGATGATCGACGCGATGAGTTTCTGGGTCGGAAAGGGCGTCGACGGCTTCCGCTGCGACTATGCCCACGGAGTCCCGGACAGTTTCTGGACCGAAGCGATAACTGCGCTCCGGCAGATCAATCCGGATCTCGTGATGCTGGCCGAGTCGGACTACGAGAGACTCTATGACGACGGCTTCGACATCGTCTTCAGCCGCGCCCTGAAAGCCGGCCTCGTGGACCTATTCGCCGAAAGGTCAAAGCCTTCCGCCTTTATGATAGGGAGTTTTTCCCAGACCGTTTCGAGGGTTCCGGAAGGAAAATCAAAACTGTTTTTCATCACCAATCACGACGATGCTTCCGAAGTCAGCCCCGTCGTCCAGTTCCCGGGCGAAAAGGCCGCCCTTTCGGCCTTTGTCCTCGCGGCCGCCCTTGACGGTTCGCCGCTTATCTATTCCTCGCAGGAGATCGGATACCCGTCGAAGGTCAATTTCATTAATGTCACCGTAATGGACTGGGCGTCAAATACTTCCTACACGGGAGAATACGAGGCTGCTATGTCTGTGCTTTCCCTGCTTGACCGCAGCAGGGGATTCACAAGCTATGTCTCCGACAGCACCGTGTGGATAGTCTATGACAACGGTCTTGTCGCGGTAAATACGACGGGAAGGGAGGTCACCTGCGCCTATCCGTCCGGTTTCTCCGAAAGGGACGAGTCTCTTACCTTCGGTCCGTACGGGTATTTCGTTGTATTTAAGTAAGTTCCGTCAGGGTTCCTAATCCTGCCTATTTTTTATTTAAGGAATATTTTGTATGTTTGTGGGCTAAACCACAAACACTAAAACTCGCCGTAAATGAGTGAGAAACGTTCCTTATCCTTCTGGCAGATGTGGAATCTGAGTTTCGGATTCCTCGGAGTACAGATAGCATACGCCCTCCAGAGCGCCAATATCAGCCGTATATTCGCGACTCTCGGGGCCGACCCCCACACCCTGAGTTTCTTCTGGATCCTTCCGCCCCTCATGGGCATGATAGTCCAGCCCCTCATCGGAAAATACTCTGACAGGACCTGGTGCAAGATGGGCCGCCGCAAGCCGTACCTGCTTGTCGGTGCCATCATCGCCGTCCTTGTGATGGTCTTCCTCCCGAACGCCGGCAGCATCAATTTCTCCGCGAGGGTATTCCTCGGGCTCAACGCCGCGATGTGGTTCGGCCTCTTCAGCCTCATTTTCCTCGACACTTCGATCAACATCGCGATGCAGCCCTTCAAGATGATGGTCGGCGACATGGTGGGCGAGGAGCAGAAGACGGAGGCCTACTCCATCCAGAGCTTCCTCTGCAACGCGGGAAGCCTCTTTGGCTACCTTTTCCCGATATTCTTCACCTGGATAGGCATCGCCAACGAGGCCCCCGAGGGCGTCATCCCCGACTCCGTCAAGGTCTCCTTCTACGTCGGCGCCGCCATCCTCATCCTCTGCGTCCTCTACACCTTCTTCAAGGTCAAGGAAATGCCCCCGGAGGAGTACGCCGCCTTCCACGGCATAGAGAAAAAGGATGTCATTTCGAGCGAAGCCGAAGGCGTAGTCGAGAAATCTCATGACGACGGCCTCTTCCGCCTGCTCTTCAAGGCCCCCGCGACCTTCTGGACAGTTGGCCTCGTGCAGTTCTTCTCGTGGGCCGCGTTCCTTTACATGTGGACCTACTCCAACGGGATGCTGGCTGCCAACTGCTGGGGTATAGACCCTTCCGCAGCAGGCGCGACGGCCTCCGCGGACTATCAGGCCGCAGGCAACTGGGTCGGCGTAGTCTTCGCCGTCCAGGCCGTGGGTTCCATCCTATGGGCCATGGTCCTGCCCCGTTTCAAGAATATCAGGCTGGCCTACATCGTGAGCCTCCTCATCGGTGCGGCAGGCTTCATCTCGCTGTTCTTTATCCACGACCGCTACCTTGCGGCCGCCGCCTACTTCCTTGTCGGCGCCGCCTGGGCCGCGATGCTCGCCCTGCCGTTTACCCTCCTGACCAATTCGCTCGAGGGCAATCCCCACATGGGCAGCTACCTCGGCCTTTTCAACTGCACCATCTGCCTCCCGCAGATAGTCGCTGCGGCGACCGGCGGCCTCGTGCTCAGCATGGTCGGCGGGAAGCAGCCCATGATGCTCGTGATGGCGGGTATATACCTCGTCATCGGAGCAGCCTGCGTGCTTCTGATTAAGGTCAAAAAGCAATCTTAACTAACTATATTCCATTTAACTAATCACTGATGAAAAGATTACTAACCGCAGTGGCCCTTATGCTCTTCGGGAGCATTTTCGCCACATCTGTGCTCGCCCAGGGCGGGTACCAGGTCAAGGGAACGGTAGTCGACGCCCAGGGGCCCGTAATCGGGGCCACAGTCCTGGAACAGGGGACCACGAACGGTACCTCGACAGGACTGGACGGCGAATACGTTCTCTCAGTCTCCAAGGCTGATGCAGTGGTTGAAATCAGCTGTATCGGCTATGCGAGCCAGTCTTTCCCGGCCTCCGCAGTCCCTGCGACAGTGACTCTCGCCGAGGACACCGAGTTCCTCGACGACGTCGTCGTCATCGGCTACGGCACCGTCAAGAAGAGCGACCTCACAGGCTCCGTCGCGACCGTCAAGGCCGACGACATCAACAGGGGATCCATCACCTCCCCGAGCCAGGTCCTCCTCGGCAAGGTCCCGGGTCTTAACATTATCCCGGCTTCCGGCCAGCCCGGTGCTTCGGCTACGATCCGTATCCGTGGCGCCGCTTCGCTGAACGCCTCCAACGACCCTCTCATCGTCATCGACGGTGTCCCCGTGACGGGCGACGGCGGTGCCGGTATGGGTGATCCTCTCGCTTCCGTCAACCCCAATGACATCGAGAGCTTCTCCGTCCTCAAGGACGCCTCCGCGACCGCTATCTACGGTTCCCGCGCTTCCAACGGTGTCATCATGATCACGACCAAGAAGGGCTCCGGCACTTCCGGCAAGATCAAGGTCAACTACACCGGCAGCGTTTCCCTCAAGCAGAACTACTCTACCATCAACATGATGAGCGCCGACCAGTTCCGCGATTACATCACCGCGAACCACCCTGAGAAGGCCGACCTTCTCACGGACTCTTCGACTGACTGGCAGAAGCAGATCTACCGTATCGCGATCCAGACCGACCACAACATCAGCGCGACCGGCGGCAAGAAGGTTCCCTTCCGCGCCAGCCTCGGCTACAACCTCGACCAGGCGACCCTCAAGACCGGTGACAACCAGAGGGGCAACATCGACGTGAGCCTCTCCCCGAAGCTCTTCAAGGACCACCTCTCGATCATCGCCAACATCAAGGGTATCTACCAGAGCACCAACTGGGCCAACACCGGCGCCATCGGCAACGCTATTGCCTTCGACCCGACCAAGCCCATCCGCGACGCCAAGAAGCAGTACTGGAACTGGTACTCCGGCGGCGATCCCAACTCGATGGCTTCGACGAACCCTCTTTCCGTCATGTACGACTACTACAACAACGGCAAGACCCTCCGTTCCATCGGTAACCTCCAGCTCGACTACAAGGTCCACGGCTTCGAGGATCTCCGCTTCAATGTCAACATGGGTTATGACGTCGCCAAGACAAAGGGCGAGCAGTACAACTACCTCGGCTCCTTCAGCGCGGCCAAGTCAAGCCCTGATCTCGCGACCAAGTACACCAACTACAACCGCAACGCCCTCCTCGAGGCCTATGCCGACTACAACCACGAGTTCAAGTGGTGCAACCTCGACGTGATGGCCGGTTACAGCTGGCAGCACAACTACGTCCGCTATGACAACACATCCTACTACAATGTAGAACCCCGTTTCCGCGAAGAGGATCTCTACTTCGAGTCCCCGACCAACGCCAAGGAGTACTACCTTATCTCCTTCTTCGGCAGGGCCAACTGGTCCATCAAGAGCCGCTACCTCTTCACGGCCACCCTCCGTGCGGATGCATCCTCGCGTTTCAGCAAGAAGAACCGCTGGGGTATCTTCCCTTCGGTGGCTTTCGCATGGAACATCAAGGAGGAGAGCTTCCTCAAGAACGTGGCCCCTGTTTCCGCCCTCAAGCTCCGTCTCGGATGGGGCCGCACCGGCCAGCAGGACATCGGTTCGGACTACTATCCTTACCTCGCCCGCTACGAGGCCCCGACCGTCATCAACATGAGGTACAACATGGGTGAAGGCAACTATAACGTCCTCGCCCCCCAGGCCTACAACCCCAACATCAAGTGGGAGACGACCGAGACCTACAACGTAGGTGTTGATTTCGGCTTCCTCAATGACAGGATCACCGGCAGCATCGAGGGCTACTACAGGAGGACTTTCGACCTTCTGAACCTCGTCAGCGCGCCTCTCGGCTCCAACTTCTCCAACGTGATCATCTCCAACATCGGCAGCATGGTCAACAAGGGTATCGAGCTCAGCCTCAACGCCGCTATCATCGAGACCAAGGACTGGCACTGGTCAGTCGGCGGCAACATCACCGTCCAGGACACCAAGATCACCAAGCTGACCGAGAAGAACATGGCCGGCTACCTCGGTGTCACCACGGGTGCCGGTATGGGCGGCACGGGTGGATTCACCTCCCTCCACAGGGTCGGTTTCTCACCCTACACCTTCTACCTGTTCGAGCAACTCTATGACGAGAACGGCAAGCCCGTCGAGAACGGTCTCGTGGACCGCGACCGCGACGGCAGGATCACCGATTCCGACCGTTACGTGACCGGCTACAGCCCGACCCCGAGGGTTTACTGCGGTATCAACACCCGCCTGTCCTACAAGAACTGGGACTTCTCCCTCAGCGGCCACGGCTCGTTCGGCAACTACGCCATCAACAAGGTCGCCATGGGCTACTCCACTTCCTACAGCGACGACTACACGAAGGGCTACATCAACAACCTCTCCAGCGCCTTCCTCATCGACGGCTGGACAAAGCCCATCGACACCAACCAGAAGTATTCCGACCTCTTCGTCGAGAAAGCTTCCTTCTTCAAGATCGACGACATCAACCTCGGCTACACCTTCAAGATCGATCCTACCGACTGGCTGATGAACTCGATCCGCATCGCCGCCTCCGTACAGAACGTCTGCACGTTCACCAAGTACTCAGGCCTCGATCCTGAACTCACCTCGCTCGACGGCGTTGACGACAGCATCGTCCCCCGTCCGCGTCTGTACACTCTCCGTGTAAGCATCAACTTCTAAAGAACAGCGGAAATGAAAAAGATCTACAAAATATTCGTTGCAGCTGCTTCAGTAATCCTTGCCGCTTCGTGCGTCCACCAGCTCGACACCCTTCCGCTCAACGAGACGGACTTCACTTCCGAGCTCGCCTACAAGGACAAGGACAGCTACATCAGGGGCCTTGCCTACATCAATGCCTACTACTCATTTGTGTCGCAGGCTGATCCGGGCTCTTCCGACCTCAAATTCTCCGATGCCGGCCAGAGTGAGCTCGTCCGCCAGTACGTCAACCTCAACGAAATGTCATGCGACGCCTTGAAGTGCGTCTGGGGCGACTCCTACATCTCTGACATCCAAAATGACAAGTGGACGACCGCCGTCAATGACGCGACGGAAGCCGTTTATACCCGTTGCCTCAAGGGCATAGCCCTCGCCAACGAATTCCTCCTCCAGACCGAGGACGCGAAGCTCGAGGCCCGCGGCCACTCCGACGTCAAGGGCGTCGTCGCCGGCTACCGCGCCGAGGCGAGGTTCCACAGGGCGATGTTCTTCTACCTCCTCATGGACCTCTTCGGCAACCCTCCGTTCCCGATGCCCGAAAACATCGGCGGTGAGATGCCTGCCCAGATCCAGAGGGCTGACCTCTACAACTGGATTGAGGGCGAGTGCCTCGACCTTCTGAACGGGGACATGCCTGAGAAGGGCGCCGTTCCTTACCCGAGGCCGACCAAGGGCTCCGTGCAGGCTCTCCTTGCCCGCATGTACCTCAATGCCGAGGTTTACACCGGCACTCCCCAGTGGCAGAAAGCCAAGGATGCGGCCAAGGCCGTCATCGAGATGGGCTATATCTGCAACCCTTCCTATGAGGACAACTTCTTCCAGGACAACACCGAGACCGGTGCCGCCGAGAACGAGTTCATCTTCGCGATTGAATACGACAAGGACCACTCCCAGAGCTGGGGTTCCACCACGACCTTCGCTTCTGCAAGCCTCGACGATGCTTCTTCCCAGAAGATCGCATCTCTCCTCGGACTTTCCTCCGAGAACGTGGCTGTCGAGCGTTGGAACGGCTACCATGTCCCCAACGACTACGTCGCCCGCTTCGACCTCAAGGAGGTCAACTGGGACGGCGAGGGCTTCGGCTACAACCGTGAGACCTCCGACAAGAGGGCCTTCTTCATCAACGAGGGCACCAGGGAGTACGATCCCAGCGACGCTGCGACAGGCTGGCGCTGCTGGAAGTTCTCTTCCCGCTACAGCGACGGCCACGTCAACGGCGCCGAGGTTGACAACTACAAGTTCTCATCCTGCGACTTCCCGATCTTCCGTCTCCCTGAGATGTACTTTATCTTCGCTGAGGCTGAGGCCAGGCTCGGTGACGGCACCGTCACCTCCGCCGAGGCCAGGGGCTACCTCAAGACCCTCCGCGACAGGGCCGGTGTCCCGATGCCCGACAACATCACTCTCGACTGGCTCCTCGACGAGAGGGCCCGCGAGCTGATGTGGGAAGGCCACCGCAGGACCGACCTCATCCGTTACGGCTACTTCACGGCCGCATCCTTCCCCTGGACCTACAAGGGCGGCGTCGCCGATGGCAAGATTGCCATTCCGGGCTACATGACCATCTATCCGATTATCATGACGGACATGAACGCCAACAGCAAACTCGTCCAGAACCCCGGATATTAAAATTTGCAAGACATTATGAAACGTATATTCACAATAGTTCTGGCTGCAGCCGCCTTCCTCGGCGCCGTCTCCTGCGAGAGGCAGTTCGAGAAGACGACGCTCAGCCCTGCAGGTGAGTGCGTAGCTCCCGTTCTCGGCAATGTTGGCGACGTCATCGTCAACCAGATCAACAACAAGGTCGAGGCCGTGGTCTTCAACTGGACTTCCGCCGATTTCGGCGCTCCCGTCGAGGTGAGCTACCAGCTCTTCATGACCTACGGAGACAAGGAAGCCCTCATCGGCCAATCCTACTCCAACTCGCTGACCGTCAGCAAGTCTGACCTCAACGGCGTGGCCTGCGCCGGTGTTGGTGTCGGCAAGAACGAGACCGCCGAAGTCGGCGCGTATCTCCTTGCCGCCGTCAACGGCACCGACACTGCTCCCGTCCGTTCCAACGAAATCTCCTTCAACATCACCACCTTCGACGCTCCGAAGAACTGCATCTATATGCCCGGTTACTATCAGGGATGGAAGCAGAAGGACACCGAACTCTGGGAGATGGAAGGCGGCACCAAGATCTACAGGATCCTCGCCGAATTCAAGGAAGATGCCGACAACACTCCGGGTATCTGCCCCTTCAAGCTTAGCATAGGCGACGAGTGGACCGGCATCTCCGCCGGCTACACCGCCACCTGGGAAGGCTATGACTACGGCGACAAGGACGGCAACTTCGGCATCCCCGCCGGAGAGGAAGTCAACTTCGTCACCGTGGACCTCAACAAGAAGCAGCTCTCCAGGGAGTTCGTGAAGTGCGTGAGCGTCATCGGAAGCATCGCCGAATGCGGCGGTGACTGGTCGAAGGACGTTTATTTCACCTACGATTCCGCAGCAAACGTCTGGGCGACGCCCGCCGTCACCCTCGCCGCCGACACAGAGTTCCTCGTCCGCATGAAGGACGACTGGGGCATGAAGTTCGGCGACGCGGTCAAGGCCAGCTCTGAGGTAGAGGGCGGATTCGAACTCACCCAGAGCGGCGACGCGGCCAACATCAAGCCCGGTCTTGATGGAACCTACGTCATCAAGCTCTACGGCAACCGCACTCCTCTGGTAATTGTATATGAGCAGCAATAAAGAGAAGAAGCCATGAAAAAGATATTCAATCTGATTGCAGCCGCGGCCATCATCGCCGGTTTCGCCTCCTGCCAGCCCAAGAGCGAGGACGCGTTCTCAACCGATCCGGTGGCTCCCGAGCTTTACGCCCACAACGATATCCTCCTCACAACGGGTACTCCGGACGAGGATGTGACCTTCGCGTGGTCCGCCTACAGGAACCTCCCTCAGGGACTTCCTTACACTTTCACTGTCTCCTTTGGCGAGGAAGAAGTTGTTCTCGTGAACACCGAGGACCTCTTCTTCTCTGTCTCCAAGGCGGAGTTCAAGGACATTCTCACAGAGAACTTCGAGTTCCCGGAGAACTCCACTGCCTCCTTCATCTTCAAGGTGAGGGTCGCCGATGGAGGTGCGGTCTATGCTTCCGCCCCTCTTTCGATCAACGTCTATGTCAACGGTGACGCCGTCGCTCCCGAGTTTACCTCCGTCATGGAGCCCGTCGTCCTCGATCCGACCAAGGCGGCTGAGGAGATAGTCCTCGCCGAGTGGTCCGAGGCCAGGCTCGTCTATGGCGAGACCGTGACCTACGGAGTCGCCGTCAAGGTCGGCGAAGGCGCTGAATACAGCCTCACCGGCGACAAGCCCATCTCCGGCACATCCTATAAACTCACCGTCGATGAGCTCAACGAGGCCCTCGTCGCAGCAGGCGCCGTGGAAGAGGAAGAGTGCCAGATGGCAGTCGTCGTGACCGCCTACTGCGAGTCCCTGCCGAACGGCGTCGCCGTCACCTCCGACCCCGTCGCCGTCACGACATTCCTTTCCACCTTCCCCGACCAGGTCTATCTCCCGGGCAGCCACCAGGGCTGGGATCCCGCATCTGCTCCTACTATCAAGCAGAGCACTGCACAGAAGGGCCTCTACGAAGGTGTCATCGACCTTACGACCACCGACGGTGCCGACGCGCAGTTCAAGTTCTGCCCCGGTCCCGAATGGAAGGATGACTTCGGCGGCAAGGTCGAGGTCGAGATGATCGGCGAATACGCATTCGCGACCGGCACCGTAGGCGTCAGCGACAACATCGTTGTCCCGTCCGGTATCTATAACGTCGTTCTCAACAAGAAGCTCAACACACTCACTCTCGCACAGTTTGAGACCCTCTCGCTCATCGGCAGCGCGGTCGGCGACTACAGCTGGGGCCAGGATGTCGATCTCGAGTACGACGCTGAAGCGAAGACTTTCTCCGCAGTCACCGAGTTCAAGGAAGGCGAATTCAAGATCCGCTTCAACCACGACTGGACCGTCAGCCTCGGCGGCGAGCTCAGTGCCGTAGGCTTCGGCGGCGGCAACATAGCCAGCACCGTGGTCGGTGAGTACAAGCTCGTCATGGACGTCTCCGCCTGTCCGTACACCATCAAGTTCGTCAACACCGCATTCCCCGAGCAGGTCTATCTCCCCGGTTCCCACAACGGTTGGGACCACAGCAAGACCGTCCTGCCCGGCGACGGCGAAGGCCACTATGAGGGCTTCCTTGCCGTCGGAGGCGAATATGGCTTCAAGATCACCGCTCAGCCTAGCTGGGATGGCGACCAGTGGGGTTGGGACAAGAAGGAGGTTACAGGCAATGTCTGGGGCCTTGCGACTTCCGACAACGACAATATCTGCGGCTCCAACGGCGCTACCACCGAGCTGACCTACAGCAAGGTCGTGGTCGATCTCACCCAGCTCACCTGCACCGTGACCCCGATCACCAGCATCGGCATCATCGGCTCCTTCCCGGACAACAACTGGTCGACCGACGCATACCCGCTTACATATGACGCCGATAAGGATGAATGGAAGGCGGAAGGTGTCGAGATACTCAAGAACTGCGAGTGGAAGTTCCGTATGAATCAGGACTGGGGCATCAACCTCGGACCTGTCGAGAAGGGCAGCGATCTCTCCGTCCTTGTTCAGGACGGCGGCAATGTCGCCGGCCTGGAGCCCGGTGTGTACACCGTCGTGCTCAGCATCTCGAAGCAGCCTTACACCGCGACCCTCACCAAGACCGGTGACGTCGACGCTCCCACCCTTCCCGAGACGATGTATATCATCGGCACCGCCGTCGGCGGTTGGGACTGGGCCACGAACGCCGTCGATATGATCCAGGTCAACGGCAAAGCCGGCGGCTTCTGGGCCATCCGTTACATCAAGGCCGGCGAGGGCTTCAAGTTCTGCGCGGTCAAGGAGTGGAACGGTGACTTCACCGGCCTCGGCAACGACAGCGGCTACACCGTCTCCGACGGCAACTGCTTCGTCGCTGCGGACGGTCTCTATATCATAGGTATCGACGCCGCCGGCGACAAAGTCGTCGTCGAGCCCGCCCACGTCTATGGTATAGGCGACTGCTTCGGCGGCTGGGACAATGGTGTGGAGCTGACCGTGAATGCCAACGGCACAGTCTCATCCGGCGCTCTCGCTGCCGGTGAGCTCCGCCTCTACACCACCTGCTCCGCTTTCAGCGTTGACTGGTGGCAGATGGAGTTCGTGCCGATTAACGGTGTCATCGAGTACCGTGGCAACGGCGGCGACCAAACCCGTGTTCCCGTGAGCACAGGCCAGGGCGTCACCCTGGACTTCAACGCCGGCACCGGTGTGATCCAGTAGTTTTTCGGGCCGGAGCCCCTGACCGGGCTCCGGCTTGCCAATTTAAATACAAGGAGCCATGAAACGCCTTCTTTTTCTTGCGACAATCGCGCTCGCACTCTTTTCGTGCAAGGACGACAAGAATGTCGTCATCGACAGCAAAGAATCGATAGAGGCCTCGCCGACCTCCCTCTCTTTTGCGGCCCAGGATGCGGAAGCCCAGGTCGTCCAGCTCACCGTCTCCGACGGGACCAAATGGACGGCTGTCTGTTCCAACACCTGGATAAAGGCCAACCCCTCATCCGGCACCGGCTCGGCCAACGTGACCGTCACGGCCTACAACAGCACTTGGGCTACCCCCCGCACCGGCAAGGTTACGTTCCAGAATTCCTCAAAATCCGTGACCGCCGTTGTCGAGGTCTCGCAGGAAGCGTATGAGGCTCCGGAGTCCATCACCGGCAACATCGAGCCGGCCCCCGCGACCTTCGACGGGACCAAGCGCTCCAACACGACCTACCAGCTCCTCGTCTATACTTTCGCCGATTCCAATGGCGACAAGATAGGTGACTTCAAGGGTATCCAGAACAAGCTGGATTACCTCAATGAGCTCGGTGTCAACGCCTTGTGGCTGTCGCCCATCCACCCTTCGGATTCATACCATGGCTACGACATCACCGACTACAACGCCGTCAATCCCATCTTCGGCACGGAGACCGACTTCCAGAACCTCGTCAATGCGGCCCACGAGAAGGACATCAAGATCTATCTCGACTATGTCCTCAACCACTCCGGCAAGGGTAACGCCTGGTTCACCGAGGCCCTGGAGAATCCTTCCAGCCAGTACCGCGACTGGTATATGATTTCGTCCAACCCGCAATCTGATTTTTCCGCAGGCAAATTCCCGTCCCTGTCCTCCTACAACAAGGATAACTGGCACGCCCATTCGTACGGAGACCTCGGGTATAACGGACGTCTCCATTTTGAGCTGACGGTGGCCGGAAGCACACCGAAGAGCATTGTCGTTACGACTACAAGCAATGCCGCACAGGCTTCCAACAGCGACACTTCCGTCAAGTTCTGGATTTATTTCGGCGACAAAAAGATGTTCCGCCTCTATAAGCGTTCTGACACTCTTTATGAAATCACTGTCGATTTCAATTCGGACTGGGGCTTCCTTGTCCGCACTTCGGACGATGAAAACTGGCCGGCCGGCACAAAGTGGGGTGCGGCGACAGGTGTTCACATCACCTTAGGTACAGCCTTGAACCTCAACAATTCGACGGCGGCAGATATTACCTTCGGCGGTACGACCGTCTATTACTACGGCGCGTTCGGCTCCTGGATGCCCGACTTCTCCTATGGTAAAGTCAGCTCGGCGGAGACTTCCGGCGCATTCAAGGCCCTTGCCGCCTCGGTGGACAAGTGGATAGGCCTCGGCATCGACGGCCTCCGTCTCGACGCCGTGCGTTTCATCTATGAGAACGACAAGTATGCTTCAAATGTCCAGTTCCTCCAGAAGTGGTACAATCGCTGCAACACAGCGTTCCACAACGCCGGCCATCCCAATAATATATATATGGTAGGAGAGGCCTGGATGGATTCCATCAATGATATGGCTCCGTACTATCAGGGACTGCCGGCACTGTTCATGTTCGACTACTGGTGGCGCCTCGAGTGGAGCCTCAAAAACTCAACCGGCAAGTATTTCGTCGATGATATAATGAGTTACGAGACGATGTTCGCCTCCAACCGTTCCGATTACATCGAGGTGCCCAAGCTCACCAACCACGACGAGACCAGGGCCGCGACCTCGCTCGGCAAGAACACCGCCCGCATCAAGCAGGCTGCGGCGTTCCTCCTCACTTCTCCCGGCGAGCCCTACATCTACCAGGGCGAAGAGCTCGGCTACTGGGGCGACAAGTCCACTGGCGACGAGAATGTCCGTACTCCTATCATGTGGGACAAGAACGGCAACGACTGCGCCAAGGGCCACAGCGGCTCCAACGGTATCCCCAAGGTGGACAACTCCATGCTGACCTCCGCCATCTCGGTTGCATCCCAGCTCGAGACAGAGGGCAGCGTGCTCAACGTTTACAGGAGTTTCCTGAAGCTTCGCAACACCTACGACGCACTGGCTAAGGGTAAGATGACAAAGGCCAATGTCTCCGGCGACTCCATCGCCGCGTGGTACATGACCTACGGCAGCGAGAAGATGCTTGTGGTCCACAACGTCTCTGCGGATCAGAGGGTCGTTACCCTTCCCCAGGCGGACGATCTGTCTCACCCCGTCGCTCTTCTCGGCATCGGCGAGATTGACGGCAAGAAACTCACCCTTGCGGGCAATTCATCAGTAGTCTTCCAGTTATGAAAAGATTCCTTATAGCGCTCGTCCTGCTGCTGCCGCTTCTCGGCTGCGAGGATCCGATTAAAAAGGGCCGCTCCGCCGGTGACGATGGGGGAGACACGCCCGTTATACCCATCCCCCAGCCAGCAACCGCCCCGGCTTTCGCTTATGGCGCCGACATCAGTTGGGTGACAGAGATGGAAAGCAAGGGCTACAAGTTCTACACTGCCGCCGGCGTGGAGACCGAATGTACCGCCCTTATGAAATCAATCGGCTGCAACTCAGTGCGTTATCGTGTCTGGGTCAACCCCTCCGGCGGCTGGAACAACAAGGCCGACGTGCTTGTCAAGGCGAAGCGCGCCGCAGCGCTCGGTATGTCGATAATGATTGATTTCCACTATTCCGACACTTGGGCAGACCCCGCCAATCAGAATCCTCCCGCCGCCTGGGCCTCTATGAACGCCTCCCAGATGGCTACGGCCCTCGGAAACCACACCAGGGATGTGCTGGGTGCACTTAAGGCCCAGAATATAGACGTCACCTGGGTCCAGGTCGGCAATGAGACCAACACAGGTATGTGCAAGCCGATCGGTGAAGTGTCCACGACGGATGCGAGCGGGTTCATTAAGCTCGCCAATGCGGGCTATGAAGCAGTGAAATCGGTCTATCCGAACGCTTATGTGATTCTCCATCACTCCAACGCTCACGATCTTAACGGCAACAACTGGTTCTACAACCTTGTCAAGACTGCCAAATACGACATGATAGGCCTGTCGCTCTATCCTTCCTACTGGGAGAACGGCGCCTATCCTGACTGGACTACGAAGGTTCATGCTGCCGAGGACAACTTCGTTTCCCTCCACGACACTTTCAACAAGCCCATTATGCTCGTGGAGTTCGGCATGCCGGCCTCCGAGCCCGCCAAGGCCAAACTGGCCCTCCAGGACATCATTAGCCTTACCAAAGACATCGACTGGTTCAAGGGTGTCTTCTACTGGGAGCCCGAGTCGGAGAAATCCCGTAACGGCTACGACTACGGCGCCTTCTCCGGCGGCAAACCAACAATCGCATTAGATCCATTTAAGCAATGAAAAAGATATTTATAGTTTTATCGATTATCGCGGTGGCGTTTGGCTGCTGCAGAAAGGCAGCGGAGAAGCCGGTGCATCCGGAGTGGTCCTATAACTCAGTGATGTACGAAGTCAATATCCGTCAATTCTCCTCGGAGGGGACATTCAAGGGCGTTGAGGCACAGTTGCCGAGACTTCAGAAGCTGGGGGTGGATATTCTGTGGCTAATGCCGATGTATGAGATTGGTACTGTGGAGCGTAAGGGTACGCTTGGCTCCTACTACGCCATCTCCGACTACCGCAAAGTGAACCCCGAATTCGGCACGATGGAGGACTTCGAAAGCCTTCTCGCGAAGGCCCACGAGCTCGGATTCAAGGTCATCCTCGACTGGGTGGCGAACCAGACGGCTCCGGATCACATCTGGATGACGACCGAGCCGGCCGACTTCTACGAGAGGGATTCCCTCGGCAACGCCATCTGGGAATACGACTGGACCGACACCCGCAGCCTCAACTACGAGAACGAGGCGGTCTGGGCCGCCCAGGACAGCTGCATGAGGTTCTGGCTCGATAAGGGCGTCGATGGATTCCGCTGCGAC
Source organism: Bacteroidales bacterium (assembly GCA_017534745.1). Taxonomy (GTDB): domain Bacteria; phylum Bacteroidota; class Bacteroidia; order Bacteroidales; family UBA932; genus Cryptobacteroides. The sequence continues at coordinate 25,634 of JAFXVX010000017.1, read as the reverse complement.
GCGGCGGGCGAGATGCCGGCGAAGTTCTGGGAGGCTGTCCTTCCCGCGATGAACGCCGACTATCCGGACGCCTACTTCCTCGCCGAGGCTGAGAAGCCCGGTCTTGTCAATCCGGATGTCACCTTCGACGCAACCTACGCCTGGGAGCTCCATCACCTGATGAACTCCATCGCCCGCGGCGAGAAGACGGTCGCCGACCTCAAGGACTACGTCGCCCGCGACGCCGAGGCGACGCCGGCGTCGGCCTACAGGCTTATGTTCACCTCCAACCACGACGAGAACTCGTGGGCCGGGACCGAGTTCGAAAGGATGGGCGACGCGGCCGATGTGATGGCCGTGCTTTGCTTCACCCTCCCGAAGGGTCAGCCGCTCATCTACACCGGCCAGGAGATCGGCCTCGACCGCCGTCTCGCCTTCTTTGAGAAGGATCCCATCACCGACTGGAGCGCCAACAGGTACACCGACTTCTTCAGCGCCCTCGTCGATCTGCGCCACTCCAACCCGGCTCTCGCAGCTGGCGAGAAGGGCGGCCCCGCAGTCTGGATCGAAGGCCTTCCTGAGGGAGTCCTCGGATTCTCCCGCGAGGTGGAGGACAACAAGGTCATCGTCCTCGCCAATCTCACCGGAAGCGCGCAGCCCGTCCACCTCGAACTTGACGGCGACTACATCAGCGCCTTCGGCGACGATCTCGCCGGAGAGTTTATCGACGGCATGCTCGAGCCGTGGGATTACATTGTCTTACAGAAATAGTCTGAAATGAAACGTATTGCATCGTTTTTGGCTGTCCTGGCCCTGGTCTTCGTCTCCTGCGACAGGGAGAAGGGACCGGACAACTCCGTGACGACGTCGGTCAAGGGACTGAGCTTTGCCGGCGACGGCGGCAGCGAAATGTTTACCATAGAGACCGCAGGGACCTGGGCGACCGAGAGCAGCGTCCCCTGGATGACGGTAAGCCCGTCATTCGGCAGGGGAGCGGCGACCATCACGGTCGTCGCCAAAGCCAATAAGGGGTACAAGGAGCGCACAGGCCGTATCTTCGTCACCAATATGGCCGACAACAAGAGCCGCGTCATCATCCCTGTGGCCCAGGGAGGCAACGGCCAGGCTCCGCCGGATGTCCCGGACGACCCGGATGTCCCCGACGACGTCGAAGAGGGTGAGGTCACGACCTACACCCTCGCCGGCTCCTGGGATTGGGACAACGGCGACAAGCCGACGGTCAAGTGCGGCAATTTCGTGGTGGCTAAAAACGTCCACCTGACGCCTGACGATGCATTCAAGATCCGCCGCAACAAGAGGTGGACCTATAACTGGGGCGCCGGTCTCCCTGGCGAGAATATTTATGCCCTTGCCCTTGATACTAAGGTTATTATGGGCGAAGGCGGCAAGAATATGAGCGTCCCTTCCGAGGGCGACTACGACGTCTATTTCTCCCCCCACGCCCTCATCCTTTACCTTGAGACAGCGGGGGCTGAGTGGAGCCACGACGCCGAGGGCGCCGAGGATCCCGAGGAGCCGAGCGCCGACGAGGAGGACAAACCCGTGCCTGAGGAGCCCGGCGAACGCTCACAGTGGACTCTCGTGGGCAACTGGGACGAGGACTGGGAGGACGACATCGACATGTACGAATACGGCAACTTCGTTGTCGCACAGAACGTCAGCTTCGCTTCCGGAGTCCAGTTCAAACTCCGCAAGGCTCACGACTGGCACGAAGGCTCCTTCGGCGCCGGCGCCTATGTCGAGGGCACAACGACGACCGTGCAGACCGACACCCGTATCAACCTCACTGCCGAAGGAAACAATATTACTGTAGCCGCCGGCAACTACGACGTCTATTTCTCCGAGGCTGCGCGTATCCTTTACATTGAGCCCGCCGGTGCTGAATGGACCCACAACGCCGAGGGAGTCGCCTCGCAGAGGGCTCCCGACGCGAGCCCCTGGACGGTAGTAGGCTTTCACAACTCCTGGAACGAGAAGGCCGGCACCGAGATGTTCGTCGACGGCCACTGGCACGTTGCGAAGAATGTCACTCTCACTGCTACTCAGGATATCCCCTCCGGTAATACTAATTCTCCGGGATTCAAGTTCGTCTATAACGCCTCGTGGAACATCAACCTCGGGGCGGGAGAATACGTGGAAGGTGGCGTGACTACGGTCGGGACAGACACCAAGATCAATCTCCAGAACGGCGGCAACAACCTCGCCGTCGGCACTACCGGCTCCTATGACATCTATCTCGCTCCGGAGAACAACATCGCATACGTTCTCCCGGCCGGGGCGGCGTTTACGCACGCCTCGGAGGGCAAGGCCGGCTTCCTTCTCGGCGGCTCGGTCGTGGGTAATTTCCCCACGACGAGGCTCTCTGGGCTTACCTATCAGGTACTTGTGTACAGTTTCGCCGACTCCGACGGGGACGGCTGGGGTGATTTCACCGGTATCAAGAACCACCTCGATTACTTCGTCGATCTCGGCTGTACAGCCCTTTGGCTGTCGCCGATCCATCCTTCGCAGTCCTACCACGGCTACGACGTTACGGATTTCATGAAGGTCAATCCGAAGTTCGGCACCGAAGCTGAGTTCTCCGCCCTTGTGGCAGCCGCCCATGAGCATGGGATTAAGATTTACCTCGACTACGTGATTAACCACACCGGCAACGAGCACGTATGGTTTAAGGACTGCCTGGAGAAGGGCTCGTCGTCTTCCTACTGGAACTACTATTCCTTCTCCAAGAACCCTCAGTCGGATGTCGGCGCCGGCAGGATCCCGCAGGTGCCGTCCGGGACGTACAACGGCGGCCAGTGGTTCCAGACTACTGTCGGCGCCGGCAGCACCGTCCGCTACCGCCTCGACCTCGACTGGACCAACGCTTCGGCGCCCAAACTGACAGCGGTCAAGACCAACGAGGTCGTCACGACCGGCGGCGGCTCCGGCTTCTACCTCTGGTGGGGCGATGCCCAGTGTACCGAGTTCCTGCCGAACGGCAACGGCACGAAAAAATATTATATGATACTCGACTACCAGTCCGAGTGGGGCTGCCTCATCCGCGAGGGTGAGAGCGGCAGCACTTGGACTCCGGGCAAGAAGTGGGGCGTTGAGACCGCCGGAGACAAGCTTGTCGAAGGCGAGCCCAAGACCCTGTATCACAACACTTCCGACAACGACAAGGTCCAGAACATCATAATGCCGGTAGGGGAGCCGTGGATGTACCATTCTTCGCAGTACACCGGTGTTTTCGCCGACATTAGCTACGGGCCTATAGGTTCTTGTCAGAACTCCGATTCATTCAAGGCAATCCTCACCTCAGTGAAAAAATGGATCGACCTCGGAGTCGACGGCCTCCGCCTCGACGCCGTGAAGCACATCTATAACAACGAGACTGACGAGAGCCTCAACCCGGTCTTCTGGGATAAGTTCTATTCTGCGGTCAACGAATACTACCAGTCCAAGGGCCACACCGACAATATATATATGGTCGGCGAGAACCTCTCCTGGGCCGGCGATGTCAAGACCTACTACAAGGGTCTCCCGTCGCTGTTCGACTTCAGTTTCTGGTGGGATCTTCGCGACGCCCTCAACAGCGGCACCGGCAACTGGATCGCCGGCAACCTCGCCGAGCACATCGGCTGGTACAAGAGCTACCGCGCCGACGCAATCGACGCGCTCAAGCTCTCCAACCACGATGAGACCCGTACCGCGTCAGAACTCGGCAACTACAAGCCGAAGATCGCGACGGCCGCCTGCGTGCTCCTCACCGCCCCCGGCAAGCCTTTCATCTACCAGGGCGAGGAGCTCGGCTACTGGGGCGTCAAGGGCACTTCCGACGAATACATCCGTACTCCGATCATGTGGAATGCCAACGGCAAGGGGATGGCCCTCAAGGGCATCAATTCCAAGTACGACAAGGCTATGCTGACCTCCGAGATTTCGGTCGAGGTCCAGGCCGCCGAGGACAATTCGCTCCTCACGCTCTACCGCACCTTTGCCGCGGCGAGAAACTCCAACCCCGCCCTCGCGGACGGCTGGATTGAGACCGACTCCGCCAACTCCGACGGCCGCATCGCCTCCTGGTACATGCACGCCAACAGCGGCGACGAGGTCTGTCTCGTAATCCACAACTTCTCTGGTTCCACCGTCACCGTGGACCGCAGTGCCCACGGCAATAACCTCTCCAATATCCTCGTCAGCAACGGCGCGGTCACCGTCTCCGGCACTTCGGTCACGATGCCGGCCTACAGTTCGGTAGTATTTGCACTAAATTAATCGGCTATGAAAAAGATAATTGCAATCCTCGCAGCGGCACTCGCTCTTGCCGGCGCCTGGTCCTGCAAAAAGGGATCGGGGAACGGCCCTGATGGCCCCACCGAAAATAGTGTCCTCCTCATAATGACGGAACAGACTTCTACCTCGGCGACGTTCAAAATTGAACTTACCAGCAAGGATCCGATACTCAGGCGCGGCCTGATCTGGGTGGATGGAGACATGACTCCGTCTTATGAAGACACCCAGCACAATACGGAGCTGTATCCCCGGGATGAGAAGAATTTCACTATGACACTCTCCGGCCTGATGCCTGACGCTCAGTATTCTGTCCGTGCCTTTATGGCGCTCGACCTGAGTAAAGACCCCGAAATCATCTACAGCAACACGGTCAGGGTCCAGACGGACTCTGATGATGTCTGAGCAGGCTTGATATTCAATAATTTTTGGCTACCTTTGCCGCTCAAAAATTTTGCAGCATGCATAAAGAACAATACATCGCTCCCGAAGCGGAACTTATGGAAATTCTCACCGATGATAATTTCCTTATATCTATTGGAAGCGCCAGCGACGCTTTAGGAAATTCCTCGACAGAGGAAGGTTCGGATTATGACGACGGCAACCCCATCGGCTGGTAACATTGTTAAAAGATGACGACAATGAATAAGTTTGGTATAATCATAGCGGCTATAGCCCTTTTGGGTGTCGCCTGCAATAAAGAACAGACAATTGTTGATAATCAATCACTCGTGGAGCAGACTTCCAAAAAGGTGAGGATTGAACTCAAGGTTATCATCGATCCGGAGACCAGCGCTACAATGGATGGAAGGAGACTCACTTTCGGTATGGGAGATGAGATTGGCCTGATTGCTTGTAATGCCGTTGGAAAGGCTGAGGCTATTTGTCTTACGGTTTCATCGATCAGTGATGGTGTGATAACATTTTCGGCTGAGGTTGACGAAGGAACTCAGGTGGGGGACTATGCTTATTATCCGAAAGAAATCATCCCTGCACTAAGTAATGTGGATTTCGAGGATGTCGATCAGACTCTTGTGAACTGGAACATCGGGTTCGACGGAACGGCTGTCCAGATTCCGATGATGGCCAAGATTGATACAGAACACAATACGGCCGAATTCAAGCATCTTGGCGCCATGCTGAAGGTGAACCTCGTGAATATGCCTGCCGGTGTTTCTGTGCTGAAGTTCAATACGTCGAATCCTGTTTTCGGTACTTATAGCGTCAATACGGAAACATGGTCGACGACCTATGTCAGCGGAGGCGTCAACAGCGTCAGTGTCAGTGTCAGCGGCAACGGTCTTTATTTTATTCCTGTCCCCACGCCGGCGAATGTCTCTTATGGCGATTTCAGTCTGTCCATGACAGATAATGTACCATACATTTTCAAACAGAGGACAGCCAATTTATCTTCCCCCATTACTCCCGCTCGCGGACAGATTGTCAATATGGGCAATTTCGCTTACGATGTGGACGAAATCGCAACCTGGTGGCATGTGAGCGATATAAATGGTTGGCAGGGAGGATATAACCGTTACATTAAGACGGGCCCTGACACTTATCAGTTGACGGCGTTTAATCCAGATGGAAACCCTTGGTGGTATTTTCTTGACGGAGATGGCAATCAGTGGGGTATATCAGGTCATAGCAACTACTGGTCGGGAACGATAGAAAAATGCAATCAGACTTTCAACAGGACCGATTCGGGAGACAAGACTTTCTGGGTTACTCTGTCGAAAGATGAGAATGGCTGGCAGTACAACAGTGGTAACTGGGATAATAATTCCGACCGGGAGTTGCCGATTGACGGCGTTAGTCTAAGCACGGATCTGGACTGTGACAACGATGACCTCGCCGATTGGGATAATATTACTTTCAGCAAGTACAATTACGGAGCCAACTATTCGTTTGCCTACCATGGCCTTGTTATTCCGGATAATAAAGTATATGAGTTTAAGTTTGTTCTCAGCCAATATGAAGGCATATGGTGCGGTGGTGATAATCTGTTCTTGACTGATGCCGCTCCCTATGGAAAGGCTGTTTGGAGCGGCGGGGAAAATATAAAATTCCAATTGACCCCTGGCACATACGACATTTACCTTGATGTTGCGGAATTAAATTTCATGTTTGTCAAGCAATAGACCATCGGTCATCAGTTTTACCGCTCTTCCTTTTTAGGAGGGGCGGTTTTTTTGTGCGGCCGTAGAAATAAACGAAATATTTATTAACTTTGAAATCCTTAGGGACCACTGAGACACTAGTTGAAATTATATAACCAATACTATCTTTATGAAACGCATTTCTGCCTTCATTCTGGTTGCGCTTGCGATGATAGTCGCAGGATGCAACAAGGGAGACGACGGCGCGCCCGTCGCTAATTCTTCACGTGATGTCCGCTTCAGCGCAGACATCAACCGCTTCGTCGTGAAAGCGACGGACACCGCTTTCGAAAACGGCGATGAGATCGGTATCTTCGCCGGCGCTCCTCTTGTCAAGAGCAACGTGAAAGCGACTGTCTCCGGTACGGCCGTCGTCGTTGATCCCGCAGACCCCATCAAGTGGCTTGTAGACCAGACGGATCCGGTGGCTTTTGCCGCATACTATCCTTACCGTTCCGAGGTTTCCAACGCTGCGGCGATGGATTTCGATGTGTCAATGGAGCAGAGTTCCGCCGAGGCCTATGCCGCAGCCGACCTTATGGTGGCGAACGCCACGGGCAATCCTCCGGCAAACGCCGAGGATCCGGCGGTGGTCAACCTCAACTTCAAGCACGTCCTTTCCAAGATCGTCGTCAAGATTGACAACCAGCTGGCGTCAGCGGTCAGCAAGGTGGAGCTCACCGCCCTTTCGACCTACGCCCAGTTCAATCTTAACGACGGCGGCGCTGTCGTCGACGGATCCATCGGCGCGCAGATGCCCTACATCAACGCCCTCAAGTGCGACGATGAAGGGACTAAGAATGTGTTCCAGCTCCTGACGGTCCCTCAGACCGCGCAGCCTCAGATCAAGGTCACTGCCGAAGACGGGACGGTCTATCTCTATTCTCTCGCCTCGGCCTTTACCTTCGCCAAGGGCAAGAAGTACACGGCCGAGATTGCCATCACGGAAGAGACCGTCGCAGGCGCAGTTTCCTTCACTCTCCAGGTGACCGACTGGGAGGACGCCGATGAGAATCCCCCTTCGGCGGCCAGGAGACCGTCGTCGTCAAGGACAAGTGGAGCGTTATCGGCAAGATCATGGGCTCCAACTGGAACAGGGATTTCGTCATGACCGATAATCATGACGACTCTTGGAGTATCGACATCACCTATGCCGAGGGCGACCAGTTCAAATTCCGTTTCAACGGTGCATGGGAGTACCAGTACGGTATGTGGAACAACGAGGAGCCTTTCGCCGAATACAAGACCATCGACGCTTCCATGATCGCTGCGACCACCGATGAGAATCCTACCTACGGCCTTGCCGACGGCACTTCCGGGCAGCCCAACTGCAACATCGCCCTCCCCGAGGCAGGCGCCTACACCCTCAAGCTCTTCACCTTCGGCGAGCACGCTGGCGACCTTTACGTAACCAAGAAATAATTAATACCCAATAGATTATGAAAAAGATTCTATTTGCCGTAGCTTTCGCTGCGCTGCTTGCAGTGAGCTGCAACAAGGAGCAGACCTCCTCAGTCGTCGGTTCCCAGGGTGGTCCCGTCAAATTCACGGCGGAACTGAAATACAGTTTCGACACCAGGGCGACCGCGACCGCCTTCCAGAACGGTGACGAGATCGGCATCTTCGCCGGCACTCCCATCGCCCGTTACAACGTAAAGGGAACTGTCGGTACGGTCAGTGAAGGCAGTGCTCCCGTTGAGTTGGCTTCTCCCATCAACTGGCAGGCCGGCCAGACGGCCGCCACGACTTTCGCGGCCTACTTCCCGTATCTTTCAGCCAAGACTCCGGAAGCCGGAGCCTCGACGCCGATGGTGCTGCCGTGGGCTGTGAAAGCTGACCAGAGGCAACTTGCGGATCTCGACGAGAGCGACCTCCGCGTCGCAGTGGCCGCCAATGTGGCTGTCGATTCTCCGGTTGCCTTCTCGTTTACCCACGCTTTTTCCAAGATTAACATTTTGGTGAACAGTTCGGCTGTCCCCGGGACTGTCGAGAAGGTCGAAGTCCTCGGCACCAAGAGAGAAGGTTCCGTGGATCTCACCACTAAAGCGGTCTCCGTGTCCGGCGACGCTTCCGCGATCATCACCAATCACGTGAGCGCATCCTCTCCTTTCGAGGCAATATTCCTCCCCCAGACGGCTGCTCCCCAGATCAAGGTAACCATGGATAATCAGACGTCCTACACGTTCACGATGGACGGCAGCGCGATTGCATTCGAGGCCGGCAAGATCTATAACACCGCCATCCTTATTCCTGCAGGCGATGCCCAGCAGCACTCCGTGACTTTCTCAGTAGGGGCCATCACTGACTGGACAAACGATAACACAAGCGTCACATACACCGGTGACCCGACTGTCGATGCAGGCCAGTTCTGGAGCGTCATCGGCACCGTCAACGGTTCCAGCTGGAATGTCGATTATCCGATGACCCAGACTACCACCGGGACAAATCCCGAGGATGGTACCTGGGAGGCGACAATCACTGTTGCGGCAGGCCCTGATAATTTAGGGAACGGCGGTGATGAATTCAAGCTCCGCTGGGCGGGTGACTGGAACAGCGGCGTCGTTTCCGTCGGAATGGATCCGGGTTGGTGGTATGTTGATGGTACTGGTCTACAGGGCTGGCAAGCTAACGCAAGTAATATCAGGTGCAAGGAAGCCGGTACTTACAAGGTAACGCTTTACTATCCTTCATGCCTTCTCGATGTTGTAAAGCAATAATTTTATGAAAAAGCTCTATATCATAGCCCTTGCCGCGCTGTGCGCGCTGGCGGGCTGCAACAAGGCGGGCGAGAGCCCCGTGGTGCCTTCAAAGGGCGGCCCGGTGCGTTTCGCGACCAATCTCAACAGCTACACCGTCAAGTCCTCCCTCGCGGAGAACGACCAGATCGGCGTTTTCGCCGGCGCTCCAATCACGCGTCTCAACGTACTGGGTACTGTGACCTCCTCCAAGGGTGTCGCCTTCGCCGCCGGCAGCGAAATCTGCTGGCAGGCCGGCCAGACCGCGCCGACGACTTTCGCCGCCTACTATCCCTACAGTGCGAGCTGCAACGCTACCGCTTCTGATCCTTTCAAGTTCACCTTCACTCTTGCGGCTGATCAGAGCAGCGCGGAGGGTGTTGCCGCGGCAGACCTTTTGACCGCCGTCGCCGCCAATGTCGACGTCCCTGCCGATCCTGCGGCCGCCGAGCCCGTCACCCTTACGTTTACTCACCAGGGTGCCAAGTTTGTCGTGAATGTCACCAAGGAGATCAGCGCAGCCGTCGAATCTGTCGAGATCCTCGGTACCAAACTCACCGGTGTGGTCAATATGGCCGACAAGACCGTCACCGACCATTCCGGCGACGCGGCTGCCATCATCGCCAACCGTCCGAACAGTGGTTCTAACACCTTCGAGGCCATCATCCTCCCTGCGGCCGACATCGCTCCGCAGATCAAGGTCACCGTCGAGGGCGGCACTACCTACACCTATTCGATGAACGGCACAATGACCTTCGTCGCTGGCAAGCAGTACACCGCTACGGTCAATATCGCGGCAAATCCTGTCTCGGCTGACGCCGTTACCTTCACCGTCGGCGACATCACCGACTGGGAAGTGGTCGAGACACCTCTTTCCTATGGCGAAAACCCTGAGATTGCTGTCGGAAATGTCTGGAGCGTTATCGGCACCATCAACGGTTCGAGCTGGAATGAGGATTTCCCGATGACTGAAGTGTCCGGAGAGTCCTATTGCTGGACAATTGACATCGATTACACGGCCGGCGAACTGTTCAAGTTCCGTTATGCGGGCTCCTGGGATACCCAGTATGGTATGTGGAACAATATCGATCCTGCCGATTACAAGACCATCGAAATGAGTTGGATCGAGGCAACTACCACGACGAACCCGACTTATGGTCTTGCCAACGGCTCTGCATCTGAGCCCAACTGCAATATCGCTCTTCCTGAAACTGGAAATTATACGCTTAAGTTGTATACCGACACAGGAAGTCTCTTCGTGACCAAAAATTAATGCATCTCTTGCGGAAAACAATGCTTTGTGCCCTCGCCGCCGCGGCTTTGGCGGCGGCGGGGTGCACGGAGCGCGGCCTTTCGACGGACCCTTCGCTCGTGAGATTTACATCCTCGGCGAGGGACTTCGAGACGAGGGCCACGGACGCGACGCTTTCCGACGACGATGTGGTCGGCATCTTTGCCACTGACCCCATCGCCGCCGGGAACGTGCGTGCCGTCGTTTCCGGCAAATCCATATTCCCCGACAGGGATATGTACTGGGCTGAAGGCCAGAAGGTTGCGACTCGTTTCTCGGCCTACTGCCCCTATGTCCCGGAGACGTCTGGGGAGACATTCCCTTTCTCGGTGGCGGACGACCAGCGGGATTACGCGGGTTACGCCGCGTCCGATCTCCGCACCGCCTCCGTCACGGTGGCTCCGGAGCACATCGTCAATTTCATTTTTGAGCACAGGCTCTCGAAGATAGTGCTCGACATCGACCCCGACGGCCGCACTGTGAGCGACGTCTCCCTCAAGAGCGTCCTTCGCAGTGGCATCGTGAACATGGTCACCGGCGCGGTCTCTGACCTTGGCGGCCGCGGTGATGTCCACGCCGGCCTCGCCGCCGCTTCGGCGGAGGCCCGCGTCTATGTCGCCGTATTCATGCCCCAGACGGAGCAGCTGGGCCTCGTTGTCACGGCCGACGGCAAGCGCTTCAATTTCCTCCTCGAGCAGCCGCAGGAGTTCCTCCCGGGATGTGCCTATTACGCGTCCCTGAAGCTTGAGGAAGCGACTCCGGAGGAGCCCTCCGTCGGCTTCTCTGTCTCCATTACCGACTGGGAAAGCGGCGAACCCCTTGAATTTTCCCGTGAACAATGAGAAAGGCCGTCCTCATACTGGCGGCGCTCGCCGCATCTGTCCTGGCCCTCAGAGCCCAGGGCCTGCCTCAGCACGAATTCCAGATCGAGGGATTCGGGGGAGTGGGGACGATTCAATATAATGTAAACGGCGGCTCGACCAGCCCCGGCTTCGGCGGTGGCGGCGGCTTCCTCTACACCTGGCATTTCCATCGCAGATGGGGACTCACCACAGGCCTTGAAGCCGCTTATTATCAGGGAAGTCTCTTCTATCCCTACGACGGCGGCGCCCTTTCCGGCCGCTGGGATTCCTCCGACCGGCTGTTCGTCTCCTACCTCGTCGGACTTGCCGAGAAGCAGAAATATGCGCAGATGCTCATCCCGGTGATGCTGCAGTATATGTCGCCCCTCGGAGAAGGCGGCCACTACTTCTACCTTGCCGGCGGCTTCAAACTTGGTTTCCGCCTCGCCGGCAGCTATTCCCAGAGCGCCCTGACGCTCCATCACTCCCAGCAGGAGATTGTCCATAACTACGATTTCGTCCTGCCCTGGTCCGAGGAGGCCGCCGGGATGGAGGATCCGTACGTCTTTTACCAGCAGGTAGGTGGACTGTCCCCGTCCCCGGACATGGTTTCCGGCGAAGGTTACACCGCCTCCGGCAAGTTCGGAAAGACCTTCGGCTTCGACGCCGCGCTTGAGTTCGGCGTCCGCTGGCAGCTGCCGTCCAACCTGGCGCTCTACACCGGCGTATTCCTTGACGCCGGCCTCGTGTCCCTCGCGGACGGCGGCGGTGAGATCCTGTCCTACGATGGCGCTTCTTCTTCGGCGCTCACTTCAGCCGCCGCGCCCGCCCCGGAGGTGAAGATCAGCGATGAGAACGGCAGCAAGCGCATCATCGCGACCGTCCCCACCGCCACTGAAAACCTCACTACCCGCCCGAAGACCATCGGCTTCGGACTCAAGGCCCGCCTCGCCTTCGGCAAGGGCGAGATCCGCCGCCGCGTCGAGCCTGCAACTCTTCCCGCCCCCGACACCACAACTCCGGCCCCGGTCGTCATCATCGACACCGTCCGCGCCCAGACCGTCGTCCTCACCGACACCGTTAAGGTCGCCCCCGTCGTCGTCACCGACGTCACCCTCCTCCGCGACACAGTCACCGTCATCCGCGAGGTCCCCGCGGAATAGCGGGCGTGAAGGATTTATATTCGTTCCATCGGCGGCATCATCTCTCTTTTTATATTTCCGATTTTTTGTATATTTGCAAAAAAAAGGAAATGGATTTTTACTCTTTTAAGCAAAAGTATTTCCAACTTGGGTGCTTCAGCATCCATTCCATAGAAAGCACCTCTGCCTCCGCACTGTCCTCCAACCTTACACGCTGGACACGTGAAGGCAAGATAGTGAAACTCCGTTCCGGGTGGTACGCATTCCCGGAACGGGTCGTGTCTTTTGCTGACCGGATGTTCTGTGCCGGCAAGATATATTCGCCGTCCTATGCGAGCCTGTACACTGCACTTTCATACTACGAGATGATTCCGGAATCGGTGAGCGCAATTACGAGCGTGACCACGCTCAAGACAAAGTCCTTCTCTTCCATGGCTGGATTGATGTCCTACTTCTCCGTTAAGCAGGAACTCTTTTTCGGCTATGTTCCAGTCGTGGACAGGAACTCCTTGCCGTATTTGATGGCTACTCCGGAGAAAGCCCTGCTGGACTTGATGTACCTGCATCCGGAATACAGAACGGAAGAAGAATTTGAAAACCTGAGGCTTGACGGGGACTTCATGGCCGGGGAGTTCAACTGGGAGACAGCCCGCGGAATGTGTTCGCGCTGGAACGTTTCAACCATGCAGGCGAGACTTTCCATTGTAGAAAAAATATACAGATAAAATGCTCACTATAAATCAAATCCGCAATTTCTACCCGGGATTCGGCGCAGATGCACAGACGTCCATACATATTCTCAAGGAGTATGTGGAACTGATGGTCCTGGATTTTCTTTCCGGCAGCAAGTACGTCGGAAAACTGTGTTTCATAGGCGGCACATCCCTCCGGTTAATCAAGGGGATAGACCGTTTCTCGGAGTATCTGGACTTCGATTGCAAGAACTTTTCGGAGGAGTTTTTTCAGGAGATGACCGACGACGTGGTCCGTTTCCTCCAAAGGAACGGCCTGCCCGCCATCCCGAAGGAAAAGGAGAGCGACCAGCTCACTGCCTATCGACGTACAATTACGTTCCCCGAATACCTTTACAGTCTTGGCCTGGCCTCGGAGGCAGAGCGTAACCGCAAGTTTATCCTCAAAATTGAGGCCCAGGACCAGGGGGTATCTTACACGAAGGAAACGGCATTGATTTCCATGGACGGTTTCCATTTCTCCATACCGGTCCCTTCCGTGAATACCCTCTGCTCTATGAAACTCTCCGCCATACTTAACCGGGCCAAGGGAAGGGATTTTTACGATTCCCTCTTCCTCATGCAGATGTCACAGCCGGACTACGCTTATCTTGGGGCCAAGGAAGGAATCGCGGATGCTGCTGCCTTGAGGGACGCCATGTCCCGCAAACTCGCTGCCACGGATTTGAACATGAAGGCCAGGGATTTTGAATATCTGATTTTCAATAAGAACAGGGCCTCGGTAGTTTTGGACTACGGAACTTTTTTCGATACGTGGCTGGAGAATCAATAATTAATTGATTACTGCCGCTGCCGGACGGCCTGAAAGGGGAGGAATGGTAATGGTAATTTTTATATTGTAAGTAAAAATATTTGGCATAATTTTTTTATTGTAAATAAAAAGATTATTTTTGTGGTGAACATTATAGGTTAAGTTTCATGGACAAAATAGTATTGAAAAATATCATCCGGGAGGGACAAGAAGACATTGCTGCAGTAGAAGCTGAACTAATTAAGCGCTCCTTGGTTTTTGAGAGTAATGGCCGGTACGTGATAACCGGAATCCGCCATGCAGGGAAATCATACCTATTATATCAGAAGGCACTGGAACTGATTCAGCAGGGGCATCGACTTGAGGAGATACTTTATATCAATTTTGATGACGAGCGTCTCTACGGAGTAATCACCGCTGAGGAGTTGGATGATATCCTTCAGGCTTATGCCTCCATGTATCCTCACAAGCCCATTCTTCTGCTGGATGAAATTCAGAACATAGACGGCTGGGAACACTTCGCCCGACGTCTTGCAAACAGAAAATATATCGTCATGATTACTGGAAGCAATGCCAGGATGCTTAGCAAAGACATGGCGACTGTTTTGGGGAACCGGTATCTGGATGAGCTGGTATTCCCTTATTCCTTTCCGGAATATCTCAGAGCTAAAGGTGTCGAACTCGGCTCCAACTGGCAATATGGCGCACGTCGGAATGAAATTATCCTGACCTTTGGCGAATACTTTGGATGGGGCGGATTCCCGGAGCTTCTTCTTTACAACAATAAACGCAAGTGGTTGAACCAGCTGTACGAGAAAATCCTGCTTGGCGATATCATTCAACGCCATAAGCTAAAGAACGAGATGGCCGTGCGCCTCACATACAAACGACTTGCCGAGACGGTTAAGCACCCCGTAGCCTATAACCGCATTGCCCACCTTGTCAAATCTACCGGCGTGAATACTACCCCGGCATCCGTTATGGACTACGTAGATTATGCAAGGGAAGCGTTTCTGGTATTCTCCCTCAATAACTATGCGTCCAAGTTTACTGAGAAAGAGACTGTGAAGAAACACTATTTCGTTGATAACGGCCTTCTGAGGATATTCCTGAGTGATCCGGACACCGCTCTCCTGGAAAATATCTGTGCGGTTGATCTTCGCACCAGATATGGGGAAGACAGGGTCTGGTTCTGGAATCGTAATGTAGAAGTGGATTTCTTCGTCCCTGAAGATAAACTGGCCGTTCAGGCCTGCTACTCCACCTCCGCAGATGTCAATACTTTCGAGAGAGAGGTCAAGGCTCTGGTAGAACTTGACAAAGTTCATCGTTTGGACAGGATGGTCATCGTCACTTTTGATGAAGAACGCACATTTAAGGCGGAGAACGGAGCAGATATCGAAATCATTCCGGTCTGGAAATGGTTGCTCCGTTCCGCAGAATGATGGAAAGGCTATGGTCCGGAAAATGGAGCCTGTAAAATAAGGAAAAAGACTCTTGCGTTTGCCTTAACCCTGCCGTTGCCGGACGGCCTCGAAGAGGAGGATGGCGGCGGAGACGGAGACGTTGAGGGAGTCGAGGGTGCCGAGCATCGGGATGCGGATGTGAGCATCTGCGGCGCGGCGCCACTCGTCGGTGAGGCCGGTGGATTCGGTGCCCATGACGATTGCCGTTCCGCCGGTCATCGGGACGTCATAGTAGAGACTGGAGTCCTGGAGCTGGGCGGTGAGGATGCGGATGCCGCGGCGCTTGAGCCAGGCGATGGCCTCGCCGCTGGTGCAGGCTACGCAGGGGACGGTGAAGGCCGCCCCGAGGGAGGCGCGGATGAGGTTGGGGTTGTAGAGGTCGGTAAGCGGGTCGCAGATGACGACGGCGTCGGCCCCGGCGGCGTCCGCGCTGCGGAGCACGGCGCCGAGGTTGCCGGGTTTCTCGACCGCTTCGAGGACCACTATCAGGGGATTCTCGCTGAGGTGGAGGTCTTCGAGGGAGAGGTCGCGGCAGCGGACTTCTGCAATGACTCCTTCTGTACTTTCGCGATACGCCGCTTTGGCATACAGGGCCTTGGGAAGTTCTACGACAAGAAGGTCCGGGTTGGCCGCGGCGGCTTTCTCAAGGAGAAAGTCCGGAAGCGGGAACAGCTCACGGCAGAGAAACAGCGTCTCAGGGACGAAGCCCGCTTCGAGAAGGTTCTCCGTCTCGCGGCGACCCTCAACGACGAAAAGGCCATCGCTGCGTCGCAGCGAGGACTTCTCCTGAAGGGCCAGGAGCTTTTTGAATTTCGGGTTGGAAGCCGAACTGACCTCTTCGGTCCTCATCGCTTCTAGAATTTTTCAGGCCTCATCATGGGGAAGAAGAGGACGTCCTGGATGGTTTCTGCGCCGGTGAGGAACATAGTGAGGCGGTCGATGCCCATCCCGAGGCCGGAGGTCGGAGGCATGCCGTATTCGAGTGCGCGCACGAAGTCGTAGTCGATGAACATCGCCTCGTCGTCGCCCTTGGTCTTGAGGGCAGCCTGCTCCTGGAACCTCTCGAGCTGGTCGATCGGGTCGTTAAGCTCGGAGTAGGCGTTCGCGAGCTCCTTGCCGCAGACGAAGAGCTCGAAACGCTCGGTGAGCGTCGGGTCGCTCCTGTGGCGCTTGGTGAGAGGGGACATCTCGACGGGGTAGTCGATGATGAAGGTCGGCTGGATGAGGTTCTTTTCGCAGTATTCGCCGAAAATGGCGTCAATGAGCTTGCCGACGCCCATTTCGGGGGAGACCTCCACGCCGAGCTGCTTGCAGGTCGCGCGCAGCTGCGCCTCGTCCATGCCTTTGACATCCACTCCGGCGTATTCCTTTATGGCGTCGAGGATGGGAAGACGGCGGTATGTGCCGCCGAAATCCACGTCGTTGCCCATAATCTTGACTTTCGTCGTGCCGTTGACGGCGACGGCGACCTTTTCGAGCATTTTCTCGACAAAAGCCATCATCCAGTTGTAGTCCTTGTAGGCGACGTAGATCTCCATGCAGGTGAACTCCGGATTGTGGGTCTTGTCCATGCCCTCGTTGCGGAAGTCCTTGGCGAACTCATAGACTCCGTTGAAACCGCCGACTATGAGCCTCTTAAGATAGAGCTCGTTGGCGATACGCATGTACATATCGACGTCGAGGGCGTTGTGATGGGTGATGAACGGGCGGGCAGTCGCGCCGCCGGGGATGCTCTGGAGGATGGGGGTCTCCACCTCGAGGCAGCCGGCTTCGTTGAAGTATTCCCTCATCGTTGCGACTATTTTTGAGCGCTTGATGAAGACATCCTTGACAGAAGGGTTAACTATGAGATCGACATATCTCTGCCGGTAGCGGAGCTCCGGGTCGTCGAAGCTGTCGTGGACGGTGCCGTCGGCGTCCGTCTTCACGATGGGGAGGACCTTCAGGGACTTCGAGAGGACGGTCAGCTCTTTGGCGTGGACCGACAGCTGGCCGGTCTGGGTGATGAACGCGAAGCCCTTTATGCCGATGATATCTCCGATATCGAGGAGCTTTTTGAACACGGTGTTGTACATCGTCTTGTCCTCGTCGGGGCAGATCTCGTCGCGCTTGACATAGACCTGGATACGGCCAGAGGCGTCCTGAAGCTCCATGAAGGAGGCCGCACCCATAATGCGGCGGGACATTATGCGCCCGGCGATGCAGACGTTCTGGAAGTTTTCGCCGTTGAAGCCGGAAAGGATTTCAGCGGCGGAAGCGTTGACGGGATACAGCGCTGCGGGGTACGGGTCTATTCCGAGTTCCCTTATTTTCGACAGGGATTCCCTGCGGAGGATCTCCTGTTCGCTAAGATCAGTAATTGCCATTATATTAAATCGTTATGTTCTTTCATGTCCTTGATGCGGAGCTGGACGGAGGAGCTGCCGCGGTAGAAGTTCTCAACTATCGAGTAGCAGATGTCGATGGGGTTGCCTTCGCGGATGTAGTCGTAGTACTCTGACATGTTGAAGGCTATCGCCGGGATCTGGCGATACGGCTGGTTCCCTTCCACGAGATCCAGGCGCATATGGACGCCCTCCGCGCCGACCTTGCGGCCGTTGCCGGAGTCATATACGTCTTCAGTGATGAAAACGGGGTTTGAATTGCCCGGCCCGAACGGCTGGAACTGCTTCAGTATGCGGAAAAACTTCGGGGTGATCGCCGCGAAATCTATCTTGGAGTCGGCCTCCACGACAGGAACCAGCATCTCCGGCACTATCTTGCCGGAGATAAAGCGGTTCATCCTTTCGGCGAACTCTTCGAGGTGCTCCTCCTTCAGGGTCAACCCGGCGGCATAGACGTGGCCGCCGAAGTTCTCCATGAGGTCCGCGCAGCTTTCGATGGCTTCGTAAAGGTCGAAGCCGCGGACGCTCCTCGCCGAACCGGTCACGAAGCCGTTGGACTTCGTGAGCACCACCGTCGGCTTGTAGAACGCCTCCACAAGGCGCGAGGCGACGATGCCGACGACGCCCTTGTTCCATTCGGGGTTATAGACGATGGTCGCGTGGTCGGAGCAAAGGGCCTGGCCGCTGCGGACCATCTCTATGGCGTCCTTTGTAATCTCGCGGTCGATGCTCTTGCGCTCGTTGTTGTTGTCGTTGATCTTCTCGCCCATTTCGATGGCTTCCTCGTCGGTCGCTGCGGTGAGGAGTTCCACGGCGAGACGGCCGGACTCCATACGGCCTGCGGCGTTGATGCGAGGGCCTATCTTGAAGACGATGTCATCGATGGTTACATGCCCGGGGTCGAGCTTGGAGAGATTTATCATCGCCAGCAGGCCCTTGCAGGGGTCGCTGTTGAGGCGCCTGAGGCCGAAGTGGGCGAGGACGCGGTTTTCCCCGGTCATGAGCACGAGGTCCGAGGCGATAGCGACCGCGAGGATGTCGAGCAGGGGCTCAAGCGTCTCGAACGGGACTCCGTATCGCGCCGAATAGCCCTGGACGAGTTTGAAGCCGACGCCGCAGCCGCAGAGGTCGTCGAAGGGGTAGTGGCAGTCCTCCCTCTTGGGGTCGAGGACGGCCACGGCCTTGGGAATCTCCGCCTCCGGCAGGTGATGGTCGCAGATGATGACGTCGAGACCCTTTTCCTTGGCGTAGGCCACCTTGTCGATGGCTTTGATGCCGCAGTCGAGGGTGATCATGAGCGAACAGCCGCTGCTTGCCGCAGCGTCGATCCCTTTATAGGAGACGCCGTAGCCTTCGTCGTAGCGGTCGGGAATATAGAAATCGACGTTCGAGGTGAAACGGCGTATGAACGAATAGACAAGCGAGACGGCGGTTGTCCCATCGACGTCATAGTCGCCATAGACGAGGATCTTTTCACCGCCGGTAATCGCGCGACGCAGCCTTTCCACCGCCTTGTCCATATCCTTCATCAGGAACGGGTCGTGGAGGTCCTCCAGCGAGGGACGGAAGAAACGGCGAGCCTCATCGAACGTGGACACACCGCGGCTCACCAGAAGCCCCGCCAGCACCTTGTCGATACCGAGCTCCGCGCTGAGCCGGCTGACCTTTTCGGGGTCCGCCTCCGGCTTGAGTATCCATTTGCGTTCAACTGTCATATCTGCCTAATTGCTCCTTTCCCACTTCTTATTGCGTCGTAGCTTGTCTACGTTTCGCCGTGCTCTGTCTGCAATCTGCAAATTTAGCGAAAATATCGTTGAGGTCAAAAATTATCTTGTCGCTCTTTGCCGGTCTGGTTTCCGTTACCTTAAGTCAGGACTCGCCGTCTGGTGGCAGTGTGTCGATTTTTTGTTACTTTTGTACTGATATGACTAAGATTCACCTCTACTCGCTGGCCTCTCCGCTTCATTCGGAGGTCATCCCGTCCCCCGCGGACGACCGCTTCATCAAGGACATCCTCTCCTGCGGCGGTGTCGAATTCATCTTCCACAACGACTTCTCCACCTGGGGCACCTTCCCGTCCGGCCGCGAGGTCCTCTACATTCGCACCGGCGGCACCGAGGGCCTTTTCCTCCAGACCTTCTTCGGAGACGGTTCTGTCATTCCGAGCGAAGCGAGAGAATCTCCGTCTTCTGTCATTTCGACCGAGCGACAGCGAGCGGAGAAATCTCACTTCACCCTCCTCACCAGCGGGGAGAGCAACTCCCTCGCTGCGTCGATGGAGATCCTTTCCTTCCTCCGCCTCCGCGGCCTCTCCGGCGAGATCATCCACGGTACACCTGCCTCCGTCGCCGCACGCCTCGCCGCCTTGCCAAGCTCCGCTTCTGTCATTTCGAGCGAAGTCGAGAAATCTCTCCCCGTCGAGGGGGCGGAACGCCTGCTCGAGGGCGTGCGGCTCGGAGTTGTCGGGCGTCCCTCCGACTGGCTCATCAGCAGCGAGGTGGACTACGCCAAGGCGCGCGAACGCTTCGGCGTGGAGATTATCGATATCTCCATGGATGAACTCCTTGACGAAATCCGCGTCGGCGGCTTCTCCATCCCGGACGCTATCAGGCTCAATTCCCTCAACACTCCGAAATACGGCGTCCCATTTAAGGCCGGCGACTTCGACAAGGCTCTGGAAATCTACGGGGCACTCTCCCGTATTGTCCGGAAATACTCCCTTCAGGGCCTGACCCTCCGGTGCTTCGACCTTCTCGGCACCGTCGGATCCACTGGCTGTATGGCGCTTGCCATCCTTAACGCTGAAGGCATCACTGCAACCTGCGAGGGCGACGTCCCCGCCATGGTCACTATGGCTATCGCGAAAAAAATCGCCGGTACTCCCGGCTTCCAGGTCAACCTCTCACGTATCCGCGAGGAGGGTTTCCTGTTCGCCCACTGCACGGTCCCGCTGAATATCGTCGATAATTACTGCTACGACACCCACTTCGAGTCCGGCATCGGTGTTGCCGTCCACGGCGAGTTCTCCAAAGGCCCCGTGACCCTCTTCAAGGTCGGCGCCTCGATGGACCGTTTCTTCCTCGCCCCCGCCATCCTCGTGGACAACCCCTACGCCAACAACCTCTGCCGCACCCAGGTCCTCCTCCGCCCCGCCGCCCCGGCCGAGCCATCGCCTTCCCACCTCGCCCCCGCCGCTGAGGCCTCTGTCTCCGCCGTCGGAAGCGCTGTTGCTGATGCCTCTGCCTCCGTCGCCGGCGTTGTCGCGCTCGCCGACTACTTCCTCCGCGAGCCGCTGGGCAACCACCACGTCATCCTCCCCGGCGACTGGGTCTCCGCCATCCGCAAAAATCTGGCGTGGCGGCCATAATGCTGACTGTTAATAAGATACGTGAAACCCTATGCGCAAAAATGAGCATAGGGTTTTGTTTAATATATTGATTGTTAGCGACTTGTCCGCCATGGTCGCCAGCTGGAGCAGCGGCAGCATCGTCGCGCGGATGCCGCATCTACCCCTCGGCGTAGAGGCGGATGATGCCGAGGATGACGCGGGAGGCGGCTTCGATGCTCTCGAGAGGGACGAACTCCATCTTGCCGTGGAAGTTGAGGCCGCCGGCGAAGATGTTCGGGCAGGGGAGTCCCATGAAGCTGAGGTTGGCCCCGTCGGTCCCGCCTCGGATGGGCTGGACCTTGGGCTTTATCCCCTCGGCTTCCATCGCCTTTATCGCCTTCTCGACAACGTGGTAGTGAGGCTCGACCTGCTGCCTCATGTTGTAGTACTGGTCCTTGATGACAACCGAGGCCGTGCCTTCGCCGTAGCGGGCATTGATGAAATCGACGCACTCCTGCACGACCGCCTTCTTCTTCTCGAAGAGGGCGCGGTCGTGGTCACGGATAATGTATGAGAAATCCGCCTGCTCCACGGTGCCGTTGAAACTTATGATATGGAAGAAGCCTTCGTAGCCGGAGGTGTTCTCCGGGCGCTCCCTCACGGGGAGCAGCGCGTTCAACTCCTGGGCTATCAGAATGGCGTTTTTCATTTTGTCCTTGGCGTAGCCGGGGTGGACGTTGCGGCCCTGGATGTGGAGCTTGGCTGAGGCGGCGTTGAAGTTCTCGAACTCCAGTTCGCCGATCTCGCCGCCGTCCATCGTGTAGGCATAGTCGGCGCCGAATTTCTTCACGTCGAACTTGACGACGCCGCGGCCGATCTCCTCATCGGGCGTGAACCCGATCTTGATCGGGCCGTGCTTGAACTCCGGATGCTCCACGATGTACTGCACGGCGTTCATAATCTCCGCGACGCCCGCCTTGTCGTCGGCCCCGAGAAGGGTCGTGCCGTCGGTCGTGATGAGGGTCTGGCCCTTGTAGTGGAGAAGCTCGGGGAACTCGGCGGGCTTCAGGAACAGCCCCGGCACGCCCCTGAGGGCTATGTCGCCGCCGTCATAATCCTTGATAATCTGCGGCTTTACATCCTTGCCGGAGGCGTCCGGCGAGGTGTCCACGTGGGCGATGAAGCCCACCGCCGGCAGGCCGTCGCCCGCATTTGACGGGATCGAGCCCATCACGTATCCGTATTCATCCAGTGTCGCTTCAACGCCGAGAGCCTGCAGCTCGTCCCGCAGCATCCTGAGCAGGTCCAGCTGCTTCGCCGTCGAAGGCTGCGACTCCGACTCCTCGTCCGAGCACGTGTCCACCGACACGTACCTCAAAAATCTGTCAAGTATATTTTCCATTATTCGGTTTTTTTGGAACTGTAAATCATGTATGCGCATATCGCGATGAAGGGGAGAAGGGCGACGGCCTCACCGTAGGCGGCGTGCCAGCCGGTGAGGAACCAATCGACGCCGGCGAACTTGAGGATTGCGCTCACCACACCCATGAGGGCACCGCCGGCGATGAAGCCGGAGGCGATGAGCGTGCCTTTCTCCTGCCTGGCGTTGTTGACCGCGGCATCCTTGGAGCGGGTGGAAACGAACCACGCAATCGCGCCGCCGACAAGGAGCGGCAGGTTGAGGTCAATCGGGATGAACATGCCGAGGGCGAACGGCAGGGCCGGCACCTTGCAGAGGGTGAGGATAATGGCGATAGCGGCGCCGATGCCGTAGAGGAGCCAGGGGGCGCCGCCGCCGTTCATCATCGGCTCTATGACGGCGGCCATCGCATTGGCCTGGGGCGCTGTGAGTGCGTTATCCCCTGTGAAACCATAGGTCTTGTTAAGAATCAGCATAACCCCGCACACCGTGACGGCGGACACTGCCACGCCGAGGAACTTCCACCCCTCCTGCTTGCGCGGCGTCGAGCCGATCCAGTAGCCGATCTTGAGATCGGTGATGAAGGATCCGGCTACCGAAAGCGCCGTGCAGACGACTCCGCCGATGATCGCAGCGGCCGCCATCCCGGCGCTGCCCTTTAGTCCGACGGCCACAAGGACCAGCGAGGCCAGGATCAGCGTCATCAGCGTCATGCCGCTGACGGGGTTCGATCCCACGATAGCTATGGCGTTCGCCGCTACCGTCGTAAACAGGAATGAAATTACTCCTACCACCACGAGCGCGATCAGCGCCTGCCAAACGTTATTGACGACCCCGCCGAAAGCGAAGAACGCGAACACGGCAAGGAGCGTAATCACGATCCCCGGAACGATGATGCTCATCGGCAGATCCTGCTCGGTGCGCAGCTCGTCGGCCTTCTTGTCGCCGCCCTTTTTGCCGAACTCCTTAGCGGCGAGGCCGACGGCGGATTTGATCACTCCGAAGGACTTGATGATACCGATGATGCCGGCCATCGCGATGCCGCCGATGCCGATGTGGCGTGCGTAGTCCTTGAATATCTGCTCGGGGGCCATAGAGCCGATGGTGTCCACTACACCTGTCCCCATGAGATCGATGACGCTGCCACCCCAGATGAGGTTCATCCCGGGGATTATAATGAGCCAGACCAGCAGGGAACCGCAGCAGATGATGAATGCGTACTTGAGACCTATTATATATCCTAGGCCGAGCACCGCTGCGCCGGTGTTGAGCTTGAGCACCACCTTCGCCTTGTCGGCTATCGTCTGGCCTATGCCGAGCACCGTCGTGGAGACGGTCTCGCTCCAGGTCCCGACGGTCGCGACGAGGAAGTCGTAGATACCGCCGATAAGGCCGCTCACCAGCAGGGTCTTCGCCCCTTTGCCGCCGGCCTCGCCGCTGACGAGCACCTGCGTTGTCGCCGTCGCCTCCGGGAACGGGTACTTCCCGTGCATCTCCTTAACGAAATATTTACGGAACGGGATCAGGAACAGGATTCCAAGGACACCTCCCAACAGGGAAGAAATTACCATCTGGGTGAAGTTGACCGACAGCTCCGGATATTTGTCCTGGAGGATATATATTGCCGGCAGGGTGAATATGGCGCCAGCCACCACGGCCCCGGAGCATCCTCCGATGGACTGGATGATGACGTTCTGGCCCAGCGCGCTTTTCTTGCGCAGGGCGCCGCTCACGCCGACGGCGATTATCGCTATCGGAATCGCCGCTTCGAACACCTGGCCGATCTTCAGCCCCAGGTAGGCCGCCGCAGCGGAAAATATGATGACCATGATGAGGCCCATCACTACCGAATACGGAGTCACTTCCGCATAATTCTTGAGCGGCGACAGGAGGGGCTTGTACTCCTCGCCGGGCCTGAGCTCCCGCTGTGCGTTCTCAGGGAGCGCGATTTTCTCTTTTTCTTCCATATTTTTACCGTTAAGGTTATACAAATATATATATAATAATTCCCCTTTGCAGACCTTTTGAAGATTAAATGAAAATTTGTCAAAAAAAATTTGCCAGTTCAAAAAAAGTTTCTACCTTTGCAGTCCCGTTTGAAAAACGGCCTCTTTCGAGGGGTTTTTCCGGGGTTAGATCTTTGACTTATTGAGAGAGAAAACACGAGGAAAAAAAGCAATCAACAGAAAGAGAAAGTCTGTAGAGCGGCTGCGTGATGCAGCCGCGGAGTAACGAGAAGAAGTTTTTTCTTCAAGTTGTGGAGATTGCAATTTCATCGAGAGCCATTAGGAAAGAAAGAAAGAGCGAACGGAGGATGCCTAGGCTATCCGGAGGCGAAGAAGGACGTGGTAAGCTGCGAAAAGTCGCGGGGATCTGCAAACAGGAATTGATCCGCGAATATCCGAATGGGGCAACCCACACGGCTGAAGGCCGTGTACCAGTTGTGAAACTGGGGCGAACCCGGGGAACTGAAACATCTTAGTACCCGGAGGAAGAGAAAGAAACGTCGATACCCTGAGTAGTGGCGAGCGAAAGGGGCAGAGCCCAAACCGATCGGTTTACGGACCGTTCGGGGTTGTAGGAGCATCAATAAAGAATCAGGAACGAACCGGAACGCTGTGGAAACAGCGACCGCAGAGGGTGACAGTCCCGTATGGGCAAGTTGCCTGGTTCGAAGATGCCACCTGAGTAGGGCGGGGCACGAAGAACCCTGTCTGAAACTGCGGGGCCCATCCCGCAAGGCTAAATACTCCCGGAAGACCGATAGTGGACCAGTACCGTGAGGGAAAGGTGGGAAGCACCCCTGGCAGGGGAGTGAAACAGAACCTGAAACCGTTCGTTTACAAGCGGTGGGAGCGGAAGTGATTCCGCGACCGCGTGCCTTTTGCATAATGAGCCTACGAGTTGCATCATACCGGCAAGGTTAAGGACTTAAGGTCCGTGAGCCGAAGCGAGAGCGAGTCTGAACAGGGCGCGTTAGTCGGTATGAGCAGACGCGAAACCTAGTGATCTACCCATGGCCAGGGTGAAGGTGCCGTAACAGGTGCTGGAGGCCCGAACCGGTTTACGTTGAAAAGTGCTCGGATGAG
>JAFXVX010000001.1 GCA_017534745.1 Bacteroidales bacterium | reverse complement strand
GCCGACAACCAGCCTTCCGTCGAAATCCGCGTCCTGCAGGGCGAACGCCCGATGGCGAAGGACAACAAGCAGATCGGCGTCTTCCACCTCGACGGCATCGCCCCGGCCCCGCGCGGCATTCCTCAGATCGAAGTTTCCTTCGATATCGATACGAACGGTATCCTGTCGGTCTCCGCAAAGGATAAAGCGACAGGCAAGGAGCAGAATATCCGTATCGAAGCATCTTCCGGCCTTTCCGAGGCCGAGATCCAGAGGATGAGGGACGAAGCCAAGGCCAACGAGGCTGCCGATGCGGCCGAGAAGGAGCGCGTTGACAAAATCAACAACGCCGACGCCCTCTGCTTCCAGGCCGAGAAGTTCCTTAAGGACAACGGCGACAAGGTTCCTGCCGACATCAAGGGCGAGGTCGAGAGCAACGTAAACCTCCTCAAGGAGGCGGTCAAAGCCCAGAACATCGCTGACATCGACCGCTACAGCGAAGCCCTCAACAAGGCCTTCGAGAAGATGTACCAGCAGAGCCAGCAGGCCGGTGGCCCTCAGGGTCCTTTCCAGGGCGGTCCTCAGGGAGGCCCTCAGCCGGGCGGCGATCAGGGTCCCGACGAGCAGTAAGTCAAAAATTTTTCTTACCTTTGCAGCCCCTTTGCTGTAAAAGACTATGAAAAAGATATTAGTGGCGGCAGCAATGACCTTGCTGCTGCCTTTTTTCTCACTGGCCCAGACGCCCCGCGACACCGTCTCGATGACGCCGCAGGAGATTGCCGATTCGCTTATTGCGGATGCGATGCAGTTTCTCGGGACGCCGTACCACTACGGCTCCAGCGGTCCGAAATCTTTTGACTGCTCGGGATTCACCGGATATATATACAAACGTTTCGGCTACAAGCTGACACGCTCAGCCAAATCCCAGTCGCAGGACGGAAGGCCCGTAGAAGGTGACCTGTCAAATCTCCAGAAGGGCGACATCCTGGTCTTCGGTGGCATTCGCAATAAAAACGTCATAGGTCACGTAGGATTATTCATCGAGACCCTCAAGGACGGCACCGACGCCGCCTTCATCCACGCCGCAAGAGGCGGAGTCAAGATCGACAGGCTCTCCGAGACCTATTACAAAGAACGCTTTATGGGCGTAAGGCGTATCCTCCCCGATTTCGTGGAAATCGAGACTCCCGGCGAGTTCTCCCTCGACACGACGGCCGTCGTCCCGAGGGTCGATACGCTTCTTCTCGGGGACGGCGACAGGCGCGCCATCGTCTTCGCCGACGGCACGTGGGTATGGATCCGCGAGGACGGGACTCCGGAGATTCCTTCGGAGGTCTCCTCCATAGTCCTGGGCGGGACAGGCAGCTGGAAGATAGTCCAGAACTCTCCTGTGAAGATTCCCGCTCCCGCTCCGCTTGTCACGGGGAAAGAGAATAGCGCCGGGACTGTCCCGGACTCATCGTCCGGAGAGCCCTCCCGCAGCAGCGCAACTTGGTACACCGTAAAAAGCGGCGACACACTCTCTTCCATCGCCCGCCGTTACGGGACCTCTGTAAAGAGTCTCTGCTCTCTCAACGGTATAAAGGAGTCTTCCGTCCTGAGTATTGGAAAGAAACTGAGGGTCAAGTAGTAGCCGCCTTCCCCCTCGCAGCTTTGCTTTCCCCGAATCTCACCGACTGGCACCACACGCTGGGCGCCACACCCTTGACCAGTTTGAACGCCATATTGAAGGTGACGACCGTGTGAAAACCGGACATCACCGACAGTTGGGCTATCTTGAGCGAAGTGTTGTTCCGGAATATCATCATGGCATACTCGACGCGGTAGTCGTTGACATACCGCCGGAAATTCTTTCCGGAGCAGGCATTGATGGTGCGCGACAGGTAGAGTGTGTTGGTGAACATCGCATTGGCAAGGTCCCCGAGGGTAAGGGATTCTACGAGAAAGGGCCTTTTGCTTTCCATATACGCACAGCAACGTTCGTACAGGGCCTTGTCCATGGTCACCATATCCTTTGGCACCGGATCCTTCACTTCAGGAAGGGACTGCCTGCTGTTGCGTCGTAAACGCTTGATGCCATCTACCGCGACCGGAACGATGGCAGAGACAAGGGCCAGCGAGGCACCTGCGACAAGCGCGGAAACAGGGGCGCCGTAAAGGGCCATGATGATAATCGATGCCGCCAGTATTATGTTAGTTATCAGGGCGGCAAATATTAAAAACACTGTCATATCTTTAATTTTTCTGCTTAAAGTTATGAAAACGGCCCCAAAACACAGGGGTTTCGGGGCCGCGGGTAGTCAAATTTTTATGTTTTTTAATGACTTTCAGTGTTTTTTATAATTTTTTCCTGTTTCTTTACGGGTCCTTTAATGGCATCGAAACCTTTTCCATAGACCCCGGACACCGACGAGACTGAAAGGAAGGCCTCCGAATCGATCGCTTTGATGTAGCGGAGCATGAGGTTGAGGTCTGTCTTCCTGGTCAGAACCATCAGGACCTCCATGCTCTGCTGGGTGTACCAGCCCTTGCCGTCGAGGACGGTCACACCGCGGTGAAGCTCGTGGGTGATGGCGTCCGCTATCTCCTTGTATTTCTTGGAAAGGATGAAAAGCTGTACGGACTGCTGCTGGCCGGAAAGATAGAGGTCCACGACATAGCTGTTGACAGTCACGAGGATAAGACCATAGACGACGGTAGTAATCTTCTCGGCAAACGGCATCAGGTGGGTCACGGGATCGCCGTTATAGTCAAAAATGGCCTTTCCGGTCATCGGGTCGATCTCGTTGATGACCGAAGGGACGAAAAGGGACGAGCAGATGATAAAGACGTCAAGGACGAGAATCACCTTGCCCGGAGAGACGTTGCGGTACTTGGTGTAAATGATGGCGACGATGTCGGTCCCTCCCGTGCTTCCGCCCTGGGAGATGGACATCCCTATGCCCACGCCGGCCATGATGCCGCCCATGATTGTGGACATCAGCTTGCCGTTCTTGAGCGCAAGGGTCACGATGATCTCGGAAGGGATGATGTTCTGGAGAAGGGAAAGACCGAGCGAGGCAAGGACAATCGCATAGATTGTCTTGCCGCCAAAGGACGTGCCGAGCACAAGCACGGCCACGAGGATGAGGATGGCGTTCAGCACGAAGTAGGAAATACCGATGCTCACCAGGCCGCCGGTGGCGTACTGGATAATGGAGCTTATACCGGTGACTCCGCCGCCGACGAGGTTGTTGGGGACGAGAAAGACGGTCCACCCCGTGACATAGAGAAGTATGCCGAGGGTTATCAGGGCGTACTCCTTGATAAAGGTCCAGATATTTTTTTGCAGTGTGGGCATTGTTACTGAACTTTTTTCTTAACCTTTTTCTGAATTCCAGCCTTCATTTCCTCAAAACCTTCCCCGTAAACCCCGCTTGCCTGGGAGACCGACATAAAGGCCCTGGGATCGACCATCTTGACAGCCCTGGTAAGGTTGCGTAGCTCTCTTTTGCGGACAACGACGAGGAGGACCCGCTTGTCCTCCTTGGTGTACCAGCCGATAGCGTTGAGTGCGGTGACACCGCGTTTGAGGTCGTTCATGATGTAGTCGGCAATCTCCTTGTACTGATTGGAGAAAATGAGGACCTGGACATTGGATTTGCGGCCGGTCGTGACAAAGTCGATGGCCACGGAGAAAACCACCATGGCGACGTAGCCGTACATCATGTCCTGGAAGGTCTTTCCGGGAACGAGCAGGATGGACGCGATGACGAAGACATCGCAGAAGATGAACACCGTACCGAGGGACACAGGCCAGAACTTGTTGACCACTATCGCCACGATGTCGGAGCCGCCGGAAGATCCGCCGTATGAAATGACTATACCGATACCTATGGCTTCCATAAGGCCGCCGATGACGGGGACGAGTATCTTATCGTCCAGATACAGGGGATGGTCGGGCAGGCACTTGAGAAACTCGAACTGCGGCATCACCTCAAAGAGGATAGACGAAAGAGCTATCACGAATATAGTCCTGAATCCGAAGCCCTTGCCGAGGATCAGGGAGCCAACTATGATCAGGATACCGTTGATTATCGGGAAGGAATAGGCTACTTTGATGAGGCCGAAAGTGGCGTACTGGATGATGGCGCACATACCGATGAGGCCGCCGCTGGCGATATTGCTCGGTATCATGAACGAGGTCCAGCCGAGGACGAAAATCAGCGTCCCGAGGCTGAGCATACAATAGTCGCCGACTATCTTCCAGATTTTCCTGCTGTCCACCATATTACTGCTTTACGACGATGTTGACTATCCTTCCGGGCACCACGATGACTTTGACGATACTGCCCGAACCGACCCACTTCGCGGTGTCGCCCATAGCCCTGACCTCAGCCTCGACCTCGGCGGGAGAGAGGCTCTTAGGAAGATCGACCATAAACCTTGTCTTGCCGTTGAAGGA
Source organism: Bacteroidales bacterium (assembly GCA_017534745.1). GTDB lineage: Bacteria > Bacteroidota > Bacteroidia > Bacteroidales > UBA932 > Cryptobacteroides. The sequence goes on along the minus strand of JAFXVX010000001.1, from coordinate 62,755 downwards.
AACGGGATAGGTCACGGAGTCCTCAATCGTGTAAGCCTCAATATACTCGGGGAAGGTTGCATACGTCACCGAACTCTCGTGGCCCAGCTGGTGCCAGAGTTCTTCAGCGATGTGGGGGGCGAACGGGGAAAGGAGGATGACGAGAGGCTCGAGGACTGCCCGTTTGGAGCAGCCTGAGAGCTCGCCGAGGGCTATCATGAAAGCGCTGACCGCGGTGTTGTAGGAGAACGACTCAATGTCGGAGCGGACCTTGCCGATGAGGGTGTGAAGGGCTTTGAGCTCCGCCTTAGAGGGCTCCTCATCGTTGACAAGGAACCTGTCGCGGTCCCAGAAGAGGCGCCAGAACTTGCGGAGGAAACGGTGGACACCGTCGATGCCCTTGGTGTCCCAGGGCTTCGACTGCTCGACCGGGCCGAGGAACATCTCGTAGAGACGGAGAGTGTCGGCGCCGTAGGTGTCGCACACGTCGTCGGGGTTGACGACGTTGTACATCGACTTGGACATCTTCTCCACCGCGTAGCCACAGATGTACTCGCCGTCTTCGAGGATAAACTCCGCGTCCGCATACTCCGGACGCCAGGCCCTGAAGCCTTCGAGATTGAGCCTGTCATTATGGACAAGGGATATATCCACGTGGATCTCCGTCGTCTCGTAAGAGTCCTTGAGGCCGGCAGAAACGAACCTGTTGGTCCCGACTATGCGATAGACGAAACTGGAGCGGCCCTGGATCATGCCCTGGTTCACCAGCTTGCGGAAAGGCTCGTCTTCGACCACGTAGCCGAGGTCGAAGAGGAACTTGTCCCAGAAACGGGAATAGATGAGGTGACCTGTCGCATGCTCGGTACCGCCGACGTAGAGATCGACGCTGCGCCAGTAGGCGTCAGCTTCCGGGCTAACGAGGGCCTCGTCGTTGTGGGGATCCATATAGCGGAGATAGTAGGCGCTGGAGCCGGCGAAGCCCGGCATGGTGCTGGTTTCGAGGGGATAACCCTCGAAGGTCCAATCCTTTGCGCGGGCGAGAGGCGGCTCACCGCTCTCCGTCGGGGCGTATTTATCAATCTCCGGAAGGGTGACGGGAAGCTTGTCGAAAGGAACAGGGGTCGGGATACCGTCTTTGTAGTAGATGGGGAACGGCTCGCCCCAGTAGCGCTGGCGGGAGAATATGGCGTCGCGTATGCGATAGTTAACCTTCCTGCGGCCTATGCCGTGGGACTCGACGTAATCGATTGCGGCGGGAATGGCCTCCTTCACGGAAAGGCCGTCGAGGAATCCGCTGTTGATCATTATGCCCTCCTTGGCGTCGAAACTGGTCTCGGAAACGTCTGCACCCTCGATCAGGGGGATGATAGGGAGGTTGAACTTGCGGGCGAAGGCGTAGTCGCGGCTGTCGTGGGCCGGGACCGCCATGATGGCGCCGGTGCCGTAGCCGGCGAGGACGTATTCGGACACCCAGACCGGGACTTTCTGCCCGGTGAGAGGGTTAGTGGCATACGAGCCGGTGAAGACGCCCGTGACCGCCTTGCCGGCAATCCTTTCCCTCTCGGTCTTCTTCTTCACGGAGTCTATGTAGGCGCTCACAGCCTCCTTTTCGGACGCGGCGGTGAGTTTTTCGACCCACTCGCTTTCAGGGGCGAGGACCATGAAGGTCACTCCGAAAACGGTGTCGGCACGGGTCGTGAAGATGGTCATATCGTAGGAGGTGCCGTCGCACTCGACCTTGAACACCATCTCGGCACCCTCGGAGCGGCCGATCCAGTTGCGCTGCATCTCCTTGAGGGAGTCGCTCCAGTCGAGGGTCTCGAGGCTGTCGAGCAGCCTGCCGGCGTAGGCCGACACGCGGAGCTGCCACTGGGTCATCTTCTTCTGGAACACCGGGAAACCTCCCCGCTCCGAGTAGCCGTCCTTGACCTCATCGTTGGCGAGGACGGTCCCAAGGGCCGGGCACCAGTTGACGGTAGATTCACCCTGGTAGGCGATGCGGTAGTGCATGAGGATGTCGGATTTCTCCTTGGGAGTGAAGGAGTTCCACTGCTCCGCCGTAAAGACGGGAGCGTCATTGCAGGCCGCATCGACGGCGGCGCTGCCGCCCTCGGCGAAAGCTTTTTCCAGATCCTCAATGGGCCGGGCCTTGTCGAGAGACTTGTCGTACCAGGAGCCGAACATCTTGAGGAAAGCCCACTGGGTCCACTTGAAATAGGCCGGGTCGCAGGTCCTCACCTCCCTGTCCCAATCGAAGGAAAAGCCTATCCTGTCGAGTTGGGAGCGGTAGCGGGCGATGTTGACCGTCGTGGTCTTCTCCGGGTGCTGTCCTGTCTGGATGGCGTACTGCTCGGCGGGGAGGCCGAAGGCGTCATAGCCCATCGGGTGAAGCACGTTGAAGCCAGTCAGCCTCTTGTAGCGGGCGAAGATGTCGGAGGCAATATAGCCGAGGGGGTGGCCGACGTGAAGTCCCGCACCGGAGGGGTACGGGAACATATCGAGCACATAGAACTTCGGCTTGGAGGGATCCTCCACAGCCTTGTAAGTTTTCTCCTCAGCCCAGCGCTTCTGCCATTTTTTCTCAATTTCCTGGAACGAATAATCCATATTTATTTGCGTTTTTTCTCCAAAACAACTCCGTTGAGGGACACCTTGCCTTTACGGGTGTCCTTCAGGATAAACTGAACGGGAATGGTCATTACTGTCGCGACCTTCACTCCTCCTACGCGGCCCGGCTTCCATCCCGGCGCGGCCTTGACCACACGGACGGCCTCCGCATCCAGCGAAGGCGACACTCCCCTGACCACTTCAACTTCGGCGATATTGCCCTTGGCGTCGATCACCATTTCTAGGATGACCTTGCCCTGGATGCCGCGCTCCACAGCTTCTTTGGGGTACTCCAGATAGTTATAGACCCAGTCGAGGAAGGCCTTGGGGTCGCGGCTGCCGAGGAATGTCGGTTTGACATCGCACTCACCGTAGGGGACGGCCTGAATCTCCTTGGGCTTCTTCTGCTTGCGGACCGAATCATTGCTGAAAAGCGGCGCAGGCGCTTCTGAAATCCTGAGGGTGAAACCGTAGATATATTCGAGCTCCTTCTCCATCAGGTCGTAGTCAATGATGGAAGGGGTGTCCCTCTCGGTGTTGTATTCCGGATAATGGCCCGTCGTGAACATCACGGAAGGGATTTCACTGTTGTAGAAGGCCATGTTGTCGGAAGGATACGGAGCCGAGGTGACCACCTCCGGCTTTATCGGCTGTAGCTCGCCGCTCTCGGCGGCAAGGAGGCCGTTCATATCCTGATTGGATGCGGTGAAGGCGGAAAAGGTCCCGCAGCCGAGCATATCGAGATCAATCATCGCATCCCACCCTTCAGTCGAGGGGAAACGGTTGTGGATGAAGTGCCAGGCGCCGGCGAAGGTCTCGCCGGAAGCGCCGAAACCGACCAGCATCACGCTGCGGTGAAGGAGAATGGAGGAACGGCTGAGCTTCCGTGCGAGCTCAATGAGCATCGCAACGCCTGAAGCGTTGCCGTTGGCCCCGTAGAAAATGCGGGGCACGAGGTGTCCGTCACGCATGTAAGCGTCCGCGCCTCGGCCGTCCAGGCGCGCACCGATAACTATGTACTGTCCCTGAAAGGACTTGTCGGAGCCTTCGATGAGGGCGATGACGTTCCTCGTCTGCACCGTGTCGCCGGCGGAGGTACGGATGGTTATGCTTTCCTCGGGGGTGGAGACCATCGTAATACCTTCTTTCTCAAAGGCTTCGCGAAGATAGGCCGCGGCAAGGGCCTCGCCCTCGCTGCCGGCCTTGCGGCCTTCCTTGTCGGCCGCCGCCAGATACTCTATGTGCTCCTTGAAGGCACGGACGGTCTCGCTGTCGTAGAGGTCGCTGTAGCTTGCGCCCGGAAGGAACTGGGCCCGGGCCGCGACGGCTGAAAGGGTTACGAGAAGCGCCAGGACTGCCTTTTTCATCGTCATTCGTTGATTAGAATCCATGCCTTGGGCGGGCACACGCCGCTTCCGCGGAGTTTTTCGAGGGTATCCGTAACCATGACCGGATCATCCGTCCGGCAGATACCGACGCTGCGGAGGCCGGAACGGAAATGCACAATGCATGCCGAATAACCATCCTTGTCGCAGGAAGCCGCTTTTTTCGAAGCATAGACGGGGTTGGCGAATGCACCGACGATGATCATATACCTTTCCCCTGGCCTGGCTCCGTAGATACCGCCAAGGGAGGAGATGCTGAATGCGAGGCCGGGGACAGTCCTGAGAGTCTCCAGCGCAGCAAGGGAATCGGCCTCACGCTTGCGGGCCGCCTCAACGGCGGCGATGGAGTCGGCGACGGCTTTAGCGCGTGCCGCTTCCTCCTCGGCGACTTTCTCACGGACAACTGCAATTTCGGCCGAAGTCGGCCTTCCGGCAACCTTCCTGAGGAAGTCGCAGCCGTTAAGGAGAGCCGCGCCGAGAGCGAGCGCCAATATTATTCCTCTTACACGCATACAGCCTGCTAATTTAGGAAAAAAATCGTAATTTTACGCATCTGATGAAAGAGCGCACCTATATAGCCATAGACCTCAAGTCGTTCTATGCCTCGGTCGAGTGTGTCGATCGCGGGCTGGATCCGCTGGACACCAATCTGGTGGTGGCAGACATGACCCGCACGGAGAAGACCATCTGCCTTGCCGTGTCGCCTTCCCTGAAGTCTTACGGCATCGGCGGGCGCGCAAGGGTGTTCGAGGTTACACAACGCCTGACGGAAGTCAACCGCGGGAGGGCTGCCGCCGCGAGAGGCCGCAGGCTGACCGGAAAGTCGGTCTATCTCCACGAACTGGAGGCCCACCCGGACTGGGAGGTCAACTACATAGTGGCACCGCCGCGGATGGGTCATTATCTCGAGGTCAGCCGCAAGGTCTATGAGGTGTATCTCAAGTACATAGCTCCAGAGGATATCCACGTCTATTCGGTCGATGAGGTCTTTATGGACGTCACCGATTACCTCCGCCTATACCGGCTCAGCGCCCACGCCCTGGCGATGAAGATGATACGTGATGTGCTCTCCGTCACCGGTATCACGGCAACTGCCGGTATCGGAACAAACCTGTATCTGGCCAAAGTGGCGATGGACATAGTCGCGAAGAAGATGCCGGCAGACAGGGACGGCGTCCGCATCGCAGAGCTCAACGAGGCCTCATACCGCGAGCAGCTGTGGGATTATCAGCCGATTACCAAATTCTGGAGGGTCGGCCGCGGGACGGCGGCACGGCTTGCGGCTTATGGCATAGACACCATGGGTAAGCTCGCGCGCGCATCGCTGGAGAAGGAGGAGCTGTTGTATTCCCTGTTCGGGATCAATGCGGAGCTTCTCATCGACCACGCCTGGGGCTGGGAACCCTGCACTATGGACCTTGTCAAAGCCTACCGGCCGGAGACGAAGTCCTTTAGCCGCGGCCAGGTGCTCTCGGAGCCGTACGACTGGAAAAAAGCGCGAATAGTGGTTCTGGAGATGGCTGAGGCGGCGAGCCTGCACCTGGTGTCGCGCCACCTGGCAGCGGACCAGGTCGTCCTGACTGTCAATTATGACGCCGAGAGCCTCACAGACCCTTCCGTAAAGGCGAAATACAAGGGCGCTATCGGGACGGACTACTACGGCCGCCCCGTCCCGAAGCATGCGCAGGGGACGGCGAATCTTGGCCGCCCCACATCCTCGACAAAGCTCATCATGGAGGCCGTCGCCAGCCTATATGACAGCATTACCGACCGCAAACTGCTCGTGCGCCGGCTCAATATCTCGACTAACCACGTCGTAGATGAAGCCTCAGTAACCGGACAGCCTGTCCAGCTGGAACTGTTCTCGGACCGGGAGGCTGCAGAAAACGAAAAAAGGGAAGCGCTGGAAAAGGAGCGCCGCCTTCAGGAGGCGCAGCTCGCCATCAAGCGCCGTTACGGCAAAAACGCCATCCTCAAGGGAATAGACTTCGAGGAAGGCGCGACAACAAGGGAGCGGAACGCCCAGATAGGAGGGCACAAAGAATGAAAGAGGATTATTCAGACATAATCGGACTCCCCCACTACGAGCCCGTCAATCACAAGAGGATGCCCCTCGCGGAAAGGGCGGCGCAGTTTGCGCCCTACGCCGCACTCGGCTCCCCCACGCCGGAGATCACTCCCCTTCAGGAAGGGCAGGACCAACCGGGGGAAGAATATGGGTGGTCGGAGCCTTGATGCCGTGATCCACGGCCTTCATGGCGGCGCCGACTATGCTCTGCGGGCTTGAAGAAAGCCTTGCAGTGTTGTCCTTGAACTTCTTTACTACGGAATCCAGCCCCCTTTCGACCTCCGCATTCTTCTCGCAGTAGAGGGCGACGCGCTCCACCATGTTCTGAGCGGCTTCGACGATCCCGGCAATGTTCTCCATCTGCTCCTTCTGGACCCAGGCGGTCCTGATCAGCCGGAGGAAGGGGATGAGGGTCTCTTCGGTGGTGATGAGGACGTTCTGGCGGAAGGCTTTGGAGAAAATGTCCGGATCCTCCTGCTTGGCAAGCTGGTAGGCGCCATAGTTCGGAATGAACATTATGACGTAATCAAGGCTCTTTCGGGATGTTACGTATTTCTGATACTCCTTGCCGGTGAGTTCCTTAATGTGGTTCTGGACGGACTCGAGGTTGCGGCGGGCCGCATCCTTCCTCTCGTCGTCCGTTTCTGCCTCAAAATAATCCGAGAGGGCGCTCAGCGACACTTTGGAGTCGATCAGGATGTCCGTGTCGTCGGGAAAATGCAGCGCAAAGTCCGGACGCATCTTCTTGCCGGTCTCCTCATTCTCAATGATGTTACCCTTCCGGTCACGGAGCCAGACCTCGGATTCATAATCATGCCCCTCGCGAAGACCCTCCGCCTTGAGGATGTTCTCAAGGATGGTCTCACCGAAGTTGCCCTGCATTTTATTCTTGCCCTTGAGGGCGCCGGCAAGGCTATCGGCCTTCTTGCCGATGGATTCGGTCTGTTCCTTAAGGTGCTTTACCGTCTCTGCGAACTGCGTCTTGATGGCGGAACTCTCTTCGGCGTGCGATTTTTTCTGCGCCTCGAAGGCCGCCTTCATGTCCTTGATATTCTGGTCGAGCCCGCCGGTGATGGTCTTAATCGTCTCCGCCGCCTCCTTCTTAAGCGCCTCTTCCCTCTGCTTCAAGGTCTTCTCATTCTCCAGCGCAAGAGCTGTCTTTGCCGCCTCGATGGCCTTCTGCTGGCTTTCCTTTAGATTGGCAAGGGCCTTGTCGTGGCCAGCCTTGAGCTCAGAGAGGGCCTTCTCCTGCTGATCCTTCTCGCTCTGACGCAGAGCTTCAGCAGTACGGATTTCCGCATCCTTTCGGATGCAATCTTCCCTGAGCGCCCTGATTTCAGTCTCCTTCTTCCGGGAAGTCAGAATCCACAGTACGACAATAACTGCGAGAATAGCGGAAGCTATGATTGCAACGATATAAACGGCAGGCATAGAGATCAATACTCTTCCTCGTTGAAGAAAAAGTCCTCTTTGGTCGGGTAATCGGGCCAGATGTCCTCGATGGATTCGTAGATTTCTCCGTCGTCTTCGAGCTCCTGGAGGTTCTCCATTACTTCTTCGGGGGCGCCGGAGCGGTTGGCGTAGTCGATGAGTTCATCCTTTGATGCGGGCCACGGTGCGTCGTCGAGGCTGCCTGCAAGTTCGAGTGTCCAAAACATAGTAATAAAGCGTTAATTATCAATACTTAAACGAGCCGGGAGCACTTCGCGCTCCAACGGGGCTGCAAAGATATATAAAAAAACAAAATCCCATCAAAAATTTTTACTATTTTTGCAGCCCCGAAAGAAAAACAGCGTATGGCATACAAAAAAGTTTCTCAGTACGACCCTTCGACGACGGAGCAGATAGCTTCCCACATCAAGGCAATCCTCGAACTTCTCGGCGAAGACACCTCGAGGGAGGGCCTTCTCAAAACCCCTGAAAGGGTCGCGAAAGCGATGCAGTTCCTGACCAGAGGCTACGGGGAGAACGGCGTCGAGATAGTCCGTTCCGCCGTTTTCAACGAGGAATACAGCCAGATGGTCATCGTCAAGGACATCGAGCTGTTCTCGCTCTGCGAGCACCATATGCTGCCGTTCATCGGCAAGGCCCATGTGGCCTACATCCCCAACGGGGAGATCACCGGGCTCAGCAAGATCGCCCGCGTGGTGGAGACCTACGCCCGCAGGCTCCAGGTCCAGGAGAGGCTCACAGTCGAGATCCGCGACTGCATCGCCGAGTCGCTGAAGCCGCTCGGCGTCGCCGTCGTCATCGAGGCGACCCACACCTGCATGACGATGAGAGGAGTCCAGAAATCAAACGCGATAACGACCACATCGGCCTTCTCGGGTCTGTTCATGAGCTCCTCCCGTACGAGAAATGAATTCCTCGAGCTTATAAAGCATTAATCCTTCTTAAGATAGGCGTCACTGACGACCTTGCGGCTCCTCGAGATGAACTCGGAGAGGGCCTTGCCTTTCAGCATGCCGTTGGCAAGCAGGGCGAGGTCGACGATTTGGTGAAGCAGGTCGTTACCTTCCGCAAAAGATTTTAATTCCGCCTTATGCTCATCGGACTTCACATCACCTGAAGGTTTACCCTCGAGGACACGGGCGACGAGAGGGTTCTCCATATTGACGGTGATGTTGTAGGACTTGGGCATTTCGCCGTAGAAGTTCATACCGCCTCCGAGTGCGCTCATTTCGCGGTAACGGCGCATGAATTCGTTCTGGGTGATGAGGATGGGGGCCTCGTCTTCGCCGAGGTTGTCGCCTTCGACATAGTAGTCGTTGCCTTCGGGCAGGACGGCCTTGAAGAGGTTTTCAAGGTCATAGCGGGCATCTTCGGTCATTTCGGGCTTCACCCTCTCCTCCTTGGGGATCAGCCTCTCGACGCTGTCGGAATCGACGCGCGCGAAGCGGCAGTCTTCGATCTTGCGCTCCAGGAGGTTGACATAATGGGCGTCGAGCTCGCAGTCGAAAAGGAGCACATCGTAGCCCTTGTCCTTGGCGTCCTCGATGAAACGGTACTGGTCTTCGACGGAAGTGGCGTATAGGAATACGACCTTCTTGTCCTTGTCGGTCTGGGAGCCTTTGATGGCCTCTTTGTACTCGTCGAAGCTGAAGAATTTGCCGTCGGTGTTTTTAAGGAGGGCGAATTTAAGGGCCCTGTCGCAGAACTTCTCGTCCGAGAGCATACCGTACTCGATGAAGAGCTTGAGGTTGTCCCATTTCTTTTCCAGCTCGGGCCTCTCGTCCTTGAAAATCTCCTCGAGGCGGTCAGCGACCTTCTTGGTAATATATGTTGATATCTTCTTGACGTTCTCGTCGCTCTGAAGATAGCTTCTGGAGACGTTCAGCGGGATGTCCGGGGAGTCGATAACGCCGTGGAGAAGCGTCATGAAGTCGGGGACGATATTGTCCACGTGGTCAGTGACGAACATCCGGTTGCAGTAGAGGGATATCTTGTTGCGGTCGATGGCGACCCTTTCCTTAATCTTGGGGAAATAGAGGATACCGGTGAGGTTGAACGGGTAATCCACGTTGAGGTGGATGTAGAACAGCGGCTCTTCGTTCATCGGATACAGGGCCTTGTAGAAGGCCTTGTAATCCTCCTCCTTGAGGTCTGAGGGCGCTTTGGTCCACAGCGGCTCTATATTATTGATAATCTTGTCCTTGTCGGTATCGACATACTTGCCGTCCTTCCACTCCTGCTCCTTGCCGAAAACTATCGGCACGGGCATGAACTTGCAGTACTTGGAAAGGAGCCCCTCGATGCGGGACTTTTCGGCATACTCGGCGGAGTCGTCGTCGAGGTAGAGGGTGATGGTCGTACCTCTTTCAGTCCTGTCAGACTCACCCATCTCGTATTCCGGAGAGCCGTCACAACTCCATTTGACGGCCTTCTCGCCTTCCTTCCAGGAGAGGGTGTCGATTGTCACCTTCTTGGAAACCATGAAGGCGCTGTAAAAACCGAGGCCGAAATGGCCGATGATGCTGCCGATCTGGTCTTTGTATTTCTCAAGGAACTCACCGGCGCTTGAGAAGGCGATCTGGTTGATGTACCTGTCCACCTCCTCGGCCGTCATTCCGATGCCGGAGTCGGTGACCTTCAGTATCTTTTTCTTTTCGTCGAGCTCAATCACGACTCTCATCTCGCCGAGGTCTTCCTTGAATTCGCCACTGGAGGCAAGTGCCTTCAGTTTTTCTGTCGCATCCACGGCGTTCGCCACTATTTCCCGGAGGAAAATCTCGTGGTCGCTGTAAAGGAACTGCTTGATGACTGGGAAAATGTTCTCGGTTGTTACACCGATCTGCCCTTTGGTTGCTTTCTTTGACATATCTTTTAGTATTTTAGATTCTTTCGGCTTCGCTCAGAATGACAAGCTCCGCTTGCCCTGAATGACAAATCCGACCGCTTGCGGCGGCCGGATTCGAAAAGTCAAATTGTATTCCAAAGGAATGGAAATGACAATTTGTCAGTTTACTTATAGAGGAAGCGGCGGATGGACATCTTCGGGGTCTTCTCGAAGGGACGGTCCTGGCGCTCTACGGTCACGATGCGACTGTAGATGGGGAGCTGGCGGTTCGCGCCGTTGCGGATGAGCTCGGGGATGTCGGAGATGTGCTCCGCATCGAGGAGGTCCTTCGCAATCTGCTGCTCGTCGAGGAAAACGAGAGCGACGAGCTTGCCGCCGCGATCCACGACCACGGACTCCAGCACGTAGGGCTGGTTGTTGACTATGGCCTCGACTTCCTCAGGGTAGATGTTCTGGCCGGAAGGGCCGAGGATCATATTCTTGGAACGGCCGCGGATGAAGATGTTGCCGTCGGCGTCGATGATGCCGAGGTCTCCGGTCTTGAGGTAGCCGTCGTCGGTGAAAGCGCCGGCGGTCGCTTCCTCATTCTTGAAGTAGCCGATGCAGATGTTGTCGCCCTTGGCCTGGATCTCGCCGACGACGTGCTGAGGGTCCTCGGAGTCGATCCTGACGTCGGCGCAGTCGACCGCCTTGCCGCAGGAGCCGGGAACGTATTTCTCCCAGCACTCGTAGGCGAGAAGCGGCGCGGCCTCGGTCATGCCGTAGCCGACAAGGTAAGGGAACTTGATCCTCTTAAAGAACTTCTCGACTTCGGGGTTGAGCGCGGCGCCGCCCATGATGAACGACTGGACCTGACCGCCGAAGGCCTTGATGAGCTCCTTGCGGATCTTGGAGTAGATGATGCCGCGGATGCCGGGGATCTTGAGGGCCACCTTGACGGCCGGCTTGTCGATGACGGGCTTGACCTTGGATTTATAGATTTTCTCCATCACGAGGGGAACGGTGATGAGGAGATAGGGCTTGTAGTCGGCGAACGCCTTGAGGAGCGTCGCGGGGGTCGGGGCCTTGCCGAGCCAGTAGATGGAAGTGCCGTTGCAGAGAGGATAGATGAACTCTATCACGAGGCCGTACATGTGGGCCATCGGCAGCATGGAGACCATCCTTTCGCCGGCCGGGATGTTTCTCTGGGAGAAATCGACGGTCGCGGAGAAATTGCGGTAGGTCAGCATGACGCCCTTGGGGTTCCCGGTGGAACCGGAGGTGTAGTTGATGACGGAAAGGGTGTCGAGGTTGTCCGTCGGGAAGACGACGTCGTCGGGGCCGTAGCCGGAGGGCCACTTGGCGGCGAAAGCCTCGTCGACATTGTCGAAAGCGGCCTTCAGCTTGTCGTCGGCGGCATAGAGGACCTTGAAGGTGTCCACGTCTATGACGACCTTGAGAAGCGGGAGCTTCTCTTTGTCAAGTTTTTCCCAGCGGGCTTTGTTAGTGAAGAGAGCGACGCTTTCGGAGTGGTCCGTCAGGAATGTCACGTTCTCGGGGGTGAAGTCCGCGAGGATAGGGACGATGACGGCTTCGTATGTATTGACCGCGAGGAAAGACATGCCCCAGCGGGCGCCGTTGGAGGCGCAGAGGGCAATCTTTTCGCCTTTCTTAATGCCGGCCGCGGCAAATGCAATGTGGAATTTTTCAATGCGCTGCGCCATCTCCGCGTAGGTAAAACTTTCTCCGCCGATGGTGTTGAGGGCTGCTTTGTCCCAGAATTTACGGGTCGCATTCTGCAGTCTGGAAAGGTAATGTTCCATATTCATTTCGGTTTTAGTACGTGCAAATTTAGTCAAAAGTCCCGATAAAACACCTTTAATTATTATCTTTGTGGCGAATTTAATCGTAAGTTAAAGATTATGAGAAGAAAACCGATAGTAGCGCTTATCTACGATTTCGACGGGACCCTCTCCCCCGGAAACATGCAGGAGTTCGGATTCATCCAGGCCATCCACCAGACCCCGCAGGAGTTCTGGACAAAGAGCGACGGCATCGCCATCGGCCAGGACGCCAGCAACATCCTCGCCTATATGAAACTGATGTTTGACGAGGCCAAAAAGGCCGGAATTAAGCTTACCAGGGCCGATTTCCGCCGTTACGGCCACGACATTCGCCTCTACGACGGCGTCCGCGAGTGGTTCCGCAACGTCAATAACTACGGTCTCGAGCACGGAGTCCGCGTCGAGCACTATATCAACTCCTCCGGCCTCAAGGAGATCATCGAAGGCTGCCCCATAGCGAAGGAGTTCAAGCACATATTCGCGAGTTCGTACATCTATGACCATAATGGGGAGGCCGAGTGGCCCGGCATCGCCGTGGACTACACCGCCAAGACCCAGTTCCTCTTCAAGATCAACAAGGGCATCTTCTCCTCCAGGGACGCAAAAAGGGTCAACGAGAGCATCTCGGACGAAGCCAAGCGCATCCCCTTCACCAACATGATCTACTTCGGCGACGGAGAGACGGACATCCCCAGCATGAAAGTGGTCGGGATGTTCGGCGGCGCCAGCATTGCAGTATTCGACCCCGCCATTCCCTCGAGGCGCGCCTCCGCCCAGAAGCTTCAGCGCCAGGGCCGCGCCAATTTCATCACCCCTGCAGTGTACACAAAAGATTCACGCGCATTCAGGCTCGTCTGTTCCATTATCGACAAGATTAGGGGCGACGCGGAAAGGGCGCATCTGGCGAAGTACAAATAGATTTCTCGGCTGCGCTCGAAATGACAGAGAAGCATCGACTGCGCTCGAAATGACAAAATTCTTATGTCATTTCGACCAAGCGGAGCGCGTGGAGAAATCTAAAGAAGGTCGGCTCGAAATTCGAGTCGACCTTCTTTTGTAAGCCGCTGAATCCTAGAGGATGTGGAGCTCGACGCGGCGATTGGCGGCGCGGCCCTCGGCGGTGGCGTTGTCAGCGACGGGGTCGGCCTCGCCATAGCCCTTGTAAGTAAGGTTCTTGGCGGAGCAGCCCTTGCCTACGAGGTAGGTATAGACTGCCTTTGCACGAGCCTGGGAGAGCTTGAGGTTGTTCGCATCGGAACCGACGCTGTCGGTGTAGCCGGCGATTTCAACCTTGGCGTTCGGGTTGTCCTTGATCCAGTCGGCGACCTTGTCGAGGCCAACTGCGGTCGATTTGTTGAGCACGGAGCTTCCTGAAGGGAAGAGGCCGCCGGAGAGCTCCCTCATGGTCTGCTGGATCTCGACGGGAACTTCCTTCACGACGGTGACGGTGTCGGTCACGGTCTTGACGACGGTGTTGACAACGGTGTTCTGGACGTACACGGTGTCGTGGACAACCTCGGCGGGCTTGTTCTTGAGCTCCTCGTTCTCCTTTGCGAGAGCGTCAGCCTTGTCCTTGAGGGCGTTGTACTGGTCCTCGGTGAAAGGAACGGGGATGACGGTCGGGGTGACGGAGGACTGGCGGTCGAAGTTGGACTTGCCGAAGTTAAGGATGAGACCTGCGGTCACGCTGGGGATGAAAACAAACTGACCGGTCGTTGCGGTACGGAGCTCATGCTCAGGGGCGACGATGCCGCGGAGGTCGATATAGAAATCGAGCTTCTTGCTGAGGCGGATGTCGTTGAGGAGACCGATACCGGCACCGTAGGAGAGGTTGGTGATCTTCTTCTCCTCACCTTCGGGACGATAGCGGAACCAGATGCCTTCGAAGGTCGCGTAAGGGACGAGATCCCACCTGCGGGTCTCCTTGTAGCCCGAAAGGGTGTTGGAGATGTTCCACAAGAGGTCGAAGTGGACGCTGTTGTATCCGAACTTGCCGTCCTTGGTGACAAAATTATTGGTGTCCTTTGCCTTGTCGGTAAAGCCCCTGTAGCCTAAACGGGCACCGATGGAAGGGGTGAACCATTTACCGAGATAGAGCTCGAAAGCACCACCGAGCTTGCCTATCTGCTTGTTGTCATAGAAGGTGTTGATACCACCGCCGACACCGACGAACCAGTTGTCGATGAAACGATTGGTGAGGTACGGACCGTAAACGGGGTTTCCGTTCTCGTCACGGTTGGCGTTCTCCTGGGCGGAAGCGCCGAAGGAGACGGCAAGCAGCATAGCGACTGCGACTGCGCCGATCAATGTTTTGATTCCTTTCATAATTGATAAGATATATAATTTCTAACTATTCAAGTCCCTTCTTCGGGTACATAACCTTGCAAAGCTAAACAAAAAAAATGTCTTTACAAAAATTTTTAATAAAAAATCACACATCCCACACTTTCAGGTACTGTTGGAGAGCCCACATTTCATCCCTGAAACGGGCTGCGGCGGCAAAATCAAGGTCTGCCGCAGCCTTTGTCATCTTACGCCTGGATTCCTCCACGGCTTTCTCCACCTGAGTGCGTGACATTGAGCGGATTACAGGATCCTGAAGCACTGCGGCGAGGTCGGCACGGACGATGCCGTCCTCGAAGGCGGAGCTGCCTTCGCGGCGGGCGTCGTGGCCGAGCCCGACCTTTACGTGGCCCTTCCCAAGTTCCGAAGGATCAGGCACATAGTAGGGTTTGGTGACGGCATCCGGAGCACTGACCTTGCCGGTCACGGTGTTCTGAAGCACCGGATTGAGGTAACCGGAGATGTGGTCCGCATCCTCCTTCGAGGTGACGAGCTCGGACATCAGCACGTTCGAGCGGACGGAAACCTGCCTCGGAGTGATTCCGTGGAGTTTGTTGTACTCCTGCTGTTTGGCCCGGCGCCTGTTGGTCTCGTAGATTGTCTCCTGCATCGAACCCGTGATGGTGTCGGCATACATTATCACAAGACCGTTGAGGTTACGAGCCGCGCGGCCTGCGGTCTGTGTCAACGCCCTGCCGCTGCGGAGGAAGCCTTCCTTGTCGGCATCCAGGATGGCGACAAGCGAGACCGTCGGTATGTCGAGTCCCTCCCTGAGGAGGTTGACGCCGATGAGGACATCGAACAGGCCGTTCTTGAAATCCTCGATTATCTCAACCCTTTCCGCAGTATCGACATCCGAGTGGATATAGCGGCAGCGGACGCCGGCCTTGCCGAAATATGAGTCGAGCTCCTCGGCCATCCTTTTAGTCAGTGTCGTGACGAGGACGCGCTCGTCGCGTTCGGCGCGCACACGGATTTCCTCCAGGAGGTCGTCCACCTGATGCTCAGTTGGACGGACCTCTATGGGAGGGTCCAGAAGACCGGTAGGCCGCACTATCTGCTCGACTACAAGGCCTTCCGAGCGCTGGAGCTCGTAGTCGGCCGGCGTCGCGCTGACATAGACGGTCTGGCCGGTGACGCTTTCGAACTCATCGAAAGTCAGCGGCCGGTTGTCAGCGGCGGCGGGGAGACGGAAGCCATAGTCGATGAGCGTCTCCTTGCGGGAGTGGTCGCCGCCGAACATGGCCCTCACCTGGGGGAGGGTCACGTGGCTTTCGTCTATAAACGTAATAAAATCGTCCGGGAAATAATCTATGAGCGTGAAAGGCCTCTGCCCCGGCTTGCGACCGTCGAAATAGCGGGAATAGTTCTCCACGCCCGGGCAGTAACCCATCTCCTTTATCATCTCGATATCGTACTCGACCCTCTGTTTGAGGCGCTTGGCCTCGAGATTCTTTCCTATGGACTCGAAATACGCAAGGCGTGTCGTGAGATCATCCTGGATCTGGCTGACTGCCATCGCACCCTTTTCTTTACTGGTCACGAAATTCTTTGCCGGATAGAGCATAATCTCGTCCAGTTCCTCGAAAGTCGCCCCGGTCACAGGATCGATAAGTGCTATCCTGTCCACCTCGTCGCCGAAAAACTCTATTCTCGCGGCGTAATCCGCGCCGCCGAGGAAGATGTCCACCGTGTCTCCCCTCACCCGGAAGGAACCTCTCTTGAAATCGGTCTCCGTCCTGTAGTAAAGGGCGTCCACGATGCGATACAGGAGGCGAGTCATAGCCATCCTCTCCCCTTTCCTGACCTTCACGGTCTGGTCGTGGAAGTCATCGGGGTTTCCTATACCGTAGAGGCAGGAAACGCTGGAGACCACTATCACATCCCGCCTTCCCGACATGAGGGCAGAGGCCGCGCTGACGCGGAGCTCGTCGATCTTGTCGTTGATACTGAGATCTTTTTCTATATAGGTATCCGTCACCGGGATATAGGCTTCCGGCTGATAATAATCGTAATAGGAAACGAAATATTCAACGGCGTTCTCCGGGAAAAAAGCCTTGAACTCGCCGTAAAGCTGGGCAGCGAGTGTTTTGTTGTGGCTGAGGATGAGCGCCGGGCGCTGGAGCTTTTCTATGACGCTGGCCATGGTGAAAGTCTTGCCGCTTCCGGTGACCCCTAAAAGGGTCACGGCATCCACCCCCTCGCGCAGGGCGCGTGAGATGCCCTCAATCGCCTCCGGCTGGTCACCGGATGCGGAGAACGGAGCTACAAGCTTGAATTTCATACCCTTGTGACCTTATAGACCGCCTTGAGCAGCTTCAGTTGGGAAAGCACCTTGTCCAGCTCGAGATTGGACGGGACCAGTATCTTCAGAGTGATTTCGTATGTGCCCGTACGACGGTTTTCAACCACGTTGAAACTGCGGATCGAGGTACGGAAAGTATTCACCACGTCAGTAACCGCCGAAATCGAAGTACCCTCCCCAACCGTCACGACCTTCAGGGTCACCTGGAAAGAGCCGCCCGAAGGGGATTCCGCCCACCTCACCTTTTGGATACGGTAAGGGTACATTTCCAGCAGCCTGGCCGCGTTGGGGCAGGTAATCCTGTGTATCTTTATGCCGTCGGTCCGGGAAACGAATCCGAAGACGTCGTCGCCGAAGACCGGATTGCAGCAGCGAGCCATCTTGTAATCCAGACCCTTGAGGTCCTTTGCGTTGAGAACGAGGATATCATCCTTCGAAGATGTGGCGTCCTTCTTAACCTTGGCGGCTTCAGCGGCCTGTGCGGCCTCGACGGCCTCCCTGTGCCGCTGCTCCTCGCCGAGGATGAATTCCTTGATTTCGTTGACATCTATCGCCCCGTCGGAAATGTGGGCGAAAAAGTCCTTGACTGATGAAATCTTCTTTTTCTTGAGGAACTCGGAGAGAAGTTCGTCCGAGAAGGTCAGCTTCCAGTTCTTGAGGCGACGTGTGAGCAGTTCGCGGCCGTCGGAGGCCTTCCTGTGCTCGGCCTCGCCGAGGGCCTGCTTCACCTTGGATCGTGCCTTCGAGGTCACGACGTAATTTAGCCAGTCCGGCGAAGGCCGCTGGTTCTTTCCGGTCAGGATTTCCACGACATCACCCGTCGAAAGGCGCTCCCTTATGGTCACGGCCTTTCCGTTCACCTTTCCTCCCAGGCAGTGGGTGCCTATATTGGAGTGGATATTGAAGGCGAAATCGAGGACTGTTGAGCCGGCAGGGAGAATCCGCAGTTCGCCGGTCGGGGTGAATACGAATATCTCCTTCTCCGGGGGCTTCGGGAGCTCCTCCGGAGAATCCGTGTCCGGATGCTCCAGAGCGTAGCGCACCGCCACCAGCCATTTGTCCATCGACTCCTCGTGGCGGATCCCCTTGTAGGCCCAGTGGGAGGCAAAGCCGTTCTCGGCCTGCTCGTCCATCCTCCGGGTCCTGATCTGGACCTCGACGTAGGCTCCGTCGCGGTTTTTGACTGTGATATGCAGCGACTCATAGCCATTTGTCTTCGGCGTCGTGATCCAGTCGCGAAGGCGCGAAGTGTCGGCCTCGTATTCTTCGGTAACGAAGGAATAGACCCTCCAGCAAAGGTCCTTCTCAACCTTCGGATCATCCTCACAGTCAATGATAAAGCGGATGGCGAAGACATCGTAAACTCCCTCGAACGGGACCTTCTGCTTTACCATCTTGCACCAGATGGAGTAGGCCGCCTTGGTCCTGATCTTAAGGGTATATTTTATCCCTGCGTCGGAAAGTTTGCGCCCCAGCGGCTCTATAAACTCCTCCATCAGGCGCTCGCGGTCCTTTGCAGTCGCCTTCAGTTTATTGGTAATCAGGCGGTACTGCTCCGGCTCGGTGTAGGAGAGGCAAATATCCTCCATCTCCCGCTTCATATTATACAGGCCAAGCTGATGGGCAAGCGGGATATAGAGGAGCAGGGTCTCGAGCACCTTGCTCTCCCGCGCAGAACGCGGGAACATAGTAAGGCTCCGCATCACCTCCAGGCGGTCGGCAAGTTTGAGAACCGTCACTCGGGGGTCGCGGGAATACTGGATAATGAGTTTCTTGTAGTTTTCCGCCTCCAGACGGGTATCTTTCGGCTTGATGGTCGAGATGAGGTTGAGCCCGTCGACCATCGTGTAAACGCTTTCGTCGAATCCGGCGGAGCGGATGTCGGTCTCCGGACGCAGGCGCACCGCCTCGTGAAGGAACACGGCTGCGATACACTCCGGCGGAAGGCCGATCTCATCGGAAACTATGCGCGCGACGCCCAGCGGGTGACCAATGAAAGGAGACCCGTCGTGGCGGGTCTCCTCTTTCAATGCATCTGAAGCTATCTCGAAAGCTTTCCGTATAGTCTCCCGACCCTCTGGAGAGTATTCCGTAAAAAGCCCTTCGGGAAGATTATTCATACTCGAGCGAGAATTCATCAATATAAAGGGTGCTGCCTACGCCGCCGGTGTAGTAGTTGGCGTAGAAGCTGGAACATGCCACTATGATGATGTACTTGGGCGTACGGTAGTTGCGGTACTCGAGAGGAAGGGTGAACTCTATGTACTCGTCGCCCTCCGTCTTCGGGAGCATAACCTCGCTGAAGGCTATAATCTCGGGGTCGTTCTCGAAATCCACGAACTTGTACTCAGCGCTGAGTACGTGGAACTGGCCCGCGGCCCAGTCGGTCAGGAGAATCTGGAACTGTCCGATGTCATCCTTGCCCTCCAGATAAGAGTACTGGTTCTGGAACTGAGTAACCTTCGCCGGGGTATAATGGTAGTAGCCCTTGAGTGCCTTGGGCTTGGAGTCGAACGGAAATCCCCATGCGATTTCTGCGCCTAATCCCTGAAGTTTGATAAAATCACCTACATATATGTTTCCACCCGCCAGCATTCCGGCGACCATAACGCTCTCCATCTTCACAGCCTTGCCCTTCACGACAAAACTCTCTTCCGGAGACGTAACGTTGCCGGCGAAAAATGACGTAGCGTTGTTGGCGGTATCCCAGACTCGCTGGTCGTCCGTCGCATTCGCAGGATAAGGACACCATGACTTGCCCGACGTGGACCATGTGTCGAAGTTGCTGTTGTATAGCTGCGTCGCCTTGTCGGTCCTGACCGTCCTGACGTCAGAGACCATATCGCCGTTGACAATCCGTATCTCATATTCGACGCCGTCATAAAGGTCGGAAATCCTGCCGGAAATGCCGACTCCCGCAACCTTGGCGTCCTCCCAGACCTGCCACTCCTCTTCTCCGGCCTCCCTGTACTGGAGTTCCGGAGAACCGGCGCCGTTGAAGGAGCCCTTCACATCTATGCTGTAGGCCCAGGGAACAATGGATTTTATTTCGACAGGGGGCGTGTACGGCACCGCCACAAGCGTCCACGTCGTGGTCTTACCCTTGTACAGGACGTCGAAGGTCCTGTCCATGACACAGTCGAGAGTGACCGGGAAACGTATGTCCTTGGTCACGAGAGCGGTGGTGGAGCCATCTTTTTCGTAGCCCGTAGTCGAAACCACCTTCGAACCCCTCGGGCCGAGTTTCATCGAATTGAACGTGATGGAGCTTAGCGACTGGGTGTTGAGTACGTTAAGGACTATGCGATGGTTGTCTTCACTGATGGAAGGATCTCCAGACTGGTTCTCGACGTTGACGTAACGCTCGATGGTCTGGGTCGCCGAAATGGTCCATTCGTAGTCGCGGTAATAGGTGAAGGTGACCTTGAAAGGTTCGCTCAGGTCTATCACCGCCGGAATGTCCCTGGAGAGTTGAGCTCCTTCGGTGTAAACACAGGACTCGACGTTGAGGGCGCTGATATCAGCCGTTTCCTCGAGGTCCACGACAACCGTGCGGGCAGAGGCGTCAATCTTGACGCCCTTCTGCAGCCCCACCTTGAAATCAGTAATGCCGGCGAGGACGACGGGATAATCCATGTCGTTCCGCAGGCAGGACGAAGCGGACACGAGGAGCAGAAGCGCTGCCGTAATTTTACTCAGTCGTCGCATTTTTGACAGCTCTCTTGGGATTATGACGGCGGTCAAGGAGGAAGAACGAAGTACCGACTTCCACAGAGAAGACGTTGAGGCCGAAGGACGTATTGCCGCCCTGCATCAGGCTCTTGTCCACCTGGTTGGTCGTCTGGGTAGTGCGCCTGTAGGTCACGCCGAAAACTCCCATCTGGGCGATCAACGCGACGTTGTTCATAATGAATATGCAAAGCCCCGGGAAGAAGTCGAAACTGGCCTTGAAGGTGTCGCTGTAGGTGCCGTGCTTCATCCCGTCCTCGACCTTGAAACTCTTGGACTGGGTATAGCCGCCTCCGAGACGTCCTTCAAGGATAATGGCAAAACGCTTGCTCTGGGCTATAGGCATATAGTTTCGAAGCGTTATGCAGGCTTCGTAGGAAGAAGACTGGTAGTTGTAGTCATTGATTCCGAAGGAGAGATCATCTCCGATGGAAAGGTTGAGACCGTTCACTCCCAGCATCATCCTGCCGTAACTGAATCTGGCTCCGATACAGCTGTTGTCCCAAAGGAAGTACTCGACGTTCGGCGAGACCTTGAAACGGTAGATGGAACCCTTGATGCCGTTTATCAGACCCGTAGGAAGTGCGAAGCCTACGTCCTCCAGGCCCTGTCCAAGCTGGTAGGCCATGAAATTGAACGTGGCTCCCGCACCGACGGTACCCTTCGGTATAAAAAGCGTGTTGGGCTTTTCGATACCGCGGTCGAAAGGCTCGAAAATCTTCTTATCACGGGCCTGTGCGACAAAACTGACGCACAGACCCGCAAAAAGAAGTATTAGACTGCCTTTACGCATAAGGACTCTTACTCACGGTATCCTACGACCTGCCTTTCGGCTTCAGTAAGATCGGCCGGATCGTAGATGAGCTCGAACTCGTCCACGAGGAGGGTCGAACCTTCACCGCCGGTGAAGTAGTCAGCGTAGCGGCAGGAGGATGCCATGATGACAATATAGGACGGGGTCCTCTGAAGGTCACGGTACTCGAACGGGATAGTGAACTGTACGTATCCGCTGTTGCTAGCGTTCGAATAGAGGGCGCCGGCCGCAATGATGCTCGGATCATCCTCGGGGAGGAACTGCTTGTCGGATGTGGAGATATCGTACTGGGCGGACCAGTCGGTAAGGTACATCTTGATCGAGCACTGGTCGGTCTGTCCGCTCAGGGACGTGTACGGAGCCTTGGTCTTGTTGATAGTGGCCGGAGCGTACTTCATCCATCCGCGGAGGGCGATGGGCTTCGAAGAGAATGCATAGCCCCACTTCAGCTTCGCACCAAGTCCTGCGACCGCGCCGAACTTACCGGTGTAGATATTACCTGCAGCAAGCTGGCCGTAGGCAACCAGAGCGGTAAGCCTTGCGGCTTTTCCGGATACGACATCGCTTTCTTCCGGAGTCGTCGGGTTGCCGGCAATATTGGCTGTACCGGGGTTCGCGGAGTCCCAGACATAGTTGCTGGAAGAAGCATTCGGAATCCAGGCGCTGCCGTCTTTATACCAGTTGTCGAAACTCATATTCGGAATGGTAAGGGCGCTTCCGGTCCTGAAGGCTATCTCTCCGGTGTCCTCGTCCTTGTTGGAGACGGTACGGAACACGTAGTCGGTGTTCGGCGAGAGGCCGTACACTTCGGCATAGACGGTCTTGGCTGCGTTGTCATAGACAACATAGTCAGAGGCGGAAGTCTCATGCCAGGTCGATTCGGAAGTCTTCTTATACTGGATCCTGACGCCTGCAGGCATGGACGCTGCAAACCAGCGGCCCTTGAGCATCGCGAACTCGGCCCAGGCCTTTGCGCTCACCGCCTGCGCGTCGATAGGCGAGATGACGGAGAGGTTGTAGTTGATGCTATTGTATGCGTTCTGGAGGTCGATGACGGTCGTTGAGAAAGAGTAGTCACCGATGGGGAGCCTCGAGATGAAGTTAGTGAAATCGATCTCTGCCTCGGTGGAGCCCCAATCGACTACAGAGCAACCAATGCCGAGCGAAGTGAGGTCGGCAATACCCTGGGTACTCACGAAGTCGGTCCACTGGGGAAGGCCGACTGCGATGAGCCCGGCGTCTGAGTGGTGGAGAATCAGGGAGGCGATACCCCTTTCCGCAAGGAAGGTAGCCTTGTGGCTCTCGGTGGAGCCTTCGATGACGGTGATTACGTTCGTCAGCGGGAAGTCGGTGGTAGTCACGGGCCTGCCGTTGGCGTCGAAGTTCATCTTGAGCTGATACTCACGGTATTCCACTGTCTCGTCCACGATGATGGTGAGGGTGAATCCGCCGGTCGCGGAACTCTCGTCAGCCATGGAGAACTTGAAGTGGTAATGCTGATTGGCCTGGACTCCATCGACGATGTTGGGACCGTTGTGGTAGGTCGCGCCGTCGGAGTTGACCATGCTGAGTTCGTAGGAAAGGCTGCCGGTCACGGCGAAGTAGGCAGTGTTGCCCACGGTGCCGTTGGACTTGGCGAAGACGAGGGCTTCGCCGTTGCCGTTATCTATAGTGACCCTGTAGTCCTGGAAGAGCTCGGGGATGGGATCGACGAACTCGACGGTTACCATGGTATTGGCAAGGGTACAGGTGATGTTGGCCGTAGCCTTCTGCTCGGGCTTCACGAGGATGGTCGTGGAGCCGCTGTAGTAGGGAGCGCCCCAAGCCGCGGCGGAGTCGTTGCCGGAAGTCGCCGTGACGGTGTATCTTCCTGCAGCCACCGCGAGGGGCTCAGTCGCGAGAGTACGGTGGTCAGCCACGCTGTAGCTGTGGACTCCGTCTTCCCCGACTATCGAAAGCGAGAATACCATATCCTCCGCCGGCGCTTCCGGGGATTTTACGGTAATCTCCGACGGGTCGCCCATTCCGAGCGAGACCGTCAGGTAGCCTGTGCCGCCGTCGAATCCTCCCTTCTTGCATGACAGCGCGAAGAGAAGAAGGATTGCGGCAAGGGCTGCGTTGAACTTTGACAATCTCATGGGAAAGGGAGATTACGGAGCTACAAAGATGATGGGCTGGGTCGTGGCCTGGTCTTTCTCGTCAGTAACCGTAAGGTTGAAACAGTGGACAGAACCGGCGTCGCTTCCGTCCGGGGCGAGATAGACCATAATCATGGGAATGAGCCTTGACAGGGAGAAGAGAACCTGGGTCTGGCCGAGGACAGCGTCCTTGACCGGGATTCCGAGTCCCATACCGTCCAGTGCGTCGCACAGGGTCGTGTCATAAATCATATCCATGATAAACGGATGATCGGCGTAATAGCTGGGGTTATCCTTCTCAGCAAGCTGCGCGAGAGTCGGTCCGAGAGGACGGGAGATGACCTCAACCTCGAATTTCTTGATCTTCTCGGGAGCGTTGATGAGAATCTCTACACTCATCTCGTCAGCGATAGTGGTCTCGGCGAAAGTCGGGTTGGCATCCCAGCTGATGACAGGAGCCGTCGAAGGAGTCGGCGGATCGTCAGGGTTCGGATCGTCGGGGTTCGGATCGTCAGGATCGTCACCACCCTCGACGGGGGTTTCTTCCCATCCGGGAACGAGGACGTCGTCCTCTTTCTCCGTGACTTCCTCATCAACAGTGATGGATAATCCGGCCTGGCCGGTCACGCGGGCGTCAAGCTTGATGACATGGTGGTCGCGGGCAGCGACGTTGCTGATAGTCATCGCAGCGTGGCAGTAGTTGTCCGGAGCATCGTAATCGATTGACCTGTAGCCATCGACCGAGACAAGAAGAGGAGCCACGGTGAAGTAGCCTTCCCTGCACTCGGTAATGTCGTCCTGGGTCTCGTTCTTGGTCCAGGTCAGGGTCCTGTCGGCCGCATCGGCGGCCTCCCAGGAATAGGCATTGGTCACCTTGACGGTGTAGCTGGCGACTTCTTCGATAAAATTGTTGGAAGGGACAATGGTGACCTTCATGTTGGCAAGGGTGCAGACGATGCCGACAGATGTCAGCTCTCCGGTCACTATATCAAACTCCTGGGTGCCACTGTAGATGGGCTGGTCCCAGGCGGCGGGCTCCCTGTAGAGGGAGGTCGCGGTCACGCTGTAATGTCCGCTGGGAAGATCCAGCATCTGGGGCATATCGGCGAAACGGGGATAAGTACGCGTCCAACCATCGGAAGAACGGGCGATATCGATGACGAACTCTTTGGGATCATTGTTCGTCGCTTTGGTCACATAACCGGCAGCGGAACGGTCCACCTTGATCTGAAGGGATCCGTTTCCTTCCGTCTTGACCTCTTTCTTGCAACCGGCGAGCACGACGGCCGCAAGCACTATGATGTAAAATATCTTTTTCATTACTGGTAAAGCATTTCTACGTTATCGAGATAAAGGATGTTTGCAGCGTGGATTGCCTCGTGGTTACCACTGAGGGTCTTGACATTTTCCACACGGTAGAAATAGAAAATGGTTCCGCTGTCGCCGATTTTAGGCTTGTCACTGGCATTCTGGCAGGACATAAAGCTCATCTTGATCGACGCGGCCTTCTTATTGGTCACGCTGTAGGAAACCGGTATCGTGCAGGCGGTCCAGGAATTGACGTCAGTCTGGACGTCATTCTTGGTCCCCTGGCCGATTATGTTGCCATTGGAATCGAGTATTTCGATATGGACATAGAACGGGGCGTAGCCACTGGCCGGGACATCCAGCTTGTACATAAACTTGAGCGAAGCGGGGCGGTTCGAGAAGACGTCGCCCTCGGAAATCTTCGCCCAGCTGTCATACTGCTGGTCGTTGGCACGGCCGACGAAAAGTTCGCCGACGTGATAGTTGCTGTTGGTCGTCCAGTCGGATCCGTTTTTGTCTTCGCCTATGGTGGCGATCATAAGTGACTTGCCGCTGTAGGCGCCTCCGTCGCTGCCGATAACGGAAACGGTAGGGAAACACTTGTAATCAGTGTAGGCGCGCGGTTCGTTGGCTGTAAGACGCATACTCACCGGAGAGTTGACGGCCCAGAATTTCTTGTCCGTGTAGGGTTGCCACCATGTAACATCCGCCGAGATGCCGACAAGGCTTCCATAGCCGTTGATACCCTCGCAGGTGAAGGAAGTCTCAGTGTACTCCTCGAATCCGGCATTCGGCACCTGCTCGGGATCCTCGGTCGGGATCTCGGTGACGGAACTGACGTTGTCGGTGTTCTGGTTCGCGATGACGCGGAACTTGTAGGTCCGGCCGGCAGTGAGGCCCGTCGCGTTGGAGAAGTTAACCCTCTTACCACTGATGGACGTCTTCCCCACCGTCGTCCAGGAGTTGCCGTCTAGGCTGTACTGCAGGCGCAGGTCAGCCGAGGAGTTGACATTGTTGACGTTGGTGATGATGGCGTACGGAGAGACCATCTTCCAGCCCCAGATGTTGTAGTCGAGGCAGTGGACGGTCGCTTCGATGGGTTCGCCGTTCATGTTGAGGACGGCGGTCGCGGTCTTGCCGTAGTTATCGACGACGGTTATGGTGAAGGTCGCGATTGTCGGGTTCGCCGCGTGGTAGTCGCCGTGGATCGACAGGGTCGGGGTGACTCCGCAGACGTTGATAAAGCCGTAGAGGCCTTCCTCGGCGACATTCCAGGTGATGCCCGCATTGTTGAGGGCTGCCTTTTCAGTCGGCTCGAGGTTGATAAGGTCAATGTTCGCGGGGAGTCCGAGAGTGCCGGTAAGGTAGGCGTTGTTGATGGAAAGGGTCGCCGCGGCGATGCCGCCGGGAGCGCTGAGGCTCACAGTCGCATCCGCGACGTCCGCACCCGCACCCGCAGGGAAGGAGTAGATGAAGGATGTGCCCTTGACACCACGGAAGGTGAAGTAGGGAGGATCCTTCGGAAGGGCGGTCGAGGGGATCTCGACGGCCTCTTCGACAAGTTCCACTGAGTTGTCAACGAGGATGTTGACGTCGAGAAGGCCTTCCCTCTCGCCGCAATCGACGTTGAATGTTACGAAGTCATTGGGCTCGTAAGCCTTGGCTGCGGATTTGTAATAGACAACAGAATCCCTGACGCCGCCATCCTGCATGCCGGTACCGGCAAGCTGGGCGAAGACTTCGAGATAGAGATTGCCGCCGGGAATGTAGCCCTCGCGGGTCTCCGTGCGGTTGAAACGGACTTTCTTCTTTGAGAATGACTCATGCCGTACGACGGCATAGTAGTTAGAGTAGTAGGTCTGGAGATTCTCCCCGAAATTGACTGCGAGCTTTACATTGGAAAGTTTCGCGGTCGCGGAGACGGTCTCCGGGACACCGCCGGTCGTGGCAAAGCCGTGGACCGTGAAGGGGGCGTCGGCAAGATAATAGGGCTTGCCGAATCCATAGCCGAGAGAGTCGCCGTGGTGGGCCACGAGGCGGAAGTCTCCGGCGTTCAGCTTGAGTACCTGATCTTTGGCATTGGCGTAAAGATCCCTGTAGAGCCTGACTGCCGAGGAGTTGTACACTTCAACCCAGAAGCTGTCTGCAGGTGGTACGGACGATTCCTCGTCGTCATCTCCCTTCACGATCACGATGCGTTCGTCGCGGTCGAGGGCGATGCGGATCCCTCCTTCTTCACCGGCCACTGATGGGCCGACCGGCTCCCTCGAACAGGATACAAAGCCTGCAAGGAGGGCAAGGACGGGAATCATCCTCTTCAGTAAAGGTTTGTACATGTCTTTTGTTTTTCAGCGGCCTTTTCAGGGGTCCGCAATAATTGCAAAATCGGCGCAAGGTAGGCAATTTTTTCTTTTTATCCAAATATCGCCCCTCGCGGGAGGAGTTTGGCTGGGCTTTCCAAAAAAAATATTTATCTTTGTAATTCAGTTCTATTTTATATAAAGGAATGGCAGAAACGACGACTAAAACCACGACCTACGGCAGCGACAGCATCATCACTCTGGAGTGGAACGAGCACATCCGGCGCCGCGCCGGTATGTACATCGGCCGCACCGGCAACGGAGACAACCAGGGCGACGGCATCTACGTCCTCCTCAAAGAGATCATAGACAACTCCATCGACGAGTTCACGATGGGCAACGGCACGAAGATCCTCATCACCATTGAGGACGGAGTCGTGACCGTCCGCGACTTCGGCCGGGGCATTCCGCTGGACAAGGTTGTCGATGCCACTTCCAAGCTGAACACCGGCGGAAAGTTCGACGACACCAACTTCAAGAAGTCCGTCGGCCTCAATGGCGTCGGTACCAAGGCCGTCAACGCCCTCTCCGAGAGTTTCTTCGTGGAGTCCTTCCGCGACGGAGAGTCCCACTACGCCTCCTTTACCCGCGGCGTCCTCGACGAGGAGGGCGACCGCAAGACGACGGAGAAGAACGGCACCTTCGTCCGTTTCATCCCCGACCACGAGGTCTTTGGCAACTACGCCTACAATATGGACTTCGTGGAGACGATGGTCAAGAACTATTCGTATCTCAAGAAAGGACTGACCCTCATCCTCAACGGCGTTTCGTATAAATCGGAGAACGGCCTCCTCGACCTCGTGAGCGAGAATATGGCTGAGACCCCGCTGTATCCCCTCATCCACCTCGAGGGCGACGACATCGAGATAGTGCTGACCCACGGCAAGAGCTACGGGGAGAACATCGCCTCCTTCGTCAACGGCCAGAACACCCGCGACGGCGGGACCCACCTCGCAGCCTACCGCGAAGCGATAGCGAAGACCTTCAAGGACTTCTTCAAGAAAAACTACGCCCCGGAGGACATCCGCCAGGGTGTCGTCGGCGCCATCGCGATCCAGATCCAGGAGCCCAACTTCGAAGGCCAGACCAAGACAAAGCTCGGATCCACCTACATGTGGGACAAGCAGGGCAAGGCCGCGGACGGGACGATAGTCCACGACCTCGGCCCGACCATACGCAGCTACGTCAACGACTTCCTCTCCCGTAACCTCGACAATTATCTCCGCATGCACATGGAGATTGTCCCGGTCATCGAGGAGAAGATCAAAGCCTCCCAGAAGGAGAGGGAAGAGATTTCCGGTATCCAGAAAAAGGCCCGTGAGACCGTGCGGAAGGCCAACGTCTATAACCGCAAGCTCCGCGACTGCCGTTACCACTACAACGACAAGGCCCCGAAGAACAAAGAAGAGGAGTTCGAGAAGTCCAGCATATTCATAACCGAGGGCGATTCCGCGAGCGGGACCATCACCAAAGTCCGCAACCCGGACAACCAGGCGGTCTTCTCCCTCCGCGGAAAGCCCATCAACTGCTATAAGGAAAGCCGCAAGAAAGTGGCGGCCAACGAAGAGCTCAACCTCCTCATCAACGCCCTCGGCGTGGAGGATGAGATTGACAACCTCCGCTACAATCACATCATCGTCGCGACCGATGCCGATGACGACGGCATGCACATCCGCATGCTGGTGCTGACCTTCTTCATGAAGTATTACCCCGACCTCATCCGCCGCGGCCACGTCCACATCCTCCAGACTCCCCTCTTCCGCGTACGCAACAAGAAGGAGACCTGCTACTGCTACTCCATCGAGGAGAAGGAGAAGGCGGCGAAGCGCCTCAGCTCCGGAGTGGAGATAACCAGGTTCAAAGGTCTCGGAGAGATTTCCCCCAACGAGTTTACCGATTTCATCGGCGAGAACATGAGACTCGACGACGTTGAGCTCGCAGAAGAGGAGTCAATCTCCGACATCATGTCGTTCTACATGGGCGACAACACCGTCGAGCGCCAGGTTTTCATCAGGGAAAATCTCCGCTCCGAGGAAGAACTTGAAGACATCAATATATGAAAAAGATGCGTTCATCCTACAAGCCGGGCTGGGCCCGCTTCTGCGGCTGGCTGCTGAAAAGGCTGGGCTGGACGACAGACAACGGCCCCGCTCCTGAGAAGAAGGTCGTCATGCTGGGCGTCCCCCACACGTCGGTGTGGGACTTCATCATTTCCTACCTTTTCTACACGCAGTTCGGAAAGGTGGCCCATGTAATGATCAAGAAAGAATTCTTTTTCTGGCCCGTCGGGGCTTTCCTCCGCGGCTGCGGATGCATCCCCGTGGACCAGTCAAGCTCCGTGGCGATGGTCAAAAGCCTCATCGAGTACATGGAAAGCGTCGATGAGTTCCACCTCGCAATGGCCCCGGAAGGGACCCGCGAGCCCGTGAAGCGCTGGAAGACCGGATACCACCTCATCGCCAAGGAGACCGGCGCAACGGTCTATATGTCGTATTTCGACTGGAAGACAAAGCACATCGGCATCGGCAAACCTGTGGAGCTCACGGACGACGCCCGCGCCGACACCCAGAGGATCCAGGCCCTCTACGAGGAAATGGGTCTCGAAGGCAAACACCCCGAAAAGTATATAACCCACTAGTATTATGGGAGGACCGTACAAAACCAGACAGCGCTCGCGCGAAGTCAACTGCACGACGCTGCGGTGGCTGTACCTCTACGCCACCAAGAAATACAGCGGCAGGACCCTCTCCCGCTTCGTTGACGGCGGCCAGAAGTACACCTACGATGAGTTCAAGCACCGCTGCGACTCCCTATCCCAGAGGATGCTCCGCTACGGCATCAGCGCCGGCGACAAGGTAGCCATCCTCGCGCAGAACATGCCCAACTGGACGGTGGCCTTTTTCAGCGCCGCCGCGTTCCGCAGGGTGGCCATCCCCATTCTGCCGGACAGCTCGGAGAATGAGGTCACCAACATTCTGACCCATTCGGAGAGCAAGGTCATCTTCATCTCCCGCCGATATCTCCACAAGCTCAGCAAGGAGATGTACGACGCCCTGACGCTAGTCATCGACATTGAGACTTTCGAGTTCATCAAGAAAGACCGGAGCGCCTTCCAGTGCGACGGCTACGTCCGTGACCCGCAGCCCGACGACCTTGCGACCATCATCTACACCTCCGGCACGACCGGCAAGGCCAAGGGAGTGATGCTTTCGCACCGCAACCTTTGCCACAACATAATCGAATCCCTCAAGGCGGAATACTGCGACAAGAACGACCGTTTCCTGTCCATCCTCCCGATGGCCCACGCCTATGAGATGGCCATCGGCTGCCTGTACCCGATATTCGTCGGCGCCTGCACCTATTACATCCAGAAGCCGCCGACCCCGAGCATCCTGATGGCCGCGATGAAGCAGGTCAGGCCGACGGTGATGTGCGCCGTGCCGCTTATTATTGAGAAGATCTACAAGATGAGCATCGTGCCGACCGTCAAAAAGTCGAAGATACTCTCCTGGATGCAGGCTAAGACCCCCTGGCTGTTCTACAGCCTCGTCGGCGGGCGCCTCAAGAAGTCCTTCGGAGGCAAGCTCCACTTCTTCGGTATCGGAGGCGGCAAACTCGATCCGGTGGTAGAAGAGTTCCTCTACAAGTGCCGGTTCCCGTACGCCATAGGCTACGGGCTGACCGAGTGCGCGCCGCTCGTCTGCAACGCAATGGTCGGCCGGACCAAGGTCGGTTCCATCGGCATCCCCTCCTACAAGGTCGAGGTCCGGCTGGACAACGTCAACCCCGAGACCGGCGAAGGAGAAATCGTCTGCCGCGGCGACAACGTCATGCTGGGCTACTACAAGGACCCGGAGCGGACCCTCCAGGTCATCGACGACGAGGGCTGGTTCCGTACCAGCGACGTCGCCTGCGTCGATAAGAAGGGCTATTATTATATTAAAGGTAGGCTCAACAGCACCATCGTCGGCCCTTCCGGAGAGAACATCTACCCGGAGGAGATCGAGAGGGTCATCAACGACATCGAAGGCGTCGATGAATCGCTCGTCATGGAGCGCGGCGGCAAGCTCGTCGCCCTTGTGAAGTTCGACGACAACGTCATCAACTGGGACCAGGCCTGGGAGGACAAGTTCTTCGAGAACCTTGAAGCCAAGAAGCAGGCCGTGCTCGACTTTGTCAACCGCAAGGTCGGCAAGAACTCCAGGGTCAGCGAGGTCGATGCGATGAAAGCACCGTTCGAGAAGACGGCGACCCAGAAGATCCGCCGTTTCATCTACAAAGATTCGAAGGGAGACGACAAGGAACTCCAATCAAAACAGGAAGAAACCAAATGAAGAAAGCCGGCCCTCTCGGGTCGGCTTTCTCGTAATTGAAGGAATCAATTAGTCCTCTGCGACAACTTCAAACTGGAAGTCGGCCTTGACACTCTTATAGACCTTGACGGCCGCGGAGTAGATACCGACTGCCTTGACGTCCTCGGCAAGGGTGATGTCCTTCTTATCGACACTCAGACCAAGGGCTTCGAGAGCCTCGGCGAGCTGGGCGGCGGTGACGGAGCCGTAGGTCTTGCCGCTTTCGGCGACCTTCACGGCGACCTTCACGGGCGCTGCGCTGATCTTGGCAGCCATAGCCTCAGCCTCAGCGATAAGCTTGGCCTCTTTGTGAGCCCTCTGACGGACAGTCTCTTCGTACTGCTTCTTGACGGAAGCGGTGGCGACGGTGGCAAGACCCTGGGGAACCAGGAAGTTGCGGGCGTAGCCGTTCTTGACCTTTACGATATCACCGGCCTGGCCGAGATTCGCGACATCTTTCTTAAGTAAAATTTCCATAAGGCAGATTATTTAAGAAGGTCAGTGACGTACGGAAGCAGGGCAAGAGAGCGGGCCCTCTTGACGGCCTGCGCGACTTTCCTCTGGAATTTCAGGGAAGTTCCGGTGATGCGGCGGGGAAGAATCTTACCCTGCTCATTGAGGAACTTCTTGAGGAATTCGGCGTCCTTGTAATCGACATATTTGATACCGGCTTTCTTGAAGCGGCAGTATTTCTTTTTCCTGAGCTCCACTGCGGGAGGGTTGAGGTAGCGGATTTCTGAATTTTCCTGTGCCATGGTTTTTCCTCCTTAAATTAATCGTTGGACTCAATCTCGGGGATTTCCTCTTCGAGGATCTCCTCTTTTTCGACGGGAGCCTCGGGGGCGGCGGGAGCGGCGGCCTTGGCAGCCCTTCCGGCCCTTCTCTTCTCGGCATAAGCCACTGCATCCTTGTCGAGGGCGACAGTGAGGTAGCGGATGATGCGCTCGTCACGGTGATACTGGGTCTCGAGGGTCGAGACAAACTCCGGGGTGGCCTTGAACTCAATCAGGTAGTAAAAACCTGTCGTCTTGTGCTCGATGGGATAAGCGAGCTGACGGAGTCCCCAATTTTCTTCGTACACGACTTCGCCGCCGTTGTCGGCGATGAGCTTTGTGTACTTTTCCACCGCTTCCTTCATCTGGGCCTCAGACAAAACGGGAGTTGCAATGAAAACGGTTTCGTACTGTTTAAGCATTTTGTAAAACTTTAATAATAAATAAATTACAGTCCTTTCTCCGCATTTTACCGCGCAAAAAGGACTGCAAAGATAGTCATTTTTTCCTTATTTCCAAACTATTCCGTCACCGCCCGGACATTGAAGCCCTTGTAACGGTAGGGCTTAGGCCAACTATTGCGGGAGACGGTGCCGTCGATTTCGAAAGAAGCGCTGGCGGCGACCGTAGGATCGACGGTGCCTACCTCGGAGGCCCAGTAGCAGGCCGTGTCCCCCTCATCGCACCCACTGCCCCACCAGTCACTGTTATTGAAGCGGTATCCGCCGGCGGGGAAGAACAGGGTGTTGCCGTTGAGCTTACTGGTTACTTCAACACCCGCCACACCGTTGAGGGTCGTCCCCGCGAATGTGCAATGCGTCTCAAGCGCGGTCCATTCGGCCTGGGTGGGGGTACGCCAGCCTCCGCCGAGGCGCACGGTGGCGAGATCATCCTCAGGATCCAGAATGAGTTTGTTGTCAGGGACATCCGTATCCGCATTGGACCAGTAGGAGGCAGCGGAAGAAGGACAGTATTTACTCACTCTCCATTCATTATAGTTGGGTTCCGTACTGGGTTTGGTACCCCTCCAGCGGTAGTTGGAGGTAAAGTAGCTGGATTTCTCATCAAGTTCACCCCAGGAGACGAACAGTCCGAAGTCCTCCAGTGATTCGGCGCCGACGTTGCGGTCGGACCAGTAGATCTCGTACTGGGTGCCGTCCTCGCGGGTCGCGAAAGTCCTGAGACTGACTGCGCCGGAAGGCGGATTGGAAGCCGGCGGATTCAGCGTCGTGAAGGAATGCGCTTCACCCTTCAGAGTAGTCCTCAGGATGTCGAGGGCAAACTTATACTGGTAGGTGGATCCCGGCTCCACGAAAGGCGCCGCGGAGTAGGTGCCGTCATCCTGGAGTACGGCATAGACGGTCTCCCACTGGCTCTCAGGAACCCCTTCCTTGCCGTAGATGAACTTAAACTTATAATTCGGATCATCTTCGGTCACAACCGAGCCGCTGCCGTGGAGGACGGCCCTGGTATATTGGACCGAAGTGGCGTCAAGGGTCGTCACCGTCGCGCGGATTTCGGGGGTGTGGAATGTTGCGACCTCGCTGACAAACCAGGTGTTGTTGAGGTCGATCCACGCCATGACCGCAAAGTAATAATCCTTCCCCGGAGACAGGTAGCTGATGGGAAGTGATATGGAGCCGTCGGAGGACGGCGTGACCTTATCGTTGTAGTATGGATTCCATCCAGTGAAAGGCCTGTCGGACCAGCCGAATTTTACCTCTGTCTCAAGACCCTCACGACATTGGATTTCGACGTGACCTTCCAGAGTGGCCGTCGTCTCGGTGATGTTCACTGCACGGAGATCGCTGAAAGTGGCGCCAAGCGACAGCGTCGTTATCGAGAAGACATCGCTGTCGTATCTGCGGCCGCCGAGTTGGCAGGAGAGAACGCAATGATTCTCCGTTCCGTACTGAAGCCTGGAGACTCCGATGGAGAAGGTCCCGTCAGAAGCCGGATTCGCCGATCCCTTCGGATCATAGTAGCTGTCGAGTATCCCTTCGACGGTCGTCTCCGTCGGGCTGCTGAAGAATTGTATTTTCGGAGTATCGCTCGCGTCGCTGTTTTCTATGGATACAATCCCGGAGACCGTGGCGGTATATTCAAGTACTTCAGACAGGGTTATGGAAGTGAAGTGGACCTCTGTACTCTTGGTCCTGAAACTGACGCTTTGGCCTTGCAAATCCCTGTCGTGGACCTTCGCATAGGCCGTATAACTGTAGGACCTGTTATTCCGAAGACCCGTCACCTCCGCGGAGAAGGTCCCGTCGGAGGCAATGGTGGCCTCATATCTCTGGTCCCCGAACATAAACCACGCCTGCTTTGTCAGATCCTCCACGCTGCTCACAGTGAGCCGGCCCTGAAGAGTCGCGCCAGTCCCGGTGATAACCGAGGGCTCGAGCGTCTCGACGGAAGCTGTGAAATCCGGGGTTTGGAAGTCTCCGAAAGCGAGGTAGCTGTAACCCATAATGGTGGCCTCCACTTCAAAGTAGTAGTCCTTGCCAGGATCCAGGCCGGTCAAGTGGGCTTCATAGGTATTATTACCGATCCGGGTCGCGGTGACTGCAGTGCCGATCTCCTTCAGATCAAGGTAGTCGCCCTGCTCGTTCGGGTTGCGGTCGCTCCAGTAGAAAATCACCTCCCTCTCGATCGACGGGGAACATTCGG
Organism: Bacteroidales bacterium; assembly: GCA_017534745.1. Classification (GTDB taxonomy): domain Bacteria; phylum Bacteroidota; class Bacteroidia; order Bacteroidales; family UBA932; genus Cryptobacteroides. The sequence continues at coordinate 27,807 of JAFXVX010000001.1, read as the reverse complement.
TGGTGAACGAAGCATTGAGAGTGGCCTTTAATTCCGTTATATCGGAAACAGGGAGTACCTCGAGCTGTCCGTTGATGGCTGTAGTGCTGAAATTGACGGCATCGCTCTTGAATTCTTTGCCGCCGAGACGGGCGCAGGCCCTGTATTCATACTCCCTGTTGATCTCAAGTTCTGTAAGGCGATACGAGAAAGTGCTGTCGGGAGCCATCTCACAGGAGATGGGCTGCTCGCCGTTGCCGTCGTATCGGTTGAGGAGGAACCAGACCTCCGGTTCGAAATCCTTGACGGTGTCCATGGTCAGCTTACCGTGAAGGGTCACCGCGAACTCGGAGACGTCCGTCACACCGGTCGCCGCAACGGAAGCGTTGATGGCGGGCGTGGTGAACGAATGGATCTCTCCGTCGGAACGCGTCGAATCGTGACCGACAAACGCTTTAAAATAGTAGGTCTTCCCAGGCTCAAGTTCTTCGACGCTCACGGTGAAAAGGCCGTCTTCAGGGTCTCTTTCTGTCGCCGTGAAAGCAACGGGATACACATCCAACCATCTATCCTGCGAAAGAATGACGCCGAATGAGACATTCTGCATATCCTCCGTCGGATTGGCATAGCCGACGAGGGTTGCAGAAACCTCGGTAACCTCAGTTGCTTCGCCCGTCTCGATGAGGGCCCGCGGCTGCTTGAGGGTGGTGAATGACTTGATTCCGCCGTCGAAGGGCTCATCTTTCACATAGAGGACTGCCCTGAAGTAATACGTTGTGCTGGGCTCAAGAATCGGAATCGGCGGGGAGACGAAAGTACCATCATCGTCGATGAGATCGACGGCCATCTCCATCACCCCTTCACTGAAACTAGTCAGGGCGAATTCTTCGTCCGTACTGAAAAGGAAAGCTATGCTGTAATCATCCCACATTCTCTTTCCCGCCGGGATTGTCGCCTTGCCGACAAGGCGGGCGGACTCGTAGGTAATGTCCACGGCATCGAGGGTCGTGCAGGCCCATTCGGCCTGCTCGCCACCACCACCGCCCTGGCCGCCGCCACCGCCACCACCAGGGGTGTTTTCTTCCGGCTGACCTTTCTCTTTGTCACAGGCAAATACTATTGCAAGCGCCGCGAGGGCTATGGCTATCTTCTTCATAATGAAGTCGTTTTAGTGTCAGCCGTAAAGATAGTTATTTTTTTTGGAGATTCCTTCGCTTCGCTCGGAATGACAGTGGTCAGAAGGTGTACGAGGCGGAGGCGAGGAGGTTGAAGCCGGGCATGGGGTAGCAGGTGACGACCTCGTAGCGGGTGTTGCAGATGTTGTTAAGACTGACGGCGAGGGTTATGCCGAGGAAAGTCTTGGAGAGACGGACGTCGAGGGTCGTCCAGGGCTTCATGGAGTAATCCGGAAGGTTCGGAGTCACAGTGTAACGGGTGCCGGTCCAGAGGAACGAGACGTCGGCTCGCCAGCCCCGGTATTCCGCCTCAGCGGAAGCGGAGCCGCTGTGGAGAGGAATGTATTGGATCTGGGCTCCGTAGCTGTTTGACGATCTGTCGGTGTGGTCGAGAGCCCGCTGATAGGTGTACCTCGCCTCTAAACCCCATATAAACTCTCCCTCATGGCGGAAGAAGAGAGCTTCTTCGCTGCCGAGGATGTCCACCTTGCCGATATTCTTCATCGACCAGCGGAACTGGCTCATGGTGGGGATAGCTACGATCTTGTCGCGCACCATATTGTAATATACCCCGCCTCTGGCACCGAAGAGCCATTTTCCACCAAGCAAAGTGCTGTACGATGCCGTGAAGGAATTCTGCAGCGCGCGCTCCGCCTTGAGGGCGGAGTTGCCGATGAGAGTGTAGTAGAGCTCGTTGAAGGAAGGTGTCCTGGAAGAATACTTTGTAAAGGCCTTGAGTTCGAGCCCCTTGACTGGGCTGTAAAGCACCGAAAGGAAAGGCGTGAGGGCATGGCGCACGGCGTTTTGCCTTGCAAAAGCGCCGGTGCCGGGGTTGTCGTAGAAATCTGCAGTCAGGGTATATAGAAGGCTGGCTGCGACCCTCACTTTTTCAAGTTCGGCCGCGCTGGACACTGAGCCGTAGAAGGTCACCCTCGAAGGGTCCGTGAAACCTGCAAGGTCGGAACGGAGGCGGTCATACTGTATGTCTGTCGCGCCCGATACGGTCAGCCAAGGCAGGGCGACGTACCTGTGGGCGACGGACGCATAAGCGCTGTGTCTGAGGAAATAGACATCCTGATAGACGGCGTTGGGGTTGATTTCAGGATGGGTGGCGTAGTGGAGGTAATCGATGGCGTAGCGACCGGAGGCGGAGATGCTGTAGCGGCCGAAGGTGCCGCTCCAGCGCCCCTGCGCGAATCCGCTGCGGTCGAGCTGCCGGTCGGCGCTGAGGGGGAAGCCGTCGGCCCGGCGGACGACAGGGCCCGGGAGGCCGCGCTCCGAGTCGTAGTAGTATAGGTGCGCAGACCAGCTGCCGTGGGAAGGCTTGCCGGCGAGCCGGAGTTCCGCCCTGGCGGCGAAGATGTCGCCGTTCTGCCTTGTCATGGTCGTGTCCTGGAACGAGGGTTTGAATTTATAGCGCCCGTTGGAGGAAAGGATGTCGCCGCTGAGGGTTATGGTGGTATTCTTTCCAATCTTGTGGGACCAACTCAGAGACGGGTTGATCGTTGCGAACCAACCTCCCCGCATCCCGACTGTAAAACTGGTCTTTTTGCCATTTTTGAAAACAGGCTCGGCGCTCGTCATGTGGACCGCAGCCGCGCTGCCAGTCTCCCGGGCACTCTGGAGCGTCCCGGACTTCTGGCCTTCGTAAATTTCTATCCGAGAAATATTTCCGGTAGAAAAACGGCCAAGATCGACCTGCATATTCTGGGCATTGTCTATTTCAAACCCGTCGAGAAAGACGCCGGCGTGTTCGCTGCCGAGGCTCCTGACATTGATGGTCTTCAGGCCACCCACTCCGCCGTAGTCCTTCACCTGCACTCCCCCGAAAAAGCGCACGGCATCGGCGACGCTCTCCGCCGACTTGATCCTCCCGGCACTGACCGTGTCCGTCGCCGGCATCACGCTCACCGCCCTCGACGCCGTGACCTTCGCCGTCTCCAGCGTGTCCGCCCTCTCCTGCCCCGCGGCGGCAATTTCCGCCGCCAGCATCAGCGCCGTAACTATTTCTACCCAATACTTAATCATTTCCTGCCGCAAAAATACTAAAATTTACTATCTTCGCGGAAGATTAACAGTTCTATGAAAAACAAAACACTGCTGGCTATCAGCTGCATCCTGGCACTAGGTGTCATAGGGTGCGACAAGACCCCGAAAGGGGACGCCTCCTTAACGGGCGAGAAAGTTACAGTAGGTGACCCCAGAGATTCTTACACCAATCTCTACATCCTCAGCGAAGGACTGATGGGCTCCAACAACGCCTCGCTCGACTTCTTCAATCCGGGTTCCGGCCTTTACGTCCGCAATGCATTCGGACAGGCCAACCCTAATTTCAGTCTCGGCGACACTGCAAACGATGTCATCGCCGTCGGCGACGAACTGTGGATTGCCGTCAACGGATCCGACCTCATCGAGGTCGTGGACGCCATAACGCTTGTCCATAAGGCTTCCATTGCCGTGTCCTCTCCCCGATTTATGGCCACTGACGGTAAAAACGTCTATGTAACCTCCTACAACGGAGCCTATTCCAACTACAGTGATCCCACCGATTACAAGAACCCTAAAGGGGCTGTATTCAAGATTAATATAGCCTCAAGGACAGTGACCGGTTTGGTCGAAGTTGGCTACCAGCCGGAGGGAGTGGCCATCACTGGCAAAAAGCTGTATGTGGCCAACAGCGGAGGCATTTCCAGCATTTTACCCCCTAATTATTCCTACGACGACACCATAAGCGAGATCAACCCGGAGACCCTCACAATCACATCGACTCTCACCTCGGTCATCAATGTCAAGGAGCTTTTCATTGATTCCTCAGGCACGATTTGGATCCACACCCTCGGCAACTACAGCGACGTCCATTCCGGCCTTTACAGGATGACCCCTGAAGGGGCGGAAAGGCTCACTGCCGGAGACAGCAATCTCAACGTCAGTATTATATGGAAGGATGGCGACGACTTCTGGATTGTCGGCACCGAAGACGAATTTGACTGGAACAAACCGGATAAGGTCTATTACACATATAAAATTTCCGGGGGCATCGCGACAAAAGTCAATGTCCAGATTGGTGCGGCCTCCCCTTACGGCATAGCCGTGGATCCCGACACAAAAGACCTCTTCATCACCGACGGCCCCTACGGCGGCAGCCTGGGCACCATCTTCTGTTACGGCAAAGCCGACGACTACTCCCTGAGCTGGAGTTGCACCTCAGGGGTCAATCCGGGGCATTTCCTGTTTCTGTAGGTCAGCGGACCAGCCTGAGAGAATTGCAGACGACCGTGACGCTGGAAAGCGCCATGCAGGCGGCCGCGACCATGGGGCTGAGCATCAGCCCTGTGAAAAGATAAAAGAGGCCGGCGGCCAGCGGCACGGCGAGGAGGTTGTAGAAGAACGCCCAGAAGAGATTCTCCTTTATGATGCGGTCCGTGCGGCGCGACAGCTTAATAAGCGATGGAATCTTGCCGAGGTCAGACGAGACGATGGTGACCATAGCGGAGTCCATGGCTATCTCGCTCCCCTTCCCCATCGCTATAGAAAGGTCAGCTACGGCAAGGGCAGCGCTGTCGTTGATGCCGTCGCCGACCATCGCTACCTTCCGGCCTCCACTCTGGAGTGCTGACACGAACTCGCTCTTGTCAACGGGCGATACCCCGGCATGGACCTCGTCCAAACCCGCCTCAGCGGCGATGCGGAGAGCTTCCTCCTCGCGGTCTCCGGTCAGCATCACAGGCTTCACGCCCATCGCCTTGAGGGTCGCGATGGCGGGAGGAGTCGTTGTTTTTACCCGGTCCGGAGTGCGGATGCCGTTTTCGGCAATAGTGCTGCCGACGGTGATGGTCCCGGTCTTGTCGAGGACAACGGTGTCGATCTTACGGGCATTCTGGAGCGAAGCGGCATCCTTGATGAGTATGCCCTGCGAGGCGCCGTTGCCGATGCCGGCGACGATGGCCGTCGGGGTCGCAAGACCGAGCGAGCAGGGGCAGGCGATGACCAGCACCGCCACCATTGCAAGAAGGCCCATTACGACGCCGTCGTAAGGGGCGAATACAGCCCAAAGAATAAATGTCAGGATGGCGATACCCATTATGACGGGGACAAATACGGCGGCCACCTTATCGACTGTCTTCTCGATTGGAGCTTTGCTGCCCTCAGCGTCACGGACAAGACGTATGATGGCCGCGAGGACCGTGGCGTCATTCTCTTTCAGCACCTTTACATTGAGGATGCCCTCCCCATTGACTGTCCCGGCGAACACATTGACACCCCCTTCCTTGAGGACAGGTTCAGACTCTCCGGTCAGGAGGGTCTCGTCGACAAGGGAATGGCCGGTGGTGACGACGCCGTCCACCGTTATCCTCTCGCCGGGATGGATGATAACTATATCGCCAGGCTTGACGCTTTCAACGCCGACCACGACTTCTTCAAAGACAGGGACTCCGTTCTCCACTTTGATTTTTCGCAAGGTAACCGTCCTGGGCTGAAGACCGGTCAGGGCTTTGACCGCAGCAGCGGTCTTCCGCTTGGCTTTCTCCTCCAGATACCTGCCGATAAGGATAAACGCCGTTATCATCGATGCCGACTCAAAATAAGTCTGTGCGGGGAGGCCCCTCGATGTAAGAAGTGTCGGGAATATACTGATAATAAGAGAATAAAGGAAGGAAATAGACACAGAAAGCGCCACCAACGTGTCCATAGTGGCTGTCCGTTTTTTCATCTGTTTCCATGCACTTATGAAAAAACGCCTGCCGGCATAAATCGACACAAGGGTCAAAATGGCGAGTATTCCGTTTTTGAAGGGGAAACCCTTGAAAGCCATCGCAAGGATCATCACCAGGACGGCGACAACTCCGGCCACGATAGTGTCACGGCGAAGATCGTGGAGAAACCTCTCCCTCGACCGGTCCGCCTCGTCTTCCACTTCGTCCGCAGTCCCTTCAATGACCAGATTGTAACCGGCATCCTGCACGGCTTTCTGTATGCTCTCAGGGGTGCAAATGGAGGAATCATAATCAACTCTGGCGGTGGCCGTAGCGAGACTGACGTTGACTTCAAGCACGCCTTTATGGGCCTTGATGGCATTCTCCACTCTGGCGACGCAGGCAGCGCAGCCCATACCCTCAACGGGGAAGGTTCTTCTGACAGCACTCATTGTTATCCGCCGTATTTCTCGGTCTGGGCGGCAAGAAGGGCGGCGTCGTCGAAATAGTTGATCTTCATGGCGTCCTTCATCTCGTGAAGGGTCTTTTCGGCGACGGCGCGGGCCTTTTCGCTGCCCTTTCGGAGTATCTCATACACTCCGGGGATGTCCTTCTCCCAGCGGGCGCGGCGCTCGCGGATGGGCTGCAGACGGTCTTCAAGCACTGCAAGAAGGAACTTCTTGCACTTGACATCGCCGAGGCCGCCCCTGCGGTAGTGGTCTTTGACCTCGTCAAGACTGTTGTATTCGGGCCAGAAACGGGGGAAGTCCTCCGGCTCGGCAAAGGCGTCGAGGTAAGTAAACACGCAGTTGCCCTCGACCTTGCCGGGGTCCTCAACCTTGAGGTGACCCGGGTCCGTGAACATGCTCATCACTTTCTTTTTGACCTCGGCCGGGTCGTCGGCGAGGTAGATGCAGTTGCCGAGCGACTTGGACATCTTGGCCTTGCCGTCGGTGCCGGGGAGCCTGCGGCAGGCGGCGTTCGAGGGAAGAAGAATCTCCGGCTCCACGAGGACGGGACCATATATAGAGTTGAAACTGCGGACAATCTCCCTGCACTGCTCGAGCATCGGCTCCTGGTCCTCACCGACCGGAACGGTCGTCGCCTTGCAGAAGCAGATGTCGGCGGCCTGGCTTATGGGATACGTAAAGAAACCGACCGGGACGCCGCTGCCGAAAGCCTGCTCCGCACCCTCCTCGCCGAAACCGCGCATGCGGATTTCGGTCTTTACGGTCGGGTTGCGCTGGAGGCGCGCCACGGTGACAAGGTTCGAGAAGAACTGGGTCATCTCGTGGAGCTGAGGGACCATCGACTGGATGAAGATGGTGACCTTCGCGGGGTCGAGACCTACCGACAGGTAGTCGAGGGCGACCTCGAGAACGTTCTGGCGGACTTTCTCGGGGTTCGCCGCATTGTCCGTAAGCGCCTGGACATCAGCGATGAAGACGAACATGTCGTCATAGCCGCCCTTCTCCTGAAGCGCGACCCTCTCCCTGAGGGACCCCACATAGTGGCCGAGATGAAGACGTCCGGTCGGCCTGTCACCGGTAAGTATGATTTTTCCCATTTGTTTTACTTTTATAGTTTACAAAGGTAACAATTATTTGGCGAAATTTAGTAAATTTGCGCCCGTTAGTAGTATAGGACAAAACTTAAACTCAATAAACTATGGTATCCTACAAAGACCTTGGCCTTGTGAACACCCGCGAGATGTTCGCTAAGGCCGTTGCCGGCGGTTACGCCATCCCCGCATTCAATTTCAACAACATGGAGCAGCTCCAGGCCATCATCCAGGCCGCTGCCGAGACAAAGTCTCCGGTGATCCTCCAGGTTTCCAAGGGTGCGCGCAACTACGCCAACCAGACTCTCCTCCGCTACATGGCAGAAGGTGCAGTCGAATACGCCAAGGAGCTTGGCTGGGAGCACCCCCAGATCTGCCTCCACCTCGACCACGGTGACAGCTTCGAACTCTGCAAGAGCTGTGTCGATATGGGCTTCTCATCCGTGATGATTGACGCCTCCGCCCTCCCTTACGAGGAGAACATCGCCCTCTCCAAGAAGGTTGCCGACTACGCCCACCAGTTCGACGTGACTGTCGAAGCCGAGCTCGGCGTCCTCGCCGGCGTTGAGGACGAAGTCTCCGCCGAGGAATCCCACTACACCCGTCCGGAGGAAGTCATCGACTTCGCCAACCGCACCGGCTGCGACTCCCTCGCAATCTCCGTCGGCACCTCCCACGGCGCCTACAAATTCAAGCCCGAGCAGTGCACCCGCGATCCCAAGACCGGCCGCCTGGTTCCTCCGCCGCTTGCATTCGACGTCCTCCACGAGATTGAGAAGAAGCTCCCCGGCTTCCCCATCGTTCTCCACGGCTCTTCCTCAGTGCCCCAGGAATACGTCGACATCATCAACGAGTGCGGCGGGAACCTTCCCGACGCCGTCGGCATCCCCGAGGAGCAGCTCCGCGAGGCCTCCCGCAGCGCAGTGTGCAAGATCAACATCGACTCCGACAGCCGTCTCGCGATGACCGCCGCCGTCCGCAAGGTCTTCCACGACAAGCCCGGCGAGTTCGACCCGCGCAAATACCTCGGCCCCGCCCGTGACGAGATGAAAAAGCTCTACATGCACAAGATCGTCAACGTCCTCGGCTCAGACGGCAAGGCTCTCTAAGCCACTGCTGCAGAAAAAAGCCGGCTCAGAGCGAGCCGGTTTTTTTATTGCCAGAGTTTAAGCACATCATCCATAGGCAGCGGGGATGAGAAGGCGCCCGTAACGGTACGGCGTAGGTCGGCGAGAAAGGCGCCGGAGCCGAGGGCTTCGCCGATATCTCTCGCGAAGGCCCGGATGTACGTCCCCTTGCTGCACCGGATGCGCACTACCGCCGCCGGAAGATTAAGGGCTGAGACATCCGCGACATTGATTCGGGAGGAGGCCGCGCTGTCATGCCGAGGCTGTAAGCCGAGGGCATCTCCTGCAGAAGGAGATTTCTCCGCTTCGGTCGAAATGACAGAAGGGAAAGCTCTGTCATTTCGACTAAGCGAAGCGCACGGAGAAATCTCTACCGTGGAGACCGGTATCTCGGCAAGAGATCCGAAGCGGAGGAGGGAGGCCTCGGAGACGGTGACTTTGTTCCGGGTAAGAAGTGACAGTGCGGCCTCGTCGATGCTGCCTGATCCATGTTTGAAGAGGCGGCGGGCGATTTCGTAGGCGCGGACGCCGTCGGTGGATTTTGCGGAGAAGAGAGGTGCGACCTGCTCATAAGTGCCTGTGAGACCCTCGAGGGCTTTACGGACGACGTCCGCGTCGATGCCGTCCACAGGAAAGAACCTGTCAGGGGCTTTCTCCCTGTCGTAGGACGGGGTCGTAGCTCCGAACACTATGGTCGCAACATACTCTTTATCATGCTTTTGAAGCTCCTCGGCGAGCTTTGTGGCCTTCCCGATACACACGAGGAGGACTCCCGTCGCGAGAGGATCAAGAGTACCGGCGTGGCCGACTTTGAGATTCTTTTTTGAAAAATGCTTTATGGCGGCAAACTTCACCTTGCGCACCACATCGGCCGAAGTCCACCTCCATGGCTTGTCAACGGGGATGATTATCCCTTCCGGATAGTCTTCGATACTTCTCGAAAGGGATACCCCGGGGACGGGAACGAAGGGCCCCGCCATATTACTTGCAGGGAATCTTTTCTATACGGCGCTCGTGACGGCCGCCCTCGAAGGGGGTGGACATCCAAATACGCACAATCGAAGACGCCATCCTGAAGGAAATGAACCGGGCAGGAAGGACCAGTACGTTGGCATTGTTATGCGCCTTCACAAGACGTCCGACCTCGCTCGACCACGCGAGCCCGGCCCGGACGCCCTGATGCTTGTTGAGGGTGATGGCCATGCCGTTGCCCGTGCCGCAAAGCGCGATGCCGCGGTCCACCTCGCCCTTTTCCACCGCCGCCGCCAGCGCATGCGCATAGTCCGGATAATCGACGCTCACCGTAGAATCCGTCCCGAAATTCACCACCTTGTACCCCGCTTTCTCCAACATCGCGACCAGCCGATTCTTATAATCGACCCCCGCGTGATCATTACATATACCTATCGTCATAGCGCTTCAGTTCTAATATTTATTCAACGGACGGCCGCTGGTCATCATCTGGACCTTGTGGAGGACGGAGGCGAGGACGGCTTTGTGGGCCGGGGCCTCGAGGTCTTCGGCGTTCTCGGCGACAGAGACGAGGACCTTGTCAATGAGGGCGACGATGTCCTCCATGTCCTTTTCAACGAAGCCGCGGGAAGTGACGGCGGGAGTACCGATACGGATACCCGAAGTCTGGAACGGGGAACGGCTGTCAAATGGAACCATATTTTTATTTATGGTGATCTCGGCCTTGCCAAGCTCGTTCTCGGCCATCTTGCCGGTCACGAGGGGGAACTTTGTGCGGAGGTCGATGAGCATAAGGTGATTGTCCGTCCCGCCGGAAATCACTTTGTAGCCTCTTGAAATAAAGGCATTGCACATCGCCTGCGCATTCTTTATAACCTGCTTCTGGTATTCGACGTACTCCGGCTGCATCGCCTCGTAGAAAGCGACGGCCTTGGCTGCGATCACGTGCTCAAGCGGTCCGCCCTGCTCGCCGGGGAACACTGCCGAATCGATGATCTGCGACATCTTCTTGACGACGCCCTTCGGGGTCGTGATACCCCACGGGTTATCGAAGTCCTTGCCAATCAGGATAATACCGCCACGGGGACCGCGGAGGGTCTTGTGGGTCGTAGAAGTCACTATGTGGGCGTACTTCACGGGATTTTCCAGAAGGCCGGCCGCGATGAGACCCGCTGTGTGGGCCATATCAATCCAGAGGATGGCGCCGACGCGGTCCGCAATCTTCCTCATTCTGGCATAGTCCCACTCCCGGGAGTAGGCCGACGCACCGCCGATGATGAGTTTCGGCTTCTCGGCGAGGGCGACCTTCTCCATCTCGTCGTAATCGATGAGGCCGGTGTCCTCGCGGACGCCGTAGGAGACGGCCTTGTAGAGAATACCGGACGCATTGACGGGCGAGCCGTGGGTAAGGTGACCGCCATGTGCGAGGTTGAGACCCATGAAGGTGTCGCCGGGGCGGAGGACGGCCATCTCAACCGCGAGATTGGCCTGGGCGCCGCTATGGGGCTGCACATTGGCATACTCGGCGTCGTAGATCTTCTTCAGGCGGTCTATGGCCGTCTGCTCGATCTGGTCCACCACCTGGCAGCCGCCGTAATAGCGGTGTCCGGGGTAGCCCTCGGCGTATTTGTTAGTGCAAATGGAGCCCATGGCTTCTAGCACTTGGTCACTGACATAGTTTTCCGAGGCTATCAGCTCCAGGCCGGAGGACTGGCGCTCATACTCCTTTTTGATCAGGTCAAAAATCTGCAGGTCCTGTTTCATATATAAAGTGTTTATTTGTCAAACCAGGTCTTGAACGGGTGGACGGTCAGATAGGAGTTGTAATAACGGCGGTCTCCCGTCACTTCCTCCCCGAGCCATGCGGGCTTTTCAAAGGCCTCATCTTCGCTTCCAAGCTCGATTTCAGCCATCACAAGGCCTTCATTATCACCTGAAAACTCGTCCACCTCGAAAAAGCGCCCGCCCCCCGCGGGGACGATATGGCGCACCTTCTCCACCTTCCCGCCCTTGCAGAGGGCGAACAGCTCCAGCGCCTCATCGGCGGGGATTTCCTTTTCCCACTCCCTGCGGCTCATCCCGCCGGGAGCCGACGGCCCCTTGATGGTCAGGACTCCCCTGCCGTCCTGCAGGCGGACACGGACGGTGTTGCCGCTGTCGTGGGCGATGTAGCCCTGCTTGATGTCGTGAGAGCCGGTCTCAAAATCCTTGTATGAGCTGTCGCGGACAAGGAACTTCCGCTCCGTTTCAATGTTCATAAGGCAAATATATCTAAAAAAACAAAAATTCTCTTAAAGAAACATAAATAAATGCACCTTCCGGACATTTTCCCCTTGGAAAATCATCCGGAAGAACTTTCCTTTGCCCCGTCGTACGATATAGAGAGGACGCCCCGCCCTGCATCAGCCCCGAAATCCTTTGCAGGAGACCCGCGTCCTCTCTTGCAATTTCCCGGGAAGGGTTTTGGTCGGGACGGGATTTATGAGTATATTTCGGAAGATATGACAAGGGAGAAGAAAATAGCGAGGGTGACGCTCGCGGGGAGTGTGGTGAACCTGCTGCTGGTTGTGCTGAAGCTGGTGGCGGGGATTGTGGGCCACAGCGCGGCGATGGTGTCGGACGCGGTACACTCCGTGTCGGATTTCGTGACCGACATTGTGGTGCTGGTGTTCGTGCGCATCAGCGGGCTGCCGGAGGACGAGAGCCACGACTACGGCCACGGCAAATTCGAGACCCTGGCGACTCTCCTTATCGGCCTTGCCCTTGCGGCCGCGGCGATAGGGATTGTAGTCAGCGGGGCTATGAAGCTGGCCTCATGGCTGCAGGGCGGGGAGATAGAGAAGCCGGGGACGATCGCCCTTTGGGTGGCGCTTGTTTCTATAGTAGTCAAAGAGTTGCTGTATCAATATACCCGCATCAAAGGCAAGAGTCTGGAATCCTCGGCGCTGGAAGCCAATGCCTGGCATCACCGCTCCGACGCGCTCTCGTCCATAGGCGCGGCAATCGGCATAGGCGGCGCAATCCTGCTGGGAGATCGCTGGACAGTGCTTGATCCCCTGGCCTCTATCGTAGTTGGCGCTATGCTGGTGAAGGTGGCATGGGATCTTCTCGGTCCCAGTTTTGGAGAGCTTACTGATAAATCCCTCCCCGTGGAGACAGAAAAAGAGATGGTCGATCTTATCAGCGCCGTTCCGGGCGTGAGCGATCCCCATCACCTCCGCACGCGCCGTATCGGCAGCCACATCGCCGCGGAAGTCCACATCCGTCTCGACGGAGAACTGTCGCTTAATCAGGCACATGCCATTGCTACGGAGGTAGAGAAGCGCTTCCGTGAGCGTTTCGGCTCCGGCTCGTTTATCACTGTGCATATGGAGCCCCGAAAGTAGGGCGTTCCCTTTTTAGATATGCTCCACCTCGGGGTGCAGGATGACGCCGAAGCGGTCGCGGACGGCGGCTATGACTTCGTCCTCGAGGGCGATAATGTCCTCCGGGGACGCGCTGCCAGAATCGTTGACGATGACAAGGGGCTGCTTCTCGAAGACTTTTGCCCCGCCCCTCACGGCACCGCGGAAGCCGCAGGTGTCTATCATCCACGCGGCCGGGACCTTGACCGTCCCGTCCGGGAGGTCGAAGTGCGGCACCTTCCCGTCGGGAACCGAGGCAAGTATCCTGTCGAAATGCTCCTTCGATATCACCGGATTCTTGAAGAAACTGCCGGCACTGCCGATCTCCGCCGGATCGGGAAGTTTTTCCCGGCGTATGCGTATGATAGCATCTCTCACGTCCAAAGGGGTGAGGGCTTCCAGGTCGCGGCCCTCGAGGGCTGCCTTTATGTTGCCGTAGCCCAGCGAAGGGCAGTAGCGCCTTGTGAGGCGGAATGTCACCCTGGTCACAATATAGCGCCCCTTCTCGTGCTTGAAGCGCGAGTCGCGGTATCCGTAAGCGCACTCTGAGGCGCGGAAAACAACCTCCTTTCCACTCGAAGCCTCTATGCAGAATACCTTGTCTATCACATCGCCGGCCTCGACACCGTAGGCACCGATGTTCTGGACGGCGGAGGCGCCGGCCTCTCCGGGAATCAGGGAAAGGTTTTCAACGCCCCAGAGGCCCCTGCGGCAGGATTCGGCGACAAAATCATCGAACACTACTCCGGCGCCGACTTCCGCGATCACCTCGTCCCCATCGTCGTGGAAGTCTATCCCTGTGATGGCTGAGTGAAGCACGGTCCCGGGGAAATCGCCCCGAAACAGAAGGTTCGAGCCTCCGCCGATGTGGAACACCGGCTGCGGAAGCGCCTCAGCAAGAATGCTCTTGAGCTCTTCAACAGAAGTATATTCTATATACATGGCGCAACTCACCTTCATTCCGAAGGTGTTGCGGGAGGAAAGGTCAAAGGAGGGGATGCGTATCATATCGAAGGATGGGTTGCGGCCCAGAGGACGATGCCGACCGAGACCGAGACGTTCAGGGAATGTTTTGTGCCGTACTGGGGAATCTCCAGAGAAAGATCGGAAGCATCCACGACATCCTGCCGCACGCCGTCAACTTCGTTGCCGAAGATGAAGGCGTAGCGGGCGCCGGGCTTCCTGGAGAACTTATCCAGCTTGACGGAAGACACCGTCTGCTCGACGCTGACGACGGTGTAGCCGGCGGCCTTGAGATCCCGCACGGCATCCAGAGTATCGTCATAGTGGATGAACGGGACGCTTAGCTCCGCTCCTATAGCGCTTTTGTGGATCTCAGCTGACGGAGGGACTGCGGTGATGCCGCAGAGCATCACTTTATCCACTTTGAAGGCGTCCGAGGAGCGGAAAGCCGAGCCGACGTTATGGGCGCTGCGCACGTTGTCAAGCACCACCACCAGCCCCGATTCGGGCAGGGCGTGGTACTCCTCCGCGCTAACGCGGCCGAGCTCGATATTGAGGAGTTTGCGCGGCATTATCCTTCTATTGCAGCCTTGCAGACGCGCACCGCTTCCTCGTCAGGGCGGCAACGGAGCTGCCAGCAGGGCACCTCCATTGCGATTTTTTCCACAACGGGGATGATGAGATCCATTATATGGCTGTTCCACCTGATGGTGGATACGGCGGCGATTACGCTTGCGTAGGCATTGAGGGAGACGAGATCCTCGATGACATTCTCCGGGGCCTGCTCGAGGCGGACCATCGCCCTCACAGGCGCCTTGACGTTGCGGTAGCAGAGGGTCTTGCCGCTCCAGGGGGTCCCGTAAGCCCAGAGCCGGCCGTCTTCGAAACGGACTACAGGGTTGTCGTCGTTGAGAAGGTCAGTGCCTTCGACGTACTGCAGCCAGAGGCGGCTGTGGGTGCTCTTACCGGTGCCGCTGACACCGAAAAAGAGATTGGCCTCGCCGCCATGACGGACGGCGGAGGAGTGGAGAAGAAGGCTGCCCTTTGTCGCACCGACGAAGGTGAACATTATCATCAGGGAGGTGTTGACCTGGAACATGGTCGCCCTCGATCCCATCCTGGGGCGGGAATAATATTCGCCGACGGTCGAATCTTCATTCAGCACAAGAAGGCCGGCGCTTATGTCGTTGACAGGGAAGAATTCATAGATGGTCTTCTCAGCCAGTTTGTAGCCAAAATAGAACGGAGGAATCTCATCGACAGCAACGACCTTTTCCCAGGAAGACTTCTCTTTCTCGGCTTCAATGAGCCACTCCGGCTCATCGGCACGAATAGTCAGCGAGAAATCTGCAGAAGACCCGTCGGAAGGCACCTCGAAAGGCGCATACTGCGAGAAATCAAGCATATAGCGCTGGGGCTTCACACCGGCCTTGCCGGTCAGCTGCTCGTTCAGCGACAGGTCCTCAAGTTTGTCTGCAGGGACTGGTATAACTCCGATGTCCTCACCCTTCGAAAGCCTTTCCGCTATCACTTTCTCTTCAGGAAGCAACTCCCTGAAATCCCACGGCTCCTCCACCGCCACATCCACCTTCAGCCCGCCGAAATAATATCTTCTTCCTTTTATCATACTGCAAATATATAAAAAATCACATGAGCAGGGCGGAGGGGTCGGCGCCGAGAGAGAGCATCTCACGGATTTGCGTGGAGGAGACGTCAACGCGAGCGAAACTGTCGGCGAGGACTATCCTGTAGGATGGGTCCTCGGCGAGGAGGGAGGCCCTGTCGGCGGCGCTGTCGGAGCCTTCGCGTGGGAAGACCACGACGCCGTATTCCCTGAGGATACGGCCGTAGTCCTTCCAGCGGCGGAAATCGGCGAGCTGGTCGCCTCCGATGACGAGCGTGAATTCATTCTCCTTCTCCCTGCGGCGAAGTGCGTCCAGAGTGCGTATCGTGTAATACGGGGGACGCATCCTGAGCTCGACCGGATCAGCCTTCACCCGGAGGCCCGGATGGCGGGCAAGAGCCTCGCATGCGGCCTCATAGCGGGCTCTGCCGCTTGCCGCCTGGACTCCGTCTTTAAGCGGGTTCTTCGGGGACACTACAAGATAGACCTTCCCGAAGTCCATGCAGAGCGTAAGGTGCTCCATGATAGCGAGATGGCCTATATGCAGCGGGTTGAAGGACCCGGAATAGACGGCAATTTTCATTTTCCGAACTTCTGCTTGAGATAGGCACGGAGGGTCTCCTCATCGGTGACAGAGGCACCGGAGTCAATGTCGCCGTCCACGATGAAGAAAGCGTTCGGAACGGAGGTCACATTGTAGATGCCGGCGTACGGGGACGCGCCTCCCCTAGTGTCGCAGACATTGATCCACGGAAGTTTCTGCTCCCTGACCATGGCCGCCCATTCGGTCTTTTCCGTGTCCAGGGAAACCGCAAAGATCTCGAATCCCTTCGGATGGTACTGCTCGTACATGAGGATGAGAGATGCCGTATTAAACATGTTCTGCCCAGCAGTCGCCGTCCAGAAATAGAGCATTACCACTTTACCTTCGACCTCGGAGAGCTTTCTCCGGACCCCGGCGTTGTCCGCGAGCTCGATCTCGGGGAAAGACTGAAGGGTCGCGTTGCGAAGCCTGCTATCAAGGTCGAGGCGGTTCTTCCTGAGCTCCGCCTCTTTCCGGAGGGAAACCACATACCGTGAATTGGGATATACGCTCGAAAGCGAATCGGCAACTGTAGAAAGCAGAAGAGCGTCGGTGAGCTGGTTGAACACCGGGATTCCGCTGGGAGCCTTCTGGAAGAGCACCTGGACCGAAGTCAGTGACTTTGTGTTGTTCAGCACATAGGACACCCTGCTACGATAATAATCGACGTAAATCCTAGCCTTGCCTGCGGCTTCGGGCTCCGAGGAAAATGCTTTTGTAAAATCGGCGTAATCCTTCTCCACTTCTGTAAGGAGAAGACTCTGCTCAGATCCTTCAATCGAAAGGTCACGGCCAAGGGTGTCGGAAGAAACTTTAACCCTGTCTCCCTTATCCAGAAGCAGCGAGGCGACCTGGCGGCCATTCCTGGAGATATAGACATACTCCGGCTCTTCGATCTTCAGATGAGCCCTGTAGGTGCCGGAAGGAGACACCTTCACGGTGTCGCTCGGACCGGAGAGCTGGCGCAGGACTACAGTCCCGCCGTCAGCGCCGGAAAGGACGCCGCTCACCGAGGCGCCCCCGGTGCAGGAAACGGCCGTTGCAAAAGCAATGGCCGCCGCAAGGAAACTAAAGTTTCTCATATTCGGAAAGGATGCTGTCCGCAATCTCTTTCATCCTCTCCGGGGAGAGGCTGAGCTTGGGCTTGCGGAAATCCATATCTGCCTCGCTCTGGAGAGGGACGAGATGGATATGGGTGTGGGGCACCTCGAGGCCGAGGACGGCGACTCCTATCCTCTTGCATGGCAACGCGGCTTTCTGGGCCGCGGCGACCTTGCGGGCAAAGGCCCAGAGGCCCTCGTAGGTCTTCTCGGGAAGATTGAAGATGTAGTCGTCCTCAATGTGCCTCGGAATCACGAGGGTGTGGCCCTCGGCGAGGGGATTGATGTCCAGGAAGGCGTAGAATTCCGGACTCTCGGCGACCTTGTACGAGGGAATCTCGCCGGCCGCAATCTTTGTGAAAATGGTAGCCATCTCTAGAGGGAAATGTCAAGAATCTGGAACTGCATCACGCCGGACGGCACCTGGGCCGACACGGTCTCGCCCTTGCCGTGGCCCATGAGGGCCTTGCCGATAGGCGTCGTAGAGGCGAGGCGGCCTTTCGAGAAATCGGCCTCGGATTCGCCCACGATGGTAAACTCCATCACGGCTTTATTGGCGAGGTTCTGCACCTTCACTTTGGAAAGGAGCTGGACCTTGTCGGTCGAGAGCTTGGACTCGTCGATGACGCGCGCAGCGGCCACCTTGTTTTTCAGACGTGCGATTTTGACCTCGAGAAGGCCCTGCGCCTCGCGGGCGGCGTCGTATTCGGCGTTCTCCGAAAGGTCGCCTTTTTCGCGGGCTTCGGCGATGGCGGCCGAGATTACCGGCCTCTGCGCCAGCGCATCGGCAAGTTCTTTCTTGAGTTTGTCAAGACCCTCCTGGGTCATGTATTCGATCTCCATATTTAAATTTTTTTAATCTTCCACTCAGGGTAACTAAAAATGAGTCCTGCCTTTGCAGCAGAACCCGTTTCCGGTTGCAAATATACCAAAAATCCGTTAAAACAAAAAAGGGATCGCCATTTTCTTCACATATATCAAGGCTGTCCCTCAAGAATCTGCCCCGCGGCATTTTTTGTGTCCACCTTCTCGATAATGCGGGTCAGGATGCCGTCCTCGTCAAAGATGAATGTGCGGCGAAGTGTCCCCAGGACGGTCTTGCCGTACATTTTCTTCTCGCCCCAGGCACCGAAGTCCTGCAGCATCTTAGTCGATGTGTCGGCCAAAAGGCGGAACGGAAGCTCATACCTGGCCTTGAAGCCGGTGTGCGACTTGGCGCTGTCCTTGCTCACGCCGACGACATTATATCCAGCCGCCGTCAGGGCGGCATAATTATCCCTGAACGAGCAGGCTTCCGCCGTGCATCCCGAGGTATTGTCCTTTGGATAGAAGTAGATTATCGTTTTCTTTCCGTTTCCGACAAACTCCTCCGAACTCACCATTTTCCCGTCCTGGTCCATGACCTCGAACGACGGCATCCTTTCTCCGATTTTCAACATGACAAAACAATTTTCTCTCCAAATATACTCATAAATCCCGTCCCGACCAAAGGGCTTTGGGGAAGGTCGGATTTCGGTGGCGGGACCTTCACCGTCGATTCGCTAGCACAAGCGCTGAACGGCCATTCCCGTGGGGAAGGTCCAGAGGTTAAAATCCGACCTTCCCCAAGAATGAGGCAATCAGTGCCCTTTCCAGTCCAAAAGTTCTTGCCAGTTGAGGGACTGTCGTCTTCATTGTCCTCCACAGGTATGGAATAATCCTGGCTTTTTTCTCTATGGACAATTCCTGAAGAGGTCTTTGGAACCATCTCTGGCATACATCGTTTACACTCAGAAGAAAATCGGCATCAGTCAGCATTTTTCTTGGCAGATCTATCAGTTTCTGATGAACCTCTGCAGCATTCTGACCACCTACTGTCTTGAGAAAAAATGCCGGATCATTGTTGAATGCCTGTTCCAGAAACTGCACATCACAAAAGCTTCCCGGATCAAGTTCCCCGTTTTCATCAATCAACCACGGGACATCACTGAGATCATCCCCGGTGTGCATTATCTGCTCCCGTTCCCTTTTTCGCAACTCCGACACCCTTTTCAAACCAGGGCGTAGGCTCATACCGCCCTGGAACACAGCCCCGTACGATGACCATTTATAGCTTGACACACTACACCCATTATCCAGAGCATTTCTCGGAATATATGCAAGGGCATTCCGGATATACCAGTCACTGTCCAACCAGAGGGCTTTCACATCCGTATGCCGCAAAGCGGACTTCTCACCATACCGGCGGCTGAACCACATAGAGTACATCCTTTTCACCTCCTGCCCATATCGGTCGGCATCGGCCTGGCTCGCAGCCAGGACAGCGATATGGCTATGGTTTGATACGACAGCATATATTATTACAATGGTATTACAGCGCCTCGCCGCCACGCATATAATTTTCACCATCGCATCATAGTCTTTCTCATCCCGACACAGGATGACTTTCTCCATTCCTTCCATGCTGATATGGAATGGCACCACCCTTACTTGACTGCCGGATGGCATAGTCCTCCAAACGAATTGTTTCATTGATCAGTTCTTTTCTTAGTGGTCTTCCAAAAAAATGGCGTTATTCGTCGGAGTTGAGGCGATATTTTTTGATGAGGACGGAGATTTCGGGGTCCAGGTTGCCGCGATAGACGTAGGAGTGGTTGAGGGCAACGGCGTTGAGGTAGTGCTGGACGGCCTCCCTGTCATCACCGAGGCGGGAATGGAGGATGGCGGAGAGGTACTCGGTCCTGTCCGTCACAGGTAGTTTGCGGAGGATCTCCATTGCGGAAATGTTGTAGTCCAGGGCGGTGAGGGCGACGGCGGCGTTGAAGTCGCGATAGGGGCGCAGAAGAGTCACCGCCGTCTCGTAGTCGCGGTCGGAAAGAGCCTGGACGCCAAGCATATAGGTCGTGTCGAGAACCGTCGTGTGGACGGTGTCCTTGACCATCCCCCGGCGATGGAGAAAGAAGTCGAACCGAACGGTGCGGAGACGGGGATACAGCACCTCGCGAAGATGCCGATAATAGGGCTGCAAGGCCATCTGACGTTCCCTCTCGTCGGGGTCCTTTACGGAAAGACGGCGCCGGAAATCCTCCTTTTCGGCTGAGGTCATCACGGTGTCGGCCTCAACGAGGACGCCCAGGTAGTCCCAATTCTCGGGATTGCTTGCCGGTATGAACCGTATCTTCTGCGGCTTCCCCTTCGCCGGATCCTCATAGGTCTCGTCCAGATTGTAAGAAAGTCCTTCGCTGCGCCTGAGCGAATCACGGCAGTGCCTGATGTATTTCCGGAAGTACTCTGACACAGAGGAAGAACGGTCGGATGCAAGCCTGGTATTCAGCCTATAGCTTCCCTCCGGCGAACAGGAGGCCGTGACCATTATTGAGTCGAGGTCGAACTCCCGGTTTTCCACAAGGCTCTCAAGGTTCCCCTTTATCCGGGAGATTTCGAAATGATTGCCCGAGAAACCCTCATCGACCTCTGCCCTCCCCGGTCGGAATGCTATGTAGCATGCCGTATTCGCCGTCGCGCGGCGCTCTATCACCATGGTTTTATACCGCTCCGACGGATCCAGGAAGGAAGAAATGGAACTGATATAGAACGTCAGCGGTTCGCTGGAAGGAATCGTATAGACACTGCGGTCCTCCTCATAGATGCCGCCGGAGAGTTTCACCAAGACCTTGGAAAGTTTCGGCCTGGTGTTGATAGTCTGGACGTACTCGTATGTGAAATCCCCTCCGGAGGAGACTATCACAGTATCGAGCCGTATCCCCTCGGTCACCACCGGAACCTTCACGTAACGGGCATACATCCTGTCCTTCATCCCCTTCCTCTTTTCGTTTTGTTTTATACGGAAACGGTTGGTGTAGTGGGCCACGGCATCCTTCGCAGTGACGCCGTAGATGGAACGGAAGCGCTCGTCGGAGACCTCTGTTGAGTCCGTTTTGAGGGCATACAACTCAGGAATGTTCCGCTTCAGGAATATCTCAAGGGCCTTACCGTCGATGAACATGGTGGAATCCGTGACAATCGACGAGAGGAAACGGTTATAGCGCTCGTAGCCCTTCAGCTGGCGCTCACGGTATCCCCTGCCCGTGATGATCACGGGATCAAGCCGGACGCTGTCCTCCTGTACAAACATGTCAGGGTTAAAGCGCACCTGCCACCTGCTGTCCTGCATTGCTGCAGGAACAGTGATCTGGAAGCGGAGATCGACCTTGCCGTGGCGCTCCGCGATGTTGCGGAACCGCGCCGTCACTACGGCGGCCTGCAGCACATCGGTGGCGACCATCTCGCCGGTCTCCTCATCCTTTACGGCGTTCATGATGAGTATCTTCTCGCCATCTTCGCCCGTCACTTCAAAAGTGTCGCGGCGGGCCTTGTCGATGTGGAGCTCCGGAAGGTCGCTCTCATAGTTGTTGGAAAGGGAGAGAGTCGCGGCAACGTTCTCCCTCGAAAGATTCCTGGCCTTGCGGGATGAGGCGCAGGCGATAGCCAGCCCGGCTATGAGCAGGGCAATGGCGGCATGGGTAATTTTTGTTTTCATCAGAAATGCAGTTATTTTGCGACAGCCCCATGCCATGGCCTGTCGCATATAGTATTTATGGATTTACCGGCCCGGACGGATGGGCCGGCCTATCCGGAAGGGAGTATCACCTTTCGATTACAGGTGATATTGAGTAAGTAAACTCATAAGGCTGAGCCTTTATCAGGTAAGGCTCCAGAGGGAGTTTGCTCCATGAGTTAATTCCGCCGACGCCGGCCTGTCTAGCCTCGAAGCAGACGCAGGTCTTGCCTTTGGAGCGCATATTCTCGAAGGCTCGGGCCTTGAGAGAAAGGGAATGACGGGGCTCCCCAACCTGTTTATTGGTCGTGTTCGCCCTCTCCGGAGTGCCATTCCATGTGCAGTCGAGTTCCTCGATACTGAACGGGATAGCGGACGCCGAGAAATAGTCTTCACCCTTGATTTCCAGGCCAGTACCAGCGTCATTGAGAACCCTGAACCAGCGCAGGCCGGTGTGGGTGCCGGACTCCTGAGTGCGGACATAGCCGTAGTGGTACTGATCCTCAACCCTCTGCACATAGTGGCCGAGGAGGGCGGCACTGCGGCGGTCTGTGTAGTTCTCCCACGGGCCATAGCCGAAGAAATCGACGGTGGAATACTCGCCCGGCATGGTGAATTTCATGCCGAAGCGGAACATTGGCGGCATATCTGCAAGGCCGCCCGCGTCGCGAAGGGTCTCCTTCACAAGAATCTGCCCGTCGCTGCCGACGGTGTATTCCATCACGACGGTCGCACCGCCGAACGGCTCGTACTCAACCTTCACGCCTTCGGCAGAAGCCGTAAAATTCTTGACCTTGAGCTCAGGATTGCGCCAGACACCCCATTTGTCATGAAGTTTGGCCCCCATATCGTTCTCGACAAGAGCCCTCCAGAAGTTGGGTACAAGGGGTTCCGAAAGCATCTGCTTCCCGTCGAGGGAGTAACTTGTCAGAGCGCCGTCGAAGAAGACGGCCTCCCAGCGGTGACGGCCGAAAGTGCCGGAATACGTCGCCCCGCTCACCGCCCCCTTGAAAGCAGCTGCGACCGAGGCCGGCGCCTTGACTCCCTTAGGGGATTCTGAAAGGACAAACTGATCATAGGCCACCTGCTCCATAGCGTCCTGAAGAGGCGTCGCCTTCTTTAGAAGGTACCTGACAGTGAGGACTGCGTCGGAGCCGGCGGGAAGAGCAACGCTCCGGCCGAGGGTCACGGAAGCGCTCCCCTGCGGCGCGACATTGAGGTCCTCAACGACACCGCCGGCAAGGCGCCTGCCGGCCGCCTCGACGCTCCACTCCATCTTGTACTCCGACAGGTTCTTGAAGAAGAATTCGTTGAAGACGGACACCTGATAATTGACCTCCGAGCTCAAAAGTTTTGTGTGGATGTCCTGGTACTGGTAACGCACCTCATAGGCGTGAGGGTGGAAGGAGCGGTCGGCCGCCACGACGCCGTTGCAGTTGAACGAGCCGTCCGAAGGGTCGTATTCATTAAAGTCACCGCCGAATGCGAAGATATGATCCGTACCCTCATCGGAAGATGGCCACAGGAGTGCCTGGTCCTGGAAATCCCAGATAAAGCCGCCCTGGTAGGCGGGATACTTGCGGACAAGGTCCCAGTATTCCTTGAAATTGCCCATCGAATTGCCCATGGCGTGGGCATATTCGCACTGGATGAGGGGCTTCGTGGGATTGGACAGGCAGTAGTCCTCACAGCGCTGCGGGGTGGCGTACATCGGACACATAATGTCCGTGTTGTCTCCGCCCTCAGCCCTTTCGTAATGGACGGGCCTGGATGGGTCGAATTCCTTTATCCACTTGTAGCAGGCTGTGAAATTGCTGCCGTTGCCGGCCTCGTTGCCCATACTCCATATAATAATTGAAGGATGGTTGAAATCACGCAGGACCATCCTGCGGTCCCTCTCAAGGTGTGCATCCTTGAAGAGAGGATTGTTCGCAAGCGTCTTGTCCGGGTCATACCCCATGCCGTGAGACTCTATATTGCCCTCGTCGAGGACATAGATGCCGTATTCGTCGCAGAGGTCATACCACTGCGGGTCATCCGGATAATGGCAGGTTCGCACCGCATTGATATTGAGCTTTTTGAATATCTTTATATCACGAATCATCTCCTCACGGGTCACGTTGTACCCGTGGTAGGGGCTGAGCTCGTGGCGGTCCACTCCCTTGATGAGCACCGGCTTGCCGTTGACAAGGAGCTGGGCGCCCTCGATGCGGACATCGCGGAAGCCGTAACGGATGGATGTGCTTTCGCAGAGGCCGTCCTTGTCGGAGACGGAGACATTCATTGTGTATAGGACAGGGGTCTCGGCAGTCCATGGCCTGATCTGTCCCTCCGCTTTGTACTCGGCATCGATGTAATGATTGCCGTCAGGGCCTTTCTTAAAATGGCCACTGTAGATGTGGCGCCCCATTTCAATACCCTCCGGGGTCACGGATCCAAAACTGATCTCTGTAATTCCCTTCGAGAATTCCGCGTGGAATTTAACATTTCCCTTGCTGTCAGCCGTAATACGGACATTCTCAAGCCGCCGGGGCTCCCTCGTGTAGAGGTAGGCCCCGCGGGCGATGCCGCTGAAGCGCCAGAAATCCTGATCCTCCAGGTAAGTCCCGTCGCACCAGCGGAAGATCTCGAGAGCAATTGTGTTCTCCTCGCCGGGCTTCACGAATTTAGTTATGTCGAAACGGGCTTCCAGCTTGGAATCCTGACTGTAACCGACTTCCCTGCCGTTGACGAAAACACGGACATTTGATGTCGCACTGCCGATGCAGAGGCAGATCTGCTTTCCCTGCCAGGCGCTGTCGATGAATACCTCCTTGCGGTACTGGCCGACGTGGTTGTGTTCCTCAGGGACAATCGGAGGATTGTTTTCGTAGTGGCCCCTCCAGGGATAGTCGATGTTGACATACATCGGATCCCCGTAGCCGCAGAGCTCCCACAGGCCCGGCACCGGGATCTCGCCCCATGCGGAATCGTCGTAGCCGACCGCCTCAAAGCCCTTCGCCCTCAAAGAAGGGTTTTCACAGAAGTTAAAAGCCCAGATTCCCTCCAGGGAGATGGTCTTCTGCTGGTCCGTCGTAAAGGTGGAAGCCATCGGAAGCCGGTTGCGCTCAAACACTGAAGGGTCCTGCCAATCTTCGGCGGCGCAGGCCGTAGAAACGATTGACATAAGGATAGGAAGAAGGTATAACTTTTTCATTATCAAATAATTTCAATATCACTGTCAAGAATCCATCCCTGACGGCCGTCAGCGAGGGATATGTTGTCGTAGCCGCTGATTCTTTCAAGGATGCGGACCTTTGTCCCTTCATGGAGGATGAAAAGGTCCTTGGCGGAATCCTCGGAAGGTGAACTTCTCACCGACGAGACGGCCTTCATCACGACGGCCTCGTCGGTGCGCAGCGCATCCCGCCGGAGCGACAGGGAGAAGCCGAGGGAGAGAGCGAACAGCACGAGGGCCGCAATCGCCGAGAAGAATCCGGAACGGCGCGCCGTCACGCTCCTCCCGAGAAGGAACAGCAGGAGCAGGGCGAGGGCCGCGGCGAAAAACACTATCGAGATGACAGCCCAGATGCTGGAGCTGAAGATATATGAAACCTTTCTCGCCCATGTGCGGAGGACAAACTCCGGCACCGGTGTGATTTCGTCGCGCGTGGAGGCGCGGGCGAATTCGAGGTTATAGCGGATGTCGCGGTCGGAGGGGTTGCGGCGGAGAGCCCTCTCGTAGCAAAGGACGGCCTTCCCGGTCTGTCCGGCCTTGAAGGATGCGTTTCCGAGGTTATACCAGAGGACAGCATCGTCGCAGCCGGCTTCGGCCAGGCTGTCGAAGAGTGCCTCGGAATCTTCGTAACGACCTTCAGTGTAGGCCTGCACAGCCTGATCCCAGAGGGAAGCCTCTTCGGCGGACGCCGCCATCGGAGCGATGAGGAGAAGGACCGCTATGAGAGCGGCTCCTCCCTTGACTGATTTTCCTTTCATGACGGGTTCAAGGGACGATATCACGGAAAGACCCCTGTCGTAGTGGGCCTTCATGGATTCCGATCCTGTCGAAGGGGAATAACGGGCCTCTTCACATTCTTCGAGAAGTGAGGTGAACTCGTCTGCGAGGTCCTCGCCGACTCCCCTTTCGATTAGGGAAGCATGAATGTTCTCCTTGGTCTGGTCGGCGAAATCGATGCCGAGCCTGTCGGAGACGTAGCCGAGAAGAGCCCTGTGGAGCTCCTCGTAAAACTCTGAATAGGAGCCTTTTGCGAGGAAACCTTCGGCCGCCTGGAGCCGGCGGAGGGCCATCTTTGAGGCCTTCCGGCTCCGCGTAGCCGTGACGTCGGCCTTCATCGACGCGACCTTTCTCAGGCCCGCCCATGCGAGGCCGGCGAGAAGCGCCAACACCGCGAGGATGACGTAATAACCGGCGCTGCCGGCGAAGAGGCGGAGATGAGATTTCTCGACTCCGGCTTTGCCTTCGCTCGAAATGACAGGCATTCCCGCAGGGGCCTTGGTCTTGAGGAAGCGGATGTCCTCGCCGAGGTTCTTGACGCCGGAGCGTTCGACGGTCACGGCGGGCCCGCCCTCAAGGGAGGCGCCTCCGCCGCCGGCGCCCTTAGCTACCGATATCCGGAGGGAATCGGTGGCAGCGCTCACGTACCGGCCGGACTTGATGTCGTACCAGGAGAATTTCACCGGAGCGATGACGAATTCACCGGCACTGCGGGGGATGAACGGATACTCGAAGGTCTTGCTGCCGGAAGTGCCGGCCTTGTCGGTCTTTTGGGTAGCCTTAATATCATATATGTCGAAATCCGGAGGGAACTGCACCTTGGGTGCTTCGAGCAGGGTCACGTTTCCGCTGCCGGAAACGGTGACAAGCAGCGACGCCGCGTCGTGGGTCTTGAGCGAATCCTTGCTGAGGGACGCGGAGATGCTGTATGAGCCCACGCCGCCTGTAAACGAAGCGGGCGCTCCGGAAGGGAGCGGCGAGACGTTGACCGTCACGGGAGCGGTCTTCACCGTACGCTTTGCCTGGGTGTAATCATCGCCGAAGAAATCGTCAAATATGCTTCCTGTGCGGGGCCTTCTGGAGCGGACGTTGACTATGCATGTCAACTCCGCCGGGTCGATCTGGAGAGCACCGGATTTCTGCGGAATCAGGACATAACGGCGAAGGACGGCCGCGTTGTAGATGTTATTCCCGACCTGCTCTCTCTGGAAACTCACATTGGTCGGAGCATCGGTCTCGGTGCTCCAGAAACCGTTGAACGAAGGGAACTTAGCCCCTTCGAACCCGGCGATATCCGCCCTCTGGTAGAGCTTGAGAACCGCAGTGACGGGCTCCCCTACCACAAGGTTCTTCTTCGCTATTGAAAACCGGAGGAATATATCCTCGCCTGCGGCAGAAGCAGGGGCCTGGGCGCTTTCCTGCGGAGCGCCGCCGGAAGGTGCCGCCTGCTGGCCCTGCGGCTGGGAGGACGCTCCTCCTCCGACCACTTCCACAGTGAACGAACGCGAACGGATGGTCTCGCCCTTCACCGTCGCCGTTGCCGGCGGAAGGGTGAAGGTACCTGTACGCTTTGGAAGAAGGATATAGGTGTAGGTGTTCTGGGAAGAACGGGTGACTTTGCCGTTAATCATCTGGATGGATGTGGACGAGCCCTTCTGGGGGCCCCAGACGAGCTGGAAGTCGTCCGTCGGGGCCCAGGAAAAGTCGGACGGGGCATGCTCTCCTTCCACCACGAACACCACATTGAAGCGTTCGCTGGCCTCGACTATATTAAGCACATCCACCTTGATGGTGCTCTGCGCGAGCGCCGCCAGAGATAGTAGGATTGCCGCGATGGCGGTTGTGAGTCTTTTTACCATATCACCAATTCTTTTCCTTCTGTCTTGACTTGAGCAGGAGGGCCTTTTCCTTGTTGACCTTGTCCTGGGTCTCCTTTTCCTTGGCCTCTATCGCCTGCAACATCTGCTGGGCCTGCTGGGGAGTAATCTGCTGGTCCTGAGGCTGCTGCTCCTGCGGTTGCTCCTGTTGGTCCTGCTGCTGATCCTGATTCTGCTCCTGCTGTTGATCCTGTTGCTGTTGCTGTTGTTGCTGTTG
>JAFXVX010000016.1 GCA_017534745.1 Bacteroidales bacterium | reverse complement strand
GCTTACAGACACAACGCCTCTTGAAGACCTCTTCAACAAATCTAACCTCAATATTGACAAAGAACTTGACGGGTTCTATGAACCCACGTTGTTTGATTTTTAACTTTTAACTACGTCCACAACTTTTAGTGGACAGCAATGGCACCATTATTAAAAGATTCGCTGTAGACCAAACACTCGCCTGAATGAGTGAGCATCCTCCCCGTCTCCAGGCCGGTGTTGTCGATATGCTTCCATTTGAATCCGTCGCCGTCGGCGTCAACGTTGGTCCACTGGGACTCGAATTCATCTTTATCCTCAAAGCCCTCTTCATATATGATGCGGCAGACGGTGACATTGCAGACCGACTTCAGGTTGATGCCGGCAGTCGCGGTAATGGCCGCGGTTCCGATGCTCTTGCCGATAACGACGCCATCTTCGACAGTAGCTATTTCAGGGTAATCGGAGCTCCAGGTGATTTCTCCGAGGTCCTCAAGTTCCGGGGTAATGCTCAGAGAAAGTGGCAGGCTCCGTTCAACCCCGACATCTACATTGGAAGGGTTAAAGGTAAAGGCGCAGACGGTGAGGTCACAGGAAGCGAAAATCTCCTCATCGACTTCGGCGAAAATCTTTGTCGTCCCGACATATTGTGGCGTCACGACGCCGTCTTCAACAGTGGCGACCTCGGGGTTTTCCGACCGCCAGGTAATCTCTGCCGCCTTAGCTTTAGCGGGCTGAAGCGTGGCGGTGAGGGTGAACGTACGGTCAAGACTAATTATGGCGCGGTCGTAGTCCAGTGATATTCCGGTAGGTTTATGAGTTTTCGATTTGCTCTTGTTTTCTTTTTCACAGGCGGCTAGTAGCACGGCGGCTGCCGCGATAAGGAACAGAATTTTCTTCATGGCTGATCGATTGTAAAATACACCTACTTTTGCAATTATACGAAAAATTATTCCTTCGGCAAATTAAATCTGCGTAAATTTGTAGCCGTATGAACAAGGTGCCGCTTTGGAAAATATTCGCGGTGTTCGCCAAAATAGGGGCGTTCACGATCGGCGGGGGATATGCGATGATCCCGCTGATCCGCGACGAAATGTCGCGCCGCGGGTGGATCTCCGAGGAGGACCTGCCGGATGTCGTGGCGCTCTCGCAGAGTGCGCCGGGGGTGATGGCGGTGAATATTTCCATATTCGCCGGGCATAAGCTCCGTGGGATCAAGGGCAGCATCGTCGCGACGCTCGGATCCGTCCTGCCGTCGTTCCTGATAATCCTTGCAATTGCTATGTTCTTCACGGCGTTCAAGGATAACCCGTGGGTCGCGAGGGCCTTTCAGGGCATACGCCCCGCTGTCGTTGCCCTCATCCTCGTCCCGATGGTGGATATGGCGCGGAAAAGCTGCAAGAAGTGGTGGGCATGGGCGATCGCCGTAGCGTCGCTCGCCCTCGTCGCCTTCCTCTCCGTGTCGCCGATCTACATCATTTTATGCGTCGCCGTGTTGGGCTTCAGCGTGACATGGCTTCGGGAGAGGAGGTCTGACGGCCAAAGGACGGACACCTCTGTCATTTCGACCGAGCGCAGCGAGCGGAGAAATCTCACCGACAAGGAGGGCGACGCATGACGGTGTCTCTTCTCATACTGCAGCTTATGTGGACGTTCTTCGTGATCGGGGCGTTCACCATCGGCGGGGGGTACGCGATGCTGTCGCTAATCCAGAACGAAGTCGTGGTGGCTCACGGATGGATTTCGGAGAGCACGTTCACGGACATCGTGGCGGTCTCGCAGATGACGCCGGGGCCCATCGGGATCAATACGGCGACCTACGTCGGCTACGACGTGCTGTTTCAGGCGACGGGCAGCCAGGCGCTCGGCGTCTGCGGCTCCTTCGCCGCGACGCTCGCCCTCATCCTCCCCTCGCTCGTTATCATGCTTCTGATTGTGAAGTTCTACACCCGGTTCCGCAGTTCGACTCTCTACGCCGGCACGATGGACTTCCTCAAGCCCTGCGTCGTCGGCCTCATCGGCGCCGCCGCCCTCGTCCTCATGGTGAAGACCACCTGGACGGCGGGCGCGCTGGCAGACGGGGCGGCTTTGGCGGACGGTGTCGAGAGCGACGCCGCAGTGGCCGGCATGGCCCAGGGCGGCCTTTCCGCCTGGTTCGGCCGGATTCCGTCCATTTCCCTCGTTCGGGAGAATTTCCCCGACTGGCGGAGCTGGGTGCTGCTCGCCGCCGCCTTCATCGCCTCCTGGTGGCGCAAAATCAACCCCATCCTCATCATCCTTGCCGCCGCCGCCCTAGGCCTGCTGCTGTACTAACCGCCCGGCCCGTGGGGCATAAAGCATTGACTGATAACGAGAAACCGAAAATCAATCTGTAGCAAATCATACAGATTGATTTTCGGCAATTATCTGATCGCCAATGCTTTACGCCCCACGGCGAAACCTCTCAGGCGCCGCCGAGCCCACGGGCCACGGGCTGCTAGTCGAGCTTGACGGCGGTGCCGGAGGCGGTGACCATGAGCATGCCGTTGTTCTCGCCGAGGACTTCGTAGTCGATGTCGATGCCGACCACGGCGTCGGCGCCGAGCTGGGCGGCGCGCGTGGACATCTCGTTCATCGCCTGGGTGCGGGCCCCGATGAGTTCCTCTTCATAGGAGGCGCTGCGGCCGCCGATGATGTTGCGGATGCTGGCTCCGATGTCACGTAAGAAATTGACGCCGGCGATGACTTCGCCGAAAACGACTCCTTTGTATTCACGGATGGAGTGTCCTTCGATGGTAGGGGTAGTGGAAAGTATCATATTATCTACGGTTTAGCCGTACGAAGATACGGAAAATTCTTATATTGTGAGCCGTATGAAAATGTTTCCTCTGGTGCTGGCGGGAGTTCTGGCCGCCGTGGTGTACGTTACGTGGCATCTGTGGCGCATCGCGCCGGGCGGATGGCCGGTGAAGCTCACCGTGGCCGGGCTGTTCGTGCTGTGGATGGTACTGGCGTTCGCGAGCCTCGGCCTAAGCGAGAAGGTGCCCATCAAGGCGGCGGTGCTGATGCAGGAGGTCGGTATGCCGTGGTTGATTGCGTTCCTGTATCTGCTGCTGGGGTTTCTGGTGGCGGATATATGCGCGATATGCCGTATTCTACCGAAGGAATATATGTACAGCAGCGCCATCGGACTGAGCGTCGCGCTGGGGGTAGTCGCCGTCCTTCTCGCCGCCGGAGGAATACATTATCGGCACAAATACCGCGAGGACCTGACTATCCACACGTCCAAGCCGCTGGAGCAGCCGCTGACGGTGGTCCTCGCCAGCGACCTGCACGTCGGCTACACCAACCGCCGAGCCGAACTCGCCCGCTGGATAGATCTCATCAACGTCGCCGAGCCGGACCTGGTGCTTTTCGGCGGGGACGTGCTGGATATGCGGCTGCGGCCTGTGGTCGAAGGCGGCTACGCGGAGGAGTTCCGGCGGCTGAAGGCGCCCGCATACGCCGTGGTCGGGAACCACGAGTTCTATGGCGACATCGCAGGGGCCGAACGCTTCTACGCCGATGCCGGAATCGCCCTCCTGCGGGACTCCACCGCCCTCTTCAAGGGCGTCCGCATCATCGGCCGCGACGACCGCAGCAGCCGTCGCCGCCTCCCGCTCGCCGCGCTAGCCGGCTCGGCCCCGACGGAGTTTACGATACTGCTGGACCATCAGCCAATGGGATTGGAGGAGGCAGAGGCCGCGGGGATCGACTTCCAGTTCAGCGGCCACACCCACAGGGGGCAGGTCTGGCCCCTGTCGTGGGTAACGGACGCCATCTTCGAGAAGTCGTGGGGACACCACTCCCGCGGCGCCACCCGGTACTACATCTCCTCCGGCCTCGGCATCTGGGGCCCCAAAATCCGCCTCGGCACCCGCTCCGAGTACCTCGTCCTCAAACTCATCCCCTCGCAGGAATAACTCCGCCCCACCACCTTCACCCTCCGTCCACAAAACACCCCCTCCAGCGTGGACGAACGGGGCGGAGCGCTTGAGGGAGCGACGGAGCCTATGCGTCAGCGCGCTTGAGGGAACGCTTGAGGGAGCGGCCGAAAAGGAGCCAGCAGCAGGCGAGGTAGGCGAGAATCGCCACAGTGTTGAGCCCCATGCGGAGCCACATGCCGCCATGAGACAGGCTCGCGCCAGCAGAGCCGGAAGTGCCAGCACCAACCGCGCCAGCAGTCCCCGAAGCCAGGTCAGCAGCGACCGCGCCCGAAGCGCCGGCAGCGCCGCCTCCGATGAAGAAGTCAGCGAGAACCATCAGGCCGTACGAGGCGCCCATGATGACGAAGATCAGGAGGATGCGGCCCCACTTGTAGGGGATGGGGTAATACTTGGCGCCGAGAGAGGCGCTGAGGACGAACATCACTAGGTAGCTCGCGAGGTGGCCGAAGGCGGAGGCCCAGTAGGAGAAGCGGGGCATGAAGACCACGTTGACCACGATGGTGACAGCGAGTCCGGCGAGGGTGATCCAGATGGCCATCTGGGTCTTGCCGGAGAGTTTGTACCACATCGACACGTTGAAGAGCATCCCTAGCAGCATGTAGCTGAGGAGCATCACCGGCACCACGGCGACGCCGACGCGGAAGTCGCGGCCGAGGATTAGTGATATGACGTCGATGTATCCCACGACCCCCAGCAGCACGAGCCCGCAAAAGGCCGTGAAATACTCCATCACCTCCGCGTAGAGCTCATTCGAGCCCTTTTCGCGGGCCCGCTGGAAGAAGAAAGGCTCGGCGGCGTAGCGGAACATCTGTATGAACAGGTTCATAATCACCGCCAGCTTCACCGCCGCCTGATACACCCCGAGGCTCGACTGCCAGACCGCCGAGGATGTGTCGAAGTAGCGGAACAGCACCCTGTCGAGGAAGTCGTTGGCCACCCCGGGCAGAGAGGCCACCATCAGCGGCAATGAGTAGAGCAGCATCTTCCCCATCACCCCCTTGTCGAAGGAGAAACGGAATTTCACCAGATCCGGCAGGAACAGCACCAGGCAGACGACGCAGCTTACGAATATCGCGAATATCGGATAGTTGAAATCAGGCGTCGCGCTGATGAGGCCGGAGAGCGGATTGGCCGGGTGCGCCGCGGCGAAGGCCGGATACAGGAAGAACAGCAGAAGGTTCGCGCCCGTCTCCGTGAGAATTTTCACGGTCTTGAGAACAGCAAATTTCACCGCCTTATGCTCCTGGCGGAGCTTGGCGAAGAGGATGGCCGTCAGGCTGTCGCAGAACAGGATTCCTGCGACGTAAGCCACCATGGCGCCGTAGCCGTCGTATCCGAGGGCTGCGGCAATCCCTCCGCGGAATCCAACGATGACCGCGAGGAACGCCAGGTTGAGCCCGAACACCGCCAGAAGGGCGTTCGAATACACCTTCGCCGGGTCAGCCCCCTCCTTGTTTGCGAATCGGAAACAGCCCGTCTCAAGGCCGAGCACCAGTACGACCTGCAGTATGGCGATGTATGCCATAAACTCCGTCACGACGCCGTACTGGGCGGTCGTGAGCATTCTCGTGTATATGGGTACGAACATGAAGTTCAGTACCCTCGCCAGTATGGAGCTGAGGCCGTAGATCGCGGTCTCGCCTGCAAGTTGTTTGAGCGGATTTGCCATATCACCGCAAATTTAATATTTTTGCGTTGTTATGAAAAATGCCCTTATCAAAACCCTCTGCATCGCCGCGGCCGTCATAGTGGCCGCCGCCGGATGCAACAACGCCGCCAAGCGCAAGGCGGCTGAAGAAAAAGCCCTCGCCGACTCCCTCGCCGCGGTCGAAGCCGCCGCCGCTGAGAAAGCCGAAGCCGAGAAGAAGGAAAAGGAAGCCGAAAAGGCCGCGGCGACTCTCCCCGAGGAGCCGTTCTTCGACATAGTGACGACCCTCGGAACCATCAAGGTCAAGCTCTACTCCAAGACCCCGAAGCACCGCGACAATTTCGAGAAGCTCGCCCTTTCCGGCTACTACGACAGCCTGCTGTTCCACCGCGTCATCAACGGGTTTATGATCCAGGGCGGGGACCCCACAACCCGCGACACCCTCGTCGAGCTCTACGGCACCGGCGGCCCCGACTACACCATCCCCGCGGAGTTTGTACGGGAATACAAACACAAAAAGGGCGCGCTTGCCGCCGCCCGAAAAGGCGACGCCGCGAACCCCATGAAGGAGTCCTCAGGTTCACAGTTCTACATCGTCCAGGACCCTGAAGTATGCTCCCAGCTTGACGGCGCATATACCGTCTTCGGCGAGACCGTCGAAGGTCTCCCCGTCATCGACAAGATCGCCGCCGTCAAGACCGACCGCTACGACCGCCCCATCAACCCCGTCCGCATCATCTCCAT
Source organism: Bacteroidales bacterium (assembly GCA_017534745.1). Lineage (GTDB taxonomy): Bacteria > Bacteroidota > Bacteroidia > Bacteroidales > UBA932 > Cryptobacteroides. Next base: position 36,940 of record JAFXVX010000016.1, on the reverse strand, counting down.
CCGCCCCGACGCCAAACTCAACGCCGCCGCTGCCACCCCTCCGCCGCAGCAGTAATCGCGCGCAAATCATAACCGCGTCACACTCAAGGTGCTACATTAAAACCCTGGCCCAATCTGGCACCAGGGTTTTTGCGTTAACCATAGAGATCGAGTCGTGGTCGAAGGCATTCTGAATCACTGCTATCAACGAACCAAGAAAGGGGTTGTCCTTTTCTACAGTATCAGCGACTATCTGGTGCATTTCACGATTTTCTGCACCACGGCCAGAAAATACGGAATTCGGGTTCTGTCACTATGTCAGATGCCGGACCATATCCACTCCTCGGTCATCGCCAAGGACAGGTATCAACTGGCCGGATTCTTCCGTGACAGCAGTTCGGTCTTCGCTATTCACCATAACAGGACGTGCCATGATTCGGGTATCCTGCTGGAGCACCATTTCGGCAGCGCTCCAAAATACACCGACAAGAAAGTCAGGACCAATTTGATCTACGTTGGCAACAATCCAGTTGAGCGCCACCTCTGCAGTAAAGCAGAAGAATACAGATGGAACTATATTGCCTATGCTACCAATCCGTACCCGTCTGCATCAAAGCCGCTGTACAAAGATACCTCACAGCAAATGAAAAGAGCAGTAAGGGAAGTCAAGGTGATGGTAAAAGCAAATGCCCCGATGTCCTACGCTCAACTCCAACGGCTTTTTCTCCCATTGAACGGCAAAGAAAGAAAGCAACTGGTTGATGTAATAATCACTGAATACAACGTTATTGATTACCAATCCGCTATACGCTACTTTGGTAGTTATGATAAGATGCTGATAGCTATGCATGCCTCAACCGGAAGTGAGTATGACCTTCATGAAGTTTTCACGGGAAGATCAGATGCCTGCTACGCAAAAATAACCGCCATACTTATGAGAGAACTCCAACTTAATGATATACACGATGTTCTGGCGCTATCCAACAGCGAAAAGTCCGATCTGCTCTTCAGGCTGATCGGGCTCACAGATGCAACGCCAGAGCAAATCGCTGCCTTTCTTCGTGTCCCCCTGACACACAAGTAAACCACCTGAAATTTACTCGCTGTATGAGCGCAAATCGCAAATCGCTGGTGTCAAGTAAGTTACATGAAAACCCTAGTACTAAATTGGGCCAGGGTTTTTACGTTAAATACTAAAATACAACGAGTTATGATTCGCGTTTTATAAGAATGGGGAAGCGGGTAGTGCGGCGTAAAAGCAGAGGGAACGGAAACGGGGGGACGGCAATGGGAGGGGAGGAGGAGGGAGTGATGGTGAAGGGTAATGGAGGGCGGGGAGAGTGACGGGGAGAGTGGCTGATTTTCAAGGAGATAATAAAGTTTTGTCGAAAAGGTATTGACAAAACGAAATTTAGGTGTATATTTGTACCGAATAGTTTTTTCATAGGTTAAGTTTTAGGTTAGAATTGGATCTCCGGTTGCTGGGAAGCACCCGGAGATCATCATTTTTGTGCGGGACGACAGATAGCGGATGCGAATCGGCTGGTGACGGAGGCGAGGAGCCAGGCGACGGCACGCCCCCTACTCTTTCGGCAGGGCGTCGAACTCTTCACGGTCGTACCAGACGACATCCACATGATGCCTCGAGCGGAAGGGGATGATCGACTTGGCGGCTGAGGCGGGGTCGCTTGCGCGACCAACGGCAGGATATGAGGCGGCTGAGCGGAGGTCGGCGGGGGCGCCTGAGCGCCCGTCGGCAGGAGATGAGCCGGTCGGGAACGAGCCGGCGGTGTTGAAGGCGGAATAAACGGCGGGGGCGGGGCAGATGTAGTCGGCGAGGCCGACGCGGACGGTGAGGGCGCCGTGGAAGAAGCCCGCGAGGAGGGCGGCGTCGTAGTACGGGAGGATGCGGGAGGCGAGGCGGGTGGTCGGCAGGGAGACCTGGCGGCGGGAGAAAGGCCAGCCGCTGCGGCGGCCCAGCAGCGCCCCGCCGAGGTCGGTCAGCGCGGGCTCGTCGGCGACGACGCGCGTGACGCGCGGGTCCAGACCGCCGAGGGCAAGAGCCTGCCCGCCGCCCTGGCTGTGGCCAAGGACCGTGATGTCCCGCCCGTCCCACTCCGGGACTGTCACGAGGTAGTCCACCAGCCTCACAAGTCGCAGATACATTAGCCTGAAGTACCACGCCTTCCGGGAAGTCAGCTCCTGCCTCTCGTAATCCTTCAGTTCGCCATTCTCAAGTTCCAGATAGTACTCCTCGGGAGCGTCGTCCCTGATCCCGTGGGCGTTGACATCGACGCCGATGGCGCCCCGGAGCGCATGCCGGCAGGCTTTTTTGAGCGAGCTTCGGGTGCTCGGCGAAGAGATGTCTGTCGCGCCGTGGGTCCCGATGCGGATGGGGAGCGAGCCGGGAGCGGAGCCCGCGGGGACGCTCACATACGCATTGACCGGACGCCCCTCGTGCATCGACAGCTCGATGTGCCAACAGACCACCTGCCCGGTGTATTTTTCCGGCGTGGCGACAGAGTCCACCTTCACGCTCATCGGAGAGCGGCGCATCCGGGCGATCTCCTTCTTCCAGAATCGCCCGAGATCCCGCGGCGCGGCATAGCCCGGTCTGAACTCCCCCGGCTCGACGACGTATCCGACGTCAATTACCTTCTCCCCGGCGCTCACAAGGACGGCCACCCACCGCGACGAATCGCATATTTCCGTATATATAACACTGTCCCTCGGCCCGAGCCGGAGCGGCACGACCGAGCGCGTATTACCGCCCACCCGGACCTCCATCCGAAACGAATCCGCAGCCGAAGCGCAGCATCCATCAGCCCGCAGCGAGTCACCCGGATCACCGCAATTCACCAGTCGAGTGTCCGCCGGCTCGCAGCGCCCATAGACCTTCACCGTATCCCCTCTGGAATACACTCCGTCCGGGCGGTTCAGCCTCAGCCTGACGTCCTGCGCCAGCAGCGGCAGCATCTCCAGCGCCAGCAGCAACAATATGAGTCCAATCCTATGCACTTTTGCTACCCCCTTAACATTTCTATAAAGGTATATATTTCCTTGCAAAAACAAAATGCCGGCACCGCGAAATACCACCTCAATGACGGTACCCCTCCGTCGCTATGGAGGACTACCGACACTTTTTGGGGAAGGTCGGATTTTAAGTGCCGGACCTTCCCCATTGTTTTGCCCACAGAGCATGCTGTAGTGCTATATTGGCGGTGAAGGTCCCGCCTCTGAAATCCGACCTTCCCCAAGTTGAGATTCCGGGGCAAGTCCGGAATGACGCCTTCGTACCAAGATGGCAAAAGCGGGACATCCGTTAGTTCTGAAGGATCGGGAGGATGAGGTTTTCCATGACGGTGTAGCCGGCCTGGTTGGGGTGGCAGCCGTCGGAGGAATACTCTGAGGGCAGGCCTTTGTTTGAATCGACCAGGGCCGAGTAGTAATCGACATACGCATAGCCCTTCTCTTCGGCGAGCGCCTTGATCAGGACGTTGAGTTCAATGATTATATCCTCCGGATGAATTGAAGTGGCCCAGTAGAAGTGGGTGCTGGGCAAGACGGAGCATAGGACTACTTTGATGCCGCTCCCTGCCGCTTCCGACGCCATCCAGGCGATATTGTCACATATCTCTTCGTTGGAAACATAGACCCCGTCGTTCTGCGCTATGTCATTTGTACCGCAAAGGATAACGGCCTTCCCGGGGTGCTTCTCCGTCACACCCTTGTTGAATAAGGTCTTCAGATAACCCGACGTCTTCCCGGAGAACCCCAGGCAAAGGAAATTATTCTCACTGAAAAACTCGGGATGTCCTTTGGATTCCTTATTCCAGTTAGCCGTTATTGAGTCCCCGATGAAGATTGCGTCGTAAACATGTGGCTGCGGCAAGTCAATTTTGTTTTTGTCACAGCCGAATAATAAGAGGATGAGTATGAACGGTAATATTTTTTTCATACGGCAGTTTATCTATCAGAACGGAAAGGTGCGATTTCTTTCGCGAGATGGGTGACGGTGATAGATGGAGATACGCTCGCCCCTCCGGGGCTCGGTATGACAGAAGGGACGGCACTGTCATTTCGACTAAGCGCAGCGCACGGAGAAATCTCATTGTGCGGAATGACGGTAACCTCTTTTGTCTCGCCGGGGAGGAGGGTGAAGGAGTTGTCGCTGAATCGTGCGCCAGGTGCGGTGAGCCAGACGAAGTAAGCGGGCTTGTCGGTGGTGAGAGTCACCACCAGACGGCCGTCCCTAACGGCGGTATCGGCCTTCACGGTGGCGTCCGGAAGGACGTCACACGCGTCGGCAGAAAGGCCGGCAGAGGCTGCGGTTCCCGGCTGAAGGTCAGCAGAAGGGCCGGCAGAGGCGTCAGGCGACCCCGGCTGCTGGCCCGACTTAAAGTCGGGGAAGACGGTCGGGGTTTTGGGGGCGTCGGGGGCGAAGAGGCGGCGGAGGTGGTAGTGCGCCGGCTTCCAGGAGCCGTCGTACTCCACCGTGGACCACGATGCGCCCGGCCAAATGTCGTTGAGTTGCCACACGAGGATGCCGTTGCATTTCGGGAGGGAACGCCAGTAGGAAATCGCAGTTTCCAGGCCGATGGCCTGTTCGATCTGCGAGAGGTAAATCAGATTTCTCGACTCGCTCTGCTCGCTCGAAATGACAGAAGAGGCGCCAGGAACGGCAGCAGCTTCGCTCGGAATGACAACCGGGAAGTGGAGGGAGATGCGGGCGAGGATGTTGTCGTAGCCGCCCTTTTCGCGGATGTGGGCCTTCTGTTCCTCCATGTCGGGGAGGAGGGAGGTGAAGCAGGAGTGGCCAAACTCCGACATGAAGTGGGGATTGTACTTGTAGTATGCCGACAGAGGCTGTACCCTTTTGGATACATCCCAAAGGTGCATGTCGCCCTTGGAGTCGTCCTTCCAGCCGTTGGTGTCGAGGTCTCCGGGGCCGCCGCAGGGGGAGGTCGGCCAGTAGAGCCGCTCCGGGTCCAGCGCGGCTACCAGGTCGCCCCTCAACGACACAAGCGCCTCATATTCACCGCGATACAGCTGCGGATTCTTCTTCCAAATCCGTTTGTTGTAATTATCAATCCCCTCATTATCACCGCACCATAGCGCGATTGAAGGATGGCTCTGAAGCCTCTTGATCTGATGCGTAATCTCCGCGCTGACCTCGCCGAGGAATTCTTCCGTGGCGGGATACATCGCGCAGGAGAACATAAAGTCGTGCCAGATCAGCAGCCCCAACGAATCGCAGATTTCATAGAAAGCGTCCTTCTCGAACTTGCCGCCGCCCCAGAGGCGCACCATATTCATATTGGCATCGCGCGCCGAGGTCAGAAGGTCCAGATACCTGCCATACGTCTCCCGCGACGGATCCGTCTCGCACGGGATCCAGTTGGCTCCCGCAGCGAAGATCGGCTTCCCGTTCACGTGGAAAGCCAGGTTCTCCCCCACCTCGATCGTCCGGAGACCGATCTTCTTCGAAAGCCTTTGTCCATCGGCACTGACGCTGACTTCATACAGCGGCTGTTCACCCATCCCTGCAGGCCACCAAAGTTTCGGTTTACGAATCACAAAGTTTTGCGAAACGACATTGGTGCCCGGTTGCAAGGCAACTTTTTTATTCTTGACCTTGCCACCACAGGCAAATGACAGCTTCGTCTTCCCGCCCTTCGGCGAGAACAGTTCCGCCTTCAGCGTCACCGTGCATTTCCCCTTCCGGGAATGGTCCTGCGCACATCCGAGGTAATCTACCCGGGCCACGTTGACCGGGATCAGCGACAGCTCCCCGGCGAACCCGACGTTCATACACTTCGGTCCCCAGTCCCATCCGCCGTGGTAGCCCGGCTTACGGATAAGGTTCAGGTGCGGCACAAAGCCCACCCCGCTCATCGGTATGGGATAGGGCAACGCGGCGTCGAGTTTCTCCGTGATGGCCTCGGCGTCGTGGAATACTCCCTCCACGACGTTGCTTCCCTCGTGGAGAAACTCCTTCACGTCCCACTCCCATTTGCGGAAATAGTTAGATGTCGAGCCCACAAAGTGCCCGTTGACACTCACGTCGCAGAACGTGTCCACGTAGTCCGCCCTGAGGTACACCGCCTCCGCCTCCAGCATCCCCGGCGGCACCTCCAGCGTCCTTGCGATTACGGTGTCCCTCCCCTCCTGGTAACCAGCAGCGGAAAAAGCCGTCAGCAGAGTCAGAAATGTCAACAGGGAGGGCATCGAAATGACAGGAGTTACAGAGCGTTATACCGGCAGAGGGCTTCGAGGAAGTAGTAGTCGGCGTAGGTGAGGGGGACGTCAACCTCGACGCCACTCGGCAGGTTGCCGACGCTGTGCTTCAGCAGGAAGTTTCCATTTTCTCCAGACAAAGCAAGATACTCAGGGGACGAGAGTGTACGGATTTGTTTCTCCGCTGTGGAGAAACAAGCACGTGACAACTTTTTGTCCTGTGTCAGTGTGCTCAGCTCGATGAAGGCGGAGGCGAGGATGGCGCCCGCGGAGGCATCGCGGTAGTTCGGGATGTCGGGGTCATCGAAATCCCACCAGGGGATGCCGTCAGCGGGGAGCCTTTCGAGGAGCATGCGGGCGATGTGCTCCGCCTGTGCGAGGAACTCCCCGCGCCCGGTCTCGCGATACATCATCGTAAAGCCGTAGAGGCCCCAGGCCTGGCCACGGGCCCAGGCACTGTCGTCGGAGTAGCCCTGCACCGTCACGCGGCGCAGGACCTCGCCCGTCGCCGGGTCGTAGTCGAGCATGTGCCAGGTCGAGTAGTCCGGACGGAAGTGGTTGCGGATAGTCGTCTCCGCGTGGGTCACGGCAATCGCCTGCAGCGAATCGCATTCAAACAGTTTCGAGGCGTACTCCAACAGCTCCAGGTTCATCATATTGTCTATGATGACGGGGCACTTCCCCCTCTCGCCGGGCTCCCAGCTGAGGGTCGCGCCGACGGTCGGGTTGAACCGGCCGGCGAGCGCCCTCGCGGCATCCTCGATGAGCGGAAGATACTTCTCATCTCCCGTCTGGCGGTAGGCATTGCCGTAGCTACAGTTAATCTGGAAACCGATGTCGTGGTTGATGGGGCAACACAGGATCGGGGCCAGTTTGACCGTCTCCTCTTCAGCCATATCGCGGACGGCATCGTCGTCCGTCAGCTGATACAGCAGCCACAGCGAGCCCGGGAAGAACCCGCTCGGCCATGAGGATATGCCACAGTCCTTCACGCTTCCGTCCTCATTGAGCGTACGGGGAAGCTTATCGGGCCCCAGCCGTCCGTGGAGCAGTGCGAACTGCTTCTTGGCCACGGACAGCACCCGCGCCGTCAGGAGCTCCATCGGCTCCTCCGGCGAAGGCACAAACCGGAACACGTAACGCCCCTTCTTCTGCAAATCCTTCGCAGTAAGGACAATACGATATATACTCTTGCCCCACCTGTCGGTGAACCCAAGGCCCACCATCGACTTTTCCTCAACGGAAACGTCAAAGGCGGAGGCGTCGTAGCGCATCGTCACCCCATGCAGCTGTATCTCCCCATCGCCGGAAACCACCGGCTCGTATTTCACAAGAAAATGCAATTCGTTGGGGCAGACCGCTTCCTTCAGGGAGTAATTCTCACGGATTACAAGACCTCCGTCGCGACGGAGCCGGTAGGCGATCTTCCAGGACTCCACACCGGCGGAGTCGGGATAGGCCCCGGCGATGTCGGTGACATAGCGCCGAAGGAGCCTGCTCGCACGGCTGCCTGAAACTCTGTACTCCTCCCCAAAGACCTGCTCGCAGCCATTGACGACCGGCAGGTTGTGCCAGCCACTCCGGACGAACCAGTTCTCGTAGCGGTGAGGGCCGAAGGTGTTCTTCTCGTAATTGCCTATGCCGGCGTCAATCAGCACTGGAGCGGAATCGAAGAAATAGATACAGCTCCCGACGTCGTTGTGGTTATGGCGCTCGCCGTTGGTGCCGCCCTTGGCCGCGAGGAAACCCTTCCCGGCACGGGCGAAACAGACGTCAGTCTTCGGATAGTACACGAAAGGAGCAGGCTTCACCTCCGGCGACGGAAGCGCCTTCATCTCGCGGCACGCGGTGATGGCCTCCATCCCCTGATAGAACAGCGTCCAGTTGACATCCGTCGGATCGGCGCCGTAGCGGTGGAAGCTGTTCACGGCGAAATCCATCATCAGACGGTTGCCGGAAGCCTTCCCGTAGCGGTATATCCAATAGGAAATCGGCCTCCTCGACGGCGTCCCGTCGGCGAAATTGACCTGCCAGCAGTCGCCTATGTCGGCGTTGACGATAAAATCGCCCATCCGCTGGAGGAGCGGCTCATTCCAGAGGTTCACAGCCCCTCCGGTGATGCGCCCGAGATTCTCCAGGTAGTCCAGCAGGTGACCGGTGGACTTGTACCAATAGGTCGTACCTTCGTCGCAGCAGCCGTCCCGGGGCAGCGAATCCAGCCACAGGCTCACGGAGCGCATTGTCTTCTCCACAGCCTGGGCGAGCTTCTCCCTGTCGTCCTCCAGCAGCATGAAGCAGAGGAGGACGTTCTGATTGCACCAGGGGTTCCAGTTGTTGAGTTTCTTACCGGAACTTGTGTCGAAGCCCATCCACCAGAAATCGTCGCGATTCATGTACGTGTCCATCGTCTTCTCCTTCACGGCGTTCTTCAGGCGGCCCGCAAGGCCGGGCTGGATTTTATCCAGCTCCGCCCCGAGAAAATAGTGCAGCCACGCCATCATCTGCGACACGTTGCCCGACTGCAGCTCGACAATCTGCTCGCCCGGGTTCGGGACCGGATTCCTGTTCGTCTGGAGTTTCGCAAGATGGGTCACCACCGACCAGGAGTAAAGGTCGCACCACCAGGCCACGCCCGCCGCGATGTCGGACAGGTACCGTCCCTTCCCTTCCGCGAGTTCCGCGACGAAAAGGTTACGTATGGCCTCCTGGTTGGCGAAATACTTGTCCTCCATCTGGTGGCGGTCGTCGCGAAGGTCCCAAGCGCGGTAGTCATCATCCGTGATGTCCACCCACCGGAACCCGAGGTACTTCTCCCCCGCCGCGGCTATCCTCTCCTGATACTCCCCCAGTTGCTCAGCCCATCCATCCCTGTCGTCATACGCCGGATACGGCACCCACCCCTGGTTCATCACCAGGGATGAGGTGTCAATATCCGAAACGTGCGAGGCCAGAAGGGCTGTCGCTATCAGTAATACTCTGAGCATCAGAGATCTTCTCCTTCTTCGATCGTCCAGGTTTCAGTGTTGTCCGTTGAATCAAAGGACGCGCAGAAATTGCCAACCTTGAGGACGGACCATTCGGTAATAGGTGTTATATACTCTTTCATAACTGTACTCAAGATTTAGGAAATGTGGGCAATGATGGGATAGTGGTCGGAGAGGAAAGTCTCACCGTTTGTAGTGTAACCGCCATAATTATGGACGGCCGTTGTCAGAGTAACGTAAGAATCCACGTTTATCCCGTTTTTGCTTACCCAGATATGGTCAACCTTATTACGGGCTTTCGAACTGTCGCCAAAAGCATTATACGTGTAAAGATCCCTGTTCTCATCACTGACAATCGTATCTGCATTATACCGGGTGTTTTTCATCCAGGTTTTGATATTGTCCCAGCAGGCATTTCCAATCACACAGTTGAAGTCGCCCATCAGAATCACGGGATAGTTGTTGGTGTTCAACGCGGCAATTCGATTTTCCAAAAGCGCCGTACTCTTATTCCATCCGTCATTGCTATCGTTCATAGGGAAATGGGTGGTAATGTAGAAGAAATATCTCCCGGTCGCTTTTTCACGGACGGTGGCATAGAGGGCCGTCCGTTCGTAGCCATCCCAGCTGTTACCGCTGGTGTTGTAGTCATCACGAAGGAAGAAGATACCGGTATTGGAAAGCTCCACCGTGCTGGTCTTATAGAGAATAGCATTGTGATAAGTCCCTGAGCGGTAGCCGCTGTAGGCGGAGAGGTTATCTTTCAAATAATTCCAGGGATGCTTCCCCTGTGTTGCAAGGTCATACACATCCAGGTCCTTGACTTCCTGCAGGCCGATGAGGTCCGGGCTCTCGCCGTTGATCATTGATACTATGGGACCCCTGCGGCTGGTCCAGTTGCTGCCTTCACGGATATTGAAGCTCATCAGAGTCAGCGAAGATGGCGAAACTTCCTCGGGGGCTTCAACATAAATATTGTTTGTTCCCTTCTTTTTCCCATACCAGTATGTCTCGATATTACTGGAAGTAATCTGGGTTAAAGACAGTCCATTGCGCTCAATGCTTCCAGAAGCCAGAATCTTATCATCCGATTTCCCAAAGTTCTTTGTTTGGCTGTCACCTGCGGTTTCTCCAATAAGGAATCCGACACCGGAAGCGTTTGACAAAGGAGCAGATATTGTTCCGCTGAAAGAGCTTTGTTCGCCATCGTAACTGATAAAGAACACATTGTTTCCCGTATTACCGGCATTCCAGAGTCCCAACAATCCTCCCATAGAAGACCAGCCAGAAGTTGTGTTGGTTATGCTAGCTTCAACTTTACAGCCTTTGGCCTGGGCATAGGCACCTGAGCCATTTTGGCTCACCTGACCCCATATACCGCCCACGTAACTCTCCGCTACGCTAATGGTTATAGAGGCACCGCCAAAGAATCTGTCGCGAATCAGTTTTCCGTTGATGCCACCGATACCACCCACACAGACCTTGCCTTTTCCCGCAACGGAAATGGGCGCTTTGGAGTCACAGTAATTAATCTGCGACGAGTTGTTGTAGCCGACCGATCCAAATATTCCGCCTACAGCTGCGCAGTTAACATTATTGGCATCACCCCGGTAGGATCCGTCATAATCAACGGTGATAGCACCTTCATTCTTACAACTCTGCAAGCCAGAGTTGGAACCAACGACCCCGATGACGCCTCCACACTTGAGGATGTACTTCTTTATTTTCTGAGCATTGCCATTAGCTGACTTACACGAAACATTGATAGGAGCATAGTTGTTTGCTTTATTCATATTCACGGTACCATAACCGCAAACACCGCCAACTGCTACGCTATATGCCGCACTACCAGTCTCCAATTGATAGAGATCTGTGTGGTTAAGTGTAACGACACCCTGAGCCTTATTCTCGCAGGTGATTAAAGAGGATGACGAGGAACTACTATATATAAAACCAATCAGACCGCCGATGCCAATTAAGTCGACAATGGAATCATCAACAGCGGGATCACCATACCATGCATTTACTGTCACAGGCCCGCTATTAGTGCAGCTGGTGAAGGTTACTTCCTTGGCATATCCGACCAATCCTCCCATGGCAAGAGTAACGTGATAATACCCTGGCGCTTCCAACTTAACCTGGCCACTGTTTGAGCACGAGGTAAAAGTGGGGCCACCGCTGACATCTGCAAAACCAACTAAGCCACCAATCATCGTACACGTAGTAATATTGTCGGATGGCGTATAAATAACGGATGCGGCAGATTTTACAGATTCATAAACGCCGCCCTTGTCCTCTCTCACCAATGCACCGAATTTATTGCTTGAAGGTGAGAAGGAACATGTCTCATCCAAAATGAGATTTCGTATTGTACCATTGTTTGTCTCGAAAAGCGGAACCGAGGAAACGACATTGCTTATCTTATGATCATTCCCTTCGAGCGTACCGCCAAAGCCGGAGGCGCTGGTGATAGTGTAGCCGGTCATGTCGAGGTCAGCCGTAATCGTGTACGAGCCGGTGTCGGAAGATGAGGTGCCGGCGAGGAACTCATAAAGTTCGCGAGGTGAGTCGATCGTGTTATCGTATCCGGTGACCGCGGTCCAGTTGGTGCCGGCAAGGTCGATATTGAGCGGTTTCACGCTCGCCCGGGAATAGGTGCGGGACGCGGAATTATAAATGTATTCAGCACGGCTCGTACGTATTTTGAAACTGCCCGCATAAGTGCCGGGAGCGACGATGACGTAGAATACGCCGCCGTGATCCCTGTCAACGCCCACGGTCGTTGGATGGGCACCGTCGCCGGAAACCACGACATCGGTCTCCTCATAACCTGAAATGGCTGCAGGATTCGCCTCATCCAGTGCCGTAATGTCATACGTGAACGAGCCTGCGCAGGCCGTACCGGCCTGTAAGGTGACGTTCTCGATGGTCTCGCCCTGGAAGGAAGCGTCGCTGGAGAAGATGTTGAGTTTGATGATAGAGCCGAGGTTCATGAACTGGAGGGTTCCGACCTCGGTGTTAGTGTAGGAAGATACAGGCCCCGTCAACTCAAATGGAAGCGCCACCATCGGCATCGCATCGGCGCTGCCGGACACCTGGTTCCGGGGAATTTCCAGTGTCACGGCACCAGCCTCTTTATTGTTATTCGTACTGCTGAACGGATAATAGGCGTAAACCATATCTCCGGCAGCAAGAGCGACGCTGCTCCGGATGGTAATGTGTACACCGCCGCTGCCGTCAATTGTGACGGGCGTCGATTTGTTCTTGGATGTACTTGCATACGAGCCCACCAGGTCGTCTGCTTCCCAGACAACGTGGTTTGTACCAAAAACGGTCTTTGTCTCATCTGCAATCTTGAAGATGTAGGCGAAATCGCCCTCTTCCTCCTGAGGAGGCACCACCTCTTCAGGCTGCTCGAAAGGCTCCTCCTTCTTTGTGCAGGCCGTGAGGGCCACGGCGAGGAGTAAAGCACTTGTCAAAAGTTTTTTGAATTTCATAGTATATGGATTTAATTGTTATTTACTCACATACCACGTGCATAGTCGTAGTGTTTTCTTCTTGGATGTATCCGCACTGGTAGGTCTCAAGATTCTCCGAGTTGATGGTGAGCTCCTCAACATCTTTCCTGGAGAATTTGCCGGAAACCCGGATGGGGTTATTGCTTTCGCCAAAGACTACTTTCTTGTTACCCCTTACCGCGCCGACAATTATACCTACCCTTGTCTGGTATATGGATGATATCGATCCGCTGAATACGCACCCGCCGGTCATGCTGGCATTGCTGCCTTCGCCATTGGCACCGCTCCAACGGCCCATAAGACCGCCGATGCTGTAGTACCAGGTCTTGTCGTAAGGGCCCCAGTCGCTGTCGGCGAATATGGTCGCAGCGCAGGAACAACCTTTTATGGTGTAGTTTGCAGCACCACCAACGACATAACCGACAAGACCACCGACATCACCCTTGCGGCCATTCACCGTGATATGGCAGTTCGCTGTCACAGTGTTATTGACCTGTTTGCCGATAACACCTATAACACCACCCACACCCACAGTGCCTTTACCGCTGACCGTTATGTTTCCGTCAACCGTGCATCCCTGGACATAAGTGCCCGTGCTGTTATATGCACCCTGCGCGCAAATACCACCAACGGCAGCACGCCACTTATCGTCATTGTCATACAAGCCATAGTATTCCACCTCTATGTTGCCAGAATTGGTGCAGGATTCTATCGCCAGATCATCCCATGGCATGCCAGCTATACCGCCCACCTTGAGCAGGTAGTTCTTTTTCTTCATTTCAGCCTCGGAAGGATCCCCTTCTGCAAGTGAAACCGCCTTGATGAGTCCGAGATTACTGCACTGGTTGAAACGCCCCTGGCCGAATCCAAGGATGCCGGCGACGCTCACGGGGCCGGATGAACCGTCAGTTTTAGTCGGGAGCGGGACCATATCTGAATGATAGAGCGAAATGACTGCGCCGGTCTCATTGACACATTGTTCAAAAGAGACATTATTCTCATTGCTGAGACTTGACGTTCCAACGATACCGCCCAAGTTTATGCCGATGGCATTATTGGTACCGGTACCCGAGAAATCATTGACCGGATCACCGTACTTCGCGTTCAGGCTTACCTTGCCGCTGTTGACACAGGCGAAGAAGACGGAAGATCCTCCTTCATTGTTATTGACCAGACCCGCCAGGCCGCCGAGCGATGCGTTTTTATGAACGCATCCCGGGGCGTTGAAGGAGATATTACCTTCGTTGGAGCAGTTCTCGAAACGAGCGCCCTCGACAAGGCCGACAAGGCCGCCAAGGACGATTTCAACATCCACATCAGCCGTTGCACCATAGGTCACAGATGCCTTGTTTACGACATTCTTGTAGGCCCCGCCGATGCTCCGGCCGACGAGCGGACCGAAGACATTGCTTTCTGCCGTGAAGGAGCAACTCTCATCGAGGACAAGGGCTTTTATTGTGCCTGAGTTCTGGGCGAACAGCGGCACGGAGGACGTCAGGTTCTTGATTGAATGTCCCTGACCCTCCAGGGTGCCGGCAAAACCACTTGCTGGAGTAATGGTTATGCCCTGCATATCAATATCATTGGCAAGGGCGGCAACTTCAGTCGTCTCAACGCTGATGCCGGCCAGCCAGGTGGCCAGTTGCTCACCGGAGGAGATAAAAGTGGAAGGAGCCTCGGCGGTTGACATCGTGACAACATCCGAATAAGTCATACTGAATCCATCGGCGACAGCTCCGACACGGACATCGTAGGACACGCCGCTATCAAGCTCCGATATCCTGAACGAGGTCTCGTTCCCAGTGTAATCCACGGTCCAATCGGAGGCGACAGAAACCTTGTGCTCGACACTGTAGGAGGATGCTCCCTCAACTGCACTCCATTCTACGTTGATGCTGGTAAAATCAGCATCGCAGCGGATGACAGGCAGTGGTAGCAGCCTGATTACTTCAAGAGTGACAACGTTCGACCAGTCACTTTCGCTATCGCCGTTAATGGCTTTGACGCGCAGGTCGTAAGTGTGGCCGACAAGAGTCTCGATTTCCGGCACACTGAAGGGAGCGTAAGAGGGCGAACCGATAGTCTTGTATTCGGACGCATCGGCATCCTTTATCTCCACTTTATAGGAGATAGCGTTGGTGACCGGAGCCCAGCTCAGGACGATAATTCCGTCCTCAAGTACGCCGGAAAGAACAGGCGGATTAAGATTGATCACCGGTAGCTCCGGCTTCTCGGCTTTACAGCCATGAAGAAGGGGCAGAAGCAGGAAAATCCCTGCGATAAACCATTTGAAAGTCTTCATTATTATTTGGTTATTCTGTTAATATCCAGGGTTTTGGGCGAGATTGCCGTTCATGACGATGTCCGAAGTGGAGATCGGGTCCAAGTACATCCTGTCATTCCAGACACGGCCGGTCAGGTCGTCACGAAGCATCAGGCCACCGGGGACTGAGATGAATTGCAGTGGCGAGCCGACTGATACGGCGATGCCCGCATACTGTTCCGGGACGGTGGACATCCTCGGATCCGGGAAATACACGTCAGGAGTGCCGTCTCCATTCATATCCAGCGGCGTATCGTAACCGGGGATGCAGATGCCGGTCCAAGGCAGGTCGGTCCAGAGATCGCCGCAGGCCCAGCGCTTAAGGTCCTTAAGCCTGAAGCCCTCAAGGCAGAGCTCAATTGTGCGTTCACGCCTTATTTCAAGGATGACAGGATCTGTAACATCAGGGTAGAACGTGTTCTTCAGGTAGGGGTCCACGGTCGTTGGCTTGGAGTCAAGGGCGCCGCCGGTGATGCCGGCCCTGCGGCGCAACACTCCGATGGTGCTTCTCCAGTCGTCATCGGTGAGGGTCCCGAGCTCGGCCTTGGCCTCCGCATAGTTGAGGAGAACCTCGGCGTAACGCATCAGAGGAATGTCGTTGCCATTGGCACCGTACGCGTCAGCGGCGGCATCGTCTACCGTGAACTTAATGATATGATATCCGGTCAGCGAATAGCCGTAATCCGCAGTCGTGCGAACATTATTCCCGTCGGAATCTTTTCTTTCATAATCTATTGAACGGATGGTCTGGCCGAGGCGATGGTCGCGATCGGTCATTTCTTCCGGGAATGTCTTGTATTTACCGTCAGGCTTGGTCTCCGAATAATAGGATCCGTCCAGATTGAGGTAGGTGTTGATGAACGGACGGACAAGGGAGGCCTTGACATTCTGTTTATTATAATAGTAGTTGGCGTAACCCACGGAGAGAGGATTGTCCTGCTCGACTGCCAGCATCACCTCGTCGAAGGGGACGGCGTCGCTGGAGAAAAGGTCGCGGTAAGAGCCTTTGCCCTTGCCGTATGCGGTTCCGGTGTGGATGGAGAACACTCCGCTTTCCATTACAGTCCTGGCGGCGTCGACAGCGGCAGCAAACAGGTCGTCGGCGCTGATGCTGCACCCTGCGACGTATGCGGTCCCTGCGTGGTATTTGCGCCAGGAGGCCTCATACAGGCAAACTCTGGATTTTAGCAGAAGGGCACACCACTTGTTGACAAAACCCGCCTTGCTGGAAGAGGAATTTTCCGCCTTGATGTGCTCAAAGGCGAAATCGCAGTCCTCCATAATGTGGGTAACGATGACGTCGCGGGTGTCCCTCGGGGCTGTGAGCTCAGGATCTCCGGGATTCAGCACGTGGTCTATCCACGGTACACCGCCGTACCAGAAGAGCTTGTCGAAATAAAGCCAGGCCCTGAAGAAACGGGCGATGCCGTTGTAGTTGTCGCGCACATCCTGCGGGACAGAGTCGTAATTATTGTGGTCAAGGAAATAATTGACGCTACGGATATTACCCCATCCCCACTCGCC
This sequence comes from Bacteroidales bacterium, assembly GCA_017534745.1. Lineage (GTDB taxonomy): Bacteria > Bacteroidota > Bacteroidia > Bacteroidales > UBA932 > Cryptobacteroides. The sequence continues at coordinate 20,375 of JAFXVX010000016.1, read as the reverse complement.
CTGTGTGTCAGGTATCAGAGTGCCAAGTTCATAGTCCTCGAGCTCGGTCTTGGCCATATAGTCACACGCTGTTCCATCCTGATGATGGATCGACGATCCATTGGGGAAGAAATTATAGAAAGAATTGCAGTATAGTTTAAGACCCGTCTCCGAACCGAAGACAAGGGCCGCATCAGCCGAGGATTTCTGCGTCTCCGTAAGGTCACAGGCGGCCAGCAGTGCTATGCCGGCGGAGAGTAAAGCGATTGTTTTGATATATCTCTTTTCCATAGTGCTCTCTCCTTAGAATGTCAGGTTAATACCGAAACTGTAGGACTTCAGGACAGGATAGCAGCCGCCCGTACCGGCGGTAGTGTCGTGGTTTTCCGGGTCCTGGCCAAGGGCGAGCACGTCAACCGTGCCCTTGATGTACTTGTACATCGGCGACCAGTCCCAGAGATTCTCTCCGGAGAAGAAAATGCCGACTTTCTGCAAATGCAGGGGCTTAATCCATTTCTGCGGCAGGTTGTAGCCGAACTGGACGTTTTTGAGACGGATGTAAGAGACATCCAGCATATAGCGCGTGTTGCCGCGCCGGCTGGTCCCCGCGAGGGGATTGGCGCCGGAAGAATAGCGCGGCAACCAGGCGTCGCGGTTCTCCTCGGTCCAGTAGTTGCCGAGGACCCACTTGGGGATCTGGTTGTAAGCACGGTTGTACTGGCCCCAGATCATACCGCTGTCGCCCTCTGTGATGAAATCCTGCTTGCCCACTCCCTGGAAGAAGATGGAAGCATAGAAGTTGCACCAGTCAAAGCCTATCGTGAAACTGTACATGAACCTGGGACTGGAATTACCGATGATAGTGCGGTCTCCAGGATTGGAGAGGGTCTGGTCGCCACGGTCGATGTAGCCGTTGCCGTCGAGGTCCTCAATCTTGGGATCGCCGGGGTGGATTGAATAATCCTTTGAGAACTGATTAATGACATCATAACGCTCGGCGCCGGCCGCCCTTGCCACCGCCTCTGCGGCGTCAATGTCGGCCTGATCCTGCCAGAGGCCGTTACAGACGAAGCCCCAGAGCTCGCCCATGATCATGCCGGAATAGTATTCCGGGATGTTGCGGCCGCCTATGTAGCCTGTGTCGTTGTTGTATTTGTCTATTCTCGACACATAGTCGGCGAAGGTCGCTTTTATACTGTAGTTGAACGGCCTGCCGGCCAGTTTGAAACTGTCCTTCCATAAGAGGGAGAGTTCACAGCCGCGGGTCGTGAGGGACGCGTAGTTGCCCTCGGGCGCATCCGCACCGTAAACTGCCTGGATACTGGGGCCGGCAGTGAACATATCCTGCGTCTTGCGGGTGTACCAGTCGGCGGTGAGAGTAAGGCGGTCGTCGAGGAAGCCGAGGTCGAGACCCACGTCGTAGGTCTGCGACTTCTCCCAGGTCAGGTTGTCCGGAATGGGATCCGGGGCACTCGTCTGGCGGTATTTGGTGCCGTTGAGAAGGCGGCTGTTGCCGAAACCGAAGACTTCATCGTAGTAGTACTCACTGATGTTGCTGTTGCCAAGCGAACCGTAGGAGAAGCGCATCTTGATGTTCGAGATGACCTTCTTGCTGACGTTGTTGCGCACGAACGGCTCCTCGCTCAGGCGCCATCCGGCAGACACCGAGGGGAAGAAGGCCCAGCGCTCATTGGCGGGGAACTTCGACGAACCGTCGTAACGGCCGTTGAACTGGACGAGGTAGCGATCGGCGTAACTGTAGTTGAGCCTGGTAAAAACGCCGACGGAGCGCCACTTGGCCCAAGTGCCGGAAATCTTCTTGTCCTCGGTGCCGAAAGTCAGGTTGATATTCTCCACCGTTTCGGAAAGGAGATCGGTGTTGTACGCGTGAATCTTGTTGGAGGAACGCTGCTCGTAGTTGTAGCCGAGCATCGCCTTGAAATAGTGCTTCTTGATGGTCCTGGTGTAATCCGCGTAGGCGTTGACCGAAATGTATTTAATGATGTTGCGGTCCTCGGTGAAGGAAGACACTATGCCCTCCTTGGTCTCAAGGACGCCCGGCCTTTGAGAGAACTGGTCCGGATACTTGCGGGTGTAGCCATTGGAGTTGGTCCACTTGAAGGTCGCGTCGGCGTTGACCGTGAGGGTATTGTCAAGGAAGGAGGTGTTGACGCCGACGGTGTTTTTCACATAGTCGGTCTCATAGACGTTAGTGCTGCTGCCATAGAGGAAACCGCCGACTGAGTTGGCAGCGGCCTGCGTCATAGTGCCGTCCGGGTTATAGAACGGGCTGCACACAGGGGCCTGTGAATTGATATTAGCCCAGATGTTACCGGCGGAGCCGCTGGCGACAATCGGGTTATTGTACTTTTGGTGGCCCTGCTCGAAGTTGTTGGTGATTTTGAGCCAGGGGAAAGCCTGGTAGCCCACCTTTACACGCATGTTCTCGGAAAGACACTTGTCGGTGTTGGTGTCCGAGTTGTAAAGGCCCGAGTAGTGGTAGATGCGGCCGGAGATGTAGTAGTCGAACTTTTTCGTGGAACCCGAAAGGGAAAGGTTGTGGGTCTGACCGAACGCATTTTTCTTATATAGGAGGCCGAACCAGTCGGTGCCTTCAGGGAAGTAGGCAAATTTACCCGCATCAATCCTCCATGAGCCATCGCTCACGACGGTGCCCGTGTCGCCGGTGTCGTGGCGAAGGCGATACTCGTTGAGCCAGGCGAGGGAGAACGGCATGATGAGGTTCATGTGAGTAGGAAGACTTCCGTTATAATTGAACCAGCCTTCGCACATCATTGTCGCCCAGGTAAGTCCGTCGGTGACGTAGTCCGGCTTCACCACCGGGGAGGAGAAGGTGAAGTTGTTCGAATAGGTGATGCTGACCTTCTCCTTGGAGGCGTTCTTGGTCGTTATGAGAACGACACCGTAAGGGGCGCGGGAGCCGTAGATGGCAGCCGAGGCAGCGTCCTTGAGAACGGACACAGAGGCGATGTCGTCCGGGTTCAGCATCGACGGGTCGCCCTCCACGCCGTCAACCAGGATCAGCGCGCTGCCGCCCTGGCCGATCGAGGTCACGCCGCGGATGTTGAAGTCCGCCGTGCGGATAGGCTTACCGTCGGCGAGGGAGATGTTGAGGTTAGGCACGGCGCCTTCGAGCATCTGCGTCACGTTGGCATTGGGACGCGCCGTGAAGACGTCGCCGCCGATCTGGTCCACCGCGCCGGTGAGGTCCACCTTGCGCTGCGTGCCGTAACCCACGACGACCGTCTCCTCAAGCATCAGGCTGTCGTCCTCGAGGACGACGTCGATATTGGACTGGCCGGCGACGGGGACCGTCTTCGTCGCGTAACCGATGCAGGAGAACTCGAGGGCCTGCTTCGCGCCAACGACAATGCTGTAGCGGCCTTCGGCGTCGGTCGAGGCGCCCTTGCTGGTCCCGGGGATCATCACGACGGCGCCCGGAAGCGGCTCGCCGCTCGAGTCAGTGACAACTCCCTTGACGGTCAGGTCCTGGGCGTACAGTAGCGCTGGAAGCGCCATAGACAGCCCTAGGATAAGGAATATTGATTTGATTCTTTTCATATTTGCACGGGCTGTTTAGAATTCGATGATGGAATAGACCGGGTAGTGGTCGGAGACGTATTTATGGCCGTCGTACCACTGAGTGACGGTCTTGTACTCGAAGCATTTCATTGAACTGGTGATCCAGATGTGGTCGCAGACATAGGCTTTCGCCTCGTTGCCCCAGGCGTTGTAGGTCTTGACCTCGTCGGTGATGGGGGCTATCTCTCGAGTGCAGGAGAGCGTCTCACGGAAACCTTCGAAGACGTTATCGGTCGCGTGAGTGTTGAAGTCAGCCATCATGACGACGGGAAGATTATCAGTGTTGAGGGTTGCCAGCCTTCTCTTGATCAGCGTCACCGCGCTGCGGCGGGAGGCTGCCGTCAGGCCGAAGTGGGTGTTGACATAGAAGAACTCCTGACCCGTGGAGAGAACCTTCATCACCGCCCAGTGGACGTAGCGGACGAAGTTGTCCCAGCTCATCGATGGCTTGTCAGGAGTGTCCGACAGCCAGAAGACGCCCTCAGAGAGCATCTCGAGCTCGTCGGGGCGGTATATGAATGCGTTCATCGGATCATCGATCGAGACACCGACATACCCATGGCTGGAAAGTGTCCCGGTCACGTACTTCCACTGGGTCGCCACGAGTTCCTGGAAACCAACGATGGACGGCTGCTGGTCGATGATCATGTCACGGCAGGCGCCGGCACGCATACCCCAGTTGTTGAAGGCGTCGTCCTCGGTCGTCGTTGCCCTGATGTTGAAGGTCATAACCTTCAGCTGACCCGGGCCGAGATGTGGGTGATTGTTCTTCGGCGCTTCCTTTTTGCAACCAGCGGCGGAAAGAAGGGCCAGAATGGAGAGGATTGTGAGTATCTTCTTCATGACTCGGTTATTAGTTCTTCACGATGCAATTATAGAAAGTGTTTATCGCTAAAAATGTCGACAATGTCGAAATTGTTTTTAATTTTGTGCAAATGTCGATTTTAGCTTCCATACTGATTTCTATCCTGGCGAGTGGGTTAACCTTCCATTCACTTCCCACCGAGTCCGCCGGGACCAACATCGAGACCGTCTGCCAGGACAGTCTCGGCAACATGTGGTTCGGCGGTCGCGACGGCCTTACGCTGTATGACGGAAGCCGTTACACTAGTTTCCGCCACAATGCCGAAGCGGCAGGCGGCGGTATCCCCGATAACCGTATATATAAAATAGTATGCGACAGCGACGGACGGATCTGGGTCGCCCACATGTCCGGGCTTTCGGTCTATGATCACGCCGTCGGGGATTTCCGTAGCTATGCCAGCCCGGACGGGGCAGTGGAGGAGGTACTACCCCTGGGCGACAGCCGTTTCCTGACAGCCACAGGGAAAAGACTGTGGTATTTCACCGACGCGGACGGTTCTTTCAGCCGGGAAGGGATTCCGGGGGAGCTGAAGGACTTGTCGGTCAACGCCGTTATCTGCTACGGCGACACTCTCTGTTTCGGTACGTTGGACGGGCGCATCGCGACCGCTTCAACATCCCTTGACAATATCCGGGAAGTGCCTGTGGACCTAGGAGGGTTCAGGGTAAACTGCCTGCTGAAGGACGCGGACGGGCCGCTCTGGGTCGGGACGGAAGGCGGCGGACTGTGGGAGATCCGGCCGGACGGTGCCCTGAAGCACTACCAGTCCTCCCCCGGAGCAGGGCATCTCAGCTACAATCACGTCCGTTCACTGTGTATGGACGGAAGCGGCCGCCTCTGGATCGGCACCAAGAACGGCCTGAATATCCTGGAAGGCGACAGATTTGAGGTCTTTTACCACAACTACTACGACCCCCGCAGCATCACCCACAACAGCGTTTATGAGATCTTCAGGGATAAGCAGGGGACGATGTGGCTCGGGACCTACTACGGCGGCGTCTGCTACTCGACGCCCCGCTTCTCGCAGTTCCGCGGCTCAGTTTCCCGCCCCGGGGAGGCTTATCTCAACGGCAACATTATCAGCGATATAGCGGAAGCCGCCGACGGCTCGCTCTGGATAGGCACCAATTCCGGAGACCTCAACCACCTGCTCCCGGACGGCAGGTTCGAGCATATCCGCACCCTCGGCGGGGAGCACGGCGATCCGCTGGATATCAAATGTATCTATGTAAGCCCTGTCTCTGGGAAGATACTCCTGGGGGCGGATCTCGGCGGACTCGCAATCCTGAACCCGGTGACCAGGCAGATCCGTGAGGTCTCCGGAGGACGCTCGCTCAGCGTGTACGCCATGACGGACGATGGAACAGGGAAAGTGATCGTAGGGGCTTCGGAGGGAGTGTTCCTCTACGACGAACACTCCGGGGAGCTCTCCGCAGTCCGTACTAAGGAAAATATTACCGAAATCAAATCCATCATGATGGACCGGGACGGGATCCTTTGGATAGGACGCAAGACAGGTGTGTCCGCCCTGCAGTGGGAGAGCGGGGAGCCCGTCGCCCTACCGCCGGAGCTGGGCGAATTCCGCTATGTGGAGGATGTGATGGAGGATTCCGCCGGGAGGATATGGTTCTCCTCGAGCGGCGCGCTGTTGAGCTATGACCGCGAAAGCGGGGGCGTGCAGGTGCTCTCGACTCAGGACGGACTGCCGGACAACGTCATCCACGGGGTGGAGGAGGACGCCGACGGGATGCTTTGGATAAGCACCAACAACGGGCTGTACCGTCTCGACCCCTCGACCGGGGAGAAAAGCATCTTCACGGAAGCGGACGGGCTTCCGGGAGATCGGTTCTCCTCGTACGCCCACTGCCGGGCCAGTAGCGGTGAAATCTATTTCGGCGGCCTCTCATGGATGGTCTGGTTCGACCCGTCCGAGGTGGCGCCTTCAACGCTGGACGTCCGCCCGGTCATCGCCGGCATCGAAGTCAACGGCGTCCGGCGGGCAGTGCCCGTCATCGGCGCGGATGGGGGCTCCAGAGAGGCAGTAGTCTCCCTGAAGCCGCGCGAGAGGGACGTAACATTCCTGTTCTCCATTCCGGACTATATTTCCGGCCGCGACGGGAAGTTCTACTACAGGATGGACGGCGTGGACACCGACTGGCACGAAGCGGGAGTGGACAGGAAGGCGGCGTACCACGGCCTTAGCCACGGCAACTACACCTTCCGCCTCGACTACCGAAGCAGTTCCGGCATCCCCTGCCCCGGCGAGACGACCCTGCGCCTTCGCGTCGCCGCCTTCTGGTACGAGACGCTCGCAGCGAGGATAGTCATCGCCCTCCTGCTGCTACTTGTTGTCGTGGGCTACTTCCTCTGGCTGATTTCCAAAGAGAAAGAGGAGCACCAGAGCGAGATGGAAAAATTCCGCAACGAGCTCTTGCAGGACTTCTCACTGGAGTTCGTCAGCCTCGGGGCCTCCCAGCCGTCCGGGCGGGAAGACCGCTCCCGCCAGGCCTCCGCCGAGAAGAATTTCGGCAAGGGCGACGAGGAGTTCATGCGAAACGCCGTCCGTGTGGTGAAGAAAAACCTGGATAACCCCGACTTCTCCGTCCCGATGCTCGCATCCGAGATGAACATGAGCCGCTCAAACCTCCACCTGCGGGTCAAAGCCCTCTTCGGCGTTCCCGCCCTGGAGTTTATCAAGACCATCCGCCTCAACGAAGCCTGCCGCCTTCTTCACGAGAAGAAATACTCCATCGCCGAGATCGCCTACATGACCGGCTTCGCCACCCCCTCCTATTTCGCCTCCGCCTTCCGCCGCTCCATGGGTGTCACACCCACCGAGTACATCCGCAAACAGTCCTAATTGGAGCCTCGCCAGCACATTTTGGGGAAGGTCTGATTTCAGGGGCGGGACCTTCACCGCCAATATGGCACTACAGCACACTCTGCGGACAAAACAATGGGGAAGGTCTGACACTTAAAATCAGACCTTCCCCAAATCGCAAGGCGGAGATTCCGGGTCAAGCCCGGAATGACGCCTTAGTCCGCGAGGGAGAAGCGGCGGAAGGCAAGGACCTTCGCCTCTTTGTCGGCAGCGGCAAGAGCCTGACCGACGGACAGCTTGTCGTCGGAGAACTGGTACTCCTGCGCGAGAAGGGTGCTCTCCTTGAGGAACTTGGCGACGCGGCCGTTAGCGATGTTCTCGATCATCTGAGCGGGGAGGCTTGCAGCCTTCTCCTCACCGACGGTCTTGATAATCTGACGGGCCTGGTCGGCCTGAGCCGGGGTGAGCCAGCCCTTCGCAGTGTTGGACTCGATGTGGTCCTCGCTATCGACGTGGGCGGGGTTGATGCCGGCCTTTTTGAGGGCGGCGTCAACGGCCTTCTGGACGAGTTCGTCCTTGGTCTTCTGGATGGCGACGTTCTTCTCGGACTCGAGCACCTCGGCGGGGACGGAAGCCTCATCGACGGCGACCGGGTTCATAGTCGCGACCTGGATGGCGATACCGCGGGCGAGCTCGGGGTTCAGCTCCTTGTTGAAGGAAACGATGGCGCCGAGCTTACCGTTGAAGTGGACGTACTCGGCAACGCACGGGGCCTCGAGGGCACCGTAGAATGCGAGGACGTGCTTCTCGCCGGTCTTGCCGGCCTGGTTGGTGATGTCCTCTTCGACGGTGTAGCCGTCGGCGAGTTTCTCAGCCTTGAGAGCCTCGGCATCAGCCGGGAACGCCTTGATTGCCGCGTCAGCGATGCCGCCGGCGAGGGTCTTGAAGTCGGGCGTTGCGGCGACGAAGTCGGTCTCGCAGCCGAGGCAGACGAGGATGGCCTTTCCGCCTTCGATGCGGGAAAGGACGGCACCCTGGGTCGTCTCGTTGTCACCACGCTTGGAGAGGGTGGATTTACCCTTCTCACGAAGAATCTCCACAGCGCGCTTGAAGTCGCCTTCAGCTTCGGTAAGGGCGTTTTTGCAGTCCATCATACCGGCGCTGGTCATATCGCGGAGTTTCTTGATATCTGCTAATGAGATAGCCATAGTTTTATCGGTTTAAAGATGAATTACTCAGCCTTGGGCGCTTCCTCTTCGGCAGCGGGAGCGGCCTTCTTGGCCCTGGTCCTCTTGGCGGGAGCCTTCGGAGCCTCCTCTGCGGGAGCTTCCTCAGCCTTAGGGGCTTCCTCTGCAGGAGCCTCAGCCTTGGGAGCCTCCTCTACGGGAGCCTCTTCAGCCTTGGGTGCCTCCTCGGCAGGAGCCTCGGCTTTCGGGGCCTCCTCGGCGGGAGCCTCTTCGGCCTTCACAGCGCTCTTGCGGGCGCGGAGCTTGCGGGCGGGCTGCACCGGAGCTTCTTCGGCGACGGGGGCGTCCTCGTCGGTCTTCTCCTTCTCGAGCTTGCGCTCTTCGAGACCCTCCTGGATGGCGGCGCAGAGCACGCTGAGGATGAGCTCGACGGTCTTCGTGGAGTCGTCGTTTGCCGGTATCACGTAATCAATGGGGGTGGGATCGCAACAAGTATCAACCACTGCGATAACGGGAATGTTCAGACGGGCGGCTTCCTTGACGGCGTTCGCCTCTTTCTGGATATCGACGACGAAGAGAGCGGAAGGGAGACGGCTCATATCCTTGATGGAACCGAGGTTCTTCTCAAGCTTGGCCCTCTGACGGTCGATCTGGAGGCGCTCCCTCTTGGCGAGCTTCTCGAAGGTACCGTCTTCTTTCATCTTGTCGATGGTGTTCATTTTCTTCACGGCCTTGCGGATGGTGGGGAAGTTGGTGAGCATTCCACCGGGCCAGCGCTCGGTCACTGAAGGCATATTGACTGACAGAGCTTTTTCGGAAACGACTTCCTTAGCCTGTTTTTTGGTGGCAACGAAGAGGATCTTGCGGCCCGAACGGGCGAATTCCTTCATAACTTCGGCTGCCTCGTCAATCTTGACGACGCTCTTGTGCAGGTCGATGATGTGGATCCCGTTCTTCTGGTCGAAGATGTAGGGGGCCATTTTGGGGTTCCATTTGCGGGCGAGGTGTCCGAAATGTGCGCCTGCATCAAGCAGTTCCTGGAAATTTGTTCTTGACATTGTTGTTTTGTTGTTTTTTGTTTTCTCTTTTCTTCAATCTCCGGGTAGTGACCACCCGGTCAATCCCGGGGATTTTCCGCAGACCGGCAATCTTCAAGCAGCTTAGAAAGATTCACATCCTTGCAAAAGGTCAGAAGATTTGTGACCGGACTGTGCTAACGTAAATTCTGCAGCATTAACGCTTGCTGAACTGGAAGCGACGGCGTGCGCCGGGCTGTCCGGGCTTTTTCCTCTCGACCTCGCGGGCGTCCCTTGTGAGGAAGCCGGCGGCCTTGAGAGCAGGACGGTAAGCTTCGCTGTCCATCTCGCAGAGGGCGCGGGAGATACCGAGCCTGACGGCCTCTGCCTGGCCCTTGGTGCCGCCACCGACAATGGTGATCTTGACATCAAACTGGCCGGCGGTGCCGGTGACCTCGAAGGGCTGATTCACGATGTAATGGAGGGAAGCGTCCTTGAAGTAATCGGTGAGCTCTCTTCCATTGATAACGATACTGCCCTTTCCTGCCGAGATGTAAACACGAGCGACTGCTGATTTACGCCTTCCAAGTGCGTGTTTCTGTTCCATTTGCTCTGTTTAGATTTCGTTTAACTTGATGGGTTTGGGATTCTGCGCCTGGTGAGGGTGCTCCGGACCTGCATAGACATAGAGGTTTCCGTAGATCTTGTCACCAAGACGGGTCTTGGGGAGCATGCCTTTGACAGCTCTCCTGATGAGTTCGGCGGGACGCTTTGCAAGGATCTCCTTGGGCGTGGTAAAACGCTGGCCACCCGGGTAGCCGGTGTAGCGAGTGTAAACCTTGTCGGTCATCTTCTTGCCAAGAAGGCGCACCTTCTCCGCGTTGATGACGATGACGTTGTCACCGCAGTCCACGTGGGGGGTGTAACCGGGCTTCGTCTTGCCACGGAGGACAAGAGCGACCCTGGAGGCCAGACGACCAAGCACCAGATCGGTTGCATCAATGACGACCCACTCTTTCTTCACGGTCGCTGCGTTGAGCGAGACCGTTTTGTAGCTTTGTGTGTCCACTGTCTTGATCTTTAATGGTTTATAACAATTTATTGCGATCCCTACACATTATAGGGGGCGCAAAGTTATGAATATTTCCCTGAAAAAACAAACATTCGCCGCACAGTCCCGATTTGTTGTTTCATCTTATAATATGTATATTAGTCAGCCAAATGCATTTGATATGAAACGACTCATCACCATCATCGCCATCGCAGCCGTCGTTGCGGCCGCCGCAACCTCCTGCAAGGACAAGCTCAGCAAGAAAACTCCCAAATCCCTGTTTGTAGAGACGAGAGGCGTGGAAGTATTCGGAGACGAGTCGGAATTCTATGCCGAGATGTACGCCCTCGTGGCCAACTCCATTGAGTTAACTGACGAATCGTTCGCAAACGGCGACATCGGCTTTGAATACAGCAAGAGTTCCAAGTTTACCGGCGAGGTGACGACTGTATTAGCTGAAGATTGGTGGACGGAAGATGGTGATCCCCTTGAAAGGAAGGGTTTTCTGGCGCACACCGAGGTCATGCCGCCAAATGAGGTTTTCTACTACCGGGCCTTCCTGAAAAAAGACGGAAATATAGAATATGGAGAGGCTTTCTCCTTCAGGACCGACAATACTATGGTCAAGGGCGTCAGTCTCGACCACGACGAAGTGACCCTTACGCTGGGCGATGAGGCGAGCATCCAGCTCACGGCGACGATCGATCCTCCGGAAGCCGTCAATCAGGACGTCGAATGGAGCACCAGCAACAAGAATGTCGCCACGGTCAGCAGCACCGGCCTCGTAACCGCAGTCGCAACAGGCAATGCGACCATCACAGTCACGACAAAGGAAGGCGGCAAGACCGCGACCTGCGAGGTGACGGTCAAACAATTCCAACTGGAAGCCGTCGATCTTGGCCTTTCCGTCAAATGGGCCAACATCAATATCGGCGCAACCAAGGTGGCAGACCCCGGCAACTACTACCGCTGGGGCGAATCCTCCGTCGTAAGCAATTACGTCGCCGAAGGATACATATTCAACTCCTCCTCGCAAATCACCATCCCCGATTCGATCGAAGGCGGAGAATACGACACCGCCCTGGCCGTTATGGGCTCCCCCTGGCGTATGCCCACCTGGGAAGAGGTGAGGGAGCTCCTTGGTTGTCAATGGACAAGAGAAACTATTGGCGACATGCATGGATGGCGAGTAACAGGGAGCAACGGCAACTCCATTTACCTGCCCTGGGGCGGCCAGAAACGCGGTACTGAAGTATCCGAACGCGGCGAAATCGGTTATTATTGGTCGGCCGACAAGGCTTCCAATCCCACTAGCCAGGCATCCGCCAAGGGCTTTTGCTTAAAACTCGAAAGCTACACCTACGGCAAGAATTGGGAAGAGGGCCACATAGGCTACAACGTCCGCGCTGTCCAGCCGTAGATTACCGAAATTGTCATTCCGAGCGAAGCGAAGGAATCTCAATCATGAAGATTGCGAACATAGACCTGGGGCCGCGGCCCGTGCTGCTGGCGCCGATGGAGGACGTGACGGACGCGTCCTTCAGGGTGCTGTGCCGGGAGGCGGGGGCGGCGATGGTGTTTACGGAGTTCGTCTCCTCGGACGGGCTCATCCGCGACGCCAGGAAGGCCATCGCGAAGATGGTGACCTCCGACGAAGAGGCGCCCGTCGGCATCCAGATTTATGGCAACCTGCCTGAAGCCATGGTGGATGCTGCCCGGATGGCCGACCGCGCGGCGGAGATCGCCGGCGGCCACGGCGCCGACATCATCGACATCAACTTCGGCTGCCCGGTCTCGAAGATTGCCGGGCGCGGCGCCGGCAGCGGGATGATGCGCGACCCTGACAAGATGGTCGCCATCACCCGGGCGGTAGTGGAGGCCGTCGGGAAGCCCGTGACCGTGAAGACCCGCCTTGGCTGGGACGAGAATTCCAAGATCATCGTGGAGCTGGCCGAGCGTCTGCAGGATGCCGGAATCGCCGCCCTCACCATCCACGGCCGCACCCGCAGCCAGATGTACAAGGGCGAAGCGGACTGGACGCTCATAGGGCAGGTGAAGGCGAACCCGCGCATGCATATTCCGATAATTGGTAATGGTGATATCACCTCGGCAGAGAAGGCGAAGGAAGCTTTTGACCGGTACGGTGTGGACGGGATAATGGTCGGGCGCGCCTCGTTCGGAAGGCCGTGGATATTCAGCGAGATACGGCATCTACTGGACACCGGCGAGCCGCTGCCGCCGCCGGGAGTGCGCGAGAGGGTGGCCCTTGCAAAGCGCCACCTCGCCCTGTCGCTATCCCTGAAGGGCCCCGTGACCGGCGTCTATGAGATGCGCCGCCACCTGAGTTGTTATTTCAAGGGCCTCCCCGACTTCAAGCAGACACGCATCCGCCTCGTCACCACCACCGACCCTGATGAGATCCTCTCCATCCTGGACTACATCGCCTCCCGCTGGGGCGACTGCCCCCTTACGGAGGAAACCTCCGTTTACGGGGTGTAGCACCTTGGCGTGCTCTAGGCTCCGATTCCTGGGGAAGGTCGGATTTCGTTGCCGTGACCTTCCCCGCCGATATGGCACTGTAGCACAGTACGAGGCCAAAACAATGGGGAAGGTCGGACACTTTAAATCCGACCTTCCCCAAAATAGCTACGCGGCGGCGCTGATGTATTTCGAGCGCAGCCTCCTTGTCATTTCGAGCGCAGCCGAGAAATCTACGGCCGCACCGGGCGGATGGCGTGGCCGTGATGGCCTATGCCATCATTTCTCAACTTTTGCCCAGCAGCTTCGATCTGGAATTCCCAGGCCTTGACGGACTCCTGGTATTCCGGGCCGGATGCATAATTGGACGTCCAGTAGAAACCGGTCTCGCCAAGACCAGGAGTGTTGCTCGGGTTGCCCTCGCGGTATCCAACGAACGGCAGGAAAATGGAATTGCCGTTGCCTCCTGTCGCCCGCCATCCGGCCATGCCGTCAACGGTCTCCTGCGTCCATGTGCATCCATCTTTCAGCTCATTAAACTCCTCCTTGGTCGGCATACGCCATGGAGAGCCCAGATTATCATAAGCCGCATCGTAGGCACCGCCCGCAATCGAGGTTGTGGGAACAGTTTCCCTTCCGTGGTAGAATTTGTAACCATCGGTGCTATATACCAAGGGGATGTAGGTGTCGCCCCAACGGTAGTAATTGCCAGTGTCGGACGGTTTGAAGGCGCCCAGGTTGAAATCAGCCCATTTCACTGAAAGGCCGAGATCGACGGCGGTCGGGTCCGCTCCCTTCACGATGACCTTGCAGGTGGCGGTCTTTCCGCCCTCCTTCGTAGTGACCGTGATGGTCGCATCGCCCGGGCTAACGGCCGTGACAAGGCCGCCTGAGCTGACGGTCGCCACGGACTCCCTGTCGCTGGACCACTCTACTTCCTTGTTGCCGGCGACAGGCGGATCTATCGTCGCCGTAAGCTGTGCGGTCTCCGTTACCGTAAGGGTTACTTTATCCCTGTCCAGGGCGACACCGACCACCATCGCATCGTCGGTGCGGAAGGAGTAGATCTGGCCGTATTCCCTGTTGCCGTCAAGGATTACGAATGCCCGGTAGTAGAAAAACTGGCCCGGAGGCAGAGGGGATTCGCCTATGCCGATGCCGGCGCGGCCGGAGAACCCTCTCCACTGGGTCACGTCTTCCTCTTCTCCCCAGTGATTGTCGGCGAAGACTGTCCTCACGCTTCCGGAGAGTTTCGGGTCCTGGCCGTATTCAAAGCCTATTTCCTCCCTTGACATCCTCTGGGCAATGGTATTGTCACCGCTGATGTCAACAGAATAAGAGAGGACGGCATGCATTTCCGCATAGAACTCGGTCTTGGCCTCGTTGCTGCTGATGTCAGCATCCCTTGTGAAGATGTAACCGGAGATGTGGATTTCATCCGCATCAGTCTTGAACCGGTCCTTGCACGAGGTCGCCGCAGCCAGCACCGCCGCCGCGATTGAAATTATAGTAATTAGTTTTTTATTGATGCGATTTATATTTTCAACTGACTGCGAATATACCCTTTTCGCCGGAAATCCCCAAATCCGTGCGCCTTATGGGGCGGGAGCCTGGCCGAAGGGCGCTTCATGAAATTCACCTGCCACGGAATTGTGCAATATACGTCACCTGATGCATTTCACCATGGCAGGTGAGCCGATTTTGCCTCACCTGCCACACGAAGATGGCTCTCACGCCACCAAATGGGCATTGGCGTGGCAGGTGAATTTCACGAAGCGCGGGGGGTGACTTGGCGAGGGCGAACCGAGGCGGGGTGTGAGTAATGGATGGAATTTTGCGCCATTACTAGCAAAAATGGCGTTTTTCGCGAGTAATGGCGGTTTTTTTATGCCATTACGAACACCTAGGCTATAAAGCGCGGCGGCGGAACTCGGCGAGGGTGAGGGCGGTGGCGACGGCGGCGTTGAGGGACTCGCTGCCGGGGTCGTCCGGGGGGAACGGCGGGAGGTAGAGGCGGGAAGTGCAACACGCGGCGACCTCGGGAGAGATGCCGTCCGCCTCGCTGCCGGTGATGACGAGCACCGGGGCGCCGTCACCGGTCTCCAGCGCCTCGCCGTAGATGTTCTTCCCGTCGAGGAAGGTGCCATAGACGACGCCACCGGAAGCCGTCCAGCGGCGGCAGAGGGCGGGAAGGTCGGTGTTGTGAAACGCCACGCGGAAGATGGCGCCCATCGTGGACTGGACGACCTTGGGGTTATACAGGTCCACGGTGTCCGGCGATGCGTACACGGCGTCCACCCCGAACCAGTCCGCCGCCCGCAGGATTGTCCCGAGGTTCCCCGGGTCGCGTATCCCGTCGAGCGCTAGCGACAGCCCGGCGGGGCTGGGAAGGGCGATGTCTGGACGCTTGCGTAGGACGGCGAGGACGGGGGGCGGGGTGGAGAGGGAGGAGAGGCGCGCCATGGTGCGCTCGCCAATCTCCTCTATGCGCCAGACGCCCTCGACGTCCCAGCCGGAGTCGAGCGCCTCGGCGACGAGCTTCTCACCCTCGACCACGAACAGGCCGTACTCGTCCCGGTACTTCTTCTCCCGGAGACTCCTGATTTTCTTTATTTCCGCTGCTGTTAACATATATTCTTAGAGGAGATACTCTCGGCCAGCCGGCCTCGGTATGACAGGCTCCGCTACACCTCCCAGACGCCGCCGGGGCCGAAGACTTTTTCGACAAGGGTGTCGTAGATGCGAGCACGCTTGGCCAGGTCAAGAAGGTTGATGCGGTAGCGCATCAGCTGGGTGAACGGGACCATGTCGCGGAGCATGCGGCGGCTCACGCCGATGTCGGCGGGATCCGTCGGGGCGCCGACGATGGCGAAGCAGCGCTGCATCTTCTCAAACGGCCAGACCTGGGCGCGGTACTTCTCCCGAAGCTCCGGCCAGGCGTCCCGCACGCGGCGAAGCTGCTCGCGGACGGTCTCTCTGTCGCCGTATTTTTTAGTAATCTCACGTACTCCGAGTTCCGGATCGACAAAGTTGGCGAAAACCTTGCGGGCACGCGCCTGCTCCTCCTCCAGGGAGGGCCAGGCCGCGGCGCACGCGTCGATATCCAGCCCGGAGAGATCCATCTCCAGGAAGGCATCGAAGAACGCGCACATGGTGAGCGTCCCTATCGCTACCTGGAAGCCGTGGCTCTGGAGGTTACCCTTGTAGCGGTGCTCCGTCATGTCGAGGTAATGGCTGAACAGGTGGTCCGTGCAGGAGGCCGGGCGGCTCGAGCGCGCCGCCTGCATCGCGAAGCCGCTGTAGGTAAGGCCCTCGAAAAGGAGGGCGATGGCCTCCGGCTTCCCTGCCGCAACGCCCTCCGGGTCGGAGAGCATCTCATCCAGCACGTCCTGAAGCACGTGCCAGGCGACGGGCTGAATCGGCTCCGTCCCGAACAGGTCGGCGATCATCCACTCCGCACCGCAGGGGACCTTGGCGGCGAGGTCGGCATAGCCGGCCGCCGTCATCCACTTCGGCGCGGCGGCGATGACGTCGATATCCGCCAGAATCGCCGTCGGCGCCGGACACTCGAAAGTCTGCTTCAGGCCCTTATATGTAATGGATGCACCGAACGAGGAGTACCCGTCAACTGATGCGGCCGTCGGCAGGGTCAGGTAGGACCTGCCGTGGCGGTGCGACGACAGTTTGCACAGGTCGTTGATCACCCCCGAGCCCACCGACACGAGAATCGCGTCGGGGCGGGCGTCCAGCAGGGCGTCCACCCTCTCGACGTATGCCCACTCGGCGTGGAATTCCTCCTCCTGAATGATGTCCTTATCCACAGGTATTCCCGCGGCGGCAAACTCCGCGAAGACCTGCGCTCCCAGCACCGGCCAGGTGTGGACGTCTGCTACAATCATCGCCGTTTTCCCGGGAAAACACTCCCTGAACACAACAGGAGCACGGCCGGCCACCCCGCTACCCATCTCGAACACCTTCGTGTCCGTCGCGATGGCAAGCGCCTTGAGTATCCTCTCCTGATTATCCATAACTATTTCAGTTTGAACGTAAACAATATCGGATAGTGATCCGACGGATGGCAGAAATTATTGACGGCCTTCCCGCGCGGGTCCCTCCGAAGGTCGGCGAACCCCTCGTATAGCGTGGCGGCGGAAATCACCCTGTCAAACAGCGCCGGACTCACATACGCGAAGTCAATACGGCGCCCCGAGAGGGTGCTTTTTTTGAATTCACCCTGATAGAACCGCTCGATGAGGTCGAGGAGCGGCGTATTCCCCCTCACATAATCGTGGACGAGAAAACGAGGATCCGACAGGTCGAGTTCATAGTGGTAATTGTCCACCGAAGAGATGGAGTTGAAATCCCCGGTCATCAGCCACAGCTGGTCCGCCGCGCCCGGAACGGTCGCCACGGTCTGCTCGCATATATACTTGATCTCGGACGCCCGGAAGTAATCCCCTCCCCTCGCCTCAGCGCTGGCCTTCTTGTCCTCGGCTCCGTAGGTGTGACGGTGCGGCCAGGTGTGGACGGTCACGATGTTCAGTTCACGCCCCTTCCCGAGGTCCACCTTCGCCCAGCCGGCGCCGTGGGCGACGAGGATGTCGTCGCCGTTGCCGGTGATGCGCTTCACGATCTCCAGCGGATACTTAGATGTCACCACCTGCGGAAAGCCGTCACGCTTTCCGCAGAGCAGCGAATAGCTGTGTCCATAGCGGCGCGCCAATATATCCCAGTTCCACGGCAGATACTGCTCCTCCGGAGCTTTCAGCCTGGAGCACGTGTCGGTGACGTACCGCGACTCGGCCTCCGCCCAGACGCAGATGTCCGGATCCAGATCCTTCACAAAGGCGACAAAATTGTCGTAATTGTTTCCCTGGTCGCTCCACATCCCGTTCTGGATGTTCCAGTAAAGCACCTTGATTTCCTTTCCTTTTCCTTTCCCGAAAGCCATAGCCGAAACGGCCATGAGCACAAGAACAGCAGCTATTAATCTTTTCATAATGCCTCAAAAATTTTTGCCACGAAAGACCTCCCGGTCCTTCAAAGTGTAAAGATAGGATTTTTTTCGTACATTTGTCGCCGCAACCCGGGAGCGCCCCGCCCCCACACCCCTCCGCCTTGGTGGTGGAATGGTAGACACGAGGGACTTAAAATCCCTTGGCCCGAAACGGCCGTGCGGGTTCGATTCCCGCCCGAGGCACAACAGGACTTTGTAAGTTGTTGATTTTCAAACATTTTACAAGGTCTTGTTTTTTGTATCCCCCAAATTTGGTCACTTTTGGTCATCTTTTTCTTTCAGGCCAAAGAACCAAAGAGACCGATAAACAGGAATTTACTTGATGCCTTTCTTCTGAGAAAATAACCATTGGAGTCTTTCGGCTGAGCAAGCATTGTCGCAGGCTCGGCCATGTGTCATTCCTTCGAATTCCTCAAATACTACATTTCCTCCGGCATTTTTGATTTGCAGGGCGAAACTCTTGAGCGCTTCATAACTGCGCTCTTCCGTTCCTGCCGTAATATATAGAGGAAGATAGGTGTACAGTGACGGTGTGGCAAATTGGGCCTGCCCGGATGAGACGATGCCAGCGGTGAAAAGCTTCGGGTATTCCTTGAGCATTCTCCATGCGCCCATAGCCCCCATCGATGTGCCGCAGATATAGACTCGGCTCTCATCGATATCCTTCTCCTTCATGAAGTAATCAAGCAGTTCCTTGGCCTTTACATAATAGCCAGCAGTGCTTCCTCTGCTGTCCCATTCATGATCGGTCGGGCACTGCGGCACAAGGAAATACGCAGGGATATTATTGTCTTTGATGTATTTCTCGATATTGCTGACGGACGCCTGATTCATCTGCTTTTTGTTGTCCGTGCCGCTGCCGCTGTTGCTGTGCAGATAAATGATAAGGGCTGGCTTGTCATTTGTGCCGATGAGGTTTTCAATCACTTGATAAGGGATGTCCGGAACGACAGATGTCTGTTCTTCCTTCTGCGGATCTGAAGATGACTTGTCCAGATGCTTCGTAGCGCTGCATCCGGTAAGAAGGCTAAGGAGTAGTAAGAGGATAATTTTCATATTTTGATCAAACAGATTTCGATTTATCTAACTGTCAAAGGTATGGGTTTTTAACCACATTTTGAGAATGGCCTTTACCTCTCGATATTCTTGATAAGCGACAAATCACCACTAGATAGAGCCTCAAAGTTGGACTCGATCTTCTCTATTTCCCAATCCCACCATTTCAAGTCCAGGAGATAGGCGATGAAGTCGTCATCAAAACGCTTTCTAATAACCCGACAAGGATTCCCAGCAGCAACTGCATAAGGGGGAATGTCGGAGGCTACAACTGAATTTGTTCCTATGATAGCACCATCACCTATATGAACCCCAGGCATCACGGTTACATTCTGTCCTATCCAGACATCATTACCGACAATAGTATCGCCCTTCAGGGGAAGTTCATCTTTTACTGGTGCTATTGCGCTCCCCCAGTCTCCTCCCATAATGTAGAAAGGATATGTGGTCACCCCATCCATTCTGTGATTAGCGCCATTCATCACGAACTCTATACCTTTTGCTATGGCGCAGAACTTCCCTATGATAAGCTTATCACCAATGAAATCATAGAAATGAGTGACGTGCTTTTCAAATTGGTCTGCACCATCAGGGTCATCATAATAGGTATAGTCCCCAATGATGATACGAGGATTCTTTACCGCGTTTTTAATGAAGCATAGTCTTGGCAGATTCGGGTTGGGGAAAGCCGAATTAGGATCTGGTCTATTTGGAACGTTGCTCATAATGAAACCTTCATCAAACATACAAAGTTACTACTTTCTTTTGATAGGTCAGGTGAGGGAACTTGATAGACTGCACAAAGATTCCATCTTTGCAAGTAGGAAAGGTCATCGGATTCGGTCACTTTTGGTCACTTTTTCCAAAATTTGGTCACTTTTGGTCACCTTTTCCGCTTATTATTTGAATACACCGAAGATTATTTTAACCAGTTAAGGGTCATAGCTTTCGATAGCTACCAAGAATACACGATAGCCACCGATACAGCTATATCCGCCCGGGGCACATTAAAGACTTCGTATATTGCTAATATTCAAGCGCTTACAAAGTCTTTAATTTTTCTATTCACCAAATTTGGCCACAATTTGACCACAATTTGACCACTTATTTCTTCCACCCATCTCCCACCTGGACAATCTGTCCACAAAATGGACTATTTGTCACTTCTATGGTGACAAAAAGTCCATCATCCCGGCACTGGTCCCAGCTTTGCAATATCCTTAGGCGTTCCGATGAGGAACCCGGACGGAAGGCCACGTAAGGACCCGAAACCGAAGAATGTTTAAAATGATTTTGTTATGT
>JAFXVX010000004.1 GCA_017534745.1 Bacteroidales bacterium | reverse complement strand
TCCATCGGGAGGCTTGGCTCAAGATTACCATCGGCATTACCCGTTAAGGCTTCCTTGAATTTACGACATTCTACTTCCCTCCTTTCGGAGAGAGCACTCAAATCTTTAAGTCCCTCGTGTCTACCATTTCACCACCAGGGCATTTTCCGTAGCAAATATAAGAAAAACTTGGTAATAATGAGGAACCCGTGCGGGAAATGGCTGAAAACCCGCACGGGGACGGCGAAGCGAAGGCGGAGCGATTTGGGTCAAGCGCAAAAACGGCCTCTGGGAGCGGAAAATGCTCTTCATGCGGGATTATAATGTGGCATGAAGAGCAAAAATAGCCGTAGAACGCCGATAATGCGCTTGAGCAGAATCGGAGGAGGAGGAGGAGGGCAGACAGATTCGCGGGCTCTCTTTTCGGAGAACGGGAAAATCTGTATCTTTGCAGACCATAAAGAAATGGAAGGCATTATGATAAAGGCGATAGTATTTGATATGGGCGGGATTATCGTGCGCCTGGACCTGGGCCGGTGCATCGCCAGCTTCAAGGAGCTTGCAGGATTCGAGGACATCGAGGAGTATCTGGACAGATTCCACCAGAAGGGCTTCATCAGCGACCTCGAAGAGGGCAAGACGCAGCCGGAAGACTTCTATCGCGAATGCCTCAAGCACAGCAGGCCGGGAACGACGGTGGAGACGGTCCACCACTGTTTCTGCTCGCTTCTGGACGGACTCGAGGAAGACTCTCTCGACCTCATCCGCTCGCTGCGCGGCCGCTACGACCTTTACGTCCTGAGCAACAACAATCCCATTTCAAGGGGATATTTCCGCGATATGATGAAACTCGAAGGCCTGGACACGGATAAGGTTTTCAAGAAGGAGTTTTATTCTTATGAGCTCAAGATGCTGAAGCCCTCGAGGGAAATCTTCGAACATGTGATAAGGGAGGTCGGGGTGGATCCCGCAGAGATCCTTTTCATCGACGACGCCCGCGACAACATCGAGGCGGCTGCGGCGCTCGACATCAAGACGCTGTGGCTCAGGCCGGGGATGGACATCGCGGCTGAGACGGAAAAGATGTTGATTACGAATTAAACTACACGATATGGCAAGCGAGATCAGGAATGCGGCCCTGTGGCCGGACGGAGAACTGAAAATAGAGTGGGTCAGGCATCACATGCCCCTGCTCAACGGCCTGGAGGAAGAATTCAGCAAAGAGCTTCCTTTCAAGGGCCTGAAAATAGCCCTCTCGGTACACCTCGAGGCCAAGACCGCGTACCTCTGCGAGGTCCTGGCGGCCGGCGGCGCCGAGATGTACGTCACCGGCAGCAATCCGCTCTCGACGCAGGACGACGTCGCCGCGGCACTCGTGCACGCCGGCCTCAACGTCTTCGCCTGGTACGGCGCGACTCCGAAGGAGTATGAGCGCCACTGCAGGAAGGTCATCGAGGCCGGCCCCAACGTCATCATCGACGACGGCGGAGACCTGGTGAACATTCTCCACAACGATTTCCCGGAGCTGATTCCGAACGTCATCGGCGGCTGCGAGGAGACCACTACGGGCATCCTGCGCCTGCAGCGCCTCGACAGGGAGAAGAAGCTCGGCATTCCCATGGTCCTGGTCAACAACGCCGAGTGCAAGCATTTCTTCGACAACCGCTACGGCACCGGCCAGTCGGTCTGGGACGGCATCAACCGCACTACGAACCTCATCGTGGCCGGCAAGACCGTGGTCGTGGCCGGCTACGGCTGGTGCGGCAAGGGCGTCGCGATGCGCGCCAAAGGCCTGGGCGCCAAAGTCATTGTCACTGAAGTGAATCCGGTCAAGGCGATGGAGGCCGTGATGGACGGCTTCAGCGTGATGAAGATGCGCCAGGCGGCCCCGCTGGGCGACTTCTTCGTCACCGTGACCGGCTGCGACGGCGTCATCACCCGCGAGGACTTCCTCGCAATGAAGGACGGCGCCATCTGCTGCAACGCCGGCCACTTCGACTGCGAAGTCGACGTCGCCGGCCTGGCGAAGATGGCCATCGACGTCAGACCCGCCCGCCGCAACATTACCTCCTACACCCTGCAGGACGGCCGTAAGATCTACATCCTCGCCGAGGGGCGCCTCGTCAACCTCGCGGCGGGCGACGGCCACCCGGCCGAAATCATGGACATGTCCTTCGCCATCCAGGCCCTCAGCGCCCGCTGGCTGGTCGCAAACCGCGACCGCCTGCCGCGCGGGAAAGGCCGCATGGCCATCGACGTCCCCGAAGAGATCGACCGCACCGTCGCGGAGCGAAAGCTCGCCTCCTGGGGCTGCGAGATCGACACGCTCACGCCGGAACAGCGGCGCTACCTCTACGGAGAATAAAAAAAGTAAAGGTTATTAAGTGTTTCGCTTCAATAAAAACTCCCTTCACAGGGAGCAACGCTGATCCAAGACGGCATGTCGCATGCGGTCGATTAAAAGAGTTTCAAAAGCTATCCGTTAATAAAGAACTATCTGTCGGTCACCGATCCTCCCGGGACAAGCTCGGGCTTGAGGATGATGGTGGTTTCGCCCGGTTCGTTCTCGATCATGGAGTGCAGGACCTCGACGGACTTCTCTCCCAACTCCTTGAGGGGCTGGACGATATGGGCGATGGTGCTGGGACCGAGGCGGTACAGGTCGCTTTCGTCGAAAGCGACGAGGCCGAGGTCGCGCGGCGTGCGGAGGTGCATCTCGTTCATTGCGCCTATCACCAGCGCGGTGAGCGAATATGTAGGGATGAAGAACGCCTCGACTCCGCGCTCGATGGCGTCCTTGATGATATTGGGCATGAGTTTCTGGGGGTCGCCGTAGGACGTGGTGTCCACGCGGGCCTCAAGCCCGTGTGCGGACATCGCCCGGCGGTAGCCCTCGGCACGCTCGGATATGCTGGAAATGTCCAGGTCGTACGAGACCATCTCGATCTTGCGGTAGCCCTTGCCGATTAGGTACTCGGTGGCCATCTTGCCGGCTTCGATATCGTTCAGCAGGACCTTTCCCACCCCGTCCAGGTCCTCGACGTCACGGTCAAGCAGGACGACCGGGACCCTGGATTCGATGGCCTTTGAAAGGGCCCTGCGGCCTCCGGGGACGGGAGCGACGATGAGACCGTCGATATTGTACGCGAGAACGGTATCGACGAGTGCGTCGAGTTTGTCGGCGTTTTCGTCGGACGAGCAGAACAGCACGGTATACCCGTACTGGGCAGACTTATCCTCGATGTAACGGGAGATACCTCCGAAGAAATTGTTGGCAATGTCGGTCGTTATGACGGCAATGGTGTTGGACCTGCCGCTGCGCAGCGAGGCTGCAGCGGCGTTGCGCCGGTAACCCAGGCGTTTGGCCACTTCAAGGACACGGGCTGCTGTCTCCGGATTCACCGGGCAGTCAAGCCTGCCGTCCTCTCCGACCTTGGCATTCATGACGAATGAGACCAGTGTTACTGATACCCCGGCCTCTCGGGCGACGTCCTTGATGGTTATCTTTTTCATTTATTTTAGTGCTAATCCTCACAAATATAAGAAAAATTAAAGAAGTCCAGCGTTTTTGGCCGGACTTCTTTAATAATTATGTTGTCTGATGGTTGATTACTCAGCCTTCGGAGCTTCGGCAGCAGCCTCGGCAGGGGCCTCCACGGGAGCCTCAGCCTTCTTGGCGCGGCTGCGGCGGGTGGACTTCTTGGCGGCCTTCTGAGGTGCGGATGCGAGTGCGGCCTCGTTGAAGTCGACAAGCTCGATCAGAGCCATCTCGGCGGCATCTCCCTGACGGAAACCGGTGTGCAGCACGCGGGTGTATCCGCCCGGACGGTCGGCGATCTTCGGAGCGACGGTGCGGAAAAGCTCGCTGACAGCCTCCTTGTTCTTGAGATAGCTGAAAACAACGCGACGGGAGTGGGTGGAATCGTCCTTGGACTTGGTGATGAGGGGCTCGACATAGCTCTTCAGGGCTTTCGCCTTAGCCACGGTGGTGGTGATCCTCTTCTGGAGAATCAGGGAAGAAGCCATATTGGCGAGGAGGGCCTTGCGGTGACCGCTCTTGCGACCAAGGTGATTGATTGCTTTATTGTGCCTCATTTTTATACGGTCTTTTTCTTGGGTTCAATATTATATTTGGTAACATCCATTCCGAATGAAAGCTTCATCTTCTCCACGAGGATATCGATCTCGTTGAGGGACTTCCTACCGAAGTTGCGGAACTTCATCAGCTCGGCCCTGGAGTAGGAGACGAGGTCGGCGAAAGTGTCGATCTCGGCGGCTTTCAGACAGTTGAACGCCCTCACGGAGAGGCCCATGTCGGAGAGCTTGGTGAGGAGGAGATGGCGCATGCGCAGCGACTCCTCGTCGAGCTCCTTGGACTCGGACTCGGTAGCCGGACCGATGGTCACGGTACGCTCGTCGGTGAAGAGCTTGAAATGGTAGATAAGTATGCCGGCAGCATCCTGGAGGGCCGCATTCGGAGAGATAGAGCCGTCGGTGACGATCTCGAGGTTGAGTTTCTCGTAGTCGGTCTTCTGCTCGACGCGCCAGTTCTCGACGGTCCAGTTCACCTTCTTGATGGGAGTGTAGATGGCGTCCACCGCGATCGTGCCGATCGGGGTGTTCTCATCGCGGCTCTCCTCGGCCGGGACGAAGCCGCGGCCCTTGGTGATGGTGATGGTAATCTCAAACTTGACGGAAGGTTCGAGCGAACAGATGTGCTGTTCCGGATTCAACACCTTGAAGGAAGACAATCCTTTAGAAATATCCTCGGCGGTAAACTCCTGCTTACCGCTGATAACGATGTTTGCTACCTCGGAATCTACGCTCTCCACCATCCTCTTGAAACGGACCTGCTTGAGGTTGAGGATGATATCCTGCATGCCCTCGATGACGCCGGGAATGGTGGCGAACTCGTGGTCAACGCCGGAGATCTTGATCTGACTGATAGCAAAGCCTTCAAGAGAAGCCAGGAGGATGCGGCGGAGGGCATTGCCGATGGTCTGTCCGTATCCGGGCTCAAGAGGCCTGAATTCGAAGCGGCCGACGGTGTCGGTTCCCTCGAGCATGATCACCTTGTCTGGTTTTTGAAATGCTAAGATTGCCATATGTTTAAGGTGTTAAATGTTACTTGGAGTAGAGGTCGACGATGAGCTGCTCGTTGATGTTCTCCGGAACCTCAGCCCTGACGGGAGCGTTGAGGAACTTGCCGGTAAGGGTCTGGGGATCGAACTCGAGCCATGAATACTTCGACGCGGATGCGACGCTGTTCTGGATGACCTCAAGGCTCTTGGAGCGCTCCCTGACGGCGACGACGTCGCCGGGCTTCACATTGGCGGAAGGGATGTTGCAGACCTTGCCGTTGAGGGTGATGTGATGATGCGACACAAGCTGCCTGGCGGCTGCCCTGGTGGGGGCGACACCGAGACGATAAACTACGTTGTCGAGACGGGACTCGAGGAGGACGATGAGGTTCTCACCCTTCTGACCGGCCATACGGGAGGCCTTGTCATAGGTGTTGTGGAACTGACGCTCGAGCACGCCGTACATATACTTGACTTTCTGCTTCTCCTTGAGCTGGGTGCCGTATTCCTTGGACTTCTTGCGCTTGGAAGCGAGACCGTGCTGTCCCGGAGGATAGTTACGCTTCTCGAAATCCTTGTCGGAACCGAAAATAGGCTCGCCGAACTTGCGGGCGATCTTGGTGGTAGGACCAGTATATCTTGCCATGGTAATCTGTTTTTAAATGTTGGACAATTAAACCTTACGACGGCCTTTTGGTCTGCAACCGTTATGAGGCATGGGGGTGACGTCGATGATCTCGGTCACTGCGATGCCCGCGTTGTTGATGGTCCTGATGGCGGACTCACGACCGGCGCCAGGTCCTTTCACGTAAGCCTTGACCTTGCGGAGGCCAGCATCGAAAGCAGTCTTGGAAGCATCCTCGGCCGCCATCTGGGCAGCGTAAGGAGTATTCTTCTTGGAACCGCGGAAGCCGCACTTTCCGGCCGAAGACCAGCTGATGACCTGGCCCTGGGCATTGGTAAGGGAAACGATGACATTGTTGAAGGTCGATGAAATATGGGCCTCGCCATAAGCGTCAACCTTGACAACCCTCTTAGATGTTTGAGTTTTCTTTGCCATAATTCATCTGTTTTTACTTGGTCGCCTTCTTCTTGTTGGCGACGGTCTTCTTCCTGCCCTTCCTGGTACGGGCGTTGTTCTTGGTGCTCTGGCCGCGGACGGGGAGACCGTTGCGGTGACGGATGCCTCTGTAGCAACCGATA
>JAFXVX010000015.1 GCA_017534745.1 Bacteroidales bacterium | reverse complement strand
TTGCTTGTACTTCCTTTCAGTCTTTTCAAAGATCTCTTTAAACCGGCCCTCGGCTCAGCCGTCAGGCCGCGAAAAATCCCGCTCGTTCAAAAGCGGGACTGCAAAGGTAGAAATCTTTTTTTATTCTGCAAAAATTATTTTCACTTTTTTCGAGGGAAAAGAAACACCTATTTATAAAATATAGGGCGTAATTTTGGAAATAAACACAAAGTAGGTTACTTTTGCAGTTTGAATAATTCCGTCCGGATGTTAAGAAGGATCGCGTTATACTTCGTACGGTGGATCGTACGGCACAGGGTGGCACTGTTCATAGGGACAGTGGCCATCGCTGTGGTGTGCGCTTTCCTGATACCGAAGATCAATGTCAACACCGACATGACGAGCTACCTGCCGGAGTCCTACTCCATGAAGCAGGGAATGACGATTCTGGACGAGGAATTCGCAGGACTCAAGGATCAGTCAAACGGCTATTCCCTGACTTTCTCCGATGGGATTGACGCGATGCCGAAAGGGCTCGGGAAGACCATCATTATCGGGGTGGCGATGGTGTTCGTCGTGCTGCTTATCATGTGTTCTTCCCTGATGGAAGTCGTGCTGTTCCTCATCACGATAGGCGTGGCGGTGCTTATTAACGTAGGCACCAACGCGCTCCTTCCCAGCGTGTCGCAGACGACAAATATGATTTCGCCGGTGCTGCAGATGGTCCTTTCAATGGACTACTGTATCATAATGATGAACCGCTACCGCGATGAGAGGGTGAACGGAAAAGACCCTGTGGTGGCGATGAACCGCACGGTCGGCGGGACTTCAAGCGCGATTTTCAGCAGTGCTTTCACGACAATAGTGAGCCTGCTGATGCTCTGTTTTATCAAACTGAAAATCGGCGCGGACCTCGGAATCGTGCTCGCCAAGGGTGTGACGATCTCCCTGATCTGTACCTTCACTCTCCTTCCCGCCCTCATCATCTGGTGCAGGAAGGCGATTGAGGCCAGCCGCAAGAAAGTGCCGGTGCTTCCGGCAGCCCGCCTGGCCGCAATCCAGTACCGTTTCCGTTACCCGATAGCGGTGGTGTTCCTGGCTGCGGTGATTGCGTTCTTCGTTCTCCAGCGCCGGACTCCCATATTCTTCGCCCCTCCCGGCTGGGACAAGGACAGCGACAGCACCGAAGTGGTAATCAAGCCCATGCTGCTGCTCTATTCCAACGAAGACGAAGCCAAAATTCCGGAGCTTCTGGACCGGCTCTCCAAAAACGAGAGGGTCCTGGAGACAATAAACTACGGGGCGATTCTGGAAAAGCCCCGAACGGCTTCCGAAATGATAGCGCTTGCATCCGTTTACGCAGGAGACGATATGCCGGACATTCCGGACAGCCTCCTCAACATAGTCTATTACGCCAGGGCGCACCAGCAAAGGAATGAACAGTTCACAATGGCGGAGCTCCAGGAGTCTTCCGAAGCCCTCAAGAAGAGCGGTCTGATGCCGGAAGGGAGGGATATAGACATAGCGGCTATGGTTAGGAAACAGTTCGCCACTCCGGCGAAGCCGAAGAAGGCGGAGACGCCGAAGCCGGAGCCTGACGAAGAGACAGCACCCGCTGTAACAGACTCTCTTTCAACCCCTTCCGACACGACTTCGGAAGCGGCCCCGGTTGTCACCCATGACACGCCGACGGCCCCTGACGACCCGCACACCCCGACCTACGAACGCATTACAACCCAGCTAAGTGCTGCCGAGATGGCAGAGTTCCTGCAGACCAATCCCAAGCAGGTAGCGACGCTGTACCGCATGGCGGGCAGCCGCAAGGGCACCATGAGCCCGGTTGAGTTTATCAGTTATGTCCGTAAGAACATACTCGGCAAAAAGCGCTACGCCGCCTTCCTTCCGAAGGGCACTGATGAGGACATGGCGCGCACAGAGGCCCTCTACGAGAAGATTCTCGCCGAGGGGCCGTCTGTGAAAGCGCAGGCGCCTGCCGATTCGACCGGCGTGCTCATGGCCTCGGCCGATTCAGTGGCTTCCGGTGCCACGGAATCCGCGCCCGTCGTCGTGAAGAAAGCCCCGGATCCCATCCCCTACACCCCGCTTGATGCGCTCATCGATATGGATCTGTCCGGGAAGCGGTATCCTTCGACTAAGGTTTGCACCGCGCTGAACCGCGCCGGCATCAAGGTCTCGCAGGGCGAGATGGATCTCCTGTATCTCTACACCGCGGCGATGAAGGATGAAGGACCGGAGACGAAGATGTCGCCGCTGGAGCTTCTCAACTTCCTGGCCGACACCCTGCTGGTCTCGCCGGCCATCACAAGCGTGGCAGGAGACACGGCGAGAGTGGCCGTGGTCCAGGCCCGCGACAGCCTCGTCAACGGGCTCAGCGCCCTGAGGGGGCCGAAGCACTCCGCCGCAGTCCTTCTGACGAGCTACGAGGTTGAGTCGGAAGAGTCCTTCGCTTTCGTGGACAGCCTGAGAATCGCAGACGACATCCTTGAAGGCGACCACTACTGGATCAGCGAGTCCGAAATGTACAAGGAGCTAAAGGACGGCTTCCCGATGGAGCTGTTCCTTCTTACCATACTGACAATCATTGCACTGTATGTCATAGTGGGCATCAACTTCCGGTCAGTCCTTATTCCGATTCCACTAATCATGACGGTGCTGACCGGTGTCTATGCCAACGTTTTCGCCGGCGGATTCGGTGGGCATGGCATCTACTACCTGGCCTACCTGATTGTCCAGGGTATCCTGATGGGCGCAACGATTGACTACTCGATACTGTTCACGACATGCTTCCTGTATGCAAGGCAGACGGACGGCCTGCAGGGCGCAATCGAGGCAGCCTACAAGGGATCGTCGCACTCCATCCTCACCTCAGGACTCATCCTCGCCCTCGTCCCGTTCGCGATGTCGTTCACGATGCAGGATCCCCTCGTGGCCTCCATCCTGAAGAACCTCTCCATCGGCGCCGCAGTCGTCCTCGTCTTCATCCTGTGGCTCCTCCCCGGCGTCCTCGCGACCCTCAACAAACTGATGAAGTCCCGGAAGAAATTCCTTCCGAAGAAAAAATAAGGCCTTACGCCGCCATGGCATAAGGCCTTTTTCAGATTCCTTCGCTTCGCTCGGAATGACAAGGTTGTCATTTCGACCAAGCGTAGCGCGCGGAGAAATCTTTACATCATCCCGCCCGCGGGCATTGCGGGGGCGGCGGGCTCCTTCTCGGGGATGTCCACGACGCCGCACTCGGTCGTGAGGAACATGCCGGCGACGGAAGCCGCGTTCTCGAGGGCGACGCGGGCGACCTTGGTCGGGTCAATAACGCCGGCCTCATAGAGGTTCGCGAATTCGTCGGTCCTGGCGTTGTAGCCGAAGTCGTCCTTGCCCTCACGGATCTTGTTGACGATCACGCTGGCCTCGACGCCTGCGTTGGCGACGATCTGGCGGAGCGGCTCCTCGATGGCCTTGGCCACGATGTGGATACCGGTAGTCTCGTCCTCGTTGTCTCCCTTAAGAGACTTCAGGGCCTCAACGGCACGGATGTAGGCGACACCGCCACCGGGCAGGTAGCCCTCTTCGACGGCTGCGCGGGTCGCGTTGAGAGCATCCTCCACGCGGTCCTTCTTCTCCTTCATCTCGACTTCGGTCGTCGCGCCCACGTAGAGGACGGCGACACCGCCGGCGAGCTTGCCGAGACGCTCCTGGAGCTTCTCACGGTCGTAGTCGCTCTTGGTAATCTCGATCTGCTTGCGGATGAGGTCTGCACGCTCCTTGATTTCGGCCTTGTCGCCGGCGCCGCCGACGATGGTCGTGTTCTCCTTGGTGATGGTCACCTTCTCGGCCTTACCGAGCATATCGGGGGTTGCGCCTTCGAGGGTGAAGCCACGCTCCTCGGAGATGACGGTCGCGCCGGTCAGGACGGCGATGTCCTGGAGCATTTCCTTGCGGCGGTCACCGAAGCCCGGAGCCTTGACGGCAGCGACCTTGAGGGTGCCGCGGAGACGGTTGACGACGAGGGATGAAAGGGCCTCGCCCTCGACATCCTCGGCGATGATAAGGAGGGACTTCCCTTCACGGGCGATGGGTTCGAGGATGGGGAGAAGGTCCTTCATCGTGGTGATCTTCTTGTCGGTGAGGAAGATGCAGGCGTCGTCGAGCTCGGCCTCCATCTTGTCGCCGTTGGTCATGAAGTACGGCGAGATGTAGCCGCGGTCGAACTGCATGCCTTCGACGACCTTGACCTCGGTCTCGGTGCCCTTGGCTTCCTCGACGGTGATGACGCCGTCCTTCTTGACTTTGGCCATCGCATCGGCGATGAGCTTGCCGATGTAGGCGTCGTTGTTGGCGGAGACGGTCGCGACCTGCTCGATCTTGGAGTAGTCGTCACCGACTTCCTGGCTGCGGGCCTTGAGGTCCGCGACGACGGCGGCGACAGCCTTGTCGATGCCCCTCTTGAGGTCCATCGGGTTCGCGCCGGCGGTCACGTTCTTAAGGCCGACATTGATAATCGCCTGGGCGAGGACGGTCGCAGTCGTGGTGCCGTCACCGGCCTGGTCGTTGGTCTTGGAAGCGACTTCCTTGACCATCTGGGCGCCCATGTTCTCGAAGCGGTCTTCGAGTTCGATTTCCTTTGCGACGGTCACGCCGTCCTTGGTCACCTGGGGTGCGCCGAACTTCTTGTCGATGACGACGTTGCGGCCTTTGGGGCCGAGGGTCACCTTCACTGCGTTGGCAAGTGCGTCAGCGCCGTTTTTCATCGCTGAACGAACGTCAGCATTGAATTTTATATCTTTTGCCATAGTATTACAGTATTGCTAAAATGTCGGACTGTTTGACGATGAGGTACTTTTTGTCGCCGATGGTGACTTCGGTGCCGGCGTATTTGCCGTAGAGGACGTCGTCGCCGACTTTGACCTCCATGGGCTCATCCTTTTTGCCGGGGCCGGCGGCGACCACCGTGCCCTGCTGGGGTTTTTCCTTTGCCGTGTCGGGGATGTACAATCCCGCAGCCGTCTTCGTCTCGGCCTCTTTGGGCTCGACGACTACTCTGTCTTGAAGTGGTTTGATCATGATTATAGTGTTTTGTTAATTTTCCGACGGCGGGGAAATCAAGTGCCGTGCCACCTCCCCGCGACTGACATTTTGTCACTGAATGGCCTCGATAGTGGCAGTTTTGACACGGAAAAAGTTATTGGATCCGTCAGTCAGAAGGCGATAATCCGACTGGTTTCCCCACGAGGCGGGACGGTCATCGATACTGCAGTCCTGGCCCGTGTCATTGTTGACATACGGGCGGATGCTCTCCTGCCAGGCGCGGATGCGCGGTACGGCGGCCGAGTAATGGAACAGGCCGCTGCTCTCCGCCACCATTTCCTTAAGGTAGCCGACATATTTCGCCTTGAAATCCGGATAACCCAGGATCTTGGCTATCAGAGGATTTTCGTCGTTGCCCCAGTGAAGGGGATCCCGGCGGCCGGCATCGAAGAAATTTGACGTCCCCAAAGTGTTGTCGTAGTCGTAGGGGATGAAGAAAAACTTGTAGTCGTAGCGGTCGGAGGTCGTGAAATACAGATAATAATTATTGGCGTTGGCCCAGTAGTCGTCCCACATCCCAAGGACGACGTTGGCCGCATAAGTCTTCAGCAGCAGGTCCACATCGGTGACCTGCTGGATCCACTGGTAGAAACTGTCGCCCGTCTTGCCGGAGACCTTGGCGATAAAGTCCTTTATCTGGATAAACGCCGCGTCCCTGCCGTTTTTGGTGTTTGTCTTCAGTTCATACGGCGTGGGATACGGCGAATTGTCGTCTATACAGAACAGGCCGTCGTCGTAGGAATTGAGGCCGGAGGGATAACGGCATTTCCATAGGTTGCCGTCTTCCGTGAGGAAGCCCGGGCGACCCTTTATATATTGTTTATCGATATGCTCGAGCAGTTCATAAACGCCGAAATACGTCTCCGACGGATCGCCCTCCACCTTGACATACAGGCGGATATATGTGTTATAGACGGCCGTCCATATGCCGGCCCGGCGCATCATGTCGTAGCAGAATATCTCCCGCACGTAGGCCGGATCGTCTTTGAACCACTTGAGATAGAGCTTCTTGACACCTTTCAGGGTGTGGGCGTCGTCTTTGAAGTATTTCGGGAAATTGAGTCCGAAATGGATGTGGTTCCAGGAAGTGCCGGGCGACACGTGGCCGCCGCTGCCGACCTCCGGCCTGCGGCGCGATGTGTTGCCCTTGAGCCTCACCCCGGAATTCGCTATCACCGTCGTCTCCGTTCCCTTTTTATATGTAACGTCACAGGTGACGTATTCCTTAGTGTGTGACTCGGCGTCGTAGGCCGCGAGGAGGGCGTTCCACTCATCCAGCTGGAAATAAAGATGCACCTCCGCTATCGTGGCGGGGTCGAAGATATAGTCAATGTAATCCTGCCAGGCAGGGTCAGCCTGCGGCGGATTATCCGGCGGGTTATCGGGGCCCGGAGGGTCTTCCGGTCCCGGCGGATCATCCTGTCCTGGCGTGTCCTCCGGATCATCCGTATTGCCAGGCTGCTCCTGGTCGCCGCCATGCTCAGTGAAATCGCCCTCTATCAGGATATAGCGATCCTCAGGGGCGCAGCCGGAGAGCAGCAACCCCACCGCTGCAAGTATGATCGCCCAGCGCCTCACTTCTTAGCCGAGAAGCGGTAGATGCACTCGTGGGTGTAGGTTTCGCCGGGATTGAGGAGGATGGACGGGTACTCCGGATGGTTGGGTGAATCCGGGAAATACTGCGTCTCGAGAGCCAGCGATGAGCGGAAGGTAAGAGGCTTACCATTGCTTCCGACGTCGTTGCCGTCGAAGAAGTTGCCGCTGTAGAACTGCAGGCCAATCTGGTCGGTCAGCACTTCGAGGAAACGTCCGCTTGCAGGGTCATAGACCGTGCAGGCCTGCTCCAGGCCCTCGCCCTTACGGTCGAGGCACCAGTTGTGGTCGTAGCCGCGGGCGTTGCGCAGTTGCTCGTTCTCCTCGCCGATGCGCTCCCCTATGGCGTGGGGCTCGCGGAAATCGAAGGGGGTGCCTTCGACCGTTGCCGTCCCGCCGAGCGGGATGCTGTGCTCATCGATGGGAATATATTCGGAAGCGTTGATAGTCATCACGCAGTCCTCGATGCTGCCGGATCCCTCGCCGGAGAGGTTGAAGAACGGGTGATTTGTGATATTCACCGGTGTCGGCTTGTCCGTCACCGCCTTGTAGGTGATGCGGAACTCGGCGGACGGGGTGAGCTCGTAGCGCATCTCTATCGAAAGGTTGCCGGGGAAACCTTCCTGGCCGTCCTCGTGGAGATAACTGAGCAGAATGGAACTCTCATCGACGGCCTTGACGTCCCAGACGACGTTGTCAAGCCCCTTGTAGCCGCCGTGGAGGGTCGTGATGCCGGCCTCGTTAGCGGGGGTGAGGAAGGTCTCGTCGCCTATGGAGAACGTCGCATTCGCAATGCGGTTCGCGACCGGGCCGACGCAGGCGCCGAGGAAGCGTTCGCCGGCAGGGTGGACATAGTCCTCCAGGCTGGCGCGGCCGACCACGACGTTGTCGTAGTTACCCTTGCGGTCGGGCGCCCAGATCGAGGCGACCCTGGCGCCGAAATTGGTCACCTGCAGCGTCAGACCACCGTTTTTCAGTGTGTAGAGAGCAACGGGCTTGCCCTCAAGGGTGTCAGCGAACGCCGCCGGGTCGAGAAGCGCCGGCTGCCTCTTTTCGTTTCCGCAGGAGGCCGCCGTCAGCGCCACCATCACAATTAAAAAAAGCCTTTTCATAAGCAATAATTATCTTGAAAAGCAAAGATAACTAATTTTTACAAACATAACGTGATGCCCCCCCGTCACACTGCGAACTGGCAGGCCCTGAGCGCCCCTTCGTGAAATTCACCTGCCACATCCATATGCATTCTACGCCACCAGTGGCCTATCGGCGTGGCAGGTGAGCCAATTTTGCCTCACCTGCCACATCAATGTGCCACACACGCCACCAAATCCACATTGGTGTGCCAGGTGAATTTCACGAAACGCCAAAAGTCTGCTATATGGATAAAATGGTATCCAGCGCAGGGTAAATCTCGTCTTCAGACCGGTAGGGGTGGAGGAGGAAGTATTTGTTGCCGGAGAGCATGGCGGAGAGGTTGGTGCGGGATTTATCGTAGAAGATGTGGACAGGCTTTGCGTGGCTTTCGGCATAGGCGAGTTCGTAGCCGACGCCGAGGGATGGCGTCGTGCATTCGGCGATTACGACGTCCGATTCGCGAAGCCACGCCGTATCCTGCTCATAGATCGCCACTTCCCGGTGCTTGAGACCTTCCGTCTTACTAAGGGAAAGGTCCCCGACGTGCTCGGTGAGGACAATGTGCTTTTGCTGTATGTACTTGATTATGCGCTTGTAGAGATCCGCATCGGCCCGTCCGCCGCGGATGGAGCCGGCAAAATAAACTTTTTTCATATCAACGTATCACCTTGCCGAAGGGGATGCCGACGATAAGGCCTCCAAGGATGAGCCAGAAGATATTACCTAATGCGTTCATTCCCTGTTGTAAATTTCCCGGAAGCCAAATGTACGAAAAATCAGCGGAAATCACTACCTTCGTGACGCTATGGACAAAAGAGTTTACAATGGAGTGGAGCGTCCGGCCTTCACCCCGGATTACATCA
The DNA here is from genome assembly GCA_017534745.1 of Bacteroidales bacterium. Lineage (GTDB taxonomy): Bacteria > Bacteroidota > Bacteroidia > Bacteroidales > UBA932 > Cryptobacteroides. The sequence continues at coordinate 193,850 of JAFXVX010000015.1, read as the reverse complement.
CAGAACTGAAGGCCGACGAAATCTTCGTTTTCGGAAGCAACCTTGCCGGGATGCATGGTGGCGGCGCCGCCTGGGCCGCGTTCAAGCATTTCGGTGCCATCCTCGGCCGCGGCGTCGGCCTCCAGGGCCAAAGCTACGCCATCCCGACAATGCAGGGCGGCGTGGAGACCATCAAGCCCTACGTGGATGACTTCATCGCCTTCGCCCGCGAGCACCCAGAGCTCTTCTTCTACGTCACCCGCATCGGCTGCGGCATCGCCGGCTTCTCCGACCGCGACATCGCCCCCCTCTTCGCCGCCGCCCTCCCCCTCCCCAACGTCTGCCTCCCCGAATCCTTCGTGAAGGCGCTATGACTGATTTTGCAGCGATAGATTTTGAGACGGCCAATGAGCATCCGTGCAGCGTGTGCAGCGTCGGGGTGGTGGTCGTGCGAGGCGGGGAGGTCGTGGACCGGTTCTACAGTTTGATCCATCCCGAGCCGGAGTACTACCAGTGGTTCTGTCAGAGAGTGCACGGGCTGTGCGAGGAGGACACAGACGGCGCGCCGGTGTTCCCCGAGGTATGGGCCGAGATCGCCCCCAGGATCGAGGGTCTGCCGCTCGTGGCGCACAATGCGCGCTTCGACGAGGGGTGCCTGAAGGCCGCGTTCCGGGTGTACCGGATGGATTACCCGGACTATGAGTTCTACGACACGCTGGCTGCTTCGCGCCGGCACTTCAGCTGTGAGTTGCCGAATCACCAGCTGCAGACGGTGGCCGCCGCCTGCGGATATGACCTTACCCGGCATCACCACGCCCTCGCGGACGCCGAAGCATGCGCCGCGATAGCTATGCAGATTTTGTGAACGGTAATTATTTTTCATATCTTTGGGGACTGATTATTAACCACAGCATGAAAAAAGTACTGACCTCAATCCTTCTCGCGACGCTCTTTGTGAGCGCGTACGCGGAGAATTACGACTTCCTCCTCGAGGAAGCGGCTGACAGCACTGAGACTGTTGCCCAGACCGGAAAGAAAAAGAAAGCCAAGAAGCAGAAAGCCCCCAAGGACTCCATAAAGACAGGATGGAACTTCGGTCCCCTTCCCGCAATCGGCTATTCCTCCGACCTCGGTTTCCACTATGGCGCCCTCTGCGACATCTACAACTATGGCGACGGCTCCAAGTACCCCGACTACATCTACAAATTCAACGTCGAAGTTTCCGCCTACACCAAGGGCAACATCGTCCTCCACAGTTTCTTCGACTCCAAGTACCTGATTCCGGGGAATATCCGTTTCTCCGCGGCCGTTTCCTGGTTCGCCAACAGGACCTATTCCTTCTACGGCTTCAACGGTGCCTCGTCCGCCTACATCAGCACCCTTGACAAGGTCTGGAACGACAAGGCCAATTCCAAGGTTGACATCCCCTTCGAGCCCGAAGGCACAGGTTTCTATCTGATGCAGAGGGATATCTTCCGCGTGATGACCTGCTTCCAGGGCAAGTTCGGTGACAGCAACTGGGGATGGGCCGGCGGCCTTTCCTACTGGTGGATCAAGACCGGCAACGCCCGTAACAAGAAGATCACCGCAGGGACCCCTTCCCTGTTTGACCTTTACCGCAAATACGACGTCATCCCCGAAAACGAGGCTAACGGCGGACACCACATCGAACTCAAGGCCGGTATAGTCTATGACACCCGCGACTTTGAGAACGGACCTTCCAAAGGCCGCAACCTTGAGGTCTATTTCTTCGGATCCCCCGACTTCTTCGGCAAGTGGCGCAACAACTACCTCAAGCTCGCCATCCACTACCGCGACTTCTACAGCCTCGGCACCCCGAAGGTCGTCTTCGGCTACCACCTCGCCTACCAGGGCCTCATCGCCGGCAACGCACCGTTCTATATGCTGCAGACCATCCAGAGCCTCAACATGAAGCAGATCAACACCGAAGGTCTCGGTTCGACCTGTACCCTCCGCGGTACTATTGCGAACCGCATCCAGGGCAACGGCTACGCCTGGGCCAACTTCGAGATCCGCTGGAAATTCGTCAAGTTCGACTGGATCAAGCAGCACTGGACCCTCGCCCTCAACCCGTTCTTCGACATGGGCGCTGTCGTGCAGCCGTACAGGTGGGAGCAGATGGAGGCCGCCTACAACGCCGCTTCCACTACAAGGGACTACCTCAAGCTCCCGAAGGCCGTCACCCTGTCCGACGGGACGGTGACCGACGTCCTTTCCGAGCGTGACGTCATCGGCATCGCCGGCGGCAAGGGCGGTCTCCGTACGGAAAGGCTCCACATGGGCGCCGGTATCGGCCTCCACGTCATTATGAACGAAAACTTCAACATTTCCTTCGAGTTCGCAAAGAGCCTCTACGGCCACAAGGAGGACTGGAAGACCCAGAATGACGGTGTTTGGGGCATGAATGTCGGCCTCAACTACATCTTCTAAATGATTAAGGGTTTTACTTTCAACCCTATTGAGACGAACTGCTATCTTATCGCTGACGGCGGTGAGGTAGCAGTTGTCGATCCGGGGTGCTACGGCCCGGCCGAGGCGGCCTTCCTTGAAAAGGCCATCAGCGAGGCCGGTCGCCTCACCCATATCCTTCTCACCCACGGCCATCCGGACCACTGTTTCGGCGCAGCTGGCCTGTCACGGAAATACGGCGTACCGGTGACATTCTCTCCAGACGACGCGTATATCCTCAAAAGGAGCAGCCAGCTGGCCGGCCTTTTCGGACTGGACTCCGTAGATACTGATTTCGAGACAGTTCCGGCCCGCGATGGGTTCCTCGTGAAGGTAGGGAGCATCGAACTTCGCGCCATCGCGACCCCGGGGCACACGCCCGGCGGCATCTGCTGGTTCTCCGAAGGGGAAAAGGTGCTCTTCAGCGGGGACTCCCTCTTCGCCGGGACAATCGGGCGGACGGACCTGCCCGGCGGCGACTACGACGCCTTGATTAAAAGCGTCCTTGAGAAAATAATGACCCTGCCGGAGGACACGATGGTCCTCCCGGGTCACGGTGGGGACACGACCATCGGCCGTGAAGCCGCGACCAACCCGTTCCTCGAACCCTTCAATGAGCCCGAGGGTGAAGACGTTGACCCCATAGCACTGAAAGGTTGAAAGAATATATCCGCATAACCGGCGCCAAGGCCAATAACCTCAAGAATGTCAGCATTGACATTCCGAGGGGTGAGTTCGTAGTCGTGACGGGGCTTTCCGGGAGCGGAAAGTCGTCGCTCGCCTTCGATACGCTGTATGCAGAAGGCCAGAGGCGGTACATGGACACCCTCTCCTCCTACGCCAAATACTTTATGGGCATACTCGAAAAGCCCGAAGTGGAGGAAATCAGGGGGCTCAGCCCGATTATCGCCATTGAGCAGAAGACGACAGGTAGCAATCCCCGTTCGACCGTAGGGACGATTACGGAGATCTACGATTTCCTCAGGCTGCTGTTTGCAAAGGCCTCAAGGGCCTATTCCCCGGACAACGGGAGGGAGATGGTCCGCTACACCGACGAGCAGATTACGGAGCTCATTATGAAGAGCTACGAGGGACGCAAGTGCATCCTGCTCTCCCCTCTCATCCGCGGCCGCAAGGGCCACTACCGCGAGCTTTTCGAAAGGCTCCGAAGGCGCGGCTATGCGGAAGTCCGCATCGACGGGGAGATTCTCTCCCTCCAGGAAATCGATGCGCTGGACCGCTACAAAATCCACTTCATAGAGCTTGTCGTTGACAAACTCATCCCGGAGAACGGCGACGACAAGAGGATTCGCTCTTCCGTGACTACGGCCCTCGACGCCGGCCACGGCTCGCTGGCCGTCCTGGATATGGAAAACGGCAGCCTCAGCCATTTCTCCAAGCATCTTGTGGACCCGGAGACCGGGCTCTCCCTGCAGGAGCCGCAGCCTCACTCCTTTTCCTTCAACTCCCCCGAGGGATACTGTCCCCACTGCAAGGGCCTCGGGATGATAGTCGATGTCAATCTTGACACCATTATCCCCGACAGGTCCAGATCGATAGCCGACGGCGGCATCGTCCCGCTGGGTCGCGTTCGGGAAGGCCGCAAGTTCGACATAATCCGCTCGATAGCAAGGAAATACAATTTCTCACTATTCGATCCCATAGCCGCGATTCCGGACGAAGCGGTATCGCTTCTCGTCTTCGGTTCGGACGAACTCTTCCGTATCGGCGACGGCCGGGACTCCGAGATGGTCACCTTTGACGGAGTAGCGGAAGATGTCGAAGACAGGATAGTCTGCCCAGTCTGCGGAGGGACCAGGCTTAACAAGGAAGCCCTTCTCTTCAAGGTGGGAGGAAAGACAATCACGGAAGTTTCCTCCATGGAAATGACCGACCTCAAAGCATGGCTGGATTCGGTGGAGGATCTCCTTTCCGAAAGGGAAAGGATCATTGCCCGCGACATCCTCAAGGAACTCCGCGACCGGGTGGGCTTCATGCTCGACGTCGGTCTCGACTACCTGACTCTCGACAGGCCGACGGCCTCGCTCTCCGGCGGAGAGTCGCAGCGCATCCGCCTTGCGACCCAGATTGGATCCAAACTTGTCAATGTCCTCTATATACTGGACGAACCGTCCATCGGCCTCCACCAGAAGGACAACCGCAAGCTCATCGCTTCGCTCAAGGCTCTCCGCGACGAGGGCAACTCGGTGATGGTTGTCGAGCACGACGCGGAAACCATGCTGAGCGCCGACTGGATCGTGGATGTGGGCCCCGGAGCGGGCACCCAGGGTGGGAAGATATGCCTCAGCGCCCCGACAAGGGTTCTGCTGAACCCGAAGGCGCGGCTGGACGCTGAGACGCGCTCCCACTGCGTGTTCGGCGAGTCTCTCACCCTCGACTACCTGAAGGGCATCCGCAGCATTTCCGTTCCGGAGTCGCGAAGACGGGGGAACGGCTCATTCCTCACCCTCAGGGGCGCTTCCGGCAACAACCTCAAGGAAATCGACGTCGCCTTCCCCCTCGGGTGCTTTATCGGCATCAGCGGACTTTCCGGCAGCGGAAAGTCTTCGCTTATCAATGAAACGCTCGTGCCTCTCATCAAACAGAAGCTCTACCGTGCCAAGAAAAAGCCGCTGCCCTGCCGCGGGATAGAAGGGCTGGAGAATATCGACAAACTTATCGAAATAGACCAGTCGCCGATCGGCAGGACCCCGCGAAGCAACCCGGCGACCTTCACCGGAGTTTTTACCGATATAAGGCTTCTCTATGAAAACACGCGTGATGCCAAGGTCCGCGGCTTCAAGGCGGGCCGTTTCTCCTTCAACATCCCGGGAGGCCGCTGCGAGGAATGTAAGGGCGCGGGCATCAAGGTTATCGAGATGAATTTCCTCCCGTCTGTCAACGTCGTCTGCGACGAGTGCCGCGGGATGCGCTACAAGGAAGACACCCTCGCCGTTAAATACAAGGGTAAGAATATCAACGACGTACTGGAAATGCCGATCAGCGAGGCCTACGAGTTCTTCAAACCGGTGCCTAAAATAGCGGCAAAACTCAAGACCCTCGTGGACGTCGGCCTCGGCTACGTCCACCTCGGCCAGTCGGCCGTCACCCTCTCCGGCGGCGAATCCCAGAGGATGAAGCTCGCCGCCGAGCTTTCCAGGCCCGGCACCGGCAACACCCTGTATATCCTCGACGAACCCACGACCGGCCTCCATTTCGAAGACATCAAGGTCCTCCTCGGCGTGCTCGACAGGATTGTCGAAGCGGGGAATACCGTTATTATAATAGAGCATAACCCCGATGTGCTTAAGAGCGTCGATTACCTCATAGATCTCGGTCCGGGAGGCGGGGCAAAGGGCGGACGCATAGTCGCCGCCGGCACTCCGGAACAGGTCGCAGCCAATCCCGACTCCGTGACCGGAGAGTTTCTTCGCGACATGCTTGGGTGAACCCCTTGCTCGTTTAAAGGGAATTGTTTAGCTTTGCCTTTATGAAAATTCTCATTGTTGACGACGAAAAAGCGATACGCAACTCCATCAAGGACATCCTTGAGATGGAGGATTATTCCGTGGACACGGCGGAGAACGGAGAAGAGGCTGTAGCCAAAGCCTCAAAAGAAAAATTCGACGCCATCATCTGCGACATAAAGATGCCTGTAATGGATGGTCTCGAGGTGCTCGACCGGCTCGTTGCCGACGGCATCGAGAGCCCCGTCATCATGCTCTCCGGCCACGGCGACCTCGACACCGCCGTGACCTGCATCAAGAAGGGCGCCTTCGATTTCATCAGCAAACCGCCGGACATCAACCGTATCCTCATCACCATCAAAAATGCCACTGAAAAGGCAAACCTTGTCTCCCAGACCCGCATCCTCAAGAAAAAGGTCTATGGGCAGGACATCGTCGGCAGCGCCGAAGTCGTCAACCACCTGAAGGAGATGATTGCCAAAGTGGCGCCGACCTCCGCGAGCGTCCTCATCATGGGCCCCAACGGCAGCGGCAAGGAGCTCGTCGCCCAGAACCTCTACCAGATGTCCAACCGCTCAATGGGCCCGTATGTAGAGGTCAACTGCGCAGCGATTCCGCCGGAGCTCATCGACAGCGAGCTGTTCGGCCACAAGAAAGGTTCCTTCACCTCCGCCATCCGTGACCACAAGGGTAAGTTCGAGCAGGCCGACGGCGGGACGATTTTCCTCGACGAGATCGGCGACATGTCGCTGGCCGCGCAGGCCAAGGTGCTCCGCGTGCTTCAGGAGAAAAAGCTCACCCCGGTAGGAGGCGACAAGGAAATCAGCGTCGATGTCAGGGTTATAGCGGCGACAAACAAGGACCTCAACAAAGAGATTGCGGAAGGGCGATTCCGCCAGGATCTCTATCACCGCCTGAGCGTCATTGTCATAAAAGTCCCCTCCCTCGATGAGAGGAAGGATGATATCCCCGGACTGGTCAGCCATTTCGCCGAAAGGATCGCCTCCGACAGCGGCGAGCCGGTCAAGGCCTTTTCACCCGAAGCCATCGAACTCCTCAAGAAGAAAAACTGGCCGGGCAATATCCGCGAGCTCCGCAACGTCGTCCACCGCCTTATAATCCTCGGCGGAGATCCGATTTCAGCCGACGATGTACGTGAAAATGTAGAAATCAACTGATATGACAGTCCCTGACATAACTATTGCGATAGACGGCTATTCCTCAACGGGGAAGAGCACGTTCGCAAAGCTCATAGCCTCCACCTTCGGATTCCTCTATCTCGACTCGGGGGCGATGTACCGCGGAGTGACGCTTTTTGCCATGGAAAACGGCATGATAAGCGACGGGACCATCGACGAGAAGGCCCTCGAGGCCTCCATCGGCGGCCTCGACCTTCACTTCCGCCGCGACGAAGGAGCGACCCGCCTCTGGCTCGGAGACCGCTGTATTGAAAGTGAAATCCGCACCCTCGCCGTCTCCGGCATGGTCAGCCCGGTCTCGGCTATCCCCTTCGTACGCGCCTTTGTGGACAGCAGGCTCCACTCCTTCAGCGAGGGAGGCCGCGTCGTAATGGACGGCCGCGACATCGGCACGACCGTTTTCCCAAATGCCGAGCTCAAGATATTCATGGTCGCGGACGATGCCGTCAGGGCGCAACGGCGCTTCGACGAGATGGTCGCAAAGGGCCAAAGCCCTGTCTTTGAAGATGTTCTCTCCAATCTAAGGGAGCGGGACTACATCGACTCGCACCGCGAGACCTCCCCTCTCCGCCAGGCGGAAGACGCCTTCGTCCTCGACAACTCCGCGATGACCCTCGAGGAGGAGCTTATCTGGATCCGCGGCATCATCCAGGGCCGCTTCGGCATCCTTGAATAATGCCCCGCAGCGTTGAAATAGACCCCAAGGCCGGCTTTTGCGGCGGAGTTATCCGCGCAATAGGCCGGGCTGAGGCTTTCCTCGAGAACGCCCCGAGACTGTATTCCCTCGGAGCCATAGTCCACAATGAAGCCGAGCTCGAGCGCCTTGCCGCCAAGGGGCTCATAAGCGTCGATTCCCTTCAGGATGTCCCGGAAGGGGAGCCCGTCCTCATCAGGGCCCACGGCGAGCCGCCGGCGACCTACGCCGAGGCCGGTTCACGGGAGATTATCGACTGTACCTGCCCCGTGGTTCTCGAACTCCAGCAGAGCATACGCCGGGCCCATGCAAGGCTCCATGAAGACGGCCGCCACGGCACCCTCATCATTTTCGGCAAAATCGGCCACGCCGAGGTCCTCGGCCTGCTCGGCCAGGTCGGCGGTGACGCCGTCGTGGTGGAGGATGTGGCGATGCTCCCTGAAGCGCTGAAAGATGCAGACCTCACCGAGAGGGTTGAGGTGTTCTCCCAGACGACAAAGAGCCCGGCGGCCTACAGGGCGCTTTGCGAGGGCATCGCCTCGGCGATGAAAGCGGTCCGCGGCGTCCCGCCCGGCAGGGACCTCGCCATCCACGAGACCGTCTGCCGCCAGGTGGCTTCCAGATATGCCTCCCTGGGGCAGTTTGCCCTCTCCCACGATGCTGTGGTGTTTGTCTCCGGAGCGTCCAGTTCCAACGGCCGTGTGCTCTTCGAGCTCTGCCGCAGGGTCAACCCGCGCACCCACCGTATCGGTTCATCCGCCGACATAGACCCGACCTGGTTCCGCCCCGAAGACAGCATCGGCGTCTCGGGAGCGACCTCGACCCCGAAGTGGCTCCTCGAAGAAGTCGCGGAATATCTCAAAGGAATATAAGGGAAGACAAAGCCTCAGGGGCGAGGAGCGTCCCGGCGACGAAGCGCAGGCGCTCCGGCGTCACCGCCTCGAGCTTGCCGCGCGTCTCTTCCGACGGAGTAACTTTCCCGTAAGCGACAAGGCTCTTGCCCATCGACAGGCAGCGCGCCTCGCCGCTCTCGGACGAGACCGCCATCTGGCCGAGAAGCTGCCTGACAGCCGCCTTCAGGGCGGACTCCGCCATAGGAGCGGCGCAGAAGCGGTCCAGGGAACGCCTGATTGCATCCAGGCATTTTTCCAGGTTCGGCCTGTCGCAGCCGAAGGAGACAGCGAGAATCCCCGAGTCGGAATACTGTGTGTATGAGCACTCTACGCCGTACACCCAGCCGTGCTTTTCTCTGAGCACGCGGCCGAGGATGGAATTGGATGCCGGACCTCCGAGGATATTGGCAAGGAGGAACACAGGGTAGCGGGCGTCGCCGTCGTAAAGCGACGGAGCCGGGGTGCCGATGACCGCATTGACTTCGTGGTTGCGCTTGTCCACCCTCCTTTGAAAAGGTTCCGGCGCCGTGAAATGCATGGCCGGACGGAAAATCTCTCCCGAAGCGGAGGAAAACACAGGCTCCGTGAGTTTTAGGGCCATGGCTTCGAGAGCTGGCTCGGGCTCCGGCGCCACTATTGTGAGCGCCATGCGGCCCGGAACAAACATTCCCGCATAGTATTCCCTCAGGTCGGAAGCCTTGATTTTCTTCACCGAAGCGACGGTGCCGAGAATGGGGCGTGCCAGCCGGTGGCCGGCGAACAGCATCTCCTCGAAGTTGTCATAGACATCCTCGAAAGGGTTGTCCTTGTAGGAAATAATCTCGTCGATGACGACTCCCCTTTCAGTCTCGACCTCGTCGTCAGGGAAAGAAGCCTCGCTGGCAAGCTCCAGAAGGAGCTGTACAGCCTTCGGAAGGTCGTTTTTCAGCACGGTCGCGTGGAGGACTATCTCCTCCTTTGTCGTGAAGGCGTTGAGCTCGCCCCCGAGTTTGTCAAGCCTGGAGGAAATGTATGTTGAACTGCGTCTTTTTGTCCCCCGGAAGAGGGTGTGTTCCATAAAATGGGTGATCCCAGCGGGGTATGAACCCTCGTCTGCGGTGCCGCAGCGCACCGTCAGGGCGCACCATGCGACATTGCGGCCGCCTGTTGCGACCGCATATCTGAGACCGCTTCCGGTGATGCCTTCCCTCATCGCGGACCGGCAATCTTCTTAAGGTCGGAGGTGAGGAAGCCGACGCCGGTCTTTCCGGTGATCTTGTGGCGGGCCGTGTAATAAAGCTTGTGATCGTCCGCGCCGATAAGCATTTTGTGGCACATGGAGCCTGCGGTGGGCTCTTTCGGAGCCACGACAAAGGTCACGAGAGTGTTGTAGGTGCCCTTTTCGAAGACTTCGTCGGCATCGTCTTCATCGCAGACGACGATGTCTTCGTCGATGTATTTCTCCTTGTCGGCGGGGCTGACGCGGAAACTGATGTCCTGGTCGGCCATATAGATCCTCTTGATACCGCTGGAAGACAGGTTGCGGTTGTAGAGGTTGAGGCCCACAAAGTTGGTCAGTTCCTTCTCAATGGCCTTCAGGGTATAATCCTGCATAATGTCCAGGAGGGCCGGGAGGAAAGTGTATTCCCTGCCGTTGTCCCTCGCAGGGCCGGAGGGAATCGACACTATCTCGGTCATGGAGCTTACGCCCTCGGTCGCTGCCGGACCGCCCTTGACGAGAGTCAGGAATTCAATACCGGGATCCATTTCGTGGCCATACTGGCCGGCTACATACATGAGGAAATAGGTGTTTTCCGAGGTCTTCAGGGTCTCGAACTCTTCAGCCGAGCAGAACTCGAACGGGGAGATGGTCCAGTGATCGACTACCTCCTTGCGGAGGAAGGAGTCGGCCATATCGTTGCCGGTCAGGACCACCTTTGTGATGCAGTCCGGAAAATCGGAAATCTTGAATTTCTTGGTCTCAATTTTCGCCTGGGCGGCGGCTGCGATGCAGAGAACTGCAGCGACGGCGCATAAAATTATCTTTTTCATATCGTGGCAAAGTTAACGTTTTTTCCCTATATTTGTAGATTATGAGTCAGTATATCGTATCGGCAAGAAAATACAGGCCTGAGTCGTTTGAGACGCTTATCGGCCAGGACAACATCGCGCGCACCCTCAAAAACTCCATCGCGAGGGGTCAGCTCGCCCACGCTTATCTCTTCTGCGGTCCCCGCGGCGTCGGCAAGACGACGACGGCCAGGATTTTCGCCAAAATGATCAACTGTACAAACCCCGGGCCTGACATGGAGCCCTGCGGCGAGTGCGAGTCCTGCCTGTCGTTCGCCGAAGGCAGGTCCTACTGCATCCACGAGCTCGACGCCGCCTCCAACAACAGCGTCGATGACATCAAGACCCTGATGGAGAAGGTCCAGGTCCCCCCGCCCGTAGGCAAATACAGCGTCTATATCATCGACGAGGTCCACATGCTGAGCCAGTCGGCCTTCAACGCCTTCCTCAAGACCCTTGAAGAGCCCCCGGCCCACGCCATATTCATCCTCGCGACGACAGAAAAGCACAAGATCCTCCCGACAATCCTTTCCCGCTGCCAGACCTACGATTTCAACAGGATCAGCGTCAGCGACGCCGTGCGGAACCTCAAGATGATTGCGGACAAGGAAGGAGTCAAGATAGACGACCGCTCGCTCCACATCATAGCGATGAAGGCCGACGGCGCGATGCGCGACGCCCTCACGATTTTCGACCAGACTGTCGCCTTCTGCGGCAACGACATCCACTATGAGGATGTCATACGCAACCTCAACGTCCTTGATTACGAGTACACTTTCTCGATGGTCAACGACTTCCTCAAGGGCGACTACGCCGATGCACTCCTCTCCTTCGACAAGATACTCGCCAAGGGCTTCAACGCGCTCCATTTCGTCGCGGCCCTCAGCACCCACCTCCGCGACCTCACGGTGGCGAAGACCGGAGGCCTCGACGCCCTTCTGGAGCTCCCGGAGTCGCTCAAGGCCGACTATAAGGAGCAGGCGGCCCGCTGCCCGCTCAAGTTCCTCTACGACGCTCTCGGCATCACGACTCAGTGCGAGGCCGGCTACAAGGCCGCCGTCAACCCCCGCCTCCACATCGAGTACGCCCTGATGAAGCTCTCCTTCCTCCTCCAGCAGCCCGCTGCGGCTGAGATTTCTCCGCGCGCTCCGCTTGGTCGAAATGACAAACCGGCCGCGCCAAAGCCCGTTGAGGCGCCTGCGCCTGTCATTTCGAGCGAAGCCGAGAAATCTCCCGCCCCAAAGCCTGCAGTCGAAGCACCTGCGCCTGTCATTTCGAGCGAAGCCTCCCCTGTCATTTCGAGCGAAGCCGAGAAATCTCCCGCCCCTCGCCGCCGTAAGAGCGCATCGCTGAGCCTGACGGACATGATGAAGGAGCCTGACGAGACTTCTCCGCGCGCTTCGCTTGGTCGAAGTGACAATGACACTTCTGTCATTTCGAGCGAAGCCTCCCCTGTCATTTCGAGCGAAGCCGAGAAATCTTCGGCTGCGCCGGACGCGGACGCCATCAAGGCCGGATGGGCCGGGATGGTGGACGCCCTGACGGCGAAGTACCCCAAGATGGTGCGCCTGAAAAATACCCTGACGGCAAAGGAGGTCGTCGTTTCCGACGAGGAAGACGTCAAGGTCGTCTCCTTCGAAGTCGTCAACGAAGCGCAGAAATCCTGGCTCGAGGAGCGCCTGCTTCGCGAGATGGAGACAATTCTCCGCAGCTCTCTTTCGTATCCAAGGATCAATATTTCCATAAACGTAACTCCCGAGGAAAAGACTGAAAAGGTCCTCTACATGCCCGAAGAAAAGGCAAAGGACCTAATAGAGAAAAACAGTGAAGTCCGCGAGCTCGTCAAAGAGCTCTCCCTCGACGTAAAATAGTGTCTCCATGAAACTCTGGTGTAAGAATCTGGTCAAAAAATACGGCATCCGCACTGTGGTCAAAGGAGTGTCGATGTCTGTCGAGCAGGGAGAAATAGTCGGATTCCTGGGGCCCAACGGCGCAGGCAAGACGACGAGTTTCTATATGATCACCGGCCAGATTGTCCCCAACGACGGCCGTATCTACCTCGACGACGAAGACATAACCGACCTCCCGATGTACAAGCGCTCGCAGAAAGGCATAGGATACCTCCCGCAGGAAGCTTCCGTCTTCCGCAAAATGTCGGTCGAGGACAACATAATGTCCGTAATGGAGATGACCTCCATGACCAAGGCCGAGAGGAACGAACGCCTTGAGCGCCTCATCGACGAGTTCAACCTCTCGAAGGTCCGCAAGTCCCTCGGAATCCAGCTCTCCGGAGGCGAGCGCCGGCGCTGCGAGATTGCCCGCGCCCTTGCCGTGGACCCGAAATTCATCCTACTCGACGAGCCGTTCGCCGGGGTTGACCCCATCGCCGTCGAGGACATCCAGTACATCATCGCCAAGCTCAAATACCGCAACATCGGAGTCATCATCACCGACCACAACGTCGGTGAGACCCTCGCCATCACCGACAGGGCCTACCTCCTTTACGAAGGGACAATCCTTCAGGAAGGGACCCCGGAGCAGCTCGCCTCCGACGAGGACGTCCGCACCAAATACCTCGGCTCCGGATTCGTCCTCAAGCGCTCCAAGTCCGTCGAAAGAGCCAAGGCTGAAGTAGAAGCATCACTAAAACAATAACACAGGATGGCATCGTTTTCCATTGAAGGTGGCCACACCCTAAGCGGTAGCATTACACCGCAAGGCGCCAAGAATGAGGCGCTTGAAGTCATCAGCGCAATTCTGCTGACAAAGGAGGAAGTCCGTATCTCCAACATCCCGGAGATCCTTGACGTCAAAAACCTGATAGGCCTCCTCGAAGGCATAGGGGTCAAGATCACCCGCCACTCCAAGGGCGACTACTCATTCGTCGCCGACGACCTCGACGAGGAGTACCTCTCCAGTAAGGATTTCGTCAAGAGATGCGCCAAGCTCCGCGGCTCCGTGATGCTGGCGGGCCCGCTTCTCGCCCGCTTCGGGAAGGTTTACTTCCCCAAGCCGGGCGGCGACAAGATCGGCCGCCGCAGGGTGGACACCCACATCATCGGCCTGCAGAACCTCGGCGCCGACCTCGAATACAACCAGGAGAGGCGCGCCTACTATCTCTCACTGCCTGAAGGCCGCTGCCTGAAGGGGACGTATATGCTCCTGGATGAAGCATCCGTGACCGGCACGGCCAATATTCTCATGGCCGCTTCGCTCGCCGAAGGCAAGACCGTCATCTACAACGCCGCCTGCGAGCCCTACATCCAGCAGCTGACAAGGCTGCTCATCGCGATGGGCGCTCAAATTGAGGGCATCGGGTCAAATCTTCTGACCGTCCACGGCGTCCCGAGCCTCCACGCCGCGACCCACAGGGTCCTTCCCGACATGATCGAGGTCGGCTCCTTCATCGGCATGGCCGCCATCAACCAGAGTTCCATCACCATCAAGGACGTCTCGTACCAGAACCTCGGCATCATCCCGGAAGCCTTCAGGCGCATCGGCGTCCAGCTCGAGCAGCGGGGTGACGACATATTCATCCCCGCTCAGGAAAGCTATGTCATCGAGTCCTTCCTCGACGGCTCCATCATGACCATCGCGGACGCCCCGTGGCCGGGTCTTACCCCGGACCTTCTGAGCGTCATCCTAGTCGTGGCGACCCAGTGCCGCGGCTCCGTCCTCATCCACCAGAAGATGTTCGAGAGCAGGCTGTTCTTCGTTGACAACCTGATAGATATGGGCGCCCAGATCATACTCTGCGACCCCCACCGCGCCGTCGTCATCGGCCACGACCACAACTTCCGCCTACGCGCCGGCAGGATGCTCTCCCCGGACATCAGGGCCGGTATCGCTATGCTCCTCGCGGCTATGTCCGCCAAGGGCACCAGCGTCATCGGCAACATCGACCAGATCGACCGCGGCTACGAAGACATCGACATCCGCCTCAACACCCTCGGCGCGGCGATAACCCGTATCTAGGATGTCGGAGGAGCTCAATCTCGTAAGGGACCTTGCCGTCATCCTTATCTCGGCAGGGGTTTTCACCATCATATCCAAAGCTTTGAAGCAGCCGCTCGTCATCGGCTACATCATAGCCGGATTCCTAATTGGGCCCAACTTCCACTTCTTCTTCAACGTCACCAGCGCCGAATCCATCGAGCAATGGTCCGAAATAGGCCTTATCTTCATGATGTTCGGTCTCGGACTTGAGTTCAGTTTCAAAAAGCTGCTGAAAGTGGGCGCCGGGGCGCTCGTGACGGCCGGGACGAAAGCCGCAGGCGTCTTCATCCTCGGCTACGTCTCCGCCAAGGCGATGGGCTGGACCGACATGGAGAGCATCTTCCTCGGAGGCCTGCTCGGCATGTCCTCGACTGCTGTCGTGATCAAATCCTACGACGACATGGGGCTCAAGAAAAAGCCCTTCGCCGGCCTCGTCTTCGGGACGCTCGTCGTGGAGGACCTCATCGCCATCATCCTGATGGTGCTCCTTTCCACGATGGCGGTTTCCAACAAGTTCGAAGGCAAGGAGATGGTCCTGAACCTCGCCAAACTGGTGTTCTTCCTTATCCTGTGGTTTCTCGTCGGCATCTATCTCATCCCCTCCATTCTCAAACAGACCAGAAAATACCTTAACGACGAGATACTCCTCCTCGTGTCGGCAGGTCTCTGTTTCGGAATGGTGACGCTGGCCTCCGCGGTCGGATTCTCCTCCGCCCTCGGAGCGTTCGTCATGGGTTCCATCCTTGCGGAGACGGTAGAAAGCGAACACATAGAGAAACTGACCCACCCGATAAAGGACCTTTTCGGCGCCATATTCTTCATCTCCGTCGGTATGATGATAGCCCCTTCCGCCATCCTTGAGCACTGGGGAGTCATTCTCTTCCTCGTTTTCTTCGTCATCGTCACCCACATCATCTTCTCCGCAGTCGGAGCCATCCTGACCGGCAGCGGGCTGGAGACGGGCGTCCGGACAGGCTTCAGCCTGGCCCAGCTCGGCGAGTTCGGATTCATCCTCGCCGGTCTGGGAGTTTCCCTCGGTGTCATGAGGGATTTCATCTATCCGGTCATTATATCGGTGTCTGTGATTACCACCTTCACGACGCCGTACATGATAAAATTCGGCGAACCGGTCCACCGTTTCCTTGCTGCGAAACTTCCGGACAAGCTGCTCGCCCGCATCGACACGCCCGCAAAGAAGAAGAAATCCGCCGCTGAGAGCAGCGTCTGGAAGCAGCTGCTGACGAGCTACTTCACCCGTATCCTTCTCTACGGAGTGATTATTCTCGCCATATTCATAGCATCGAAACTATATCTTGTACCGTTGACCGCGAAGATGTTCCCCTCATGGAGCGGGACTCTCCGCGACTCCTTCAACGCCGGCGTAACCATCTTTGTCATGATCCCGTTCCTCTACGGGCTCGGGGTCAACCGCGGATCGATGTCAGAGCAGATCCGCGTCCTGCAGAAAGACTCCCAGAACAGGCTTCCCCTGCTGGGGCTTTTCATAGCGAGGATATTCCTGGTGACAGCCATCATAACCGGTGTGATTTCATCCTACGTCGAGCTGGCAGGCTGGAGCATACTGCTTATCCTTGTCGCAGCCGCGACGGTGATCATATTCTCCCGCAGATACATCAAGCACTTCACCGCCCTGGAAGGCCGTTTCCTCCAGAACCTCAACGAAAAAGAAACGCTCCAGCGCAAAAAGGCTCCCGTCGCGACGACTATCGGGGAGACCCTTTCCGAATACGACGTCAGGATCGAGACCTTAGAACTCTCCCCCGACTCGCTCCTCGCAGGCAAGACCCTCCGCCAGGCGGACCTTCGCAAAAACAGCGGTGCCAACGTAGTGAAAATCCAGAGAGGCTCGCATTCCTTCGTCATACCGGGAGTCGATACCGTACTCTTCCCCGGCGACCGCATCATCGCAGTGGGCTCGGCGCAGCAGCTGGAGGACCTGAAGACCTTCCTGAAAGCCTCCGAAGCGACCGGTGAGAAGGAGAAGGATTTCAACGTGGTCCGGACGGACCTCGGAGAAGAATCCTATCTCACCGGCAAGCAGCTCGGCTCGCTGGACATGCGGGCCTTCCACTGCATGATAATCTCGGTAATCCGTGGGGAAGAAGTATTCACCAACCCCCGCCCGGACTTCGTCTTCTCCCCCGGCGACCACGTCTGGATCGCCGGAGAGACCGACTCCCTCCACTGGCTGGCATAAAGCCTTGCCGAAATAAAAACATTTTATTACATTTGTTGCTTAACAAGAGGTAACAGATGCACATCGGCGTTGCGGGTAATATCGGAAGCGGTAAGACGACCCTGACGGGGATGCTCTCCGCCCACTATGGATGGACTCCCAAATTCGAGTCCGTCACCTTCAACCCCTATCTTGAAGACTATTACAAGGACATTCCGCGCTGGTCGTTCTGCCTTGAGACCTATTTCCTTACGCAGAGATTCCGCGACGTCCTTGAGATTGCGTCCTCCGACAAAGTCATCATCCAGGACAGGACCCTTGCGGAAGGCGTTGAGATTTTCGTCGCCAACAATTACGCCCTTGGAAATCTTACCGAGCGGGACTACAACACCTTCATGGACCTCTTCCACCTGATGATGTCGATGGTCCGCCCGCCGGATCTTCTCATCTACCTCAAGAGCAGTATCCCCCACCTGGTCGCCCAGATCCAGAAGAGGGGTCGGGAATACGAGCAGTCAATCAGCCTCGAGTACCTCAAGGGCCTCAACGACCGCTACGACGAGTGGATAGCCCGCTACACGGGCCCCCTCCTCACGATAGACGCGGACAACCTCGACTTCAAGGAGCGCCCGGAGGATTTCCAGCTCATAACGGACAAGATTGACGCTCAGCTTTACGGATTATTTTAAAACACACTCGATATGCACATCGCGATAGCAGGAAACATCGGAAGCGGCAAAACGACGCTCACCAAGATGCTGGCAGCCCACTACGGCTGGACCCCGAGATTCGAATCGGTCGATTACAACCCCTACCTCGCCGACTTTTACGAGGACATGGAACGCTGGTCCTTCAACCTCCAGATCTATTTCCTCAACAAGCGTTTCGCTGACGTCGTGGAGATTTCCAAGCAAAACGACGTCATCATCCAGGACAGGACCATCTACGAGGACGCCCGCATCTTCGCGCCGAATCTCCACGCGATGGGCCTGATGTCGAGCCGCGATTTCGAGAACTACTCGGATCTGTTCGACCTCATGATGTCCCTGGTGAACCCGCCGGACCTGATGATCTACCTCCGTTCCTCGATTCCGAACCTCATCGCCCAGATCCAGAAACGTGGCCGTGAGTACGAAAAGAGCATCCGAATCGACTACATCACAGGCCTCAACAAGCGCTACGAAGACTGGATCCAGGACTACAAGGGCCGCCTTCTCATCATCGACGTGGACAACATCAAGTTTGAGAACCGCCCCGAGGACTTCCAGACCATCACCGACCGCATCGACGCCGAACTCTTCGGCCTGTTCCCCAATGAAAAATAACTAACCGGGAAACTAAAACTATAATCTATGAGCGAGAGAATAACCATTATTGATTTTATTGAAAAGTACACTGAGCAGTTCGCTTCGATGACATATCTTCGGGAGAAGATGGACGGGGAGTGGAAGGAGATTACATTTGCGCAGACGAGGGAGAGGGTCCACCGCATAGGCGCGGGACTGATGTCCCTCGGCGTTGCGAAAGGCGACAAGGTCGCCCTGCTCTCCGAGAGCCGTTCGATGTGGATGCTGGCGGAGATGGGCGCGCTGTATGCCGGCGCCGTCGATGTGCCGCTCTCCGTGAACCTCGGCGACGGCGGAGACCTCGTCTTCCGTATCGTCCACTCGGAAGCCAAGTGGGTGCTCGTCTCGCAGAACCAGCTCCCTAAAATCCGCAAGATCCTCCCCGAATGCCCTGACGTCAAGAAAGTTATCATCTTCGACGACACCGCTTTCGACCTCGAGGAGCTCCAGCCCATGGAGATCCGCATCTCTGCCATCGAGAAGGCCGGCGAGGAGTTCCTCGGAGCCCATAAGGAGGAGTTCGTCGCCCGCTACAGTTCCGTCGGTCCGGACGATTACGCCAACATCAGCTACACTTCCGGCACGACGGCGGACCCCAAGGGCATCCTCCTCACCCATCGCAACTACACGGCCAACGTCGAGCAGGCCCGTTCCGTCATCGGCGTCGAGGCCGGTGCCGTGATGCTCATCATTCTTCCTCTGGACCACTGCTTTGCCCACGTGGCCGGCATGTACACGATGATGTCCTACGGAGGCTCGATTGCGACGGTCCCCATCGGGAAGACCCCTCAGGCGACCCTCCGCAACATCCCCGCCGCCATCAAGGAGACCCGTCCCGCCGTCATGCTCTCCGTCCCGGCCCTCGCCCGCAATTTCCGCAAGAACATTGAGGCTGGCATCAAGGCCAAGGGCCCGAGGGTCGAGAAGCTGTTCAATTTCGCCCTTAACAACGCTATTAAGTACAATAAGGAGTACTACAACCGCGGCACCGGCGGGACCTGGTGGAGGAAACCGCTTGTCGCCCTGTTTGACAAGCTCATCTTCAAGGCCGTCCGTGAAAACTTCGGCGGCAGGATGCAGTTCTTCGTCGGCGGAGGCGCCCTCCTCGACATCGAGCTCCAGAGGTTCTTCTGCGCCGTCGGCATGCCGATGTTCCAGGGCTACGGCCTCTCCGAAGCGACGCCCATCATCTGCGCCAATGCACCCGGGCATGCCATCTTCGGATCCTCCGGCCGCCTCGTAAAGCCCATGGACTGCAAGATCTGCGACGCCGAAGGCAACGAGGTCCCGGACGGGACGCGCGGCGAGATCGTCATCCGCGGCGAGAACGTCATGGCCGGCTACTGGAAGAACCCCAAGGCGACCGCCGACACCATCATCGACGGCTGGCTCCACACCGGTGACATGGGCTATATCTGCCCGACCGACAGGGAGTTCCTCTATGTCGTGGGCCGTTTCAAATCGCTCCTCATTTCCTCCGACGGCGAGAAGTATTCGCCGGAAGGCTTCGAAGACAGCCTGACCGATAATTCAAAGTATATCGCCCAGGTTGTCCTGTACAACAACCAGAAGCCTTACACGGTAGTCCTTATCGTCCCCGAGAAGGATGCGCTCAAGGAGTTTGTCAAGGGCAAAGACCTCGACCCGGAGAGCCGTGAAGGCAAGATTGCGATGCTTGAGAAGATACAGGCCGAGATTGATTCCTACAAGAAGGGAGGCGCCCACGAGGGGATGTTCCCCGAGCGCTGGCTCCCGACGGCTGTCATTCTCTGCGACGAGGCGTTCACCATCCAGAACAAGATGGTCAACTCGACCGCCAAGATTGTCCGCGGCAAAGTCGAGGAACACTACGCCGACCGCATCGAATACGCCTACACTGCCGAAGGCAAGCAGCTTCTCAACGAGAAGAACATCGCTTCGATATAGGCTCCGGCCCATTTCTCCATGAACAGGGCTGCCTCTCATACCATCCTGACGCTAGCTGCGCTGATGCTGTTTCTCCCTGCATCAGCGCAGCAGGTGCTTACCCTGGAGGACTGCCGCGACATGGCAGTCTCCTCCAACCGCGAGCTCAAGAGCGAGAAGACAAAGGTGGAGATGGCCGGTTACGACCGCAAAATAGCTCTGGCATATTTCTTCCCCAGCATCAGCGCTACCGGAGCTTATGTGTGGAATGACAGGAATATCGATCTGATATCGGATGAAAAGTCGGATAAGCTGCGCCACGCCGGAGACAAACTGAAAGCCGCCATAGAGGACAAGTTCGGTACCCCCGCAGTGGTCCTGGAGGAGATTGTCGCCGCCATTGAAGGCATTGATATAGCCTCTGCCATCAACCAGATAGGCTGCAGCATCGACGATGAATTCCATTTTAATGTCAAGAACGCCCTGGGAGTCGTCATCTCCGCCCGTCAGCCTATATTCATGGGCGGAAAAATCCTGTATTCGAACGAGGCTGCACGTCTGGCGGAGGAGCTGGCCCTCAGCAGTTACGACATGAAGTATGTCAGCGTTCTCGCCGAAGTCGATGGAGCCTACTGGCAGATAGTCACTATCGCGGCAAAAAAACGTCTGGCAGAAAATTATGCGGACCTGCTGGAGCAGATGGAAGCTGATGTGGAGAAGTCGATGGAGGCGGGGCTTTCCACCAAGTCCGACGTACTGCAGGTCAAGGTCAAGGCGAGTGAGGCCAGGCTCCTGCTCACGAAGGCCACAAACGGCCTCCGTCTGGCAAAAATGCTCCTTTGCCAGAAGACGGGCCTGCCGCTCGACAGCGAAATCCTCCTTGCCGACGAGATAGTGGAGGATATCCCTATTGCCGTGCCCGGTCCGGAGAAGGATATGGAGCAGGTGTACGAGGACAGGCCCGAGACAAAGAGCCTGGACCTGGCATCAAAGATTTACGACAAAAAGGTAGCCATCGCCGCTGCCGATATGATGCCTCAGATTGCCTTCATGGCAAACTACCTTGCCACCAATCCATCCTTCAACAACGGCTTCGAGCAGCGCTGGGGCGGCCGTTTCAGCGTCGGCGTAGTAATAAACGTCCCCATTTTCCACGGCACGGAAGCTCTCCAGAAGACCCGGAAGGCCAAAGCCGAAGCAACTCTCTATCGTGACAGGCTCGACGATGCCAGGGACATGATCAATCTTCAGGTGACCCGGCAGAGGAAACTCTGTGAGGAAGCCATAGAGCGGCTGGAAATGACGCGTGAAGCCCTTGAGAGCGCGGAGGAGAACCTGAGGGTGGCCGTGAGCGGCTTCGAGGCCGGGGTGATTGAAACCAATACCGCCCTCGCCGCCCAGACCGCCTGGCTCCAGGCCCATTCCGAATACATCGATGCCGCCGTCGGCCTCCAGATTGCCGTCGCCGACCTCGAGCGCGCCGAAGGCAACGTCCACCCTTAAAAAAAGAGACCGAAATCCGGCAAAAAGCCTTCATTCGGTCTCTCCCCTCCTGTGAGGACTAGCAGACTTGAACTGCTGACCTCCTGCCTGTCAAGCAGGCGCTCTAAACCAACTGAGCTAAGCCCTCATTGACTCCCCGTGGGGAACGGGGATGCAAAGGTAGATAAAAATTTTATCTTTCCAAAAATATTTTTCTACAACTGCTTCGAGACGCTGTAGGATCCGGACTCGTACTCCTTCGCGGAGTCCTCTCCGGGAAGCGTCACTGAAGCGGTCGCGCCCTCGGGGATGGTGAAATCCCACATCCAGTTGTCTCCTGAATACTTCCAGGAACTCTTGATGAGACCGGAGGCAGAGTTGAAGGACGCTTCAAGACTTCCAAGCCTCTTATCCGGGACGGGCTTCAGGACGATATGCTTGAAGCCGGGCTGCGCCTTGTCGGCATTGATGCCGGCCGCAGTCTCCCAGATCCACTGGCAGACGCAGCCGTAGGCGTAGTGGTTGAAACTGTTCATGCCCTTCGGGCCCATGCCGGACTCGATGGTGTAACTGTTCCAGCGCTCCCAGATGGTCGTCGCGCCGTTATCGACGGAATAGAGCCAGCTCGGGTTCTTTCTCTGAAAGAGAAGGTCCCAGGCAATGTCCGCCATGCCGTTGTCAGTGAGGGTGGACATAAGGATGGATGTGCCGAGGAAGCCTGTCTGGAGGCATCCGTCGTGCTCTGCGAAATTGGCGCGAAGACGAGCCTTCATAGCCTCTAAGGCATCGCCTTCGACAAGGCTGAGCCTAAGCGCGAAGAGCGCCGGGGTCTGCATAGTGTTGAGAATCTCCAACTTAAATGTACCGTCCTCATTAAGGAACTCTCTCCTGAGATAATCCTTCGCAAGTTCATTAATCATAATGAACGAGGCAGCGTCGCGGCCCGTCGCGGCGGCCATATCGGCCATCATCTCCGCATCCAGCGCCCAATAGCATCCAGCGAGATAATTCCAGTAAACGATTGACTCCGGCAGAGGCTGCCACTTGCCGTTTTCATCCTTATACTGAGCCTTGTGACTGCAGCTCTCGAGGGGCTCATAGCTGAGCCAGTCGGCCCACTGGTAGTTGCCGTTCTCCTCCCTGATCGCCTCGTGGGAGAAACTGGTCTCCGTGATGTGGCCGAAATAGCGGTCCATCGCGTCCCAGTTCTCATCGATGATTGCGGTGTCGGCAAACTGCTTCCAGACGGTCCAGGGCACTATGATGCCGGCGTCGGACCAGCCGAGCCGCATCATGTTGCCGCCGTACTGCGCCGTCGGAGCGACGCCCGGGAAGGAGCCTGTCTCAGACACGGAGTTGCGCATGTCCCTCATCCATTTGTGGAAGAAAGCGTCCGTGTTGGCGAAGAAAGTACCTGTCTCAGTGAAGACCTGGGTGTCGGCCGTCCAGCCCAGGCGCTCGTTGCGCTGCGGGCAGTCGGTTGGGACGGAGAGGTAATTGGACCTCTGACCCCAGAGAGTGTTGGAAATGAGCTTGTTTATGCTCTCGTCACCGGTCTTTATGGTACCTGTTTCAAGGTCAGCCGCGATGGACGTGACGGGGATGGATTCAATCCTGCGGATAACCACATCGCCTGTCGCGGTGATGGAGGCGTAACGGTATCCGAAGAAGGTGTATCTCGGAGTGTAGGAGACGAATCCCTTGGCGGGACCGAAGGTATAGACCATACGGAAAGCCTCGTCAGGGCTGCGCAGGTTGAGCCTGTGGACCGAGCCCTCCGGGCCGTCCATGCCTCGGCTCTTCGCGCCGGCCCCGTCGTTGAGTAGCTCTCCGCCGAGGAAGGTCAGCTCAGTGCCCTCGGCAGCCTTGAACTCAAACGACGGCACTGCGGCGGCGTTCTGCCCAAAGTCGATGACGAGGGTCTCACCCTCGGAAACCGACATCGGCAGGCCGGGGGCGAACTCCCTGAGGATGACCACCTTGCCATACTGCTCCTCGGTGCTGTCGGCCACGTCTTTCCAGACGTAGGCGCTCACCGGCTTGAGGGCGAGGTCCCATCTCTGATAGACCTCGGCGCCATCGGAGGGGAAGATCTCTCCGTGGAACTCACTGTTGACTACAGGCGCCGAAAGCTTTTCCGGAGTCTCGTAGCCCTGTTTTTCGCGGGCGTCATATTCCTCGCCGTCGAAAATATCAGCGTGCTTCACCGGGCCGGCGATACCGGCCTGCCAGTTTTTGACGTCCGTCCCGAAAAGGACGGTCGTGCTGTCCTTGTAGGTCACTTCCAGAACGCCGCGGAAGGCGCACTTCTCACCCCTCATGCCGTTGAATCCGGAAGGGGTGATAATCTTGTCGGCCCACCAGCCAGGGGTCACCTGGGCTGAGAGGGTGTTTTTAGCGCCGCTGCCAGCCTTGAAGGCATCGGTGATATCATAGGTAAATGACAGCTTGGTCTTGCCGAAATGGGTAAATCCCGGCTTCAGGACCTCTTCACCGATAAGTTTTCCATTTATAAAGATGTCATAGACGCCAAGGCCTGTCGTCATCCAGACAGCCTTCAGGACCGGTTTCTCGTTTTCAAAAGTGGAGACGAACCAGGAAGCGCCGTCGGCCGCACGGCAGTTCACATTAGAATGCACTTCACCCATAACGACCGGAGCGTCTGCCACGGAAATCCACTCCGAAGCCTCCCAGGCGTCATCGGGCAGGGCATCTACCCTCTGCCCGACCGGCTCATTTACTGTTGAACAGGCGCAAAAGAGAGCGGCAAGAGCCGCAACAGAAAATATCTTTTTCATAACGTGTAATATAATCTGGTAAATCATACAAATATAGCATTTTTCAACTAAAAACCGTAATTTCGCACCATGATAGATATTAGACCGGCACGGCGGACGGAAGGAGTCCGAGAATACTATTTTTCCCTGAAGAACAAAGAAATGGCCCGGCTCAACGCCGAAAGGGAGGCCCGTGGCGAGGAGCGCATCGTGAACCTCGGCATCGGCTCCCCCAACGGGATGCCGCCGCTTCCCGCCATTCAGAAGCTTGTGGAGACAGCTCCGCTCCCCGGCCAGCACGGCTATCAGAATTACACAGGCAATCCGGAGCTCCGCAGCGCCTTCGCCTCATGGTACAGGCGCTACTACGGGGTTGATCTCGACCCTGCCGTCGAGATACAGCCACTTGTAGGCTCGAAAGAGGGCATTCTCCTGACCAGTCTCGCCTTCCTGGACCCCGGAGACCGCGTACTCATTCCCGATCCCGGATACCCTACCTATTCATCGGCAACCCGCCTGGCCGAGGCCGAAATCGTAACTTACAACCTCACCGAAGAGAGCGGCTGGATGCCTGATTTCGACGAGCTTGAGTCGCTGGATCCGGACGGGATCAAACTCATGTGGATCAACTATCCCCACATGCCGACCGGCACGAAAGCGACACCGGAGCTATACCGCCGGATCGTGGACTTCGCCCTTCGTCACAACATTCTGGTAGTCAACGACAACCCGTATTCCTTCATACTCTGCGACAAGCCCCTCTCAATCCTCTCGGTCCCGGGAGCGAAGGAGTGCTGCCTCGAGATGAATTCCCTCTCGAAGGCCCACAACATGGCAGGCTGGAGGATCGGGATGATAGCAGGAAACTCTTCCCTCATCGCCGAAGTGCTCAAAGTCAAGAGCCAGATGGACTCCGGGATGTTCAAGCCCCTGCAGATGGCGGCTGTCGAGGCGCTCTCTTCCGGCCCGGAGTGGTTCGAGGCGCTTAACGCCGAGTACCGCCGCCGCCGCGACGTGGTCCACAATATATACGACACCCTCGGTCTCCGCTACAACCCGGACTCCGCCGGACTTTTCGTCTGGGGCCGCATCCCGGAGAACCATCCGCTCATTCGGGAATACGCCGTCGGCAAAACCCTCGGAGAGCGCCTCTCGGACCGCCTGCTCTACGACGCCGGCGTCTTCATGGCCCCCGGTATCGTCTTCGGCCGTGGCGGCAGCGACTTCCTCCGCTGCTCCCTCTGCGCCGACATCCCAGTCCTTGAAAGCGCGTTGAAAAAAATATTAAATTTGCAGGGATGTTAGACAGGATCATACTTTTTCCCTATACGATTGCCCTGGCGCTGAGGGATAAGCTCTACAGCGAGGGGAAGCTGAAGAGCAGCGCCGCGGAGGTGCCGACGATTTCCGTCGGCAACATCACCGTCGGCGGCACCGGCAAGACCCCTCACACCGAGATGATCCTCCGTCTCCTCCTTTCCTCCGACAAGTGGGCCTACAGCAACATCGCCGTGCTCTCAAGAGGCTACAAGAGGAATACAAAAGGCTTCCGCAAGGTTCTCAGGGACGGCTCGGCGACCAGTTTCGGAGACGAACCTCTCCAGATTGCGAAAAAATTTCCTTCCGTCACAGTCGCTGTTGACAAGGACAGGGTCGAGGGATGCCATCTGCTCGTCCATCCCGAAGGGGTGGCGGAGCTTCCGCCTTCCGACGTCATTGTCCTCGACGACGCCTTCCAGTACAGAAAACTGAGACCTACCCTGTCGATAGTCCTCGTAGATTATTCCCGACCCATTCATAAAGACAGGCTGCTCCCCCTCGGGGGGCTCCGCGACCTGCCGCGGCGCATAGCGGACGCCGACATCGTCATCGTGACCAAATGCCCGCCCTATCTGGACGAGTGGGAAAGGGGTAAGTGGGCCGGCTACCTCAACATTGATTCCTACAGCACCTCGACCTGCCGCGGCCGCAGCGCGAAGGGCATGGAGCAGATCCTGTTGTTTTCGACCATAGCCTATTCTTCACTCCAACCTGTCTATGAAGAGGCGGACCCCCGGTTTACCTATGCACCCCGGGCGATCCTCTTTTCCGGCATCGCCAAGGACGGGCCGCTGAAAGATTATATTTCAGGCACTTACAAGATAGTCCGCCGGCTTTCCTTCCCGGATCACCATCGCTATTCCCGCGCCGACGTCGGCGCCATAATGGCTGCCATAAAGTCCAATCCCACCGCAGTAGTGATAACGACCGAAAAGGACGCTCAGAGGATAGTGGACGCAAAAGACGTCCCTTCGGAACTGAAGGCACGTCTTTTCAAAATTCCCATCGAAGTGGAGTTCCTTTCAGAGGAAGAGAAAGGCGTCTTCGAAAGCGCCCTACTTGGATCTATCGGATAGGATCTCGTCCTGGGCGCGGATAGACTCCTCGTGGAGCGCCGTGAAGACCTTCACGACAAACTCGTCAGAGAGTCCCGCCTTCCTGCCTTCCTCCTTCACTCTTTCAAGCACCTCATCCCAGCGCGAAGCCTGGAGGATGGCGACGTTGTGCTCCTTCTTGTAGAGCCCTATCTCACGGCTCACCTTCATCCTCGATGCAAAAGTGTTGATGAGGTTCTCGTCCAGGACGTCAATCTTAGCGCGTAGTTGGTGAAGGCCTTCGTTGTAGGAGGCGTCGTCCGAGGAGCTGTCGCGAACGGTAATCCCCTCTTCCAGAAGCTTTTGCAGATCCTTCGGAGTAAGCTGCTGCTTCGCGTCCGACAGGGCGCATGACGGGTCGCAGTGGGACTCTATCATGAGTCCCTCCAGCCCAAGGTCCATAGCCCTCTGGGAGAGCTCCACAAGATATTTCCTATCACCGGCCATGTGGGAAGGGTCGGCGAAAAACGGAAGATCCGGATACATAGTCCGCAGTTCGATGGCAATCCTCCAGCCCGGATCATTGCGGTAGGGAATGGGCGCGGAGGTGGAGAATCCACGGTGGATAACTCCGATCTTTGTCACGCCGGCGCGGTTAAGCCTTTCGAGAGCGCCGATCCAGAGGTCGATGTCCGGATTAACGGGGTTTTTGACGAGGACGGGGACATCGGTGTCCTGCAGGGCATCGGCAATCTCCTGCATGAGAAAGGGGTTCGCCGTCGTGCGGGCGCCTATCCACAGGAGGTCCACCCCGTACTTCAGGCACTCATAGACGTGCTTCGCGCCGGCGACCTCAGTGCAGACGTGCATCCCGGTCTCTTCCTTGACTTTTTTCAATAGTTTCAGGCCCGCTGTCCCGAGGCCCTCGAAGGAGCCCGGATGAGTGCGAGGCTTCCATATTCCGGCGCGGAACACATTGATACCGAAGGCCCTGAGTTCCATGGCCGTCGAGAGCATCTGCTCTTCGGTCTCGGCGCTGCAGGGGCCGGCAATAACGCACGGCCTCGGCGGCAGCCGGAACAGTCCCCATTCTCCGATAGGTGTAATATTGAGATTACGTGCAGCCATCAACGGATGATTTTTTTGATTTTGTTGGCTTCTTCGATAAGGGAACGCACAGTCTCCTCGTCGAAGGAATCGATTGCTTCGCGGAAGAGGTTCATCTTCTGGATATAAGTGTCCACGACGTGGAGGATGTTTTCGCGGTTCTGGGTGAGGATAGGCACCCACATATCCGGGTTAGACTTCGCGAGCCGGACGGTGGAGGAAAAGCCGCCGGAAGCGAGATCGAAGATGTGCTTCTCGTCCTTTTCCTTGTCGAGAACCGTAAGGGCCAACGCAAAGGATGTTATATGGGAGATATGTGAAACATAAGCCGTGTGGACGTCATGGGAGGAGGAGTCCATGTAGAGCATCCTCATATTCAGGACGCCGTAGAGGTCTTCGACCTTCTTCACTGCGGCAGGAGATGACTCGGCGGAATCCGCGATGATGCAGGCCCTGCCGTCGAAAAGGTTTGGCATGGCGGCCCAGGGCCCGGAATACTCCGTCCCGGCCATGGGGTGCGATGACACGAACTGCTTACGGCAGGGATGGTATTTTGCCGCAAGGCAGATTTTCTCCTTCGTCGAGCAGACGTCCATCACTATCTTCTCCTCCGAACCGGCTTCCTTGAAGCGGTCCAGTATGTCCGGAACCATCTTCACAGCGACCCCGACCGGAACTGCGACGACAACGATGTCGCTTTCCGCGACGCAGCGCTCATAGCTGACTATCTCGTCGGCAAGCCCCATCCTCGCGGCAGCCTCGGCCGCAACCTGGTCTTCCTCCACTCCGAGCACCCTGTCGGCGAATCCCCTTCTCCGCAGATCAATCCCCATCGAACCGCCGATAAGGCCAAGTCCTATTATTCCTATTGTCATATAATTTCTCTATTTAGATTTCTCCACGCGCTCCGCTTGGTCGAAATGACAGACTGTCATACCGAGACCGAAGGTTGAGAGTATCTCCTACGGATTAAGGGCGTCTGCGTCTGCGATAAAGCGGGCGATGTCCTCATCGGAAACGCTGTAGTCCTGGAGGTTGCCCTCGAGGTACTGGTCGTAGGCGGACATATCAACGAATCCGTGGCCGGAAAGGTTGAAAAGGATGGTTTTAGCCTCGCCGGTCTCCTTGCAGCGAAGGGCCTCGCGGACAGTCGCCGCGATGGCGTGGCAGGACTCCGGAGCGGGGATGATACCTTCCGTGCGGGCGAAAAGCACTCCGGCTTTGAACGACTCGTTCTGCTGGATGTCAACCGCTTCCATGTAGCCGTCCTTCATCAGCTGGGAGAGGATGACGCCTGCGCCGTGGTAGCGGAGACCGCCGGCGTGGATGTTGGCCGGCTTGAAGCCGTGGCCGAGGGTGAACATCGGGAGAAGCGGGGTGAGGCCGGCCTCGTCGCCGAAGTCGTACTCGAACTTACCCTTGGTGAGCTTCGGGCAGGCCGCAGGCTCTGCGGCGATAAAGCGGGTCTTTTTCTCACCGGAGATATTGTGGCGCATAAACGGGAAGGCGATGCCGCTGAAATTGGAACCGCCGCCGAAGCACGCAATGACTATGTCGGGGTACTCCCCTGCAAGAGCCATCTGCTTCTCGGCCTCAAGGCCTATCACCGTCTGATGGAGGCAGACGTGATTGAGTACGGAGCCGAGTGTGTAACGGCAGCCGGGCGTAGTCACGGCAAGCTCGATTGCTTCCGAAATGGCGCAGCCGAGGGAGCCGTTGTCATTGGGATTCAGTGTTATGATGTCCTTGCCGGCGCGGGTTGACATCGACGGCGACGGAGTGATTGCAGCACCGAAGGTCTGCATGATGGAGCGGCGGTAGGGCTTCTGGTTATAGCTGATTTTCACCATATAGACGGCGCACTCGAGCCCGAACTTCTTCGCGGCATACGACAGCGCGCCGCCCCATTGGCCGGCGCCGGTCTCCGTCGTGATGTTGGTAATCCCCTGCTTCTTGGCGTAGTAGGCCTGGGCGAGGGCGGAATTGAGCTTGTGGGAACCCGCCGGGGAGACGCTCTCGTTCTTGAAGTAGATGTGGGCCGGCGTACCGAGAGCCGCCTCAAGTTCGTAGGCGCGGACAAGAGGCGTCGAACGATAGTAAGTGTACTGCTCGCGGACCGCCTCGGGAATCGGGATCCACTCGTCGGTCGTGTTGAGCTCCTGGTTGGCGCACTCCTCGCAGAAGATGGGATAGAGGTCCTCGGCCTTCAGCGGCTCGCGGGTCGCCGGGTTGAGGATAGGGAGGGGCTTGTTGGGCATCACGGCCTGGATATTAAACCAGGCCTGAGGTATTTCGCTCTCGGGGAGAAGGTACTTTTTCTGTCTCATAACTGTAAGCAAATGTGTGACTTATAAAAAGGGGCGTACCGAAAATCAGTGCGCCCCGATATTTCTTTAATTGTAAAAATCAAATCGCGGCGAGCATTTCAGGATGGACCCAGTTGGCTTCGACGAAGGAATTGACGGCTACGGCGACGAACATGAGAACGATTATCCCGGCGACCACTATGCCTATAACCTTGAGGCGCCCAAACCAGATCTTGTTGTTCCATCCTATGGTCTGGAACATGCTCCAGAAGCCGTGGGTCAGGTGAAGCAGAAGGGCACCGAACCAGACCAGATAGATAGCGAGGACCCACCAGTGCCTGAAGGTCGCGACGAGAAGGAGATACGGATCATTGGCTGCCTCTTCGCCCATAAACTCAAGCAGCTGCATCTTGGCCCAGAAGTGGGTCATGTGGAAACAGAGGACGCCGAGCACCACTATGCCGAGCACCAGCATATTGTTGGCGCTCCAGGAATCGGAGGCGGCCTTAGAGGGCACCTCATAGCGCTTGACGCCGCCGCGGGCCTTGATGTTGCACCAGGTCAGGTACCCGCCGTAAATGATGTGGATGACAAAACCGAGGGCGAGAACCGGAACCATTATCGTAATGATCGGTGTTGACATGAAGTCGCAGCCGAGCTTGAACAGGCCGTCTCCCGCGGAGAATAGCCTGTCATCGGCCGCCGCAGCGCCGAACTTACCGGTAAACGAGTCTATTACGGAGAAAAAATTGATTGTCGCGTGTAGAAGAAGAAATACAATAAGGAAGGCGCCGCTGACGCTCTGGATGAATTTCTTCCCGATGGATGATGTGAGGAATCTTGCCATTTTTTTTCTTTTCTTGACCTACAAATATAAGAAACTGTTTTGAGAAACTGTTGCAAGTTTCGTATTTTTACGCGAATTTTGTTAGGATAAACGCTAAAGATATGGCATCGTACAAAAGAGTACTCCTTAAGATAAGCGGAGAGAGCCTCGGCGGCAGCGCCGGCAAGGGCCTCGACACCGACTGCCTTGCCGCGGTCGCAAAAGAGATTGCAGATGCAGCCAAGGCCGGCCTCCAGATCGGCCTTGTCAACGGCGGCGGCAACATCTTCCGTGGCCTCCAGGGCGTCGATAAAGGTTTCGACCGCGTGGACGGCGACCGGATGGGTATGCTCGCTACAATCATCAACGCCCTCGCCCTCAAGATGTTCATCAAGGCCGAAGGCGTCCCGGCCGAGGTCTTCACCTCGACCCCGATGGAGCCCGTCGCCCCCTACTATATGAGAGACAAGGTCGTGCGCTTCCTCGAAAAGGGCGGCGTCGCCATCCTCGCCGGCGGGACCGGCCATCCGTTCTTCACGACGGACTCCGGTGCAGCCCTCCGCGCCCTCGAGATCGGGGCCGACGCCCTCCTCAAGGGGACCCGAGTGGACGGCGTTTACACCGCAGACCCCGAGAAGGACCCTTCCGCCGTCCGTTACGAGGAGCTGACCTTTGACAAGGCGCTCGCCGACGGCCTCAAGGTGATGGACCGCACCGCCTTCGCGCTCTGCGAGCAGGGCGACGTCCCCATCGTCGTCTTCAACATGACGGTGAGCGGCAACCTCACCCGCCTCCTCCACGGCGACCCCGTCGGCACAGTAGTTCATAAATAATACAATCCATATGTTACCGAAAGCAAAAGAAATCGTAGAGGCATCCGACCTCAAGATGAAGGATGCAGTGAATTTCCTGGAGGAAGACCTCAAGACCTACAGGGTCGGAAAGGCGACGCCTTCAATCTTCAACGGAGTGACCGTGGACTATTACGGCAGCCCGACTCCCCTCATGCAGGTGGCATCCATCACGACCCCTGACGCCAAGACCATCGCGATCCAGCCCTGGGAGCGCAACCTCATCGGCAAGATCGAGAAAGCCATCCTCGACGCCAACCTCGGCCTCACCCCTTCCAACAACGGCGAGATAATCCGCTGCGTCGTCCCGGCCCTGACCGAGGAGCGCCGCCGCGAGCTCATCAAGAAAGCCCGCGCCGCAGGCGAGACCTCCAAGGTAACCGTCCGTAACGTACGCCGCGACGGCATCGACCTCCTCAAGAAGGCCCAGAAGAACGAAGGCCTCTCCGAGGACGGCGAGAAAGAAGGCGAAGAGGAGCTCCAGAAAGTCACCGACAAGAACGTCAAGGCAATCGACGCCCTCATCGACGCAAAGGAAAAAGAGATCCTTACGGTCTAAGCGGCGCACACTTCAGCTGCAGCCACTGCGCGACAGCGTCGGATAGCAGCGGAGAGAGTGTCTCCGCGACCATTGCATTGTAGGCGTTGAGCCATTCCAGTTCATCCCGGGTCAGAAGATCCGGGATTATTGCTTCCGTGTCGAAATGGCAGAGGGTGAGGGTCTCGAAAGAGAGCCAGCGGCCGAACTCGTTCTCCGAGTCCTCGCGGCAGAGTACGAGGTTCTCATGGCGCACTCCGTGGAGGCCCTCGCGGTAAATGCCGGGCTCATCGGAGGTAATCATCCCCGGGCGGAGCGGCTCGGGATTGAGGTTCTGCCTGATATCCTGCGGGCCCTCGTGGACACAGAGGAAGAAACCGACCCCGTGGCCCGTTCCGTGGCCGAAATTGCGGCGGAACTGCCAGAGCGGGTTCCGCGCCAGCGC
Organism: Bacteroidales bacterium; assembly: GCA_017534745.1. GTDB lineage: Bacteria > Bacteroidota > Bacteroidia > Bacteroidales > UBA932 > Cryptobacteroides. Next base: position 160,970 of record JAFXVX010000015.1, on the reverse strand, counting down.
ATCGATGCGGCAGCCGGGAGTCCCCTCGGGAAACACCGCCATCGCAAGGTCGATATGACCCTTCAACACGAGGGTGTAATCCTCCATCTCGAGGGTTGAGCACTCGCCGAGAGGAACGGTGCGGGTTATGTCGGTTGTGCCGCCTATGTACTGCCCGCCGCTATCGACGAGGTACAGGCCCCTCGGCTGGAGGATGGCCGAGCCCTCGACAGGGGTCGAATAGTGCGGCAGCGCCGCATTCGCCCCGTAGGCCGAGATCGTCTCGAAACTTCCTCCCATCCAGCCGGGGATCTCAGCGCGCAGCGAGTCCAGATGGATCGCGGCATCCCGTTCGGAAATGATTCTTCCCTCCGACAGCTCCTTTTCTATATAATAAAGGAACTTCTCCATCGCAATCCCGTCCTGGATGTGGATGTCCCTCATCCAGGCCACTTCAACGCTGTTTTTAACAGACTTCATCAGGGCTATGGGAGAAGCAGCTTCAAGGATCGGGACGCTGATCGTCCCATAGATATCGTAGTTGAGGGACGAGGGATCGCAGAGCAGACGGCCCACATCACCGCTTTCGGCAAGCGACGCCAGGGCCACCCCGACGGAATCGTAGGGCAGCACCTCTATCCCATCGGCCGAAAGCTCCTCAAAAGTGTCCGAGGTGCTCTCATCCAGCGGCGAGAATATATCCTTGCGGACAAACCATTTGACCGCATCCATCGTGACAAGAAGATACGAGATCACTACGGGATTGTATTCCACGTCGCTTCCTCTGGTGCAAAGGAGCCAGGCAATCTCGTCAAGGGCCGTCACGAGCATCGCGTCGCACTCCCTCTCCGAGAGGGCGTCGCGAAGCCGCGCTATCCTCTCCTTCCGGCTCTCGCCCGTAATATCCTCACCCAGAGTGATTATCGGAGTGGCGGGGATACCGGGACGGTCCACCCACAGCGGTGACAGGAAATCCGGCGCGGAGACTATCCTCACCTTGCCGGAGAAAGCCTCCGCGATACTGCGGACCTCTCTGAGGTTCATCGCGAGAGAGTCCACCGCTATCACCGGCCCCTCCTCGTCACAGTCGAAGTCCTGCCCGGCCAGCCACTGCGGTATGAGAACCTGATCCGGAACCCTTGTCTTATGGAGAGCTATACCTGTCCCGGCAAGTTGTTTTTCAGCTTGTATGAAATAACGGGTGTCGGTCCAGAGGCCGGCGTGATCCGCCGTAATCACAACCTCACCGGCTTCCCCCGTGAAACCGGAAACCCACTCCACCTGTTTCCAGCGTGGAGCGGGATACTCGCTCGAATGGGGATCACCGCCGGTAATCACGACAGCATCCCAGCCGCGGCTCCTCATCAGGGAGCGCACGGCGTCAAGCCGCGGATTCATTTGCGGCGTATGGCCCTGCCGATACGGCGGACAATGAACTCCGGAAGGGGAAGTAAGCCCACAAAACGCTTGATCCCCTCCACGGCAAGCGTGGACGGGGAATAGTATTCCTTAATTCTGGAATACCTGCGTGAAAGAACCCTCCCCTTGTGCCGGATGGCGTCGCGATTGCTTTCAATCGCGCGGTCGAGCTCCTCTATGGAGCGTATGTCACTATACCTGATTTTCATCTTGCATGGGGAAAAACAGTTTGACAAAAAGCTTCACGAAGCCGCCGCGGAAGAGCTTGTTCCTGAGAAGGAACAGCACCGCGAGGAGGAGAGCCAGCGCGGCCGAGACGATAAGTGCCGCCAGCCCGTAACTTTTCAAGGCGTCGCCGAGGAAAAGCACGGCCGCAAACGAAAGCACCAAAAGCAGGTTCGCCGCCACAAGCAGGAGCACCATATAGCTGAGGATACGGCTCACCGAGACGGAAAGTCCCTTCGCCGTCTTCAGTTTCACTTCATCGACCCGGAGATCGACATACTCCTTCGCGGTCTGTGACAGATCGCCAAGGGGCTCGAGAAACTCATTCATCTTCAGCCTTTTCTTCGGCATCATAGACAGGATCGGCCTCATACGGCTCCTCTTCCTCGTCTATGAAATCCTTGAATTCCTCATATCCTTCCGCGGCGACCTTGCGAAGTCTTTCGCGGGTCTTCGATCCCTTGTCAGGTGCAAAAAGCAGCCCGAGCACCACTCCGGCCGCAAGTCCGGTCACAAGACCGAGAAAGGTACCATCTTTTGACATAATCAATATCCTTTAATTTCTGACAATATTTCGTGTACGAAAAACAAATGTAGCACTTTGTTCCCTCACTTCAAAATCTGTGCTGCCTGTCACCCTTGTCATACCGAGCGCCAACGAGAGTATCTCATTCGCTGACGGTCATTTCACAGCGGGGGCAGTCGAAAGTGAGGGCGAGACGGCGGCCGTTGTTAAGGAGGAACAGAGGACCTGTAGGACGGGCACCCTGGTGGACGGAGCAGAGCCCGAGCTCATAGCGGATGCAGTAGCGAGTGCGCATAAGTTCAGCACCCTTGCGGTGAGTCAGCTCATAGGCGTCCTCGGAGCGCTCGTAAAGCGAACGGCTCAGGGAGTTGGAGATGTTATCGAGATACGTGGCTTCCGGAGGGACGGCACACTTGTCATACCGAGGCACGGATGTGCCGAGAGTATCTCCTGCCGAGGAGACGGAGATTCTCTCGCTTCGCTCGGAATGACAAGAAGGGAGATCTGAATGGCAGGCGGCAAGTTTCTCCGCGAGGGTTCGCCTTACGCCGTTAAGGAATGATACACTGAGGATTGGAATTGTTTCCAAGGCGTCGATGCGGCCGGCGGTGAAGGTGAAATCGCCGGATTTCTTGGAAAGCTGGCCGGAAATCACTCCGAGCATGCGCTCCCTGTCGCGTGCCGGCTCGGCGGAGGTAATATCCTCTATTACAGAGACCTTGCGACCATCCTCGGCCGTAGCGGTGAATGTGAGGATGTACGGCGCACCGGGCAGGTCTTTTGAGGTGATATTCACATCGATAACTGCACGGATGAGCCTCTCCGGCATGTTCTTCTCAAGTTCACGCTCGAAGGCGATACTGGTGTTGCGCCAGAGACTCATCCCCTCAGAGAGTCCCTCCACACTCTTGCAAACGATTTCTTTTCCACGGCACACATCTCCACGGAAGCCCGTCACGGAGCCGTCGGAGCCGACGAATGCGAAGCCGTCGCCGTTTTCGAGGCGCATGCCGTCGGGAAGGCTCCTGAGGGTAATCGTCATCGAGGAACCGCGTCGCACAGCGCCGACCACCCCGACCTTCTCTCCGAGAGAAGTCGGAGCGTCCATGGATGACCATTTTCCACGCTTACCGTCTATATATAGAGGGGTATAGCCACGGTTAAAGGTCTTGTCCGGCGCCGGGGTGAAGCCGCCGGAGACCCGGCCGTATGATGACCGGCAATACTTATCCGGATATTTTTCAATGAGCGAGTCTAGCGCAATGGAATACTGCCTAACTATGTTTTTGACATAGGACATGCTCTTGAGCCGGCCCTCAATCTTAAACGAACAGACGCCGGCCTCGGCGAGGTCTTCCATCCTGTGGAGAAGGTTGAAGTCCCGGAGCGACAGGAGGGCTTTGTTCCTCACCAGCACCTTCCCGGAAGCATCCACAAGGTCGTAAAGCGAACGGCAGGCCTGGACGCACTCGCCCCTGTTGGCGCTGCGTCCGGCCAGGTTCTCGGACAGGTAGCAGTTGCCGCTGTAGGACACGCAGAGCGCCCCGTGGACGAAAAACTCCAGCTCGGCGGAAGTCGCGGCGCGGATCGCCCGGATTTCCTCCATTGAAAGCTGCCTCTCGAGAATCAGCCTCTCAAATCCCAGGCTCTCCAACAGCGCCGCCCTCTCCGGCGTCCTAATCGCGCACTGGGTCGAGGCGTGAAGCGGCAGGGTGACACCGGCTTCCCGCGCGAGAGCCGCGACGGCGAAGTCCTGGACGATTACGGCATCGACACCGGCTTCGGCTGCAGCACGCAGTGCGGCCCTGGCCTCCTCCAGTTCGTTGTCGTAAAGAATTGTATTGAGTGTCAGATAGATCCTCGCACCGAAGCGGTGGGCGTACGAGCACAACCGGGCCACCTCGGAGAAATCGTTCCCGGCAGCGTGCCTCGCGCCGAACTTAGGCCCTGCTATATACACTGCATCGGCACCGCAACGGATTGCTGCGATGCCGATTTCAGCGTCCCTCGCCGGAGCGAGAATCTCAAGGGAAGTCATTTACTTCTTGAGGACTTCAAGCTGCTGCTTTGCGGTCGCGCCGTACTGGGGATCGTTGACGATCATCTGGTAGTACTCGATGGCGGTCGCCTTGTTTCCGGCCTTCTGGGCGGTCGCGGCGATGGTGAGCTTCACACCGGCGGCGTCCTTTGCGTCAGGATTGAGCTCGAGATACTTCTTGTAGGCGTCGAGCGCTGCGGAAGTCTTGCCTAGCTTGGTGTAAGCGCTGGCGATAAGCTTGTAGGAAGCGGGATTCTCAGCGTAGGAATTGGCGGAGTTGAATGCCTCGACAGCCTCGGCGTTCTTTCCGGCCTTCAGGAGGGCCTGGCCCTGCTTGAGATAGATGTTGCCGAGCATCTTGTTGGCCTGCTCCTCCTTGCCGTTGGCCGCTGCAGACTTGAAAGCGTCGATGGCCTCATCGGCCTTACCGCTGCCCATAAGGGCCTGGCCGAGCATCATATAAGCGCCGCCGTTGGCAGGATCGGCTGCGACGACCTCCTTGAGGGCGGCCGCTGCGCCTTCCATATCCTTTGCCTTGAGGAGGCTGGTGCCCTTGCGGAGATATGCATTGGTCGTGAGCTCGGCAGCTTCGGCGGGGATACCGTCAACGCCGTACTCCTTTGCCTTGGCGGCAGCTTCGGCAAGAGTAGCTACGGCCTCATCGTAGGCGCCGTCATTGATCTGCCCCTTGGCTATGGAAAGTATGATGCCGGGGATGGCGTTCTTACAGTTGGTTACGAGCTCGGCACCCTCTTCGCCACAGGCCTCGCCAAGGACGAGCGCCTCTTTGAAATAATTGAGGGCGACTGCCTTGTCGCCTCCCTGGAGGGTCATGACTCCGTTGTTGTAGGTCTCAGTGGCTGCCGCCATATCCTGGGCGGAAGCGATCGATGCGGCGCAAAGAAGGGCCGCGAGTGCGAACATAATCTTTTTCATAGCTGTCTCGTTTCTGTTATTTCAAGCACGTATTTTGCAAAAATAGCAATAATTATCTTTAAATTTGCACCACTCTCAGATAATTTATGTTTCTGAAAAGGGTCATATCGGCAATCATTGCGCTGACCAGTATTTCAATAATAGTGCCAGCGCAGTCATTGCTACCCCTTCAGGCCGATTCGACCATCACCGTCGGCGAGCTCAAAAACGGCATCTCGTACTATCTGGCGGTCGATACTGCAAGGATAGGATACGCCGACCTGGCGGTTATCCTCAGGGGCGAGCCGGTCTCCGAAGAAAGTGCCGGCAGGATTTCATCCCCCGGCAACGGGACCTTCGCTCCGGTGCGCTTTTTCGAGCGCAACGGTGTGGGTCCGCGCCCGGAGGGTTATTTCACCGACAATGGCGGTTCGACGGTTTACCGCTTCGACCGCGTACCGGTCGGAAAGAAAGAGGTCGCAGACTCCGCCCTCCTGGCAGCTTTCAGTATCATCTCATCTTCCGATGCTCCGTCGGCCATAGTGTTGTCCGGAGACATAGACCCCAAATCCGTCAAGGACAGGATGGGGCTCCTTTCGATGATAGTGAGGCCCCTTTACGCCAAGGCTCCAGCGTTCAATTACGTCTGGGAGCCGTCCCCGGTCCCGTCGTTCCTCGGGACCGCCGGGCCGGAAAGTTCCGTCACCGTAGCCTATGAGGCACCGAGGACGCGGCGGCGGTTAATGAACACGGCGCAGCCCCTGGTGATGAATATTTTCTCCCGGGAGTTTTCGCTGATAGTGCGACGTCGTGTCGAAAGGGAACTCCGAAACAGGAAGATTCCTTACAGATCCATAGATTATAAATACACCGACAGCGCCTCCGGTGACGGCGACGAACTCCATTCCTTCACGGTCAGGACCGACAGCCTTTATCTGGAAGAAGCTCTCAGTGCGCTCGGAAGGGTTTTCGGCGCCCTTGAAAGTCAGGGGGCCACACCTGTGGAGTTCCATAATACCAAACAGGCCCTTGAGAAAGAAATCGATAGCCAGCGTCGGAGCCCGCGCAAGACGGATAGGTGTATAGCGTCGTATCTGTACGGCGCCTCGCTGGCGCCGCCAGAGGAGGAGGGCATCCTGTTCGCGAGGAAAAATGTCTCCGATTCCGCGCAGTTGGCCCTTTTCAACAACATCACCGCCGCCCTTCTGGATCAGAAAAAGGGAGTCCATATCAGATATGTGACCCCGGAAGGTGCAGTGGACGACGATGAGCCGCTTTTCGACTACAATCTGGCGTATCTTGTGGGTTATTTCACCGCTCTCGACACCGATTATTCGTGGCGGATCGAGGACACCCTCGGTGTCATGGTCAGCCCTCTAAAAGTCAAGATTAAAGAGACTAAGAGGGATCCCATCGGCGGCGGGGCAGTGTGGACTTTCACCAACGGGCTCAAGACCGTGCTGATGTCCAGAAGGGATGTGTACAACAGTTTCAGTTTCTGCCTCTCCTTCCCCGGTGGCTACCAGTCGATCCAGGGACTGGAGCCAGGAGAGACGCTTCGCTACGACGAGATATTCCGCCTCGCTCCTGCCGGCGGTATTCCCGGCTACGACTTTTTCAATATGCTGAAAACCTGCGGGATAGATATATCCCTTAATATAATGTCGTCGGAACTCAGGATAGAGGGCAGCGCTCCCTCGTCGAGGTTCCCCCTGTTCATGGGGGTCCTCGCCGGCGTAACGGCTGAGAGGGAGATCCCTTCCCGGGTCAAGGATTACTACCTCGCATGTACCGGAATGGACGAGGCGGCCTTCGACCGCGCGGCAGCGTTTATGGAATCCCGTTTCTCCAATGTCAACGGTGCGGTCCTCACCCTTGCAGGAGACCTTGAGGAGAGCTACACGAGGAAAATGCTGACCGAGACTGTCGGAGCTTTCAGGGCCGACCGCACGAGAGTTCTTAAAAGGACCTCTGTCGGTCCACGGAAGATGCCGGACTTCCCTTCGGAAGCCGAAGGGCTGGTTGTAACCTTCCCTTATCACGTGTCTTCATCATCTTTCTACACGATGTACGCCGCAGCGGAGGCCCTCAGGACGGAAATTGTGAAGAGGGTAGCTCCGCTGGGATATTACGCCGACGTGACTCCCCTCGCAGAGACCTATCCGGAGGAGAGGATACACTTTGTCGTGACGCTGGGGAAGGCTTCCCCGGATGGGATGCCGGCTCCGGCGATGAAGGGCGACGCGGTGGACGGCGTGAAGAAGGCGATTTTCGCCCTCGCCGCAGATCCGGTCTCCAGGAAGGACGCTACCCTATATAAAAATATGGTACGCGGCCGGATCAACGCCGCCCTCAGGGACAACGACACCTGGCGTGACCTTATCGATCTTCGATATATTTCATCCAAGGATTTCGTCTCTACCAGAAAGGAAAGCATCGAGTCTATCACCCCTGAAAGGATGCGCTTTATGTTATTTGCCGCATCCTCCGGCAAAATCACGGAGCTATGATGGACTACTCCACCATAGTGCAGATAGGGGACATCTACGTCAATGGGGATGTCATCACTGAGTATTTCAGTTGCGACTACCCGGTCTGCAAAGGCAAATGCTGCATCGCCGGAGACAGCGGCGCCCCCCTTGGCGAGGACGAACCGGAAAAGATCGAGTCCGCCTATGAGGCTTTCTCACCGCTTATGAGTGAAAGGGGCCGGAAGGCCGTCGATGAGAAAGGGTTCTTCGAGATTGACCGGGAGGGGGACATAGTCACCCCCGTCGTCCCCGGAACGGAGGAGTGCGTCTACACCCTCTTCGAGGGCGAAAACTGCTTCTGCGCAATCGAAAGATGCTTTCTCGGCGGCAAATGCCGTTTTCATAAGCCCATCTCCTGCCGGCTGTATCCCATAAGGGTCGTAAAGCTCGGCGAAGGGACCCTCGGCCTCAACCTCCACAAATGGGACATCTGCCGCGACGCCTTTGAAAAAGGCCGCCGCGAAGGCACCAGAGTCTATCAATTTCTGAAAGAGCCGCTCACGGATGCCTTCGGAGAAGAATTCTACGATGCCCTCTGCGCCGCGGCCGAAAGGATCAACGGCTAGTCGCCGTTCGGCCGGAGCCTGTACTCTAGCCCGCTTTTGATGCGTACGATGTCGCGGTTAAGGCCCTCGACGCCGTAGCCGCCGAACTCCGGCGTCACGGTAATCCTGTCCTCGCCCATAGTGACGATGCGATGCCACGTCGAACCGGAACGGAAGGTCATCGCCTCAGGGGTCTCATTCTCAAGCCTGTAGCCTCTTTCGGCGAAGAACTCCTTCACCTTCGGCCTCAGCTCCGCGTCCTCCCCGGGGATGGACGCCAGCCTTTTTGCATAACCGAACTTGGGATACACGGCGGACACCCCGAGAAACATCAGCGCAATCATCCCGACGGACTTCCACCCCGCCCTAAACAGCACATTGATATCCTTCGACACCGCCCCTATCAGCATCAGCCCTATAATAATCAGTGTAAACAGGATACATATCCCGATAAAATACTTGACAGCCCTCGCGAAATACTTCATAACAACTTCGTTTTTCGCAAATATAGCATTTTCTTCCGTCATTAACGTCACCCCGAAGCCCCACCCCGAGAGCATCTCCCGAACTCCCCGCACCCCCAAGCGCACCACCCCTCATTTGAACCCGCTAATTTAAAGGGTGATGCACCCGGGGGTGCAGAAGGAGCCGTTATGAGACAATACTCTTATGACGACTTAATCCAATAATTGACGGACTTTTAAGAATACCACCGAAGGATCCTCTTTCCCGTGATACAACAAATCAAGGGCTATTTTAAGAGCAACTAGTTCTAGTTCGCATTTCCGATGAATCTCCAGAACTCTATTAATAAAATAATCTTCGTCCAGACTATATCCCATTGATTCTACCTGATTACAAGCCCGCATGGCATTCAAACGATTGTCTTCATTATTCATAACTCCTACGAGCATATCGAACAAACAATACTTTTCCAAAATAATCTCGTAATCAGGATCGCTAACATTCTTTAGAACACCTAGTGAGACTAGTGCATGCTTAGAAATATAATCCTGGATTCTCCTCACCTCAACAGAAGTCAGATAATTGTCATTCGTTTTCATATCAAACATTCATCACATTAGTATTCAACGTCTTCGATTTCATCGAAAGAGAAACACCGCGGTTTCCCAAAGTTCTGATAATCTCCACAATAGGCATTTAGGCATCTACTCTTTTGATTGACACTGCCGGGGAGCACACTGTACCTTTCACCTCTGACCCGTACATTTTTCGCATCGTCTAAAATTATTTCCATTATGTTTTGATTTAAAATATTCGCGTATAAAGGTCTTATCACAAAACAGGACGCACCGAGTAGCCAAAGTAACGGTAGGGGTAATAACTGCCACTCATACTTACACTTGAAGAATCGAAGTCAAGTTTAAATGCATGATCCGGATTGCTTATGTCTAGGGATGATGACCAATAGCGACCGGATGATGACCAATAGCGACCGGTTGATGAACCAATGAGGAGAGTCCTAGAACGGTGTCCGGCGGCTGGAAGAAAAATCCATCTATTTGTGTAACCGGCCTTCTTGCTAGTAAACTTCCTCCCGTACACTCCGTTAAGCGTAGTCCATTCAGAAGTACAGTTATTGATAAGTTCAGAGAACTCCTCTTGCGTTGGCATACGCCAGATGTTTCCCCATTCGACACGGGCGGCATCGTCGACATAATTGTAATCCTTGAATGTGGTCTTGTTATCCACTGTACCGTATGCACTTTTGTTGTTATATTTCGTCAATGTGCTGGATGAACCATTACATAGGCTGTACGATTCCCATGTATAACCAGAACTCTTTCCAGATTTCCATGTAAGAGGATTTTGGCTTGTATAATAAGGAACGGTCTCTCCCCAAGCATAATAATCGCCGTACTCCGCTGGGCTTGAAGCACCTAGGTTGCAGGATGCCCACAATACACTCAGCCCTAAATCTACTGCACCCTCGGGTAATGGAATTTCGCTATTGTTCACTTGCATTATAGTATATTCTGCCGTAGCATTCATGTAATTTAGTGTAATCCTTCCAGTACGAAGGCGATAATATATATTTTCAGAAATTAAATATTTAACCGCATTTTCAGTGATATCCACATCCGTTATCCAGTTGATATTTCCGTCATCATAAATAACATCAAAAGTGATGGTCATTCCTGCGCGGGGATTGGTAACGGAGTAGCTAAAGCTAAAAGTGCCACCGTCGTAGTCAACCTCAATAGAACTTGACGTCAATATGATACTTGGAGCGCTGTAGGTTTGTGTTACGGTAAAGTATATCGTAGACAAATTACCATATGTTAGCTTTATCTTGCCAGTACGCGATGAGCCTGAGTTATTTTCATCGATCTTATAACTAATTGTCTCTCCGTAAACAACCAAATCAGATATCCAGTTACCACCGCTATAAACAGATGCAGTAACGGTCATATCTTCGCGAGGATTGGTTATGGAATAGTTAAAGCTGAAGGTGCCGCCGGTGTAGTCCAACTCGATTGTGTTTGTCATCAGTACAATAGTGGGTGCGGCATAGGTTTGAGTTACATTGAAGCTGGTGGTAACAAGGCCGCTGTAGGTTAGTTTGATTGCTCCGGTTCGCTTCCCTCCGGAGTTATTTTCGGCAACTTTATAGGCCACAGTTGAACCTGAGATATTAACGTCAGAAATCCAACTTGGTATAGTTGATATTGTGACAGCAGCGCCTTCTCTAGGGTTTACGATAGAGTAGTCAAAGCTGAACGTGCCACCAGTGTAGTCTACTTCGTTAGAGGTTGGCGTTAGCTCAATTATGGGCGCTTCGTAGGTTTGGGTTACGGTGAAACTGGCGGTAGCGAGGTTGCTTGTGCCAGCGGTAGCGAGGTTGCTTGTGCCATAAGTAAGCTTTATCGTTCCGGTGCGTGCTCGGCCGGAGTTATTTTCGGCGACTTTATAGCTGACAGTTGTACCAGAGACGGTTACGTCGGTAATCCAGGTCGCTTGGCTTACAGCCGTGACAGTTATACCTTCGCGGGGGTTGGTGATGGTGTAGTCAAAGCTGAAGGTGCCGCCAGCGTAGTTGACGGTCTGGGAAGATGGGGTTAGTGTTATGACGGGGGCGGAATACTCTTGTGTGATATGGAAGGTGACATCGGGGGCACCCTTATAGTGGAGAGTTACTGCCGCGCTGCGTGAGCCGACGGAGTTATTTTCGGTGACATTGAAGGAAACCTCATTGTCAGATACCTGGATGTTATTGATCCATGATGCATCGACCGATGTAGTCAGGGATGAACCCGAAATAGGATTATCTATGGTGTAGGGAAGAACTACGCGCTGGGCGGTGTAGTCGACTGTCCGACTGTCTTCCTCCAGACAAATGAAGGTGGATGGCCGTCGCTTAATCGAAACCACAACCGGTTCAGCGAAGGGATATGAAAGTGAAATCGCTCCGTCGCGGTCTGTTGAGGTCGAAGAGAGATGAGCTATTATTACTCCTTCCTGAATCGCAAGGCCCGTGATCCAGCTCGTGTTGGTGGAACAACTCAGGTTGCTGTTCGGGAGAGGACGGTCGACAGTAAAGGGGATGGTAATATCCTGAACAGTGTAGGAGAATACTTGTTCTCTATCAGTTACTATTGTCGAATACGGCTCATGCTCCAACCCCTCAAGAAGGGAATACTTCGTCTCTCCTATTGTGAGTATGCCATCTTTCAATTCTATAGGGGCGGAGGTGGAAGACGTATTTAAAACCCCATCGGTAATTGAGTAACTTACGGTACTGGATAATGTGAACAAATCGCCGTCGACGCGCCAAATTTTTCCTTCGGCAAAAGGCCGGTCTGATTCAGATATATATGTACTCAAATGGCCCTTGTCGAAGACAAGGTAGCTGCTTGTCAACGCCGTGCCATCATCAAGGGCAAACTTGCCCTGAATCATCTGTTCAGGCGCCAAAACCTCTTTCTGGCAACTCATTAGCAGGAGGCTACCGAATATTGGAATAATATATTTTTTCATGACGATTGTTATAGGCTGAATCCAATTTTGACCGAAGGGGAAAAGGCGGCATGATAGCCAGCGGCTCCTTGTTCTTCACTGAAATATGGATACGGTGTTGTCCTGGCAGAGAAAAGAATGTGGGCGGCGACGCGACGCGTTATACGGAACTCGCAGCCCAGGTCTGCATTGAGCAGCATGGTACGGCTAAGAATATAATATCCTCCGGAGACACCGATTACCGGACGGATGCGCGAGCGCAGTGGAGTGACCTTAACCGCCGCAAAGACAGGAACATCGAGTTGTTTTTCCTTGAAATCGCCGTAGACCGGGCTGAAGGAATCGTTGACGATAGTTATACTCTTTAAATTATATGATACGCCAGCTCCTACGCCAACGGAGACCCAGCGATTGAAGCGCCAGGAGAGGGTGTAGTCCAGTTCGAGGGGATGCAATGCACCGTACTGACGGTACCCGGAGTAATAGTAATAGACCACACACCTGTCAATAGGATAAGACCATAAAACATCCACTGAATGTTCAAGTCCCTTGTTTCTGTACTTCTCGTTGTACAACGAATCCTTTTGATGACGTTCCGCCTTCTTCTCTGCCTTTACTCTTGCTGTTTCTTCCGCCTTTGCCTTTGCTTCAGCTTCTTTGCGTGCCGTTTCAACTGCAAACAGACTATCCCTTCTAGCTTTTTCAATAGCGGCCAGGCGTGCCTCTTCGGCCAGTCTTAACTGCTCTTCCCGTGCCTGAGCCTCCTGTTCCATTTTTCTTATCGCCTCATGGTCAACATCCATCTTCACCATCAAAAAAGAACCGTCGATCTCACGGGTGACGGTAGTATATCCTTTGGCCCAAAAAGCAAGCCTGTGATTTGAAGTCGAGATACGTATTTCAAAGGAGCCGTCCTGGGCCGGACGGAATTGTTCTTTGTCCTCGGTAACGATTACGGCGCTTTTAAGCGGCTTCCCGTTTAAATCGGTGATGGCGCCACGCACAACGCGTATACCTTGCGCCCGTGCCGCCACTGCAATCAGCAATAACGGCATGATAAGTAGTAAAAATCGATGTCTCATTTCTTCTTGCCGAAGAGGGAGAGCCCACCACCATCTTCCGCTGACTTCTTATCAGCGGCACCAAATCCAGCCATTACACCTTTTTCTCCGACAAGCACCGGTGAAACGTCTGTCGCAGGGCGGAAATTCACATATTTTGCCGGAAATCCGGTGATATTGATCGACAGTATCCTTCCATAAGCATCAACTTTCTTCTGAGTCTGCAAACCGACTATCACATCCCCTCCATAGACATCGAGTGCTTCCTTTACGGCAGTTGCCACAATATTATCCTCTCCTCCAGCACGGACAAGTTCATTAACCTCCAGGTAATAACTTATTCTTTTGTTCACAATTACCTGAATGTCAGCCTGAAGCGGGGTAACAGCAAAAGGCGCCGCACATTTTGAATAACTTACATCGTTAAGGAGTTTTGGCTGCACAACCGTTGTCGTGGCGTTGCCGCAGGAAGCAACAAAAACCGAAATTGAGAGGAGGAAGAAAATAACCCTTTTCATAAGAACTGGTATTTGACTTGTCGCCAGCCCCCCGGATGCGGCACAACATATATGTAAAAAAGGCAAGGGAACTCTTTTGTCTGCATCTGATTACAGGCTCTGGAAAACCTTGGGAGAATGCAAACACAGTGTGCTTCCTTGCCTAATATGCTGTCGGCCTGGCCGAAAACATACTACAGCAAGGCAAGTTCTGCGAAGTTTACCCCTCCATGAAATTTTCCAGATTTCGTAATCGAGGATAAAGCGCAAAATTGCCTTTTGCCCCCGGGATTTTGTCGTCCGGGTGGTAAATGCAAATATATAATTTTTTTCTTTAACGTGACAGGAGCCGCACTTTTCAGAGCGGCTCCCGAACGGATGGCGTGGAAGAATGGTTCTGTTAGAACCTCTGGTCAAAACGGCAGTTGATCTGCCGTCTCCAATAAGCTCTTACGAACTCCCGGCGTCCGTTTCGCACCCTGTAATAGGCACGTACGTGGACGGGACGATCTTCCGCACCTTGTGCGTAGATTTGGATCGTCACCTTTCCAATATTGATGGTCATAGATAGCTTAATTGGAAAGGAAAGGGAGGATTTCAAGATCTAGCCCACCCGTTTTAGATGTAAAAAGAGCATTGACCCCGAGGGGAAAATGCTCTTTGCGACCATCAATTCTGGCTGAATATCAGACCAGATAAGCTATCTGCTCGCAAAGTTAATAATTTACGTTTATGTCGCAAAAATATTCTATTAAAAATGTCAGAACTCCGGGAGCCAGTCCTCGAGACGGAGGCCGGGGATGCGGGAGAAGTGGCGGGTATTGTGGGTCACGAGAGTGTACCCGCCGGCTATAGCGGTAGCGGCGATGAGAAGGTCGAAGTCCGGCAGCCGGTTCCCCTGAGACTCGAGGAGGGCGCGAAGTTTTGTATATGTCCTGATGGCCGGAGAGACTGGCACTATCTCCAATTTATCTTCCAGGAACTTCAAGGCAGGCTCCAGTTTTTTATTCACGCATTTATAGACGCCAACGTATAATTCCGCCAGGCTAACCTCCGAAATAAAACAATTGGACAGGCCGGCCTGCTTAATCCTAAGTTGAATATCAAGCTGACCTTTACTTAGAAAAATCAGCGTGTCGCTGTCGAGTAAGTACATAGTATCTACCAGTCCGGGAGTTGACATCTTTCGACTCCGCTGTCATCACGAAGTTTTCTGACATATTCTGCGGGATCATCTCCCCAGGGATCATCCATATCATAATATTTTTCCAATTCTTTGAACGGCTCGATAAAGACGCCGGTACGAGGGGGTTTTCCGGGAAGAAAATTTAAAGAAAGGCCTCCTTTTTCGTCTTCCTCAAATTTTACCTTCGTGCCTTCCTTAACGCCTAACTTTTTGAGTATAGCGGAGGGGATGATAATGCCACGGCTGTTGCCGATGCGGATGACCGTTGTTTCCATACCTTTGTCGATTTCGACAGCAAAGGTAGAAATGTTATTACAAAAATCAAAATCTGTAATAACATCTTGTAAGCTAATGGTTGACATAGCAGATAAGAGGCCGTCTACAGTTCGATGGAAAGAAGTTCCTCGCCAAGTTGGTGAAGGGCTCGTTCTATTTTCTGCAACTGGGCGGGACGGGGTTTAGAAAGGCCTTTGGCATAGTGCCAAAGCTGCTTCTGGTTTATGCCTGTCATGCGCTCCAGCGCAGACTTTGTAAATATCTTGCAGTACATCTGAAGAAAAGACTTGGCGTCCAGACGGAAAACTATACGGTACTCCTCCTGCAACGGCTCCGGAACAGGATCGCCAAAATCAATACAAGCTTCTTTCAATACAACCAAACCTTCTTCCAGACTTTTCTTTACATCCTCGATCGTGTCGCCTATTCCACCGACTCCATCAACTTCTTCGAGATAAGCCCCGTAGTTGCCTTCCGCCTTTTCAATAATGGCATGTAATGTCCTCATTTTTTCTTTCTTACCCATGCAAAAGTAACTATTTTTCTATTATTATGCAAGTTTATATGAGCTCGAGGACAAGTTCGACGTCGCCGAAGTGGCCGGTCTCGCCGGAGTATTTTTCCACGTAGGAGCGGGTGAGCTGGCCGCGCCAGACGATGTCGTCGCGGGAATTGATGGGGATTTCTATTTCAAAGCCATAGGACTTGGAGTTGTATTTGACGACGGCGGAGCATTTCCATTTATCCTGGGTGCCGCCGTCGTCCTCAGTGATGAGGAAGGCGCAGGATGAAAGTTGGTTGGTCCACTCGGAAATAAGGACGGCGTTGAACGGAATCTCTTTCCCCTTCTGGTTTCGCTTCACCACAATCATGAAGTCCGTAACGGTCGGGCTGTAGAGCAGCATGTCGGCTTCAGTAGTGGCCTTGAAGCCGTTCACGGACCCGCATTTGACGAAAAATTCACTTGCCCCGGCAAACCATGTGTCGTAATGCCTGTTCATCTTGAAGGAACGGAGGATGAGGGTCCTGGTGTCGTCGGAAGATGCTTTAGTGCCAGGGGAATGGACGATGATTTCGCCGCCGCCGTGGCCCCAGTCGGGGTCCTGGCGCCGAAGGAGTTCCAGGGACGTGAAGGCCGAGTCGTCGTTGTAGTTGATAACCCAGACGGGACGCTCCGTTGCAGTCTTCTCATCGACGACAATCTCGCGGACGGATCCATCCTCCGAGATTGAATAGCCGACGTTGGTCTCGGAGTTGTCGCGGGGGTCGTACGTTATCACCGGCGAGCCGGAACCTGACCATAACTCCGAATAGGGCCAGTAGATCTGCACATCCGAAGAGGTGAGGGCTGCGATGTACTCGTCCGCATCGGCCGGGGCGCCGGCGCGGGTTGCAAAACCGCCGGAGCGGGTCGCAAAACGCTCCTCGACCGCGGCGCGGAAGAGGTCGCGGAGGGGCGTCTCGTATTCCTTTGGAGAGGCTTTTGTCTCTCCGACTCCGGTCCCGGGGCTTTCAAACAGGGAGCGCATGGTGTATTCCTCGTCGTAACCGTATTCGGTGGAAGAGGCGACGGCGTCGCGGACCTCGGCCATCTGCTCAGGGCCGATGGGGATGCTCGCGAATATTTCCGCAACTTCCTCAAGGACAATAGTTCCCCTTTCGGAAGGAGGGACAGAAGGGTCTCCGGTATCAACTTTTTCACAGGAGGAAAGGCCGGCGGCGACAGCGGCCGCAAGGGCGATGATGAATGACTTTTTCATGGCGTTTCTTTTTTCTGCAAAGAGAGCCAAAGCCATCCGTGTACACAAAAAGTAAACGGATAAAAAAGAAAAAAGGCCCCATAGGGGCTTCTTTCAAAGCTTTTAAAGAAAAACAACAAAAAAGTTCACCGCAAAAACCCTACTTAAGGGCGTAGTAGATGAAGCGGTTTCTGTCGTAGAAGTCGCGGATTATCTCCGTATCGGTAAATCCAGCTGAGGTGAAAACCTTCCGCGTCTCGGGCCCGAGACATTCGTTGATCTCCGTCAGGCACCTGGCATCCGGCGCCATGAGGTCCAGAGACCAGGCGGCTACGGCCCTGTAATAGACAAGCGGATCCTCGTCGGTGACGAAAAGGGCGCGGGCAGGCTCGTACTCAAGAACATTCCTTCTCAGCGACTTCTTTTCCGACTCCATTATGTACGGAGGGTTAGAAAGGATCACATCGAATTTACCCAGGCCGGCAGGCGGATCAAGGAGGATATCGGCCTGAACAAAGGTCGGAGCAATGGCGCCCGTGTCCTTCAATTCCCGGGCAAAATCCTGCCCGGAAGCCACCGCAAGGGCCTCCGGGGAAATATCCACCCCGACGACGACTGCGCCCGGCACGGAGAGGGCCAGGGTCCAGGCGATGTTGCCGCTGCCGGTGCAGAGGTCAAGGACCCGCACCGGGCCGGCACCCTTGCCGTAGGCGCCCCTCATCCTCTTTTTACGCGAAACCATCTTTATGGCTTCGCGGCAGAGGAGCTCCGTCTCGGGACGAGGGATAAGGACGTCGTGATTGACCTTGAAGGTAAAACCGCAGAACTCGGTGAGTCCTATCACATACTGGATGGGCTCTCCCTTGACAAGGCGGTCAAGCGACTCCTGAAGGATAGGGAGTCTCCGGGAATCAATCGTGAATGATGGCTCGAGTATGTGGGTGTAGCTTTTGGTGCCGAGAACATGGGAGCAGAGCATCAGCATAATCGACCTTGCTTCCGCTGTCGGATACAAGGACTCCAGGGATGCTATCCCGGACGAGAGGAACTCGGTCAGGAGCATCAGCTGTTCTCAATCACCGTTGAAAGGAAGGCCGTGAAATCCATGCCGGCTGCGCGGACCATCTTCGGCACGAGGGAGGCGTTGGTCATACCGGGGATGAGGTTGGCCTCAAGGAAATAGAGACCGTCCTCGGCGCCGATGTAGTCGAAACGGACTACTCCGGCGCAGCCGAGAGTCGTGTAAATGGCAATAGAGGTCTTCTGGAGTTCGTCGCGCAGGGAGTCCGGGATCTCGGCCGGACAGACCTCCTCGCTGCGGCCGTTGTATTTGGCCTCGTAATCGAACCACTCGTTGAAGGTCTTGACCTCGATGCACGGAAGCGCCTTGGGACCTTCGGCGTCCTTATAGACGGCGCAGGTCAGCTCGCGGCCGACGAGGCCCTTCTCGGCGATAACCGTCTCACCCTCAGTGAATGCGTAGCGGACCGCGGCGGGGATGTCTTCCTTACGGTCAACCTTGGTGATACCGAAACTTGACCCGGCGCCGGTCGGCTTGACGAACACCGGGAAGCCGAGCTCCTTCTCAACACGGTCCGAGAAAGCGTCGATGTCGTCTCCCTTGCGGATGAAGACGTCGGCGGCGAGCTTGACCACGCCGTTGCCGCGGAGGTAGCTCTTGCAGGAATATTTGTCGAAAGCAACCGCTGTGACGAAGGCGCTGCCGGTCGAGAAGGGGATGCCTATCATCTCGAGATAGCCCTGCAGGAGGCCGGTCTCGCCGGGGGCGCCGTGCTGCATGATGTAGGCGTAGTCAAATTTGACCTTCTCACCGAAAACGGTCACGGAGAAATCGGTCTTGTCCACCTCCGGCCTGGAGCCCTCGGGGAACGGAACCCGCATCGAATTGCTCGGGCGCATCGCCACGAGCTGCCAGCGTCCGAAGCGCGCAAAAACCTCATAGACATCGTATTTATACTCATCTATTCGCGAGGACACAAACTCTCCGCTCCTGCAGGACACCTCCCATTCGGAAGTGTCGCTGCCGTAGATAACCGCAATTTTCTTTACCATATCAGTCGAAATAATATTCCTCTAAGTTCTTGTTGTATTCAGCGGCGTCGAAGCCGGAGCAGCCGCCCTCGGGGAAGTCGAAGACGTCGTCCGGGGAGATGCCGAGGGTGCCGTCCGCTACGACCTTCTTCATCCAGAGGCCCCAGATCGGCAGGGCCATGTTGGCGCCCTGGCCGAGGGCTGTGGAGGTGAAGTGGACATAGCGGTCCTCGGCGCCGACCCAGACGCCGGCGGTGATTCTCGGGGTGTAGCCGATGAACCAGCCGTCGGAGTTGTCGTTGGTCGTGCCGGTCTTGCCCGCGATCTGGCCCTTGAGGCCGTATTTACCGCGGAGACGACCGCCTGTGCCGCCGTCCACAACGCCGCGCATCATGCTGACCATCTGGCCGTTGGCCTTGGTATCGACCGCGGCCCTCTTGCGCTGGGAGAAGCGCGAGAGGACGTTGCCCTCGCTGTCCTCGATGCGGGTCACGAACATCGGGTATGTATAGACGCCGCCCGAAGGGAAGGTGTTGTAGGCGGAGACCATCTCAAATACGGAAAGGTCCGCCGAACCGACGCAGAGCGAGACGACAGGGTCCACATAGCTCGTGATGCCCATTTTGTGCATCTGGCGGACCATCGCATCGGGGCCGAGCTGCTGCATTAGGTAAGCGGCCACGGAGTTGGAGGAGCAGGCGAGGCCCCAGCGCAGGTTGACGAGTTTGCCGTCGGCGTGGGGGTCCTTGGGGCTCCATGTCTTGTCGTTGGGAAGGACTATGACGACCGGCACGTTCTCCACGGGATCGCAGGGAGTCATGCCGGACTCCATCGCAAGAGTGTAAAGGTACGGTTTGACAGTCGAACCGACCTGACGGCGGCCCTGCGAGACGTTGTCGTATTTGAAGTAGCGGTAGTTGGGACCGCCGACATAGGCCTTGATGCGTCCGGTCCCCGGCTCAATCGCCATGAAGGCGGCGCGGAGGAAGGACTTGTAGTAGCGGATGGAGTCGTCGGGGGTCATCACCGTGTCGATGTATCCCGGCTTATCCCAGGTGAATACCCTCATCTCGACGGGCTTGGAAAAACTCCTCTCGATCTCGGAATCGGACTTGCCGGCGGCCTTCATGTTCCTTGTCCTGTCGCTCCACTTGCGGGCCTGGGCCATGGCGATCTTGATTGCCTTCTTGTCTGTGCCGTTGGAGAACGGGAAGTCCTTGCGGTATTTGACCTCTTTGTTGAACTGCTTCTGGAGGTCTTTGCTAAGGTGCTCCACGACGGCTTCCTCAGCGTATTTCTGCATCTTGATATTGATTGTCGTGTAGATGCGGAGACCGTCCTGGTCGAGGTCCCAGAGGGTCCCGTCGCCCCGAGGGTTCTTGACGACCCAGCCGAAGATGGGATCCTCCTCCCAGCGGAGGGAGTCGGTCACGTAGTCGTAGCGGAGCGGATAATCCGACGGCTTGGGTTTCTCGGCGTAGAGGGTGCGGCGGAGCATGTCGCGGAAGTACGGGCCGACGCCGGTCGTGCGATCGACGTTGCGGGCGTAGGTCTGGATGGGGATGGACGATATGGAGTCGCACTGGACGCGGGTGAGGTATCCGTTGCGGACCATCTGGCGGAGGATGAAATTGCGCCGCTCGAGTGCCTTTTCGGGGTTGATGTTCGGGTTATACCGGGTCGGCTTGTTGATCATGCCGATGAGGACCGCGCTTTCCTCCGTCTTGAGGTCCATGGGCTTCTTGTCGAAGAACTGGGCCGCGGCCGAATGGATACCGTAGGAGTTGCTGCCGAAGAAGACGGCGTTGAGATACATGTCGATGATCTCCTCCTTGGTGTAATTGCGCTCGATCTTGATGGCGGTGATCCACTCCTTGAGCTTGATCCAGACCATCTTGACCTTTGACCAGCCGGGAATCTTCGAATGTACGTCCGCACGGGGGTAGAGGGTCTTGGCGAGCTGCTGGGTGATGGTCGAGCCGCCGCCCTGGGAGGATCGGGACATCAGGATAGTCTTGAAGAGGACGCGGCCGAGACTCTTGAAGTCGATGCCGGAATGGCGGTAGAAACGCTCGTCCTCCGTCGCAACGGCGGCGTGGATGAGGTTCTCAGGGAGCTCGTCGTAGCTGACGAAGGTCCTGTTTTCTATATGGTATGTAGTAAGGATCTCCCCTCCTTCGGCGATGACCTGGGTCGCAAGCTTGCTGTCGGGGTTCTGCAGGGACTCCATGGTGGGGATGTCCGCGAAGGCCCACACGGCGACAAGCAGCAGGATCAGCATCGCGACCGGAACCGTGAGGAGAATCCAAAACCACTTTACTATCTTCTTTTTTGTGTCTTCCGTCATATTTTTTTGAATTTCATTCAAGTCTTCCCGGGGGATGAACTCGAACTACAAAAATAGCATTAAAATTTGGAAAATTGCCCCGTTTGTGATTTACTTTGCACAAAAGTTTCGAGTATGGAGGAAAATCTCATAATCGTCGAGTCCCCCACCAAGGCGAGGGAAATCGATGCATTTCTGAAAAAGGAGAAAGAGAACTACAAAGTCGTTTCTTCGCGCGGCCACATCCGGGACCTCAGCGAAAAGCGGCTTTCTGTCGATATAGAGCACGGATTCGCCCCCGAATACGAGATTCCGGCGGACAAGAAGAGGGTCGTCGCCGAACTGAAGGCGCTCGCCTCGAAAGCCTCGACCGTCTATCTTGCTTCCGATCCCGACCGCGAGGGAGAGGCTATCGCCTGGCACCTCGCCGTTACCCTCGGCCTCGACCCCGCGAGGACCCGCCGCATCACCTACCACGAGATCACAAAGCCGGCCGTACTCGAAGCCCTGGCAAACCCACGGGACATCGACATGAAACTCGTCGATGCGCAGCAGGCGCGCCGCGTCCTCGACCGCCTGGTCGGCTTCGAACTCTCCCCCGTCCTCTGGCGCAAAATCCAGCCGAAGCTCTCGGCGGGAAGGGTGCAGAGCGTCGCCCTGCGCCTCATCGTGGACAGGGAAAAGGAGATCATGGCATTCAGGAGCGAGCCGTTCTATCGCGTCGAAGGAACCTTCCACCCGGAAGGCTCCCCCGCCCAGACTAAGCTAAAGGCCCTTCTCGACTCCCGCTTCAGCAGCGAGGACGAGGCGCGTAAATTCCTTGAGGACAGCATAGGTGCGAGCTATGCGGTTGACGGCGTGGAGAAAAAGGAAGCCCTCCGGCACCCGGCCGCACCCTTCACCACCTCGACCCTCCAGCAGGAGGCATCGAGGAAGCTCCATTTCCCTGTGAGCCAGACGATGAGGGTGGCCCAGTCCCTTTACGAGAGAGGTCTTATTACTTATATGAGGACAGACTCCACGACCCTCTCCTCGCTCGCCATCAACACGACCGCAAAATACATCTCCGACACCTGGGGCCCCTCCTACTCAAGGCCGCGCCAGTACAAGACGAAAGTTCGCGGCGCGCAGGAGGCCCACGAAGCCATCCGTCCGACCTACATTTCCAGGGCCGAGATCGAAGGTTCCACCCTCGAAAAGAGGCTCTATAACCTTATCTGGAAGCGTACCGTAGCCAGCCAGATGGCGGATGCGAGGGTTCTCAACACACTCGTCCGCATCAGTTCCTCCGCAAGACCCGAGACATTCTCTGCCCAGGCCGTTGAGGTCCTTTTCGACGGCTATATGAAGCTTTACGGAGACGATTCCGAAGAAAGCGGGACTGTCCTCCCGGCGGTAAAAAAAGGCGACGCGATGGACGCAAAGTCCATCTCCGCCGAGTGCAAGTTCACCGCCCCTCCCCAGCGCTATTCGCAGGGCACTCTCACGAGAAAGCTCGAGGAACTCGAGATCGGCCGCCCTTCGACCTGGGGCACGATTGTTCCGACTCTCTCTTCCGGAAGGGGTTACATCACGGAAGGAGACAAGGAGGGAGTAAAGATTCCTGTCGAGAACCTGACCCTCTCCGGAGGCAGGATCACCGCCTCCAGGAAGACAGAGACCGTCGGAGCCGAAAAACGCAAACTGATGCCCCAGGACATCGGAATCATTGTGTCAGACTTCCTTGTGAGCGAGTTCCCGGGCATCGTGGATTACGACTTCACGGCGAGGGTCGAAGAGGACTTCGACCGCATCGCTGAAGGCAAGACTTCCTGGGAAAAGACCATTTCCGGCTTCTACACCCCCTTCCACAAGAGGATTGGAGAAGTGATCGGAGACGGCAAATTCAGTAAAGTCGAAAAGCTCATCGGCAACGATCCCGAAACGGGCGAGCCGCTCATAGCAAAGTTCGGCCGTTTCGGCGCCTTCGTCCAGAAGGGCGACGGAGAGAAAAAACAGTTCGCTTCCCTCCCCAAAGGCACCCTTATCGACTCCATCACCGTCGCCCAGGCCCTGAAGCTCTTCGAGCTCCCGAGGACCGTCGGCACCCTCGATGGCAACGACATCGTCGTGACAAAGGGCCGCTTCGGTCCATATATCCGTTTCGGCGACCGCAACATCTCGGTTCCCCGCGGCAAGGACCCCATGAAAATCACTCTCGAGGAATGCATCGAGCTGATATCCGCAGACAGCGGCGGGAAGAGGGGAGTCATCCGTGAGGCAGACGGATACACCATCATGCAGGGGCCCTACGGACAATACATCAAGTCCGGCGGGATCAACTACAAGATTCCGCGCGGCAAAAACGCCGACTCCCTCACCGATGAGGATTGCCGGAAGATTATCGCCGCAGGAGCGGCTGCAGCCAAAAAGAAAACAAGAAAATAGAAAAATATGGCAGCATCAACCTACCACATCGATGCGATCGATCAGAAAATCCTCTCATCCCTCGTCAAGAACGCGAGGATGCCCTTCCTTGAGATAGCACGCGAGTGCAACGTCTCGGGCGCCGCCATCCACCAGAGGGTCAAAAGGCTGGAAGCGGCCGGCGTCATCACCGGAAGCCGCCTTCTGGTCAAGCCTCAGGCCCTCGGCCTCAACGTCTGCGCCTTCATCTCCATCTCGCTCTCGGAAGCCAATAAGTATCCCGAGGTCGTGGCCTACCTTAAAAAGATTCCGGAGATTGTGGAGTGCCACTATGTGACTGGGAAATACGGCATTCTTGCTAAGGTCTATTGCCTTGACAATGACCACCTTATGGAGGTCCTCCTGAACACCATCCAGAAGATTCCCTACATCCAGTCCACCGAAACGATGATCTCGCTCGACGAAGCCATCGAGCGCCAGGTCTGGGTCAAGGATTTCAAGAGTACGACCTACTCCGGCATCAGGTAGTCCAGCACGGCCTCCGCGAGGACAAGGTCCTCCGGGGTGGTGATTTTAAGATTGAACCGTTCTCCTTCTATGTAGGAGAGCGGTATTTCTTTTCTCCTCGCGACGGAGGCGTCGTCGGTGAAGGACGAATCGAAGGGGCCGTCGTAGGCGGCCTTGATATCCTCGGAGAGGAACATCTGGGGCGTCTGGGCGGCAAAATAGCGGCTCCGGAGAGGGTCCGGGTCGGACGCAGTCACTAGGCCCTCCGGAATGGAGCCGTCGAGGATTTTCAAAGTGTCAGTGACCGGAACGACGGGGATCAGTGCGCGAACGGATGCCATCCGTTCCGCCATTCTCCTCAAAAGGCCGACGCTCACGAGCGGCCTCACGCCGTCATGGATGGCGACTATCGCACCGTCAGGAACCTTCCCGAGCGCCGCCCTGACGGAATGGAAACGGGTGATCCCGCCGGGAACCATAGTCTGCCGCACGGAAAATCCACGCGCCGAGCAGTAGGCATCCCAGGTGCCGATGTGCTCCTTCGGGAGCACCGTCACAACGGATATCTCCGGGAAGGCCTCAACGAAACGCGCTATCGTCCTTTCCAGCACCGCCTTACCCTTCAGCGGCAAAAACTGCTTAGGCGTCGCTCCCCCCATCCTCACTCCGCTCCCCCCTGCTACCGCCACCAAAAATATTTTTCTGTCCATTATGCTGCTTTTTCATTTGCGAAGATACGGAAAAAATTGTTACCTTTGAAGGATTATCGACTGTAACGAAATTTAACAGAAAAATATGGCATTCTCATTCCTGACACAAGAGCTCGCCATCGACCTTGGAACCGCCAACACCGTCATCTTCAAAAATGACGAAATCGCCCTCGACGAACCCAGCATCGTCGCGATGGACAACAACGGCAACTTCAAGGCCATCGGCCAGAAAGCCAAGCTGATGCACGAGAAGACAAATCCGGGCATCAAGACCGTCCGACCGCTCAGGGACGGCGTCATCGCCGACTTCCAGGCGGCCGAGATGATGATACGTGAATTCATCCGCCAGGTCAACTCCAAGCACAAGAGCATCTTCCCTCCGAACCTCAAGGTCGTCGTCGGCGTTCCTTCCGGTTCGACCGAAGTGGAGCTCAGGGCCGTCCGCGACTCAACCGAGCACGCCGGAGGCCGCGACGTCTTCCTGATTTACGAGCCGATGGCGGCAGCCCTCGGTATCGGTCTCGACGTCGAGGCTCCGAGGGGCAATATGGTGGTTGACATAGGCGGCGGCACGACTGAGATCGCGGTCATCTCCCTCGGCGGCATCGTCCAGCAGGACAGCATCCGTGTCGCCGGCGACGTATTCACCTCCGATATCCAAAACTACCTCCGCCAGCAGCACAACATCCGCGTCGGCGAGACGACGGCGGAGAAGATCAAGATCGCCGTCGGCTCGGTCATCCCCGAGCTCGACGAAGAGCCGGAGCCGTTCCTCGTCAGGGGTCCGAACCTCATGACGGCTCACCCCGTGGATGCGACAATCAACTACCAGGAGATCGCCCACTGCCTCGACAAATCGATCGCCAGGATCGAGGGTTCCATTCTCCATGTCCTCGAGCAGACTCCCCCGGAGCTCTACTCCGACATCGTGGAGAACGGCATCTTCCTCTCCGGCGGCGGCGCCCTTCTGAGGGGCCTCGCCAGGAGGCTGACCGACAAGGTCAACATCCAGTTCCACGTGGCTGAAGATCCCCTCCGCGCGGTTGCCCGCGGCACCTGCATCGCCCTCAAGAACACCGAGAACTACCAGTTCCTGATGCGTTAATGCCCAAGGAGAGAAGGATCATACCGATTCTCATCAGTACGGCAATCTTCATCCTCATGGAGATTGCCGCCCTGAATATGATCTCCGCCAACGGCTCGCTGCAGCGCCACTGGATAGCCCGCGGCGCCCACCGCATCCAGGGGACGCTCTGGGGCGGCACCGAAGGCATCAAATACTACTTCCAGCTCCGCAAGGTCAACCGCGACCTGGCGGCCGAGAACGCCGCCCTCAGGGAAGATCTCGTTTACTACAAGTCCATCGTGGATGATGCAAGGCTCGACACCATGCGCCTGGGCTTCAAGCCCGGACGCGGCTTCATCTATATCCCGGCGGAGATCGAAAAAATCAGTCGCAACCGCCAGCACAACTACATCATAATCAACCGCGGCTCCGAGGACGGCGTCCTCGAGAACAGCGGCATCGTGACCTCGAAGGGCGTCGTAGGCATCGTCGATGCGGTGGAGAAGCACCACTCCTACGCCCTGTCGTTCATGAACCCGGACATCTCCATCAGCGCCCGCCTCGGCGACAAGGGCGCCGTGGGGCCGCTCGTCTGGGACGGCAGGTCCTCCCGAAAGGCCATTCTCCGCGAGATACCCCTGCAGTACAAATATCAGGAAGGAGACACCGTTTACACCAGCGGCTACTCTTCGATCTTCCCGCCGGACATCCCCCTCGGGACCGCCGGAGCGTCCAAGGTCATCAACGGCGCGACCAATGAAATCAAGGTCAGGCTGTTCCAGGATTTCTCAACCCTCCGCTATGTGACCATAGTGGGCAACACTTCACAAAGGGAGCTGGAGGCCCTCGAGGACAGATGAAAAGAGTAGATTTCTTCCTGGCGTATTTCCTGCTGGCGGTCATCCAGATACTGATCACCAACTACCTTCACCTGTCGCAGTTTATCACCCTGACCATACTGCCGGTAATGGTGCTGTCCATACCCATACGCTACTCAACCAACGCCGCCCTCCTCATCGCCTTCGGCACCGGGCTCGGCGTGGACCTGCTGGCCGACGGGGTGCTCGGGCTCAATACGCTGGCGCTGGTGCCCGTGGCCTTCCTGCGCAACACCACCATCTCGCTTATCTTCGGCGAAGAGATGTTCTCCCGAAAGGAGGATTTCTCCATCAGGCGCAACGGCTTCACCAAAGTGGCCCTTGCAATACTTTTCGTCCAGGCCCTGTTCCTCATCATTTACATCACCGCCGACGGGGCCGGGACCAGGCCTTTCTGGTTCAACCTCCTGCGTTTTATCTGCTCGCTCATCACCGGATTCATAGTTTCGATTGCAGCGGTGGATGCGCTTTCCCCTGAAGGGAGGAGCTGATGAGAGACGACCGTCAGATCAAAATTCTCATAGGACTCGGAGTGGCCGCCGCCATACTTCTGGGCAAGATTTTCTATATCCAGATCATCAACAGCAAGTACAAGGCGGATTCCATCTCCAATTCCATCGTCAAGGAGATCATTTACCCGACGAGGGGCGTCATCTACGACCGCAACGGCAAGATCATCGTCGGCAACAAAGTGGCCTACGACATCATGGTGACCCCGAGGGAGGTCGGAAAGTTCGACACCCTCGCCCTCGCCGCCGTCCTCGACGTGGACCCGCAGCTTATTATAGACAAGATGGCCGAATACAAGGCCAACATCAGGAGGATCGGCTTCCAGTCGGTCGCTATGATAAAGCAGGTGCCGGCGGAGACCTACATGAGTTTCGACGAGGTCAAATACCAGTTCCCCGGCTTCTACGGCCAGGTCCGAAGCATACGCGACTACCCCATCAACGCCGGCGGAAACCTGCTCGGCTATGTCTCCGAAGTGGACGCGGCCTACATAAAGGCCCACCCCGACGAATACAGCGTCGGAGACTATATCGGCAAGACCGGAATCGAAGCCGCCCGCGAGAAGGACCTTCGCGGGGAAAAGGGCTACCACATCTATATCCGCAACGCCAAGGGCCGCATCGAGAGTTCCTACAAGGACGGTGCTGAGGACAAGGAGGCCTCCCCGGGCCACGATATCATGACGACAATCGACGCCGACCTGCAGCGCTACGGCCAGCAGCTTATGCGCAACAAGGCCGGAGCCGTTGTCGCAATCGAGCCGTCCACCGGCGAGATTCTCGCCATAGTGTCGAGCCCCGGCATCGACGTCAACATGCTGGCTGACATAGGCAAGCACTACGAGGAGATTGCGAATAACCCCTACAAGCCAATGTTCAACCGTGCGGTACAGGCCTACTATCCGCCCGGCTCGTGCTTCAAGATTGTCAACGCACTGATCGGCCTCCAGGAAGGGGTACTGACCCCTTCCGAGACCCATCCCTGCAACAGGGGATACCAGTATTCCGCCGACAAGAAGCTCGCCTGCCACGGACACAAGTCGCCCATCAACATGGAGGAGTCGATAATGATGTCCTGCAACGCCTACTACTGCTACGTGCTGCGCAACATCCTCGACAACAGGAAATACTCCTCCATCGAGGAGTCCATGGACATGTGGAACCACTACGTCGTCAGTTTCGGTTTCGGAAAGAAACTCGGCAGTGACTTCCCCTCCGAGCTCGGCGGCAACATCCCCTCGGCCAGGACCTACAACAAGACCTACGGCAAGGGCCGGTGGAACTCCCATTCCGTAATCTCCCTCTCCATCGGGCAGGGCGAAATCGCCGTCACGCCGCTCCACCTGGCCAATTTCTGCGCAACCATCGCCAACAGGGGCTGGTACAAGATACCGCACCTGGTGAAGGAATACGAAGACATCCAGATAGATCCAAAGTACTACGAGAAGCACTACACGATGGTGGACACGACACAGTTCCCGAAGGTCATAAGGGGAATGTGGAGAGCGGTGAACAGCCCGCCCGGCACCGGCGGCACCGCTGCAATAGCCCACGTGGACGGCCTCGACATCTGCGGCAAGACCGGCACCGCGCAGAATCCGCGCGGCGAGGACAATTCCGTCTTCATGTGCTTCGCCCCGATGGACAATCCTAAGATAGCGGTAGCGGCCTATGTGGAATACGGCGGCTTCGGCGCGACTTTCGCCGCTCCGATTGCTTCGCTTATGGTGGAGAAATACCTCAACGGGGAAATCCCCTGGGGAGACCGTAAGGATCTGGAGGCCAGGATGAAATCAAGTTATCTTCTCAACCGTGTAAGAATTAGGAGACGATGAAAGGCAACGTTCACGAGCGGAGTATGAAGCAGTCGGTGGACTGGGCCCTGATAGTAAGCTATCTGGTCCTGGTCTTCATCGGCTGGCTGAGCATCTACGCCTCGATACGCTCATCGGAGCCGCCGTCCATCTTCAATTTCGATTTCCGCAGCGGAAAGCAGTTCGTGTGGATGCTGTCGGCCTTCGGGCTTGCCGGGATCATTATGTTCCTCATCAATCCAAGGATATGGGAGGCCTTCGCGCCACACCTGTATATAATAGTGGGAGTGCTGCTGATTGCCGTTATCTTCCTCGGGACGGCAGTAAAGGGATCCCGGTCCTGGTTCGTTTTCGGGCCCGTGAGTTTCCAGCCGGCCGAGATTTCAAAGATTACGACTTCCCTGCTCCTCGCCTCGGTGATGAGTCGGAACGACTTCTCCCTGGCCCGGATGAAGGATTTCCTCAAGGTTGCCTTGATCATAGCTCTCCCCATGCTGATCATCCTCGGAGAGCGGGAGACCGGTTCGGCGCTGGTCTATCTGGGATTTATATTTGTCCTTTACCGCGAGGGATTTTCAGGCTGGTTCCTCTCGCTGCTCGGACTGGCGGTCCTTATCTTTATCACCACGCTTACGGCCTCGCCGTATGTGTCGATAATGATCCTGATTACCATTATTACGTTCTGTAATGCCCTGAGCGAGAAGCACTTCTGGAGGATGATGCTGTTCCTCGGAATATTCGTCCTCGTCGGCTCGCTGTTCCCCTGGCTATGGGGCCTCGTGACCGGCTCCGTCGCAGCATCCATCCAGAAGATTTCCGACACCTACACCGTCACGCTCCCGGGCCACGAGCCCAGGGTCTTCTGGGCTTTCCTCCTGAAAATCAGGCCGGTCTATTTCCTCCTGGCGATCTGCCTCGGAGCGCTCCCCCACTTTGCCGTTAAGGCCTTCAAAGAGAAGAACGTCTTCGGAGGGGCCTCCGTCATCACATTCATCGTCGGTCTCGCCCTGGTATTCTCCACCCAGTTCATCTTTGAGAAGGTGCTCCAGGATCACCAGAGGCAGAGGATCGAGGTCCTTCTTGGAATGAGGGACGACCCCTCCGGAGCGGGCTACAACGTCAACCAGTCGATGATCGCCATCGGCTCCGGCGGCCTTTTCGGCAAGGGATTCCTCAAAGGCACCCAGACCGCTTACGGCTTCATCCCGGAGCAATCGACCGACTTTATTTTCTGCACCATCGGTGAGGAATGGGGCTTCCTGGGTTGCCTTGTGGTCATAGGGCTGTATGTATTCCTTATAGCCCGTATAATCATAGACGCGGAGGAGTGCAGGGAGAAGTTTACCCGGATCTACGGCTACTGCGTCGCAGCGTGCATCTTCATGCACCTGTTTATAAATATAGGTATGACCATCGGCATCATGCCGGTCATCGGCATACCGCTTCCCATGCTGAGCTACGGAGGCTCCTCGCTCTGGGCCTTCACTATACTGATTTTCATCTTTATAGCCCTCTACCGCGAGGAGAAGAAATACTATTAGTTGCGCAGCGTCCTCATCGAGTTGAGGACCGCGAGCACCGTCACCCCCACGTCGGCGAACACCGCCATCCACATAGTCGCAAGGCCGAGTCCCGCCAGCAGCAGGACGAGGATTTTTATGCCGAGGGCGAAGTAAATGTTCTCACGGGCAATGCGCAGAGTACGCCGTGAGAGCATGATTGCCGCAGCAATCTTCGACGGCTTGTCGTCCATCACGACGACATCTGCCGCCTCTATCGCGGCATCGGAGCCGAGGCCGCCCATCGCTATGCCGATGTCAGCCCGCGCAAGCACCGGCGCGTCGTTGATGCCGTCGCCGACGAAGGCGAGAGTGCCTTCCCCGAGCAGACGTTCGACCTCGTTTACCTTGTCTTCCGGGAGTAGTTCTGCCTTGTAGCCAGTGAGGCCGAGCTCAGCAGCGACTACCCTGCCGACATCCTCGCGGTCGCCAGTGAGCATCATAGTCCTGGCAACACCAGCTGCGACAAGATCCTTCACGGCTTCGCGGGCGTCGTCCTTTATCCTGTCGGATATGACGACGTGTCCGACGTATTCTCCGTCGATTGCGACGTGAATGATGGTGCCGGCGTGATGGCACTGGTGCCAGGCGGCGCCGACCCTGTCCATCAGGCGGCCGTTCCCAACGCTGACCACCTTACCGTTTACAACGGCTGTAATCCCCTCACCTGCAAACTCTTCAGTCCCGCTTACTGTGCAGTCGTCATCCTCGTCCGGATAGGCATTGCGGAGAACCGCAGCCACCGGGTGAGTGGAATAGCGCTCCACGTGGGCGGCGAGGTGAAGGAGCTCGGTCTCGTCAATAATCTCGGGGTGGACGGCTGTGACTTCGAAAACACCTTCGGTAAGCGTTCCTGTCTTGTCAAAGACTACGGTTGAAACGCCGGAGAGTGCATCGATGTAATTGGAGCCCTTGATTAGGATGCCCTTGCGGGAAGCGCCGCCGAGGCCGCCGAAGAAGGCGAGCGGAACCGAGATCACCAGCGCACACGGGCAGGATACCACAAGGAACATCAGGGCCCTGTAGAGCCAGGTCGGGAAAGTCTCTGCGAAAGCGCCAGAGACCATCGGAGGTATTACGGCAAGAAGCACGGCGGCGGCAACCACAATCGGAGTGTACACTTTCGCAAAACGGGTAATGAACCCTTCGCTGCGGGATTTTTTCTCCTGAGCGGAGGTCACCAGTTCGAGTATCTTCGATGCCGTGGACTCGTCAAAGACTTTGGTCACACGGATCCTGAGCACGCCGGAAAGATTGATACATCCGGACAGCACTTCCTCCCCCGGATTGACCGTCCGGGGGACGCTTTCCCCTGTGAGGGCCACCGTGTTGAGGGTTGAAGATCCTTCCACAACGACACCGTCCATCGGCACTTTGTCGCCGGGACGCACCACTACGACCTCGCCGACGGCGACTTCGTCCGGATCCACCGTCACGATCTCGCCGTCGCGTTCGAGCGACGCCGTGTCCGGCCTTATCTCCATCAGGTGCGAAATACTGCGCTTGCTGCGTCCCTCAGCTATTCCCTCGAACATCTCCCCCACCTGGAAGAACAGCATCACGAACACCGCCTCGGGAAACTGGCTCTCCGCTCCGGGAAGGAAGCCGATGGCGAGGGCTCCGGCCGTCGCGACGGTCATAAGGAAGTTCTCGTTGAGTGGCTCCCCTTCGAAGATGCCCTCGAAGGCTTCTTTAATAGTGTCAAACCCAGCGATCAGGTAGGGCACCATATAAATAAGGAGAAGCTGCCACGTCTTAAGCGTGACAGTCTTCTCCACAATTACTGCCGCAACGAGTAATACCGTTGCAAGCGATATTTTGATTATCTGCTCCCGGAGACCGCCCTCCTCGTGGTGATGGTGGTGCTCATGCTCGTGGGGGCAGCAGTGCTCTTCGTGGTGTGCCATAACTTCTGAAGTTTACGGCACAAAGGTACGGAGAGCTTAATGCAACCCGGTTGCAATTATTCGGCGAGTCCCTTTTTGACGGCTTCGCTGAGCCTCTCGTAGAGAGCGTCTGTCCTCTCGATGAGCTCCTTGCGGATGCCGAGATAGAAGGCCCTCTTGTTGCCCTCGGGGGCGCCGACCTTGTCGCGAAGCTCGTTGAAAAGGTCAACGGCCTCGTCGAGGAGGGAGGTTATCTCGTCGGCGTTCTTGCCGGGCTTGATTGAGAGGAACGTGGAGCAATCGTCCACAAACGCACCGATCACATACTCGATGTCTTTCTTAATGTCACGAAGATTCATAATCTTTCCTGTTTTTAACGGCGCAAAGATAATAATTCTATTTGAATTAGCTGCGATGGTGATGAGACTTTCTAAAGCACCTGCGGAGACGTGTGAAGAAGGAAGGACGCTTCCCCGGAGCCATTTCGGCAAGGAGCTCGGAAATCCCGCCTCTGAGCGATTCATCCTCGGTCAGAAAATCCATCATGTCCTTGTGGATGATGCTGTCCGCTTCGCTTAAAGCTCCCATGTCGGCGTGGCTCAGGCTGTCCGGCCTTTCCCTGTATTCCACGAGAACCTCCTGGAGGTTTGCTATCTTCATGTATCGCACGGCCCTGGTGTAGATGTCGTAGTCTTCACAGATGGGCAGGTTTTCGTTGAAACGGAGCCCGAACTTTGCGTACAACTCCCTGTCGAACATGACTGTGGAATTTCCAAGGCAGTTCTCCCGCAGAAAATCCATAAATCCCGGCCGGGCGGGAGGAGCGATTGTCGTGTCCGACGGAAAGCGGTGGAACCAGCCTCCGCAAATGCCGAAGTCAGGATGACTCTCGAAAAACTCAACCTGGCGCTCAAGTCTGAAGGGCTTTGCGATGTCGTCCGAATCCAGAAAAGCGCACAGTCGGTTCTTCGCTTCTGCGATAAGAGTGTTGCGAGCGACGGCGACTCCGGCATTCTTCCGGCCGTGAATGATACGGATCCTCGGATCCTTCTCAGCATACCGGTCCAGAGTACTGAGCGTGTCCTCCCTTACCGACGCATCGTCGTAAATCAACAGTTCGAAATCAGAATACGTCTGGGACAGAATGCTTTCGATTGCCTGCGACAGGTACTCCGGCTCGGTGTTGTAAACCGGCATCAGTACAGAAACACTCATGGACCGGGCTTATTTTGAATCCATCGCCTGGCAGGCGGTGATTGCAACCATCTTGTATATGTCATCGACGGAGCAGCCGCGGCTGAGGTCATTGACGGGGCGGGCGATGCCCTGGAGGATGGGGCCGATGGCTTCGGCCTCGCCCAGCCTCTGGACGAGCTTGTAAGCGATGTTGCCCACTTCAAGGGAAGGGAACACAAGAACGTTGGCCTTGCCGGCAATCGGGGAGCCGGGGGCCTTCTTGGCGCCGACGGAAGGGACGAGGGCGGCGTCGGCTTGGAGTTCGCCGTCGATTGCGAGCGAAGGGTCCAGCTCCTTTGCAAGGGCCGTCGCCTCGACAACCTTATCGACGACATCCGCCTTGGCAGAACCCTTCGTCGAGAAGGAAAGCATCGCGACACGCGGCTCCTTGAAAAGAGCGACGCTCTTTGCCGTGCGGGCAGTGCAGACGGCGATCTGCGCAAGCTGGGAGGCGTCCGGGGTCGGGGTCACGGCGACGTCACCGATGACTAGCACGCCGTCCTCACCGTACTGAGGAGTCTTGGTCACCATCAGCATGGCGCCGCTGACACAGGTTATGCCGGGAGAGCATTTGATGATCTGGAGGGCGGGACGGAGGGTCTCCCCCGTCGTCGAGAGGGCGCCGCTGATCTGGCCGTCCGCATCGCCGCTCTTGATGATAAGGCAGCCGAAATACAGAGGATTGAGGACAGTCTTGCGAGCCTGCTCCTCGGTCATGCCCTTGGCCTGACGGAGCTTGAAAAGGAGCTGCGCGTACTCCTCGGTCTTCTCGCTGGTCTCGGGGTCGATGATCGTCGCTTCGCCGATGTGGCTGAGGCCCAGCTCGGCGGCGTAGGCGAGAATCTTCTCCCTGTTGCCGATAAGAATAATGTCAGCGAGGCCGTCCGCGATGGCGCGGTCAGCGGCCTTGATGGTCCTTTCTTCGAGCGCTTCGGGCAGCACGATGCGCTGCCTGCAGGATTTCGCCCTTTCGATAATGCTTTCTATGAGTGTCATACTTGGTGGTTTTTGCGAACACAAAAATAAACTTTTTATGCGGATAATCAAAGATAGCCGGGATAGGAAGAAATTGATTATATTTGCAGGATAAGCACCAAAAACAGGGAAAATGGCAAACTTGTCCGAGCGCATAAAAGGCGAAGGCCTGACCTTCGGGGACGTTCTACTCGTCCCTGCCTTCTCGGAGGTCCTTCCGAGGGAAGTCTCCCTCGCCTCATCCTTCTCGAAGCACATCCCCCTTGCTGTCCCCTTCGCCTCCGCGGCGATGGACACCGTGACAGAGACCGTGATGGCCATGGCAATAGCCTCAGAAGGCGGCATCGGTGTGATACACAAGAATCTCAGCGTGGAAAAGCAGGCCGCCGAAGTGGCCGCGGTGAAGGCCGCAGGATGCGTAGTTGCAGCCGCGGTGGGAGTCGGGCAGGAGGCGCTCGAAAGGGCCGATGCCCTTGTACGTGCCGGAGTCGATGCCATTGTCGTGGACTCCGCCCACGGCCACTCGAAGGGCGTGATTGAGACTGTCAAAGCACTGAAAGCCAGGTTTTCCATAGATATAGTTGCAGGAAATATAGCGACTGCGGAAGGGGCGCTAGCTCTGGTCGAGGCCGGAGCCGACGCGGTCAAGGTTGGCATCGGGCCCGGCTCGATCTGCACTACACGCATCGTCGCCGGGGTCGGCGTGCCGCAGCTGACGGCCGTGGCGGAAGTGGCCGAAGCCCTGGAAGGCAGCGGCGTCCCCGTCATCGCGGACGGCGGCATCCGCTTCTCCGGAGACATCGTAAAAGCCCTCGCCGCCGGAGCCGACTGCGTGATGTGCGGAAACCTCTTCGCCGGGACCGACGAAGCCCCCGGCGAGGTCGAAGAGATTGACGGAGTCCGCTGGAAGGCCTACCGCGGCATGGGCTCGACCGACGCGATGATGGCCGGCTCGGCCGACAGGTATTTCCAGAAGGACCAGAAGAAGCTCGTTCCCGAAGGAGTAGTGGCAAGGACTCCGTACAAAGGAAGACTTGCAGATGTCGTTTTTCAGCTCGCCGGAGGCCTCCGTGCCGGGATGGGATACGTCGGCGCGCCCGACATCCCTTCGCTCCGCAAGGCCCGTTTCGTCAAAATCACGGCCGCTGGCTCTGCCGAAAGTTTCACCCACGACGTCACTATTGCCAAACCCTCACCAAATTACAGATAGTGGACAAAATCATCATAATCGACTTCGGTTCGCAGTACACGATGCTGATTGCAAGGCGTGTACGCGAGTGCAGCGTCTATTGCGAGATAGTCCCCTGCGACAGGGTCCCGGCCCTCGACGGGGCCGTCAAAGGTGTGATCCTTTCCGGAAGCCCGTCGTCGGTCAACGACCCGGACGCCCCGGCGGCGGATCTCGAAGGAATCCGCGGCCGGTTGCCGCTTCTTGGCATTTGCTATGGAGCCCAGCGGATGGTCCGCGACAGCGGCGGAGTGGTCGCACCGGAGGATATGAGGGAATACGGCCGTGCCACCATTAAAATACTCGATGCCGGAGACCCCCTATTCGAAGGGGTCAGAAGCGGCTCGACGGTCTGGATGTCCCACGGCGACACGATGGTGTCGCTCCCGGAGGGCTTCCGCGTGACCGCCTCCTCCGACGACATCCCCAACATCGCCTACAAAGTGGACGGCGAGCCGACCTGGGGCCTGCAGTTCCACCCGGAGGTCCACCACAGCGAGGACGGGGCGAAGCTCATATCCAATTTCGTCACAGGTATTTGCGGATGCTCCGCCGACTGGACGCCGGAGAATTTTATCACCGACGCAGTGAGGGTAATACGCGAAAAAGTGGGCTCCGACAAAGTCATCCTCGGACTTTCCGGCGGAGTGGACTCTTCGGTGGCTGCGCTCCTGCTGCAGAAAGCCATCGGGAAGCAGCTCCACTGC
The DNA here is from genome assembly GCA_017534745.1 of Bacteroidales bacterium. GTDB lineage: Bacteria > Bacteroidota > Bacteroidia > Bacteroidales > UBA932 > Cryptobacteroides. The sequence goes on along the minus strand of JAFXVX010000015.1, from coordinate 124,196 downwards.
ATATTTGTCAACTCCGGGCTCCTTCGCAAGGGCGAGTACGAGAGCGTTCTTCGCTCCTTCGAAGGGATGGGCCTGAACATAAAGGGAGTCGATGCGACGGAAATGTTCCTCGGCGACCTACAGGGCGTAACCGACCCCGAGCAGAAGAGAAAGATCATAGGCCGGGATTACATCGAAGCCTTCAACAGGGCCGCCGCCGAAATCGGCGAGGCCCGCTGGCTCGCCCAGGGGACGATTTATCCCGACGTTATAGAGTCCGCCGCCGGCAAGGGTCCATCCCGCACCATCAAGTCACACCACAACGTGGGCGGTCTTCCCAAAGACCTGAAATTCAAGATAGTGGAGCCGCTGCGCCTCCTTTTCAAGGACGAAGTCCGGAGAGTCGGCAAAGCCATAGGACTGGATCCGGCCATCCTCGGCCGCCATCCCTTCCCTGGCCCCGGTCTCGCCATCCGCGTCCTGGGCGAAGTGACGCCGGAGAAGCTGCGCATTCTCCGCGACGCGGACGACATTTTCATAACCCTCCTCCGCGAAAGGGGCCTTTACGACAAAGTCTGGCAGGCGGGGGCAGTTTTGCTCCCGGTGCGCAGCGTCGGAGTGATGGGAGACGATAGGACCTATGAAAACTGCGTTGCCCTCCGGGCCGTCTCCTCAGTTGACGGGATGACCGCCGACTGGGTCAGGCTCCCCTACGATTTCCTCGCGGAGGTCTCCTCTGAAATCATCGGGCGAGTGCGCGGGGTCAACAGGGTGGTATTCGACATCTCGTCCAAACCCCCGGCAACGATAGAATGGGAATAGATATGACAGAACTCAGTATAAAAATGGTCGAAGGCCTGCTCTTCGGCGGCAGGAAAATCGACATCGCAGACCTTCCGGCAGGTGAGGTCGAAAAGTGCTACGATTTCCTCAGGGAGTTCGCTTCCGACAAGGTTATCTACGGCATCAACACCGGCTTCGGGCCGATGGCCCAGTGGAGGGTCGATGACAAGTATCTTTCAGACCTCCAGTACAATATCATCCGCAGCCACTCGACCGGCGCCGGCGAGCCGCTGCCTGACATCTATGTCAAGGCCGCGCTCGTCGCCCGTCTCGGCACCTTCCTTCAGGGCCGCAGCGGCGTCCACCCTTACGTCGTGAAGCTTCTCGTGGAGATGATTAACCGGGACATCCTCCCGTTCATCCCCCAGCACGGCAGCGTCGGGGCCAGCGGCGACCTTGTGCAGCTCGCCCACATGGCCCTCTGTATGATAGGTGAAGGGAAAGTACATTATAAGGGAGAGTGGAGACCGAGTGCCGAGGTGCTCGCAGAGAACGGCCTGGAGCCGCTTCGCATCCACATCCGCGAAGGGCTTTCCATCTGCAACGGGACCTCTTTCATGACAGGTATAGGAGTGGTCAACAACATCTACGCGAAGCGCCTCCTGGACAGGGGAACCCTCGCAGCGGTGATGATGAACGAGATCGCATCCTCCTACGACGACCTGATGGCGGAACCTCTCAACGAGGTTCGCCGCCAGGACGGCCAGCAGACGATCGCGCGTCGCATGCGTGAGCTCAGCAAGGGCAGCGGATGCCTCGCCAGCCGTGAGCACGAGCTCTACGACGGCGGCCACACCGAGCGGACGTTCGACCATAAGGTCCAGGCCTACTATTCCCTCCGATGCACCCCGCAGATCCTCGGCCCGGTCAGCGAGACCTTCGCGAACGCCGCGAGGGTGCTGGAGCGGGAGATGAACTCCGCCTGCGACAACCCCATCGTGGATCCGGAGAGCCGCAACGTCTATCACGGCGGTAATTTCCACGGCGACTATGTATCCCTCGAAGAGGACAAGGTCAAGATCGCGGCAGTCCGCCTTATCCAGACTGCGGAACGCCAGCTCAACTACCTGTTCCACGACCGTATCAACGGCATCCTCCCTCCGTTCCTCAACATGGGGACCCTCGGACTCAACTACGGCATGCAGGCCTGCCAGTTCACGGCGACTTCCACGACCGCCGAGTGCCAGACCCTCGCGATGCCCAACTACGTCCACACCATCCCCAACAACAACGACAACCAGGACATCGTCAGCATGGGCACCAACAGCGCCCTCCTCTGCAAGAGAGTGCTCGACAACGGCTTCCAGGTGTTCGCGATCCAGTACATCGCGCTTGCCCAGGCCGTGGACTGCCTCGGCATCGCTGATAAACTCGCGCCGGCCTCCCGCAAGGCCTACGATGCCGTCCGCGCCATCATCCCTGTCTTCAAGGACGATTCCCCGTTCTACGAGCAGATAGCCGCCGTGGAGCAATGGCTGCGCAACGAGCCCCTTGACCTCGACTGATATGGATAAGTCTCTGAAGGAAAAGCTCCGCCGCATACGGCACGTGGCCCTCGACATGGACGGGACCATCTACCTGTCGGACACCATATTCCCTTTCACCCTCGACTTCCTCGCGAAGCTCACGAGGCTCGGGATTTCCTACTCCTTCCTCACCAACAACCCGACCCGTTCGCTCGAAGATTACCTCGCCAAGCTCCACAAAATGGGCATCGAGGCCGGCACTGAGCAGATGTACAGCACCGTCCCCGCGACGATTGACTACATCAAGGCCAACCTCCCCTCCGCCCGCCGGCTTTTCCTCCTTGGCACGCCGTCGATGATACGCCAGTTCGAGGACGCCGGCTTCGAAAGCACTGCCGATTCGGCTGACGACCGGCCGGACGCCGTCGTCGTCGCCTTCGACACGACTCTCGTCTATTCCCGCCTCTGCCGCGCAGCCTGGTGGGTCTCCGAGGGTCTGCCGTACATAGCGACGAACCCCGACCGAGTGTGCCCGACCGACCAGCCGACAATCCTTGTCGATTGCGGCTCCCTCTGCGCGTGCGTCGCCGAGGCCACAGGCCGCAGGCCCGACGCCGTCATCGGCAAGCCCGACCCCGCGATGATCCGCGGCATCGAGCACCGGTACGGCCTCAAAGCCGACGAGATCGCCATGGTCGGCGACCGCATCTACACCGATGTCGAGTGCGCATACAATGCAGGCGCCTTCGGTGTCCTCGTCCTCAGCGGCGAGACCACCCTCGAGATGGCCCGGGAGTGGCCCCACGCCCCATCCCTCATCTGCCGCGACATCGCCGAGCTCGGCGACCTCCTCGAGGAGGCGAATACGCACCTTCCGGCGGAAATGGCGTAATTTTTTAAGGAATCCTTGCAATATAATATATAAGGAATAGGGACTTTTGCCTTCGATAACCAATTGAAAGGTAAAAATGAAAGAACCCCTATTCCTTCAAGAGTATGTTTCGCCGAATGTGAACGTGATGTTCATTTCGGTCGAGAAAGTCTTTGTGGCCTCCGCAGAAGCCACCCACGAAGAGTATGAAGCAGTCGATTTGTTTGATTAACCACCGCCACGATTATGAAAAAGTTTGAATTATTTGCATTTGTAGCGCTGGCGATGGTTGCCGGCGCCTGCAACAAGGAAAAAGAATTCGAGAGCGCTCCCGAGGAGGCCGTAATCCCTGCCGAGCCCGGCAAGATAGTCTTCACGGCCCCGGCTCCGTCTAGAACTGCCACGACCGACGACGAGACCGTCACCTGGGTCGAGGGCGACGAGGTCAGGTTCTCATGGGACGGCGGCTACACCACCGCCACAGCCGAATCATCCGGCGCCAGCACGACCTTTACGATCGATGCCCCCGAGGGCGATGTCAGTGAGATCTACGCTATCTATCCCGCCGAGGCAGGCGGCAGCGTCAACGACGGCAAGGTGACCGTCCATTACAGCGGCTCCAAGACCGACGGTTCCTTCGCCTCCAGTGACATCTGCGTCGCCAAAGCCGTCAAGTCCGGAAGCAATTGGTCATCTTCCCTTGAATTCAAAACTGCGGCATGCCTCCTGAAAATCGGCGTGACTGACAGCGATATTTCCATGCTTAAGGTAGAGGCTGTCGGCGGCGAAGAGATTGCCGGAGCATTCAAAGTAGAAATGGACGGTAACGGCAATCCTGTCGTTGGAGATGCCTACGGAGACCCAAGCACGACGTTTTCGATGGCCGTTTCAGGGACTGGCAACTACTACATCCCCATCAAACCGGGCGTCACGCTCACCCAGGGATTCCGCGTAAGCCGCTTCACCGGTGAAGAAAAAACACAGATTATCCCCTTCTACTACAACGGATCCTTTACCACCACACGCGGCCAGATCGTCAAGCTCGACGACATCGACGCCCACGCCGGCCAGTACTATGTTACCCCTTCCGGCGCCGGCACCAAGGCTGGCCAGAGTTGGACCAATGCCATGGGCGTCAGCGAATTCAAGGCCTTTGTAACCAACGAGGACAACCATTTCATCCTCAAGGGCTCTACGTTCCATTTCTCGGCTGACGAGTTCTCCTTCGGCGACGACTATCTGGTGCTGGATTACGAGCATCACTCCAATGTTGCTTTCACCCTTGAAGGCACCTTCAATTCCGAGTCAAGCATGACCACATTCGTCGGGCGCACTGCTACTTCCGGCACTACTGCCGGCGTGCTTTGGCCGCAGCACAACTCATACATTACCGTCAGGAACGTCAAGTTTACGGGCACAAATGGCGCGTCCAATGCGTCTGCCATCCGTGTTAACAACAGTGCCAAGGAACTGAATCTGGACCACTGCTATTTCGATGGCAACCAGACTTCCGGAAACGGCAGCGGCATTTCCGTATTCAACAGCGCAACCGTAAATATCAGCAACTGCGTATTCAAAAACGCTACCGGTGCCGGCGGAATCATCCACGTCAACCACGCAAGTGCGAAGGTAAATATTCAGGACTGCGAAGCCAGCAATATCACCAAGAATGCCATTTATGCTCAGTCCTTCGACACGTTCAACTGTACCAGGGTAACGTTCAGCGATAATGATGACTCGGGCGAGTACGGTGCTGCGGCCTATATTTCCGGTGCCGGAACCATCACCTTCGACGACTGTGACTTTATCCGGAACCACTCCTCAGTCCAGGGCGGAGCCATCTGCATCAACGGAACCAGTGTTACCAGCACCTTCACGGATTGTGAGTTCATCGACAACTCTTGTAGCCAGAGAGGCGGAGCCGTCATGATTGAAAATGCCAATGACAACACCACCTTTACCGGCGGCAAGTTCCAGGGGAATCATGCTGACGGTGCGGATACTGAAAACACGACAAAAAAGGCAGCAGGTGGAGCTATTTATTCCTACGGATCTTTCAGCTGTACGGATGTGCTTTTCAAGGAGAACTACAATTTTGTTGGTGAGGATACAGTCTCAGGTGGCATCATTCGTATCCAGCAATCTGGAAAAGTCGGTCGCTTCAACGGCTGCGTATTTGACGGCAACTATACGAATCGTCAGATTTCAAACAATTCCCCCTGCGCGGCTATCGTCAACTGTCGTATAGGTAACGTCAAGTATTATTTCAACGCCTGCGAATTCAAGGAGAATACATCCGGTACAGGTAATTCCACAGGCGTCTATGGCGGTTTGAGAGGAACGGTGTTCGCCACTTTGGCCGGCAGCACCTTCGCTTTCAACAACTGCTCTTTCCACGACAACTATGGCGGACGAAATTCCGATGAGATTTCCTGGATTGGCATGGACAACACGAGCAGCACCCTCATTCTTGCCAATACTACCATTGTCGGTGATAATTACCGCGCCCCCGGCTCCGGTGGCCTAAGAAAGAACAACTGGGGCGTCATCAAGTTCCAGAATACGGGTAATTACTACCTGCTCAATACCATCCTTTGCTCGCTTCAGACGAACGGCAATAGTTTCTGGGTCAACGGAGACATTAGTGTTGATGGAGGAAATACAATAGGAAATGGCGGCACGAAGCTCCCCGTTTATTGCTGGTACAGCAAGATTTCCAAGGAAGGAGACAACAGGACGAACTGGACGGTCGATACCGGTTCCGGTCACGACTATTATGCCACTTCAGCCAGCTTCGGCGGCTGGAGCGCTCCATGGACCTGGAATGGTACTCTTACCGGCACCAACAGCAGCATGCTGGCTGCGACGGCGGATGTCAACACTGAGATCCAGAACGCTGACGCTGACTTCTACAGCTGGCTGAACACTATCGGAGCCCTCGGTAAGGACATCAACGGCAACAGCCGCGGCGCCACCTCCTGGCCCGGCTGCTACCAGAACTAGTCCTACATAACCCTCTTCCCATAAGCGGCCCCGGCACCCCCAGCGCCCGGGCCGCTTTTTTAATGCCGCGTCCGAAAAGTGGTTAGCGGAATAACCTTTTTATATAAAGTTTGGTTATCCGGATAAACTTTCTTATTTTTGCCACATAAGTAATAAAAGGAAATGGAAACTCTTTTTAAGAAGCATCATCTGTTGATCTCGCAAGTAAGCACTTCTATCATACGGGAAGCCATGGACGCTATCGCCTGGGACAAACAACTGGTTGCCATACGCGGTTCCCGAGGCGTCGGCAAGACCACGTTGATGAGGCAATATATTTACATGAATTATGGCGTACAGGCTGGTGAAGCTTTGTATTGCTTAATGGATAGCATGTACTTCACTACTCATTCGCTACTGGATCTTGCTGAACGATTTCATCTGATGGGTGGGGAGCATCTGTTCCTTGACGAGGTTCACAAGTATCCGGACTGGAGTAAGGAGATAAAGGAAATAATCGATTTGTATCCACAAATGAGGATCACCTTTTCGGGGTCTTCCCTTCTGCAGATTCTTAACGCCGATGCGGATTTGTCCAGGCGCGTGAGAAGCTATGATCTCGCCGGGCTGTCCTTTCGGGAATACCTCCGCTTCTATCACGGTCTTACGCTGCCTGTCTTTACGCTGGAGGAGATTCTCTCAGATCCGGATTCCATTTGCGCAAATGTTTGTGAGGTCTGCCATCCGCAACTTCTGTTCGAAGCATATCTCAAAGCAGGCTATTACCCTTTCTATGACGGGGATATGGAGGATTACTATGACAGAATCGAAAACGTGGTCAATTTCATAATAGATCAGGAGATGACGGAGTTCTGCGGAGTGGATCCTGCGAATACCAGAAAACTGAAGGCCATGCTGATGTTCCTGTCCAATAACATTCCCTACGAAGTGAACATTGCCAAGCTCTCATCATATCTGGAATTGAACAAAGCCACCGTACTCAGCTATCTGTCCGGTCTGAAGAAGGCCGAGCTCCTTCACCTTCTCTATTCGAGCAACATCTCTGTAACCAAGATGCAAAAGCCCGACAAGATTTATATTCATAACCCAAACATTTTGTATGCTTTGGGAACCAAGGAGAATATTGGCACAGTTCGCGAATGCTTCTTTGTAAACCAGCTTTCCAATGGCCATACGGTCGAATATGGAAAATCTACCGGGGATTTTCTGATAGACGGTCATATCACGATTGAAGTCGGGGGAAAGGACAAGTCTTTCGGACAGATTGCGAATATTCCCAATTCATATGTCTTTGCGGATGAAATGGAATTTCCTGTGGGGAAGAAACTTCCACTCTGGTTGGCAGGGTTTCTCTACTAATCCTAGCAATTTTTGAAAGAATCCATATAAAACAGGCATTCAAACTGGACTAAATTTGTAGGTATGAGAAGAGTCCTTTTCATATTAACCTTACTGGCGATGATGCCGATGGCGGGGCGCGCCCAGGGCGGGGCGGCGGACGAGCTCTTGGTGGGGTCGTTCAACGTGAGGTTCCTGGATGACAACCGGCCGGAGTATGATTATAAGTTCGGCGGGCAGCCGTGGATGGTGAGGCGAAGCGCCGTGAAGGCCTTTTTCGAGCAGAATTCCATAGATGTTATAGGTCTTCAGGAAGTCAGGAGGACTCAGGTCACAAACCTGGAAGAAGATTTTGGAGAAGAATGGTTCATCTATTGCCCGGGACGCCTGAGCGGCGGGAAGATGGTGCGCACTTCCGACGAGTCGGTAGGGGTGATGTTCCGTAAATCAAAGTTTAACCTGCTTGGGCACGGGTGCTTCTGGCTGAGCGAAACGCCGGGCGACACGGCGTCTGTCCGGACCGGACAGAAGAGTCCGATAATTACATCATGGCTCCATCTTGAGGACAAGAACGGAAAACGGCTGTGGTTCTTCTCGGCCCATATCAGCTGGTCGGTGTCGGAGAATCCGGCGCTTCCGGACCAGGAAGTGGAGACTCTGCTGACGGAGATGGAACGCCTTACCGGATTAAAGCGCAAGGAGTTCAGTTCCTCTCCCGTCTTCCTTGTCGGAGACCTCAACAACTCTCCGGAAGAGTCGGCGATCAAGACCCTCTCCGGCTGGTTCAACGACGCCCGCCTGACCTGCCCGGAGACGGAGGCCACATCGCGTAAGACATTCAATTCCTGGGGAAAAGAGAAATCTGCAGGCATTATAGATTACATCTTCTACGGCGCAGGAAAACCGGCGGAATATATTGTTGACAACACTTCATATTATCCGGAAGTGACCTATATTTCCGACCACTACCCCATTCTCCTGCGGCTTTCGATGGCGCCGGAAAAATACTGCCTGACGCCGGAAGCGCCGCCTCAGCCGAGGTATAACGGCCCGGCAGTGCTGGGGGCAAGGCCGGGGCATCCGGTTTATTTCCGCCTTCCCTTCTCCGGGGAGAGGCCGATGAAATTCAAGGCCTCGCGGCTCCCCAAGGGCCTGAAACTCGACCGCGTGAGAGGAGTCGTGAGCGGCTCGGTCGCAAAGGCCGGGGAGTATTCCATCAGATGGAAGGCGTGCAACAAGGCCGGAAAGGGAGAAGGCCTCATGGTACTTAAAGTCGGCGATGCGATCGCCCTCACTCCCCCGATGGGCTGGAACAGCTGGAATTGCTGGGGTCTCGAGGTCTCGCAGGAGAAGGTATTCGAGTCAGCCAAAGCGCTCATTTCCAGCGGACTTGCCGACTACGGCTACAGCTATATCAACATCGACGACGCCTGGCAAGCGGGCGAGCGCGGCGAAGACGGCGTCCTGCTCCCGAACGACCGCTTCCCCGACATTGCCGCGCTCGGTGACTGGCTTCACTACAGCGGTCTCAAGCTCGGAATCTATTCCTCGCCTGGAGACCGCACCTGTGGCGGATACCTCGGCGCGCTCGGATTCGAGGAGAAAGACGCGGCGACCTGGACCTCCTGGGGCGTCGATTACCTGAAATATGACCTCTGCGGCTACAGGTCCATCCTGAAAGAAATCCCGGATGCCGGCAAGGAAGACCACATAAAGCCGTACCTCGTGATGAAAGATGCGCTGGCCCGGCAGCCCAGGGATATCGTCTATTCCATTTGCCAGTACGGCCTTGAGGATGTCTGGACCTGGGGAGAGGAAGCCGGAGGCAACCTGTGGCGTACGACCGGAGACCTGACGGACAAATGGGAAAGAGTCGTCCGTATAGGCTTTGTCAAGCAGCGCCCGGCCGTCGGATATTCCGGCCCGGGCCACTGGAACGACCCGGACATGCTGGTCGTAGGGAAAGTCGGCTGGGGCGAGGGGCTCAGGGATACCAGACTTACTCCGGATGAGCAGTATTCCCATGTGTCGCTGTGGGCGCTTCTCGCCGCCCCGCTCATTATCGGCGGCGATCTTTCCTGCATAGATAAGTTTACCCTTAACCTCCTCTGCAACAACGAAGTGAATGCTGTGGACCAGGACCCGCTCGGCAAGCAGGCAAGCCTTCTGTGGGAAGACGAATCGATGCAGATTTGGGGCCGTCCCCTTAGTGACGGAGCCTGCGCCGCGGGCATTTTCAACATGGGAGAAAATGCCGTGGAGGTGAATATTTCGGAAAAGCTGGCGGAGGCCGGATGGAGCGGTGTAAAAGCCTGCCGCGACCTCTGGCGGCAGATAGAATGTCCGCCGACGGTCAGGATCCCCTCCCACGGAGTACTTTTAGTAAAATTTCAGCCATGAAAAAAAACGCTGTTCTACTGATATTAACCCTGGCTCTGGGAATCAGTTGCGGGAAGAAAGAGGCGGAGATCCCCTCGCCGGTGTTTGACGCAAAGCCGGAGTACGTGGACCTGTACTGGACCGCCTGGGAGCAGGCGAAGGACCACATCAAGTACCAGCCGGGGCTGGTCCAGCCGCTGTATATGGACGAAGGGTTCAGGGACGAGGTGATCTGGATCTGGGATTCGGAGTTCATGGTGATGTTCTGCAAGTATGCACCGAAGCTTTTCCCGGGGATCGAGACGCTGGACAATTTCTACTACACCCTCCACGAGAACGCCGGCTCGCCCCTGAGCGTCTGGCATCCGGACAATCCGCCGTTTTTCGCATGGGTGGAAAACGACTACTATAAGTTCACAGGCGATAAAAAGCATATCACGGAGCTCCTGACTGAAAAGCGCTTCCTCCAGAAGCACTTCGAACTGTTCAACACGATGAACCACGACACGGAGTTCCCCTTCCCCATCAGCAATGACGGCGTGCGCATCCAGTATAAAGGGATAGGATATAACTGGCAGAGCTGGCAGAGCGGGATGGACAACACGCCGAGAAAGAGGGAGATGCCCCTTTTCTGGATCGATGCGATCTCACAGCAGGCCCTCTCCGCGCTCTATATCTCCCGGCTCGCAAAGGTCGCCGGGGACTCCGCCACCGAGAAAGAGTTCAAGGCGAAATACGAAGACCTCAAAGAAAAGGTCAACAAGTACTACTGGGATGAGGAGGACGGATGCTATTATGATATAAAGGAAGAAGACCTTTCCAAGACGCACATTTTGACCCCGGCCTCATTCTGGCCGATGCTGGCGGAGATTCCCTCCGAAGAGCAGGCCCGGGCGATGGTTTCCTTCGCCCTGCAGGATGACAAGCTCGGGGGAATCGTCCCATGGGTCTCCGTCTCCAGGGACGACCCGGATTTCGACGAGGACGGCAATTACTGGAAAGGCTCCATGTGGCTGCCAACGGCCTATATGGCTATTAAGGCGCTGGAAAAATACGGTTTCTTCGAAGAGGCCGACAGGACGGCGGAAGCCATTGTTGAGCACCAGTGGCAGACCTATTCCCAGTATGACCCGCACACTATCTGGGAGTGCTACAACCCCAACAAGCCGGAGCCTGCCAGCAAAAAGGAAGGCACCAAAAACGTCAAGTCGGTCAAAGCCGACTTCTGCGGCTGGTCGGCTCTCGGGCCCATATCGCTGCTGATTGAGAACGTGCTCGGTTTCTACGACGTCGATGCTCCGTCAGCTACTGTGCGCTGGAACCTTCACCAGAGCTGCCGCCACGGCATCGAGAAACTTTCGTTCGGGAAGATAACTACCGATATCCTGTACGATAACGGCACGGTTACGGTTGTCACGAATAAGCCATATACCTTATTTATCAATGGCTCCGAGCACCGCATCCGGCGCGGCAGGAACACTGTTCCTTTTCCGGAAATAAAAGATTAAATTTGCATACTTGTAATCTTTCTTTGTATGAAACGTCGTGATTTTCTTAAAGGAGTGACACTTCTTGCCGCCGGCGGAGCCCTGGCGGGCCCTATGGCAGGTGCCGCCGAAATCATTTCCAGCCCCTCTGCCGCCGGTCCGGCGCCGGACGATAAAGGGATTGAACCCATCAAGGGTCTGACCCCCATCCGCCCGCTCGACCCGGAGGTCAGCCGGCCGATAAGCGTCATTATTATCGGCTGCGGCAACCGCGGCAGGACCTACGCCGGCTTCGCAAAAAAATTCCCCGCCGGGATGAAGGTAGTAGGCGTGTCCGACATTCTGGAGCACAGGACCAAGTACCTGGGAGACCAGCACAACGTGACGGCTGAAATGCGCTTCGGACATTTCCGGGAAGTGTTTGCAAGCGGGAAGAAACTCGCCGACGCGGTGGTCATCGCAACCCCCGACGACAGGCATTACGAGCCCTGCATGAAGGCTCTTGAGCTCGGCTACGACGTGCTCCTGGAAAAGCCCGTCGCCCCGACGAAGAAGGAGTGTGAGAACATCAGGGACATGGTCAAGAAGACCGGGCGGGTCGTGGCGCTGTGCCACGTCCTGCGCTATGCCCCCTACTTCATGGCCCTGCGCGAAGTCGTCAAGAGCGGCGCCATCGGCGACGTCATCAATGTCCAGCACATGGAGCCTATCCAGTATGCGCACATGGCCCATTCCTACGTCCGTGGCAACTGGCGCCGCGAGGATGAGACCACTCCCATCATCCTCGCCAAGTCCTGCCACGACCTGGACATCCTCCGCTGGATCATCGACAAGCCGTGCAAGTATATTGACGCCGCCGGAAGCCTGAGTTTCTTCAGGGAGGAGAACGCCCCGAAGGATGCACCGAAATACTGCACCGACGGCTGCCCCCACCAGAAAGAGTGCCCCTACGACGCAGTGGAGATCTACACCCACCTGAAGCAGCACACCGGCGTCTTCGACCTTCAAGGCAACAAGGATCCCGATTTCATCCTCAGCCGCCTCAAGGACCCCCGCTACAACAGCTACGCCCGCTGCGTCTTCCACTGCGACAACGACCAGCCGGACCACTATGTAGCCATCATGGGCTTCGAGGACGGCATCACGGCATCCTTCTCGATGGACGCCTTCGCCCCCAAGGGCGGGCGCCGCACAAGGATAATGGGCACAATGGGATACATCGAAGGAGACAGCAAGTCATTTACAGTCACCGACTTTCTCACCAGAACCCCTAAGCTGTGGAACCACGAGGTCGCTGAAATCGGAGAATACGCCAACTCCGGCCACGGCGGCGGCGACTACCGCCTTGTCCGCGACTGGCTCGAGGCTGTGGACCGCCACGATCCCGATCACCTTTCAAGCAGCATAGACGTGGCCTTCGAGAGCCATATGATGGGCTTCGCAGCCGAGCGTTCGCGCCGCACCGGAAAGAAAGAAAAGATAAAGTAGCTTGGACAGTAAACGGCTTCTTTCGATAGACGCCCTCAGGGGGTTCGACATGATGTTCATAATGGGGTTCGCCGCCATTGTGAGCACGACCTGCAAGTTGTTCCCGGGCGGGAAAGAATGCTGGCTCAACGCCCAGATGTTCCACGCGGCGTGGGACGGGCTCCGTCACCACGACACCATTTTCCCCCTTTTCCTTTTCATCTCCGGAATGACCTTCCCGTTCTCGCTTTCCGCGAGGAAGGCGAAAGGGGCGTCGAGCCGGCGGATTTTCTGGAGGACGGTCCTTCGCGGACTTTTGCTGTGCCTTCTGGGCCTTGTTTACAATAAGATTTTCGACCTGGATCCACATTTCCGCATCCCGAGCGTGCTTGCGCGCATCGGACTGGCGTGGATGTTCGCCGCCTGGATTTATATGGCCTGCGGATGGAAGTGGCGGACAGTGATAGCAGCCATTATCTTGATTGGATACAATCTCCTTCTGCTGATTCCTGCACCGGATGCTGCCGGAGCCGGCAGTCTGACACTGGAAGGAAATATCGTCGGATACATCGATCGTGTCCTTATGCCGAATCATCTTTATAAGCCGGGACTCTTCGACCCGGAGGGACTCCTGAGCACCCTGCCGGCCATCGTGACGGCGATGCTCGGCCAGTTTACCGGAGAGTTCGTGAAAGACTCTGCATGTAAGAGGAAGACTCTGTGTATGATAATTGCCGCGGCGGCACTCCTTGCCGCCGGCCTCGTCTGGAGCCTGTGGTTCCCTGTCAATAAGAGTCTCTGGACCAGCAGTTTCGTTCTTGTTGTCGGGGCGTATTCATTAGGGCTTTTCGCCCTTTTCTATTGGCTTATAGACGTCAAAGGCTGGAAGAAATGGACGCCGTTTTTTACGGTGATCGGTATGAACTCCATCACCATCTATATGCTCCAGAGGATTGTTTCCTTTAAGGATATCACGGAGTTCTTCCTCGGCGGCGCGGCCGGCCTGATGCCGAAGGCCTGGGGCACCTGGCTGCTTGCAATCGGCTATTTTGCCATCAGCTGGCTCCTTCTGTGGTTCCTCTACAGGAAGAAAATATTCCTGAAAGTCTGACGTGAAGAAGACCGCCCTCATACTGATTCTACTACTGTTCACCCTGGCCCTCCATACCGAGGAGGAATCAATTTACCGGCTGGACACGCAAGCGGGACTGTCGAACAACTGCGTCAACGACGTGATGCCGGACAGCCGCCGTTTCCTGTGGATAGGCACCAACGAGGGGCTTGACTTCTATGACGGCTGCTCGCTTGTCCGTGTTGATTTTCCCGAGTCAGAGAGCAGAACATCCCCGGTGGTTTTCTCGCTCAGCGAGGATTCCTCCGGGACCATCTGGATAGCCACTTCCGACGGCGTGTTCCGCATAGGAAAAGACAGGCGCGGAGTGCAGCGCTATTCCCACCCGGAGGTTGACGGATATTCCATACGCCAGATGTGCCTCGGCAAGGACGGATCAGTCTGGATTGCAAGAAGAAACCAGACCCTCATAAGAATCGACACGGAAACGGATGAACTGACGGCCCTTCAGGTAATCGGCAAGGCCGTATGCAGTGACGGAGAGGGCCGTGTCTATATCCTCACAAGCAACGGACACATTCTTGTCTCACCGGACGGAAGTCCGCAGCTTTCGGACCTGTTACCCTCCGACGAGGGACGGCTGTCAGAGATAAATGCCTCCCGAATTGTCTGCGCCGGCGGAAGAATCTTCCTTTCCGCCGAAAACGAGGTCCCGTACATTCTTGACCCGGGGACACAAAGCCTCATGGCGCTTCCGTCCTTCCGCCGCCTCAGGGATGTCATAAGGCACTCCTCGGGAGAATACTGGCTTGCCGCCAGGGACGGTATCCACGTACTGGACAGTTCGCTGCAGTCGGAGTCACGCATCATCCGTCCTTTCAGCGACAACTCCTTCCGCTGCCTCTCCGAGGACGCCAACGGCGATGTCTGGGCCGGGACCCTGTTTGAGGGCCTGGCGCAGTTTATACCGGACGAACCGGACCTCCGCCACTACTCCGCCGCATTCGCCGGCGGAAATTTCAAGGCGAGGGATTTCGCGGAAACACCGGACGGCCGGATGTGGATCGGAAGCGACACCCGCGGACTTATGTGCATAGACCCCTCCGCTCCGGCAAGGGCGGCGGAAAGACACTATTTCCCCGGAAGGAATGTTACCGGCCTGATGGCTGAGGGAGGAAAACTGTGGGTCGGCACCATCGACGACGAAATTCCCGTCGCGATGATTGATTCTGAAAGCGGCAGGACGACATATCTGCCCGGTGCCGGCAGATCCGCCTACGCATTCTGCAGGGACGGGGACGGCAGGATCTGGATCGGCGGCAAAGACGGAGTGGCCGCCGGATGGGAGATGTCGGACGGTTCGTTCAAAAGGGATCTTTTCGTCCCGACAGAGCAGGTCTGCCGTATTATCCAGGGAGCCGACGGGTCAGTCTGGACAGCCAGTATATCAGGGCGTGTACTACGCTATTACTCAGGAGCTTTCACAACCTATAAAATTCCTATATCCAACACTCTTACAGACCTTGAGGAAGACAGGGAAGGACGGCTGTTTGTCTCTGCGGAAAGCGGCGGTCTATGGCTGTTCGATGCGACAGATGACCGTTTCCATCCATATCCGGCGGGGACACAGCATCTTCTCAAAATCGCAAGGGAACCGGACGGGAACCTTCTATGGATAACAGGGGCGGACGGGATCGAAATCATCAATCCCGACGACGAAAGGCCTCTTCCCGTCATTCCCAGGGAAGTGCTGGGCATCGACGGGTTCAACTACTCTTCCAACTTCATTTCTTCCGACGGGACGCTTTATGCCGGCACCTCCGACGGATTTATATCATTTTCCGTAAAGAAGTTGCTGGAAAGTTCCTCTGCTGTCGAAGGGCCGGTGATTTCATCCTTCCGTATCCTCTCGTCCTCCGGAGAGGCGGAAGGGAGGCTGACACTGTGTCCGGTGTCGATGAACCTGGGCCGCAAAGCAAGGTCATTCACGGTCAATGTGTCCCCGCTGGACTATTACCGTTTCCCCCGCAAGGGCCTGTTCTGGAAAATTGACGGCCTGGGCGACTGGACTCCCGTACAAGACGGCAGTTTTACCGTATATGATATTCCTTCAGGAAAATGGAAACTGCGTCTCAAGGCGATATCGCTCGCCGGCGATGAGAGTCCGGAGACAGAGATGAGCCTTCGCGTGCAGCCTCCCCTGCTGCTCAGCCCGGTCGCCTTCCTGCTGTATCTGATTTTCATAGTTCTTACCGCCATTGAAATTGCCGTAGTGGTGAACCGCAGGGCCAAGGCGAAAGCCGAACGGGAACACGAGAGGAAACTGCTCGAGTCCAAGATGGACTTCCTGACGTCCATAGCCCATGAGATCAGGACGCCGCTGTCGCTGGTACAGATCCCGCTCGAAGCGCTGATCCGTAAATTCGCTTCCTCGCCGGACGGTTCCGTACAGGAGAACCTCGACATCATGAGGCGCAACTCCCTGAAACTCACCGTCCTTATCAACGAACTCCTGGACTTCCGTAAACTGACGGATTCGACCTTCCAGGTCCATCCTGAATTCCTGGATGTGCGCGGCATTCTGAAAGATGCCCACAGGAGATTCCTCCCGATGTTCCTCCAGGAAGGGAAGACCGTATCCTGCAGCGTGCCGGACTCGCCGGTTTACTGCGAGACCGACGTGCGAAGCCTCGGCCGCATCTTCGACAACCTTCTTTCCAACGCCCTCAAGTATTCCAGCCACCACACTTCGATCGAGCTTTCCGCCTCCGGGCACGATGCCGTCGTCAGCGTAGAAAACGACGGCCCCGTGCTTCCGGAAGAAGTCCGCGAGGAGATCTTCAAGCCGTTCTACCGCTATGAGGACGACGCTTCCGCAAATGTAGAGGGAACGGGGCTCGGTCTTTCCACCAGCCGGCAGTTTGCCTCCCTTCTCGGTGGCTCGCTTACTATGGACGACGACCTGAGCGTCAACCGGTTCATATTCCGCATTCCACTTTCGGAAGAAAAGGCCGCTACGGCGGGACTCCCCTCCGTGGAGACAAAGGACCGGTCCGTCATGGTCATAGAGGACGACAAGGACATGGCCCGCGTCATCGGCGATGTGCTGAGCGAGGCCTACAGCATCATCTACGCATCCAACGGAAAGCAGGCGCTCGAGAAAATCGAGGCCGGCGCCTCCCCTTCCCTTGTGGTGTCCGACGTGATCATGCCGGAGATGGACGGCATTGCGTTCACAAAAGCTCTCAAGAGCAACCTGGCGACGAGCCACATCCCGGTCATCCTCCTCTCCGCGGAGGTGCCGGACACGCTGATGCAGGAGAGCCTCGAGGGCGGCGCGGACGCCTATCTCGAGAAGCCGTTCTCGCCGAAGAAACTGAGGAGCACGGTGGACAACCTCATCGAGAACAGGCGACGTATCTACGATTTCTATATCTCATCGCTGCCGTCGTCCGGCGAGCTGCCTACCGGAAGGGTTTCGGCCCTCGAGCAGAAGTTCCTCCGCAGCATCCAGGAATACGTGTCGGCGAACCTCCACCGCAACATCACCCTCGACGACCTCGCCGAGGTGGTCTGCCTGTCCCCTTCTTCCTTATATAAAAAGATGAAGGAGTACGCCGACATATCGCCGATGGAATACGTTATGAAGGTGCGCCTCCACAGAGCTGTCGAGCTGCTCAAAGATGACTCGCTCTCCGTTCAGGAAGTCGCCCAGGCCGTCGGTTTCAACACCCACTCATTCTTCTCGGAGTGCTTCAAGAGGGAATTCGGCATGACCCCGCGCGCGTGGCGTCTCAAGGGTGTGCCGAAATCCAAAAATGTGAAATAGTTGCAATTCTCTAAATTTTCGGCGTAGTCGCCGGGAACGTTTCGGATTATTTTTGCAACAGATAATCCGGATTTTATGCGAAAAATAATCTTATCAATCCTTCTCCTGCTCCTTGCCGTGGCCGGCTTTGCCCAGCAAATCAAGGTCTCCGGCATCGTCACCGACGCCAGCGGAGAACCTCTTCCCGGCGCCGTCGTGATGGTTCCCGGCACGAGCACAGGCGCCTCGACAGACGCGGAAGGACGCTACAACATCAGCGTAGCCCCGAAGGAAACCCTCGAGTTTTCCTGTATAGGCTTTGCCACAAAGACAATCCCTGTTGAGGGACGGGCGATCATAGACGTGACCCTCGAAGACGACAGCCTGATGCTTGAAGAGACGGTAGTCGTCGGCTACGGCAGCGTCAAGAAGGTCAACCTGACCGGTGCCGTGGACCAGGTCTCCTCCGAAGTCTTCGCCGGACGACCTTCCTCCAACACCACCCAGATGCTCGTCGGCGCCATTCCGAACCTCAACATCTCGCTCTCCGACGGTAAGCCGAGCCGCAGCGCCGACTACAACATCCGAGGCACAACTTCCATCGGCGGCGGCGGCAGCGCCCTCGTGCTCATCGACGGAGTGGAAGGCGACCCCGCCCTGCTCAACCCGGACGACATCGAGAGCGTATCCGTCCTGAAGGACGCCGCATCGGCCTCCATCTACGGTTCGCGTGCGACCTTCGGTGTCGTGCTCATCACGACCAAGGAAGCCGCGAAGGAAGCCGGCAAGTTCAATTTCAACTACAACGGCAACTTCTCCTTCCTGCAGCCGACGAACCTCCCGGACATCGTCGATGACGGCTATGTCTATGCAAGCCTGTTCAGGGACGCCTACTACAACTACATGGGCGTCGAGCCTTCCGGAATGAACACCAGCCAGGAGTTCTCGCAGGCCTGGATGAGCGAATTCCTCCGCCGCAAGGAGAAAGGCATCACCGACGAGGTCGCGATCGACGAAAGCGGCCGCTATGTCTATTACGGCAACACCAACTACTACAAGGTGATCTACAAGCCGTACACCTTTGCCCAGACCCATAACCTCTCCGCCAGCGGCACGACCGGAAAAATTGACTACTACCTTTCGGGCCGTATCTACAAGTACGACGGTATCCTCAACTTCAATCCGGACACTTATTTCACCACATCGCTCCGTGCGAAGGTCACGGCCCGTCCTACCGAATGGCTGACAATCAGGGAGAACATCTCCTTCAACTACGACAAGAACCACATCCCCGCCGGTTCCAACCAGACCAACAACGGTCTCTTCCTTCGCGCCATCCAGGACAACGGCCGGGTAAGCGCTCCTATATGGAACCCCGACGGCACTTTCACCAAGTCAGGCGCCATGGCCATCGGCGGCCTCGTGACCGGCAAGAACTACACCGACAAGTTCCGCAACGAACTCAGCACCACGACAGGTCTCCGGGCCGAATTCTTCAAGCACACCCTGCGCCTCAACGCCGACTTTACCTTCAAGGCCGCCTGGTACAACAACACCAAGAAGAACTCGATGGTCTCCTACAGCGAGGCGCCCGGCCAGATCACCTGGCTCGGCACTCCCGGCGTCAACGACTACATCCAGGACACCTGGAACCGCAGCAACTACATCGCGACCAACGAGTATGCCGAATACGCCAACCTCTGGAACGGCAAGCACGATTTCAAGGCGCTCGTCGGTTTCAACTGGGAGCGTTCGCTGAGCAAGATCGGCCAGGTCCTCCGCTATGGACTCATCTCCGAAGACGCAGAGAACATCCAGCTCGCCCTCGGCGACAACATCACCACCTATTCTTATGAAACCCGCTGGCGTACGGCCGGTCTTTTCTTCCGTCTCAACTACGCCTACGATGAGCGTTATCTCATAGAATTCAACGGCCGCTACGACGGATCGTCCAAATTTCCGCCTTCCCAGCAGTGGGGCTTCTTCCCATCGGTCTCGGCTGCCTGGAGACTCTCGCAGGAGCACTGGTTCAAAGTCGATCCTAAGATTGTCTCCAACGCCAAGTTCCGCTTCTCCTGGGGCGAGCTCGGCAACGGTAATATGGACGCCTACTCCTATATGGAAAGATTCGGCTTCGGTAACCTCTCCTACATCATAGACGGCAAGAGCAAGCACAGGACGACCTCCATACCGAGCCAGATTCCCGACGGGCTCACCTGGGAAACCTCCCGCACGATAGACGGCGGCATCGACCTTGGTTTCTACAACGGCAAGATCAACATATCTGCCGATTACTACGTCCGTAACACGCTGAATATGTACACGGTAGGTCCCAGCCTGCCGGACACCTACGGCGCCAGTTCCCCGAAGGGCAATTACGCCGACCTTGTCACCCGTGGCTTCGAGCTCTCACTCAGTTACAACGACTCCTTCA
The DNA here is from genome assembly GCA_017534745.1 of Bacteroidales bacterium. Classification (GTDB taxonomy): domain Bacteria; phylum Bacteroidota; class Bacteroidia; order Bacteroidales; family UBA932; genus Cryptobacteroides. The sequence continues at coordinate 104,049 of JAFXVX010000015.1, read as the reverse complement.
AGGTGGGCAGGCACGACCTTAACGTCGGCTTCAAGGCCACCCTCGCTGACAACCGCACCTTCGTCACCCGCTACAACAACCCGACAAAATCCCTCAACGACTACTACGAGGGGCAGGAAATCGGTGAAATCTGGGGCTTCCAGTTCGGCGGATTCTTCGACACCCAGAACCAGATCGACAATTACTACGGAGAGGGTGTCCCCTACGTCAACTCCCTTATCCAGGTCCACGAAGGCTACCTGACAAAACCCGGCGACGTCATCCTCATAGACCGCAACGGCAACCACATGGTCGATAAGGGCTCGATGACGGTGGATGACCCCGGCGACATGGTCATCGTGGGCAACAAGCATCCGCGCTATATGTATTCCCTGTCGTTCAATATCGAATGGAACGGCATCTACGCATCCGCGATGTTCCAGGGCATCGGCAAGCAGGGCTGGTACCCCAGCGGCGAGTCCATCATCTGGGGCCAGTACCACCGCCCTTACGGCAATGCGCTCGCCTGGACGGTCAACAACTCGTGGACGCCGGAGAACAGGGATGCCTACCTTCCCAAGTACACGGGTTATTACCGCATCTTCTTCTCCGGCCAGCACAAAGTTGACCGCTACGTTTTCGACGCCTCCTATTTCCGCCTGCAAAACCTGCAGGTCGGCTGGAACCTGCCTCAGAAGTGGATAAAGAAGATAAAGCTCAGCGGACTCGGCATCTATTTCTCCGGAGAGAACCTTTTCACCTGGGCGCCGATCTACAAGCTCACCACCGACGTTGACATCGCCACGGCGACCAAGGGTTCCGACCAGGATCTCGGCAACGGGACGGACAACTTCGGCGACGGCAACTCACTGCCGACGATGCGTACTTTCTCCATCGGTGTAACTATTAAAATCTGAGGACTATGAAAAAGCACCTTATCGTAATTACGCTTGCTGTCATAGCTTTGCAAGCCTGCTCTCTTAAAGAGGATATGGTCTCTTCCGGCAGCCGGGAGCTCGTCTTCAGATCCGCATCCGGCCTCGAGGCCTACTCCCTGTCGTTCTACAACCAGCTTCCTTCCCTGGCCGACCTGAGTTCGGCCGAAGGCACCTGCGCCGACTATATCGCTGCAAAGACCATCAACTCCTTCTACACAGAAGGATACAGCCCGGAAAGTTCCACTTCCTGGGGCTGGGGTAACCTGAGGACCATCAACTTCTTCATAGACGGCATCCACAGCGAAGACTGCACCGTCTCCCAGGCCGACAAGGACCACTACGAGGGCATCGCCCGCTGGTTCAGGGCCCGTTTCTACCTGGGCAAGCTCCAGAAGTACGGAGGAGTGCCGTGGTACGACCACTGTCTTAACAGCACGGAACTCGACGAGATGTACAAGAACAGGGACTCCCGCGACGTCATCATCTCCCACATCATCGAGGACCTCGACTTCGCCGCAGAGCACATAGAGACGACCTCCTCCACAGGCAACACCCGTATCTCTAAAAATGCCGCCTACGCTCTCAAGAGCCGCGCATGCCTCTTCGAGGCCTCCTGGAGGAAGTACCACCATGAAGAGACTCCCGAATGGACCGCCGCGAAGCTGTACCGCCTTGCTGCCGATGCCGCAGCGGTATTAATAAATGACGACAAGGTCAAGCTCAACACCAAAAAATGTGATGACTCCTACCTGGACGGAAATCCTTCGCTCGGGCCCTACAGGAGCGTTTTCTATTCGAAGAAAATCCTCACGGACGAGGTCATTCTCGGCTGCCAGGCCTCGCTGGACGACCTCGTGACCGGCAATGCCAATTATTACTACAATTCGCAGACTTACGGCGACTGCGTCTGCCTGTCCAGGGCGCTTATATTCACCTATCTCTACAAGGACGGCTCCCGTTTCACCGACAAGGCCAAATATCAGGCGATCAGTTTCATTAACGAATTCTCCAACCGCGACGAACGTCTCGCCCAGACGGTGAAGGGTCCCGACTATGAAATCAACAACGGTGGCTGGAGGGACCGCCGCCCCGACATCGTGGGCGGCTGCGCTGTCACCGGTTACCAGCCGATCAAGTTTGTTGAAGACGACACCAGCAAGAACGGGACGAGCAAGAACGAGAACAGCCTGCCGATTATCCGTTATGCGGAAGTGCTCCTCAACTATGCCGAGGCAAAAGCAGAACTCGGTGAACTCACCGATGCCGACTGGAGCAAAACCATCGGTGCCCTGCGCCTCCGTGCAGGCTTCGGCGACAAGGCCGGCGTGACCTCGTCCAAGCCGACCACCGTGGACACTTATCTCCAGCAGACCTTCTATCCTGACATCAACGATCCCGTCATCCTCGAAATCCGTCGTGAGAGGACCATCGAGCTTGTCCTCGAAGGATTCCGCGAGCTCGACCTGAGACGTTGGAAAGAAGGTGAATGCTTCGAGAGAGTGCCGCTTATCGGGCTCCATGTCCCAGGCCTGAACGTCCAGTTCAAGGTCAACAACGACGACACCAACGATTTTTACGTGACATACGACGAGTACGCAGATGTTCCGAGCTATGCCCAGAACAAATACGTCCATGTCCTCCCGGACAGCTCCCCCGAGCAGGGACTCCGCGCGGATGAGAATCCCGACGGCGGCTACGATCTCCGCTATGTGCTTGCCATCAAGCGCAAATGGCACTCCGATGACAGGCAATATCTCGATCCCATACCTCCCCTTGTCGTCCGCGAATACGAAAGCCGCGGCTATCACATAGACCAGAACCCTGGTTGGTAATCGTCATTTCGAGCGAAGTCGAGAAATCTAAAATCAGCAATATGAAAAAATATATCGCAATATTACTTTCACTGCTCCTCCTGGCCCCCTCCTGCTACAGGCACGAGGGCCTGGACTACAGCAAGTGGTACACCCGCGACACCGGGGACGAGCCGGATCCCGAGACAATCGAGGGCCTGCTCGTCATGTCGTCCAATGTCCGCTATTATTCCGCCCGCAGCAAGCAGAGCGATCCCGACGTCGGCGAAAGGGACTGGGAAGTCCGCAAGAAAGGCTACTTCCAGATGGTCAACACGATGGAACCGCCGGTACTCGGCCTGCAGGAAGCTGAAATGAATCAGGTTGACGACATCATCGCCAACTGCAAGGGTTACGACTACCGCGGCGTAGGACGCACAGACGGCGCCCGAAATGGAGAATCCACTTCGATCCTCTTCAAGACCAATGAAATACAGGTGGATGACTGGGGGACAGTCTGGCTGTCAGCCACGCCGGATGTCCCGAACAGCTATTTCCCTGAAAATCTGGACCAGAATAGCCGCACCGCAACCTGGGCCGTGCTGACCGTCAAAGAAAACGGACGCAAATTCTTCTACATCAACACCCACCTCAGCCTGTATGCCGCATCCCAGGCAAAGGAAGTGGGAGTCGTGCTCAACACGGTCGCCGAGAAGTGCCCTACAGGACTTCCAGTCGTGCTTTCCGCCGACTGGAACGTTGAGGAGGACGATCCCGCCCTTGCGCCGATTCTCGAAACTTATCAGAGCGCAAGGCAGACCGCACCACTCACCGACAACATCGAGACCTTCCACTGGTGGGGCAGCCAGTCCACCATCAGCAAGCACCAGCATCTGGACCACATCTTCTATGGCGGATTCGACAAGTGCCTGCGCTTCCGCACCCTCAATATGAAATGGAAGAACCTGTGGATTTCGGACCACCATCCGGTGTATGCGGTCTTCAAGTTCAAGGGCGGCGAAGGAGAAGTTCATACCCCTCCGGTGGCCGATTTCGAAATTCCGGCCAATCCTCAGATGGATGACCTCCTGAAATTCACCGACAAATCGACCTCCGAAGACGGCCTTGAACTATGGGAGTGGAACATCGGCGGCATCCTGTCATCCGAACAGAATCCCGAAGTGGTGTTCAACACCTACGGCGACGACATCCCCGTCAGCCTGACCGTCACGGACCATTATGGCCAGAAGTCCACGGCGAACAAGACCTTCTCCGTCGCCCTTTCCGATGGACACGACCTGACCATTGAATGGAGCGTGATCTACGATGACACCTCCGATGATAAGGGGACAGCGGTGGCAGACTGGGCGGCGCCTGCAGTCTCGGCGGACGGCAGCAAGATATATGTCGCATCCTCCGGCTACCATCTGGTCGGAGTCACTCCCGACGGCAACATCTTCGGCAGCTACGACATCGGAAAGCGTTCCCCTTATATCCAGACAGACCGTGACATCCAGACCCCTACCCCTTCCATAGATGCCGACGGTAATGTCTATATCCCTGTGCAATACTCATATAGCGAAGAGGGTCACGGTGGCCTGTATTGCGTGAAGGGAGACCTCTCAGACGAGAACTGGTACCACGACACCGGTCCTAAATCCCAGTTCCGCTGCACCATCGCGGCTCCTGTCGGAGACTATGTTGCCGTTCCTATGACCAATAGCGGCAATGACCTGACATATAACTTCGCTGTATTCAAACGCTCCAACGGAGACCTGCAGCAGTGCCTGCAGTGCGACAAGGGTTCCTGGGGCGGTGTTGCCGTAGGTTACAACAAAGAACTCATCTACGGCACTGCCAGAGGCGGCACCAACCAGGGCCGCACGCCCGGAGGAAATAATGAGACCGGTGGCGGATATCACATTTCCCCGTTGGATGGAGCCACCGGCGAATGGAAATATACTGATAACAATGATAACGGCCGAAAGTGCAACCTCCTCGGTATGCGCCATTCGGACGGCAACGGATACCTGTGCAAGGCCGGCCAGCCCGTCGTCGGGCTCGACCACGGCGTTTACGTCAGCGCGACCAGCGACAATGAGAATATGATCTGCGCAAAATACAATCTCGACAGCTACTCGTTGTCTGCACAGCCTACCCCTATCTGGAAGGTAGAACTGGTGAGCCATTCAACCATTGGCGTCCTGGGTCTTGGTTGCGTACTGGATCCCGAAGGCAACGCCTACTTCCGCGCTGCGGAAAAGGTGTTCCGCCTCAACAACAGGGACGGCTCCGTGGCGTGGGAGTATATGACCGAAGGCACCTACAACACGGGCGTTCCGGCCATCGACTCGATGGGCTACATCTATGTGGTCGATTATGACAACGGCAGTGGCGGCAACAAGCTTCTGAAACTGTCTTCAGCTGACGGCAAGCTCATCTCGTCGGTTGAACTTGCCGACAGTCCCAGGACCAGCCCCACCATCGACAAGGACGGCAACATCTATGTGACCGGTTCGTCCTCGTCCGGAGCTGTCCTCTACAAGATTACATGCCCCAAGACCACTGCGCCAGGCTCCAACTGGTCGCAGCTCGGAGCCAATCCCCAGAAGACCTGCTGGGCTCCCGGCGCTAGTTTCTGATGACTATGAAAAAAAGAACATATAGCCCCCCGGAGGCAGTCCGGGAATGTGTCCTGGAGTGGGAATCGCCCCTGTGTCAAAGCACAGGGGCACTCCCCCCGCTTGAAGAAGGCGGTGATTTGGGTGACCTTGGCTGGGATTAAAACTGAGAGGCCATGAAGAAATTATATATACTTTTAACGGTTACCCTCGCGGTTATCTCCTGTGGCAAACAGCTGCGGGAGACCGGAACTGCCACTGCTGCCGGCACCGGAGAAGTCCATCTCCTGGAGGCCATGATAGTGCCTCCGCCGGAGACGGCGGCAGCCGATGGGTCAAAGACTTATCTTGGCGAGAAAGTCGGGACCTCGTACCCCAACTACTGGGGCGCAGGCGACGCGGTCTCCGTCAACGGAATAGCCTCCGAGGGGCTGGCGAGTAATTCGGAGTACGTCGGGACTGATAAGGCTACCTTTTCTCTTCAGGGAGAGCTCAATGCACCATATTATTATGCCTATCCGGCATCTGCCGTCTCCGGATATTCCTCCGGGAGCACGACAATCACCCTTCCGAAGGTGCAGGCATGGTCAGCGACAAGCTATGATCCGGCTGCATTCATAATGCTCGGCAGCGGCAACTCGCTTCCGCTGTCCCTCACCCCCTGTGTGTCAGTCATCATACTGACCATTCCCGGCAACCACAGCGCCAAGATTGCGTCCGTGATGTTCGAATCGCTTGGCAATCAAAAAGTCAGCGGGCCGTTCACCACTGATTTCAGCGGATTGACGGCGGCAAGCGGGGCCTCATCCCGGGTGAACCTGTTCGCCCCTGCGGAAGGAGTGAATTTCGGGGCGAGCGTCTTTATCGTCATCCCCGCCCAGACCTACTCGGGCGGCATGCGCTTTACCATCCGCGCCACTGACGGGACCCAGATGACCTACGGCACGTCGAGTTCCTTCACCGCACAGGCCGGGAAGGTCTATACTCTGACGACAAAGACCTATGCTCCTGAAGCAGAGTCAATTCCGGCAGGGATGATGATTATGTCCTCCAATGTCCGCTTTGCTACCGCGCGCGACAAATCGAGCAACCCTGACAGCGGAGACCGCGACTGGACTAACAGGAAGGCCGCATGGTGCGCCATGCTCAATAACTACCGCCCTGCGGTAGTCGGCCTGCAGGAGGCACAGAAAGAACAGGTAAAGGATATCAAGGCCAGTTGCAGCGGCTACAATCATTATGGGCTTGGCAGGAAAAACGGCAATGACATACTTGAAGATGGTGCTTTGGGAGGTCTGATTGGCGGAACAAAGGACAGCGAAGAGTCCTCCACCATCCTTTACCGAACCGACCTGATTACCCTGAACAGTTCAGGGACGATCTGGCATTCCAATTCGCCGAACTCGAAGGGTACCTACTTCCCCGAAATGGAAGATGGGGTACCTCAGACCTCGACATGGGCCATACTGACCTATAAGCCGGCCAATCAGCAGTTCTTCCTGCTGAACACCCACCCGAGCGTCTATGGCGCTGCCCGCTCCAAAGAAATCGCATTGATCCGCAATACCATCACCAGCAAGAATACCGGCAACCTGCCTGTCATCCTGACGGGAGACTGGAATATGACGGAGGACGACACCAATATGGGGCCGATAGTCAATAACTACCATAGCGCACGGAAGTACGCCTGGAGGACCGATTACTTCGAGACGTACCACTGGTGGGGTACCCAGGCCAGGATTATCGACCATATCTACTACAACGGGGTCGGCAACTGTCTCCTGTTCCAGACAGACCGCCGCAAGTGGAGCAATTCGAATCACGATGTGTTCATTTCCGACCACTATCCGGTGTTAGCGGTATTTGACTTCGCAACTGAAGAAATTCCTTCCCCTGTTGCCGACTTCGACTTGCCGGAGCATCCGGTCATCGGTTCTACCCTCACCTTCACCGATTGCTCCTACTCAGCCGCCGGCATAGCCAGCTGGTCCTGGATGATTGACGGGACTATCTACACTTCGCAGAATCCGCAGGCTGTGGTAAACAATAAAAAAGTCGATATCACGCTTACGGTTGTGGACCGCAACGGCCAAAGGGCGAAAGTAACCAAAACATTGAACGTCAGCAAGATGAGCGAAGGCGCAACACACGAAGGTTATACGAACACCGACCTGTTTGACTAAACTGACGAAGCCATGAGAAGACTGATTATAGGAATCTTGCTTCTGGCGCCGGCGGTCTGCAGGGCGCAGGAACAAGTGCAGCCTGACATCACTTCGGTGGAGGTGAGCGTGGCCGTGGATCCTTCCGATATTCTCGGTCCCCTTAAACCCATGAACGCCGTCAACAACGGTCCGTATCCGGGAGACCGGGAGCAGATGAAGGATTTCCGGATTCTCGATATACCTTTCAGCCGCACCCACGACGCCGGAGAGGGATACTACGGGCATCACGTGGTTGATATCAGCGACGTTTTCCCCGACTTCTGCAAGGATCCCGACAAGGCTTCTTCCTATGATTTCAGGGAGACGGATCTGTATATCAAGACTCTCATAGACTCGGGCAGCGAGCCTTTCTACCGGCTCGGGCAGACGATTGAGAATCAGACAGGTGCGAAGTACAACATCTACCCGCCGAAAGACTTTAAGAAGTGGGCAAAGATCTGTGAACACGTCATCAGGCACTACAACGAGGGTTGGGCGGACGGATTCCATTACAATATCCGCTACTGGGAAATCTGGAACGAGGCCGACCTCGACCAGAGCTCCGGCCGCTGGAAGACCGAGCCCCGCACCTGGGGCGCTCCCATCGAGGAGTTCCACAAGATGTACGCGGTCGCGGCGAAGCACCTGAAAGAGTGCTTTCCCGACCTTAAGATAGGCGGCCCCTCCTACTGCCGCATCCAGGGCGTCAAGACCTACTTCCCGCAATTCTTCGAGTACATGAGGGACAATAAGGTCCCGATAGATTTCATCTCCTGGCATAAGTACGGAGCGGAACCGTCTGTCTATCTTATGGAAGCCGACATGATACGGGACTGGATGAAGCAGTATGGCTACGGGGATGCGGAGCTCATTCTCAACGAATGGAACTACCGCAGGTTCCGTTCGGGTGACGGCTCGACCTATGAGCGCTACAATATGGAGAACCGCCGCTCGATGAAAGGCGCGGCCTTCGCGGCGGCGACGATGTCGGCGCTCCACGCGGCTCCGGTCGATATGATGATGTACTATGACTTCCGTCCCTGCACCTCCTACTGTGGATTCTATGACTACCAGACGGATAAGCGGATGCCCCTGTATTATGCATTCTATGCATGGAGCAAACTTCACGGGAGCGCCTGCGCGAGCAAGGTCGAAGGCTCTGACGACGTCTATGCCATAGCCTCTGCAGAAGACGGCCGCACGGTCCTCATGCTCACCCGCTACGACGGCGACAACAATGCCTGCAACGTAGCCAACGTCACAGTTTCGCTTGCCGGGAAAAAAATAGAAAAGATTAACTGCCACCTTACTGACGACGAGCACATCTACACTGAGATACCTCTCTTCCCCACTGAAGACGGCAAGGTCGTGGTAGAGATGATGAACAATTCCATTGCACTGCTGGAGATAGAATAGATGAGACGTTACCTTCTTATTGCCCTGGTGCTTCTGGCAGCCTGCCGCGAAAAGCTCCCGGAGTTCCCTGAGGTCGGCGAACCGTATGCCGTGACAAGCACCCCTCACGACCATTTCATGGCCAATTATTTCGGCATCAACGCCTGGAGCCCGGACGGCCGTTACCTCGCCGTGCTGGAGACCGACATCAACGGTCGTGTCCCCGAGGAAGGAGAGGCTGCGACGCTGGCCCTTGTGGACCTTCAGGACGGCAACAAACTAATCCCCATAGGAAAAACACTCTGCTGGAATTTCCAGGAGGCCGCGATGTTCCACTGGCTTCCATGGGAGGACGGGGCATGCATCTACAATGACTGCCGCGACGGAAAATTCGTCTCCGTCGTGTACAACTGGAAGACAGGGGCCGAACGGATAATCCCCTACCCGGTCAGCGCCGTGTCGAAAGACGGCACTAAAGCCGTCTCGGTCAACTACGCCAGGCTTCGCCTCTGCAGGCCCGACTACGGCTACGCAGGGCAGGGCCAGGATCCGCTCCGCGACGACATCTGGCCGGACAGCGACGGCTTGTGGGTAGTGGATCTGCGCACCGGCGAAGGGCGCCTTATACTTTCCGTCCGTGATGCGGCGGCCCAGATGACCCAGATAGAGGATCCGAAAGGACTCGCATATTTCTGCCATACGGTGCTGAGTAAGAATGCGAAGAAGATATTCTTCCTTGCAAGGACAGTCGAGAATCTTGACGAGCAGGTAGAAAAGTTCGGACATGTGAAAGCATGGCGCACGTCGGCATTCACCATTGATATCGATGGAAACAACCTCCGCCGCTGCTATCCCGACGGATGGGAAGGCTCCCATTTCAACTGGCTCGACGACGAGACAATCGCAGTCACAGCCCGCTGGAATGCAGGAAAATGCTGGGCCCACACCATCTTCAAGGTCGGCGAGGAGGACAAGGTGCGCCATCTGGCGCCAGGTCTTCTCGACTGGGACGGGCATCTGGTATTCTCGCCCAACGGAAAATTCCTTTGCTCCGACGGCTATTGGAATTCCAATAAAGAGCGTAACTTTGTACTCATTCGCGTCGAGGACGAAGCGGTGCGGTCCCTGGGCACATACTTTGTACCTGAAGAGTATCAGGAACAGTACTCCAGGTGCGACCTTCACGCCAGATGGCGCCCTGATGGAAGCCAGATTGCATTCAACTCCGTCCACGAAGGAACGCGTCAGGTGTACATTTCGGAAGTAAAATGGCAATAAAACGAATTCTCGCCGCGCTGTCAATTATTTTCTGCGCCGCGATTTCCGCAGGGGCCTTCACCCTGACGGACGGCCGCGACTGCCGTTCGCTGGGCGGGCAGTGGAACTATATCCCCGATCCGATGGATACGGGGATTTACAAGTATCACATGACTCTGCTTAAACCCCACGCAAGGTTTTTTGCAGACAGGCATTTCTTCCAGGAAGTCAATTCCAAAATTGAATACGACTTCGACGCGGCGCCGACCCTCCGGGTCCCGGGCGACTGGAACTCCCAGGCCGAGAAACTCTATTACTATGAGGGCGGGATGTGGTACCGCAGGACCCTGGATTTCCAGCGGGTTCCGGGGAAGCGGTGGTTCCTTTATTTCGGTGCGATCAACTATAAGTGCGTGGTAGGACTCAACAATGAGATTCTCGGAGAGCACAAGGGCGGATTCACTCCGTTCTGGTTCGAAGTGACCGACGTGCTTAAGGATGGTGGGAACAGCCTCGTAGTCTATGTCAACAACGCCCGCGGAGAGTCCGAAGTCCCGACCGTCAACTACGACTGGTGGAACTACGGCGGCATCACCCGCGATGTCCTTCTTGTGAGCGTCCCCGAGGTGTTCATCAAGGACTACCGCATCCGCTTCGACGGATCCTCCATTGACGTCGAGGTCTTCCCCGACGGCGGCAGCGCCCCCGTGACCGTGGAAATCCCCGAGCTTAAGCTACGCAAGACCATTTGTCATTCCGAGCCCCGGAGTGGCGAGAGCGTCTCCTTCTCCTTCACCCCGAAAAAATCCCCCGAGCGCTGGTCGCCTGAGAATCCACGGCTATACGATATTATAATAAGCTGCGGTGACGACAAGATTTCGGACAAGGTCGGATTCCGCACCATTCGCGTTGAAGGAGACAAGATTCTCCTCAACGACAAACCTGTTTTCCTCAAGGGAATATCCGTCCACGACGAGACCATCAGTCCCAATCCCGGCCGTTGCCGTAACGAGGAGGATGTCCGCGCCCTGCTGGAGACGGCTAAGGACCTCGGCTGCAATTTCCTCCGCCTCGCGCACTACCCCCACAGCGAGCAGATGGTGCGCCTCGCCGAGCAGATGGGATTTCTCCTCTGGGAGGAAATCCCCTGCTACTGGAACGTCGACTGGACCTCGGAAGAGACCTACGCCAATGCGGAAAACCAGCTGATGGAGATGATCGGCCGCGACCGCAACCGCGCCGCGACTATCATCTGGTCCGTGGCCAACGAGACACCCCGCATCCCCGAGAGGCTCGCCTTCCTCCGCCGCCTTATCGAAAAGGCAAGGGCGGAGGACCCGACAAGGCTCGTTAGCGCCGCCATTGAAAAGAAATGGGCGGAGAAAAACCACGCCGTTGTCGAAGACGACCTTATCTCTCTTACGGACATTATAAGTTTCAACCAGTACGAGGGCTGGTACGACGGTCTCCCGGCGGACTGCGATTCAGTCAAGTGGACTATCCCTGCCGGCAAGCCCGTCTTTATCAGCGAGTTCGGAGGAGGTGCGCGCTATGGCCTCCACGGCGACACCAAGTTCACCGAAGAGTATCAGGCGCTTCTGTATGAGAAGAACATCCGGATGCTGATGCGGCTGCCCGGAATCTCCGGGTTCAGCCCGTGGATCCTAAAGGATTTCCGCTCGCCGAAGCGGCCGCTTATCGGCATCCAGGACGAGTTCAACCGCAAGGGACTCGTCGATGAGCAGGGCCGCCGGAAGCAGGCCTTCTATGTACTGAAGGATTTCTATTCGAAATAGCGGAAACCTACATCTTCCAGAACTTCTTCACGGCCGCCCAGTCGTAATAGACGCCTGTGGCCGGCTTCAGGCCGTGGATGAGGGTCTCTTTTTCATTGAGAAGGAACTTGACGAGGACTTTCCCCTTCTCTTTATCTCCCTTGCGGTAGAATATAATCTGGACATTGCAGGCCGGGCATACGTAGCGGTAGTCCTGGAAAAACTCCGCAGTTTCTTTCTCATCACATTCGAGGTAAGTCCCTTCGAACGGGATGGAAGCCATCACAGGAAGCAGGTATGAATCGTGGCTGAAACGGAACGTAGCTGCCTCCGGCGAGCCCGCCGCCAGAGCCTTGTCCGCATCCTCCACTATTTTCGCAAGGATACCTCCACCGTAGGCCTTCGTGAAGGGGCTTTCGTAGCCCGGGGAGCGGAGATATCTGGCCCAGTGGAGATTACCTGACAACCAGAGATAGTAAAGCTCTCCTGCCGTGAAATATTTCCCGGGACCGGGCATCGTCTCCGGATCCGTGACGCAGCCGGTCTTAAAGCATTTGAAGCCGTTCCTGGCGACGTATTTTACTGTCGGTGAATGGATTTTCGAGGGATCGGAGAAAATCCTTTTTTCGAATCCCTTTAGGTCGTACCCTTTGCGGAGTTCCTTGGTATGTATGGAGATATTCTTCTCTTTATGTCTGAAATCCTCCCTGTCCTCGCGAGGGATGTAGAACCCGCACACCTCCTGCGAGGTCGGATCCTTTTTCTTCCATGAGGTCTCGTGAGTAGTCACCTCAAGGCCGGGCTCCCTGACGGCGAGCTCCCCAAGGAAAGCCTCCATGCTCGCAATCACTCTTGGTGATTCCGTGGAGTAGGCTGTAATTTCGCGGCGCCTCTGTCCAGTGAAGACTTCAGGGTAGTGGCGTACCATCCTTGAGCAAATATCCCTGTGCTCCCTTGCTCCAAGCTCGGTGAGGGCGCCGAAATGGTCTTTCGAGATGCCGTAAAGCATCCTGAGGTCTTCCAGCATGGACAGTCCCGTTTCCGAGAGCAGACCTTTATCAGCATACAGGGCCAGGGTATCCACCACATCAAAGCAGTCGGAGCCGCTGCTGGAGATATAGCGGCTTCCATGCCGGGCTATATGGCTGATGTAAAACGGTTTATAACCCTTCGGAGCGGCACTCACCAGAGTGTCCTGCGGATGATATCCGCAAAGGCTGCCGGCGGACAGGTTCGGGTCACTCATGAAAACATCCAGGGCAATCTGGAGAATAATAGCAAACAGAGTCATCTTGAATCAGTGTCGTTCTTTAATATTCACCTGGAACCGCGGTATCAGAGCCTCATCGCCAGTCTCTCTGTACTCCTCGTACGCACGCATGCGTTCCTTGAGCCTGACCTGGTCTTTGAGTGGAAGGCTGTACTTGGGATTTAGCGGAATTGCCTTGATAGCGTCCAACAGGTCCGGACGGCTGTCGAGCAATTCGTAATGATTGCAGTCGTAGGCTATCCAGCCCAGCTGGAGAAGGTAATTCTCACGGATTGGATCCAGAGGATTGTTTCCGCCTTTTTCGAGGAAATCCCACAGGTCTATCTTGTTGAGGAGGACATCCTTATCGCGTTTGGTCCGGCTCTCCTTGGAGATAGAGGCGGTGTTGGTCTTCCTGTAATAATAAAGCCTGTCGTTGATATAAACAATCTTATCCGCGTTGAGCAGAAGCTGGGCCGTGATGACCATGTCCTCGCACATTGGGTAGCGGGGGAAGAGGAAATCTTTTTTAGTGAACAGTTCCCTTCGGGCCAGTTTATTCCACAAATAGGCGCGGAAATGCCGGTGCGAGAAAAGGGAGTCCAGCATGGAGATGCTGTCCGGGAAACGCTTTTCGCGACGCGGGATTATCCAGGATTTATAGACGTTGTAGTATTTGCAAATCACGACATCCGCTTCCTCCCTGACGGCAGCGTCCACCATCTTTTCAATCATCCTCTCCGACACCCAGTCATCGGAGTCGAACTGGATGATGTACTCGCCTGTGGCACTGACGATCCCGGTGCGGCGGGCGACCGGAGAACCCTGGTTCTCCTGGTCAATGATCCTGACTTTGGACTTCATGTGAGAGAACTCCTCGTCGAGAATCTCGCGGACAATATCAATCGAAGTGTCGGTAGAGCCGTCATTGACTATGACGACTTCAAGGTTTTCATAGGTCTGCGAAAAAATGCTCTCGCAGCACCTTCTTATATATTTTTCTGCATTGTAAACGGGTACAATTACAGAAACGGAAGGGCTTTCTTTCATCAGTGCATCTGTCTTCCGCCAAAGTTACGTATTAAATTTCAACCCGCCAAGGACTCTGTGAACCGCTTCTACTTCTTCAGACGGGATACCGCGTGCTCCAGGCTCTCGGAAGGCTCTATAATGTTGTAATCCATCCAAAAATCCGGATCTCTGAACAAGGGAGCCTTGTCATCGAGCACATCACTGACTTTGAACACATCGCTTCCGGCAATAGGCTCTGCCGGTGCGATGATGTCAGTGACAACAAGTTCGTTGACCAACGTGTAACTGGTGGCGATAAGGCGCTTTTTCCAGTCGCAGTTGAAAGCCATGGATGAGCGCAGGTAATCCATCCTCGTACAGCCGTCCTCCGAACGGTAATTGATGACAAACGACTGCTCCTTCGGAGTGAATCGAAGGCCGACGGGTTTACGCACAAGCATAACCCTGGTCGCCTTGGAGAGATCACTCATATCCAGTGACAATTCTATCCTGCTGAAAGTCAGAGTCTCGCGGTCAATAAAGAGTTTGCCGTGATAAAGGGCGTACTCAAGGTCTATGGCCGGAGTGAAGCTAATGACGAACTGCAGACGGTCGGCGATGTATTCAGGAGATTCCAGTTTCAGGGAGTAATACTGCAGGTCGTCAAAAAGGAGATCCCTGTTCTTGACGGCGTCAAAAGTGACAGCGATGGTCGGACCTCCCATCATCTTCACACTAAGCGTGTCTCCCCTGCGCTGGCTCATTATCACACGGCTCTTTTCAAGGGCGCTACGGTCAGCACGATGGTTCGGAATGTAATACGGCGCCTTGTAGATACGGGCAACCGCCTCGCAGACACTGATATAGCGCTGTCGCTTCTGCAGGGTTTCCCTGTAGAAGCAGCGAAGAAGTTCCGGAGAGGACGCATAATTGTCGCGGATACGCCTCATTGCCGCCTGTACAATCTCCTTCGGATCACCGGTCACTATTGATGCCTCCTGAAGTGGATAAGCAATGGGGGTCATTTTCACTGAAACTTTCCCCTGCCCCACCTTCTTCAACACATCGAAATAACCAAGCCGCGTGAACCTGAGCTCAGAGATGGGCTTGCTGGACTTTATAACGAAAGTACCGTCTTCATTGGTCACGGTCGCATATTTCTGCCCAGGCACCACCACGCTCACCGCCGCCACCGCCTTACCGTCCGACGCATCCATCACCACCCCTCTCACGACATTCTCCAACCCCTCCTGTCCGAACATCGTCTCACACGCTAACAGCAACAATATTATTATAATAGGTATCCTTCGCATACCGCAAATATAGCAAAAACTTCGAAGGCCATAACCATGATATTTTAACCTGATCCCTATCATTCTTCTCTTGCAACAGAAGAATCTCTTTTGTACCTTCGTAGAAAACGATATTTGTATGAGTCAGAAGGAAGCTCTCCAGCTATTTGGAGACAAAACAATAAGAACTGCTTGGAGCGAGGAAGAAGAAAAGTGGTACTTCTCTATTGTTGATGTGATTGCCGTACTAACAAATAGTAAAGATCCGGCATTATATTGGCGTGTACTTAAAAAACGCCTCAAAGACGAGGGAAATGAAACCGTTACAAATTGTAACACTTTCAAAATGGTTGCTTCTGATGGCAAGAGAAGGCAAACAGATGTGGCGGATCAACAGCAACTATTCCGTTTGATTCAATCTATCCCTTCTCCTAAGGCTGAACCATTCAAGCAGTGGATGGCGCAGGTCGCAAGCGAACGCATTGATGAAATGCAAGATCCGGAAAAGGCCATAGACCGGGGCTATGAATACTATCGCCGTCTCGGATACTCGGAAGCGTGGATTAATGAGCGCATGAAGGGCAAAGATGCTCGCAAGGCCCTCACGGACGAATGGCAAAGAACTGGGGTATCCGGCCAGCAGTACGCCACTCTTACCGATATCATCACTCAAGAATGGTCAGGGATGACAACTCGTCAATACAAGAACTTCAAAGGCTTGAAGAAGGAGAATCTTCGTGACCATATGACAAGAACGGAGAGCGCACTGAATACGCTTGCGGAAGTAGCCGCCACCGAACTCTCTCAGAAAGTTGACCCTAAGGGTTTCACAGAACAAAAATCCGTTGCCAAGCGTGGCGGAAAGGTTGCCGCTACCGCCCGGCGGGAACTTGAAAAGCAGTTGGGTCAGAGTGTGGTCACCCGACAGAATGCTAAGACTTTATATGGTCCGGATACTCCCAAAGAGATAGAGGATCAGTAAAGTTGTCCGATAATAGCGGACAACTGAAACGAAAGAGGTTGACTCAAAAGTGAGTTAACCTCTTTTTCACGTGCCCCAAGCGGGAATCGAACCCGCACGGCTTTAAAGGCCACTGGATTTTGAGTCCAGCGCGTCTACCAATTCCGCCATCAGGGCAAAATGTGGCGGCAAAGATAGTGAATTTATCTTTGCCGCCAGCGAAAAAGGAGAATTATTTCTTCTTCTGGGTCTTGATCGTGGACTCCTTGACAACGCAGCCGGGAACGATGGCGTTCGCACCGATCACGATGTCGAAGGTCGTTGAGGTGAGGAAGACATTGCCCTCGCCATCTTCGCCTTCTTCAGCCTTGATCTCCTGGCCGGCGGCCTTGGCCGCGGCCCTCATCTCGGCTTCTTCAAGAGCACCGAAACGGTTGTCCCAGATCTTGCCCTTGACGGGCTTGAGCTCGGCGACTTTCTTGTACTTGACCTTGCCGGTGTCGGGATCCTTGGAAGGCATGAGAACGTCGTAACGTGACTTCTCGTTGACACCTTCCTTGAGGCCGATGGGGACTTCAACGGTCTTGCCGTCGGCGCTGATGGCGCCGATGGGGACGTTGACCTTGAACTCATCATAGGCCCTCTGGAGCTCAACGATGGCCTTGTCAACGGCACGGGTCACGGCCTTCAGCATCTGCTGGTCCTTGGTGAGCTTGGAGAAGCTCTTGGAGGTCGTGATGGAGCCGGAGGTCGTAGTTGCACCGATGTAGTCGAGGGAGAAGACGTCGCTGTTCTCAAATGCAGCCTTCTTGGCGTCATCGAGGTAGCCGTCGCTGATCCAGTACATCTTGTAGAAGGTACCCATCACCTCGTCGTTCCAGACGAGACGGTAGAGGTAGGTCGTGATATTGACCGTGAAACCGTCGATCTCGTTGACGAGCGTGCCTACATCCTTCAATGCATCCGAACCGAAAATACTTCCGAGTGCATGGAAGGCGCCGGCAGCCTTTGCGGACTGCTCACCCTTATCGACAAAGGTGATGTCGTTGACGATCATGAAGGTCTTGCCGATGAGCTCCTCGCCGGCATCGCCAAGGATGGCGAAGTTGCGGGTCGAGGCCTCAGCAGCGGAGATGTCGGCCGCCGAAGCGTCGTAGAAGCCCCTATCCTGGACAAGGTTCATGTCGAATGCACCTGTCTCGGGGTTGCGGTCGAACCACTTGGCGATCATGTCCCTCGGGATCTTGTTGGTCGCGATGAACTCGTCGATGTCGGCCATGTTGCCGGCTTCCTTGTTCTTGCCGCCCTTCTTCATCTTGGCCGCGTTGGAGATGATTACTCGCGGCTGAATGTTGTGGTCGTTGAACTTGTCGGGAATCGGCATTGCGAAGAATGCGGAGTCGATGGATGCCGCATAGGGGAAGGTCGGGTGCTCAATGATGACGCTGTAGAGGGAACTACGGCGGTATTTGAGCATGACACCGGTGGTATCCTTGCCCGTCTTGGCGTCCTGGGCGAAGAGACCGGCTCCGACAAGGAGCATGGTCAGAAGAACTATAACTCTCTTCATACAATCGTTCCTTTTAGTACCTTACGGGCCATGCGGTGTAATAGACATTGGCCTTCTGGTGGTTGCCGTAAGCGACACCCACGTCTCTCCAGGCGCTGATCTTCTTCTTTGCAAGGTCGTACTGCTGGGCGTTGTCGCGGGCCTCTATATCGCGGTAGTACTGGATGTCGGCCTTTACGCGGGCGGCAATCTCCTTGCTGAGAGCGACGGACTCGGGGTAGCACTTGGCCTCGGGCATGATCTCGGCGAGATACTCGGCGGCCTCGGCGGCTGCGGAAGCATCCTGGCCGGCGATCCAGATGGCCTTTGCCTTGGCGAGGTTGCGGTTGGCCTGGTCGTCGATGTACTTCTGATAGATGTCAGCGGCGGCAGGGACAATCTTGCTCGAATAGCTCGGGCAGGCCTCAGGGACAAGGCCGAGCTTGAAGAGGGCCTCGTCGTACTTATAGACCTTGGCGAGGGACTGGGCCTGGGTGATGATGTTGTCGATCTGGCCTTCGTAGTAGTTGACTATCTTGGTGTTGGCGCCGGAGAGGAACTTTGTGAGGTTCGGATTCTGGGGAGAAAGAGCCTTAAAGGCCTTGATGTGGGCCTGCTCTTCGCTGTTGCCTACACCCTGGATAGGGATGATGGTCGAATCGAAAGTCTTCTTGCCGAGGATATCGACGACATAGATTGTGAGGTCGCCCTTCTCAAAGTATTTGGGAGGGTTGCCGGGGTTCACATACTTGTCGGTGATGCTGATGGCGGAAGTGAGGATAAACTGGCAAAAATCATCAGTGGCACCCATGCCGCTGCGGGCGCAGGCGGCGGAGAGCTTGTTCTTGATGATTTCCTGGGCCTCGAAGGAGATGTAGGGAACCTGCTCGGGGAAAACCACGGCGACAGGCACCTTCGGGGCTTCCTGTGCGGGCTCCTGCGCGAGGGCGCTGAAGCCGAAGGAAAGCGCAACGGCGCAAAGGATGAATCTAAGTGCTTTCATGGCTGTCAGTTATTATTTGTCACCAATGATGACCTGGGCCTCACCGAGACCCTTATTCATGAGTTTGGACCTCTCGATGAGGTAAGGAGCGCCCTGGAGGTGCTTGACAAGGCCTCTTGCGAAGGCATTGGCGGCGAGGGGACGGCCCTTCTCGTCATAGATAGGCATACGGACTTCCTCGAACTTCATGTAGAGCTCGGAGTCGTCGGCGAGGTTGTAACGGTGGGAAACCGTGTTCTCATAGACCCAGTCCTCGATGATCTCGCGGAGCTCCTTGCCGTCAAACTCGGTCTCGAGGTCGATGCCGAGGTCGTTGCCGTCAAAGACGTTGATGTTGAGGGTCATTTCACGGCCGTTCTCGAGAAGGTCGTCGAAATGGTTCTGGAGACGGTCGCAGAACTCGTCCATGTGGGAGTTGACGGCCTCTTCGAGGAGGACGGGAACCTCAGCGGTGAACGAAGGAGCGCCGGTGCCGGAAGCGGAAGCGACCTGCTTCGAAGTGTAGGCGTCGATAGCGTCGAGGATGTAGGTGATGGAACGCTTGGGACCCATCTCGTTGACCTTCCAGGTCAACTCGAGGATGATGTCGGCACGGGCCTGGTTGCGGATCTCCATGTAAGCATTGCTCTGAACCTCGGAGCCGCTCTTGGACTGGATTGCCGCGTTCTCCATGGCGCGACGGTTGATAGCGTCAGAAGCGGCCTTGAGCTGCTTGAGCTGGAAACCGCGGTCAGCCATGAGGCCGCCTATCTTACTGATGACGAGGGTGAGGTCAGCATCGTTGCTGAGGGCCCTGGCGTAGTCGGGGGAGAAGATGGTCTGTCCCTGGACGTCGATTTCGTTCATATAGCCGTTCTGGGTGCACCAGGGATTGCTGGGGATGACCATAAGGGAAGGCTTTTTGGCCTGTCCGAAGGCAGTTGCCGCCACGAGGACGAGCGAAGCTGCGATAAGAAGGAGTTTTTTCATTGCTTAGGGTTTGATGATGTTTTGCTGGATGAGGTATTCTTTGAGCTGCTGGCGCAGGATACGGACCGTCACGACGCGACGGACCTGAATGTCGTTCCTTGCCTTGTCGGTCGAGCCAACCTTCTTGTCTTCAGTGGAGATGAAGTTGAGGTATTCGCCCTGGTCGGCGAGGAAGGAATAGATAAAGGAAGAGTACTTCTCCTCGGCGTTGACCTCGGTGATGAGGGGCTTGGAGAGGAAAGTGTTGCCGGGGACTTCAACGCCCTTGAGCATCACGTCCTTGACCGCATTCTTCCAGGCCTGCTCGATAGCATCCTGGGCGTTGCGGCCCTGACCGGAGGCGCGGACGGTGATAGAACCGTCAGCCTCGGTGTTGAGGAATTGGGTCCCCGCATCGTAGTACGAGGATACCTGCCTCTTGCCGCAGCTCACGATGGTGAGCACGGCGAGAAGGACTGCAAAAAACCTGATTTTCATTATTTTCACTGGGTTTTAGAATTCGTAGCAGAAACGGAGACGAAGGCCGTGGAGGAAGCCCCTTGCGAAGGGATCCGGAGGCTCCGGCTCGCGGTAATTTACCGGCTCGCGGGAAGGAGCGGTCGCGGTCCTGGGACGCGGAGCGGGAAGAATGATGCTGTTGTTATTTTCACCGCTGCCATTTGCTACCTCGGCGGGCTTATGATGGATATAAGTGTCCTGGAGGAGGTAGCCGAGGGTCAGCACAAAGTGGTGACGCTCAAGGGGACCGAACTTCAGACCGATGGACGGAGAGAAGAAGCCGCCCACCTTGTATCCTTCACCGAAAGCATAACCGCCTTCAACTTCCCAGCAGGGAACGACGTTGCGGCTGCGGCCGGGCATCATCGAACCGCTGACGGTACCGAACAGCGGAAGCGACATGTTCTTGAAGCCGCTGTACATATCCTTGTCGCGATACTTGTAGTTCTCGCCCTTGATGTAGTAGCGGTAACCGAAGCCGACACCGATCTGGAAGAACTCGTTGAGCCTGTAGCCGAGGGCGAAATCAGCCTCGATCGGCGCGCAGGCCTTCAGGGGATCCTGATACGGGATACCAACACCGACGGAGATGCCGGCACCCCACCAGAAACCGGACTTGACGCCTGTGAAGTCCTTATACGGGGACTTCGGGGCGTCAGGATTCTGGGGGACACCTTTGTCCATGCGGTTGATCTCGGTGCGGTTGTAGGTGAGGGTCTGGCCGTTAGCCGTCTCGATAGTGACTTTGTAGTCGTCGGAGGCGACTACGTTGCCTTCGACCTTGTTGCCGTTCTTAAGGAGAAGAACGGTCCAGCCCTCCTGCCCGAACGAAAGGACGGGGATGAGGAGGAGAAGGGCTATGAGAAGCTTTTTCATCGGGCCTGAAGATTAAAATCCTGAAGCGAGGCCGCGGATGACGCCGGCTTTCTCAAGGTGCTGGCGGAGAAGCTTGACGTTGACGGAGACCGTCGCGGAGACTTTGTACTCCTTGCCGACCTTCATGGCTTCCATGCTGCCGGTCTGGACGTCGGAGACGTAGCGCTCCCAGTCGTTGCCGCCGAAGAACTGGTTGAAGAAATCAGCTTTGGTGAACTGGACGTCGGGGTCCTTGGCGAGGGGGCGGAAACCGGCACCTGTGCCGGCGTAGCCCTTGAAGATCACGGCGTGGACAGCGTCCTTGCGGATCTCGGAGGTGGCAACATTGGCTTTCTTGGCGTAGGAACCGACCTTGACCTGGGCGATACCGTCACCGGTGGTCTTGACGTACTCTACGTCGTAGTGGAAAGCGTCGGCGGCCGCGGTCGCCTTCTTGTCCTTTGCGGAAAGGGTGAGGGCAGTCACACCTGCAAGGACGAAAAGTAAGATTTTCTTCATAATGTTGGTGTTTAGAATTGTTGTCGTTTATGGTCTTTGCCAGGCCGTAAGGGGCCTCGCAAAGGTCAAAGTTAATAATTTATAATATCATATCAAACGGAAAGATGCGTTTTTTTGTATCTTTGCCCGGTCCGGATGAACCGGACGCCATCGGACAAAATCCGTACCAAGCACAGAAAAAAGGACATGATCGCCACCACCCTTAAAGGTAAAAAACGGGAAGAAATACTCTCCATTCTCGAAGGGGAAGAGATCGGAATGGCTGAAATCCGGCTCGATCTCTGCCCTCTCTCCGAGGAGGACATCGAGGAGATTTTTTCCTCCACAGACGTTCCGCTTATCGCCACCTGCCGTTTTGCCGCCGACCCGGCCGCAGAGAGAAAAATTCTCCGCGCAGTGGCCTCCGGGGCCGCTTTCGCCGACGTGGAAATGGAAGCCCCGGCCAAATCTCGCAGGGTGATAAGGAGCGCCTGCGAGGAGTGGGGCACGAGAATGATCGTCTCCTTCCACGAGGTCAAGGGGACTCCGACGGCGGCGCGGCTCGAAGGGATTCTTAAGGAAGCCTTCGCCGGAGGAGCGGACTTCGTGAAAATAGTCACGACGGCCGCCACGGAAAGCGACATCGAGACTTTGTTCAGTCTGTATGATAAAGCCCCTGAAGGAAAGCTGATTGCATTTGCGATGGGGCCTGAGGGCAGGCGTTCGAGGCTCGAGTGCCTCGCCCTCGGCGCGCCGTTTACATATACGGCGCTTTCAGAAAGCGAAGCGGCGGCGCCCGGGCAGTGGCCGTTCAGGGAGATGGAGGAGGCGGTTTACGGCCCCTCGAAAGTAAAGCCCCTGTCTCCCGTCACGCTTAGGATGCCCTCATCGAAGAGCTTCGCACAGAGGGCGGTGCTGGCGGCGGCACTCGCCGGCGGCGAGTCCGTCCTTTCCGGCTACTCCCCCTGTGATGACAGCGAGGCGGCGATAAGTGCGGCAGAAGCCCTTGGAGCAAAGGTGGTCCGCGACGGAAGCACGCTGCGCATTACCGGAGGCAGCGCGCCGGTACGGGAGCTTTTCGTCGGCGAATCGGGGCTGCTTACCAGGCTGCTGATCCCGCTCGTAGCTGCGCGGGGCGGCGAACCGGTCCGCATTGACGGGGAGAAGACCATCCTTGGGAGGCCGCTTGCCGGCGCCCACGACGTAATGGCCGCCTTCGGGGTAACCCTCAGGCCGGAAAGGACCGGGGCGCGCAAGAACGACTGCTACCTGCCCCTTACCGTCTGCGGACCGATTATCCCCGGCAAGGCGGAAATAGATGGCCGGAGCGGCTCGCAGCTCATTTCCGGGCTACTCATGGCACTTCCCCTGACCGACGGGCGCTCGACACTGTATGTAACTGATCCCAAGAGTATTCCGTATCTTTTCATCACCCTCGACGTGATGAAAAAATTCGGGATAAGGGCCTCCTGCGAGATGGAGGGAGACGAAGACTTTGCAGAGACCCGTGACTGGGGTCTATGCACCGGCATCACCTTCAAAATTAACGGCGGACAGGCCTACCAGGCGGCAGCTTTCGATATCGAAGGCGACTGGAGCGGGGCGGCCTGCTTCCTCGCCGCCGGCGCAATCAGCGGCGACGTGACCATCGAGGGGCTAGACACCTCATCGCTTCAGGCGGACATCACCATTATGGACATCCTGGCTCAGGCAGGCGCCTCGCTTTCCACTCTGGAAGACGGCTCCATCCACGTGCAGCGTTCCCCTCTAGAGGCCTTCAGCGCAGACCTTAACAACTGTCCGGACCTGTTCCCTGTGGTGGCGGTTTTTGCCTCATTCTGCAAGGGCTGGAGCACCCTTTCCGGCGTCGAACGTCTCCGTCACAAGGAAAGCGACAGGGCTGCGGCAATCGAAGAAATGCTGCGGAAAATGGGAGTGGACATCCACATCGAAGAAGACGTGATGACTATCCACGGCACCGGGCTCACCGAAAGGATACTCACAGGACGCCTGCTTCGCGGCGGCGAATTCTCCTCCTGCGGGGACCACAGGATGGTGATGGCCCTGCGCCTTGCCTCCCTGTACGCAGAATCCCCCGTCATCATAGACGACGAGGGATGCGTTTCTAAATCTTTCCCTTCATTCCACGAGTGCTTCGCGGCCTTGAAGGGGGAAAATTGATTATTTCTTGGCCTTGATAGCGTCGGAAAGCTCCTTGACCATCTTGCCCTGAGCTGCGGACTCCTCAACCACGATAGGGGCTGCCTTGAGGGTGTAGGCAATAGCGTTGGTCGCTTTGGCGGCGTCAGCGGCTGCCTTTGCCTTCTGCAGAGGGTTCTTCACGTTCTTGGCGGCTTCGACAAGCGCTTTCTCCTTTGCAACGGCACCCTCGCCGGCCTTCACGAGGTCAGCGGCCTCGAGGCCTTCGTCAGCGATGGAAGCGGTGAGGCTGAGGACGGTCTTGGCATCGACTTTCTCGCCACCCTGAACCTTGGCGGTGAGGGCGTGGAGGTCGTCACCGGTCTCGATCACGGCGTTGGAAAGCCTGTAAACGGTGCTGGTGTAGTTGTCGATTTCGGCGACGCCGATTGACTTGGGATAAGAGGAGTTGCAGTCCCTGAGGTTTGCGAGCCTTTCGAGGGAAGCGGCGAGGTCAGCGGCGCTCTGGGCCGAGGCGCAGATGCAAACGAGAAGTGCAGCTGCTGCGAAGAGGATTTTTTTCATAATTGATTGGATTTATTGGGTTAATGATTATTCACCTTCGGCTTCGGCGACCGCTTTGAAATAGCGGTAGCTGGAGACCTTGAGTTCTCCGACAGCGAGCTCGTCGCAGACGACGGTGCCGGCAGGGTGATTCTGCATACCGGAAAGGGTGCAGTAGTGGGAAATAGGGCCTTCGACGGCATCCCTGATGGCGCGGGCCTTCTTGGTGCCGAACGCCAGGATGACGACCTCTTTTGCGGAAAGGACGGTCGCAACGCCGACGGACATCGCCTGGGCGGGCACCTGGGTCCAGTCGCCGCCGAAGAAGCGGGAGTTGACCTCGCGGGTGTCGCGGGTGAGCGTTACGACGCGGGTCCTGGAGGAGAGCGATGAGAACGGCTCATTGAAAGCGATGTGGCCGTCTTCACCTACGCCGCCGAGGAAGAGGTCGAATCCGCCGGCCGCCTCGATGGCTTTCTCATACGCCTCGCACTCGGCGACCGGGTCGGGAGCGTTGCCGTTGAGGATGTGGATGTTCCCCGCGGGCTCGTCGATATGGTCGAAAAGGTAGGTATGCATGAAGGAGTGGTAGCTCTCAGGGTGCTCTTCAGGGAGTCCGACGTACTCGTCCATATTGAACGAGATGACGTTCTTGAAGGAGACTTCGCCGGCCTTAACCATACGGATCAGTTCCTTGTAGGTCTCGATGGGGGTTGAACCTGTGCAAAGGCCGATGACAAACGGCTTGTCGGTAAGCGCGGCCTTCTCGTTGATGCGGCGCGCGATGTAGCGGGCCGCCCATACCGAACCCTCTACGGAAGAGTCTTTAATGATTACCTTCATATTAACAGAGTTTTAAAAATACTTCAATTGCCTGATATTCAGCCATGCCGAGCTCGTCGTAGAGCCTGGCCGTGTTCTGCGTGCGCTCTTCGGCCCTCTGCCAGAACTCGCGCGGATCGTCGCCCGGGAACGGAACGATGTCCTTCTGCGAGAGGTGGCGGAAGATCGAATGGCGCTTTTTGATCATCTCATCCGGGGAAATCGGGACTGCCATGTCCACGCGGCCCAGCTCCCACTCCATCCAGGCCCCGCGATAGAGCCAGACATGGGTCTCAGAAAGCCAGTCGCAACCCTCCTCGCGGAGTTGGTCGAGGGCTTCCAGGGCGGCCTCTGTGCAGACCCTGTGGGTCCCGTGGGGGTCCGCAAGGTCGCCGGCCATGAATATCATGTCCGGTTTGAGGTCAGAGATGAGTTTTTTGATGATATCGACGTCGGCCTGGGTGCGAGGCATCTTCTTCACGCCGCCGCTCTCGTAGAACGGGAGGTTAAGGAAGTGGGCGTTGGTCTTGTCGTTGAGCCCGAAGGAACGAACAGCGCCGCGGGCCTCGCTGCGGCGGATTGCAGCCTTGATGTCGAGAAGGGCGCGCGGCTCCGGATCACCGGGAATCTTTGAGTCCACGAGAGCCTTCACCTCGTCGAACTTGTCGGCAAAACCGAGCTGATAGGCGCAGTCCATGTGCTGAAGCACGACGTCGTCGTGGACAGCGACATTGCCGGAGGTCTCATAGGCGACGTGGACGTCGTGGCCCTGCGAAACGAGGCGGATAAAGGTACCGCCCATCGAGATCACGTCATCGTCCGGATGGGGCGAGAAGATGAGGACTGTCTTAGGATAAGGCGTCGCCGGCACAGGACGGGTGCTGTCATCGGCGTTGGGCTTGCCGCCCGGCCAGCCGGTGATGGTATGCTGGAGGTCGTTGAATACGTCTATATTTATCTTATGGAAAGGACCGTATTTCTCGATCAGTTCGCCGAGGTTGTTCTCCAGATAATCCTTTTCAGTGAGCTTGAGTATAGGCTTGTGGACCTTCTGGCAGAGCCATACGACGGCTCCGCGGATGAACTTTTTGCTCCACTCGCAGGGGCCGACCAGCCAGGGGGCGACAACCCTCGTTAGGAGGCTCGCCGCGGTCTCATCCACGTAGAAGGAGATGTCCTCGTGCTTCTGGAGAAGGGATGCGGGGCACGCCTCGGAGGGCTCGCCCTCCACGATGGCGTGGACAGCTTCCGCCTTGCCTTCACCCCAGGCCATGAGGATAATTTTCTTAGCCGAGAGCATCGTACCGATGCCGATGGTTATGGCAGCGGCCGGAGTCGCGGCGATGTCGCCGTTGAAGTTGCGGGCCTGCCGCTTGCGGGATTTGTAGGAAAGCCTGACGGTGCGGGTCCTGCTGTTCTCACGCGAGCCCGCCTCGTTGAAACCTACCTGCCCCTGCTCGCCTACCCCGATAACGAGGAGGTCGAGCCCCCTGGCAAGCTCGTCGAACTGTGCGCAGAAGCGCGAAACTTCTTTCTGCGGCACGTCAACCTTGGGGATAAGAATGTTTTCGGCGGGAATATCGACTTTGTCCAGAAGGGACTCGTGGAGCCTGTGGTTGCGGCTCTGGCGGTTTGCCTCCGCGCAGGGATAGTACTCGTCAATCGAAACCACTTCAACATTCTTGAACGAGACCTTTCCCGCAGCATAGCGCCTCGCGAGCTCATTGTAGAGCGAAGTCGGAGTGGAGCCCGTGGAAAGACCGAGGCGGAACTTCCGTCCGCCGGCGTCGTTTATTGAGTTGGTAATGATGTCGGCGACAGCATAGCTGGCTTTGCGCGACTCGTCGTAGATTTTGGCCTTGATCCTTTCGAATCCGTGGAGAATGCCATCCGGGAGTCCTTCTTCAATCAGCCCCCCGTCCTTCGGAAGTGTGAAATGCTTCATACCGTCAGTTTTGTTGAAAGCAACTCACAAATATAAAAAAAATCCGAAAGATTTCTCCGCTTCGGTCGAAATGACAGGGGCTAGAACTGGAAGTATATGAAAGACTGCAAATCGGCGGTGATGAACTGGTAGCAGATGAAGATGGCAGCGACAACGGCGAGGGCCATGACAGGGAGGGGCATCTTGGCGAACCAGAGGCGGTAGCGGCGCTTGAAGCGCTCCGGGAGCCAGTGGATTATGAGCCCGAAGATGATGAGGAGGAAGACGGCGCGGTACTCCCACATCATGGCCGGGACTTTGGAAAGGTCCCAGGCCGAGCCGATCTGGTTAACCATATTGCGGGCTGTCGCCCAGGCGGTCTCATTGGCCTCGGCGGGGTCGAGGTTGGAACCGCTGCGGAAGAAAAGGCGGGTAAAAGTGATGAAAACGAATGTCTGGAATACAGCCCAGGCAGTCGCCAGCCATTTGAACTCCCATTTTGCGCCTGTCGCATGATAGGCGGCGTGGATAAACGCGCCGGCGGTCGTGACGAGCATCCATACGAAGAAGAGATTCCAGGCGGGTGCCGGGAAGAACTTCGCGAGGAGCCAGAGGACGAGCGTCACGCCGGCGGCGACTGCCGTGCGGACATAGACGTTCCAACTGCTCCAGAACTTATAGATGATCATACCGATGCCGTTGAGGCCGCCCCAGATCATGAAGTTCCAGCTCGCGCCGTGCCATAGGCCGCCTAGGAGCATCGTGTTCATCGAGTTGATGTTGGTCACTATTTTGCGGCGGGCTTCAGGCTTCACGGCGGCCCAGGTACCGACTGCGATCGCAATGACGCCTACGGCTGCGGCCACCCAGACGCTGCCCGAGAGGAATATCGCTATGAGGGCTATGGAACCTATGCAGACCCAGGTCCCGACAGTGCCGTTGCGGTTGCCGCCGAGGGGGATGTAGAGGTAATCCTTGAGCCAGTTGGAAAGGGACATGTGCCAGCGCTTCCAGAACTCGGGGGCGCTGCGGGCCTTGTACGGCGAGTTGAAGTTCTTCGGGAGGTAGAAGCCCATAAGGAGGGCGACGCCTATCGCTATGTCGGTGTATCCGGAGAAATCGGCGTAAACCTGGAGGGAATAGCCGAACAGGGCCATGAGGTTCTCGAAACCACTGAACATCAGGGGATTCTCGAAGACACGGTCGCAGAAATTGACCGCAATGTAATCGGAAAGGACGAGCTTTTTGGTGAGGCCGTTAAGTATCCAGAAGACGGCGATGCCGAACCAGTTGCGGCTGAGCGAATAGGGTTTGTGGAGTTGGCTGACGAACTCGGTCGCACGGACGATGGGGCCGGCGACGAGCTGCGGGAAGAAGGTCAGGTAGAAGCCGAAATCGAGAAAATTGCGGACGGGCTCAATCCTCCCCTTCCGGACGTCCACGATGTAGCTTATCGCCTGGAAAGTGAAGAAGGAAATACCCACCGGGAGGAAGATGCTCCCGACGTCGAAGCCGCCGCTGACGGAGAAGCCGTTGCCTATGTAGGCGAATATGTCGAATACCTCGAAATGGGTCCCGAAGAGGCCGTTTACAAGGTCAGTAATGAAATACGCGTACTTGAAATAGGCCAGAAGGGACAGGTCCACGGCCACTCCGCTTATCATCAGTGCCTTTTTGGCGCGATCGGTGCCGCAGCGCTTTATCCCCATCGCCGCGAAGTAGTTGAACACTACCGTGAACAGCAGAAGGATCAGGAAGAGGCCGCTGGTCTTGTAATAAAAGAACAGGCTGGCGGCGAAAAGGAAGGCGTTGCGGAGCAGCACCTTCGAGTGGAAAAGACTGAAAACGGCGAAAACCAGGGCGAAGAAGGCCCAGAAGTAGAACTGGGTAAACAGCAGCGGATGGGCCTGGTCGAAGGAGAACAGGTCGCGGAAGAACTGCAGTATGACACCTCCCGCCGTCATTTGATCGAATCGGTGTAAACGTCCATGAGGGCGTTGTAGAGGAGGTCGCCGAGAAGGTCGTAGCCTTCGGTCGTGAAGTGGACCTTGTCGCCGCGGACAAGGTTATGGAGCTCCCACTCGCGGACGGAGCCCATACCGCCCATCAGGTCATACAGGTCCCAGAAACCACTGCGGTACTCCTTCGCGAGGGAGCGGAACGCCTCCTCGACGTCGCCGGAGAAGCGGTTAGGCTCCTTGCCTTTGTAGTAGCTGTCGTTGTTGGAGGTGAAAAGGATGGCGCAGCGGGGGTTCGCCTTGCGCACCTTCGCCACTATTTTCCTGTAATTGGCGATGAAGGCCTGGGGGTCGAACTCGGTCCCCTGGATGTCGTTGATGCCGATGGAGAATATGACAAGGTCCGGATTGAGAAGGGCCATGTCGCGCTCGAAGTCGCGGCACTTGAGGTAGGACCACGTGCTGGCGCCGTTGACCCCTATGCCGCTGACTGTCAGCCCCTCTGCGGGAGTATCGAGATACAGCCCCGTGAGGGAGAAACTCCCCGGGAAGCCCTTGAAGCCGACCCTGACGTACTCGGTGTAGTGCGGAAGGTCGAAATGCCAGCGTGAGCCGTTATAGACGCCCTTGAGGGTGTCACGGTCCATAATCACCACGGGGTAGGTCTCCCCCGCCGTCGCCGTGCCGAGCACATCGACGCTGCGGAAGGTGAATGACGGCGACCACTCGCGGGGATGACGCTCGGTCAGGTCTATGAGAACCGTCGCAGCCGGATCCGAGGTCGAGACCTCGATGCCGCTGACCCCGAGCGGAATCGCCGGGTCCGGCTTGAGGCAGCGGGAGAAAGTCCAGGTCCCCGTAGCGGAGGAGCAGTAGCTCATCGGGGTGTTGGTCCCGGCCGCGGAGAACGGGAAGACGAGGCCGAAGCCGCCGTCGAGGCCGTAGCGGAGCGACAGGAGGTTGCGGCGGAGCTGGGCGGTCCAGACGCCCGCCTGGACATGCGAGCCGCCGATATGGACTATTCGCAGGTCGCCGTATCCCCTGCGGACGAGGGTGTCCATTTTGCCGAGGAAAGTGTTGAACTCGGCGCCTTTGCCGCCCGGAAACTGCACGACGTTTTTCGAGACGTCAAAAATGCCGTACCGGGGGATACGCCTGTGGCGCACCTGCCCCGGAAGGGAGGCCGCCACAGCAAGAAAAAGCATCAGAGCAAGGGCTGACTTCCTCATTTGCGCATGTAGCTTTCGACCTTCGCGGGAGGGAGAGTTTTGCGGAGGGTGTAGAAATCGTAGCAGACGAGAAGGGCCCTGGTGAAGGCCTCACCGACCTTCTCGGAACCGAGGGTCGTGAAGTGGATGTAGTCCGAACCGGCATACGGGGGACGGTGGGCAACCCAGCGGGCCATGGAGTTCTCGCCTCCCATCATGTGGAAGATGTCCCAGAAAGCCGCGCCGTTATCAAGGGCGGTCTTCCTGAGGGCCTCGACCATCTCCGGAAGGAGAGGCCAGGTGGCGATCCTTCCGCCGACGGAGCGTCCCATATCGGAAGGTCCGATAAAGATGATCTTCGCCTGGGGAGCAACCCTTTTGAAATAGCGGATCTGCTCCGCAATCTTTTCGGTGTACTGGTCGATGTTCTTCTGGGACTTTGTCACGGGCATGTAGTTGCCGCCGAACTGCAGGATGATGATACGGGTCCCGTCAAGGGCGAGGCCGCGGCTCATTGCAACGGTGTCAATACGGGTAAAAATAGTGCCCGAGCAACCCCTGAGGGGGATATTGTCCACCGCCACGCCCGAAGGGCCGTCGGCATAGACGCCGTAGATTTCGCAACTGCCGCCTATCGAAAGGCTTGCCTTTTTGACGTCACGGGCAAGGTCAATCGTGACGAGTGCCGCGCCAAGGGTGTCCTTCGAAAGGACCACCGGCTCGGGGCGGAGCGTGTCAGCCTTCACCGACACCTTGAAACCCTCGCCGAAGCGCCCTGCAAGAAGGGAAACCCGGGAGAAACTCCCGGCAAGCGGCTTCACTGAGGAAGATGTCGAAACCCGCATCGTGACATTGCCGGCGCCATAGAGCGTAGTCAGCTGGCACATAGGGCCGTAGCGCGTGTGAGGCGCGCGCACGGTCGTGGAGTCGCCGTACATCGTGTAGTGGGTCATCGAGCCCGAATAGGAGGCCGAGACCGATGATGAAGGGACGTTGGACAGCGCCGGGAACATGCCTGTCCCGATGCCGCCGAAGCGCTCCTGAAGGCCCTGGCGAAGCACGCTGGAGATGCGGTCCATCTCCAGCTGCGAATCGCCATAGTGTTTTACCCTGTAGAGAGCACTGTCGGAAACAGCTGTCTCGAAATCGGCGAAAACATCGTCGAAGAAACGGTAATCACCGCCCGGCAGGTGGATCCTGTCCGGGTTCTCCGTGAGGAATTTCTTGTAGAAGGAAAGGGTGTCATCGACTTCGTCCATTACAAAACTTCCGTCAACGGCACGGAGGAGAGAGTCCACGTCAATCTTATTCTCCCCTGCTTCGGCCATCGAGCGCTGAAGCGAGGCGAATTTCAGCCGGATGCCCCCGACCTCAACGCCTTCCGCTGGGAACACCGCCCAGCCGATGCAGAAGAGGATGAGGACGCCGACAATGAACGACAGGACCTTCCAGGCTTTCATCAGTGGATCATAACTGTGAGGCCGGCCATCACGATGGAGACCATGCTCATAAGTTTAATAAGAATGTTAAGCGAGGGGCCGGAGGTGTCCTTGAAAGGATCGCCGACGGTGTCGCCGACCACGGTAGCGTGGTGATTGGCGGAACCCTTGCCGCCGTAGTGGCCCTCTTCAACGTACTTCTTGGCGTTGTCCCAGGCACCGCCTGAGTTGGCGAGGAAGATGGCGAGGACGAATCCCGCGCCGAGGCCGCCTGCAAGAAGGCCGATAACCCCGGCAGGACCGAGGATGACGCCGACAAGCATCGGGACGATGATCGCGAGGAGCGACGGGAATATCATCTCGTGCTGGGCAGCCCTGGTCGAGATGCGGACGCAGTTGGTGTAATCCGGACGCTGCTTACCTTCGAGGATACCGGCGATCTCACGGAACTGGCGGCGGATCTCGATGACCATCTTCTGGGCGGCGCGGCCGACTGCGTTCATCGTGAGGCCGCAGAAGAGGAAGGCCATCATCGAGCCGATGAAGACGCCGACGAGGACCTTCGGGTTCATGAGCGATATGTCGTAGTAATTAACTATGTCAGTGATAGTTGCGCGCACTGTCTCGACGGCCTGGCCGCCGACCTCGATGGAGGTCTTGCCGATGTGGCCGAGGCCGATCTTGATCTCCTCGATGTAGGAAGCAAGGAGCGCGAGGGCGGTCAGGGCGGCGGAACCGATGGCGAAGCCCTTGCCGGTCGCGGCGGTCGTGTTTCCGAGGGCGTCGAGGACGTCAGTCTTTTCACGGACGGAAGGATCGAGCTCGGACATCTGGGCGTTGCCGCCGGCGTTGTCGGCGATGGGGCCGTAGGCGTCGGTCGCGAGGGTTATGCCGAGGGTGGATAGCATGCCGACAGCGGCGATGGAAATGCCGTAGAGGCCAAAGCTGAGGGTCTCGGAGGAGAAGATGAAATCAGTCGCAAAACCATAGGCGAGAAGAATCGCGCAGGCGATTGTCACCACGGGAATCGCGGTCGAAATCATGCCGAGGCCGACACCGCCGATGATAATCGTCGCGGGACCGGTCTGGGAGCTTTCGGCGAGCTTCTGGGTCGGCTTGTAGGAGTGGGAAGTGTAGTATTCGGTCACCTTGCCGATGATGATGCCGGCGAGAAGGCCGGAAATCACGGAGAGGGACAGTTTCCACCAGTTGTCGAAACCGAGGAGATAGAAAACACCGAAGGAGAAAACGGCGATCAGCACTGCGCTGAGGTTGGTACCGATGCTGAGGGACTTGAGGAGGTCCTTCAGGGAGGCGCCTTCCTTGGTACGGACGGCATAGATACCGAGGATGGAAAGGACCACGCCGATGGCCGCGATCAGCATCGGGGCGAAAATCGCCTTCAGCTGGGCATCGACGCCCTGCGAGAAGAATGCGGAGGCGCCGAGAGCCATAGTAGCGAGGATGGAGCCGCAGTAGCTTTCGTAAAGGTCTGCGCCCATGCCGGCCACGTCGCCGACGTTGTCACCGACGTTGTCGGCGATGGTAGCGGGGTTGCGGGGGTCATCCTCGGGAATGTCCTGCTCGACTTTGCCGACGATGTCGGCGCCCACGTCTGCAGCCTTCGTATAGATACCGCCGCCGACACGGGCGAACAGGGCCTGCGTCGAGGCGCCCATACCGAAGGTCAGCATGGTCGTGGTGATAACCACAAGTGTCTGTGCATCAGAGGCTTCCTCAACAAATGCCCTGAGGACGATCCACCAGAGGGAGATGTCCAGAAGGCCGAGGCCGACGACCGTGAGGCCCATGACGGCGCCGCTGCGGAAGGCGATCTTGAGGCCGCTGTTGAGCGAGCGCATGGTCGCGTTCGCGGTGCGCGCGGAGGCGTACGTCGCGGTCTTCATGCCGACAAAGCCTGCGAGGCCGCTGAAGAAACCGCCGGTCAGGAAGGCGAACGGAACCCAGGGGTTCTGCACTCCGAAACCGTAGGCCAGGATGGCGAACAGGACGGCCAGAACGGCGAAGACGATAACGACGACCTTGTACTGCTGCCTGAGGTAGGCCATTGCGCCCTCACGGACGTACTGGGCGATCTCCTTCATGGTCACAGTACCCTCACTTTCCTTCATCATCTTATGGAAGAACAGCCAGGCGAAAAAGAGCGCCACAAGCGACGCTGCGGGGACGGCATAAAACAAAATGTTCAAATCCATATCAAATTCTTTTGTGGTTAGCTTACAAAGATAGGTTTTTTCCGTAAAAAGAAAAAGAGGCCGACCCAAAAGGGCCAGCCTCTTTCAGAAGGAGATTCATCCTTACTCTGCTGCGGGAGCTTCGGCGGCAGGTTCTTCTGCTGCAGGAGCCTCGGCTGCGGGCGCTTCGGCCTTGGGGGCCTCGGCAGCGGGAGCGGCCTTCTTCGCACGGCTGCGGCGGGTTGCCTTCTTCTCCTGCTTTGCAGCGGAGGCGAGGGCGGCCTCGTTGAAGTCGACGAACTCGATGAGGGCCATCTCGGCGGCGTCACCCTTGCGGAAACCGGTGTGGAGGATACGGAGGTATCCACCGGGACGGTCGGCAATGGCGGGAGCTATCGTGCGGAAAAGTTCGGCGGTTGCCTTCTTGTCCTTGAGGTAGCTGAAAACGACGCGGCGTGAGTGGGTGGAATCGTCCTTTGACTTGGTGATGAGCGGCTCAAAATAGGGCTTGAGGGCCTTTGCCTTTGCAACGGTGGTCTGGATCCTCTTGTGGAGGATGAGGGAGCACGCGAGGTTGGAAAGCATGGCCTTGCGGTGTCCGCTCTGGCGTCCAAGATGATTGACTGCTTTATTGTGTCTCATTGCTATACGTTCTTTTTCTTGGGTTCAATATTGTACTTGGTGACGTCCATCCCGAATGAGAGTTTCATCTTCTCGACGAGAAGGTCGATCTCGCCCAGGGACTTGCGGCCGAAGTTGCGGAACTTCATCAGCTCGTTCCTGGAGTAGGAGACGAGGTCTGCGAAGGTGTCGATATCGGCGGCCTTGAGGCAGTTGAAAGCCCTGACGGAGAGGCCCATGTCGGAGAGCTTGGTGAGGAGGAGATGCCTCATCCTGAGGGATTCCTCGTCGAGATCCTTACTGTCGTGGGAAACGGCTTCGTCAACGGCGAGTTTCTTGTCGTCGGTGAAGAGCTTGAAGTGATAGATAAGGATCGAAGCCGCATCCTGAAGGGCTGCGTTGGGGGTTATGCTGCCGTCGGTGACGATTTCGAGGTTGAGCTTCTCGTAGTCAGTCTTCTGCTCGACGCGCCAGTTCTCGTAAGACCAGTTGACCTTCTTGATGGGGGTGTAGATGGCGTCCACGGGGATGGTCCCGATGGGGGCGCTGTCGTCCCTCATCTCTTCGGCCGGGACAAAGCCGCGGCCCTTAGTGATGGTGATGCTGATCTCAAGCTTGACTGAAGGCTCGAGGGAGCAGATGTGCTGCTCAGGGTTCAACACCTTGAAAGAAGACAATCCTTCAGAGATATCCTCGGCGGTAAACTCCTGTTTGCCGCTGATGGTAATGTTGGCCACCTCGGAGTCCACACCCTCTACCATTCTCTTGAAACGGACCTGCTTGAGGTTAAGGATGATTTCGGGCATAGCCTCGATCACACCAGGGATGGTCGCGAACTCCTGGTCCACGCCGCTGATCCTGATGGAGGAGATGGCATAGCCTTCCAGAGATGCAAGGAGAATCCGGCGGAGGGCGTTGCCGATGGTCTGCGCGTATCCAGGCTCAAGGGGCCTGAATTCGAAACGGCCGACGGTATCAGTGCCTTCGAGCATGATTACCTTGTCCGGTTTTTGAAATGCTAAGATTGCCATAGTTATTCTTTGCTAGGGTGTTAACGATTACTTGGAGTAGAGGTCGACGATGAGCTGCTCGTTGATGGTCTCGGGAACTTCCTCGCGGACGGGGACGTTGAGATACTTTCCGGTGAGGGTCGCGGCGTCGAACTCGAGCCAAGAATACCTCTTGCCGGCGGCGACGCTCTCCTGAATGACCTCAAGGCTGCGGGAACGCTCCCTGACGGCGACGGTATCGCCGGCCTTGACCTGGGTCGAAGGGATGTTGCAGATCTTGCCGTTAAGACGGATGTGACGGTGGAGGACGAGCTGACGGGCAGCGGGCCTGGTCGGAGCGATGCCGAGGCGATAGACGATGTTGTCAAGCCTGGACTCGAGAAGGAGGACGAGGTTGACACCCGTCTGGCCCTTCATGCGGGCCGCCTTCTCGTAGGTGTTGCGGAACTGACGCTCGAGAACACCGTACATGTACTTGACTTTCTGCTTCTCCTTGAGCTGGGTACCGTACTCCTTGGTCTTCTTGCGCTTGGAAGCGAGACCGTGCTGTCCCGGAGGGGTGTTCCTCTTCTCAAAGTACTTGTCAGGGCCGTAGATAGGCTCGCCGAACTTGCGCGCTATGCGGGTCTTGGGACCGGTATATCTTGCCATAGTTGTCTCTGATTTAAAGGTTAAACTTTACGACGGCCTTTAGGACGGCATCCGTTGTGGGGCATGGGGGTGACGTCGATAATCTCGGTCACGGTGATGCCTGCATTGTTGATGGTCCTGATGGCGGACTCACGGCCTGAACCGGGGCCCTTGACATACACCTTCACCTTGCGGAGACCGGCGTCGAACGCTGTCTTGGAAGCGTCCTCGGCTGCCATCTGCGCGGCGTAAGGGGTGTTCTTCTTGGAGCCTCTGAAGCCGCACTTTCCGGCGGATGACCAGCTGATCACCTGACCCTCGGAATTGGCCAGAGACACGATAACGTTGTTGAAGGTCGATGAAATATGGGCCTGTCCATAAGCGTCAACCTTGACAACTCTCTTCTTTGTTGTTGTTGTTTTCTTTGCCATAATTCATCAAACTTTATTTGGTCGCCTTCTTCTTGTTGGCAACGGTCTTCTTCTTACCCTTGCGGGTGCGGGCATTGTTCTTGGTGCTCTGTCCGCGGACGGGGAGGCCGATACGGTGGCGGATACCACGGTAGCAACCGATGTCCATGAGGCGCTTGATGTCCATCTGGACGGTTGAACGGAGTTCACCTTCGATCTTGTACTCCTCGTTGATGATGTTACGGATTGCCGCAATCTGCTCGTCGTTCCAGTCACCGACCTTGATGTCGCGGTCGATGCCGCAACCGTCGAGGATCTTACGGGCCGAACTGCGACCGATACCGAAGATATAGGTAAGACCTATCTCTCCTCTTTTGTTGTTGGGTAAATCAACACCGGCTATTCTTGCCATAGTTCTATACTTGGTTTATTGGTTACACTGGATATTATCCCTGACGCATCTTGAACTTGGGGTTCTTCTTGCAGATCACGTAGAGGCGGCCTTTGCGCCTGACGATCTTGCAGTCTTCACTGCGCTTCTTGATGGATGTCTTGACTTTCATCTTGATGGAATTTTTATTTGTATCTGAAAGAAATTCTGCCCTTGGTAAGATCGTAAGGTGAGATTTCGACCTTGACGCGGTCACCAAGAAGGATGTGGATGAAGTTCATCCTCATCTTGCCTGAAATGTTGCACAGAAGGATGTGGCCGTTCTCGAGCTCAACCCTGAACATTGCGTTGGGGAGAGTCTCGATGACTGTGCCGTCCTGCTCAATTGCTACCTGTTTTGACATTTAATATCACTTTAGAAGATTACTGGATAGAATTCTCTTCGATATACCTGAAAGTGGAAAGCTGCTCGGCCCGGCCTTTACGGACAACAACCGTAAGCTCGTAATGAGCGGCATTGCGGTGGTCGGAAGTGTGGACTTCCCAACCGTTACGGGCGAGGTACACACCTCTCGCTCCGGCGCAAATCATAGGCTCAATACAGATTACGAGGCCTTCGGGAAGGCGGGTGCCGTGGCCCTGGCGTCCGTAGTTGGGAACGCCCGGATCCTCGTGCATCTTCGTCCCGAGTCCGTGGCCTTCCAGCTCACGGACGACGGAGAACCCGAAGGACTCGGCATACGACTGTACCGCGTGTCCGATGTCGCCGACACGGTTTCCGGCCACCGCAGCCTCGATGCCTTTGTAAAGGCTCTCCTTGGTGACGTCGAGGAGTTTCCTCGTCTCTGCGTCGACCTCCCCGACGGGGAAGGTGTAGGCGGAATCACCGTTGTAGCCCTTATACAAGGTCCCGCAGTCTACGGACACGATGTCGCCTTCCTTGAGGACGTAGTCCGACGGAAAACCGTGGACGACGACATCGTTGACCGAGATGCAGAGAGCTGACGGGAAGCCTTCGAAACCTTTGAAGGAAGGGACGGCACCGTGGTCACGGATAAAGGTCTCGGCCACCCTGTCCAACTCTTTGGTTGTCACACCGGGGGCGACCGCTTTACCGACCTCTGCCAGTGTCTTTGACACCAGCTCTCCGTTGATCCTCAGGAGCTCTATCTCTTCCTCTGTCTTCGGCCTTACCATCTTTGCACTTCAGGTTATATTCTTTTGAACTACATTCCCGAGCGTCCCATCAGACGGCCGGTCTTGGTCAGGCCGTCGTAGTGGCGCATAAGGAGATAAGTTTCAATCTGCTGGAGAGTGTCGAGGACGACACCGACAGTAATAAGGAGCGAAGTACCGCCGTAGAAGCTCGCGAAACGGTTGTTGACACCGAGAAGCGTCGCTATTGCGGGCAGGATGGCGATGAACGCCAGGAAGAAGGAACCGGGGAGGGTGACCTTCGACATGATGTCGTCGAGGTACTCCATGGTCTTCTTGCCGGGCTTCACTCCGGGGATGAATCCTCCGTTCTGCTTCAGGTTCTCAGCCATCATGTTGGGGTTGATGGTGACAGCCGTGTAGAAGTAGGTGAAGACGACCACCAGTAAACCGAACACTACATTGTACCAGAGTCCGGTGTAGTTGGACATCGTGGCGGCGAAACCGCGGGTCGCGTCGAAGCGGGCGAAGAGGATAGGGAACATCATCAGCGCCTGGGCGAAGATGATAGGCATGACACCTGCAGCGTTGAGCTTCAGGGGCAGGAAGTCGCGGGTGCCGCCGTACTGGCGGTTTCCGACGACCCTCTTGGCGTACTGGACGGGAACCCTGCGGACAGCCTGCACGAGCGCGATGGCGGCCACGAGGACGAAGAACCAGATAACGAGCTCGACGATGAGGATAAGAGGACCGCCGAGTCCGTTGCCGGTGAATTTCTGGCCGAACTCCGCGACGAGGGCGTAAGGCAGACGGGCGACGATACCTATCATAATAAGGAGAGAGATACCGTTTCCGATGCCGCGGTCCGTGATCCTTTCACCGAGCCACATGACGAACATGGAACCGGCCATAAGGATGATCGTGGAGATCAGGTTGAAAGCGAATCCGCTCCAGGTTGCCGCGACCGCGTTGCGCGGGATCATACCGGTGACGTAGGCCGGGCCCTGGATGCAGAGGATGAGAATGGTCAGATAACGGGTTATCTGATTC
Organism: Bacteroidales bacterium; assembly: GCA_017534745.1. Lineage (GTDB taxonomy): Bacteria > Bacteroidota > Bacteroidia > Bacteroidales > UBA932 > Cryptobacteroides. The sequence goes on along the minus strand of JAFXVX010000015.1, from coordinate 64,689 downwards.
ATCTTCCTGCGGCCGCTCTCGCCCTCCATCTGCATTTTGCGGAAGGCAGGGACGAAGATGCCGAGGAGCTGCACGACGATGGATGCGCTGATGTACGGCATCACGCCGAGAGCGAAGATCGAAGCGTTGCCGAACGCACCGCCGGAGAACATGTTCAGGAGGCCGACGAGACCTTCCTGGGTGCTGTCCTGCAGGCTGGCGAGAGCGGCGGGATTGATCCCCGGGAGCACAATGAAGCACCCCAGACGATAGATCAGCACAAGGATGAGCGTGTAGCCTATCCTCGTGCGGAGCTCTTCGATCTTGTAGATGTTCTTTATTGTCTCTACGAACTTTCTCATCGCTATTCGATTACGATTGCCTTGCCGCCGGCCGCCTCAATCTTGGCGACGGCGGAAGAAGAGAATTTGTGAGCGGTGACCTCGAGGGCGGCGGTGATCTCACCGTTGCCGAGAATCTTCACGAGGTCGCCCTTGGAGGCGAGACCGGCGCCGATGATGGCCTCGAGATCGAGGGCCTTGAGGCCGGACTTCTCGGCGAGAGCCTGGAGAGCGCAGACGTTGACCGCCTGATACTCAACCCTCGTCGGGTTCTTGAAACCGAACTTGGGGAGACGCCTCTGGATAGGCATCTGGCCACCTTCGAAACCAATCTTGTGGGAATAGCCGGAACGGGACTGTGCGCCCTTGGCACCGCGGGTGGCTGTGCCGCCCTTGCCGGAACCCTGTCCGCGGCCGACCCTCTTGGTGTTGTGGGTTGCGCCCTTTGCGGGTGCGATGTTTTCAAGTTTCATCTTCGTTTCCTCCTTAGTCAATTTCTTCAACCTTAACGAGGTGATGAACCTTCTCGAGCTTGCCGAGAGTGATGGGGGTCTTCTCAACCTCAACTGTCTGATTCATTCTGCGGACACCGAGGGTACGGAGGTTCGTGATCTGCCTCTTGGTCTCGCCGTTGGTGCTGCGCACCTGGGTGATTCTGAGTTTTGCCATAACTTTTTCCTCCTTACTTTTATCCGTTGAACACTCTGCTCATGGGGATACCCCTGAGACCTGCGACGGTGTAGGCGTCCCTCATCTCGGTGAGAGCGGCGATGGTCGCCTTCACGAGGTTGTGGGGATTGGCCGAGCCCTTGGACTTTGCAAGGACGTTCTGGATGCCGGCCGACTCGAAGACGGCGCGCATGGCACCACCGGCCTTGACACCGGTACCGGGAGCCGCAGGCTTCATGAAGACGCGGGCGCCTCCGAAGTGGGCCTCCTGCTCGTGAGGGATGGTCGTGTTGATGACGGGGACCTTCACGAGGTTCTTCTTCGCATCTTCGACGCCCTTGGCGATGGCGGCGGTGACTTCGTTGGCTTTGCCGAGACCATAGCCTACGACACCATTCTCATCACCTACGACCACGATGGCGGCGAAACGGAAGTGACGGCCGCCCTTGGTCACCTTGGTGACCCTGTTGATGGCGACGAGCCTGTCCTTAAGTTCAAGGTCAGACGTCTTGACTCTTTTTACGTTTGAATTTGCCATAGTCTTTGTCTCTAGAATACGAGGCCGCCTTCACGGGCAGCGTCTGCCAAACTTTTAACTCTGCCGTGGAAAAGATAACCTCCACGGTCGAAGGATACTGCGGTGATACCGGCGGCGAGGGCACGCTCGGCGATGGCCTTGCCGACAACTGCGGCGGCCTCGCGACCGTTCTTGCCCTTGCACTCAGCGGCGAGAGCCTTGTCGTTGGAAGCGGCGGCTACGAGGGTCTTGCCCTCGAGGTCGTTGATAACCTGGACGTAGATCTGCTTGTTGCTGCGGAAGACAACCATCCTGGGCCTTTCAGCGGTACCGCTCACCTTTTTACGGATGCGGTAGTGGATCCTTTTTCTTCTTTCTATTCTACTTAATGCCATAATTGTGTCCTCCTGTCATTATTTTGCCGCGGCAGTCTTGCCGGCCTTGCGACGGAGAGTCTCTCCGACGAACTTGATACCCTTGCCCTTATAAGGCTCAGGACGGCGGAATGAACGGATCTTGGCGGCCACCTGTCCGACGAGCTGCTTGTCGTTGCTCGTGAGGACGAGAAGGGGGTTCTCGCCTTTTTTCACCTGGGGGGTCTCAGCCTTCACCTCGGCGGGGAGGAGAAGCTGGATGTCGTGGGAGTAGCCGAGGGACATCGTAACGAGCTGGCCCTGGACGGCCACCCTGTAACCGACGCCCACGAACTCCTGCTTGATGGTGAAGCCCTCGTGGACACCGACCACCATGTTGTGGACGAGAGCCCTGTAGAGGCCGTGCATCGAGCGGAAGCGCGGGAGGTCGCTCGGACGGGTGAACTTGATTTCATTTCCCTCGATGGTGACGGTGATGTCGGGATCAACCTTCTGGGTCATCTCACCGCGAGGGCCTTTAACCTTCACCACGTTGCCGTCGAGGAGCTCTGCGCTCACTCCGGCCGGAAGGTTTACAGGCAATTTACCGATTCGTGACATAATATCAGATTCTTTTTGTGTTTAGTAAACGTAGCAGATAACTTCACCGCCGACGCCGAGCTCCTTGGCTTCCTTGTCGGTGATGACGCCCTTGGAGGTCGAGAGGATGGCGATGCCGAGTCCGTTGAGGACGCGGGGCATCGACTTCACATCGACGTACTTTCTCAGACCGGGGGAAGAGACGCGCATGATGGACTTGATGGCGGGGGTCTTCGTGACCGGGTGATACTTGAGGGCTATTTTGATTGTGTCAACAGGCTGGGCCTCGACTACTTTGTAGCTGAGGATATAACCCTTGTCACACAGTATTTTGGTGAGAGCCACCTTCATGTTCGAAGAGGGGATCTCGACGATTTTCTTACCAGCGAGGTAAGCGTTGCGGATTCTTGTCAGAAAGTCTGCAATTGGATCAGTCATTGTTTTGTCTTTTTGTGGACCGGCGCCCCTGGAGACGCCCGATATCCGATTGTTATAAAATTGTCACCAGGAGGCCTTCTTCACGCCGGGGATGAGACCTGCGGAAGCCATCTCACGGAACTGGATACGGCTGAGGCCGAACTGCCTCATGTAGCCCTTCGGACGTCCGGTGAGAGAGCAGCGGTTGTGGAGACGCACAGGGCTGGCGTTCTTGGGAAGACGGTCGAGAGCGATGTAGTCTCCGGCTTCCTTGAGGGCCTGCCTCTTGGCGGCGTACTTGGCAACCAGTTTCGCGCGTTTTACCTCGCGGGCTTTCATTGATTCTTTTGCCATAACTGCTTCTGCTTAATTGTTGTGCTTCTTGAAGGGAAGGCCGAACTCCTTGAGGAGAGCGTGGGCTTCCTCGTCGGTCTTCGCCGTGGTGACGAAAGTGATTTCAACTCCGTGGATACGAGGGTTCTTGTCGATTTCCACCTCGGGGAAAATGATCTGCTCCTTGATGCCGAGGGTGTAGTTGCCCTGGCCGTCAAGCTTCTCGGCGATGCCGTTGAAGTCGCGGATACGAGGGAGGGAAACGCGGATGAGCCTCTCGAGGAACTCGTACATCTTCACGCCGCGGAGGGTGACCTTCGTGCCGATGGCCATGCCCTTGCGGAGTTTGAAGTTGGAAACGTCCTTGCGGGAGGAGGTGATGACCGCCTTCTGGCCGGCGATGATGCCGAGCTCAGCAGCGGCGTCCTCGACGAGCTTGTGGTCCTGGGTCGCGTCGCCGACGCCCTCGTTGAGGGTGATCTTGACAAGACGGGGAACCTGCATCACGGTCGTGTAGGAGAACTTCTTCACGAGAGCGGGAACGATCTCCTCGTTATAGACCTTCTTGAGGGTCGGAACATATCCGGCGGGAAGTGCCTGGACTTCCACGGGTGCGTTATTCTTCTTTGCCATAATTACTTAATCTCCTCTCCTGTTGTTCTGGCGAAACGGATCTTCTTGCCATCGACTTCCTTGTGGCCGACCTTCACGGCTTTGCCGGAAGCGTCCATAAGGTTGACGTTGGAGATGTGGATGCTCGCCTCTTTCTTGATGATACCGCCCTGAGGGGCCTTGCTGTTGGGCTTGGTGTGCCTGGAGACCATATTGACGCCTTCGACGATGACGCGATCCTTGTCGCGGAGGACTTCGAGGACCTTACCGGTCTTGCCCTTGTCGTTGCCGGCGTTGACAATCACGTTGTCACCTTTCCTGATATTGAACTTTTTCATCTCTTCTAAATTATTAAAGGACTTCCGGTGCAAGCGAGACGATCTTCATGTAGTTCTCGCGGAGCTCCCTGGCGACGGGACCGAAGATACGGGTGCCGCGAAGCTCGCCGGCGTTGCTCAGAAGGACACAGGCGTTGTCGTCGAAACGGATGTAAGAACCGTCGGCCCTGCGGATTTCCTTCTTGGTACGAACTATGACAGCCCTGGTGACGGTGCCCTTCTTGGCATCGCTACCGGGAATGGCGCTCTTGACGGTCACGACGATGGTGTCGCCGACAGTCGCATAACGATGGTGGGTACCGCCAAGCACGCGGATGCAGAGGACTTCCTTTGCACCGCTGTTGTCGGCCACCGCTAAACGTGTTTCCTGCTGTATCATATTACTTGACTTTTTCTACGATTTCAACTAATCTCCACCTCTTTGTCTTGGACAGGGGGCGGGTCTCCATAATGCGGACTTTGTCGCCTTCCGAGCACTCATTCTTCTCGTCGGCTGCGACGAACTTGGTGGTCTTCTTGACGAATTTTCCGTAGAGGGGGTGCTTCTCGTGAGTACCGACGGCGACGACGATGGTCTTGTCCATCTTGTTGCTGACGACCGTACCGACTCTTTCTTTGCGAAGATTTCTTTCCATATAAATATATATCAATTATTTCTGCTCATTTTCCTTTTCCGCGAGAACCGTAATCATACGGGCGATGTCCCTGCGGGTCTTTGCGAAAGTGGAGGTGTCCTCCACGGGAGAGATGGCGTGATTGAGCCTCATGGTGTCGAGCTCTTTCCTCTTGACGTCGATAAGATCCTTGAGATCGGCAATCGACATTTCACGTGCTTCTGAAACTTTCATTTCTCTTTCTCCTATTGATTATTCTTCGACATAGTCCCTGCGGACGACGAATTTGGTCGCGACGGGGAGCTTCTGGGCGGCGAGGCGCATTGCTTCCTTGGCGATTGCGAGGGAGACGCCTTCCGCCTCGAAGAGGATGCGGCCGGGGGTGACGGGGGCTACGAAGCCCTGGGGATCGCCTTTACCCTTACCCATACGGGTGTCGAGGGGCTTGGCGGTGAAAGGCTTGACAGGGAATATCCTGATCCAGATCTGGCCTTCACGGTTCATGCGGCGGGAAATCGCCTGACGGGCTGCCTCAATCTGATGCGCAGTGACCCAGCAATTCTCAAGGGTCTTGAGGCCGAAGGAACCGAATGCGAGCTGGTTGCCTCTGCCGGCGTTGCCCTTCATGCGGTTTTTCTGTTCCCTTCTGTACTTTGTTCTTTTAGGCTGTAACATCGTTGTATTACTTTAAAAATATTTCCTTTTACCCTAAAACCCTGACTATCAGCGCCTTGTGCTAACCCTGGCCGGATTTTGGGACTGCAAATTTAGTAAAAATCTTTGGATTTCAAACATTTTCTGAAAAATTTTTCAACTTTTTCGACACAAAAAATCAACAGTCAAATAACTGAATATCTGACTGTTGCACACTTAGAGAAAAAATTTTTCTTGATATTTTCGACAAATAGATTTCTCCGCGCGCTTCGCTTGGTCGAAATGACAACTAAACCATTACCTTCTATGTCATTTCGAGCGAAGTCGAGAAATCTATTTATACTTGTCGGGGACGTACACGTCGGGGGGTGCCTCGAAGAAAATGGAGTAGTAGAGGGCGGGGAAAGTGCCGTCGTTCCACTTTTCGATGAGCTCCTCGGTGTCCCTGTCGGCGCCCTCGGGGTCGTAAGAGGATTTTAGGGTGTTGTCGAAGAGCTTGGCGATGCCGTTCCAGAAGCCGGCGGCGATGCCGCTCTTGTATTCTTTTATAATATTGTAGGAAGTCTTGCCGCTCTCCCTGTCTATAAGCTTCAGCAGGAGTGCGCCCTGGGAGATGGTCATGCCGCGCAGGGCGCCTTCGAAGTCCTTGAAAAGGTCTTTCTGGATCCCGGCGACGTATTTGTCCTTTTTGATGCGGCCCATTTTCTCAGCCTGGATGGTGCTGTCGGCGACCTGGTCGAGGCGTCCGGCGGCCTGGGCGTAAGGATAGACGCGGGCGAAGTTATAGACGAGCCTGTAGTACTTGCGCCAGTCCTTTTTCTTGCCCGTGGGGCTCTTGGCGAAGATCCAGACGGGGTCGATGGTGTCGTAATAGGTCGTGTCGCCGTTTTCCACGGAGAAGGCGAGGTATCCGCCGGTGCGGATGCCGGAGCGCATGCGGTCCATATTCCTCGCCGCCAGGGCCTCCTGCTGGAGCCTGGCGCGGCGCATCGCGTCGCGGACGTGGTTCTGGGCGAAGAGGAAGCCCCCCTGCAGGAGCAGGGCGGCAAGAAGGAGGATATGAACGATATACCTTCGCATTCAGTGCAAATATATAACAACTCTGCGAAAATCGGGCCTTGTTCTCTTTGCTCGTCACGGGAAAATTGTTAATTTTGCGTGTTATGGCGAAAGACAATGGAAAAATACGCGCAAGCTCCGGTAGAAGGATATTCATCCAGGACCTTCTGTTCTCCCTGCTGAGTTCCGCGCTGGCGTTCATGGCCGTCCGCTGGGTTTCCGACCCTATCCCCCACTTCACGACCCTGCTGGCCAAATGGCTGGGCGTCTCCCTTGTCGGCATGATGACGGGCATGTTTGTGACCCGCAGCCACAAATCAGTCCGCCGTTACCACTCCTTCGCCGCCGCACAGCGCATCCTGCTTTCGGTCGCAATCAAGGAAATCTTCATGATTGCGGCCCTTCTCACCACTCTTGTCGAGCTTCCTTCGGTCGCGTTTGCGGTGATCGCCGTTCTGGTTGACGTGGCCCTTACGTTGTTTTTCGTCCTTTACCTCAGGTTTACGATTGACCGGATTTCCGCTGAAGAAAAGGGCATAATGGACAAAGCAACCCGGATGACGGCCCTCATCAAGGGGACCTCGCCGGAGTCGCTGGCCCTCGCCGAGAAGGCGGAGAGCATCTACGACGTCGTGGGATTCCTCACGACCAATCCCCGCAAGGCCGGGATGCTGATAGACGGCAAGGCGGTGTTCTACTGCAAGAACAACAAAGAGCTCGACGAACTCGTCGCCCGCCTCGGCGGCGTGGATATCATGCTGTTTTCCAAAAACGAAGGGGTTCCCCCTTCCGACAAGGAGTCCGGCGAGAGGATCACCTTCCAGCAGGACGGCATGACAAAGGCCGGCCACCTCCTCAAAAGAGGAATAGACATCGCCGGATCGGCGATTCTGCTGGTGCTGTTCTCCCCGCTGTTTCTCATTTGCGCCATTGCCGTGAAGCTCGGAGACGGCGGTCCGGTCATCTATTCCCAGGAAAGGATAGGCCTCCACGGAGAGCCGTTCCGCATCCACAAGTTCCGCTCTATGAGGACTGACGCGGAAAAAGGCACCCCGGCCCTGTACGGTGGCGACACCGACGAGCGCCTGACGGGAGTCGGACGTTTCCTCCGCAATCATCACCTCGACGAGCTCCCGCAGTTGTGGAACGTGCTTCGGGGAGATATGTCCTTTATCGGCTACCGGCCGGAAAGGCGGTTCTACATCGACCAGATTGAAAAGGAGAACCCCCGTTACCGTTTTCTCTACCAGATCCGCCCGGGAGTAACGTCCTACGCGACCCTGTACAACGGATACACCGACACCATCGACAAGATGCTCATCCGGCTGGACCTGGATCTCTACTACCTTCGCAATCACTCCCTCGCCTTCGACGCCAAGGTCCTTGCTCTGACCTTCCTGAATATCATTTCCGGCAAACGGTTCTAAGTCAATGGCATCCTCCCTCCCTCAGACGGCACTCTGGCACGCAGCCCGCACCCGTCACGGATGCGAGGGCGGGGTACGGCGCACCCTGGATGCCCTTGGGGTGGAGAATTTCATCCCTTTTGAAAAGACGCTCTCAGGAGCCTCCCGGCCGGTCATCCCCTGCCTCGTCTTCCTGAGGGCGACAAGGGACGAGGCGCTCTCCCTTGCCAACTCCGGAAAGATCCGCGTCAAATACCTTATAGACTGTGCGACCCACACCCTGATGACCGTCCCCGACAAGCAGATGGACGATTTCAGGCGGGTGATGGAAGCGGGGCTGGCCGAAGGTGGCCTCGTGGACGTGCCGCTGGAAAAGGGAGAGGCCGTGCGGGTCATCGCCGGCCCTCTGAAGGGGGTGGAAGGGACAGTGCTTGAGTTCCACGGGAGATACTATGTAGTGGTGGGCCTGCTCGGCGAAGTATTCGCCAGGGCGCAGGTACCGAGAGCATACCTTGAAAAAATCTGAGCAATGGAAGAAGAACGCAGTATCGACAAACTGGCCAGATATACCCTCGCGGCAGCGACGATTCTCATCGCGGCCGGGCTGTTCTGGTATTTCAGGAGCGTCCTGGTCTATATTATCCTCGCATTCATAGTTTCGCTTATCGGCCTTCCTCTGATGAGGTTGATGAGGAAGATCAGGATCAAGGGGAAGCCGGCGCCGGACTCAGTGCTGGCCATTATCTCTATTATACTAATAATGAGCCTGTTGTCCTTTATAGTGACGCAGATAGTACCTGTCGTGGTGTCGATTATAGGGGAGGCTTCCGCGATGGACAGCAGGTTCGCCGCCGGAGGATTGAATCCCCTGGAAGGGGTCAACGACTATATCATCGCGACAATCCCTTCCGTCGGGCCTGATTTCCGTCTGGAGAAGACGGTGCTCGATGGGCTGAAGGGCGCCATAAGCCTCAAGAGCGTCGGCGGCGCGATGTCTTCGATCATCGGCAGCGTAGCCTCGATTGTCACGACTATCGTAGTCGGACTGTTCTCGGTGATTTTCATTTCGTTCTTCTTCCTCAAGGACGAGTTCCTGTTCGACAAGATAGTGGCGTCCCTGGTGCCCGACAGGATTGAGGACAAGATCCTGAAAGCCCTCGAGGACATCAAAAACCTGCTCTCCCGCTACTTTGGAGGAGTGCTCATCGAGATGCTGGGAGTCGCACTTCTGGACTTCCTGCTGCTGTGGGGAGTCGCGAGGCTCGGAGTCGGCGCCGCCCTCGGCATCGCCTTCATCGCAGGCCTTCTCAACATCATCCCGTACGTCGGTCCGCTCATCGGTGAAGCAATCGGCGTCATTCTCGCCGTCATCCTCAAGTTCGGAACCGGCGTCGGGCTGCCCGTCAGCCTGTGGGCCTTCGCACTGATCGTGCTCGCCCTTATGCTGACGACCCAGCTCATCGACAATTTTATCTATCAGCCGCTTATCTATTCGACCAGCATCAAGGCGGGTCCCCTGGAGATATTCATAGTCCTGCTCATTGCAGGGACCATCGGCGGAGTCGTCGGCATGCTCGCCGCCATCCCCGCCTACACGGTCATCCGCGTCATCGCCAGCCGTTTCTTCCACCACCTGAAGCCCGTCAAGCGGCTTATCCCGGACACCGAAGGGGAGGTTTAGAAGCCATGAAAAGATTCCTTGCAGTATTCGCTGTTTTCTGCACCCTTTCCGCGGCGGCGCAAAAGACTTATTTTACCCTGGATGAGATGCCGGATGTGGTGAAATGCCTGCCGGCGCCGCCGGACACTTCTGATGTGGCGTTTAAGTACGACGTCATCCGCTACGAGTGGGGAAAGGCAATGAGGGCGGATCCGGAGAGGACCGCAGAGGTCCGCCGGGACGCGGTCTGGGACCTCGACACCCTGGCGGCCATCTTCAGCGTGCCGTTCGGGGTGGAGATTTCCGCTTCCGGGACGCCGCAAATCTACAAGGCCTTCATGGAAGCCGTCGCGACCATACAGCAGATCAGGGTCAAGCCAAAGGAGCACTACATGCGCACCAGGCCGTTCGTTGTTTTTGGGGAGCCTTCTATTTTTCCGGAAGATGACGAGTGGCTTGCAAAGGAGGGATCCTATCCGTCGGGACACACGATCCGCGGATGGGGCGCCGCGCTGGTGCTCGCGGAGATAAACCCCGCGGCGGCCGAGCGGCTTTTCGCACGCGGGTGGCGCTACGGCGATAACCGCGTCATTGCCGGCGCCCACTGGCAGAGCGACATCGACGCCAGCCGCGCCGCCGCCGACATCGCCTACTCCTTCATCCAGACCAGCCCGGCGTACCGGAAGCAAATCGCCCGCGCCCGCAAAGAGTTCCGGAAACTCGTCCGGTGAGGATGGCCGCAAAAGCCGCCTAGTGTCGGCGAACCTCCGAAGGAATGGAGGGTGACCAACAAAAAAGGTCATTTTTGCAGGTGAACCTCCGTAGCCATGGAGGGTGACCGACAGAAAAGGTTAACCGCCCCTATTGGATTGAGGCTATTTCTTTGGGCGACATGCCGAGCACCCGGGAGAGTTGCTTGACATCCGCCCCGGTACGGCGCCTGACCTCGAGGATCAGACGGTCCCGTTCCCCCGGCTCCAGGTCCGCGATACCTTCCTTACGGAAAAGCGACAGCGCGATGTCTTTTGCCAGGCCGGCAATGTTCTGGTCCCTGAATGTCGGAAGAGGCGCCGGCGTCCCGTCAAGACGGGCTTTTGAAGAACTCATTAGAAAATATTCCATTCTTTTGGGCGTACGAAAGACATCCTCGACGAACTTCCTGTGAATATAAGAACTGGGGAGGATGTATCCATCGTCTCCGATGATGTATTCATCGGGAATGGGGATGGTGGTTCTGAGAATCCTGCATTTTTCACGTGCGCTTATATCGCCGGCCCGGCGACCAAACTGTTTCCTCCTAGAAAAGTAGCAGTCTCCGCTTCCCCAGGGGTAGGAATAAGCATTCAGGGAGACGTTCGCGGCTACGGGATTCATCAGAATATAAGCGACTACCCTCTCAACGCTCTCGACCTCGGCAGGGAATACATCTCTGTAATCGCACTGGTTTTCCCTCAGGAAACGCCAGAAACCGTATTTCTTATGCATGTGGCGTGAATAAAGATTCTTGAAAAGATCGAAGAAATCCTTGGCGCGGGATTTATCATCCACAATCAGAAGGAAATGGACATGATTGGACATTAGGACGAAAGCGAGCACATAAACACCCGTGTTCAGCGCTGCGATTGCAACGCAGTTCATCCCGCTAATGAAGTCGTCATCATCCCTGAACCAGATTCTGTCCTCAGTGTGCGAGGAACTCAAAAAATAGCACTTCATGGCAACGATTTTCTCGGCGTGGCAAACATATAAAAATCGGTTGGAAAAAAACTAATCCCGTACGCCTGCGGAAAATAAGTTTTTTTGAATCTTTAAGTCTTTTAGTGTTTTTTTAGATTTTTCTGCAAAGTTGCAGGTGGAGGAGAAAACGGAAAGGGGAACGGGGAGATGTAGGAGGAGTGCCGGCGAGGATGGCCGGGAAGAACGAAAAATGTCGGTAAACCTCCGAAGAGATGGAGGGTGACCGACGAAAAAGGCTGTTTTTGCAGGTGACCCTCCGAAGGGATGGAGGGTGACCGACGAAAAAGGCTGTTTTTGCAGGTGACCCTCCGTTCACTCGGAGGTTCGTCGACACTTGCACGGTCCTGGTGGGGCCGGATCAGCAGCTGTGGCGGACGATGAGGGTGGGGAGGAGCATTTTGCGAACGGGGGGAGGCTCGGGAAGGCCGGCGTTGCGGGACTCGATGAGGGAGAAGAGCGTCCGGACGGCGATCTCGCCCGCCTCGCGGAGCGGCTGCTCGACGCGGGTGACGGCGGGATCGAGGAAGTCCAGGAAGCTGTTGTTATCGAAGGAGATGACCCCGACGTCGGTCCCGACCCTCAGCCCCAGGGAGCGCAGCGCGTCGATCACCCCGAGCAGAATCGTCGTGCTGAAGGTAAACACCGCGTCGAAGGGCAAGCCGGCCCCGCGGGATGGGGCGCCGGATGAAGAGGAGGAAGCACTGGAGGGAGAGAATGTGGCGCCGGCCCCGCGGGAGGGGCCGCCGGAAGAAGAGGAGGAGCCGCCGGAAGAAGAGGAGGGGCCGCAGGAGGAAGAGGAGGGGCCGCAGGAGAGAGGCGCGGGGCCGAACTCCTCCAGGATGCGGTCGTGGCCGTTCTGCACGGAGAAGGCGTCGCCGACGACCTTGAAGGTGACGGAAGGGCCGGAGGAGGAGGAGGAAGGAGCCGGAAATGTAACGTTGGGGGCGGAGGAGGAAAGAACCGAAGATGCAATGTTGGGGGCAAAGGAGGAAGAGGCCGGAGATGCGGCGGTGGGGGCGAGGGCGGAGAGGAAACCGCGGACGCGCTCACGGTTAGGCATTGAGGAGGGAACGCCCTGGACGGCGAGGATGCGGCGGTATCCGCGGTCAAGGAGGTAGCGGGTCGCCATCACAGCGCCGGCGTAGTTGTCCGTGCAGACATAAGGCAGGGATGAGGATTCGAAATACCTGTCTATGAGAACCATGGGGACGGACTTCCCTATTTCTTCATGAAGCTCCGGGGATGAAGCCACGGGCACTGCGATAATCCCCTCGACATTGCGGCGGCGGAACGCTTCGAGCGAAGCGGCTTCTTCGGCGGCGTCCTCGCGGGAGTCCGCGAGAAGGGTGTGGTAACCGCGCGATGCGAGGAGGTTGTTGATTACGCTTGCAAGGGTGGCGAAGAAAGGGTTGTCGATACCAGGGACTATGAGGCCGATAGTTCTGGACTTCCGGGTACGGAGAGCCTGGGCGACGAAGTTAGGCTGGTAGTGGCAGCGGCTGGCTTCGAGGCTGATAATCTCAGCCGCCTTGCTGCTGATACGGTATTTTTCAGTCTGCCCCGACAGCACGCGGGAGACCGTGGAGACCGAGTAGCCCGTATTCTCTGCTATGGATAACAGATTGATCTTGTCGCTCATGTTTTCAATAAATTTATTGTCTGCCGTCCTGCTTTATAAAATATTTCACTACCAATGCCAGGCATTGCGCAAAAACAGAGCGTTTGCGCAAATTTATTCCGAAAAATTAAGCCCCGCAACATTTTTTTCTTATTTTTGTTGAAAGTAGCGCAAACGATTGCGTAAATAGTAGGCAAAATTTTTAAACCACATAATGATATGACCAAACGAAACATTCTTGTCATCGGAAGCAGCAACACCGACATGACGGTGAAGACCAGGGAGCTTCCGCGCCCCGGCGAGACCGTCCTTGGCGGCGTGTTCACGATGGGCGCCGGAGGGAAAGGCGCCAACCAGGCCGTCGCGGCCAGGAGGCTCGGCGGCGACGTCAAGTTCATCTGCAAGGTCGGACGCGACATCTTCGGCGACAATTCCATCGCACATTACGAGAAAGAAGGACTGGACACCGGCGGGATTATCCGTTCGGATCTCCCTTCCGGCGTCGCGCTGATCTCCGTGGATGAAAAGGCCGAGAACTGCATAGTGGTGGCCTCCGGAGCCAACGCCGACGTGACCGAGGCCGACATCGAAGCCTCGAAGGAAGCCATAGAAAAATGCGGCATCCTGCTTCTCCAGCTCGAAATCCCCGTCCCGGCGGTGCTCAAGGCGGCGAAGATGGCCCACGAGGCCGGCGCGACGGTCGTCCTCAACCCGGCCCCGGCCTGTCCCCTCCCGGACGAACTGTTCAAATACATAGACCTCTTCATTCCCAACGAGACCGAGCTATCGACCTTCAGCGGGCTTCCGGTCAGCGATGCCGAAAGCGCCGCCAAGGCGGCCGCCGCGATGCAGGCCAAGGGCGTCGGCAAGCTCATCGTCACGATGGGCTCTAAGGGCTCCCTCATCTGTGAGGGCGGCCCCGAGGTCTTCGTACCGGCCCGCAAAGTCAAGGCGGTGGACACGACCGCGGCAGGCGACACCTTCTGCGGCGCGCTCTGCGTGGCCCTTTCCGAGGGCAAACCACTCGAAGAAGCGGCAGCCTTCGCGACCGCAGCCTCGGCCCTGACCGTCCAGAAGATGGGCGCGCAGGACTCCATCCCGTTCAGAAAAGATATTAACCTGTAAAATTCAATATTATGTTTATCGTTGGAAGTTACACTCTCGCAGTTATCCTCTGCTTCGTAACAATGCTCTGCTGGGGCTCATGGGCCAACACGCAGAAACTCGCCGCAAAGAGCTGGCGCTACGAGCTCTTCTACTGGGACTACGTCATCGGCATGGTGCTGTTCTCCCTCCTCCTTGCCTTCACGGCAGGCAGCATCGGTTCTGAAGGCCGTCCGTTCCTCCAGGATCTCGCCCAGGTGAGCTGGGCCAGCATAGGCTGGGTCGTCCTCGGCGCGGTCATTTTCAATGTATCCAACATCCTTCTCTCAGCGTCCGTCTCGATTGCCGGTATGGCTGTCGCGTTCCCGCTGGGAGTCGGCATTGCCCTCGTGATGGGCGTTCTCAACAACCTGCTGTTCCACCCGAGGGAGGGCCAGAACACCGCCCTCCTCTGGGTCGGCGTCGCCCTCGTCGTCCTCGCCATCGTCTGCAACGGCATAGCCTCCGGCAAGGTCTCCAACGAGCAGCGCGACCCCGCGCAGAACCGCAAGGGCATCATCCTCGCGGTCCTCGCCGGCCTCATCATGTCGTTCTTCTCCGCCTTTGTCTACAACGGCGTCGACCTCGACAACTTCGCGGCTCCCGCCGCCGGCAAGATGACCCCCTACACCGCTATGGTCATCTTCTCCCTCGGTGTGTTCCTCTCCAACTTCATCGTCAACACCATAGTGATGAAAAAGCCGTTCGTCGGCGAGCCCGTTTCCTACTCCCAGTACTTCAAGGGCGACTTCAAGACCCACCTCGTAGGCATCCTCGGCGGCACCATCTGGGCCATCGGTACCTCCCTCAACTACATCTGCGCCGGCAAGGCGGGAGCCGCGGTCTCCTACGCCCTCGGCCAGGGCGCTCCGATGATCGCCGCCATCTGGGGCGTCTTCATCTGGAAGGAGTTCAAGGGCGCCAGCAAGAGCGTCTACAGCCTCCTCACCATGATGTTCGGCCTCTTTATCGCCGGCCTCGCCCTCATCGTAGTAGCCGGAATGTAATCTGGAAAGAGTATGAATACCGTATATAAACTACTGGCAGCCGCAGCCTTCCTGCTCGCGGGAGTCCTGCCGCTGTCCGCCCAGAACAGGACGATCAGCGGTACCGTCTCCGACGAGCACGGAGAGCCGCTCCCCGGCGCAACGGTAGTTGCCGCCAGCCGAAGCGGGAGCTACGCCGTCACCGACGCTGAAGGTGTATTCTCCCTCAAGACCAAGGCTAATGAGACCATCACCGTCTCTGGCGGCAATATCACCAAGGTTGTCGATGGTGAAAACACCCTTGAGTTTGAATACGGCAACGAAGACAACGTGAATGGTTTTATGCTCCATTGGCTTGACCAGAAGATTAGTCAGGCATATCCCTCCTGGCATCGCTTCCTCGTCGAGGGCGGCATGTTCGGAAAGGGCCCTGCCAAGTGTCCCGTGTCCGTTAAAATCAATGGGGAATCGTATGATTATGCCTATGACAAACCTGTAACCGCTGACGGGTACGACGTTTATCGCTGGTCACTTCCTGCGTTGACAATTCCTGATCAGTGGGACGATGAAATCCACACGTATTATCAGGTTCACAAAGACGAAGAGTAATCGAACTCACTTATAAACCCTTCCAGGCGGCCGCTTTTCAATAAGGCGGCCGCCTGATTTTTTTTGCAGGCGCATTTTGCGAAATTAAGGGAATATTGCGACATTTGTCGCTATGATGAGAAACATACCATATGCTGCGCCCTCGGTGAGGGTCGCGGAGATTCTTCTTGAGAAGAACTATGTGTATTCGCCGGGATCGGCGGGCACCAACCCTGACAACAACGAGGTGCCGGTGGACGGCGGCTCCGAGAATTTCTAAAAAGGAGCCGCCATGAAAAGAATTTTAATTCCATTAGCACTTGTAGCTGCAATCTCCTGCGGCCGTGAAGAGGTACCCGCCGGCGATGCACCGGAAGGCTACACCTATACTTTCATCCTCGACGAGGAGTCCCGCGCCACCCTGGACGATGTCGGCGTTCTCTGGGAAGCAGGCGACAGGGTTGGAATGTTCCTTGAAGGGTATTCCGGATATGCCAACGTCAAGGCGGATGTCTCCCCGAAGCAGATTATCCTCTACAGCAGGAACGAAATCCCCGCCGGTTCATACGCCTACGCCTATTATCCGTATAAATCAGGCAATTACGACAAGACTGCAGCATCCATCACCCTGGCGAATGTCCAGGACGGCGGAGCCGCATCGGCGATGCCGATGGCCGGCATCCCGTTCCTGGTGCAGGAGACGGTGGAAGTAAGCGGCTCAGCCGCGCAGACAAACGGTGTAATCCAGTTCGTCAACCTCGGTGCGATAATCGACTTCCGAATCTTCTCCACAAACTCCGAGCTCACATCTGAGAAGGTGAAGCACATCACGTTCCAGGCCAACGGAGTCAACCTCTCCGGAGATGCCGTCATAGACCTCTCGGCCCTTTCCGACGGAGAGTTCGACGACGACGCGCTGGCGCTCTCCTGGAGCGGCAACGCTTTCGACAATGTGAAAGTCAACCAGACCGCCTCCGTGGCCTCGACCGCCGAGTCGGCCGATCCGATCTACATGGTAGTCGCCCCCGGGACATACCCCTCCGGCACCATCACCGTCGCAACGGATGCCGCCACCTACACCTTCAATTACACAGGCAAGTCGCTCGACCGCAATGAGCTCAAGCACTACAATATGGACCTGGCTAACGCTGCAACGCGCGAGGCGGGATCTGTCGAGACCATAGTTTCACTGCCCTACAGCGAGCTTTTCACATCCAGCAGGGGCGAGTTCGAAATCGAAGGCGGAACTGGAAGTGAATGGAAGTTCAGGGCGACCTACGGCGCCACGGTAAGCGCCTACGACGGCTCCAACCATGCGTGCAACACTTCCATCATTTCTCCATGGATAGACCTCCGCACCGCACCCGGAGCTAAACTGTCGTTCGAGCACGCGACAAGCAAGTATCTCTACAACAGCTCCAATTCGGCCGCCGATGATGCCGCTGTTTACATCATGAGATCAGGTGACAGCGGTTGGACCCTCCTGAACGTCCCGTTTCCGGACAAGCCGTCAAGCACCTATTCGTCGTTCCTATCCGTCAACCTGGACATTTCGGACTATGTGGGGCGCCTTGTGAAAGTGAAGTTCGAGTACACCTCGACGGACACCCGCGCCGGCACCTGGGAGATACGAAACTTCAAATGTGAGGAATCGGAAGCTCCCGGAGAGAGGCTTGGATGGCTGGAGCTGCCGTCCTACAGCACCTCGGCTATGAGCGGCACCTCGACCTCCTCGTTCAGCGACCTGTACCTTCTCAAGCATTTCGCCACAATGGGCGGCATCAGTCAGCGGAATTATTCCTACCTGTACGACCCGGAGATGTACGCATCCTATTGGGTGGCCTATCCCCTGTGCCTGGATCACCTGGGGAGTGGAAGGACCGAGAGCTGGGGGTATGACCCTGATGTGGAATACTACAAGCAGACGGAGGCCTTCCCCTACTCCTACGGAGACGGGGCCTCGCACCCGACCGTCAATGACCCCAGTAATTTTTACGCACGCGGCCACCAGATTCCCAACGCCGACCGCAACGGAGTGGATGCCATGATGGCCCAGACCTACTACATGACCAACATCACCCCGCAGCTCCAGAACGGATTCAATGCGGACATCTGGCTTGATCTTGAGAACGCCGTGCGCAGTGTGGCTTACAACTGCGACACGGTGTATGTGGTCACCGGTGCCGCCTTCCGCAAGAAGGGCGGAAGCGAGACCATCAACACTATCACTAACACGCGGTATGACGACAAAGAACTTCCGGTACCCAATTACTACTGGAAGGCCCTTCTCAAAGTCTCATGGAGCGGAAGGGAAGTGACAAGCGCGTCAGCCATAGGCTTCTGGCTGCCCCACGAGGATCTGCTGGGAGAATACTACGACGACAGCAAGTATGTAGTCAGCGTGTCACAGATAGAAGGCTGGACGGGATTCGACCTCTTTGCCAATCTTCCCTCATCGCTCCAGAGCAGCGCGGAGGCGAACTCCTCCTGGAGCAATTTCCAGAATTTCTAAAATCTCAGTTTGTCCCAGTAGTCAAAGGACCTGATGTAGCAAAGGTCGAAGAGGAAGAAGCCGTCGGCTTCCCGGTCCATCACCGAGACAATCTCTTCGATGGTCTTTTCGCGGCCTCCCTTGCCCCAGCCGGGTTCGTTGCCGATGTCCGGGCCGCTGACAAACGGCGTGGCCCCGCAAAGGCGCTTCCGGCCAAGGCGGGCGAAACCCTGGGAGGACTTCTCTGAAAAGCCGTGGACATTGTCCGCCGGGCAGTAGGCGCCGAGCAGCATAAAATCAACCAGGTCAGCGAAGCCGGCGGCCTGGTATTCCGAGGTCGCCCAACGGTAGGTGGGCTCCTCCTTTGCGAGATTGTACCCCGGGCTGGCCCAGTTGACTCCGCTGCGGTAATACTCACTGAACCAGGCGCCCACATAGACGCCGAGGGGCACATCGCCGACCGCTTCTGCGGCCTTGGCGACGAAGTCGTGGATGACTTTGCAGCGGAAGGTCAGCCAGGCGACCTCAAGGGCGTCCGGCTTCTTGTCAAGATAAATATGTCCGGGCTCGGGAAAGACGGGCCAACGCTCAGGCTCGCGGCCGATATAGGCCGCAAAAGCACGGTGCGCGCAGTCAGTGTAACCGGCGTCCAGAGCATAGTCGTCGAAACGGCAGCGGTCCATCACGATGCCGTCCAGCCCGTCGTATGAAGCGACCTCCCCCAGCATAGTGAGGAGGAATTCCTGCACGGCGGGATTTACGGGATCCATGAAACGTCCACCGGTGGTGGACTCGTCATCGAGATGATTCACCAGCGTCCCGTCCTTGTGGAGGTCCACTGCGCCCCAGTTCCTTAACTCGGGACGGTCATAGAGGAGGCCGATGGTCCCCGCCGGGCAGAGGAATCCTCCCACCATCATATTGACACCGGCGAGCACCTTGAGCCCGGCGGCGTGGCCAGCTTCGATAAAGGCCTCGAGGTAGTCAAAATCGGCCGTGCGGGGGACGAACTTGAGTTTGCCGTCCTGCCAGAGTGCAACTTCCGTGAGAGGCGGGACGATGCTCGAACGGAAAAGGGCATTTCCGCTTGTGGGCCTCACTTCGACCACAACGTGGGTGAAGCCCATTTCGGAGAGTCTCCTGCAGTCCGTGAATATATTCTCCCGGTTATTGGCGTACTGCCTGAAGTTGGCCCCGACCTCTATCCAGACCATACGGGGCTTCGCCTCCTGCTTTGGAGAGCAGGCGGCAAGCACCATAGCCACAGCTAGAAGAAGCAGCCTCATCACACTTTAAGTTTAATTCCGACCTTAGTCAGACCCCAGGCGATGAGAATCACCACGGCGGTGTACACGGCACATTTCGCGACTCCGACCCAGCCGCAGAGCCAGGCGGGGATGGAGGGCTGAATGAGCACCCAGCCGGCCACGAAAAGATACGGTATCATATACACCGTGAGGGTGGCGGTGCCGGCGGGCTGCAGAGGCTTGAACCAGTGGGTCCAGCCTTTTTTCTCCAGGACACGCAGGAGAGTGTAGAGCGCAACGGAGATAGAGCTCACGAAGATGCACCAGGGTAGCGAGCCGAGATTTTTGGAAATGATCCAGCCCTGATGCACAGCGAGGCCGAGGACTGCAAGGACGGCGGCCGCGGCAAGGCCTATCCCGATCTTTGTTGTCTTGAGACGGCGCTCTGCAAGGGTGAGCATCATTCCGCCGAGAGCCATGATGCCGATGTGGCCGTCTCCAAGATGAAGGGCACCCGCGAAATCGGCCGGGAAGTTATCCCCTATGAGGACAGAACCTCCACGCATAGGAACGACTGACAGGTTCACAAGGCAGAGGAGTAGCCAGATGGGGAACAGCGTCCACTGCCTGTTCCGGCAAAGGAGATAGGCAAGGGCGCAGAACAGATAGGCCCAGCCGATCTGTCCCAGGATGCCCCACCAAAGCCCTTCGAAGTAGGCCCCGTCAGGAGTGCGGTAAACTACGGCGAGGACTACAAGAAGCACAGCGCCTGCGGCCCTAAGCCACTTCGCCGGCTTGAAATCGTCCTTGTACTGGTTCCAGACAAGGAAAAAGCCCACCAGGAAAAGGAGGGTCCACAGCCAGCGGCACCCTGCCATTTCGCGAGACTCCTGGTTGCAGATGAAAGTGCCCATCACGATGAGGGCGAAGGTGCGGCTGAAGATGTGTCCGAGAGTGCTCTCAGTGGAGAGACCCTTCTCATAGCGCCGGTCAATGGCGTAGGGTATCGACATTCCCACTGCAAAGAGGAACATCGGATACACCAGATCCGACAGGCCCATCCCGTCTTCCCAGGTGGCGAAATGCTCCAGAAAGTGAGGGACATCCCACACCGTCCAGAAATCGTTTACGAACACCATCAGGACCATTGTGAGGCCCCTAAACATGTCAATTGCCAGATTGCGTTTCTTCATTGTCCGGTAAATTTATCCAGGTCTCATTGGACCAGCCGACGCTCCGGCCGGTGCCTTTAACTTCTCCTCGGACCCCCGCCTCCTGCAGCTCCCGGAAACCCGGGTCCGAAGGCTTCAGGTCGAGGAATGGCAGAAGATAACAGCCGTGGTCCAGCAGGACGGCCTGCACCTCCGAAGCAGGGACTTCGGACGGATGGCGGCCCGTGCGGACAGCTATTGCCGCGAGGGCGCCAGCCGCCTGTCCCAAGCCCATCACGACAGGCTGCAGACGGGTTGCCCCGTTCATCTCCCAGCTCACGGAGATGGCCTTGTCTGCCACAAGGAAATCCTCCACATTGAGAGGAATCACTACGCCCAGCGGCACGCTGAAGGAAGGGATTTTCCCAAACCAGAGGTAGGAAAGTTCTTCGGCGCGGGGATTCTGGTTGTGGTGATGATCCACCGGGTAATCCCCCACTGCCACTGCGCGTGTGTAAAGGTCAAAATCATAAGGCCGAAGTGCCGCCTCAACGGTCATAGTGTCCCTGCCGGCGATTCGGCGGGATTCCCTGTAATAGGGGTAGAACGGCAGGCCATCGTCAGTCGGGAAAACATCGTCGGCAATTCCCAGATTGCTGTAGCCAAGTTCTGTCTGGAGGTAATGGATGTAGCCAAGTGTGCGATTCTTCGCCTTCCTGTAAACCTCCTCGCGCGGCAGCGAGAGATAATCGAGATAGATGTCATTGCCTCCCTGGGGCCAATTGAGCATAATGTGGCCGTCCGGCAGGGCGCCGTAGGAAAGGGTCATTTCGGCCGGCCAGGTGTCGCAGCAATGGATATAGTGCTGCGGGTCATAGTCTTCCGGAGCGGGAATGGTCACGTCGTGGTCGTACCACTTGAGCACAGCCACGTAGGTCATATCCTGGAGCGTGCGGCTGTCTTCCAGCAGGGCTGCGCCCTCCGAAAGGGCAAGGTCGCCAAGCTCGGTGCCGTCAATCAGAATGCGGTGACGCACCTTGATATCCGAATACCTGATGCCGAACATCACATCGACACCGGCCTCTCGGGCCATATTGTAAAGTATCTCCGCGCCGACCGCGGGGTTGAAAAGGATGTTGGAGACCCAACCGCTCTTCAGGGCGTCGTAGCCGCCGTAACGGGCGGCGAGGGAGTCCGTGAACTCTCCGAAGATGCCTCCCCTGAGCCTGTAGTTGCCGTCGATGGCGCTTACACCGGCGCTGGTGAGCATGCCGCCCAGCCAGGGGCTTTCCTCCACCACCAGTACTCTGGCGCCACCTCGTGCAGCCTCAATCGCCGCCGCAGTGCCGCCGGTGCCGCCACCGACAATAACGACATCGTACTGCCGGCCGCACGCCACCACAAGGAGGGCTACAAGGATGAGTCTCCGAAGAGTCATCGGTCAGTTCATTTAAAAAAAGCGCCGGCCCTCTCACCGGGGGCCGGCGCTTAAAGAATCACAGATTAAAGCTTGGGATAGCGAATCTTGGCAAGGAAACCGTGTGAAGTATCCACGAAGTAAACAACAAGGTCGGTCCCATCCACTACAGGAAGCACATCAACAGTACTGTTCTCAGTGTCGCCCGAAATAATCTGGTCTTCGGGGGAACTGAATTCAGCTTTGCTGAGCACATTGACATTGGAGGGATCCGTCACATCAGTTACCCAGAGATATCCTGGCATGCCCCAGCCTTCACTCCACCAGACATAACCCATCTGGGCGACAACAAGGATTTTTTTGCCGTCCCAGACAGTGGCGTGCATGCCCTGAGGACCGCCGCCCCAGTCACCTGCCGCTTCAATGGCGATGCTCCACTCTGAACCGTTGTAATAGTTTACATTGTAGAGTCCGTCATAACCGCCGTAGAAGAAACCGTCGGATGCGCTTGGTCCGGCAGCGACGAATGCGGCACGGTTGGAGCACCAGAGGTCATCTACGAGCTCCGGAGTTGTGAACTCCCAGCCCTTGTCAGGATTGTTGACGACAGGATTCCACTCATTGTAATAGGACTCCGCCGCCTTACCGTCAGTGATAGTCCAATACAGGCAATATGACAGGCCACCATTGGAAACCACTCCGCCATACATTGCGGTCACGATGCCGTTCCCGAATACATCGCCCCTGGCAGCGACCTTATCGATTCCGGTGGAACCGCTCCAGGCGTCATTGACAAATTTAATAAGGTGGACAGCATTGGCAGCATCGAATGAAGAGCCGGCCTTCACAGCATAGACATTGAAGAAAACTGCGTCCTGGGAGCCAAGATTTGCAAACAGAACGTTGCCGGCATCGTCATTGGCAATGCACTGGACGGGGAGTTCTCCTGTCTCAAGGGTTCCTGTGAATGAACCGTTTGCGGGATTTACAGTGTGGACAGTCTTGCCGTCGCAGACAAGAAGCTGATCTCCAAACATTGCTACACTGGCATTTGCATCGCCTTCAACGTTGAAGGTATCAGAAAGAAGGACCTGCCAGTCGACCTGGGCCTTGCCGGGCTGGGAGACATAGATGCGCTCCACGTGATCGGTTGTCTCACCGGTGGGATCGCCGGACTCAGGATCGAGGACCGGATCCTGGATGGCGGGGATAGTGAACTTGACGTAGGCGGAACGGGCATCGTAGCCATTGTTGGCCGCGACGGCGAAGGAGCCCTTGCCGGTCTCCTTGTCGTAGGTTGCGGGAGCCCAGTCGAAGGTGTCGTAGATCTTCACCTCATACTCGAGGTTGGTGACGACCTGGAAATCAACCGTGCCACCCTCAACACCGACTTCAAGAGCTTCGGGAATGAAGAAGAACACCTTGCCCTGCATAATTACGACCGCGATACGTTCGGCATCTCCACCACCGATGTAAACGCCGCCAACACGACCGAGTTTTTCCTCTGGAAGTGACTGGATGGTGGCCTTGAGCTCGATGTTCTCACCGGCCTTACCGGATTCGTCCCTGAGGACGATGAAGTCACCGCCTTCGACCTCAGCAGTCCAATCCACGTTGGAGGTAAACTTGATGGTAATAATCTCGGACTCCTCGCCGACATTGACGAGCGCGTCGGAAAGCAGCGTGATTTTGTCCGGACCAGGGGCTTCTCCCTGTTTATTACCGTCCTTCTTGCAGGCAACCAGTGCGACTGCCGCAATCATCAAAACACAAAAGATTTTTTTCATAAACATAATTAATTATTGGTTAATGAGTTAATGTAGTCTGTAAAGGTCTTCTTAAAGGTCTCCCAGTACTCGAACTGCCTGATGTGGCAGAGGTCGAAGACGAAGTAGCCGTCGGCTCCGCCTTTTGTTACTATCGCGTCCAGAGTCTGAGGGATATAGGTGCGCTTGCCGCCGTTCTGCCATCCTTTCGGATTGCCGATGTCCGGACCTCCTGCAAAGACGGTGTCGTTCATCAGGAGGCTCTTTCCGCGCTTTGCGAATCCCTCCATCGTCCATTCAGTGCTGCCGTAAATGCTTGAAGTCGTGGCATAGCAGCCAAGGAACATATAGTCGCAGTGGTCGGCATAACCGTAGTTGTGGTAATCCGAATCCGCCCACTTGGGGTAAATCTGATGGGTCATATAGCGGGGGCTCGCCCAGTTGACTCCGGAAGGATAATAGTCCGAATACCAGGCGCCGACGTAAACGCCGAACTTCATCTCCGGGTTGACGGCGTGGACCGCACCGGCCGCCCTCTCCACAAAGTCGTGGATTATCTTGCAGCGGAAGGCCAGCCAGCTCTTCTGCTCCGAGGTAACGGAGGACGGAAGGCTTCCTATGCCGGCATTGAAGACGGGCCACTTTGCTGGCTGATGGCCGAGATAAGTGGCAAATTTCTGCTTTGAGACATCAGAAAATTCACTCTGGAGGCCGGTATCGTCGTAACGGCAGCGGTCGAGGATGATGCCGTCAAGGTCATAGGCGGCAAGCTCCCCGAGGAGCGACAGGACATAATTCTGGACGTCATCATTGGCAGGGTTCAGGAACACAGTCCCCTGGACGCCGGGATAGTAGCTGTGACGCAGGCCTTCGGACGTGTTGTCCAGCGCAGTCCAGTCCTCCGGAATGTCGCCGGTGAACACGGGGCCTTCGCTTTCAAGGCCGTAGTAGCCGCCATAGCCGCAGACGAAGGTGTTTATGGATGCGTGGACGCGGAGACCGGCGGCGTGGCCAGTGTCGATGAAGGCCTGGAGGTAATCCCAGGTCGCGGTCCTTTCCACAAAGCGGTAGGAAGTGCTCCCGCTTGTGGATGTTATCCAGGCGGCTAGGCGCCTCGCCTCAGGGGCGACGGTCGATTTCCAGAGGACCGTCCCCTCGGTGGGGCGCACGTCAACGACGATGTCGGTGAAGCCACAGTCGGCTATTTCCTTGATTTCCTTGCCGATGTAGGCCTTGTCGTTGGCGAAATAGGGGAAATTGGCCGCAGCATCGATCCACACGTAGCGCGGCTTCCCGGCAGGGGGATTATCCGGCGGAACGACCGGGGTGTCCGGTGATGTGCTACCGCTCGGCTTGGCCTCCGGAGTACAGGCGGCCAGTGCCAGTGCAAGGAATAGATATGCTGAAAAACGTCTCACGTCCTATTTTATATAGATGCAATTACCCACGGAACGTTGCGACCCGTCGGAAGGTTTGATAGTCTCAAGACCGTTGACGAGGAGGCATGTCGAGCCGCCGCCGTCCAGGTTCAAGGCCTCCTTGCACCCGAAGGCGAGAAGGATATTGGCCACATCTTCAGTGGAGTAGCCGGGGACTCCTTCTGTTATGTCACGGCCTTCGCACACGAAGAGGACGAGCAGGCCTTCGGACGTGCAACCAATGGCAGTCCTAGGAGCACGGCCCTGGCAGTTAACATCGTGGTCTCCGGGGAGGCACTCGTAGCGCCAGGTGTTCTGGAACTGTCCGTTTTTGACCAGCACGGGGCCGGCACCGATCGCCGTCTTCGCCTCGAAGTCGCGTCCTGCACTGGGGAAGGTGGCGGAGGGCTGGTCAAGAGGCGTGCTGCCGTAGCCGTTCTGTGCCGGGGCGTCGTAGATCCAGTGGTTCGAAGCATCCGCCCAGTAGGTCCAGGCGGCCTCCATCGTGCCGTCGGCGTGACGGATGAAGGCGCCCTTGGTCGGATAATAGATTGTTATCCAGTCCTCTGACGCATAATTGATGTTGGGCGAAAGCAACTCCCCTTCCTCGACGGCGAGGCTGGCGGAGTAGTTGGTGCCGCTGTCAGTGTAGAAGTAGCCGCCGTTCATCACAAGGACGGGGCTGTCCTTCGTGTTATAAACCTGAGTAGGTGTCTGGAAGGGGTCGGTCGAGCCGGAAAGTGCCGGATCGGAAATGCCCCACACGTGGAAACTGCGCTTTGACAGGTCCACGGTGGCGATGTAGGCGATTGCCGGTTTGCCCTGGAGGACCTCCGGGGATTTGTAAAGGCGGACACCGTCGGGAAGCTGGCCGAACGAACCGTCGGTCACTTCCACGAAGGGCTTGTCATCGGCATCGGGGTCATTCCACGGCCACTCCTTGGGGAGGCCGTCATCCTTCTGCGAACAGGCGCAGGCCGCTGCCAGCGCCAGAGCGATCATATATATAACCTTTCTCATATCTCAAAGCAGTCTGCCACGTAGGCGCCGATGGCCTGGGCGTGGTGGTCGTAATAATAAAGATACAGGCGGTACCCATCCTTGGAAGGAACCAGGGCCACATCTCCGGCAGCGCCGAAATCGGAGTTCGTCGCACCCTTCTGGTAGATCGAGATGGCATCGTTCTTAAGGATGGCCGTTGCCGAGCTGGGCTCGGTCACCTCGAAGAAGTGGAGACGAGGCTGGATGGACCACTCTGGGAAGTGGCTCACTCCGAACAGGGCCAGGAAGCGGCCGCCGTTGAAGGTCTTGAGATCCAGGCAGTTGGGATTGATGGACCAGTTGCCCATCAGTTCAACCCAGTTGTCGCGGTCCCTGCCGTCAATGTAGTGAAGGATGTAGCAATCCTGGCCGCCGTGGGCGACGGAAGGATCGGAGTTGCCTTCATAGTAATCGAGGAACCAGCCGTCCCTGTCAGGAGTGACGGAAGCCGGAACGACTGTCGCGAAGTTGACAGGCGCCGCACCCCAGCCGAGGCCGAAGCCGGCGAAATCCTTTGTGTGGACCTCGTCGGAAACTACGCCGCCGCTGACCGTCAGGTAGCACGATGCGGCAGTAGTGGAATAGCCTGTAATGCCCTCGGCTGTGAACACGATCACGGCGTCGGAGGTGATGTCTCCGAGCACCTTCATCCTATGGCCTATGGGGAAACCGAGAGGGTTCGTGAAGGTGTGGAGAAGGGTCGGCGCGGTCTCGGGCGAGTCCGTCGTCCAGACGTTCACGGTCTGGGACTGAAGGATGGGGACGGTCGTGCCGTCTTCCTTCTCAAAGTCCATCATGACGGGCGCATAGTCGCAGAGGAGGATGTGGCCGGCATCATCGTTAGTGATGCAGTCGGCGCTCGCCGAACCGAGGACCATTTCTCCCTTCTTGCTGCCGGTGAAGGCATCAACGATGAACGGGGCGCGGCCTTCGCCGAGACCCACGAGGATCTGGCTGTCGATGCCGGCGAGGGAGACATAGCACTTGTTGTTGTAGTCCGGAAGGCCTACCATGGTCACGGGATCCACGTTGCACAGGAGTGCGACGGATTCGGTGCGGAGTCCCTGTCCCATAAGGGTCGGGATGCCCTGCTCGACATCGTAGGTCCTGGAGGTCTCACCGTCGTGGGCTGTAACCGTGACGGTGGCTCCGGTGTTCATGTTATACTTATTTCCCTCGGAGTAGGTCCTGCCGTTGACTTTAGTGATCTTGGCGTGAGGGGCGACTTGTCCGATAATGTGGACGGATGAGATGTCTTCGAGATAGGGGATGAGGATCTTGCCGGTGTTCTCGTAGATCACGCAGGATGTCTTAACCTCATCCACCATAAGGGAGAGAAGCTTGCAGTTGGAGGACTTGACCCGCTTGCCGGTTATGATGAACTTGCGGCTGTTGCCCTGGGGATCAGTGAGGGTGAACTCATTGTCCTCCATAAGGTCCAGAATTCCGAGCTTGGGAGATATCTTCCAGTTGGGCTGGAGTTCCGCCTGAACGCGGAGCCTCATCATGTAGATGAGGGTCTCATCGTTGGTTGCTTCGGGGTAGTAGTACGGGATGGGGATCTCGTACCTTTCGGCATCGGGATCCGTCACCGTGAGGCGACCGAGCTCCTGCTCGGCGTACTGACCCTCGGTGATGATGGCAGACAGGCTGGTCAGCCCCTGCCTGGAAGCCGTGGGGGCCACATATTCAGGCTTGTGGCAGGCCGCCAGAAGAAGCGGCACTATTATCCAGAAAATGTACTTTTTCATACTACTTCCACTCATCAAATTGTTCTACTTTGGCGTTTGAGCTGAGCTCGCTTTCCGGAATGGGGAAGCGGTACAGCCTTGGAGTGAAACTGCGGTCCTGATCGTCCACTGAGACATAGGAGTAGCGGAAGTTCTCTCCTTCCTTCTCTATCTTCAGGCCGTGCTGCTGGTAGGCGGACAGGCCTTCCGGGTAGGCCTTGTCGGCCACTTCCCAGCGGCGGAGATCCCAATAGCGCTGACCCTCGAAGGCAAGCTCCACCTTTCTCTCCTGGACTATGGCCCTCCAAAGGGCGTCTCCGCTCTTGTCCGTGTAAGGCAGGCCCACACGGGCGCGGACAGCCCTCACGGCGGCGTTTGCGCCGGCGGGGTCATCAGTGTTGTAGCAGGCTTCGGCCCTGTTCAGAAGGACTTCGGCGTAGCGGAGGAAAGTGAAGGGATGGCCGCTACCGGAGGATGTGACGTCGAAGTTCTCATCCACGTTCTTGCGAAGGTAATAGCCGGTGACGGTCCTGCCCTTGGGCTCCTTGTCGGTCTTCCAGGTCGCCCAGCCGTCCGTCCCGCCCACGAAGGGCTCCAGCGTACGGTCTTTCCAGGAGCATCCGTTGTAGAGGATGGATGCCTGGAAACGGGGCTCCAGGAGGGCATACGGCGGAGTGTCGGTCGAACTGCCATGCCACCTGCTCCAGTCCGGGAATCCACCTGTCGCAAGCTCGTAGCTCTCGACCATTTCCTGGGTAGGAACGGCATAGGCACCGCCCTTCATGTCGTTGACGGCGAAGTCGCCGCCGGGAGTGTAGGTCGCATCGAAGCTGTGGGTGATGCCGTTGGAATAGTCGAAGGTGTACTGGAGGATCGCCTCGTTGTTGCCGGCGGCGAGGGATTTGGCGATCGCGTCGGCGTAAGAAGTCTCAAGACCGTAGCCAAGCTCCGTCACCTTGTCTGCCGCGGCCTTGACCGCGTCGTAGCGCTTTGCATAGAGCATTGCGCGGGTGAGAAGGCCGTAGGCCATGCCCTTGTCCATCCTGCCGTGGGCGGCAGACCTCGCAGGAAGGTTCGCCGCGGCGAAGTCGAGGTCGGCCTGGACGAAGTCCCAGGCGGCCTCCTCTGTGCTCAGGGCCATGTCCTTGGAAATTTTCTCCAGGTGTTCGTCGTAGATGATCACATCCTTGTAGCGCTTGACAAGCTCAAAATAGAGGAAGCCGCGCACAAGGCGGATTTCCGCCGCAAGGCGGGTCTTGTCGTCTTCCGACATCTGGCCGTAGGTGTACAGATAGCTGAGGGCTTCGTTGGATTCACGGATATTAGTGTATAAGGAACCCCATTTGCCGAGATAGACGTCGTAGGTCTGGGCCGTGACTGTCGTGCCTCCGTAGGATATGTACGAAGGGACGTAGGCCATGGCGTTGAAATTATACGAGGTGTATTTCAGCTCGTCGGTGAGGGCTTCGGTGAGGCCCAGCTGGGTCGGATAGGCGTTGTAGTTCCAGAAGAAGGTGAACAGATAGTTCACGGAATACTCGGCGTTGGCGGTACTCTCCCACATGGTGCGGGAAGACACGCTGCTGGTCGGCGTCAGGTCGAGGACGCCTTTGCAAGCGACAAGAAGAAGGGTTGCTGAAAGTACTGCAATTATCTTTTTCATATTTCTTCCTCCCATGCTAGAATGATAAGGTGATACCGCCCATCAGCAGACGCTGCTGCGGGTAATAGCCGTTGTTGACACCAGGAGATTCCGGGTCGATGCCCTCGGGCAGGCCGTCGATCGTGAAGAGGTTCTGTCCCTCGGCAAAGATACGGAAGGCCTGGATGCCGATCTTCTGGGTCCACTTCTTCGGGAAGGTGTATCCAAGCTGCAGGGTCTTGAGCCTGAGGTACCTTCCGTCGCGGATCCAGAACGTCGAGCTAAGGCCGTTGTCACCGCCGTGATTGGTCTTTGCCAGGGTCAGGCGCGGGAATGTGCCGTTGGGGTTGTACTCGCTGTAGGCGTTCTGGACGAGGAAGAGGGGCGAGTTGCCGCCTTCCTTGAAGGTCTGGGTCCAGATGGTGTTGTCGTCGTTGTCGTTGTAATACGTGCCGGTGAGGGACACGTCGAAGAGGGCGCCGCCCGTGAACTGGGCGTTGAGGTCGATGCCTTTCCAGCCGATGTTGATGTTGAGACCGAAGGTGAGCTCGGGACGGTTGCTGCGGCCGAAGTAGCCCTTGTCGTCCTCGTCGATCTTGCCGTCGCCGTTGAGATCGACGTAGCGAATGTCGCCGAGATTGGGACGGGTGCCGTACCACGAGGCCTCATCGATCTCTTCCTCGCTGCGGAAGAGGCCGTCGGCCTTCCAGCACATTATGCTGCCGTAGGTCGTGCCGCTGACTTTGCGGTAATCCACGATGTTGGGGTCGTCGTTGTACTTGAGCCAGCGGGTCTTGGAATAGGTGAGGGTCCCGGTGATCTCATAATAGAAGGGGTCGCCCGCAAGCTCGACGTGGTTGCGGTGACGGACGAGGATATCTATACCCTTGGCATCGATCGAGTTGCCGTTGACCCAGGTGGGATAATAGCCGCCCATCGATGAGGGGAAGCCGGTGCTCTGGTAGGTCAGGATGTCGTAGGTGTAGTTGTAGAAACCGTCGATCTCCATGCCGAGGAGGCCCTTCCAGAAGGAGAAGTCAACACCAACGTTCCAGCTGCGAGTCTTCTCCCAGGTCAGGTCTGTGTTGGCGATGCCGTCAGTGTAGTAGGTCGAGGTCACCTGGGTGGCGCCGCCGTACTGGCCGAGGGCGATGTTGCCGCCCTTGGCATAGGTGCTTAGAAAGGCGTACTCAGAGACGCTGTCGTTGCCGAGGAGACCGACGCTGGCGCGGACCTTAAGGTCGTCGATCCAGCTGACGTCCTTCATGAAGCCTTCCTTGGAGATCCTCCAGCCGATCGAGGCCGAGGGGAAGAAGCCCCAGCGGGTCTTGGCCATACCGGCGAACTTGTAGGAACCGTCGCAACGGCCGGTGAATTCGGCAAGATACTTCTCGTCGTAGTCGTAGCGGGCGCGGAACACGAAGCCGAGGCTCCTGGAAGCGCCGCTCCAGCCGCTCACGGGAGAGTTGGAGGCAACGCCGTTGGAGAGCTCGGCCAGCGAGGTGAACGGCAGGGCCTGGGCATAGGCGGCCAGGCCGTTGCCCTTGTACTGGCGGAACTCCGCGAGGGCAAGGAGATCGATGTTGTTCTTACCGAAGGAATTGGCGTAGTTGATACTTCCCTGACCGACAATCTGGTAGCTGAAGGTCACGCCTTCGCCGAGGTTGTTGACATTGTTGGAGATGTGGGGGTTGTCCGTGCGCTGCTGCCATATCCAGCCGTCATCGGTGCGGACCCTCTGCATCATGGTGTAGGGCGTGCTGAGATTTTTATTGAAGCTCTCCGCGAAGGAGTACGATCCAGATGCCTTGAGCGAAAGGCCGTCCACGTGGGGGATGCGGAACTCCAACGATGCGTTGACATCGGCCTGGACGCTCTTGGTGTTCTTGTAGCCGGACTCGTAGATGGCGGCGAGGGGGCTCACGAGGAAACTCTGGTTGTCCTGGACGGCGCCGGTGTAGAAGCCGTTGTACTTCTCGGGAAGATACGGATGCATCTGGACGACCTGGCGGGCGATGGAGAACCAACCCACTTCAGTGGCGCCGGAATCCGAACCGCCGGAGAGGAACGCCGGCGTGGAGCGTACTCCAAGGACACCCGAAACGCCCACCTTGTAGCTGAAATACTTGGAAAGGTCACCTTCGACATTGACTCGCACGTTGTACCTGCGGTAGTTGAACTTGTCGATGTTACCCTTCTGGTCCATAATACCGACGGACGTGAAGAAGCGGGCCTTGTCCATTCCGCCCTGGATGGTGACGTTATGCTTCTGGGTCAGGCCGGTGCCGAAGACCTTCTTCACATAGTCCACGTTGTCCCAACCGTCACGGCCTTCGCGCATCGCCTGGATGTTCTTCTGGGTGAAGTAGGGAACGTAGTCGGAAGACCTTTCGATTTCCCCGTTTGCAAGCTGGTCCATCATCTGCGCCACGTTGTAGTAGTAGGCGAACTGGGGACCGTTCATAAACTTCGGGAAATTGGCGTTCATCGAGGCGCCCACCGAGCCGTTGTAGGTCACGCTGACGCGACCCTTGTCGCCTTTTCGGGTCGTCACGATGATGACGCCGCCGGCGGCCTGGAGGCCGTAAACGGCTGCGGAAGCACCGTCCTTGAGCACTGAAATGCTCTCGATGTCGGCAGGGTCAATGTCGTTGATGTTGCTCACGGGGAAACCGTCCACGACATAGGCGACGTTGTAAACGGAACCGCGGATGCGCAGGGACGCCTGGTCAAGGCCAGGCTCACCGGATTCCTGGACAGAGGAAATACCAGCCAGCTTACCTGCAAGCACCTGCGACACGTTTGTCGCCGGGGCCTTGAGGAGCTCGTCGCCCTTGATGGCCGAGACGGCGGCCGTCAGGGTCTCCTTCTTGGCAGTGCCGTAGCCCACCACCACGACGTCTTCGAGGTAGAGGGCGTCTTCCGCCATCTGGACATTGATGGGGGTACTGCCGTCAAAGGTAAATTCCTGGGTCCCGAGGCCGAGGCAGGAGAACTCGATGACGTCTCCCCTGGAGGCACTCATCGAATAGGTGCCGTCCGCGCCGCTCATGGTGCCGTGGGTCGTGCCTTTAATAAGCACTGTCACGCCCGGAAGCGCCGCGCCGGAAGCATCCGTCACCTTGCCCTGGAGCATGCCCTGGGCGAAGAGAGGAAGCGCCAGCACCAGCAGCGCTATCGCGGCTGTCACTGTTCGGATAAAACCTTTCATATATTATTTTTCTGCAATCTCTTTTAAAATTGTGCTGATCTGGTAAAGACCGCGGGGGACGTGGAAGCAGCCCTTCCATTTGCCGCCCTTGAGGGGGAGGAGGACCTCACCACGGCGGTTGAGGTATCCGTACCACTCCGGATAGTCCGGGTCCATGAAATGGGTCCAGAGGTAGTCGTCCAGCTTCAAGAACCACTCGAGAGCCTTTTCATTACCGGTCAGCTGATAGCCCTTGATCATGCAGATCGCACTCTCAAGGTGGACCCACCAGAGCTTCTGGTCCCACTCCAGCTCCTGGGTGGGGGCACCTTTGCGGTCCATAAAGTAGAAGATCCCGCCGTACTTGGGGTCCCAGCCGTAGTCTATGACGCGGAGGGCGATCTCCATGCTCTTGTCTATGATGTCCTGCCTGTGGAGACGGATGCCGAGGTTCATCATGAACCACAGGGCCTCCAGGTCGTGGCCCGGATTGATGCGCCGCCCCTCGAAGCAGTCGATGAGACTTCCGTCGGGGGCAAGGTTTTCCACCATCACGCCGAGGTCCGGCTGGTAGAACACGTCGAAGACCTCGTGGAGGGCTTCGTCTATTGTCTTGTCCAGCAGCGACTTGTCTTCGATGATAGGCTCGATCTCCAGCGCCATGTTGCAGATAATCATCGGCAGGGCGAAGTCTTTCATCGGCCTTGTACCGGGAACAGCCTTGAGCCACCTGCCTTTAGGATTGTCCCTGCGGTCAAGAATGCGGCGGAAGGTCTTGCGGGCCAGGTCCGCCCAATGGGCGTCGCCGGTTGCGACCGCCAGCTGGGCGAACCCCATACAGGCGAAGGTGTTGGAGAAGATGTTGTAGGGGGCTATTATAGGCTTGCCTTCACGGGTAAGAGAGAAGTAGAAGTCGTAACCTCCGTCGTGGCCGTACTTTTCCAGGAACTCCGCTCCCTGCCTTGCGCAGGAGAGCCACTCCGGATTCTTCTCCACCTTGTTGTACAGCATGGCGAACATCCACACTTCCCTTCCCTGAAGCCAGACGAACTTGTCGGTGTCGAAGACGCTGCCGTCGCGGTTCAGGCATGTGAAATAGCCTCCGAATTCGCGGTCCTGGGATTTTTCGAGCCAGAAGGGTAACACGCGGGAATACAGTTCGTCACTGTAACGCACCGCCATAGCGGCAAAATCCTGCTTGGTCATAATTTTAGTTGTTATTACAGCACAAAAATAATATTTTTGTACAAGAAAAGAAACGATTAATAACACTAATATGGAAAACCGCAGAGACTTCTTGAAGAAAAGCGCAATGGCCGCCGTGGCCGCGCCTCTTCTGGCTTCGGCCTGTAAATCAAAGGGGAATGACAAATGGGGGATCGAGCCCGACCCGTCCATAGATTCCCCGCTTATAGTAACCAAGGGCGACGCCCTGCCGATAACCGGCACCTTCCTGGACGAGATTTCCCACGACATTCCCCATCAGAACTGGGGGGAGAGGGAGTGGGACCGTGACTTCCGCTACATGAAGGCCATGGGCATCGACACCGTGATCGACATCCGTTGCGGCTACCGTAAGTTTATAACCTACCCCAGCCCTTATCTTTTGAAAAAAGGCTGCTACATGCCCTCCGTGGACCTTATCGACATGTTCTGCCGTCTGGCCCAGAAGTACGGGATGAAGTTCTGGCTCGGCCTTTATGACAGCGGGAAATACTGGGACACCGGTGACATGAGCTATGAAGTCGAGTCCAATAAATTCGTTATTGACGAGATATGGGAGCGCTACGGAAGCAAGTACTCAAGCTTCGGCGGCTGGTACATCTCCGGAGAGATTTCCCGCGCGACCAAGGGGGCCATCGAGAGCTTCCGCACGATGGGCCGCCAGTGCAAGGAGGTCTCCGGCGGGCTGCCCACTTTCATCTCCCCCTGGATCGACGGCAAGAAAGCCGTGGACGCGGCAGGCGGCAACCTCACAAAGGACCAGGCCGTGTCGGTGGCCCAGCACGAGAAAGAATGGGACGAGATTTTTGACGGCATCCACGAATTTGTGGACGCCTGCGCCTTCCAGGACGGCCACATAGACTACGATGAGCTCGACGCCTTCTTCAGCGTCAACAAACGCCTGGCCGACAAATACGGCATGCAGTGCTGGACCAATGCTGAAAGTTTCGACAGGGACATGCCTATCCGCTTCCTGCCCATCAAGTTTGACAAGCTGCGCATGAAACTGGAAGCGGCGAAGCGTTGCGGCTACGACAAGGCCATCACCTTCGAATTCAGCCACTTCATGAGCCCCCAGAGCGCCTACGCCCAGGCCGGTCATCTCTATGACCGCTACCGCGAGTACTTCGGAATCTAAACTACGATAGGATGAGAATACCTGTAATCCTCGCGAGCCTTGCGGTGCTCGCCTCCTGCTGCAACACTAACCCCGAGCCTTTCTCGGTGATCCCTATGCCAAATGAGGTCACCCTCTCCGAGGGCGGTTTCTGCGTCAAGGGCACTGGGGTCAAAATAGACGAAGCCATCGACGAAGCATCCGTCAAGGCTATAGACCGGTTTGTCCAGGCTCTTGAAACGGCGACCGGCAAGAAGACCGTGGCCGGAGCCGACGGCATTGAATTCCGGCTGAATCCCGACTTCGGGGCCGAGCAGTATTCCGTCAAAGTGGAAAAGGACGGAGTCGAGGTGGAGGCTGCAGGCCTGAATGGCTTCATCTACGCCTGCGAGACCATTAAGCAGATGCTCCCCGCTGCAATCTATGGGGACAAGAAGGCGCGGGCCGACTGGACACTCCCCTGCTGCACCATCCTGGACCAGCCGCGCTTCCCCTACAGGGGCATGCACCTGGACTGCAGCCGCCACTTCTGGAGCGTCGAGGAGACCAAAAAGTACATCGACGTGATGACTGCCTACAAGCTCAACCGCTTCCACTGGCATCTCACGGATGACCAGGGCTGGCGTATTGAGATCAAAGCCTATCCGCGCCTCACCGAGATCAGCGCATGGCGCGACGGCACAGTCGTGAGGAAAGAATGGGACAACAACGACGGCATCCGCTATGGCGGTTTCTACACCCAGGAAGAGCTTCGTGAGGTCGTCGATTATGCCGCGGAGCGCGGCATCACCGTCATCCCGGAGATCGACCTTCCCGGGCACATGGTGGCAGCCCTAGCAGCCTACCCGGAACTCGGCTGCACCGGCGGCCCCTACAAGGTCTGGGAGCGCTGGGGTGTCGCAAAGGACATCCTCTGCGCAGGAAACGATGAGATATTCACATTCCTGGAGAACGTGCTGGGCGAGGTGATGGATATCTTCCCTTCCGACTACATCCACATCGGAGGTGACGAGTGCTTCGGCGGAGACGCCGAGCCCGATCGTCCGGATCCCTGGGACGTCTGCCCCAAGTGCGCCGCAAGGATGCGCGAACTCGGGATCAGGAAGAGCCCAGAGGCGAAGCACTACCTCCAGAACTATGTGACCGCCAGGATCCAGGAGTTCGTCAATTCCAGAGGCAGGCGCATCATCGGCTGGGACGAGATCCTTCAGGGCGCCCTCGCAGAAGGGGCGACCGTGATGTCCTGGAGAGGAGTGCAGGGTGGCATTGAAGCGTCGCAGAAGGGCTTCGACGCCATCATGACGCCCTACACCTATGTCTATTTCGACTATTACCAGAGCAAAGAGACAGACAAGGAGCCTTTCGGCATCGGCGGCTATCTTCCTCTTGAAAAAGTCTATTCCTATGAGCCGTTCGACGGAATCACTCCGGGATCTGAAGAGCACATCCTTGGAGTGCAGGCCAACCTCTGGACTGAGTACATAACGACGCCGGATCACCTTGAATATATGCTGCTTCCGCGTATGTGCGCCCTCTCCGAGATCCAGTGGTGCGATGCCTCAAAGAAGGACTATTCCCGTTTCGACGCCTCCCTGGATCACACGTTCGCCATCCTGGATGCGATGGGCGTGAACTATTCCCTTGACTGCCGCGGCCTAATCGGCCTAGACCGCCAGCCTTCAAACGAAAATCAATCTGAATAAAACAACACTATGCAGAAGAAAGTCAATATGGGTTACGTGGTGTTCCTGTCGGTGGTGGCCGCCATCGGGGGCATCCTGTTCGGCTATGACACGGCCGTTATTTCGGGGACCACGGAGATTGTCAAGGCCCAGTTCGGCCTCTCCACCGGTATGGAGGGCTGGTACGTCGGCTGCGCCCTCATCGGCTCCATCGCCGGCGTGCTGGTGGCGGGAATGATGAGCGACTTCCTCGGCCGCAAGAAGACCATGCTGATCGCGGCCGTGATGTTCTCCGTTTCGGCCATCGGGTGCGCCCTGTGCAAGGGATTCCCGGATCTCGTCGTGTACAGGATGATCGGCGGTTTCGGCATCGGTGTCGTATCTATCGTCTCTCCTATCTACATCTCCGAGGTCGCAGTGCCCGAGAAACGCGGAACGCTTGTGTCCCTCTATCAGCTTGCCATCACGGTGGGGTTCCTGGTGGCATACCTGGCCAACTGGCTGGTGCTCCGCAACGCCGACACAGCGGCCCCCGGCATGTTCAACGCTGAATACTGGCGCGGAATGCTTGGCCTTGAGACACTGCCTGACCTGCTGTTCCTGACGGTCATCTTCTTCATCCCCGAGAGCCCCCGCTGGCTCATCGTGAAGGGCCGCACCGACAAGGCCGCGGTCATCCTGAACCGCATCTACGGCTCACCGGAAGCAGCCCAGGAGCAGATGGTCGCGACGCAGAAATCCATCGATGGCGAGGTGAAGTCCGAATGGAAAGCCCTGCTGGAGCCGGGCATCCTCACTGCCGTCATAGTCGGCAGCTGCATCGCCATCCTCGGCCAGTTCATGGGCGTGAATGCAGTGCTTTATTATGGCCCGAAGATCTTCCAGGATGCCGGCTTTGGCAGCGAGGGATCGCTGTTTTCGACCGTCCTTGTCGGCGTGGTGAACATGCTGACGACAGTCATCGCACTCCTTATTATAGACAAGGTCGGACGCAAGAACCTCATCTGGTGGGGCGTCGGAGGAATGATCTTCTGCCTCCTCGCAATCGGCATCTACTTCCTCCCGGCGACCTCGCTGCCGACCTGGTTCATGCTCATTTTCTTCCTGCTTTACGTGTTCTGCACGGCAATAAGCATTTGCGCCGTCGTGTTCGTCCTGCTCAGCGAGATGTATCCCAACCGCGTTCGCGGCATGGCGATGTCCATCGCCGGCTTTGCCCTCTGGATCGGGACCTACCTCATCGGCCAGCTCACCCCCTGGATGCTCGAGACGCTGACCCCGGCCGGCACGTTCTTCCTCTTTGCCTTTATGTGTGTCCCCTATCTTGTCATTATGTACAAATGGGTCCCCGACACTACCGGCAAGACCCTTGAAGAAATCGAAGCCTACTGGAAATAACCGCCACTTAAACAAGTGGTCGACAATATCTACGAAAGCGGCGAGAGCGACTGTTACATCACTCTCGCCACCTTTATAGACAAACGTACTAATTCAAATCCTTAATAAGCCGGACGCAGGCTCCGTAGTAACGGTAGAAGTGGTCCGGGGAGAAATGTCCGCCCGCCAAATCCGTAAACTCCAGCATACAGGCTTCATTCGCCCGGTCATCATCCGGACTTCCGGACCAATAGGCGCCTAAGTCCAAATTCACGTTCGTTCCCGAGCGGCGTCCCGCCATTGGCCAGAACACGGCGCCGGCAGCCTCCATTGCCTCCCAGTCGCCGGAACCGGCGGAAGAAGCGCCATCGGCATTGTACTTATTGATCGCAAAATCATAGCTGGACGATGAAACGGGAGAGAAGGTACATCCCGCCGGAAGAGTCCACTGATCAGGAAGGAATACAAGTCCCTTTACCGGAGTCTCCGCGGTACCTACCAGGATAGTGGCGAAAGCGAACAGGCTCATGGCATTGGATCTTCCGGTGAAGAGATACACCCCTTCGTCGGCAGTAATCGTGCGCCATCCATTGCCACGGGCGACAGGATATGCCCCTGTCCAGCCAAGAGGATCACCGACATAATCCGCATCAGCGGTCGAATTGGAAATACCGAAGTTATTCGCCGTAGACGAGAAGCCGAACAGGTCAAACCACCCGGTGTAGGTCGAAAGATCGACGCTGCTTTCGCCGACGAAGTCATACTGGTGCTGCGCAATCTTCCAACGCTCGACAGAAGAACCGTTCCACAGCGCCTGGAGGTTGCCGCGGGCGATATAGATCTGCTTGCCCTCATCGACTGAGAAGAGTCCGGAGAGGACGTTCTCGTCGTAGTAGGTGTCGAGGGTGAGGTCGAAGGAATATTTAATCCCTTCATCGATTCCACGGGGGCTGCTCGCGGTGATGGTCTTGGTCAAGATCTTGTCACCTGCGGCGTTATATGCATTGAATACAATGTGAGGGTTCCCATTGGAGTTGTTGACACAGCGTGACGGAATCACAACCGCATAGTATTTCTGCGTCGTCTGGGTCTGTGATATCTCAACGGGGTTGTCAAACTGGATGGTCACAACGGGCGATGCGTCCGCAGCACCGTCCCAGCGGGCGGCGTCATAATCCCAGTCCAAGGGATTGGGGATGGTCTCCGAAGGATAATTTTTAGAAAATCCCGAAAGGATCGGTGCGCAGTAGCGATTCCAAAGACGGAGCTCTCCCGGCTCATCCCAACTGAAGAAGCAAGGGACCTTTCCGCCAAGCAGGTATTTGCCGCCGCGGTAGGGGCCACCTGCTTCTTCCTGCGTCTCGACGGAAACTTCAAGGCGGGCTATACTAGCCTGAATGTTATCAGTCGTCCCAAGGGTGAACTCGAGAATACTGGTGAGGGGGAAGAAATTCTTGAAATAAAGCTGGTCGTCCGTCCTCTTCAACGCTTCCTCCATGGAGGCCGGCGCGTCACCGTTCATGAGAAGCTGATAGTCCTGATAGTGAATGCCGTCCTGCACGGCAGGGACCTCCACATAGACATAGGGGAACGGAGTCTCACGGACAAGCTGCTCGGCTTGATCAAGAAAATTATATGAGTTGACCGCCGGAATCTCCGCCGGGGCGGGATAGAAGGCATAGAAGAGAAATATTTCCTCGCCGGTCGGATTCTCCGGTACGCCGAACAGGCTGGACGCGGGAACGACGGACTCAAACACGGCGCTTTCCTTTCCGGACCCTGTGGGGTCGATATTGAACACACCGGAACGGTTCCAACCCTGAGTACGACTCCTTTCAAGAAGACGGAAATATGCATAAATGCTGGCATCCTCCATATCCTTCGGAGTAGCGTCTTCCGGAGCAATATTCATCGCTTCTAACATCTCCAACGTCTTCTCCTCGAATCCAGCCCAGGTCCCAATGCAGGACGAGTACGCATAAATCTTGTCGGTGGAGTCCCAGACAAGTTTGTAGCCATCCTTACCGAAGTGGGACTTCGTCCCGTCGGCGAAGGAGGCATAGGCCTTCATCGGCTCGGAGGAAACAGCGGCGGAATTGTCCTTTCCGGGCATCTCGCTGCGGGAGCAGCCGAGAAGAAGTGCAGCAGCGGCAATGGCCGCGATAATACCGTATCTTTTCATTTTCATTCCTCCTTCATTAAAGTGTACCCTGTCCATATTCTCCGGCATTGCCAACTTCACCGATAAGATTCTCAAGCGTGCCGACCGTCACATCCTTGACGAGACGGACCGCCGCGCCGAAATTCATTTCGATAATACTGTCGAAGCCGTAGGAGTCGTCATCACTGCTGACGAAGACGAGCCCGGCAGCGGTTGCGTCAGAGGGAGCGGAGTCTTCATTGAAAGTTGAAGTCCAGTAACCGTGGTACTGGGGATTGCTTTCCATTATTTCCGTCCCGATACGGAACTTGCACCCGGGAAGGAACACCGCTCCGGCGGCCTCCATGCGCGCCCAGTCACCTGAAGTGCCGGCGGTGCCGCCCGCATTGTAGGTGTTGTCGAGGAAGGCTTCCTCACCGGTGGCGCGCTGCCAGCGGCCGCCGACAAAAGGACGGCATCCCTCGGGCGTCTCCCATGCATCAGGAAGGATCACGAAGCCGTTGATAGCTTCCGTCGCTGTGTAGATGGTGGCGTAACCGCGAAGGGCGTGGGGATTGCCGCCATTGCGGCCGAAGCCGGTAATCGGCGCGCAGATGATATCCTCCCGGACGGCATTGGGATCATTCTGGTAGATGTATTCAAATTTGCCCAGCATGTAGGCAAGCTCGTGGCCCTGGAGGGTCCGCCAGCCTTCGCCGGGGAAGACTCCGCCCCAATCCACAAACTCGCAGTCTTCTTCGAAATAATCGGAGTTATTCGTCGAAGTCATCATACCATAATTGGCATTATGGTCTGTGCTGTAGCCGAACATTTCCCAGGCATTGGCATCGTAAACGCCAAGCACCGAGTACTGCTCAGGGGCAAACTGCCAGTTGCCGGAAATGTTCCAGAGGTTGCCATGGGCAAACTCCACCGTCTTGACCGTGGACACCGAGAACTCGTTGGAGCCCACGATGTTGAGCTCGAAGTCGTAGCTCATCTGGCGGCCGCGGCTGCGCGGGAACGTCCAGTCCTTGTAGCTTCCGCCGCTGGCGAGCACCGCATCAGAAGCGTTGAGAGCCGAGATGAAAACCTTCGGATATATGCCGGCAGGGACGGGGATGTTGATTACCAGTCCGTCGGTCGCCTCCGACAGCGCAGCGTCGAGGACAAAGCTGACCTCGTCGGCCGCTGCTGCGGGGGCTATCGAAGGAGTGGCCGTCGAAGGGTCGGCGACATCGAAGGTGCCGGTAACGCCCTTGCCGAAGCTGACGGAGATCGTCTTCGTACCTTCAGGGACGCTGTTGAGCGTCAGGCGGAGAGCAGCGCCGACGTGGTAGAACCACAGGTCGTCGTCGGCCGGGTTGTTGACCGCGATCATCGGAGTGGGATACCAGTCGCCCATTCCTTCGGCAGTGATGTCGTAGGAGGCAGGAAGCGTCACGGCAGGCGCCGAGGCATTCCCGGCGGCAACGGAAGCGGGATAGATGGCGTAACCGTCGCGAACCTCGCTGCCCTCGGGAACGAAAGTGAACACGCCTGCAGCGGTCACTTGTGCGTTCTTGTATGCGCCGGCGGTAGAGTGAACGGCAATCTCGTCGGGATCGGACCAGGCGAACTTACCGGAAGAAGGGTTGAACTCAACCCTCGACTCGGGGCCGCCGATGTGGGCGGTCAGTTTTTCGCCTCCGGCCGGAGCATCGAAGGAATTTCCCTTCTTGCAGGCCACTGCGGCGAGCACTATAGCGAGTATTGCAATATATCTTTTCATATTCATCTCCTCCATTATTCGCTTGCAGTTTCAATGGTCCAGCCTGACGACACTCCCATATCCGTGTAGGGATCTAAGGTCGTAGCAGCCGTGTTCTTTACAAATGTGCCGCTTGACGGAACATCCTTGAGCCAGTCCCGAATGCAGTAATGATCACTGTCATTTTCTGGGAATGCGGTAAACATTGCCTTGAGGTAGCCGAGCGAAGTGCAGCCCTCGAACATCTGGGCATAGCACCCCGAGGCCAGAGTAGTAGCCGGCAGAACCGGAGCAACTGCCAGATTCTCGCAGTACCGGAACATGCCGTAATAGCACCCGTTCTTGAGTTCCATGACAGGAAGTTCAGGAGCGTTCACAAGAACGCTGCAATCTTCGAACATATAACTATAGCAGTAGTCAGCAAGAGTGGTCGCAGGCAGATTCGGAGCCGTTGTCAGCTTCTCGCAACCCCGGAACATGCCTTGATAGCAATTCTCCGCAAGAGTCGTAGCAGGAAGCTCGGGAGCCTCTTTAAGGGAAACACAATAACTGAACATACCGTTATAGCAACTGTGTTTAAGTTCCATGACAGGAAGCTCAGGAGCATTCTCTAAAGATTTACAGTCGTCGAACATGTATTCATAACAGTAATCCGCAAGCGTAGTCGCAGGGAGCTCAGGTGCTGATTTGATCAGCCAGCAGCTGTCAAACATGCCAGCGTAGCAGTATTTGGCAAGGCTCGTGGAAGGAAGGGCCGGAGTTTCCACCATCTTGTTGCATCCGGAGAACATGTAATAGTAACAGTACGGCTTCATCTCAGTCGCAGGAAGTTCCATACGGGTAATGCCGGTGTTTCGGAACATGTCTTGATAACAACGGTCAGAGAGAGTCGTCGCAGGGAGCAGCAGATCATAGGTCGGGTGATTGCAAATGCTCGCGCTGAATGATCCCCAGCCTTCGTCGCTACTGAACAGGTAGCAAAACGTATTGTCCGCAGGGAGGGCGTCAAGCGTCGAAAAGACATCAGGATCGGGATTGATCAGGCTCATAATATTACCGTAGAGATAGCATTTCGCTGTCGCCCTGATTTGTGTGCAGTTGGACTCATCGACCCATCCAGACTGTTCAGCATCCGCATAAGAGCTGTTCTCTCCACGGAAATAGATTGTCTGTCCCCGTTGCATGCTGAAAGTCCTGTCTGACGAGAAGGAATCCCAGTTTACATTGTCAAAACTGTACTGTATAGTCCTGGGGTTGGTCTGAGACGCCTTTACACTAATCTCACCTTCCCTTACCATCTTGAGGCAGACAGGGAGACGGGTCAAGTCGAGAGTCATATCCGAAGAGAGCTCATAGCCGTCCGCCCTTTCAACGTTCACGGCAATTTCCTGCGTATTTTCAATGATGAGATTGTCGTAGCGATCAAAGAATTTTACGGCGAGCGTCTCATATTCTCCTGTGGGAACAGGCAGGTTAATGACAAAATCATTTGCCGTCTCGGTAACCGGAGTGGAGAGATTGAATACTACGTCTTCCGCAGTCCCAGCCGCAAGTGCAATGTAGGGAGAAGAGGATGAAGGGTCGATGACATCAAAGCTGCCGGTGACCTTCTTTCCTACGTTTACGGAGATTTTCATCGTCTCGTAAGGCACCTCGTTGAACTCAAGACGGAGAATACCGCCGAGATGGTGGAAGAGGATGTCCTCCGACAAAGGGTCATTGACCGCCACCATCGGAAGCGGAGAATAATCCTTCATACCATACTTGGAAATCGCGTATTCCGAAGGGAGGTTGACTTTGAGACCGGACTCTCCGAAAGCCGCTGCGTCTGCGGATTCGGCAGGATAGACCGCGAAGCAATCGCGGGCCTCGCCGTCCGCAAGGTGAATGCTGAAGCTGCCATCGGCAGAAAGGGTCGCCGTCTCATATCCGTTGACCGAACGGTGGACCGCAATACGGTCACCGGCCGTCCAGGAGAACTTCCCGGCGTCGCTTATCTCCACCTTCGTGGCGGAGATGCTTGCCTTGACGGTCTCCACACGGCCTTCGAAAGAAGTACCGGGAACCATTTCCCTGGAACAACCCGCAAGGGCCAGGACTGAAAGAATTATAATGTATTTTTTCATATTCATCTCTTCCTTATTCGCTTGCAGTTTCAATGGTCCATTCTGACGGCACCCCGGCATCCGAAACAGGATTGTAAGTCGCCAGCGAATTCATTACGTATGTGCCGGACGAAGATACGCCGTTAAGCCAGCCCCCAATATTTACCGTGGAAGGATCGGTCGTAAACATAGCCTTGACGTGATTGAGAGACGAACAACCGTTGAACATCTCACTATAACACCCTTGCTTCAGGACAAGCGCAGGAAGTTCCGGCGCGTTTTCAAGGCTCGAACATCCGCCGAACATCCAGTAATAGCCATATTCGCTAAGATTCACTGACGGAAGAGCCGGGGCTGACGTAAGGGACGTACAGCCATAGAACATTTGATTACAGCCGTACTTTGAGATAGCCGGCGCAGAGACGCTCCCGACAGATTCAAGGGCGGTGCAACCTCTGAACATACAATCGCAAGCATTCTCGCCCATCGAAGTTTCAAAGGTGATGTTGCCCACCGTCTTCAAAGAAGGCAAATAATCGAAGGTGTCGGACAAGACATAATTTCCTCCCTCTCCGATGGTTATGTCGCCTACCGTCTCGAGGGAACTGCAGTTGCTGAACATATAGGCCATGGCGCGCTCACCTGCGGAGCCTACAGTAATTTCCGAGACAGTCTTGAGAGATGTACAACCGCTGAACATTGACTGCAGGCCATAGCGGTCAACATTACCGACCGATATTTTAGGAGACTCCGTCAGGGATGTACAGTCGGAGAACATATCGTACATACCGTACTCGTCAACTGTATCAACCGTGA
This sequence comes from Bacteroidales bacterium, assembly GCA_017534745.1. GTDB lineage: Bacteria > Bacteroidota > Bacteroidia > Bacteroidales > UBA932 > Cryptobacteroides. The sequence continues at coordinate 19,761 of JAFXVX010000015.1, read as the reverse complement.
TGTCCGGAACATTGACAAGGCCGGAGCACCCTTCAAACATCCTTCCATAACCATAATAAGGTACGTCCCGTGCCGGCAGCTCGGGAACCTCAGTAAGAGACACACAATTATAGAACATGTTATCGTAGCACTCCCTTGCAAGAGAGGTTGCCGGAAGCGCAGGTGCTGAAGCAAGGCTCGTGCAGCCCTCGAACATTGAATCGCAAGCCCTTAGATCAAGACTGGACGCATTGAACACGGAAGGGGGATTGACCAAAGAGGTACACCCCGAGAACATCTCGCAATAGCCCTCTTCCCCGACACTGATCGCAGGAAGGTCAGGAGCGTTCACAAGGGAAGTGCATCCTGAAAACATCCTGGAGTAAGCGAGCTGGGCGACCGAGTCTGCGGGAAGTTCAGGAGCCTCGGAGAGGGATGTACACCCACCGAACATCCAGATGTAGCAGGCGTACTTCGTGGATGTGGCCGGCAGAGCGGGAGGGGTCGTAAGGCCCGTGCAACCCTGGAACATAAACGCATAGCATCCTTCCGTAAGAGTCGTGGCAGGAAGCTCGAGCGTCTTTTCAGGGTGATTGACGAGATCAGTTGCACCCGCAAACAGCAGCACGAACGGGCCGATCTCGGTGAAATTGAATCTTTCGGTGAAATTCTCGGCGTCGATAAGACTCATTATGTTGCCGTAGATGTAGCATTTACCGTCGGTGGAAATGCTTGTACCCGTCAGGTCGGAGCCGTCGAGCTGAGCTATGGAATATTTCTCGTTGTTGCCCCTGAGGTAAACACAGTCGCCCGGGTTGAAGGGGATATAGATGTTCCGCTCGCTGACAGAAGTCCAGTTCTTGTTGTCGAAGCTGTACTCGATGGTGAGGTCCATAAGGTTGTTGATGATGACGGCACCCTCATCGATGGCCTCAAGGCAGAGAGGAATACCGGCGGTGCTTATGGAAGTCTCGCTGTGACGGCCGCGGCCACTGTAGAAGGAACGGACATCTTCGTCTTCGTAAGTGAAGATAACGTCGCCGTTCCCGTTCTTCGCCTTGACGGAGAGCATCTCGTATGAACCGGTAGGAACCGGGACATTGAGGATAAAGTTGTCGGTATAGGACGAAGGGGACTCCACAAGATTGAACGTAAGGACATCGGCAGCCGCATCGTCGGTCACGATTGCGGGGACTGACGATGCCGGATTATTCACTGTGAAGCTTCCGGTGATGCGCTTGCCGAGGGACACCTCGAAGGAGGCGGTCGCAGGCGAAACGTCGTTGAGCGTCAGACGGAGAAGACCTCCGATGTGACGGAAGGAAAGCGACTCGATGGAAGGATCGTTGACTGCCACCATCGGGGTCGGGCACCACGAGTCCATTCCGGATGCCGGAATCTCATACTCGGAAGGGAGATTGACCTTCAGCTCATCGTCGCCATAATTTTCCTCGTCTACAACGGATGCGGGGTAGATTGCGAAGAAATCCCTCTCCTGCGTCTCGCTCATCACGAAGAACAAGTCGCAGGTGCTTGCCGGGTCATTCGGGACGACCATTGCCTTCTTGTATCCGGTGGGGATCATTTCTTTTTCCCCACGCATACCGGCAGTGACGTGGACGGCGACCGTGTCGCCCTGGGCGGACCAGGTGAACTTGCCGTCGACGTCGTCAAACTCGACCTTGGTCTGGAGCAGCTCTCCTTCTCCCTGAGGAAGGGCGATCTTACCCTGAAGGCTGACTTTGGTCTCACCCTCGGCGAGCCCTCTTGCGTACTCCTCACGGACATTCTCCTTGTTGCACGCCATCGCGGCAAGGAGGATCATACCATATATAATATTTTTTCTCATCGTCAAATCCTCCTATTCAGCCAGTTTAACAAGACGGACGGAGCAACCGGTACCACGAATGATTGCGTTGCCTGTTAAATAGAGAATATTCATCGTGCTCCCGGCCATGACAGTTGAGCCGACGGCAATCTGCATGGCTTTGTCAACCTCCGTCGCCGCCGTGCTGCTCCAGTAATAGGCGATTATTGTGCTGCCCGAGGTTGCATTCACTCCGAAAAATGAGACCACCGCCCCGGCGGCTGGAAGAAATACAGCTCCGGCAGCCTCGGCAGTCGCCCAATCGGTTCTCGACAGGACAATATCGGAAAAATCGGAGGCATCCTTATCCAACTGATTGATGCTGTTCGCATCGAAAATGGAGTGGTCTCCGGTAAAGCGTGTGCCAAAATCATCGGGGAAAAGCAGCAGACCGGGCTCTCCACAGACCCTGGCCTTGGCAAACCTCGCATTGGAGACGCCATTGACCTCGGACGCGGAACGAAGGGTAAACAGATATGTCCATTCGGCGACGGAGAGGGTATGCCATCCGGCGCCCGCTTTCTGGATCACACCATAATTGCTACCCCAGTCGCAGTATTCGGCATACTCGTCCCAGTTTGTCCCTCCGGGAACATTCTCAATGGACGGGCCGTAGCCGTAGGGATTGGTGCTTTCCTGGTCGGTAATGGGGGTGAAGTTGAATATCCAGGGCCGATAATTGACCATTGTATTGTCAGCCGCAGCGATGCCGGCAGTAGCCCAGCCGAAGAGGTCGAACGTGGATCCGGAATTGAAATTGGCAGAGCAATTTTCCTTGAAGCACCTGTCGTACTGCTGCTTGTGGAAATCCCACTCGCCGGCCTTGTAAACAAGGTTGCCGCGGGAGAACTGGACCTGCTTGGTCTCAGAGACCGAGAACTTGCCGGGGAGGACGTAGGGCCTGTTGCCGCCCCAGTTGATGTCCTCGCCCTCGGCGCCGTTCCAGTTGAGGTCCTCGCCGTCGGCTCCGTTCCAGTTGATGCCCTGGCCGCTTGCGCCGCCATTGTCGAGGCGGGGGAACGCAAGGCCGGAGATGCGGTGCTTCTTGTTTCCGCTGAAGGCTATCCACTCACCGTCGCGCTTGAGGTCGAGGGTACGGGTACCAATCTGGGTGCCGGTGAACTCAAGGGTCATCTCCTCGTTCTCATCAGGGAATGTGAAGACTGTGAAGGTGATCGGACCGCCATCCCGTGTCAGGCTGACGCCCGTGAGATCGACGCTGATGATTCCGCCTTCGTCGGACAGGACGTCACTGTCGAAATCGGAGACCTGCTTGCAGGAGAGCGGAATGTCGTCCCTGTGGCAGATCAGGCGGAAACCGGTCAGGTCTATCCTGTCGTTGTCACCGGCGCCGATGGAAATCTCATAGGCGTTGAACATCGGCACGAACGACAGGCTGACATTCTCCTCCGGCCCGTCCACCGAAGCAGAAGCTGCCATGTAGGCATACTTCATGTCCGGGAGGTAAACTCCGGCGTGGGAAGGGTCTGCCGTCACCTGCTGGGTCGCAGGCCAGACCAGCGTCGAGCCTTCTTCGGTGAATGAGTTTTCCCACTCGTCGTCCACCGACGGAGAGGGATACACGGCAAAAAAGGTGTGCTCGCCCTCGCCCCACTGGAGGCCGTTGCCCGCGACGTTGGCGAGCTGTGCGGTGCTCTTTGCATAGGCGTCCGTGATACTCGTAATCTGGTAATCGCAGATCTCCACGCCGCCGGCATTGACCATAGCGATAGCGATTTTGTCGCCATCGACCCAGTCGATGCGCTCGGTGCCGCTGAAGACCTCGCCGCTGTAGGCGGTCCTGGTCTGCAGCGCATCGGAAGTCGCCGTAAACCTGATCTGTCCGTCCCGGAAGGCGTACTTTTTACACCCTGATCCGGCCAGCAGAAGCCCGATAAGAGCTACTGCGGATAATATCTTGTGTAGTTTCATAAATCCCCTTTAGATATATTCGCGCAAAGTTATGAAAATTTTTTAAATTTGCATCACGTATGTGACCCATTTATCATGGCCGGAATAAAAAAAACAAAACGTGGTTTTGAATATTGGCAGTGGAGAGTCATCATCTGTTCGATGATAGGCTATGCCATGTTCTATTTTGTCAGGAAAAATTTCTCCTTTGCCATTCCGATGCTCCAGCAGGTGTATCCCGATATCACAAAGGCGCAATTCGGACTCATTTTCTCTATCGGAGGCATTATTTACGGTATATCCAAACTGGTCAACGGAGTGATTGGCGACCGGACCAATGCCCGGTGGCACCTTGTGCTCGGCCTCGGGGTCTGCGTCGCAGTCAACTTCCTCATGGGATGGACCGACAGGATCACGACGATGCTGACCGGAGTCAGCGGCGGCCCCGATTTCATCGGCGGCTTCGTCACCATAATGTCAGTGCTGTACATCATCAACCAGATATTCCAGGGGTGCGGTTTCGCCCCATGCAATCACCTGATGGTCAGCTGGGTACCGCCGCACGAGCTGGCGACCAAGATGAGCTTTTGGAACATCTCCCACAGCGTCGGCGCCTTCGTGGCGTCCGTCATCTGCGGCTATGTCACCAACTGGCAGATGTGCTTCTGGGTACCCGCTACTATCGCTCTCGTCGGCGTATTCTTCATCATAGCGACTCTGCGTGACACGCCAAAATCCGTCGGTCTCCCCGAGCTTCCGAAAGTGGAAGGGGAGTTGGACGAGAGCAAAGGGAAGAACAATAAGGAATGGTTGAGATTCCTCTGGAAGAAAGTGTTCCTCAATCCCATCATCTGGGTCCTGGCCCTCACGGACCTGTTTGTCTATGTGGTCCGTTTTGCAATCCTCGACTGGGGTCCTTCGATGCTCCAGGAGATGGGCCTCAGCCAGGCGCTTTCCGGATGGACGGTGGCTATTTTCGAGGTGGCAGGATGCCTCGGGATGGTCTTCGCTGGCTTTGTGTCCGACAAACTCTTCAAGAGCCGCAGCCAAAGGGTCTGCGCCATCGAGATGGTGCTAGTAGCCCTTTGCCTCGTCGCCCTCCACTACGTCCAGGACCTCCACTCCCCCGTGCTCTTCCTCATGCTTCTGGCCCTCGCAGGATTCTTCCTCTACGGCCCGCAGGCCCTGCTCGGGGTCATCGCTTCGAACGAAGTCTCGAAGAAGGCCGCCTCCTCCGCAGTCGGGATCATCGGTTTCATGAGCTACCTAAGTACGCTCATCACCGGTTACCCCCTCGGCAAATTCGCCGACACCTACGGCTGGCACCCCATCTTCATCCTGATGGCCGGTGTCTCAGTCGTAGGCTTCCTTCTTATAGTTTTCCTTTGGAACCTCAAGGACCACGCCCGCGGCGCCGCTGAGGACTAGCCTCAGTGCTGGATCGCCATGAGGCGGATGTATTTGAGGACGGTGTCGCACCAGAGGGGGTCGCCCGGGTACTGGTAGCGGCAGTTGCCCTTGGGGTCGGGAGTGAAGAGAGTCTCGCCGGCGGGGGTGAGCTTGACGAAGCCGCGCTCGGAGAGTTTGTAGAAGTCGTCGCCTTCCACGGCGTTGATGACCGCCTGCGGATCCCACATCTTCTGGCCGGTGTCGCAGTTGAGATACTGGTAGGTCCACTTGATCGGGTGGAGGTCAGTCCAGCTGAGGTCTGAGATCACGAGCTCGGGGCGGTAGTCCAGCGGGTCGCCGACTTCGCCGGGAGAGAAGACGACATCGACCTCCTTCGGCAGGAGCTCGAAGAACTTGAGCGAGAAGTCGATGGCCTGCAGGAAGTTGTAGTCGGGCTCGACGGCCTTGCCGAAGACGCCGCCCATCGCGTAGATATCCTTGACCTTGGCGCGGACGAGCTCGACGCCGTTAAGCGGAGAGAACTCGTCGGGGCCGGACTGGAGCAGTCGGGCGAGGCTCGTGACGAAGCCGATGGAGGCGATAGTCACGCTGCGGTCCGGCTGGGCCGCGAGCAGCTTGCGGTAGAGCTTGTATGCCTCCATATAGGTCCCGTTATCCCCCACGCTGCGCTTGAACATGGGGACTCCGTCGGTGCCGCGGGCATACGGCAGGTTGTGATAGGTAATCCAGACGTGGGTGTCCTTCTGGCCGTCGGTCTCGAGGCCGATGGGGACATCCGGGTGCCCGTAGAAATTGTTGAGCACGTCCACGATGTCGGCGTTGGCGCGGCCCATGCGGTCCACGACTACGCCGATGAGGTTGCAGCGGCCCATGTCCATATAGCGGTGGAGCATCATGAGGGCGAACATGTCGTCGGTCGAGGATCCCATGTCGCAGTCGAGGATGATGCGGATGTCCTTCTGCTCGTAGTTGCTCTTGATATTGATGCCCTTATCGAAGTCATAGACCGTGTGCTGGTGGTTCGCCCTCGCGAAGGCGAGCGCAGCGGCAAGGCTGTCCTCCGGGAAGATCCTGGAGCTGTCGAAGTAGTACTTGCCCTCCTCCGGGTCGAACCAGCCGCCCACCATGTTCTCGTGGGCGCGGGCGTGCTTGATGACAGCCGGAATGTTCTTCTTGTCGAACATATTCTGCGTCTCCTTGTAAGAGACCGCGATGCCCTTTGTCGGCTGACGCAGCGAGTCCAGGCTCATTGTGAATCCGTCCGGATACATCTGGCCCATCGCCCAGATGACGCTGGCGAGTTCTTTGTCGGAAAGTCTCTGCTGGGCTGCCGCAGGCCACAGAATCATGGCCGCGAAGAAAAGGAGTGAAAGAAAACGTTTCATATGCTCTGAAATTTTGAACTCTGAAAGGTAATCATTTCGCCGGAATTACACAAATTGTTATTTTTGTAGTATGAAACGTTTGATCTTCCTTTTTTCCATGTTGCTGCCTCTACTAAGCTGCTCGGCGAAGATGCCGGGAGGGCCCATCAGGGCGTATGAGTATGTCCACAAAAACTGCACGATGTACCCTGTCGTCAGTTACCAGATCGTCGTGGACGCATCCGGCGTCCAGACGCTTGTCTATTCCAAAAACGACGGGGAGGAGCACTCCGTCGTCCTTCAGGAGGACGCCCTCGGCAGGATCGACGCCCTTGCCAGGCAGTACAGGCTCAATCGGCTCAAAGAGCACTACAGGCCGCCGTTTACCGTATATGACGGCTGGTCCTGGACTGTCCACATCAGTTACGAGAGAGACTGCATCTGCTCCGGCGGCTCGAATGCGCGCCCGCCGAAGCGTCTTCAGGCCGGCATTATCGCCATTAACGAGTACATAGAAAGCCTGATCCCCCCGACGGTAGGGTGAGCCGGCAGTTGTCCGTTTTCATAGAGAAAATATCACGTATATGAAGAAGATATATATCGTTTTAGCGATGCTGGCCGCACTGTGCGCCAGCCAGGTGCTTAGCGCCCAGAAGGCCGTCTATCTCGGCCAGCTCCAGGGGGAGATGCACAAACAGAAGGGTGGGTATTCCTACCAGGGAATGGATGTTTACGGCAACTACCTTGTCAGCCTGCAGGACAAGGGGGTCGCCACGATCTACAAGCTCTCCGGCAAGGGCCACGAGAAGATCTCGCAGTTCCATCTCGCGTCCTTCGACGAGGTCAACCACTCCAATGTGCTGACTTTCGGATGCGATAAATACGACAAAAAGGATCCCCTTCCGCTGGCATACATAAGCCAGTGCCACCGGAAGCCCTACAACGGGATGAAGGACATCCTCTTTGTCGAGCGCATCGCTCCCGACCTGCAGTCTTCGACTCTCGTGCAGACCATCCTCTACGACGACACAGTCGGCGATTTCGGCTACGCCCTCCAGTGGGTGATCGACCAGCCGAACTGCCTCCTCTACGGCTACGGCAACACCATTAACAACTCCGACCCGGAGAACAGGCACCGCGTCATCAAATTCCGCCTGCCCGAGTTCAAGGAGGGCAGCCACGTCATCCTCAAAAGGGAGGACGCCCTGGAGGATTACCTCATCGAGGAAGTGTCCGGATTTAAGTTCAACCCGGTCGGCCAGGGGCTGTATGTCTATAAGGACAAACTCTATATGCCTACCGGTGTCGGCAGATACGAAACCCCTTCCATAATGTACGTCTGGGACCTCGTCGCAAAGACTATGGAAGAGGTGGACCTCACACAGTGCACCTGCTGTGAGCTGGAGGACATCAGCCGCTGGAAAGGCAAATTCATCATCCAGGGCCAGGACGGCCTGTTTCTAATCAAGAGTCTGAAGTAAAATGAGAAAAACTCTCCTACTCCTTATTTTTGCGGGGCTGTGTGCAGCAGCCTGCGCCAAGCCGCTGGGTAAATGGGTTGACCCCTTCATCGGGACTGATTACACGGGGCACACCGCACCTTCGGCCGCCTGTCCTCTCGGGATGGTGCAGCCGGGGCCCCAGAGCGGCAACTACCTCTGGAAATACTGCAGCGGATACAACTGGTCCGACTCGCTTCTGGTGGGCTTCACCCAGAACCGGCTCAGCGGCACCGGATGCCCCTCGCTCTGCAACGTGCTCATAATGCCGTTCTCCGAGGCTCACGGGGAGGGTTACGCCAGCCGGAAGGAGGCCGAGGAGGCCTCTCCGGGCCATTACGCCGTGTCCCTGCCGGACAACGGCGCAAGGGTGGACATCACCTGCTCACAGCGCGTCGCCTGCTACGAGATAAGCTATTCGGGCAAGGAACGTCACCTTTTTATAAACCCGCAGTACATCCAACTGCGCAGTAATGACCCAAAGGCCAATCTGTCCAGGGGCATAAAGGCGTGGGACGGAGACAGTCCGGACGACAGGACTCTGCGGGGGCATATCCTCGCGAACAGTTGGGTGGAGTACGACCTCTGGTACGAAATCTCCTTTGACCAGCCATTCAAGGCCTGCGAGCCCATTGTGCTGCACCCGGACTATAAGGCCCAGGCCTGCGTCCTCGATTTCGGCAAAGGCGGCAAGCCTCTCAAGGTTAAGATTTCTCTTTCCTACACAGGCGCCGAAGGGGCCCATGCCAATATGGCGGAAGTCCCGGGATGGAACTTCAAGAAAGTGAGGAAGGCTGCGGAGCGCAGCTGGGAAGAAATCTTCGCGCTGCTCCCGGTCGAGGCTCCGGACGACATCCTTACGGCATTCTACACCTCGATGTACCACATGTACTTCCAACCGAACGTCATCAGCGACCTTGGAGCTCCGGCGCGCTATTCCACTTTCTCCCAGTGGGATACCTTCCGTGCGGCCGACCTTCTGAGGACGCTCCTCACTCCGGAACTGGAAGCTGATATAGTGAACAGTATGCTCGCCGAAGCCGACGAACGGGGACACCTCCCCGTCTGGGACCTTTGCGGCAAAGACAATTACTGCATGATCGGGAACCACGCCGTGCCGACTGTCGTGGATGCCTGCCTTCGTGGGCTCCCGGGAGTGGATAAGGAACGCGCCTGGGCCGCTGTCAAGGCTTCGCTGACAACCTCCCACGAGAAATCCGACTGGGAGATCTACGACAAATACGGCTACTATCCCTTCGACCTTGTGAAGGATGAATCGGTCTCGCGCACCCTTGAGTCGTCCTACGACGACTGGTGCGCCGCGCAGCTCGCGAAAGAACTCGGCAAGGACGCCGACTATGAATTCTTCCTGGCCCGCTCGCGCAACTACCGCAATCTCTTCGACCCTTCCACCGGATTTTTCCGCGGAAAAGACTCACAGGGCAACTGGAGAGAACCCTTCGAGCCCTACCGCTACGCCCACGCCGGCAAGCAGGGCGGAGACTTCACCGAGGGCAACGCCTGGCACTATCTCTGGCACGTCCTCCAGGACCCTGAAGACCTTATGGAACTTCTTGGCGGCAAGGAGAAATTCGTTGAAAAGCTGGACACCCTCTTCGAGGTGAGCGCTCCCTCATCCGTGACCGGAGAGGTCCAGGACGTTACCGGCCTCATAGGCCAGTACTCCCACGGCAACGAACCCTGCCACCACGTTATCTACCTCTACACCCTCGCCGGCCGTCAGGACAAGGCGGCCGAAAGGATCCGCCAGGTGTTCAAAGAGTTCTACAAATGCGAGCCCGGCGGCCTCTGCGGCAACGACGACTGCGGCCAGATGTCCGCTTGGTACATCTTCTCCGCCCTCGGCTACTACCCCGTCAACCCCGTCGGCGGCGAGATGGTTCCGGGAGAAGCCAGGGTCCACCTGCTGCGCAGCCTTCCCTGGTAAAGATTGTCGCGACACTGTCGCAACAATTGATTGAAATAATCAGAAGAGGAGGTCGGAGTAGATAGGGTAATGGTCCGATATGTAGGGCTTGCCGGCGTATGAGGCCGTGACGACCTTGAAGCGCCGGCTGGAAGAAAAGCCGCTGAAGTAGATATAGTCAATCTTCTCCAGATTGTCCATCCCGAACTCTCCGAACCCGCTGAATGAACCTATGGTGTCCGCTTCTACAGAATTGAAGCGGGCACTTTTCATAAGGGTTGATATGTCCTTTAGGCACTCATCGTCAGGGAAGACGTTGAAATCCCCCGTAAGCACCATCGGGAAGCCCTCCTGATTCATTTTCTGAATATTATTGTAAATCAGGGCGAGGCCCTCCCTGCGGGCTGTCACTCCGACATGATCCAGATGGGTGTTGACGAAGTAGAACCTGCGGCCTGTGGACTTCTGCTCCAGCAAAGTCCAGGTCGCGGTGCGCCTGCAGGCGGCGTCCCAACCATAGCTGGGGACGTCCGGAGTCTCGGAGAGCCAGTAGGTCCCCCATTTCAGCAGGTCAAAGCGCTTGCTGTCGTAGAAAACCGACATCTGCTCGCCCTTCTGCACTCCGTCGTCCCGGCCGACGCCGACCATCCTGTAGTCCGGGCACTTCTCCAGAATATAATCCACCTGATCCTGAAATGCTTCCTGAATACCGAAGACATCAGGATGGATGTCAAGAATCATCGCGGGGGTGGCTTCGCGGCGGAACTCCCAGGAGTTGGCTCCGTCCTTGGCGCGGGAATAACGGATATTGTAGGACATTACCCTCAGGGACTTGCCTTGGAAACGCTCCAGCTCCCAGTCGTCGCTGCGGAAAGGACCGGCCGGGACGCCCCAGCAACTGGCGATATTGCCCTCCGACCAATTGCGGAAGCAGTAGCGCACGGCAACCGGATCCGGTACGTCGGGGCTGCTCGCAACGATAACCTTGTCGCTTTTCAGGCGCCCGACCGCCGGATGGAAAATCCGGTCGGTCCCTGCGAGTTCGAGTCCGACAATGTCGGCACCCCAAGGAGAAAGCCCGGCGTTATCAACCTTCATGGTTACGAGTGCTTTACCGTCCTCGAATTTTACGCTTTCGAAGGAAGGGGCCACCGGGTTTATGCCCTTGAAGCCGTAATCGTTGACTAGTGCGAGATTCGCGAGACGGTCGCCGACCTGCTTTTTGCGGCGGGGGTGGATGCAGCCGCATTCACCGACATCCATGGTCGTCGCCATGCCGCTGTGGGGGATTACTTCCAACGACTTCTGCTGCGCTTCGCAGAAATAGCCTGAAGTGAAATCTTCCTCTCCCTCCTGACGGTAGGGGGCTATCTGAACGAAATAAAACGGGGCGTCCGGATTCCGGAAAAGCCGGCGCATCATGGCGACGTATTCCTTCTGCAGCCTGACATACTGCTCGGGACGGTACCTGTTGGACTCGCCCTGATACCATAGCATTCCCTTGAATGTGAATGGGATGAGAGGATTTATCTGGCCATTGAAAAGGGTGCAGGGAGTCTGATGTTTAAGCCTTGGAAGTTCTTTTCCGTCGAGGAAAGACAGGTCGAATTCGCCGGAGAAAAGGGTGCTTATCGTCTCCCTGTCCATCCAGGTCTCTATCGTCGAGGCGCCCCATTCGGAAATAAGGAGTCCGACAGGGACACCCAGCATCTCCTGAAGCCTGAGGGCGAACCAGTAGGCAGTCGCGCTGGTCGAAGCCACCGCTTCCGGAGTGTTCTCCTTCCACGAGCCCTCACACTCCGTCACCGGAGTAAGGGAAGCTTTCCGGTTGATCCTGCACATCCTGATCTGACGATCCGGCTTTGCGGACATTATGACGTCGGCAGCCCCCTCGACCGGCTGGCTCCGGAATCCCCTCATCGGCATCTCCATATTGGACTGGCCGGAGCAGAACCACACTTCGCCGACAAGCACATTGTGCAGCGTGATCTTCTCCCCGTCGGATATGACGACTTCATACGGGCCGCCCGCGGAAGGCGTCTGGATCGTCGCAGACCAGTTGCCGTCCTTATCGGGAACAGCGACGGTCTTTGAGGATTTCCAGGAGGGCTTTATAGTCACTTTTTTACCGGAATCGGTGCGGCCCCAGACAGCAGCCTGGCTGTTCTGCTGGAAGACCATGTTGTCGCTGAAAAAAGACGGGAGGGTGACTTTGGCGCCGGCCCCGAAGCCTGACAGGCCGACGAGGATGGACGACAGAATGAAAATGCGGATTAGCTGTCTCATACTCAAAACTATTGGATCTCCCACCACTTGCCTTCCATCTTCCGGTCTGTGACACCCGGGCTGAGGCGGTAAAGCGCGCAGCCATGGGCGGGAACCGTCACCTGCCAGCGCTCCTTGTCGGCCACTTTGCCGACTTCGCACTGACGCCAGAGGTCGCGGATTGTCTGGACTCCGATAAGACCGAGGTCACGGGGAACGAAACTTATGGTGTTTTCTTCATTTTTTAGATTGAAAAGGGCCACAGCGAGGGTGCCGTCTTCCATACGCTTGACATAGACCGACTGGGTCTTGCCCGGGCCAAAGACATTGCGGGTTCCCATCATCCCGAGCGGGTCCTGGTTGACCTCCAGGACCTCGCTGTTGGTCAGCAGGCTGAGGGTAAAATCGTCCATCGCATCGAGGTCACAGCCAATGAGCAGCGGAGAGGCGAGGATGGCCCACAAGGTCACGTGGGAATACTGCTCCCACGGGGTCAGTTTCGTCCAGTGCGGTTCGCCGCCTTCCCATCCGCCAACCTGGCCGAGGACCATCATATCGGCATCCGGCCAGTGGCCAGGACCCGCGTAACCGACCCAGGCGGATTCCCTGTCAAAACCGATGCTGGATATGCTGTCCCATGTGTCCTTTATGTCGCCGGCGGTGCGCCAGCAGTTGGCGTAGAGCGGCATCTCCGGGGCGAGACAGATGCGCGTCGCGTTGGAGATGCTATAGACAATGTCGCGGCCCGTGGCATCCAGGGCCTCACGCATGTCGCGCAGCCACCAGACGTCGTTGAGGAACCAGTCGTATTTGAGGTAATCAACACCCCAGTCCGCCCACTGGCGGGCGTCGGCGCGGGCGAAGGAGTATTTGCCAAAGCTGTGGATCTCTCCCTTGTCGTATTTGGAGACGTCCAGCTTGTAGTTTTCGTCCACGATTCCATCTTCAACCCACCAGTACTTGCCTTCAGGATTGTCACATGACGACCCGATGTGGGCTGCATAGGTGGAAATCCAGGGGCCGGAATAGATGCCGAACCTGAATCCACGGGCATGGAGCGAATCGCCAAGTGCCTTCATGTCAGGGAACTTGGCGTTTGGCTGGATGGCGTTGTGTTTTCCGCCACGGATACCCTGCCAGCCGTCATCGATATTGACATAGTTCCAGCCGTAGTCTGCGAGGCCTGTCTCCTCAAGGGCCCGCGCAGCCTGCAGGATGTTCTCCTGAGTCACGCGGTCGCCCCAGCAGTTCCAGGAGTTCCAGCCCATGGGAGGAGTGAGGGCGATGCGCTCTCCTATCTCGATGCGAAGCTCCCGGGAGTCGCTTCCAAGAGCATTGGTCGCAGTTATCTTAACCTTATAACTCCCTTTTTTACAGACCTTTCCGCTTATGATGCCCTTCTCCGCGTCCAGCTTCAGACCGCGGGGAAGACCGCTGGCGGCAAAGCGCACCGGCTTCACGCCCGAAACCGGGATGCGGTACAGGAAATCGGCCCTGGGCCGGGCGCCGCAGACCTTTGGCCCGTTGATACGGGGCGTGTCCGGAGCCTTCGGGGTGAGGATATATTCGCTGTAATCGGGGGCCTGCTGAGCCGGTGCCGGAAGGCAAAACAGCAGCAGGACAAATATGTGAAGCAGATATTTCATATTTAGTATAACGAGCGAAAGAGGGTTAACCCTACCGTTGCCCAAGATACACATTTTTACTATTTTTGCCATATGAAAAAGACCCTGTTCCTCCTTCTTTTCGCAGGACTTTGCGCGACCGCATCATGGTCGCTCGCGGCCCAGACCCGCCTGGTGACGGGCAGTGACCTCTCCGTAGTATTCACTGACGGAGCCGACACGCTTCGTGCTCCAGCCGAGGGCCTTTGGTCCATAGCCACTGAGTGGAAGGACGACTGGCCGGACAGGTGGATCCATGTCAGGCCTCAGGAGTCCGAGACCGCCGGAGAATGGACTATTCTCCGCGGCACCCTCAATCTGCCGCAGGGGAAGATGCTCCTTTCCGACGCCTACTCCCCCACCGCGGACGGCATGGTCCGCTGCATACGTCGCTTTGAGTGGAAAGGCCCGGACACGCTGCGGCACGCCACGCTGTCCGTCCGCCTCCAAAAGAGCGGGAACGGACTTTCGATGTTCGCCCCCGGCATTGTCTATTACGGCAATGCAAACGGGGCGGCGGTCAATCCCGCCGCCGTGCCGGTCTGGACCGGCGCCCCTGGCGAGTTCGCCATCTTTGAAGACCACCGGTATCCGATGCCGTTCGTGATGCTGGAAGATGCCGCGTCACTACGGGCCATTGCAGTCCACACTGTGCCATCGCCCGTACGGGGAGCAGTGCTCGGCGACCAGTGGTGGTCGCTCGGAGCCGAGGCCTCCGAAGGCATCACCGAAGTTGTTATGTACAGTGGACCAATAGGTTACAACGGGGTTCACAGCGTCGCCAAGGCCCGCCAGAAGACCTCGATGCGATACGCAGATACCTGGATTGACCTGGAGCCCGGTCGCATTGTCGAGAAAGAGTTTTTCATTGACCTTTACGGCATCTCGCGCAAGGGTACCGGCTTCCAGCAGCCACTCTACTCGTCGCTGGACCGTTACAAGCCCTACGACGCGGACCGCTTCAGCGGTTTCGAAGAAATCGTCTCCGGCAAGGCCCGCTTTGCCGCATCCAGATGGCTGGAGAGCGAAGGAGCCTGCGGGTTCGACATGTACGACAAGCGAGCTGGGCGCAAGCACATAGTGATGGGCTGGTGCGGACAGGCCGATTCCCCCGGCTACTCGCTTCAGGTGCTTGAGCCGATGCTGACCGCCGAAGCAGGCCCCTGGACGGCGGATGGAATCCACGACAAAGTGCATCGCAGCCTCGATTTCCTTTCCGGATGCACGTTCCGTGATGACGGCCTGTTCCACGTCCGCTACGACTGCGAAAGCGGCAAATGGGAGAAAGGCGACCCCGTCTCCTGCGGGCAGGCGATGTACAATTTCGCCAAGGCCATAGAATATGCACGCAAGCACCCCGGGACATACGACACCTCCAAGTGGGAAGATTTCCTTAAGCGGGCCTGCGACAAGACTTCCGACCGCATACTCGCCTGCAAATGGGACCCTGCCTCAACAGCCGAGGCCTTCTTCATCGCCCCTCTTGCCATATCTTCGAAACTGTTCAGCAAGCCGCGCTATCGCAAGGCCGCCGAGAAGGCGGCAAAACTCTTTGCCGAACGGCATCTGGAGATGGACGGCTGCTACTGGGGCGGCACGCTGGACGCCACCTGCGAGGACAAAGAAGGCGCATGGGCTGCCTTCCAGGGCTTCCTTGAGTGCTATGAACGCTTCTCCGAGGCAAAATATCTGGACTGGGCCAAGCACGCTATGGATGTATGCCTCAGTTATGTTGCTGTCTGGGACATCCCCCTGCCGGCCGGGCGCCTTGCCGACCGCGGCTTCAAGTCCACCGGCTGGACTGTCGTCTCGCCTCAGAACCAGCATCTGGATGTCTACGGCGTCCTTTTCGCCCCTGAAGTCTGCCGTATGGGCCGCATTCTCGGAGACGAGCGTCTGGTGAAACTCTCAAAGGTAATGTACCGCACCTGCTACCAGCTCACCGACGCCTATGGCAGCCAGGGCGAGCAGGTCCAGCACACCAATTTCGCCCAGCACGGCGATATGTCCAACGTGTATAAACTCCGCGGCGGCTACTCCGAAAGCTGGACCGTCTTCTGGATCACCGCCCACTTCCTCAACGCCGCCGCCCGCTTCATCGAGGCCGGGGAGGAGATTTGAAGGCAACATAGCTGTATTTTTTGCAAAAGTAATTTTTAAATATTACCTTTGTAAAAATAATAAATTATGAATCAAATTTATTTCGAAGCGAAGGGAGAAGCGTTGCTGGCGCGAATAGGAATGAGCAAGAGCGAGTTTGCCAGAAGAATGGGTATCCGGAAACAAAATGTAAAAGCACTGTTCAAGACGAAAAACCTGGAAACCATCCATAAAGCATCAGAAGTACTTGGAGTGCCCTTCGTTTTGCTTGTCGGTTATATTGAAGAGCCTGATTTAAGCGACCTCCCTATCGCTGTCGATGAAAAAGACAATAAAGAAATTGTCATTCGCGAAGATGATATCCCTACAGGAGATACAGTAGAGGACAGGAGGCGTCGTCAACAGATAATAATGTCTTTTTATCATAATTGGAAACAACTCAATCCTGAATCCAAGAAGTATAATTTAAGCCTTAAAGACGATATTAACATAAGATTTATCTCCGTAAAAGAAACGGCAGGTCACGCTTCTCTGACTTATTTATCCACACTTGCCGTTCTTCAATTGGATGCAATTTTGACAAATGCAGTTTTTATAGAGAAGTTACCTGCAAACCCTAAAAAAAACAACCAACGTGGTTTTGAAAGTATGATAAAGATGTCCTACCATTGCCCGGGCATTGGTCTGGTCAAAATGCTTGTCGGGGTCAAGCGCAGTGATATGTCGAAAGTTCAATACTGTATTACAGCCATAGACGCTGGTAAAACAAAGCAGGAGGCCCAATCGACCTCCTGCTAGATTCGCCCCAAGACTACGTGGACGGAATTACTTCAAAAAGCGAGGATTAAGCCGGCGGGGACTTTTGCACTATCCCTTGTCCATCCGTGTCACGATTTAATCGTCTCACTGCAAAGGTAAAGACTTTTTTCTATTTTACAAATTAATGGACAACTCGTGAGTGCCTGAGGGCAGGTTTTGGGTCCTGCCGTCGGGGTGGTGGAAGGTCGCCGAGGCGCCGCAGGGGACGACGGCCTTCAGGGCCGCGTCTCTTCCTTTTCGTTTCCACGAAACATCAATTCTACCCCTCGGAGAGTCATGGCTGCATGAGAAACTGTCAAGACCGGCGGGGAAGCACGGACGAAGGATAATGTGCTTGAAACCAGGGGCTTCCGGATCAGGATTGATGCCGCCGAGGGCCCGGTGGAACCAGGCGCCGATGTCCCCGAACATTATGTGATTGTCGGAGTTATCCCTGGTAGCGTCCAGTTTCCAGTTCTCGACGAGGGTGGTGCGGCCGTTTGCCAACCACCAGCCCCAGGAAGGGTAATCCTGCGCCGTCGCGATGCGGTATGCCAGCTCGCCATATCCATTTTCGGCAAGCACGTTGAGCACGGCCTTGGCGCCGTGGACGCCGGCATTTACGTGGTATCCGTCTTCCTCTACCCGCTTGACAAGGGCCGCCATGACGGCCGGCCTGTTCTCCTCCGGAACAAGGCCAAATGCCAGCGGCAGGCTCTGGTCCGTCTGCATCCCGCCGGCATAGACACCGGTCCCCGCATTGAGGAACTTGGCGTTGACTGCCCCACGGACCTGCTCCGCAATAGCGCCATATTTTTCCGCGTCCTCTTCATGCCCGAAAAGACGGGCTGCACGGCAAAGGATATCAAGGTCCTTATAGAGGAAACAGGAGCATATCAGCGTCTTGTTGGACCGGGTCGTCACCGGCACCCAGTCGCCGCGGCCCCAGGACGTCAGGCCGTCCTTTGTCAGCGTCAGAGCATAGTCCACGTAACGCTTGATAGCATCGTAGCAGTCCCGGAGCGGCTTGCTGTCGCCGTAGAACAGATACAACTCCCATGGGATCAAGGCTATGGTACTCGTCCAATCGAGCCCGTTGCCGTTGGCGGCGGGATTCCAGTAGCCCCAGCCGCAGGTCGGGATGATGTCCGGAAGCAGGCCGTTGGGCTGCTGTTCGTCCCGGTGGTCGGCCATCCACTTCTCGTAAACGGTGAAAGCGTCGTAGTTGTAGAGCCCGGACTCTACCGCGATGTGGGCGTCCGCCGTCCAACCGTTCTTCTCCCGCTGCGGGCAGTCCGTCGGGTATCCCGGAAGGTTGGACAAATAGGTCCTTCGAGTAGCCTGCCAGATGTCATCGACAATGGCGGCAGAAGCCGTGAGGCTGCTGATCCCGGGGACGTCGCTATGGACCTTCACCGCCTTCAACTGCTCTTTGCCCCATTTAAGGGACGAGGATGCATTGACCTCGACATAACGGAAACCCTTGTAGCTGTACTGAGGGGCAAAATAGTCTTCGCCGCCGCTGAGAGTCACAAGGTCAGTCTGCAGGGGCTCTGCATTGCGGTCACCGAAATAGTAGTAATTGATATTGTCCTGATCGGCGCGGCCGGCGGAATTGAGCCGCTCGGCGTAGGTCAGCTCTATCGAAGTCCCACGCGTACCCTTGATGCGAAGGTGAACGTTCCCCGCCATATTCTCACCGAAATCGTAGATATAGCGATTGTTATTGAGTTTTGTAATACTCACAGCTTCAATCTCTTCGCTCTCGCGAATCGGGACTGCCTGCTGGGCACTCACCTTCGCCGCGGGGCAACTCCGAATCGTCGCTCCGACCCAGTCCCTTTCGTCGAAACCGGGCTCTGCCCAGCCCTTCATTTCGTGCCGGGCGTCGTAGTGCTCGCCGGTGTAGATGTTATTGTAAACAAGAGGCCCTTCGCTTGAAGTCTGCCATCCCGTACCGGTGGAAATCACCTCCTCGCTGCCGTCGGCATAACGAATCCGGATGTCCGCGCAGAAAGCCGGACGCGCCCTCCACGGGGCCTTGTCGAAGTGCCATGTCGTGACGGCCTGGTGGTTATACCAGCCGTTGCCGAGCTCCACGCCGACAGCATTGACGCCCTCGCGGAGCATGGGCGTAATGTCGTATGTGCTGTACAGAACCCTGCGGTCAAAACGGGTAAAAGCGGGATCCAGCACCCTGTCACCCACTTTAACGCCGTTGACATACATCGTGTAAAGCCCGGCAGCCGCGATATAGGCCCTGGCCTGCACGACGCCCCCGCGAGTCTTGAATTCCTCGCGGAAGCGGGGCGCCGGCTTGATCTCGGCGCCCTGCTTGTCAGATATCCAGCATCCTTTCCAGTTCTTCTGCTCCATCAGCCCGGTCTCGAAGAAGGCAGTCGCAGACTGTACCTCCGCCCCGTCCATATCTTCGCAAGTCACCCTCCACCAGTAACGGGTAAACGGCTTCAGCTCCGGCCCGCCATAGACTGCCAGCACCTCATCTGAGGCTACACGCCCGGAGTCCCAGACCATATTCCCTTCGAAATCCAGCGAATCGGACGCCACGGCAATCCTGTAAGCCGCCTGCCGGGCCCCATCTCTGCCATCCTCAAGATACCATGAAAACCGCGGCGCGGGATTGTCAATCCCCACCGGAACGGCGAGGTGCTCGGTCTTCAACCCAAGCACCGCTGCCAGCACAAACTGCAGAAGAATAATAAGTTTCATATAAATACTACACGAAACTTCCCCTCTATTCCGAATAGGTCTCCTGATCCACGACGGTGACGGTGATGGGCGCGTCGGACCAGCCGCTGAACCATTTCTTTTCGGCCGTCAATGTTGTGGAGAACGTATAGGTCGTTTTACCATTCGTATATTTTGTCCCGGCATTGGCAGCTCCGGTGACTTCAACGCCGTCTCCGACCTCAATGCCGGTTGTTATTACAGCTGAAGCATTCCCGTCTCCTACCAC